>NZMY01000002.1 GCA_002694745.1 Croceicoccus sp. | reverse complement strand
GCAGGGCCGGTGTAGACACCCAGTTCCTAATTCAGATCAGAGGCTTATGCCACTCCCGCCAACCCTTCGTAGCCAACCCCGTGAATAAGACGGGCTAGAATGGCTCCCACCCCCATGAACGACAGCAACCCGCCATAGCCGGTCGGACCAAGCCCCAGCTCTTCGCGCGCGATCAGCGGAAGCAGGGCCCACAGGCTGCTGCTGAAGAGAAAGAAGGCAAAGGCTCGCAAGATGACGGAACGCAATTCCGGCGACCGCAGCGCGTAGCGGAGCCCGGCTCGCATCGCGCCAATGAAGTGCTCGGCAGGCAGGGCGCGGTCCGGCGCCTCCCGCTTCCAGCGATACAGCACGGCGATGACGCCGCAGGTGCTGGCTGCGTTGACCGCAAACACCGCACCCGGACCGGACGATGCGATCACCACACCCGCAAGGGCAGGCCCTATTGATCTGGCAATATTGATGCCCAGCCCGTTCAGCGTAACCGCCTGCTGCAATGCCTCGCGGTCGACAAGTTCGGGAACGATGGCCTGAAACGCGGGTGCCGCAAGCGCGTAGCCGACGGCCATCATCGCCGTCAGCGCCAGCAGCAGCCAAGGGCTTACGGCACCGGCAAGTGTCGCCAGCGCAAGCAGGGCCGCGCCTGTAACCGTCAGCGTCTGAGCGCCAAGCAGCAGCTTGCGCCGGTCCACGAGATCCGCGATCGCGCCCGCCGGAAGGGCGAGCAGGAACATCGGAACCGTCGTTGCCGCCTGCACCAGCGCCACCACCAGCGGATCCGACGAAAGCGATGTCATCAGCCAGCCGGCCGCGACGCCGTTCATCCAAGTCCCGATATTCGACACGATGGTCGCGATCCAGAGCGCGCGGAAAACCGTGCTGGACAGTGGCCCCGCCGGCTTTGGCGGCAGGCTGGCCACCTTTCCGCTCATGTCAGGGATGGCGGCGGTTGGGCAATCATGGACGCGTGCCCAGTCAAACCGCCCAACATCCGCAGCCGAGCGCGCCCCAGAAGCCCTGCTTGTCGGCCACGGGAACCGGGCTGGTGACGGCGGCCGCGTGATCGTGGCCATGCACGGCACATCCAGAGTTGCAGCCGCATGCCATTGCTGCGGGCCTGACGCCCTGAGGAGCCTGCCAGTAGCCGCCGAAGGTCGACACCGGGGACCAGTCGGGCATCGGCGGCGGGAGGGAAGGGGCCAGAGAGGTGAAATCGCCCTCGGCGCTGACGATCCGGCCGCCGAGCACCGTCAGGACGCTGCGGATCCGGGCGATCTCGTCTTCCGGGACGGTCAGGTAGTCGTCGGACAGCACCGCGAGGTCGGCCAGTTGACCTGCAATGATCTGCCCCTTCTTTCCTGCTTCGCCGGAAAACCATCCGTTTTTTTCGGTCCACAGGCGCAGTGCGGTTTCGCGGTCCATTCGGTTGCGGACCGGGTAAAGGCCCATCCCGCCCACCGTCTTGCCCGTGACAAGCCATGAAAGCGACACCCATGGGTTATAGCTGGCCACGCGCGTCGCATCGGTGCCCGCACCGACAGGCACGCCGGCCTTAAGCATGCGCCTGATCGGCGGCGTCGCTTCTGCCGCCTTCGCGCCATAGCGTTCGACGAAATATTCGCCTTGATAGGCCATGCGGTGCTGGACCGCGATCCCGCCGCCCAGAGCCGCGATGCGGTCGATGTTCCGCTCGCTGATCGTCTCGGCATGGTCGAAGAACCAGTTGAGACCGTCGAAGGGTATGTCCGCATTCACCTTCTCGAACACGTCGAGCGCCCGAGAAATGGATTCGTCGTATGTGGCGTGGAGGCGCCATGGCCAGCGTTTCTCGGCCAGAAGGCGGACCACGGGTTCGAGATCGCCTTCCATCCGCGGCGGCAGGTCGGGCCGTTCGACGCGAAAATCCTCGAAATCCGCGGCGGAATATACGAGCATCTCGCCCGCGCCATTATGGCGATAGCTGTCGTCGCCCATTCGCGGCGAAATCCGTGCGGACCAGCCGGCGAAATCCTGCAGTTCCTCGCCCGGTTTCTGGGTGAACAGATTATAGGCGATGCGCACGGTCAGCGCATTGTCGCGGTGCAGTGCCTCTATCACTTGATAGTCATCGGGATAGTTCTGCGATCCGCCACCCGCGTCGATCACGCTGGTCACCCCCAGCGAGTTCAGTTCGCGCATGAGATGCAATGTCGAACTAACCTGGTATTCGAAAGGCAGGGTCGGTCCGCGGGCCAGGGTGCTGTAGAGGATCGTCGCATTGGGCGATGCCAGCAGCAGGCCGGTTGGGTTGCCATTGGAGTCGCGTTCGATCCTGCCGCCCGGAGGTGCGGGTGTATCCCTGTCATAGCCCACCGCGCGCAAGGCCGCCCCGTTCAGCAAGGCCCGGTCGTAGAGATGAAGAATGAACACCGGCGTAGCGGGAGCGACCGCATTGATCTCTGCCAGCGTGGGCAGCCGCTTTTCGGCGAACTGGTGCTCGGTGAAGCCGCCGACGACCCGCACCCATTGCGGCGCGGGCGTGCGGTCCACCTGCCGTTTCAGCATGGCCATGGCGTCCGAAAGGCTGGGCACGCCATCCCAGCGCAGCTCCATGTTATAGTTCAGCCCGCCGCGGATCAGGTGGATGTGGCTGTCGATCAGTCCCGGGATCAGCCGCCTGCCGCCCGCATTGATCACCTGCGCATCGGGCGCGGCTGCGCGCACTTCGGCCTCGCTTCCGACGGACAGGAATACGCCATCGCGCATCGCGACCGCCTCTGCCGAAGGATTGGCGGGGTCGAGAGTCGCGATCCGCGCGTTGCGGATGACAAGATCGGTCGCTGTCACTGGTTCGGAAGCATTCATGGCGTCGAGCCTCGCGGTGCCAAAGGCGGCGCTTGCCATGGATCCGGCAAGCAGGGTGCGGCGGGAAAAGTCGATCACGGCCCGTCCTCTTCATTGGATAGTAGGCGGCCCAACACGTGGCGGGCACAATCCTGCTGGATGAAGCGCGTCGTCTCAACACCCGCGAACAGTCGCTGGGCAATGGGCACAAGCTGTTCGCCCAGCAGCATTCCCGCCAGATCGACAAGCGCGATGATCGGCGGGGCGGGAGAACGCACGCCGATCATTGCATAGATGACACCGACGAGAAGGCCCGCACCCAGCGAAACGGAATAGGGCTTCATGGTGCCTCTCCCGCGAAACGGCCCCGCCGTCAGGCGGCCTGCGCGTGGCCGCCTTCGTGCGCGCCGAACATCGATTTGGCGTAGACGATGCCGATGCCATAGCCCCCCGCGTATTTCTTCGCGATGCCGGTGGTCAGATCGTAGGTCTCGGTCCGCGCCCAGTCGCGCTGCAGTTCCAGCATGTATTGCAGCGAGGTCATGGGAACGGCTCCCGCCTGCACCATGCGCTGGACCGCGCGTTCATGCGCCTCGTCGGACACGTCGCCGCAGATGTCGGTGATGACATAGGCCTCATAGCCTTGGTCGAGCGCGGACAGGACCGGTCCGACGATACAGACGGAAGTCCACAGGCCGCCGAAGACGATCCGGTCCTTTTGCAGCGCGTTCACACGTTCTAGCACCTTTTCGTCCTCCCACGCATTCATCGTGGTGCGATCGATGATTTTGCAATCGGGTAGGGCGGCAAGGATCTCGTCGAATACCGGGCCGGAGAAACTCTCCGCCGCGACGGTGGTGAGGATCGTGCTGACCCCGAAACCGTGGGCGGCCTCTGCCACCATGGCCGAATTGAGCCGCAGGACGGCCACATCGATAGAGCGCACGGGGAAAGACATCTGCGACTGGTGATCGATCAGGATCAGGGTGTGGTTCTCGGAAGAGATCAGCCCCTTCCCGGGCGTGGGCGTGGCGACAAGCGGCATGGTCGTTCCTCAAGGCTTGATGAAGCGAGGATCATGCGCGCGAATGACGCGTGCTTCGATTACGCGTGGGTTTTACATGGCTAAACCTTGGTAGGGGGTGCGCGCGGCCCGCACGCCGCGACGAAGGCCGATGGTGCACGGCGGTTCGCTGCCCACTATCCCAAGGTATAGTCCGACAAGACAGGCGTCCGATTTCCCAAGGGCCCGGCTGCTGCGAAACTGGGCCTGCAAGGAGACAGGACCATGCAAGCCACCATCACCGAAACAAATGCCGCAAACGTGCCGACATCATTCGCCGAAATCGGCGGACGCCAGCTTGCCTATCGCGAGATCGGGCGCGGTCCGCCCCTGATCCTCTGCCTGCGGTTCCGCGGCGTCCTCGATAGCTGGGATCCTGCGTTTCTCGACGCTCTGGCCAGCTCTTTCAGGGTCCTTACTTTCGACTACTCCGGCCTTGGCCAGTCGAGCGGCACTGCGAGCTATCAGGCCGAGGAGATGGCCCGGGACGTGATCGACCTTGCCGATGCGCTGGGTCTTGATCGATTCGCAGTGGGGGGATGGTCGCTCGGGGGAATGGCCGCGCAGCTCGCGGCATTCATGGCCCCTAATCGGATCACGCACGCAGTGTTGATCGGAACGAAGCCGCCGGGAGCGGTGGAGTTCCCCCCCGAACCGGTATTCCTCGAACATGCGCTCAAACCCGATTACGACCTCGACGACGAGATCGTTCTCTTCTTCGAGCCGGTATCCTCGGCAAGTCGCGCCGCTGCCGCGGCTTCGCATGAGCGGATCGCAGGACGGCGCGGAGATCGCAGTCCGCCGATTTCACAGGAAACCTACCTGAACCTGTTGCAGGACCGGGTGGCCGACGACCGTTTCGCGGCGGACGAGGACTGCCGCTCCTTCCTGGCCCGCACCGACATCCCGATCCTTGTCATCTCCGGCGACCACGAGATCGTCTTTCCTGCCGGCAACTGGTTCGCGTGCAGCCGCGAATGGCAAAGCCTGCATCTGCTTGTCCTGCCCCGCATGGGACACGGCCCCCAGCACGAAGCGCCAGAGCTGGTCGCCGACATCATCGCCAGCTTTGTCCGCAACCGTTCGCGCTCGTTCGGCGCGCTCTGACTTTCCCCCCCCAAGGAGAACGACCATGCCCTTTTTCGAAACCAGCGACGGGACCGAGATCTTCTACAAGGACTGGGGTCCCAAGGACGCGCGGCCCATCGTCTTCCATCACGGCTGGCCTTTGTCCGCCGATGACTGGGACAACCAGATGATGTTCTTTCTGGGCAAGGGTTACCGCGTGATCGCGCACGACCGGCGCGGCCATGGCCGTTCGACCCAGACCGACAGCGGGAATGAGATGGATACCTATGCCGCCGACATGATCGCGCTGGCATCCGCGCTGAACCTGCAGGGTGCGGTCCATATCGGCCATTCGACCGGCGGCGGCGAAGTTGCGAGATATGTGGCGCGTTCCGAAGGCGGCCGCGTTTCCAAGGCGGTGCTGATCGGTGCGGTTCCCCCTATCATGCTGAAAACCGACGCCAACCCCGAAGGCCTCGCGCGCGAGGTGTTCGACGGCTTTCGCGAGCAGACCGCGTCCAATCGCGCGCAGTTCTTCCTCGATGTGCCAAGCGGGCCCTTCTACGGCTATAACCGCGATGGCGCGAAAGTGGATGAGGGCGTGATCCGCAACTGGTGGCGGCAAGGTATGATGGGCGGAATCAAGGCCCAGTACGATTGCATCAAGGCCTTCTCCGAAACCGATTTCACGGAAGATCTGAAGGCGATCAGACAGCCGGTGCTGGTGGTGCATGGCGACGACGACCAGATCGTCCCCTACGCCGATTCCGCGCCGAAATCGGTCGAATTACTGTCTGATGGAACCCTGAAGACATACAAGGGGCTGCCGCACGGGCTCTGCACCACCCATCCGGACGTGGTGAACCCGGATCTGCTGGCCTTCGTGGAGGGCTGAGCGGTGAAGGGCTCGATCGTTTTCGTCCACGGAGCGTGGGTCACGCCGGAAAGCTGGGATGCCTTCCGCAAGCCATTCGAGGGGGAGGGCTACGAGACACATGCTCCGGCCTGGCCCTATGTCGGCGAATATTCCGCCCGCGCCTTGAACGAGACACCGCCGAAGGGCTTCGGCTCGCTCACTCTCGGGAAAATAGCGGATTCCTACGAAGGCTTCATCCGGGCCCTGCCCGAGGAGCCGATCATCATCGGGCATTCGTTCGGGGGCCTGCTGGCGCAAATGTTGCTCGACCGCGGGTGCGGCCGGGCGGGCGTGGCGATCGATCCCGCCCCTATCGGAGGGGTGATCCCCGGCCCGAGCGCCTTTGCCGCGATTACGCCGATCATGCTGCGTCCTGCCGGGTGGAAGCGTCCATACAGGCTATCCCGCCGCCGTTTCGGGAAGCTGTTCGCCAATACCGCGCCGCCCGCATTGGTCGACGAGGCCTATGCCTCCTATGTCATACCGGCGCCGGGGATGATCTTCCATCAGGCGGCGCTCTGGCTTGGAAGCTGGGTCCATCCGGCGCAACGCCGACAGCCCCTGATGCTGACCGGGGCGACCGAAGACCGGCTCGTCTCGCCCTATCTTTCCAAGGCGGCATATCAAAAGCAGGCCGCATCCGCCGCCACTACAGCTTACAAGGAGTTCGAGCGCCGCTCGCACTTCCTGTGCGCGGAACCGGGATGGGAGGAGGTTGCTAGCAGTATCATCGGATGGCTGCGCGCCAATGTACAGGATGCCGGGCTCGCAGAGATTGCGACGGATTCCCTGACAGACGGGGAATTCCTTCACGGAGTTCTGGCATGACGGCGCCGCCCATCGACACCGGTCTGGACGAAAATGCCCGAGCGGAAATTGCGGGCGGACTGTCCCGCTTTCTGGCCGACAGCTATTCGCTTTACCTGATGAATCATAATTTTCACTGGAACGTCACGGGGCCCATGTTCAATTCCCTGCATCTCATGTTCATGGAGCAGTACATCGAACAGTGGAATGCCCTCGACCCGATTGCGGAGCGCATCAGGGCGCTGGGGCATCCGGCACCCGGTACCTATCAGCTGTTCGGCGCGTTGACTTCAATCGGCGAGGTCGAGGGCGTACCGTCTTCCACCAACATGATCGAATTGCTGCATTCCGGGCAGCAGTCTGCCGCGCGTACGGCGCGCGATGTGCTGGCCGCCGCGGATCAAATGGGCGACCAGCCTACTGCCGATCTTCTGATTCAGCGACTGAACCTGCACGAGAAGAATGCATGGATGTTGCGTAGCCTTCTGCAATAGGCTGAAGACGATATCATGAAAAAGCAGGCAGTCGCCATCCGGCATATCGAGTTTGAGGATCTCGGCTATCTTGCCACTCCGCTCGCAAGATCCGGCTTCGAAGTGCGCTATCTCGATGCGGGTTGTGACGATTTCCTTTCCATCGATCCCGTGGAGACACCCCTTGTCATCGTTCTTGGCGGACCGATGGGCGTCTATGAACAGGCGGAGAATCCCTTCATCCTTCAGGAACTGGAGTTTCTGCGTGCACGGCTGGCTGCCGATCGTCCGACGCTTGGGATCTGTTTGGGCGCGCAGATGATGGCCAGCGCACTTGGCGCAAGGGTCTATCACGGCAAGGCAAAGGAAATCGGTTTCGCACCCATCAGGCTGACTGCCGCGGGTGAAACTTCTCCGCTGGCGGCGATTGGGCAGGCGCAGCCCGTGCTGCATTGGCATGGCGACACGTTTGACCTTCCGGCAGGTTCGGACTTGCTGGCATCGACCGATCTCTACGAGAACCAGGCGTTCAGCAGGGGGCCGCATATACTGGCGCTGCAATTCCATCTGGAAGCAGGCGGCGACATCGGTCGCTGGCTGACCGGCCATGCGGATGAGCTGCTATTGGCAGGTGTCGATCCTGAACCGATCCGGGCGGATGCTGCACGATATTCGCACCAACTGGAAACTCTCACTGAACAGGTGCTCACCAGCTGGCTCGGGCTGCAACGTTAACGCATCAATCTTGCAGCCCGGCCAGGCCAAGGCTTCGCCGCTCAGTCGAATAGCCTGTTTGCGGTCCGAGCCACGATCTCACCCTGGTGCCGCGCACCGTCGAGGTCGACGTCCGAAGGCCTTCTCGAACCGTCGGTGCCCGCCACTGTCGTTGCGCCGTAGGGCGCGCCGCCGACGATCTCGTCCACGCTCATCTGACCCGCGTGGCTATAGGGCAAGCCAACAATCGTCATGCCGAAATGCAGCAGATTGGTGATAATGGAGAACAGCGTCGTTTCCTGCCCGCCGTGTTGCGTTGCGGTGGATGTGAATGCCGCACCGACCTTGCCGTTCAGCGCGCCCCGAGCCCACAAACCCCCGGCCTGATCGAGAAAGGACGCCATTTGTGAAGACATGCGACCAAATCGGGTGCCTGTGCCGATAATGATCGCATCATAGGCTTCCAACTCTTCCACGGTCGCGATCGGCGCCTCTTGATCGAGTTTGTAACCCGCTCCTTCAGCCATGGCGGCGGGTACCGTCTCGGGCACACGTTTCACGTCGACGTTGGCGGCCGACAGGCGGGCGCCTGCGGCCATCGCATAGGCCATTTCCTCGATATGGCCGTAACTTGAGTAATACAGGACGAGGATCTTGCTCATGATGTGCCTCCCGGCTTACCAGCCGCATAGGGGTTGGATGCGTAACTCTATTTCGGCATGCGGCCCGGCTGGCTAAGATCGCCCGAAGCGACATCGAAGACATCCGATATGCAGAGTAATGGCGCATGCAAATTGGCGTTCACCTTCAACGCGGAGGTCACGCCATCAAAATTGATCGAGTCCGTTGCACCGATCACCGCCGCCGGCACTCTTACTTCGACCATGTCCATTTCTAGGTCGGTCGGGTAGCCCGGGCTATCAATCAGTAGGGGAACCCTGGGCCAAGTGGCGGGGAGGCGGGGCGTCGATCCGGTGGGGATGTCCTTCACCTTCAGTGAGCCCGCACCACAGGCGTCGTCGGGCACGAGTACGACCCAGTGCGGATGCCAGACATGCCGGTTGGCGCTGCCATCGGCGGAATCGTCGAAATCGGGGTGAAAGGTGACGGCAAGCGCCAGTATTCCCTGGCTTGCCTCGAATCCCACGCTCGAGCTGTTCAGAGATGTTGGCCAGACATACGAATAAACAGCGCTCCCGGCGAATTCACCCGTCGCTTTAGGCCGCAGTACGCCAGCCTTTCCTCTGACCAGTACGCGAAAGACAATGTCCGGTCCGTCGCTGCTAACATCGGTTTGCACGATATCGAATGACGCGTCGATTTTTTCGTCGACGGGTGAGACGATCTGTCCAACTTGCCGAGAGGCGGGCTCTTGACCAGATGCGCCCGACGATATCGCGGCAAGCAGTGCGATGGCGGCTACGCCCATTCGTATCATGGCCTTTCCTCCGGTGCTGATCCGGTCGCGGGATCGTCTCCTTGGAATCACTGCGATCGAAGCAGGCCCAGCATGCCGTGGCGGCAGCGGGCGATCGATCCTACGTGTGTTTGGCGAAGCCGATCTCTTGGTATTGCGATGCCATACCGTGAGGTGACGACTAGGCATTGTGAGGATACAAAGCGATCAGTCGCGGACCAGATCCAGCAGCCGTCCAAAGCGTACGAGATCGGCCGCATTGGCCACGCCCATCTTGCGGGTCAGCGCGCCGCGATGGGCCTTGACCGTCGCCAAGCTGAGCGACAGGCGTTCCGCGATCTCCCTGTTCATCAGCCCGTCCATGATACCCTGAAAAACTTCTTGCTCGCGGAGCGTCAACGCCGCGAATTTGGCGTTCAGTTGCTCTTGCTCCACTCGAATACCGATCTGCTTCCGATCGCGGGCAAGGGCCCGCTCCACGGCATCGAGCAGGTCCTGGTCGCGGAACGGCTTGGGAAGAAAATCGACGGCACCCGCCTTCATCGCCCGAACCGACATGGGAATGTCGCCGTATCCCGTCATCATCACGACGGGCAGTGGCAACCCTCGGCGGACAAGGCTGTCCTGCAGGTCAAGACCGCTCATGTCCGGCAAACGCACATCGAGCAGGATGCAACTGGGCACGTTTTCGGGCGGGGCAGCCAGAAAGCCCTGCACCGAGTTATAGGCGCGTCCTTCGAGGCCTACCGAGCGGACCAGCCGGACCAGCGCTTCGCACAAGCCGGTATCGTCGTCGATGATATGGACGAGCGGTCTCGGCGTTTCCGCGTCCAACGCTCACTCTCCCGCCTGGTCCGGTGCAGCTTTCAATTCAATGTGAAATGTGGCGCCTTCGCCCAGGCTGCTCGTGGCCCAAAGCCGGCCGCCATGCGCCAGGATGCAGTTTCGGCAGATCGCGAGCCCCATTCCCATGCCGCCGTCCTTGGTCGAATAGAAGGGTTCGAACATGGATTTCATCGTGTCGGGATCGATCCCCGGGCCTCGGTCTGTTATCTCGATGCGTACACACCCGTCCCTCGCCAAGGCCGATATCAGTATGTCGCGGGGACCTTGCAGCTCGGTCATGGCCTGCGCCGCATTAAGCGCCAGATTGACGATGACTTGCTGCATGTTGACCGGATCTGCCAGAACCTTCGGCATCCCGTCACGAAGGTCGAAATGTACCGACGCGCCAAGCGCCCTCAATTCGCGCTCGATCAGTAAGATCGCCTCCTGGATCAGCGGAACGATGTCGTGCGGATGCGGAGCGACCGAGCTGTTGCTCAAAAAGGCCCGCGTTCGTTCAATCACCGCTTGCGCTCGCGCCGTCGCTGCGACGACGCTTCGAAGGCTCTCCGCAGCCTCGTCCAGTTCGGGTTGGTCCCGCTCAATCCAGCGCAAGCCGGCCGCCGCATGCGACCCGATTGCCGCGAGCGGCGAACTCACCTCATGTGCGATCGAGGCGGACAATGCGCCCATCGTGGTTACCCTTGCCGCCCGCGCGATGTCGAGCTCCGCCTGCGCCAGCCTGCTCTGCGTCGCCTTGTATTCGGTGATGTCGAGATCGCTGACCAATATGTCCTCGAACCCGCGCATGTCCTTCGGCAGTCCCGCCGTGAAGAGCGTATCGACCGGATTGCCGAGAGCGTCGGTCAGATGCGTTTCGGACCGGTAGAGGTCGTCCCCGCGCGCAAACGCCACCAGCCATTGCACGAAGGTCTGGTCGGTGTCCGGCAGGATACGGTCCAGCGACCCGATGAGCGCGTCCTTGCCTGTCGCCCCTGCGCGGGCCACGGCAGAGCTGTTCACGTCCTTGATAATCACCGACTTGCGGATTGCGCGCAGCTCGTGCGGATGGGCGGCAAAATGGGCTTGCATGTCCCGAACGCCTGACCGCAGCAGCCGCAGCACCTCGTCACGGGCGAATGACCAGTCCTCGCGCCACAGGGCTATGCCCGTTCTCTCGAAGATGGTGTCGTTCCAGCGAATGCTTTCGTCAAGCCTGCGTTGCAGGCCCGTTATGGTGCGCCGGTAATACACGATGAACGCCAGAACGGTGGCGACAATGGCCAGTCCAAGGGCGATGCCGAACGCGTCTGCCGGACTGCCGGCCAGCAGCATGGCGCCCGCCAGCAGCGCAATCAGGCAAACGAGTAGGACATCCGCTGCGTGCCAGCTCGCCCGGTCTTGCGAGGGCTCAGGATCGGTCGCCCAGACCGGCATGCCATGCTGGTCGACGCTTCCCCCTTGCTCGACATTCACCTCTGGCCATAGCGTGAAAACTTGTCGCATTTTCAGACCTTCGACAGAGCTTTCCATTGCCCATCCGGATAAGCCGGGTAGCAATCAACCTTCGTATAGTTGTTATTGTGATTACTCCAGATCAAAGTAACGATCTGGTCTGTTGTGTCCCGAACCTAGCTATGGCCTTCAAAGGGAAGGACCGGCCAAGAAAAGGCGGCGAGGCAGAAGAATGAGAATGCCGGCTTTCGTGTATCGACCTGAAGTTGGCGCCGCCTTCGCTTCGACATTGCGCGTGTCACGATGAACCGGCCTCATCGTCCGCTAGCCCTTAGCGCGCGAGCAGTGCTTCCCCATGCTTCAGGCTTGCCGGTCAGTATGCGAAAACGGATCAGGCCTTCAGCCCAGCTATTGCGCATCGGCGTCGCCCTCGCCGCCTTCGCGGCGGCGGTCGTCGTCGCCTTGGCTGACGATGGCAACCCGGAACATCGGGTGGAGATACTGCTCATCGTCGCAACCGCATTTATCGCGGCCGCCTTCTTCTATCAGTTCCTGCGATCGAACCTGGAACTGCAACGGGCCGTCAGCGAGGCGGAGGAGCGTTTCGCCGAATTATATGATCGCGCGGGCATTTCGATCTGGCGCGAGGACTGGTCGGCCGTCGGAGCGGCGATACAGGATCTCCGGGATGCCGGGGTCGCGGACATCCCGGGCTGGTTCGCCGCCCGACCGGAGGAAACCCGCGCGCTGCATGCCACGGTGCGGATCAACAGCGTCAACTGGAAATCCGTGGAACTCATGGGCGCGTCGAGCGAAGCGGAACTGGTCGGCAGCCTGGCCGACATATTGCCCGGCAGCGCGCCGGCCTTTCACCGCTGGATCGCGGCCCTGAGCGCGGGCGACAGCAGCTTTGTAGGCGAGAGCGCGATCCAGCGCCTTAATGGCGAAGTTTTCGACTGCCTCGTCACCGCCGCGCTTCCCCGCGAGGGAGAACCGCTGACCGACGTGATTATCTGCATTGTCGAGATCACAAAGTACAAACGGGACCGGGCGGAGCTGATGCACGTTCGGGACGAAATCGCCCGCACCCAGCGCATCGCAACGGTGGGAGCGCTGACGGCATCGATTGCGCACGAGGTAAACTCGCCGCTCGCCGCCATTGCCTCCAACGCTGCCGCTTGCGTCCGGTGGCTGGAACGCAGCGAGCCGGATCTGGAAGAGGTCAAGACCGCGGTGGCAGCGGTGATCGAGGATACGCACCGGGCGAAGGCTGTCATCGACCGGACCAGATCCTATCTGCAAAAGGCACCCCGCATCACCGAACAGCGCGATATCCGCGGCCTGATCCGGGCCGCCCTGCAAATCGTCGAGAACGAAGCGCATGCGCACGAGGTGAATCTCGGACTGGCGCTGAACGAGGAGCTGGGGTCCATAAATTGCGAACCCGTCCAGTTGCAACAGGCGCTCATCAATCTGATGCTGAACGGCATCCAGGCCATGAGCAAAAGCCGCGTCCGGCAACTGACTGTCCGGGCGACCCGCAAGCCGCCGCACATCCTGATTTCCATCGAGGACACCGGTCCGGGCATTGCACCCCAAGATCTCGGCCGGATCTTCGAACCGTTCTATTCCACGAAGGACGGGGGCATGGGGATGGGATTGTCGATATGCCGGACGATCGTGGAATCGCATTGCGGAACGCTTACCGCGCAGAGCAGCCATGACGCAGGAACACGCTTCCTGATTTCGCTGCCGGATACGTCCGGATGAGCAAGATGCCGGTAATCGCGATAGTCGACGATGACGGGGCGATCCGTACCGGCCTGTCGAGCCTGTTGCGATCGGAGGGATACCAGATCCGGCTATTCGAAAGCGCGGATGCCTTTCTGGATAGCTCTTGCCGGGCCGGGATCGATCTCGTCATTACCGATATCCAGATGGACGGAACGAATGGACTGGATTTGCAGGAGATACTGAAGGATCGCCAGCCCAACCTGCCGATGCTTGTCATGACGGCGTTCCCGCAGCCGGACCTGCGGAGCAGGGCGTTGGCGCAGGGCGCCCGCTGCTTCATGTGCAAGCCGTTCGAAGCCGAGGAATTGCTCGGATGTATCCGCAAGGCGCTGACCGGCTGACCCGATGACACGAAGATAGTCCTAGGCTGACGCGAAGGATGTTCGATAAGGATTGCCATGGTTGAACCAGCCATCGTTCACGTCATAGACGACGACGCGTCGGTCCGGCGTTCGGTGACGGCCTTGCTGCGTTCCGTGGGCAGGGATGCATGCGACTATCCCAGCTGCGTCGAGTTTCTCGATGCGCAACTGCCGGACGTCGCCTCCTGCCTCATCCTCGATGTGCGCTTGCCGGGTACCAGCGGCCTCGACTTTCAGCGCCAGATGTCGGTGAAGGGCCTCGAAATGCCGGTCATCATGATGACGGGGCACGGGGACATCACCATGTCGGTGCAGGCCATGAAGGCGGGAGCCATCGACTTTCTGACAAAACCGTTTCGCGATCAGGACATGCTCGACGCCGTGAATGCCGCATTGGAAAAGGATCACGAGCGACGCCTGAGCCGGTCGATGATGTCAGATCTAGTCAATCGGCACGCCTCGCTTTCGGCGCGGGAAAAAGAGGTGATGGAAATGGTGACGTCGGGCCTTCTCAACAAGCAAGCCGCGTTTGCCCTGGGATTGAGCGAAATCACGGTGAAGCTGTATCGTGCATCGGCAATGAAGAAGATGGGCGCGAGGACACTGGCCGATCTGGTGAAGATAGCCGAGCGGCTGAAAGGGTGAAGGCCGTGTATACCGCTTCGGCGTTCGGGCTGCCATGTCTCGCAATCAGCCGTTCGCGTCCTCTTCGAAGATCCTAGCCGCCTGTCCGCGGGTATAGGCAAAAGACACAAAGAAAGTGACGCGCATGGCAGGTTATCTGATTTTCTACGGTTCTTATCGCCGCGACCGGCTCGGCATTCGCCTTGCCGATTATCTGCTGCGCCGCTTTGCCGAGCGGGGTGAGAACGCCGAGCTCGTCGATGCACAGGAAGTGGGGCTGCCGATCCTCGACCGGATGTACAAGGAATATGCACAGGGCGAAGCGCCGTCCGCCATGGCCGAACTGGCAGAGCGCATCGGGGCTGCCGACGGGTTCGTCTTCGTGACGGGAGAATACAACTGGGGCATCCAGCCGGGTCTGAAGAACCTGACCGATCATTTTCTCGAGGAATGGTTCTGGCGCCCCGCGGCCATCGCCAGCTATTCCGCCGGACGAATGGCGGGCGTCAGGGCTGGCACCGCCTGGCACGGAACGCTATCCGAAATGGGCATGGTCGTCGTGTCGAGCACGATTGCGGTCGGCCAGATACAGAACACGCTCGACGAAAGGGCCATGCCGAAAGGCGACGGTGGACAGGCGCTTGACCGCGCGTTTCCCCGTTTCGCCGATGACCTTGCGTGGTGGAGTGAAGCGGCGCGCCGACAGCGCGCGGATAAAGCGCCGCCCTATTAGGCCAGACGCGCATTCGAAGCCGGGTCTGGCACCTGTTCGACCTCCCTTTCGGTTCGCCCGGCGGCCTCTACATATTCCCAGATGCGGCTGACGACCACCGAACCTTCGCCGACGGCACTCGCCACACGTTTCACGGAGCCTGCACGGACGTCTCCGACGGCATAGATACCCTCCGCGCTCGTCTCGAACAAATGGCTTCGGCCGACTGCCGGACCGGTTTTCACGAAACCGCACTGGTCGGTTTCGACCGTTTCGCCCAGCCAGTCCGTGTTGGGCACCGCGCCGATCATGATGAAAAGGGCGCGCGCAGGTATCTTGAGTTCGTCATCGGGCGACGACACCACGACTGCTTCGAGGTGCACTTCCCCTTCCAGCGCCGAAACCGCCGAACGGTAGTGAATGGTCACTGCCGGATCGGCTTCGAGCCTGCGCCTGAGATAGTCTGACATGGAGGAAGCAAGGCTTTCCCCGCGCACGATGACGTGGACGTGCTTCGCCGTTCGGCAAAGGTACATCGCGGCCTGTCCCGCGGAATTTCCACCACCCACGACAACCGCCTCGGTATTGCGGCAGAAACGCGATTCCATGTCGGTCGCCGCATAGAACACGCCCGCCCCTTCGAATTCGGCGAGCCTGTCCAGAGGCAGGCGGCGGTATCGCACCCCCGTAGCGATCAGCACGGCCAGCGCCGAAACCGTTTCCCCCCCATCCAGCCCGATCTGGTAGACGCCGTCCTCGCGCCTCGAAATCGACTGTGCACGCCGGGGCATCGCGAACCGGGTCCCGAACTTCATCGCCTGCACCTGCCCGCGATAGACCAGATCGGTTCCGGAAATGCCCGTCGGAAAGCCCAGATAGTTCTCGATCCGGCTGCTGGTGCCCGCCTGCCCGCCGATCGCGGTATCTTCGATGGCCAAGGCGCATAGCCCTTCGCTCCCGGCATAGACTGCCGCAGCGACGCCGGAGGGACCGGTGCCAACGATGACGAGATCGTAGATCGTGCGTTCGCAGACATCGAGATCGAGGTGCAGTTCGCGGGCAAGGCTGCGCGGACTGGGATCGTCGAGGCGGTGGTCCTTGCCCAGTATCACGCCGGGAGAATGGCCGGTCAGGCGGCACGATTCGACGGCCAGCTCGCCCTTGTCGTCGAGATCGAAACTCACGAACGGAATGCGATTGCGCGCGAGGAAGCTTTCGCATGCCTGGATACGCGGGTCGCGATCCGCTCCGATCACCTTGATCGCGCTGGCGCGGGCTTCGAACATGCGGCGCCGACGCGCGGCAAAAACGGTCAGTACGTGATCGGAAAGCTCGGGCACATTGGCCATAAGCTCGAGCATGTCCGGCCTCGATAACTCCAGCGTCCGAGTGGGCATGGTCGAACGAAGCGCGGTGGTCACTGCGGCCCCGCTCAGGAAACCGATATCGCCTATGAACTGCGTGGGCCCGAGAACCGCATTGAAGAGCCGTTGTCCCGAGAAGGAATCGACCGGCTCGATCTCACCTTCGATGATGTAGATGAACCGATCCAGCGGTTGCCCGACTTTCAGAACCGTTTCGCCTGCGGAATAGGCTCTTTCGCTGCCGATCGCGCGCATTCGTGCGACATGACCCTCGGCCAGCGGCACTCGCCGAAGAGTCTCTAGATCCTCGCCAAAAGATTCCATAACAGGGTCTTCGCAGGTTCAGTGGTGATCGTACCGGCATTTATCTCACCATGCCGAAACATGCCATATTCGTTTCGCCAGTCAGCCAAGCTTATGGCTTCAGATTTGTAATCTCGCTTCGACGTTTTCAAACCGACAATTTCAGCAATGTTAGATCTTCATTGCCAATCGCTGTCATAAAGTAACGGCCTGTCAGCTGTTGCTGGTGACCGTGTAATTTTCGGCGAGGAGGTTTAGGAACAACGTGTCTCACATATCAATTGTGCCGCGAAGAGGGACACACAGGACGAGACTGAGGCCAGCCCCGAACGTGCGATAGGCGATATCGCGACCATCAACTTCGACGATCTGATCCGGCGCGGTGAGGGCCGCACTTTGGTTAATACGCTGGACATTTTCATTCTCCTTCAGGCTGCAGTTTCCGAAGCCGGAACAAGCGCGGCTACGATTTCATCGGAGGTTGTGATGACGTGCGCGTAGGTCGGCCCATTGACCTCGTGCGCACAAGTCATGGCTGCGGGAGAAGCCGCGGCGGTCGCGTCGCGAACGAGCGTGACATGATACCCGAGCTCGACGGCGAACTTGGCCGTACTCTCGATGCAGGTGTTGGCGATCAGCCCGATCACGATAACATGTGTTATGCCCCTCTGCTTGAGGAGCATGTCGAGGTTGGTGCTAGCGAAGCCGCTGCTGCCCCAATGCTCCGTGCAGATCAGATCGCCGGACTGAGGAGCAAAATCGGGAAACCATTCGGCTCCCCAAGACCCTTCCTCGAGGACTTTCCGCTGATACCCGCTGATCATGTAGGGATTGGGATGGTCCCAGTCGTCGAGATCCCCGTCCTTCCAGCGATGGTGCGGCACGATCACGACTTGCGTTCCCGACTGGCGGACGGCGCCGACCACCTTCTTGAGGTTCGCGTGAAGGCCAACCTCTTCGGCCACGTCCTTGACCATCGGCCAGACCTTGCCGGCATCTGCAAGAAAATCGTTGTACGGG
The DNA here is from genome assembly GCA_002694745.1 of Croceicoccus sp. Taxonomy (GTDB): domain Bacteria; phylum Pseudomonadota; class Alphaproteobacteria; order Sphingomonadales; family Sphingomonadaceae; genus Croceicoccus. The sequence continues at coordinate 286,282 of NZMY01000002.1, read as the reverse complement.
TCGACGAAGAGGAGCGCAGTGCGCCCCAGATCGTAGGTCGAGTTTTCAATGGTGCCTGAAGACATGGTGCACTCCGCGATAGAATGGTCCTAACGGACTGTCTGGGATGCGATGACGATGCGGCTGTTCGCGGGACTGGCCAATTGTCCGGTTGCGTGATCTCGCTACACCTTGGTATAGGCAACCAAGCAAACTAGCCGATTTTTAGGCCAGTCCCTCAAAGTACGGCTTGCACTCGCGATCGAAAAAATCCTCCGCCCTCTTATACAAAGCTCATTTCTCAAAACGAGCGCTGTGGTTGTGAACTTAATTTGATTATTTAAGAACACGGCAAATGTTAAAGTGATCTCGGAAATTCTGTATGAGTTTAGATACTTAAATTGGCTTCTGACACTTGCCGAGGTAGCTTGTTATTGCCGTTCTGACACTGGTTTAGGGCGCCGGAGCGCTCGCGCATTCAACAATCTGTCGCCGGGTTCAGCTAGATCTGCCCGTGAAACGGACGTTTGATCTTATTTCAGGAAAATGGTGCTGGCGGATAAAATTAAATTCCCAGCTTTCTACTGAGATGGATCAAGGCGCGCGGGAACGTCTCTCGGCTCACTTTGCGGGGGCGAAGGGGCGGTCGAACTTAGATGCTAGTATGGAGTGTGACCTTGTGACGGCTTTGTGCCCCGCTTTCGGTCATCAGAGATCAGCTTTCGATTACCCGAAAGCTGACAAGGCTGGCTATCGAAGTCGATTGCCGGATTTGGGAAATTGCTGCCGTTTGACACCAATCTGTCGAATGGCAGGTTTTGCCAAAAGCTGACAATTAGGCTGTGCTGAACCGGCTCAAGAAAGTGGCAAAAGCTGGCCGTTAGCGGACTGGCAGCTTTTGGGCTGCAAACTGTGAAAGCGGACATTGCAACGGGCCACCACGATGGTCACGAGCGGCCGACATAGCAGACATTCGACCGCTCGAAACGACACCCCAAACCCGCCCTTTTCCTCAGGCCGTCGAGACGTAGCGATGGGCTGGCGTTGGACCATTTCTGCCGCGCTCGTGGAAAACGTTGCTGCATCCGGTGTAGTATACGACAGAAAAGGCTTAATGAACGCCTGCGACATGTCAGCACGACTGTCGGACCCCGCCACGGACCAGATGTGTTTCACCAACATACCATAGGTAACGCGGCCGGACTGCTTCAGCACAACGGCCGTTGGACCCACGCCCCACTTCTTGCTGCCAAGCGCGCTGTCGGTGGCTGCGGGTAGCAGGAAGGCCGGACCTACGACCCAGATGATGCCCGACGAACCGACTTCCTTCGGCGAGAAAAACGCGCTCTGCACGACGTCGCCTAGGCCGAACTGATCTTGTCCTCGTCCGGTAACCCCATCCTGATAGATGACCGGTACGATGGTGCGCGAGATGAGGTTCCAATCCTCCGAGATCGAGATGGGAATTACCGGCTGGACATTGGTGGTGGATCGGTCAGCGCTCGAACCGCTCCGCGCACCAGAATCAACTGTCAATCCAGCATCGGTTGCAGGAACAGGCTCTTGTGCGGAAGCCGATACACCACACACACACCACACACACACGCTGCATAGCCCGGCCGCCCCGATAAATGTCCGAGCTGCAATCATTAGAATCCTTCCTCGGCAGGAACCGGAAGTCTTTGCGAAAAAATCTGGACCCGCACTTGCTGCCATGCCTCCTGAATCCGCATTGGACTGAGAAACAATAATCCGATCACTCGATATGCTGCGCGAAGGCGAGATAGCGTTCGTGGAGTTCGTCCTCCTCGCTCTGGCTGAGGTTGCGGGGCGCAAGCTTGATGTCCACGCGCTCGATCCTGCCGGTGAAGGCGAAGGGCGGATCGTAGTCCTTGGATACCGGAGACCCCGTGTCCATGCCCACGTCGAAGGTGTCGATGCCGAAGCGGCCCGCGACGGTCACGTCGATACGGCCCTTGCCGACTTCCTTGTCGTCGATCAGCAGCACGGCCTCGCCGCCCTTGCCAAGACCGTCGCCGTCGTAGGCGAAGGCCAGTTCGACGGTGGACTTGCCCTTCGGAAGCGGCTCGCTCGACACCACGGTCAGGCGCTTCTTGTCGAAGTAGTTATATTCATAGACGACTTTTCCGCCCTTCACATAGAGCGTGTAGCCTGCCGACTGGCCGCCTGCGGCGACCATGACGCCCTCGGACTTGCCGCTGGCGTTATCGACCGCGACCTTGATCGAATGCGACCGGTTCTTGGTGTTGGGCGCCGCCGTTTCGGGCAGGCGCACCGCGCCTTCGTAGAAGGTGAACTCGGTGCGGTTGGGGTCCGCGCCGCCGGGTGAAGGCTTGGGTTCGGCCAGCCGTCCCGCGCCGCGATCGTCCATCGGATAGACGCCGTATTTCTCGGCTTCCTCGTCGAAAATCTTTTTCAGATCTTCAAGCTTTTCTGGGTACTCGGCGGCAAGGTTCTTCGCTTCGGAATAATCCTCGTCGATATTGTAGAGCTCCCACTCGTCCTTTTCCCAATGGCCGGGCGCAAAGTCCTGCCGCCACGGGAAGGTGTGCTGGGCGCAGGCGATCCATCCCTTGTCATAGATCGCACGGTTCGAGAAAATCTCGAAATATTGCCGCTCGCGCACCGCCGGCGCGTTGGCATCGGCGAATGTGGCCGAGATGCTGACTCCGTCGAGAGGCTTCTGTTCGATCCCATCAACATGGGTGGGAGCCGGAATTCCCGCAGCCTCCAGCAATGTGGGGACCACATCGATCAAATGGGTGAACTGTGAACGGATGCCGCCCTTGTCCTCGATCCCCTTGGGCCAGCTGATGACCATGGGATTGCGCGATCCGCCAAAGTGCGAGGCAACCTGCTTCACCCACTGGAACGGCGCATTGCCTGCCCATGCCCAGCCCAGCGGATAATGCGGTTCGGTGTCCGAATCGCCGATCTTGTCGATCAGCGCTAAGTTTTCCTCCAGGCTTGAGGAGACGCCGTTCAGGTTCATCACCTCGTTCACCGTGCCGCTGAAGCCGCCTTCGGAACTGGCCCCATTGTCGCCGACGATATAGATCACGATGGTGTTGTCGCCGCCAGGCATCTCGCGCACCGCGTCAATCACCTTGCCGGTCTCGTGGTCCGCGAAGGAGAGGAAGCCCGCGAAATTCTCCATGAACTTGGCGTAGAGCTTCTTCTCGCCCTCGGAGAGACCGTCCCAGTCCTGCACCCATTCGGGCTTTTCGGTCAGTTCGGTGCCTTCGGGGATGATGCCCATCTCAAGCTGGCGCTTGTAGGTCTCCTCGCGCACCTTTTCCCAGCCGGCGTCGAACTTGCCCTTGAACTTCTCGCGCCATTCGGGCGGCGCGTGGTGAGGGGCATGCGCCGCACCGGGAGCGAAATAGCAGAAGAACGGCTTGTCGGGCGCGACCGACTTCGAATAGCGGATCCAGTTGATCGCACGCTCGGTGATGTCCTTCTGGAAGTGATAACCTTCTTCAGGAGACTTGTCCGGTTCCACCGCAACGGTGTTCTCGAACAGCACCGGATAATACTGGTGCGTTTCCCCGCAGATAAAGCCGTAGAAATAGTCGAAGCCCATTCCGGTCGGCCACCGGTCGAACGGTCCGGCGATGCTGCTTTCCCAGTCGGGCGTGTTGTGGTTTTTCCCGAACCAGCTGGTCGCATAGCCGTTCTCCTTCAGGATGCGGCCCAGCGATGCGGTCGTCTGCGGGATCATGTTGTTATAGCTGGGGAAACCCGTCGCCCATTCCGACAGGAAGCCAGTGCCGCAATTGTGATGATTGCGCCCGGTGATCAGCGCGGCGCGGCTGGGACCGCAGATCGCGGTCGTGTGAAAGCGCGTATAGCGCAGCCCGTCGGCAGCCAGTTTGTCGAGCGATTCCGTCGGCACCGGCCCGCCGAACGTGCTGGCCTGCCCAAAGCCCACGTCGTCCAGCAAAATCAGCAGGATGTTGGGCGCACCTTCGGGCGGCCTGGGCAATTCCGGCCATGCGCTTTCCGAATCCTGATAGGTCGTGCCGATCCTGCCCTTGAAGGGCGGGCGATGAAGCGGAAGTCTGCTGCGGTCGATCTCGGACATGTCGAACTCCGATTGAAGCGTTAGGGCTGGCTAGCTGGCGGCCCCGCCAGCAAAAGCAGGGCCGCCGGTTGCGGTCATTGGCTGTCAGGCAGGCGCGATATCGACCTCGACCTTCTCGACCTTGCCGGTGAACTTGAACGGCAGGGTGTAGGTGAAATCGATGGCAGAACCGGTATCCATGCCAATGTCGATGCCTTCGCCCAGCGAGAACTGGATCGGCACGCTGCGCTCCAGCCGTCCCTGCGCAACTTGCTTGCCGTTGGCGAACAGAGTGATGGTCGCGCCCTTGCCCATGCCGCCGCCGTCATAGGCGAAATCGACGGTCAGCCTCGTCTGTCCGGCAGGCAGCGCCTCCTCGGCGGCGATCGTCGTGCGCTCTACGCTGAGGAAGTTGTAGACGAAGACCGGCTTGCCTTCGCGCATGTAGAGGCCATAGCCGCCTTCCAGACCGCCATGGGTGATGATCATCCCTTCGGCCTTGCCGTCCAGCAGGATGACATCCGCGTCGATCTTCCAGCTTTTGTTCAGCATCGGCAGGCAGGCCTCGCTGGATAGCTGCTTCATGCCTTCGTAATAGGTCGCCTTGGTGCGCTTTCCGACAAGGCTGGGGCGGCCCATCTCCTCGGCATTCATGCGCTGCGTGCCGCGCCAGTCGAGCGGCAGGACATTGTATTTCGACGCTTCCACCCACCACATGTCCTGCAACTCGCGCAGCTTTTCGGGATGCTTGTCGGCAAGATCCTTCGCTTGCGAAAAGTCCTCGTCGATCTTGTAGAGCTCCCAGATCTGATTGTCGGGATCCCAGTCGGGATCGCGGATCGGCACCCACGGCACGAAGGACGGGGCCGAAGCCATCCAGCCGTCATGATAAAGCCCGCGATTGACCGCCAGTTCGAAATATTGCGTCTTGCGCTTTGGCGGTGCCTTGGCGTCCTCGAACGTATGGGCAAAGCTCTTGCCCTCGATCGGCTTCTGCTGGACCCCGTTCAACGTGCGCGGCGGCGTGATACCGCAGGCTTCGTAAAGCGTCGGCACGATGTCGATCACATGCAGGAACTGTTCGCGCAGGCCGCCTTTGTCCTTGATGTGATCGGGCCACGAGACGATCATCGGGTTGCGCGTGCCGCCGAAATGGCTCGCCACCTGTTTCGTCCATTGGAACGGCGTGTTCATCGCATGCGCCCAGGAGGACGGAAAATGGTTGAAGTGCTTCGGCCCGCCCAGCTCGTCCATGGCCTTGATGTTGTCTTCCCACTTTTCGGGGAAGCCGTTGAAGAACATGTTCTCGCACAGCGAACCTTCAAGCCCGCCTTCTGCACTGGAGCCATTGTCGCCGGCGATATAGATGATGATGGTGTTGTCCGCGTCGGGCAGCGCCTTCACCGCATCGATGACCCGCCCCATTGCCTCGTCCACCTGCGCGCCATAGGCGGCGAACCCTTCCATCATGCGGGAATAAAGCCGCCTCTGGTCGTCGTTCAGCTCGTCCCATGAGGGTAAGCCCTTGGATCGGACTGTCAGTTCGGTGTCCTTTGGCACGACGCCGCACTTCTTCTGTCGTTCGAGCGTCATCTCGCGATAGGCGTCCCAGCCCATGTCGAACTTGCCCTTGAACTTGTCGATCCAGTGCTGGGGCGCGTGGTGCGGGGCATGGGTGGCGCCCGGCGCGACATAGAGGAAGAACGGCTTGTCGGGAGAGATGCTCTTGGCCTTGCGGACCCAGTTCACCGCCTTGTCGGCAAGGTCCTCGGTCAGGTGATAATCGGGATCTTCCGAAGGAGGAACGAGGTCGCGGTTCTCGTAAAGGATCGGATTCCAATGGTTCGCATCGCCCGCATTGAACCCGTAGAAATAGTCGAAGCCGAGACCATTTGCCCAGCGGTCGAACGGGCCGACAGGGCTGGTTTCCCAAGGCGGCGTGTTGTGGTTCTTGCCGATCCACGCGGTCATGTAGCCGTTCTGGCGGAGCACCTCGCCAATGGTGCCGCAGCTGCGGGGCAGCACGCAGCAATATCCGTCATAGCCCGTCGCAATCTCGGTAATGCCCGCAAAGGAGGCCGAGTGATGGTTGCGTCCCGTAATCAGGGCGGCGCGCGTGGGACTGCACAGCGCGGTAGTGTGGAAATGGTTGTAGCGCAGCCCCTCGGCAGCCAGTCGGTCCATGGTCGGGGAGGGGATGCCGCCGCCGAATGTCTCGAATTGTCCGAAACCCGCATCGTCCAGCAGGATCACCACGACATTGGGTGCGCCTTTGGGCGGCTGCACCGGTTGGGGAAAGGTCGGTGGGTCGGATTCCTGATAGGTACGTCCGACTTCGCCCTCAAAATGGAAATCGGGGCGGGGAAGAACGTCAGGGGTCTTACCTTTACTGTCGGTCATACTGGTCTCCATACGGGGGATCGGATCGCCTGAAATTCAAGTGTATCGACTGCATCTGCCATCGGGTTTTTCCCTGAGATTTGGCCGGTTGATGAGGGTGTTCTCCGATGCGGCCGAAGAATGGTCGGGGTCTTTCGGCCACAGTTCATCACGCCCGAAAGCAAGTGCTTCGGACGTTTACGAAAGTCTTGGTCGGAACCGACGAGATCGCTCGACTAGGTCGTATCACTCTCCGTAAACCTAGCCGCCTTGCTCATTTCCGCCACGCCTCCTGTTGGTGCTATTCGGACCGAAATTTGCGTCACTTCCTGTTTCCCAAGAAGAATATCGCGGATAGGGCGATTCCATTGTGCATAGGTGCGTAATTGGAGAGAAATTGGATGGAAAATTTCAGTCCGCTCGGTTGGCTCAAGTCGATGACGCCCGAATTTCAAGACGAGGTCATAACGCGCGCAAGGCTAGTCAGCTTCGACCGGGGCATGCCAATCTACCTGCAGGGAGAGGATGCCGGCGGTCTATTTGGGCTGATCGAGGGGATACTGGAAGTCAGCATTGTTCAGGCGTCCGGTCAGCCCGCACTGATCTACCTTGCGCGCCGAGGCTGGTGGTTCGGGGCGCTCGAAATTTTCACGCAGGGACCACGACGGTTTCAGATCGAAGCGAGGACGGATTGCAAGCTGATGTTCCTCTCAAGCGGACAGGTCCGACAAATATGCCGAGCAGGCCCAGACAATTGGGAAGCATTCGCGCAGCTGATGTGCGCGAACTACGAATCGATGGCTGCTGCCGTGGCGATGATGCGCCTGCCCTCGCCGGAAGCGCGCATCATCAGGGCGCTCCAGATACTCTATTTCAGGCAGAGTGAAACCGAAGAGACAGTCGAGGCCACCCAGTCGGACATAGCTTCGGTAGCAAACGTCTCCATCCGCGCGGCAGCATCTGCGCTCGCCCAAATCGAACGAGCAGGGCTCATAAGGCGCGGCTATCGTAACGTGACAATCCTTGATCCTGCGCTATTGTCGGAAGCGGCCGGCAGCGACATCAAGTAATTTCACAGAAGAAATGGTGATCTGCTGTCTCCGAAGATTGCAGCGCTGATGTATGCCGCTTTCGAGCCAAAAACTGCCGCCAGGCTCATCGCGTGGCCAATGTCTGCTTTTGGCGAACAGCAACCTGCGGCCTAGTGACCGCAACCGGGCGCAAAGCTGACATCATGAGCGTCTGCCTTTGCAACACCGGAAGGGCGATGCAAGCGCTGGGAACTCACAGGTCAACCAGAATTCTCCAATGACCTGAGTGCCCATCATTGTCCGGTCGGGCGCACCATTCTGCCTGCTTTCGCCTCTTCATCGGGAGTGTGAGATAGGCTCTCATAGGTCCAAGCGCTCCATGGGTGATGCACCGGACATCACCCCATGCGGGCGTGCTGGTTGAACAGGATCCATATCGATCCGCCCACCATCAACGCGATGACCAGCCCCGCGAAAAGCACGAGTTGCAAGTCGTCGCGGTGCGATTTCTTGAGATCGACGTGCAGGAAAAAGCGGAACTGCGCGGCAATCTGGACGAGTGCGAGACCGCCCAGCGCCGCCAGCAGCCAGCCGGTCGCCAGCGGTTTCGCAACCGCCAGAAAAAACGCCAGCGCCGTCAGGACAGAGGCGCTCGCCAGTCCCATCAGTATGTGACGGAATTCGCGGCGGGGATCTTCCCTCTCGCTCTGCGGCAGGTCTTCGTCGTTCATCCGGCGGCTCCGTACAGAAAGACGAAGGTCAGAATGGCGACCCATACGATGTCGAGCATGTGCCAGAACAGCGCCAGCCGCATGAAACGCAGCCGCAACGCGCGTTCGAGGCCTGTGGCCATCAGTTGCAATACCAGCACCGCCATCCACAGCAGGCCTGCCGCGACATGCAGCGCATGACACCCCAGCAAGGTGAAATGGGCAGAAAGGAAACCGCTGCGCTGCGGCACCGCGCCTTCGGCAATCAGACTGGCGAAATCGCGCGCCTCCATGGCCAGAAAGCCGATGCCGAGGACCGCGGTCAGCCCGAGCCATTGCAGCAACCGCCGCCCGTCGTCGTGATATTTATTGGCAAGCGATGCCATGCCGATCGTAAAGCTGGAAAGCAGGAGCAGCGCCGTCTCGATCCCGGCGCTGGCCAGATCGGTCACATCACGCGGTTCCGGGCCGCCCGCAACGCCGTGCACGCTCATCGCCGAATAGGTGGCGAGGAGGAGCGCGAACAGCACCAGATCGCTCATCAGAAAGATCCAGAAACCGAACATCACCGGCTCGGCCTGATGGTGGCCCGCCGGGTCGGAGTGGCCGAGATTAATGCCGGGGTGAAGGTTCTTGCCGGCGCTCATGTCGTTTCCATCGCCCTGCCGCGATTGATGCGCTCCACCTCGGCAAAGCGGGTGACGGGGGCCGTTTGCCGAGCGCAATCCAGCCATGCCTCGTTCTGCCTTTGAACTTCCGCAGCCGGGATCACGCGTTCCGTGTCTCCTTGCAGGCTTCGCAGCACCACGCCCGCCCACATGGCCGCAAGACCCAGTAGGGCGGCCCACCAGATATGCCAGCTGAGCGCGAAGGCGCAGACAAAGCCCGCCGCGCCTATCCCGGCGGGGATCAGCGTGTTTCGCGGAACCTCGATATCCTCATAAGACGGCGGCGCGTGATAGGCGCGGCCATCGCGTTTCGCATTGGTGAAGGCCTCGGTATCTTCGATCCTTGGCCTGCGCGCGAAATTGTATTCGGGCGGCGGAGCGGGGGTCCACCATTCCAGCGAATGCCCGTCCCACGGATCGCCGACCGGAACGGCCAGATCGGACCGGCGGCGCACGCTGACTACCAGCTGGATGCCCAGCGCGACGATCCCGCAAACGATCAGGGCCGCACCGGCCCAGGCGGCATTCAGCCATGGCTGATAGGCCGCTTCAAAGCTGATGGCGGTGCGGCGCATCATGCCCATCAGGCCAAGCCAGTACAACGGCATGAAGGCGGCCAGAAACCCGCCCGACCAGCACGCCCACGCAATCCGCCCCCATCGCTCATCCAGGCGGAATCCGAACGCCTTGGGAAACCAGAACATATAGCCCGCGATCATGCCGAACAGCGTGCCGGGGATCAGCATGTTGTGGAAATGCGCGACGAGAAACAGCGAGTTGTGGACCTGAAAATCGACCGGCGGATTGGCAAGGATGATGCCGGTCAGACCGCCGATGACGAAACACAGCAGGAATGTCATCGCGAACAGCATGGGCGCGGTAAGGCGGATACGCCCGCGATACATCGTCAGCAGCCAGTCATAGACCTTCACGCCCGTAGGAATGCCGATCAGCATGGTCGCGATGCCGAAAACCGCATTCACATTCGTGCTCTGCCCCATGGTGAAGAAATGGTGCAGCCAGACGGTGAAGGACAGGACCGCGATGCACATCACCGCAAAGACCATCGACGCATAGCCGTAGAGCCGCTTGCCTGAAAAGGTCGATATCACTTCGGACCAGACGCCAAAGGCGGGCAGGATCAGAATATAGACCTCGGGGTGGCCGAATAGCCAGAACAGGTTGGCATAATTCATCATATTGCCGCCCGCCCCGTTGGTGAAGAAATGAAAACCCGCATAACGGTCCAGCGCCAGCAGCGCCGTCGCCACGGTCAGGGGCGGCATGGCGAAGATCATCAGGATCGCGGTGCACAGCGACGTCCAGCAGAACAGCGGCATGCGAAACAGATGCATGCCTTCGCAGCGTTCCTTGTAGATGGTCGTCGCGAAATTGATCCCCGTCAGCGTCGTGCCGATGGACGACAGCGTCACCGCCCAGATCCAGTAATCCACGCCTTCACCCGGAGAATAGGCCAGTTCGGTGAAGGGGGGATAGCCGCTCCACCCTCCGGTCGAGAATTCGCCAATGACGAGGCTGGCCATCAGGATCGCTGCACCCGCCGCGCTGAGCCAGAGGCCGACCGCGTTCATGAACGGAAAGGTCAGGTCGCGCGCGCCGATCTGCAGCGGCATGACATAGTTGATCAGCCCCGATATGAAGGGCATCGCGACGAAGAAGATCATGATCGTGCCGTGCGTCGAGAACAGCTGCGCGAAATGATCGGCGCTGACCACGCCCTGCGCATTGACCGACAGCGCCTGCTGGATGCGCATGAGAACGGCCTCGATCACGGCCCGCAGCAGCATGACGAACGCCAGCACCATATACATGATGCCGATCTTCTTATGGTCGAGGCTGGAAAGCCAATTGTCGAACAGCCAGCGCCAGCGCCGCGCAATCGTGAGCGTGGCGACAACGCCGATCGCGCCGGCCACGACGATCAATGCGGCGATGGTCGCGATCATGTCGGCCTTGGGCGGAAAATCGGACCAGCGCAGATCACCGGCAAGCCAGTACAACAGTTCCTCGCTCATCGGTGCGTATCCCCCGCGGACGAAAGCCTGTCTCCGGGCTGACGGTCGGCGGTGTGATAGGCGGCGACGATGCTGCCGAACAGGCCGTCCTCGACCCTGCCGAACCGCAACGGTCGGTCGATCACCGAGGGTTTTGCCAGCGCGGCATAACGCGCCATGTCCAGCGCAGGCCCATTGCGCGACGAACGGACCCACTGGCGGTATTCGTCCGGGCCGACCGCTTTCAGCTCGAACTTTTGCCGCGCAAAATTCTGCCCGTTATATTGCGTGTTGAGGCCGCGATAGGAACCGGGTGCGTCGGCGATCAGGTGCAGTTTCGTGCGCATGCCCGCCATTGCGTAGATCTGGCCGCCAAGCCGCGGCACGATGAAGGACATCATCGGGCCATCGGCGGTGATGTCGAACGCGATCTGCCGCCCGGCAGGGACGACCAGCTCGTTCACGCTGGCGATCCCTTCGCCCGGATAGATGAACAGGAATTTCCAGTCGAGACCGACGACCTGAACATGAAGCGGCGGCTCTGTGCCTGTGCCAAGCGGGCGATAGGGATCGATCCTGTGCAGGGTATGCCACAGTGAAAATCCCAGAAAGCCGACGATAACGACCGGCACGCCCCAGATCACGAATTCGGGCGCCCATGCGAACCGCCATTCCGGTGAATATACGTTCTGCCGTGCCAGTCGATAGCGCCACAGCAGCAAGGGCAGGGCGATGAACACGGGCACGATGACGACCGAAACGATCAGCACGGTTTGTATCAGGTGATCCTGCTGGATCTGGGCGATCAGCCCGGCGGGGGACAGCAGGCCATGACCGGATCCGCTGCAATCGGCATTGGTGCAGGTTTCTATGCTCATCGGTCGGACGGCCACGCCCGGATCTCGTGCGCGGAAGCGTCGCGGTCCGCCGCGCTTCCTGTCCGACCCGTCACCATGCAACGCCCTCCGCACCCTCGATATAAAGCCACAACGATGCAGCGGCCCAAGCTTTCCCGTCGTGCCGGACCGCGTAGGGATCGGTGCTCATACCTGCCGTTAAGATGGGGCTGTCCCCCGCGAATGATGCAAGGACATATCTGCACGTGTCCTTTTTGGGTGTTCAAGTCGAAACCGGACGCCGCTAAATTCGCCTCTGAAGGATGGTTTCTCAAAAAGGCGAAAGTCGAGACGAATAGCCCGTGGCGTAGACCGCATCCCAATTTGTCCGGAACCGACTTTACAAATGGACCAAATGCCGGTGATGGCCATCATCGGTCAGCAGGCGCGCACCGCCACCGGATCGCATTGCCAGCACGATCTTGACATGGCCCGCCCGCCGGGAAAGCACGGCGCTGTCCTTTTCGGACGAAGGCCGGTCGCCGCTCCGTATCGTGCCGATGCGGTCCGATCTGGAGCGCGCCGCCGAATTTCCGAACTTTGGCAGGAAGGTCGCCATGACCGACTGGGCCTTATGCGCTCACCCTTTCGGGCCGCTGCTGCGCGGACGTTTTGCCATCCAGATATCGGGTGCGGGCGAGGTGCTGCCGGGCCGGTTGGACGAATAGAACAATTCCTCTCCATCCCATGAAATGGCCGGCCGCGCATCAAAGCCTGCCGAGTTCAGTTCGCCGAGATGTATGGCGGGCCCGAACGCGGCGTCGGTGCTGGGCCGGGTCGCGTACCACAGATCCGGTCCGCCCAATCCTCCGGGGCGCGTCGAATCGAAGAACAGCGTGCGTCCGTCGTGCGTAATGCTGGGCCGGCTGTTGGAACCTGCGGCATTGGGTCCGCCGGCAACTTCCTGCGGCATTCCGCCTGCCACGCTTTGCAGGATCTTGCCGCCGCTACCATCGACATTGCGCCGCGACCAGAGGACGACTTCGCGGCCTTGCTCATCTTCGAAAACCGTCACGGCCTCGTCCAGAAGCGAACTGTTGAGCGCGGACACGGGGTTGGCGGGCTGCCAGCCCTTGGACGAGCGCGTGGAGACATAGATGTCACCCTCGTCGGTTGCATTGCCGCGCAGGAAATAAAGCCGGTTTCGCCCTACGATCGTGGGACAGGCCTCGTCGGCGGGCGTGTTGAGCGTGGCGGGCAGGCGCTGCGGCGGCCCGAAGGCGCCCGCCACGCTGCTGCGACGGGTGACATAAAGATCGAAATTGCCGGTCCGGTTAGAGGTGAAATAGAGTTCGAGACCATTTCTCGAAAGGCTGACGCAGCCATCGACCGCGCCCGTCGCGATGGCGCCGACCGGACCCGCCGCCGATTGCACGCGCGAAGGCCCGCTCCATTCCCCGAAACCGGGCATGGCGCTGGCTGCGAGAGCCGTGGCGCCGATGGCGATCGCGACCAGCGCAGATCCCATGCGATACTGGATGTGCGGCATGACATTCTCCCTTGATGATCCCCGACAAGACGGGGGTGGCGGATTGCCCATGACCGGACCCTGCCTTCCGTCATCGCTGACGGCCATGAGGGCGCGGCATGGCGCCGCCCATGTTTTGCCGATGGTTTGCCGATGAACGCGCAAATCTCTTGAGACTCCGCGTCCTGAGATCCTATGAATGTTCATGGGGAATGTTTCGTCGATCATGGTGTCCCGGACGGGGCGGATCGCGGGCGAAGCGATGGGGGCCGCCATCCTGATGGCGATGCCTTGCCATGCCCAGGCGCAGCAGGCCGCCGATGAGCCAATAATTGTCACCGGCGAGCGCGCCGACCGTTCCATCGCGCAGACGTCATCGAGTGTTCTGGTCATCATTGATCAAGACCTCGAACGGCAGCCCGACACTGACCGGCTCGATCAGTTGCTGGGCCGGGCGGCGAACGTAACGCTGGGGTCCGGCGGACAGGGACCGACAATAAGGGGGCTCGATACGACGGGCGTTTTGAGGGACTTGCCCGCCTTTCTGGGCGGAACGCGGCCTCGTACGACCCTGATCGTCGATGGCAGGCCAGTGTCGTACAATGAATTCGTGTTCGGCGCCGAGCCTCTCTGGGATGTCGACAAGGTCGAGATCTTCCGCAGCCCGCAGACGACGACCCAGGGACGCAATTCGATTGCGGGCGCGATCTTCGTGGAGACCGCGGCACCCGAAATGGCGTGGCACGCGGGTGCACGGCTTATCGGCGGGAACCTGGGCACGCGTCAGATCTCGGCGATGGCGACCGGACCGGTGCTGTCCGACCAGCTCGCGTTCCGTGTTACGGGCGATTTGCGCCGCGGCAGGACGGCCAGCACGTTGATCAGCCCTATCGAAGCGGTCGACGCCAACAGTGACGATTTCGAGCAGCTGCGCTTCAAGCTGCTGGCGACGCCATCTGCCGTTCCGGACCTGAGGCTCGAGGCAAGCTATCAAGCCAGCCATTCGCGCGCTCCCCAGATCGAAGGGATCAGGCCGCCCTTCAAGGATCGCCGCGATCCGGCGGCGACTTACGGGATCTTCGACATATCAACCCATGCCCTCACACTTCGCGGCAAATGGACAATGGATCCGGCGACCGAGGCGGTCGCGACTATCACCGCCGGTCAGGTCGACGCCCGGCGATACGCACCGCCCGGCCTTGGCGAGGCGCTGAACGACGTAACGGACCGAAACGTCGAATTCGTTCTTCGTCACCAAGGCAAAGAGCTGGACCTGCTGGTCGGTGCGGCTGCAAATCGCGTACGCTTGCAGCAGGCCATCGACCTGTCGGCAATCGGACTTGGCACGGGGACGTTCCGCGATCTTCAGCAGAGCGAGGGAATCTTTGGTGAGCTGAAGTGGCAGGCTTTGGACCGCCTGTCGGTCACCATCGGTGGCCGTTATCAGCACGACAGGCAGCACAGGGCGGGCGGCCTGCTTGCCGCCGCTGGACAATTGCCCGTCAATTTCGAAGAACGCTTCTCGGCGTTTCTGCCAAGACTTTCTGTCGCGTTCGAAGCCGGTGCATTCGCGACCCTTGGTATCAGCGCGCAGCGCGCGGCAAATCCGGGCGGGGCCACGCTTTCGCCAGTCACCGGTATGATCGACGGTTTCGATGCCGAAAGCTTGTGGGCCTACGAGATCTTCGCGCGCGGCGAACTGGACGGGCCAGCGCTGACATATGCGGCGAACCTGTTCCTTTACGACTTGCGCAATGCGCAGCGGTCAGTCCTGCGTGCGATCGAGACGCCGGGGGGCACGTTCTATTTTCAGGAAGCCGGCAATGTTCCGCGGGCGTACAGCCAGGGGGCCGAACTGCAACTCGCGTGGGCGGTGCGCCCGGATCTGTCGCTGAGGTTGTCAGCCGGCCTTTTGGAGACAAGGATTACCCGCACGCCAATTGATCGCGATATCCTGGCGGGCAGCCAATTCCAACGCGCGCCGCATTTTACGGGTTCTGCCGAACTGTCGTGGCGTCCTGCCCCTTCCGTCGAACTCAATTTTTCATACTGGCGCAGGTCCGGCTACTTCAGCGACGACGCCAACACGCCATCGCTTCGCGTGGGATCCGCTGGGGCTCTGGACGCACGGGTGGGCTGGCAGACCGGCGATTTGCGCCTGTTCGCTTTTGCGCGGAACGTGTTCGACAGGTTCTACCTGACTGCGCTGTTCGATAACGGCAGCCTCGCCACCGCGGGAGACCCCCGCGAATATGGCGCAGGCGCCGAGTTTCGCTTTTGATCGCGCGTGCCCGCCGCCGATTGCGGGGTCCCTCGGTTTGGAATAGATTGAGGCAGGGCATGACGGACCTTCCGATCAGGCCCAAGGCGTGGGGAGAACGTCTGAAAATGAACGAGAACCGGGCCTTGTCTGCTTCCACCTTGGCGCGCAGGCCCGACCTCCTGTTCGAGAATTCCGTAATTCGGCCTTCGACTCGTTCGATACAGGGGCCGCTGGCTTCGGGTACGCTCGAACCCAAGGTCATGCTCGTGCTGCTGGCGCTCGTCGATGGGCAGGGGGCTGTCCTGGGACGCGATGAACTGATGAGCGAGTGCTGGCCCGGCGTGATCGTCGGCGATGATGCGATCAATCGCGCGATCGGCGAAATCAGACGGGTTATCCGCGAAACCGGGGCGAGTTTCGAGATCGAGACCATCCCGCGGATCGGCTATCGCTTTGTCGCCAACGAAACATCCGAACCTCCAGCGGGCGTGTCGCAGCAAGGCAATGTCTTGTCGCGGCGAGCTGCCATCGCATCGGGCGTTGTCGCCATTGCCGGTCTGGGCGCTGCTGCCCTGTGGTACAGGAACGACTCCCGCGAACGCCGTGTCAGCGAACTCATCGATGCAGGGCGCCGCGCCTATCTGCTGCATGACCCATCGTCGGGGCGCGAGGCGGAGGACATATTTGCCACCGTCACAAGGATCGCACCCGATCGGCCGGAGGGGTGGGGTTGGCTGGCGGCATCCATACTGGCCAGCAATGACGGCGGACCCGGCACGATGGAAGCCAAGGCTTACGATGCGGCAAGATATTCGGCGAGCCGCGCATTGGCTTTGGATGCGCAGGAGCCAAACGCACTTACGGTCATGAGCAATCTGCGCGAAAGCCTCGGCGACTGGCGCGCCTATCAATCAGAACTGGAGGGCATACTCGAACGTTCGCCCGGCGCGATACCGGCTTGCGAGTATCTGACCGGCTTTCTGCAGGGGCTGGGCTATTGCCGCGCATCGTGGCGCGTGAACGAGCAAGGCATCGCCCATGAACCTTTCGCGCCTGTCTTTCAGCAGAGGCGCGGACTGAAATGCTGGATCTTCGGCCGCATCGGCGAAGCCGACAGGGTTTTCGACCGCGCGCTGCGGTATTGGCCCGACCACCCGCTGGTGTGGCATTCCTACATGGCGACGCTTGCCTTTACCGGCCGGACAGAAGCGGCGCGGCGAATTGTAACCGAGGCGCTGGATCGCGGCGCCATGGCCCCGCAGCCGGCCCAGCTCTGGCGGGTAAGCCTCAACGCGCTGGAAAGCGGCGCTGCCGGCGATGTGGCGGCTGCGCGTGATGTCGCCATTCAGCTTGCGCCGAAAGCGCGCGGCCTTGCCACCAATGCCATCATGATCCTTTCGCATCTGGGCGAGGTCGATGCGGCCTATGCGATTGCCGAAGGCCAGCTTCAGAGCCGCGGCAGGCTGATCGCAACGAGCCCCGATACCGATGCGGCGGGCCGCTTCTATGCGGATGAAAACTGGCGCGAGACGCAGTGGATGTTCACGCCCGCTGCCAGCCGGTTTCGCGATGACGATCGCTTTACGGGATTTTGCGAGGCCATCGGATATCTCGACCACTGGCGCGGGCAGGGCGCATGGCCCGACGATTTCGTGCGCGGTTCGCTGCGCGTATCGTAAAGCCATTCAATAGCGGTTGAGCCAGTCGGACTTGTGCACTTGCGTCCACCAGTCCCATCCATCTTCCTTGACCACACCCTTGATCGCATAGCCGATCGCCTCTGCATTCGGTCCCAGAAAGATACCGGTGATCTCTCCGGTCTTTTCAAAGCCTTCGGGGGCATCGGGCACCTGGAATCTTGCCGAAAAGCTTGTGCCATCCGCCGAGAAGACTGCCTGCTCGATATCATATTGAACGGGCCGTGATCCGTTCATCGGCCCGGTGTAGAACAGGCTGACAACGCCCGAGATGATACCGCGGTCGAAGTCGAATCTCAGCCGGGTTTCCTCGGCGCCAGTGCCTTTCGAATAGGTGACGATGCCGGTCTTCGGCATGTCGTCGCGCGATGTACCGATGCCGAATACGCCATCCGCCATGGGCAGGAAATCGCCCTCGATTTCTCGCGACCAGTGTACCCACGCTGCATGGCGGCCGCGT
Source organism: Croceicoccus sp. (assembly GCA_002694745.1). GTDB lineage: Bacteria > Pseudomonadota > Alphaproteobacteria > Sphingomonadales > Sphingomonadaceae > Croceicoccus. The sequence continues at coordinate 268,632 of NZMY01000002.1, read as the reverse complement.
CTCGTGTCGGAAATCGACATGTGAAGCCCGATGTCCTCGCCTTCGGCATCTGCGACGGTGAAGGCGCTCGGATTATTGCCCGGAAAGGTGAAATATAGCAGGCCGTCCTTGAATTCCCTGGCGCTGGTTACATAAGTCCCCGCCGCCTTGGACCATGACAGGCTGAACTCATCGCCTGATAGCGGCGTGATGATTGCAGGCGGGCGGAACCCGTCTGGCGACGCCGGACCAAATTCATAAGACCAGCCTATTATCCGGAACGCCTGATTTCGGTTAATGCCAAAAGGCGCGTCCGGATAAAGCGGCGGTTCAGGCGACGGGCCGGGTCCGGCAGATGGTGACGGTGTCGGCACCGGCGCCTGTATCGGATCCTTGCCGGACGAACCCCCGTCGCCTCCACCGCAACCTGTCAGTGAGACGACCGCGATCGCAGCCATGGCGCGGTGTGTGATCGTGCGGCGATGCGGCGCAGCGTGTTGCCTCAAGAGTGAAAGCAGCGACATGGCCTTATCCTCGGTTGGGTCCCCAACTGGTATGTCATTGCCAGCAACGCTGATCCTATCGGGCCCGATATGGAATGATGGAAAGCCGATGATTGAATGATGGTTTGCCGCAGGTGGCTGGCATGTCGCCACGTGCTGGTCTATTGATCGCGCATTCGCGCCAGCCATGGAGAGCGGGATGGTCACGCTGCCAGCGAACGCGCGCTTCCTCGGCATCATCGGTGTCTTTCTCGCGCTGACGACCGCTCCGACAGGCGCGGCGGCGCAGGACCAGCAGGATCTGGGCGTTGCCGACGAAGTCGATACGGTGACAGCGGCAGGTATCGATCCCGATCGTCAGGCAGGGCCGGATACCGACAGCATCGTGGTGCCGGTGCCTTTCGTCACGCCGCAGCTGGGGGCTGGCCTCGCGGTGGCGGGCGGCTGGTTCTACAAGCCCGACCCGGCCTCGCGCCCTTGGGCAAGCGGGATCGGCGCGGTCTATACCTCGAACGGCAGCAGGGGGCTGGCCGGCCTGCACAAGATGTCGCTCGACCGCGACCGCATCAGGGTGGACCTGCTCGGCGGCTATGGTGAGATCCACAAGCGATATTACCCGCAGGACGGATCGGCCGGCGGCGATGCCTGGGTGGAGACGAAGGAAAAGACGTTTCTCGCCTCGGCCACGGCCCGGCTGCGGATCGGGCCGGAGCTGTTCGTCGGCGGACGGGCGCGCTTCCTGTCCAAGAATTCGCAGCTTCGCGACGAGTCCGATCCCGCGCCGCTGTTCGATCCCGCCGAATATGAGGGCAGGGTCGATCTCGTGCAGATTGGACCGATCTTCACCTATGACACGACCAGCGATGCGTTTGCGCCGCGCGAGGGGACGATCCTGAACGGTCAGTGGATCTTCGCCATTCCGGCAGGCGGCGAGGCGAGGGCCTATGATAAGAAGCAGGCCTATGCCCGTCACTATATCCCCGGCCAGGGGCGCAGTTCGGCAGCGCTCCAGCTGCGCGGCTGTTCCGCAAGCGGTGACACGCCGTTCTTCGATTTGTGCATGATCGGGCTGCGCGGCTATCCGGGCGACCGGTTCCGCGACCTGTCCAGCTGGGCGGCAGAGGCGGAATGGCGCCAGCCCGTATCGCGCCGGTTCGGTGTCGTCGGTTTTGTCGGCATCGGAGCAACAGGCGGCAGTTTCGGCGATGCGCTGGGCGGCAGGCTGCTTCCCGCCGTCGGTGGCGGCGTTCGCTATCTTGCTGCGGAAAGCTATGGAATCAATCTGCGCATCGACGCGGCGATCGGGCGGGACAGCAGCGCGCTCTACGTCTCGATTGGCGAGGCATTCTAGGTGCGCGCGGCAGGCCTGCGCGGGCGGGCCTGCGGCGGGCGCGGGCGTTAATTTCACTTATTCACCGTATTTGGCGGCGCGCCGGGCGAATATCCGCCGCAAACCGCTTGATTCCACTCGCCGAGTGTGATTCTCCTGACTTATGACGAACAGGGGCGATCAGGCGCGGGGCGAACAGATGGGCGATAGCGGCCTAGTGCGTCGTGGGCGCAAGATCGCCGCCCAGCCGCGCGCCCGTCAGCGCAGCCTTGGCCAGATGGCAGCCGCAATCGGCGTGATCGCCTTTGCCGCCCTGGCGCTCGTCGGTCCAACCGGCGTCAGCGCCTGGGCCGATTCCCGCCAAAAGCTTGAGCATCGCGAGGCGGAGCTTGCCGAATTGCGGGCCGAGCGTGACCGGATTGCCAATCGCGTCGACCTGCTCGATCCCGACAATGCCGATCCCGACCTTGTCGGCGAATTGCTGCGCAACAATCTCAACGTCGCGCATCCCGACGAAATCGTCGTTCCGCGCGACTGATCTTTCCGGCATTCGGTCGCATTTGCGATTTCTGCAATCGGGCGCTCGCCAAGTTCATTTGGAATTGCCGGTCAATCGCTTGCGCCCATCGCCCAAGTGATAATATAGCGTGGCGGCGAAATCAGGGCATCCTCCCCATTAGCCCTGATCCGAAACGAGGATACCCGACTTGGCAGCCGATAGCGTAACGCCCCCGACTGACGATCCCGACTTCAAGCTCCGCAGCCTGCAGGAGGCCTATGACAAGGCCGGTGCCTACAAGGCGACGGACGAAGAGCTGATGGCATTGTACGAGCAGATGCTGCTGATCCGCCGCTTCGAGGAAAAGGCGGGCCAAATGTATGGCCTGGGCCTGATCGGCGGTTTCTGCCACCTGTATATCGGTCAGGAAGCGGTCGCGGTCGGCCTGCAATCGGCCCTTGCCGAGGGCAAGGACAGCGTCATCACCGGCTATCGCGACCATGGCCACATGCTGGCCTATGGCATCGATCCCAAGGTCATCATGGCCGAGCTGACCGGCCGCCAGGCCGGCATCTCGAAGGGCAAGGGCGGCTCGATGCACATGTTCAGCACCGAACATGCGTTCTATGGCGGTCACGGCATCGTCGGCGCGCAGGTTCCGCTGGGCGCGGGCCTGGCGTTCGCGCACAAGTACCGTGAGGATGGCGGCGTGTGCCTTGCCTATTTCGGCGACGGCGCGGCCAATCAAGGCCAGGTGTACGAGACCTTCAACATGGCCTCGCTGTGGCAGCTTCCGATCATCTTCGTGATCGAGAACAACCAGTATGCCATGGGCACCAGCACCGCGCGTTCCTCGGCCGAGACCGAGTTCCACCGCCGCGGCACCGCCTTCCGCATTCCCGGCATGGATGTCGACGGCATGGACGTGCTGGCCGTGCGCGGCGCGATCGAAATTGCGCTCGACCATGTGCGCGGCGGCGGCGGTCCGGTGCTGATGGAATTGAGCACCTATCGCTATCGCGGCCACTCCATGTCGGACCCGGCAAAGTATCGCACGCGCGAAGAAGTTCAGGAAATGCGCGAGAAGCGCGATCCGATCGAGGCTGCAAAGGCCGAATTGCTGAAGCGCGGCGTTGACGAGGAAAAGTTGAAAGAGCTTGAAAAGACCATTCGTTCGCAAGTGAACGAAGCCGCCGATTTCGCGGAAAGCTCGCCCGAGCCGGAGCCGTCCGAACTCTACACCGACGTTCTGGTGGAGAACTACTGATGGCGACCGCGATCAAGATGCCTGCGCTTTCCCCGACGATGGAGGAAGGCACGCTGGCCAAGTGGCTGGTCAAGGAAGGCGACAGCGTTTCGCCGGGCGACATCCTTGCCGAGATCGAGACCGACAAGGCGACGATGGAGTTCGAGTGCATCGATGAAGGCACCGTCGGCGCGATCACCGTTCCCGAGGGCACGGAGAACGTGAAGGTCGGCACGGTGATCGCCGTGCTCGACGGCGACGCCAGCGATGTCGCCGGCGAAGCAGCCGAGCCTGAGGTTAAGGACGTGCCGGGCGAAGGCAAGGATGTCGGCCGCGAGGCTGATACAGACGGTGCGCAGCCGCCCGAGACGAAGCCTGCCAAGAAGGAACGCGCCAACGATCCCGAGATCGCCGAGGGCACCTCGATGACTTCGGTTACCGTGCGCGAGGCTTTACGCGATGCCATGGCCGAGGAAATGCGCGCCGACGAGCGCGTGTTCGTGATGGGCGAGGAAGTCGCCGAGTATCAGGGCGCCTATAAGGTGACCCAGGGCCTGCTGGACGAGTTCGGTCCGAAGCGCGTGATCGACACGCCGATCACCGAATATGGCTTTGCCGGCATCGGTACGGGCGCGGCCATGGGCGGTCTTCGGCCGATTGTCGAGTTCATGACCTTCAACTTCGCCATGCAGGCGATCGACCACATCATCAACTCTGCGGCCAAGACCAACTACATGTCGGGCGGCCAGATGCGCTGTCCGGTCGTGTTCCGCGGCCCCAATGGCGCGGCCAGCCGCGTCGGTGCGCAGCACAGCCAGAATTATGGTCCGTGGTATGCCAGCGTGCCCGGCCTGGTCGTGATCGCGCCCTATGACAGCCGCGATGCGAAGGGACTGCTGAAGGCGGCGATCCGTTCGCCCGATCCGGTCGTGTTTCTTGAAAACGAGCTGATGTACGGCAAGAGCTTCGACGTACCCGAGGTCGACGACTGGGTCCTGCCCATCGGCAAGGCGCGGATCGTTCGCGAAGGTTCCGACGTCACGATCGTGTCCTATTCGATCGGCGTGGGCTTCGCGCTGGAAGCAGCCGAGAAGCTGGCGGGCGAGGGCATCGATGCAGAAGTCATCGACCTGCGCACGCTGCGTCCTCTCGACGCCGACACGGTGCTGGAAAGCCTGAAGAAGACGAACCGGCTGGTTGTCGCGGAAGAGGGCTATCCGATGTGCTCGATCGCCAGCGAAATCAGCGCCATCTGCATGGAGCAGGGCTTCGACTATCTCGACGCCCCGGTCCTGCGCGTCAGCGACGAAGACGTGCCGCTGCCCTATGCGGCCAATCTTGAAAAGCTGGCCTTGATCGATGCGGACCGTATCGTGAAGGCTGCGAAGAAAGTCTGCTACAAGGACTGACCGGTTCCACGGCGAAAACGAAGAGGGCCCGCCATCATGGCGGGCCCTTTTTGTATCAGGCAGATAAATTTGGCTTACGTTACCGTGACGTAGATGGATTTCTTGTAGGTGAGATTCATCGGCCCCATGTTTGCAAAGGCAATGACGCTGGGCACCTGATAGGTCATCGTCAGTTCGATCTCGCGCACATTGGTAATTGCCTGCGTCGCGGAATTCGTGGCGGTCGTCCCGACGCGGGCTCCGTCAAGCAGATAGGGCGCGGATACCGCACGCGTGTAGGCCAGCGCCTCAAGCTGCGTGTTCGTGATTTCATTGTCCTTCTGATATTCGACGGACATGTAGCGGCTCATATCGCCGGCCACCCCGCTCAGCGCGTTCTGCGCCTGCATATAGAGGCCGATCTGCATGACACCCAGCAGCATCATGATCAGGATCGGCGCAAGGATCACGAATTCGATGGCCGCCGCGCCGCGCTGATCACGCGACAGTCGTGCAACCAGACGGATGGATTGACACGTCATTGGATCACCCGATCTGGACCGATTTCTCGACCCGGTATTGCAGCGCCTCGCCCAGACCGAATTCGTTCCAGACCGGCGTGTATTTATCGCGCAGCAGGAAGACCACGAAACGTTCGGCATTGGGCGAATCGGTGCAGCCGGTATCCGCTTTCTTGAAATTCTTTGCATTGCCGCAGCGGAAGCGGGTCATCACATAGCCGACGTCGTTCTTCGTCTCGTCAGGTTCGACATTCGCGCCGATGGCGGTCGTCTTGAGCCCCGTGTCATCCTCGATGGCGGCGGCGAGCTGCTGCATGACAGTGGTCAGCGCCGCCTCGTTCTCGGGGTGGGCGGCCATCATGATCTCTGCCGCCTTGGACGCTGCGTTCTGCAGTTCGTGCTGGCGTTTGACCATATTGGCGACCTCGACGCCGCCCAGGCTCATCAGGATCAGAAACGGCGCGACGAAGGCCGTTTCGATCAATGCAGAGCCGGCGCTGTCGTCGCGCAACTGGCGGAGGAGGGCGCGTAACCTCATCATGCCACCAGCGACACGCTGCCATAGATGATGGTGGTCGGATGGTTCGGCGGATCCTTGCACCACTTGGTCATATTCAGCGTACCGGTCAGATTGACCTTGTTGGCCACCAGCAAGAGGCAGGCATTCGCCACGTCGGCCGTGCCCGAAAGGTCCAGGATATTGTTCTTGGTGTAGAGAGCGCCGTTAAGAAACGTGTTGCTGTTGCCGTTCAGCGTATTGTTCTGCTTCGCATCGTTTCCATCGGTTTCGAAGATCAGCATCGTGTTGATTTTATGCGCTTCCTCGGCGGTATAGCCAAGGTTTTGCAAGTCGGCCTCATCCATGCCAGACAGGTTGATGTCGGCGCCGCCATTGATCTTGAAGTTCGCCCCGTCTTCCAGCACGAACATGACGCCGCTTTCGCTTGTCACACCGTAATTGCCATTGATCGTCAGCGTACCGCCGCGGATGAAATAGACGCCGCCCTTGAAGACCGTGTTGCACCCAAGCGAAAGCCCGCCTTCGTAAACGCCGGGGTAGGCGGTGCCCAGGACCAGCTTGTCAGTGTCGGCCTTGCCTGCATTGAAAGCGTCGATTGTCGCCTGGGTTTTCTTGCCCGTGGCCTTGCAGATATAGGTGCCCGGTCCAACGCCTTCGCTGGACGGCGGTTCGATGCCCTCGAACGGATCGGCCAGATTGGTTGCGTGTTCGATCACCGTATCGCCGTTCGCTTCGGCCTTGGCCGCCAGCGTATCGCTGATGGTTCCCGCCGTGGCGATCGAGCCTGCCTTGATCTCATAGCTGTTGCCATTGTCGTCAATGGCATCCTGGCCGGTCCAGCCAAGGCAGGTCCCGCTGGAATCGTAGCCGCCGGTACAGGTCTTGGACGAGTCGGAGAGCGCCGCGATGCCGCACTGCGCGGTAAACACCGCGTTGCCGCCGATGGTCACGGCGCCGCCGCTGTGCTCGTCAACCGCGATCATGCAGCTTGAGATGGTTGCGCCGCCGGTAAAGGCCGCCTGGCTCGACACGCTGACCGTGGTCGCGCCCTTGGTAAAGAACGAGGTGAACGGCAGGCGCTTGGTCGCGCTGGAGGTCACGATGACCGAATTGCCGACGCCGCCCGCGTAATTGGCGAGCTGGACAACCGGATCGGTGTTGAAGCTGGCAGTGATCTGCTCGTTCACCGCGAACGCGTTCTTGGCGCGGTCAGTCATCTTTGCGCTGCTGCCGCTGTCCAGCACCTCCCACGCTGCCGCGATGGCCGCCTGGTCATTGGCGAACTGCAATTCGCGCTTCCACAGATAGAATTGCGCAAAGTCGATGGCCATGCCGCCGCCGCCGATGACCATCGGCATGGCGAAAGCGACCAGCATGGTGGCGTTGCCGGTCGAATCTCCGACAAGACGGCGGACACCCAGACCCAATGCATGGGGGGCCGAAGCACAGGATTTCAAAGCGCTGGCAAAGCGGCGGAGGCCTTTGCGCCCCGTATCAATGCTCGTCATAAGCGTGCGAACTCCCTGTTTAGATCCGAATCGCTGTGCGTTTCGGAGCGTGACCCCACTGATTTGACAGGAAGAAATACGGTAACTCTGGTAAGCGCGGTGCCAACGAATATGGTCAATGAAAAGTTAACCGCCAATTCCGTGCAATTTCAGGAACTTGCATCCGGAGAAGACGCGGCGCTGCCCCCGCCGGTGATGCTGGCGCTGGCCTATGCGCCGGGCCGTGCCAGACCGTATTGGACAGCGCTGTTGGAACTCGACCGGCGGCTGGCGCGAATCGTGTCGCAGGCCAGCGAACCGATGCTGGCGCAGATACGCCTAGCCTGGTGGCGCGAGATGTTCGGCAGGCCCGCCAGCGACTGGCCTGCCGGCGAGCCGCTGCTGGCTCAGCTCGCCGCCTGGGATGCCGAACGCGCGGGCCTTGCCGCACTCGCCGACGGCTGGGAAGCGATGGTGGGCGATGCGCCTCTGCCTGCGACGTCCTTCGCAGCGCTCTCGGACGGACGCGCGCGGGCGCTGACCGGTCTTGCGAAACTGGCTGGAAGCGCAGCGGACCAGAAGGACATCGAGCGCAGCGCCTATCGCTGGTCGCTGGCCGATATCGCGCTGCACCTGTCCGACGAGCGCGAATATGGTCAGGCGATGTCACTGCTGTCGTCCAGCGAACCGGCGAGGGGGCGACTGGACCGGACGATGCGGCCCCTGTCGGTGCTGAGATCGCTGGCGGAGCGTGCCGCGACGGATCGCCGAGCGAATGGAGGCGCGGGCGATTTTCTCGCCGCGGTTCGTGCAGGGCTGACGGGGCGATAGTTTTCCTTAACGGTGAACGGGTTATGGGCGGCCGCGGAAACGGTCGGAAAGGGTGCAGATGAATCGGATGCTGATTGGCGCTTTCGGCGCGCTGTTGCTGGTCGCCATCGGGGTTTTCTGGTGGCAGGGCAGGGCGGTGGAAACCCCCGCCGCGCCTCTGCCCACCGCAGAAGAGGCCACCGCCGAGAATGCGGAGCCGGAAGCGCTGCCCGAGGCGGACGTGTCGGGCATGCAGGGACCGGCCTTGCCCAAGGCGCAGGAACTGACGCGCGAGCAGAAGCGCTTCTTCCGCTATGACCGCAATCGCGACCTTGAAATCACGCGGAACGAGATGCTGTCGACCCGGGTCGACGCGTTTCGCAGGCTCGACAAGGATGGCAATAATCTGCTCACGTTCGAGGAATGGGCCGTCACCACCGTCGACCGGTTCGAGAAGATGGACGCCGACGAGAACGACCGCCTGACCCCCACCGAATTCGCGACCAGCGCACCCAAGCGCAGCCCGCAGAAAGCCAAACCCAAATGCGCGTGCTGACGCGTCAGGCGGGTTCGGCGACCTTGGTGTTGCCAAGCCATTCGGCCATGTCGCGCTTTGCACGGTCGGTATAGGCTCGCTTGCGTTCCTTTTTCCTGACCGCTTCGTCGGGCATCGGGAACAGGCCGAAATTGACGTTCATCGGCTGATAGGTCTCTGCCTCTGCATCGCCGGTAATATGCGACAGCAAAGCGCCCATCGCGGTCGTGCGCGGCGGCGATTGCCAGTCGCGGCCCGACAATTCGTTTGCCGCCATCATGCCCGCCATCAGTCCGACTGCCGCGCTTTCGACATAGCCTTCGCAGCCGGTGATCTGCCCGGCAAAGCGGATATGCGGCGCTGATTTCAACCGCAACTGCCGGTCCAGCAGGATCGGCGAGTTCAGGAATGTGTTGCGGTGCAGCCCGCCCAGCCGCGCAAACTCGGCGTTCTCCAGCCCCGGTATGGTGCGAAACAAGGCCTTCTGCGCGCCATGCTTCAGCTTGGTCTGAAAACCGACCATGTTCCACAGCGTGCCCAGACGGTTGTCCTGCCGAAGCTGGACCACGGCATAGGGCCAGCGGCCCTTGGGAAACTCCGGCGTCGCGGCATGCGGATTGTCGAGGCCAACGGGCTTCATCGGCCCGAAGCGCAGCGTATCCTCGCCGCGCGCGGCCATGACCTCGATCGGCATGCAGCCTTCGAAATAGGGCGTGTTCGCTTCCCATTCCTTGAACTCGGTCTTTTCTCCGTCGAGCAGCCCTTGCCGGAAAGCCAGATATTGCTCCCGGTTCATCGGGCAGTTGATGTAATCCTTGGTATCTCCCTTATCCCAGCGGGACGCCATCCAGCAGATGTCCATGTCGACCGTGTCGCGGTGAACGATGGGCGCGATCGCATCGAAGAACGCCAGGCTGTCCGCTCCGGTGGCGGCGCCAATGCTTTGCGCCAGCGTGGCGGCGGTCAGCGGACCGGTCGCGACGATGGTCAGGCCCTCGGCTGGCAGCGTATCGATCCGCTCGCGCACGATGGTGACATTCGGCAGTTCCGCCAATGCCTTCTCGACATGGGCGGAGAAGATATCCCGGTCCACCGCCAGCGCCGAACCGGCAGGCACCTGCGCCTCGGCCGCGGCGCGCATGATCAGGGAATCGCATTGCCGCATCTCGTGATGCAGCAGGCCCACCGCGTTGGACGTGTCGTCGTCGGACCGGAACGAGTTCGAGCAGACCAGTTCGGCCAGCCCATCGGTGTGATGCGCGTCGGTGCTGTCTCCGCCCCCGCGCATTTCCGAAAGCCGGACGCTGAACCCGCGCCGCGCCAGCTGCCACGCCGCCTCGCTGCCTGCAAGCCCGCCGCCGATGATATGGATCTGTTGTGCATTTGTGCTCATGCCCGCCGGTTAGCGATTGCGCCCATGGGTTGGCAAATGCAATCAGGCGGCGCCGGTCCCTTAATTCGCCGAACGGAGCCCCGATGGTAAGACGCGCATTGATCGAACGCCGCCCCTGGCTGCTGCTGTCCATCGTGGCGGCGGTCATATGGTGGCTGGGGATCGAGGGGACGCAGACGCCCGGCATGTATCAATTGCTGCTGAAGGGCGTGCCCGTCGGCCTGCTGGCGATCTATGCGTGGCAGCGCCTGCTGGGCACCGACGGCAGGTTGATCGCCGCGGTCATGCTGATCGCCGAGATCGGGGACTGCCTGACGACGCTGGAATATGGCTGGGGCGGATTGGCCCATGCCCTGTCGCAGCTGATCGCGATCGCGCTGTACTGGCGCAACCATCGGCCGGGGGTAAAGCCCGCAGTGATGGCGGCGGGGCTGGCGGCGGTCGTGATCGCGCCGGTGCTGGCCTGGTTTCTGATGGTCGGCGAAACCGGGCAGGGCGCGGTGGCCGCTTCGGCGGCGCTGCTGGCGGTCACCGCCGCCATGGCATGGCTCAGCCGCTTTCCGCGTCAGCGCGTGGGTCTGGGCGCCTTGCTTTATCTGCTGTCGGAATTGCTGCTGATCACCGTGCGGGCGCGGCTGGTCGATAGCGGGGGCGCATTGGGCCAGTCGGTTCAGGAGCTTGTCTGGCCGCTCTATTACGTCGGCCAGCTGCTGGTCGCGACGGGCGTGGTGACCACGATCCGGCGCGAGAGGGGCGCCGGGCGGCTCTGATCCGCCCGGCTGCCGTCCGGTTTACTCCGCTTCCGGCTCCTGATCGTCGCGATCTTGCGTCGGTTCCGGCTGCGTTTCGGGGGCATCCCGTCCGATCATTTCCTCGACGATGGCTTCCTCGGCCTCGGTCTCGGGCGCTTCTTCCTCGTCGATGCGCGCGACCGAGACGACATGCTCGTTCTTGCCGACATCGAAAAGCCGCACGCCGGCCGTGTTCCGGCCCAGCACCCGCAGCGAGGCGAGGTTGATGCGGATCAGCTTTGCCTTGTCGGTCACCAGCATCAGCTGTTCCCCGACATTGGCGGCAAAGCTGTTCACCACCGGTCCGTTGCGCGCGATATTGTCGATATTGACGATACCCTGACCGCCCCGGCCCGTACGGCGATATTCATAGGCCGAGCTGATCTTGCCATAGCCATTGGCGCAGACCGTGAGGACGAACTCCTCGGCATCGGCCATCGCCTGCTGCTCCTCGGTCCGCTCTGCCGCCTCGTCCTTCCACGGGGCGACGCGCAGATAGGCGTCGCGGGTTTCGGCATCGGCCTCGATCGTCTTGAGGATGGAAAGCGAGACGACCTCGTCCCCGTCCTTCAGCGTCATGCCGCGCACGCCGGTCGAGGTGCGCGACTGGAACTCGCGCACGTCTTCGGCGGCAAAGCGGATCGCCTTGCCGTTGCGGCTGGCGAGCAGCACGTCGTCTGCTGAATCGAGCAGCGCCACGCCGATCAGCCGGTCGCCCGAAGCCTCGTCGAACCGCATCGCGAACTTGCCGTTCGACGGAATATTGGCGAACGAATCCATCGAGTTGCGGCGCACGCTTCCCATCGCGGTCGCAAAGACGACATGCAGCGCGCCCCAGCTGTCCTCATCCTCGGGCAAGGGCAGCACGGTCGCGATCGTCTCGCCCGGATCGAGTGCGGGGAGCAGATTGACGATGGGCCGCCCGCGCGTCGTCGGCCCGCCTTCGGGCAGTTTCCAGACCTTGAGGCGATAGACCTTGCCGCTGGTGGAGAAGAACAGCACCGGATTATGCGTGCTGGTCACGAAGAGCGAGGTAATCGCATCCTCGTCCTTGGTGCTCATACCAGAACGGCCCTTGCCGCCGCGATGCTGCGCGCGGAAGGTGGAAAGCGGGGTGCGCTTGATATAGCCGTCCATGGTGACCGTCACGACCATGTCGTCGCGTTCGATCAGATCCTCGTCGTCGACGCCGTCCCATGCGGGCGCGATCTCGCACAGGCGCGGGGTGGCGAAACGCTCGCGCACCTCCATCAGCTCGTCGCGCATGACGCCGTACAGCTTCACCCGGTCGCCCAGGATCGAGAGATATTCCTTGATGTCGATGGACAGCTTTTCCAGCTCGTCCCCGATCTCGTCGCGGCCCATCGCCGTCAGGCGGTGCAGCCTGAGGTCGAGGATCGCGCGAACCTGCCGCTCGGACAGGCGATAGGCGGATACGTCGCCTGTGTCCTCGTGCTCCTCGATGGCTTCGACAAGGCGGATATAAGGCGCGATGTCGCCCATCTCCCACTCGCGCGCCAACAGCGTCTCACGCGCCAGCTGCGGCGTGGCCGATCCGCGGATGATGCGCACCACCTCGTCCAGATTGGACACCGCGATGACCAGGCCCAGCAAGATATGCGCCCGCTCGCGCGCCTTGTTCAGCTCGAACTTGGTGCGGCGGGTGATGACGTCTTCGCGGAAATGGATGAACGACTGCAATATGTCGCGCAGGTTCAGCGTCTCGGGCCGTCCGCCGCGGATCGCCAGCATGTTCGCCGGAAAGCTCGACTGCGCGGGGGTATAGCGCCAGATCTGGTTGAGCACGACTTCGGGCGAGGCGTCGCGCTTGAGTTCGACCACGACGCGCATGCCGTTGCGGTTCGATTCGTCGCGGATGTCGGAAATGCCCTCGATCCGCTTGTCCTTGGCGGCATCGGCGATCTTTTCGACCAGACCCGCCTTGCCGACCTGATAGGGGATCGACGTCAGTACGATCGAACGGCGGTCGTTGCGCCCCACCTCGATCTCGTGGCGGCAGCGCTGCAGGATCGATCCGCGCCCTTCGCGATAGGCGGCCCGCGCGCCCAACTGGCCAAGGATGATGGGCGCAGTCGGGAAATCGGGACCGGGAATGATCTCGAACAACTCGTCGATGGTGATGGCGGGATTGTCCATCATCGCAAGACAGCCGTCGATCACTTCGCCCAGATTGTGCGGCGGGATATTGGTCGCCATGCCGACCGCGATGCCGCCCGCGCCATTGACCAGCAGGTTCGGGAAGCGCGCGGGAAGGACCGACGGTTCCTTGTCGGAGCCGTCGTAGTTCGGAACGAAGTCGATCGTATCCTTGTCGAGGTCGCTGAGCAGCATGTCCGCCGCCTTGGCCAGGCGGCTTTCGGTATAACGCATGGCCGCCGGGGGGTCCGGGTCCATCGATCCGAAGTTGCCCTGGCCGTCGATGAGCGGCAGCCGCATCGACCAGTCCTGCGTCATGCGGGCCAGCGCGTCATAGATCGCGCTATCACCGTGGGGGTGATAGTTACCCATCACGTCGCCGACGATCTTCGCCGATTTGCGGAACGGCCGGTTCGAATGATAGCCGCCGACCTGCGCGGCATAGAGGATCCGGCGGTGCACCGGCTTCAACCCGTCGCGCACGTCGGGCAGCGCGCGGGCCACGATCACGCTCATCGCGTAATCGAGGTAGCTGGTCTTCATCTCGTCGACGATGTCGATCGGTTCGATGTCGGGACCCGGCTGGGGGGGAAGCTCGGTAATATCGTTCACTGGGGGTTCTGCTCTGTCATGGGACTGTCTTGTCTGGCCCCGCAGCCTAGGCGAGGGCGGCCCGCAAGGCCAGCGAAGCCAGCCTTCGGGCAGGGCGCGACAGCCCGTTTTCCACAGTCGATACGGTTGAATCGCAATCCCCGGCACCAAGCGGGCGCACATGCGTTGCCATTCAAACCGCGTTCAGTCGCAATACGCTATACGATGTGTGTGTTTTAAAGAATTAGCGGCGCGAACCGGTTGCCATGCGGGGCTTTCCCCGCCATCTGGTTCGCGCCTTTTTGTGAGAGACCGGACCCTGACGTGCATCCCTCTGCCATGGGTCCAAAGCCTGTAAGTCAAAGGAGTTTTCGATGAAGCGTTCCGTTTCGCACGTGGCCATGGCGCTGGCACTGACCTTCGGTGTCGCCGGCACTGTTGGCGTCGCAGCCCCGGCCTATGCGCAAAAGCAGCCGAAAATGGAGATTTCCGAGGCGTTTCAGCCTCACGCCGTCGCCATTCAGGAGTCGGTCAATGGCGTTGCCGAAAATCCCGCGGTGAAGACCGCGTCGGATCAGGCGATGACCGCGACGAACGCCGTGCTGAACGCCCGCGACGATGCCGCCCGTGCATCGGCGCAGTCGCAGCTTGACGCCGCGCGCGCGCAGGTCGATCAGCAGATGGGCGGCATTCTGGCCAAGCTCGAAGCTGGCCGTCCGACCCTGACGACTCCGGATGACAAGCTGTTCTTCGGCCAGATGGAATTGAACGTCGGCCAGCAGATGGCCGATTTCGAGATGCAGAACGACGGCATCGACATGATGATCGCATCCGGCAAGATCCCCGCCGAGGAACTGCCGAAGTATCATTATTTCGCCGGTCAGACCGCCTATAACGCGCAGAATTACGGCGATGCTGCTGCATCGCTGCAGCAGGCGATCGACGGCGGATATACCCAGAACGATGCCGAGAAGCTGCTGGTCGATGCCTATCTGCGCAACGAACAGACGGCTGAGGGTCTGGCCAAGCTCAAGTCGATGATCGAGGCGCGGCAGGCTGCCGGTCAGCCCGTTCCCGAAGGCTGGGCATTCGACGGACTGGCCGCCTCGGTCAACCAGGGCCAGCGCGATCAGGCCTTCGACTGGGGCATGATGACCCTGCAGACGGATAGCCGCACGCAGGCACGCCAGCAGGCCTACAAGATCGTCGAGGCTTACTCGCCGACCTATTCCGACGAAGAGCAGCTTGACCTGCTGCGTCTGATGGCACGTGACGGCGGCATTACCGACGATCGTCAGGCACTGACCTATATCGAGCTGATGCAGCCGATGCGCCGTCCGGGCGAGGCAAAGACCTTCACCGACAGCGGCGCCAAGATGCCTGCCGGAAACACGATGGTGACCGAAGCGAAGCGGGTAGGGTCCGAGCGTTACGATTCGACCCTGCGCGAACTGAATGCCGACGCCTCGGGCGCAAGCGGCAATGCAGCGCTGGCGATCGCCGACACCTACCTCGGCTATGGCAAGGCGGCAGAGGCCGAAGCCATGTATCGCAAGGCGCTGGAAACCGGCGCTACGGACAAGGCGAAGGCCCAGATGGGTCTGGGCATTGCGCTCGCCGATCAGGACAAGATGGCGGAGGCCAAGCAGGCCTTCGGCCAGATCTCTGGCGGCAACCGCGCCTCGCTTGCCCAGGCCTGGATCGCCTATACCGACATGAAGTCCAGCTGATTTTCGGACCGGCTGAAAAAGAAAAGGGCGGCCTTGCGGGGCCGCCCTTTTTGTCTGGTTGACGCTTGCCGGATCAGCGCAGCCGCTTGACCACCAGATGGCCGTCCTTTTCCTTGACCTCGAAATGCTCCAGCGAGCGCAGCAGATCGCTGAGCCGCCTGTAGCCATAGTTGCGCACGTCGAAACTGGACCGGTTGCCGGCGATCTGGCCCACTTCGCTCAGCCGCGCGTACCCTTCGGCATCGCGCTTGGCATTGCGCCATGATTTGCCGAGCAGATCGATCATCTCGTCATCGATGCGCGGCTTGGTGTCGGGCTTGCTGCTGCTTGGCGTTTCGCTGCCCGAATCGTCGATTTCCTCGTCCCCAGCGATCAGCGCGTCGATGTCGATAAAGCGCGTGCAGGCGTTCTGGAAGGCATCGGGCGCCTTGGCGCTGCCGAAGCCGTAAACGGTCAGGCCATCCTGACGCAGACGCGTGACCAGCGGCGTAAAATCGCTGTCGCTGCTCATGATGCCGAAACCGTCGACCTTGCCTTGATAGAGCAGATCGATGGCGTCGATGGTCATGGCCATGTCGGTGGCGTTCTTGCCCTTTGTCAGGTCGAACTGCTGCTGGGGGCGAATGCCATAGCGATTGGTCAGGCCCGCCCATTTGGTCAGCGCAGGCTTGGCCCAGTTGCCATAGGCGCGGCGGATGTTCACCTGTCCCAGCTTGGCCAGAGCGGTCAGCACCGGATCGATACCGCGCGGCGTGGTGTTGTCGGCGTCGATCAGCAGGGCGATGTTCTTAAGCGATTCTTCGGTCATGGACCGCGATGTGTGGCGCACGGGCGGCGATTGCAAGCAATTGCGCATCGCCCCGCGCGTTCGCCCCGGCAGATCACCCGCGGCGCCGGCGGCCCCTTGCGCGCGGCTGCATTTCATCGACCAGTTCGCGGAACAGGTCCGGCCGCACGATGCGTTCGAACTGAAACCCGGCGCGGTCGTCCGCGACCCAGATCACATGCGCCTCGATCCTTCCGATGACGGGCAGGCGGATCAGTACGCGTTCGCCGCGGCCCAGCGGACTTCCGCCCTGGATCATGAAGCCATTGGCGGACAGGTTGACGATCTGCAGATGCACGTCGCCAAGGCGGCGATGTTCGGCGAGGACCGGATAATCGACGGGATGACGCGCCGCGCGCCGAAGATCGGTTACCGAAAGTTGGGCGCCGCCAAGCACTGCATATCTCCTTCAAACCCCGGAAGACTCAGGGTAGGAAGGATTGGCGAATATTTCGTTAAAAATGTTGCCCTTGGCCCACTCGGACCGGCGGGTCAGGCCGCCGCCGACAGCAGCCCGTGGCGCTTCTTGCCAAGCGACAGTTTCAGCTGTTCGCCCTGCGCCACCTGCACGATCATCTGCGGATCGCCGACCACATTATCGTCCAGCCTGACAGCGCCCTCGGCCACCTTGCGCTTCGCCTCGCCGTTCGACTTGGTAAAGCCGATCGCGGTAAGGGCCGCGACCAGCGGCATGCCTTCGGCGGGAATGCCAAGCTCGGGCAGATCTTCGCCCAGACCGCCTTTCGCGAACACATCCTCGGCGGTCCGGCGCGCGCTCGCGGCGGCGTCGGGTCCGCGCACCAGCGCCGTCACCTCGTCGGCGAGGCGGATCTTCGCGTCGTTGATCGCGCTGCCTTCCAGCTTCTCCAGCTGCGCGATCTCGTCCATCGGGACATCGGTGAACAGGCGCAGAAACCGGCCCACGTCGCGGTCGTCGCAATTGCGCCAGTATTGCCAGAAATCATAGGCGGGCAGCATGTCGTCGTTGAGCCACACGGCCCCGGCGGCGGTCTTGCCCATCTTCTTGCCATCGGCGGTCGTCAGCAGCGGCGTGGTGACGCCGAACAGTTCGGTGCCGTCGACCCTGCGGCCAAGCTCGATCCCGTTGACGATATTGCCCCATTGGTCGCTGCCGCCCATCTGCAAGCGGCAGCCGTAACGGCGCGACAACTCGCGGAAATCGTACGCCTGCAGGATCATGTAGTTGAATTCGAGGAAAGTGAGCGGCTGCTCGCGGTCCAGCCGCAGCTTGACCGAATCGAAGGTCAGCATGCGGTTGATCGTGAAATGCGGGCCGACATCGCGCAGCAGGTCGATATAGGACAGCGCCGAAAGCCATTCGTCATTATTGACCATGATCGCGCCGTTCGGCCCGTCGAAGTCCAGCAGACGCTCAAACGTCGGGCGGATCGCGGCGATATTGTCCTCGATCACCTGCGGGGTGAGCATCTTTCGGCTCTCGTCCTTGCCCGACGGATCGCCGATCTTGGTCGTGCCGCCGCCCATCACGACGATGGGCCGGTGCCCCGCCTGCTGAAGCCGGCGCAGCAGGAAGATCTGCACCAGATGCCCGACATGCAGCGAGGACGCGGTCGCGTCGAAGCCCGCATAGCCGGGCACGACCTGCTTTTGCGCCAGCGCGTCCAGCGCGGCGGCATCGGTCGTCTGGTGAATATAGCCCCGCTCGTCGAGCAGGCGCAGCAGGTCGGAACTGTACTGGCTCATGATGGCGCGCGGTTAGCACGGCGCATCGCGGGCGGGAAGGGCATCGCGGGCGGAAAGGCGCAGTTTTCACACAGGCTGCATGGCGGCGATTGCGCAGCGGCGAAGGCTTGGGCAGGAAGGGCGGATGTCGCGCCTCCTCTGTCATCCCGAAACGCCCCCGCTTGCCATAGAGCGTGTCGAGGCGCAGCTGATCCGCCTGCCCGCGAACGGCAAGCCGGGAAGCGGCAACCTGCTCGTCCGCTATCGCATCACCGGGATCGGCAGGCTGGTCCTGCCCGATTTCTCGGGCCGGGGGCGCGAGGACGAATTGTGGAAGCGCACCTGCGGCGAATTGTTCCTGGCGCCCGACACGCCCGGCTACCGCGAATACAACTTTGCGCCGACCGGGCGCTGGGCGGCCTATGACTTTCGCGATTATCGCAAGCTGGCGGGTCCGTACGAACCGCTGGAAATGCCCGAAATCTCGGTGCGGACGGGCGACACCATGGCCGTGATCGACGCGGCGCTGAACCCGCGCGAGATCACCGGTTTTACCCGCGCGGCCCTGTCCATGGTGATTGAGGAAGAGGGCGGTCACCTGTCCTACTGGGCGCTGGCGCATCCAGAGGCGCGGCCCGATTTCCACCATCCCGATTCCTTCCTGCACCAGATCGAGCCTGCCTGATGTCCTATCCTTCCGTTCAATTCGGTATCGACCGGCTGCTGGCCGAACCGGCGCTTCGCGAACCGCTGAAGGGCAAGCGGGTGGCGCTGGTCGCGCATCCGGCGTCGGTGACGGCCGATCTCACCCATTCGCTCGACGCGCTGATGGCCTGCGAGGATATCGACATCACCGCCGCCTTTGGCCCCCAGCACGGGCTGAAGGGCGACAAGCAGGACAATATGGTCGAAACGGCGGACGAGACCGATCCGGCCTATGGCATTCCCGTCTTCAGCCTTTACGGCGAGGTACGGCGGCCCAGCGGCCAGATGATGTCGACCGCCGACGTGTTCCTGTTCGATCTGCAGGACCTCGGCTGCCGCATCTATACCTTCGTGACGACGCTGCTCTACATGCTTGAGGCTGCTTCCGAAGCGGGCAAGGAAGTCTGGGTGCTCGACCGGCCCAATCCGGCGGGGCGGCCCGTGGAAGGCACGCTGCTTCTGCCCGGTCAGGAGAGTTTCGTCGGCGCAGGCCCGATGGTGATGCGCCACGGTCTGACCCTGGGTGAAATGGGGCACTGGTTTATCCGCCATTTCGGCCTCGACGTCGGATACCGCGTTATCGAGATGGATGGCTGGCAGCCCGACGCCGCGCAGGGGCATGGCTGGCCCACGGACCGGATCTGGATCAACCCAAGCCCCAACGCCGCGAACCTCAATATGGCTCGCGCCTATGCGGGCACGGTCATGATCGAGGGCGCGACCCTGTCCGAAGGCCGCGGCACCACGCGCCCGCTGGAGGTCCTGTTCGGTGCACCCGACATCGACGCCAAGGCCGTACTGGCCGACATGCAGCAATTCGCGCCCGAATGGCTGGCGGGCTGCGCTCTGCGCGAATGCTGGTTCGAGCCGACGTTCCACAAGCATGCCGGAAAGCTATGCGCGGGCCTGATGATCCATGCAGAGGGCGCATTCTACGACCATTCCGCCTTCCGCCCGTGGCGTTTGCAGGCGCTAGCGTTCAAGGCGATCCGCCGCCTGTATCCGGATTACGAGTTGTGGCGCGATTTTCCCTACGAGTACGAATTCGACCGGCTGGCCATCGATGTCATCAACGGCGGTCCGGCGCTGCGCCAATGGGTCGACGACCCGGCATCGACCCCCGCCGAGCTGGAAAAGATAGCGGGCGCCGACGAAGCGCGCTGGCGCGAAGAGATCGCTCCCTTCCTGCTCTACTAGGGCTTCGCGCTCATCCCTGCTTCCGGCTCAATTGCCGCATCGCCTCCTCGATCCCGCCCAGCGTCAGCGGGTACATGCGGTCGTTCAGCAATTGCCGGATCATGCGGTTCGACTGGCTATAGTCCCAGACGCGCTCCGCCTCGGGGTTGAGCCAGATTGTCGCCGGATAGGTGTTGGCCACGCGCTGCAGCCACACCGCGCCAGCCTCGTCGTTCATATATTCGACCGATCCACCGGGGTGCGAGATCTCGTAGGGACTCATCGCCGCATCGCCGACGAAGATCACCTTGTAGTCGTGCCCGTATTTGTGAAGGATGTCCCATGTCTGGGTGCGGTCCTGCCAGCGGCGCGAATTGTCCTTCCAGACGAAATCGTACAGGCAATTGTGGAAGTAGAAGAACTCCATGTTCTTGAACTCCCCCGTGGCGGCGGAGAACAATTCCTCGACCAGCTTCACATGCGGGTCCATCGAACCGCCGACGTCGAGAAACAGCAGCAGCTTCACCGCATTGTGCCGTTCGGGCCGCATGCGGATATCCAGCCAGCCCTGCCGCGCCGTGCCCGCGATGGTCGCGTCGAGGTCCAGCTCTTCAGCCGCTCCTTCGCGTGCGAACCGGCGCAGGCGGCGCAGCGCCACCTTGATGTTGCGCGTGCCCAGCTCCTTGGTGTTGTCCAGATTGGCGAAGTCGCGCTTTTCCCAGACCTTGAGCGCGCGCTTGTGCTTCGATTGTCCGCCGATCCGCACGCCCGCCGGATTATAGCCCGAATGGCCGAACGGGCTGGTCCCGCCGGTGCCGATCCACTTGTTGCCGCCCTGATGACGGCCTTCCTGTTCCTCCAGACGCTTCTTCAGCGTCTCCATGATCTCGTCCCAGTCGCCCAGCGCCTCGATCTTGGCCATTTCCTCTGGCGTCAGGAATTTCTCAGCCACAGCGCGCAGCCATTCCTCGGGGATGTCGGCCTGCGTCTCGCCCATGTCGGACAGCACACCGTTGAAGACCTTCTGAAACACCTGATCGAACCGGTCGAGCAGCCCTTCGTCCTTCACATAGACCGCGCGCGAGAGATAATAGAAATCCTCGGGCCTGCGCTCGATCACTTCGCGGTCCAGCGCCTCCAGCAGGAGCAGATGCTCCTTCAGGCTGGCGGGAATGCCCGCGCTGCGCAATTCGTCGAGGAAGTTCAGAAACATCGTTTGATCGGCCTCAAGGCTGGGGAACGGCTGTCGGCGGCCATCATAGGCAAAGCCGGCCCGCTTGTGAAAGCCCGTGCCGCGCGCGTTGGCTGCAGGGCGCTTCGGCATATCGGTAATAGGCCCGATGGCCCGCCGCCGCCGCCGTGGCACACTTGGCGCGGATTGAAACGCGCCGCCGCGCGGCCGAAAGGAACATTCGATGAAAAAGCTTCTCCTCGCCGGCCTCTTTCTGCTCGTGCCGCTGGCGGCGCTCGGCATCATTTTCGCCAAGCTTTTCGAATTCGCGCTGCGCGTCACTGGGCCTGCACGGCGCTTTTTGCCGCACGAGACGATCGGGGAGATGGCGGTCGCCAATATCCTCGCGGTGATGGCCATTCTGGCGCTGTTGATCCTTGCCGGCGTTGCCGCCCGCATGACGTCGCTGTCCGGCCGCCTTGACCGGTTCGACCGCTTCGTGGTGGCTGCGATTCCGACCTATGCGGTGGCCAAGGTCGCACTGGGCACGGCGGCCCGCGGCGCGCAGGGCGAACCGGGCATGACGCCCGTGCTGGTCCGTTTCGACGATTACAGCCAAATCGCGTTCGAGATCGAGCGGGACGATACCCATGCCATGCTTTTCCTGCCCGGCTCTCCCACCGTGTTCTCGGGCGCCTCGGTGCGGGTCGATGTAGAGCGGGTGACGATACTGGAAATCCCGTTCAACCGCGCGGTCGGCGTGCTGCAGATGCTGGGGAAGGGGGGCCTTGGAGTGTGTGCCGGCGCAAGAAATCACCAATAAAGAAGCTATCCGTCCACGGCGCCTAGCATGGTTTCGCGCCATTCATATTCGGCACTGCACAGGGCCATGGTCTTCCCGTCCGACCGAACGAGCGAGCCAAGCACTTTCAGGCAGGAGCCATCGCGTTGGATCTCATGCAATCGGTAGGTAATCGACTGGTCCGAACCGCTGTTTGCGAAATAGCTGATGTCCCTTGCCATCGGTGACCAGATCTCGCCATCGGGCAGGTATCGGGCAAGGCAGATGTCGCAAATTGTCGGATAGGCGGCGAAATAAAGCAGGCCGACACCGTTGATGTCATGCTGTGGAACAAGCCGATATTCCGTTTCGAAAAGAATGTCCGGCGGTTCGCTCGCCCGCAAATCGCGGTAACCCTGTACGAATTCCGGTGTCTCGGACAATGCCGGAATCGGAAATCCGGCAGGCAGGTCAGGCTGGCCCCGCTGCAATGTGCGGGCATCTCCGCGTTTGCCGAACTGAGAGAAGCTGGACATGAGCGATGCCTCGATCGACGTTGAGCCGACTTTACCTGCGATAGTGGCAAGGAAAATTCCGGCACCAACTCTTGTCTGACCTCCCTCAAGCTGAAGAACATCATTTTCCTCGACGTTCGCAAGACATGTGCTTGCCCGATACCCGATCCGCGTAAAGGTCGCGTATAATCGGCCTCCATCCTGACCGGTGATCGAACGGCTGTTAACGCCAAGGGCACTTGTCAGACCCGACCAGTGCAGATCGCCGATTTCCTTGAAGAACCAGCTTTCCGACAAGCCGCCCATCGCCATCTGCGGCATTCCGATCGGACATTCTCGCAAAAGCGGCCAATTTCCCGAACTCGAATTTGAAGCAGCCCCTGCTTTCCGTTCGAGCATAGCGAGTATCTCGGACGGCCGCTCGACTTTCGTCCAGTCCGAATCCGCGATTTGTTCGCCTAGGCGTTCCTCCACTTCGGCCCGCAAAGCGATCATTCCAAAGCTGTCGATGCCGAGAGCGTCGAAGTCGGTGTCGAAAGAAGCGCCGTCTGGCAGGCGTGCGGCAAGAAACGACAGGTGGTCATCCTGATCGATACGCATCCTTGGGGGCGGACTGGCTGGGATCGCGGCCAGTTCCTTGGCAGTGGACGCGGATGAAGAGATGTTCTCTTCAGCCAGAAAGACCGGATCACGGATGCACCAGCGGCCGTTGACGATATCGGTTTCGACGACGCGCGCCGGATTCCCGGCGACGACGGTTCTAGGCGGAACATCGGTGTAGACCACGCTCCCCGACGATACGATCGCGTTATCGCCAATGCTGACGCCAGGCATGATGATCGAATGTGCGCCTACGAAGCAGTTATCGCCAATGCGTGTAGAAAGGTGGCGTCCATTGATAAAATCATGGGTTAGAACCGCGAACCTAAAGGAAATGGCGGTGTTGTCGCCAATCGAGATACCCTTGGGGTATGTCAGATCAAGCTTCGCGAAGCGGGATATCTTGCAGTCCTTGCCAATGCGCATACCCATGCGACGGTATCGCCATACCAGATAGGACGATAAGCGGTCGTAGATAGCTGATCGCAGTCGGTGCTTCACCCGATCGGTTCCGCTTTTCGCAGGCCCATTCTGCGACATTCAGCGTTCCCGCCGCGCCATGAAAGCCAGCCTTTCGAACAGCATCACGTCCTGCTCGTTTTTCAGCAATGCACCGTGCAATGGCGGAATCGCCTTGGTCGGATCCTTTTGCTGCAATGTCTCCAGCGGCATGTCTTCCACCAGCAACAGCTTGAGCCAGTCGAGCAGTTCGCTGGTGCTGGGCTTCTTCTTCAGACCCGGCACGTCGCGGATCTCGTAGAACATCTCCAGCGCCTTGGACACCAGCCGCTGCTGGATGCCGGGGAAATGGACCTCGACGATCTCGGTCATCGTCTCGGGATCGGGGAACTTGATGTAGTGGAAGAAGCAGCGGCGCAGGAAGGCGTCAGGCAGATCCTTCTCGTTGTTCGAGGTGATGACCACGATGGGCCGCTCCTTCGCCTCGATCCGCTCGCCGGTTTCGTAGACGTCGAAATTCATCCGGTCGAGTTCCTGCAGCAGGTCGTTCGGAAACTCGATATCGGCCTTGTCGATCTCGTCGATCAGCAGCACGGGCAGTTCGGGCGAGGTGAACGCCTCCCACAGCTTGCCCTTGCGGATGTAGTTCGAGATATCGTGAACGCGCTCGTCGCCAAGCTGGCCGTCGCGCAGACGGGCGACCGCGTCATATTCGTACAGGCCCTGCTGCGCCTTGGTCGTGGATTTCACGCCCCATTCGATCAGCGGCGCGTCGATGGCCTTGGCGATTTCATTTGCCAGCACCGTCTTGCCGGTCCCCGGCTCACCCTTCACCAACAGCGGCCGGCGCAGCGTCACGGCGGCATTGACGGCGACCTTCAGATCGTCCGTTGCGACATAGTTTTCGGTGCCTGTAAAGCGCTGCATCCCAATATCCTGCCTGCCAATATACTGCATGAACGGTTTTGCGGGCCAAGCTAGATATTGCATCGCAGCATGGCAAGCGCCGGGACGATAAGGCTCAGCGTCCGAACAGGCGCGGATAGCGGCGAACGAAGCGCCGCAGCCAGAAATCCGTGCGGTCGCGCCGTGCGCGGAGCATGTATCGCCACCCGGCCAGCGCCATGATGGCAGAGCCCAGCGTATCGACGATCAGGTCCCACATTGTGTCGGTCAGCCCTGACGGATCGCCCAGCATCGGTTTCTGCATGTTCATGCCCAGCAGCCGGTCCGCCGCAAATTCGGCAATCTCCCACAGCGCGCCGATCCCCACGCCGAAAAAGAACGCGAACAGCGCGACGAAGCTGGGTTTCATGGTCACGTCGACCAGTTCGTTTTCATTGACCATATAGACGAACAGAAAACCCAGCAGGCCCAGCAGAACCCCCGAACTGGTGTGCAGGACCAGATCCCACCACCAGAAACGCTCATAATAATCGCGCACCTCGCCAAGGAACAGCGTGGCGAATATGAACAGCACGGCGAAGACCTGGATTTCCGCCGGAATGAACACGGGCAGCTTTTCGGGAAACAGGGCGGGGACGCCGATGACCGCCATCAGCATCAGGACAAGGAAGATCCCCATCCACCGCTGCTCCATCGCCAGCACGGCGAGTTCGCCGGCCATGACGAGTTCCATCACGCCCACGATGATCAGGTGGATCCGCCGGATCAGCGGATCGGGCATGTTCTCGGTAGTTGGAGCGCTTTTGCCGCCCGTCACGCGTCGATCATGTCGCGGTCGAGTTCACCCGCACGGTTCTGGATGAAATTGAACCGATGCTCCGGATTGCGGCCCATCAGCTCGTCCACCAGCCGCGACACGCCCGCGCGCTGTTCGTATTCGGTGGGCAGGGTGATGCGGATCAGGCCCCGGCTTTCGGGGTTCATCGTCGTTTCGCGAAGCTGCTGCGGGTTCATCTCGCCCAGTCCCTTGAAGCGCGAAACCTCGACCTTCCTGCCCTTGAAGACGGTTTCCTCCAGCTCCTTGCGATGCGCGTCGTCGCGGGCATAGCGGCTCTCCTTCCCGGCGGTCAGCCGGTACAGCGGCGGCTGGGCCAGGAACAGATGACCGCGCCGAACAACCTCGGGCATTTCCTGGAAGAAAAACGTCATCAGCAGGGTCGCGATATGCGCGCCGTCGACATCGGCGTCGGTCATGATGATGATGCGGTCATAGCGCAAATCGTCGGGGTTGCAGTCCTTGCGGATGCCGCAGCCCATGGCCAGCGTCAGGTCGGCGATTTCCTGGTTGCCGCGGATCTTGTCGGCGCTGGCGCTGGCGACGTTCAGGATCTTGCCCCGGATCGGCAGGATCGCCTGCGTCTTGCGGTCGCGCGCCTGCTTGGCGCTGCCGCCTGCCGAATCGCCCTCGACGATGAACAACTCGGTCTCCGCCCCGGTTTCGCCGCTGCAATCGGTCAGCTTGCCGGGCAGGCGCAGCTTCTTGGCATTGGTCGCGGTCTTGCGCTTGATTTCGCGCTCCTGCTTCCTGCGCAGGCGCTCGTCCATCCGCTCCATCACCGCGCCCAGCAGCGCCTTGCCGCGGTCCATGTTGTCGGCAAGGAAATGGTCGAAATGGTCGCGGACCGCATTCTCGACCAGCCGCGCCGCTTCGGGCGAGGTCAGGCGGTCCTTGGTCTGCGACTGGAACTGCGGATCGCGGATGAACACCGACAGCATCACCTCGCTGCCCGTGACCACGTCGTCGGGGGTGATGTCCTTGGCCTTCTTCTGGCCCACCAGCTCGGCAAAGCCGCGCAGCCCCTTGGTCAGCGCCGCGCGCAGGCCCTGTTCGTGCGTGCCGCCATCGGGCGTCGGAATGGTGTTGCAGTACCAGCTGTACGACCCGTCGGACCACAGCGGCCATGCGATCGCCCATTCGACGCGGCCCTGCTGATCGCCCGCTTCGTTCGCGGGAAAATCCTGCGAGCCCGAGAAGAACTCGGTCGTCACGCATTCGCGGCTGCCGACCTGTTCCTTCAGATGGTCGGACAGCCCGCCGGGGAACTGGAACACCGCCTCGGCCGGGACATCCTCGCTCGCCACGTCGGGGTCGCATTTCCAGCGGATCTCGACGCCCGCGAACAGATAGGCCTTGGACCGGGCGAGGCGGAACAGCCGCGCGGGCTTGAACTTCTGCGCGCCGAAGATCTCGGTGTCGGGCGTAAAGGTGACCGTCGTACCGCGCCGGTTGGGGGCCGCGCCGACATGTTCGATCGGCCCCTTGGGATGGCCCTTGGAAAATTCCTGCGCATACAGCTTCTTGTCGCGCGCGACTTCCACGCGGGTCAGCGTCGACAGCGCGTTCACCACCGACACGCCCACGCCGTGCAGGCCGCCGCTGGTGGCATAGGCCTTGCCCGAGAACTTGCCGCCCGAATGCAGCGTGGTCAGGATCACTTCCAGCGCCGACTTGCCGGGATATTTGGAGTGCTCGTCGATGGGCATGCCGCGCCCGTTGTCGGATATGGTGATGCGGCCCGCCGTGCCCGGTTCGCCCTTTTCCAGCGTGACCTCGATCCGGTTGGCGTGGCCCGCCACCGCCTCGTCCATCGAGTTGTCGAGAACCTCGGCGGCCAGATGGTGCAGCGCACGCTCGTCCGTACCGCCGATATACATGCCGGGGCGGCGGCGCACCGGTTCCAGCCCTTCGAGCACTTCGATCGAGGAGCTGTCATAGCTTTTCGCGGCGGCGGTCGCCTTGGCGTCGAAAAGGTCTTCTGAATTGTCCTGTGGCATGACGAAAGGCTAGGCCTCCCACGGGGCTGCGATCAAGCTTTGCGCGAAAGTTATGAGCAGTCGCGATCACCCGGTCTGCCATCCGGGTTGATCGCCAGCGTCGATAAGAGTGGCAGCTTTTTTGCGTTTTATCGAATAGCGACGTGCTGGCATAAGAACAGGGCCAGCGCGATTGCGGCCATTGCAACGCGCAGCGGTTCGTCCCTCAGGCTTCCCTGTCCCCCGCTCGGAAGCCGGTAAGGGGGCGCCGCCTCGCTCCTGTCCCCACCCTCAACGCGAGGCGGCGTCCCTGACGAACGCCGCCCCCGATGCGCCTTATTCGAAGCTGGTTGGCGCGGGCGAGACAACCTTCATCCCGTTGACCGTGACCTCACGCACCTCAAACGCGCGCTGAACGACGCCGTCGTCAAAGCGGAACGCGCCGTCGAGGCCGAGGAAGCCGCTGGGATCGTCAAGCTGCGACACGGGGAAGGGATCGCCCGGATTCCAGTCGCGCGCGATCCTGATCGTCAGCAGCACCGCGTCATAGCCCAGCGCTGATACGCGATAGGGCGCCGATCCGAACCGGCTCTTGTAGCTATCCGACAGGCGCTGGAACCGCGCATCCGACACGGCGGAAAACCATGCGCCGCGCAGCGAAGGCGCCTGCGCGATCTGCGCGTCCCCGCTCCACAATTCGGTGCCCAGGATCTTTGCCATCTTGTCGGCGTCGCGGATCAACGGGCCTGCGCGCACGGCAATCCGGGCCCCGTCGGCAATCAGGATCGCCTGATAGTCCCCATTTTCCTGCACCCGCCGCACCGCCGCCGCCAGAGAGGCATTGTCGCGGTCATAGGTCTCCATCGCGGCGACTTGCGTGCCGGTCCGCCGCGCGGTCGCCAGCATCGCGTCCGACGCGCGCTTGCCATATTCGCCGCTGGGGACCAGCGCGCCAAAGCGGGTGATGCCGTTCTGCTGCGCATAGCGCATCGTCCGTTCGATCGACTGCGCGGGCACCTGTCCCATTACATAGACGCCGTCGCCCGCAACCTCGCTGTCGTTCGAAAAGCTGACGATCGGCACACGCGCGGGCTTTGCCACGCCCTTCACGGCATCGACATTGTCGCCCAGCAGCGGGCCCAGGATCAGCCGGTTGCCGTCCGCGACCGCGCGCCGCGCGGCGTCGGCGGCCCCGCGCGCCGTGTCATAGCTGGTGATGCGGATGTTCGACGTATTGGTGTCGAGCAGCGCCATGGTCGCGGCATTGGACACGCTCTGCCCCACGGCCGCGTTGTCGCCCGACATCGGCACCAGCAGCGCGACGCGGTGGCGCGCTTCGTCCACATCGGGCAATTCGCCGGCACTAGGCCCCTCGACCGGCGCGGGACCGGAAGGCGGCGGCGTGCCGCCATCGGGGATGATCCCCTTACAGCCCGCGAGGACCAGAGCGCCAAAGCCGAGCACGCCCAGCCGGATGGCGCGGCGGCGGGCGGCACTGTGACCGGCGGCGGCGCGGTCGTCGATAGGCGCGGAAATGGGTGCGACCCGCGTGTTCATGCTTGCATCTCCCAGAGTATGGCGTGCATCAGCGCGGCCATGGACCAACGCGATGAATCCCTCGAACCGGGTCTCTATATTGTAGCCACGCCGATTGGCAATCTTGGTGACATCACCGTGCGCGCCGCCGCGACATTGCGCGGCGCAGAAGCGGTCGCGTGCGAGGATACGCGGGTGACGGGGAGGCTGATGCAGCATCTCGGCCTGAAGCAGCGTCTGATCCGATACGACGATCACGCGGATGAGCGGGCACGCGGCGGATTGCTGGATCTTGCCGCCAATGCCGCGGTGGCTCTGGTGTCGGATGCCGGAACGCCGCTGATCTCGGACCCTGGCTATCGCCTTGTTCACGAGGCGCGCGAGCGGGGCATCAATGTCGTCGCCGTACCGGGACCGAGCGCGGTGGTCGCAGGCCTTTCCATTGCGGGCCTGCCGACCGACCGTTTTCTGTTCGCCGGTTTCCTGCCGCAAAAGGCCAAGGCACGCGCCGACGTGCTGGCCGAACTGGGCGGCGTTCGCGCTACGCTCGTCTTCTACGAAACCGCGCCCCGGCTGGTGTCGGCGCTGCAGGCGATCGAAGAGGCATTGCCCGGACGCACCCTTGCCGTGGGGCGCGAGATCACCAAGCTGCACGAGGAATGCCGCAGTGGCACGGCCACGGAACTGGTCACGCATTACACCGCGCACCCGCCGCGCGGTGAAATCGTGCTGATGATCGGCCCGCCGGGCGAGGAACAGCCAACCGACATCGACGCCGACGCGCTGCTGGTCGAGGCGCTGAAGACAGACAAGCCCAGCCAAGCGGCCTCACGGCTGGCCAAGGCGCACGGGCTGGACCGCAAGGCGCTCTATGCCCGCGCGCTGGAACTGAAATCGTGAAACCCGAAGCCATCCGCCGCATCCGCGCCGAGAAACAGGGCCGGCGGGGCGAGGATGAGGCGGCGCTGTTCCTGCACGCGTCCGGCTGGGACATTCTGGCGCGCAGGCTGCGCAATGCGGCGGGGGAGGTCGATCTGGTCGCCCGCAAAGGCCGGATCGTCGCCTTCGTCGAAGTGAAATGGCGGCAGACGGCGGCAGGCCTCGACACCGCGATCGATGCGCGCCGCCTTGCACGGGTCTGCGCCGCGGCTGAGGCGGAGGCGCATCGCTTTCTGGGTCCGGAGGACGACATGCGGATCGACGTGCTGCTGCTTGCGCCCGGCCATCCGCCGCGCCATCTGGAGAACGCAGGCCAGTTCTGACGCCTGCCAAATAAGGAATCGCCGTGCCCAACCCCTTGCGTGTCGCCGTCCAGATGGACCCGATGGAATCGATCAATATCGCGGGCGATTCCAGCTTTGCCCTGATGCTTTCGGCGCAGGATCGCGGGCACGAAATATTCCACTACGACGTGCGCTCGCTCAGCTGGCGTTCGGATGGCAGCGGCAGCGGCCGCGTCACCGCATGGGCCGCGCCGGTCACGGTCCGCAAGGTGAAGGGCGACCATTTCGACATGGGCGAACATCGCACCATCGACCTTGGCAGCGATGTCGACGTGGTGCTGATGCGGCAGGACCCGCCCTTCGACATCGGCTACCTCACCGGCACATGGCTGCTTGAGCGGCTGAAGGGCGAGACGTTGGTGGTGAACGATCCCGTCTCGGTCCGCAACGCGCCCGAAAAGGTCTATGTGCTCGACTTCGCGCGCTTCATGCCGCCCACGCTGATCACCCGGCGGATAGAGGAAGTGCGCGGCTTCATCGCCGAACACGGCGCGGTCGTCATCAAGCCGCTGCACGGCAATGGCGGCAAGGCGGTGTTCAAGGTGGAAGCCGACGGCGGCAATCTGTCCGCTCTGGTCGAGATGTTCAACAATACCTGGCCCGAACCCTTTATGGTCCAGCCCTTCCTTCCCGAGGTGAGCGAGGGCGACAAGCGCATCGTCCTGATCGACGGCGTCGTCGCGGGCGCGATTAACCGCAAGCCGGGCGAGGGCGAGTTCCGCTCCAACCTCGCGCAGGGCGGCTATGCCGAAAGCGCCTTGCTGACCGAGCGCGAGCAGGAGATCTGCGACGCGATGGGGCCTCAGCTGAAGAAACTGGGCCTTGTCTTCGTGGGCATCGACGTCATCGGCGGCAAGTGGCTGACCGAGATCAACGTCACCAGCCCCACCGGCATCGTCGCGATCGACAATTTCAACGGCACCGATACGGCGGCGATGATCTGGGACGCGATAGAGGCACGGCTGGCCCAATAGATGCGGAGCCTTCGGCCCGCTCAAGCATTGGTGCAGCAATGACCGACTGGATCATCACCATGATCGAGAGGGGCGGCTATTTCGGCATCGCCTTTCTGATGGCGATCGAAAACATCTTCCCGCCCATCCCCAGCGAGGTGATCATGGGCGTGGGCGGCCTGCTCGTTGCGCGCGGGTCGATGTCGTTCGTCCCGCTGCTGATATGGGGCACGGCCGGATCGGTGGCGGGCAATTTCGTCTGGTACTGGGTCGGCCACAAATACGGCTATCGGCGGCTGGAACCCTTCATCGAAAAGCACGGACGCTGGCTGACGCTGGACTGGCAGCACATCGAGGATACGAGCCGCTTTTTTCAGAAACATGGCCAGTGGGTCGTGTTCTTCCTGCGCTTTTCGCCGCTGATGCGCACCATCGTCTCGCTGCCCGCGGGCCTTGCGCATATGGGCGTCTGGCGCTTCCTGATCTTCACCGCCGCCGGCGCCGCGATCTGGAACGCGCTGCTGATCGCCGGGGCGAGCCTGCTAGCCAAGCTATTTGCCGAATTTGAATATTGGGTCGGCATCGCAACCTGGGTGCTGATCGGCCTGATGCTGGTCGGCTATGTCTTCCGTGTGGCGACCTGGAAGCCGCGGGAGCGAACGGACGAGATGGAAGACCTATCGTGAGTTCGTCCGTCGGTCAGTTCCCCAGCTTGTACGATATGACGGCTGCCCAATAGCTCTTGACCGGATTCCCGCCGGAATCCAGGGCAGGCAGATAGAGACCGTCTCCGAGAACACGCTTGCAGATAAAGGGCTTGAACCGCTGCGTGTCGGTTTCGTTCTGGATATGACAGGCCGTGCCATTACCCTGCGCATCGACATCCACGCGAAACGCGATGATGGCTTCCTGGCCGTCGACGAGTTCGTACCTGGGATAGGTCTGAAGGTTTAAGATGAAATTGCGAAAGTCTCTTGGATCTGCCTTGCGGCTTAGATTCTCATGCGCTGCGTGATCGATATCCCAGTGTGATGTCAGTTCGGTCATGCACTTTGACAGAGCGCGAAACGGTTCGACCAGATTGCCCGTATGGATGTTCCATGTTTCGTTGCGGGCTGTAACCATGGAGATTGTTTCGATACCGGAAAACAGCGCATCGCGCTCTTCATCGGACCATTGACGATCGGGAACGTCGGAAGGAGACACGCCCAAGAGTTCGCTCTGTCTGACGGCGAACATTCCGCCGGGAAGATGAGCCCATGTAATCGGCACGATAGGATCGGAGATATAATCCCCTTCGTCCCCGAAACGGAACTTCAGCGCTTTTCCGCCGGTTCTCCTTCCGGCGGAGAATAAGACGTTGATCGATCCGCTGGGAGAATATTGCCGCATCTGCATGTAAAGCTTTTCACCCTTGGCGGTGTAAGCCCGCGTAAGCGCGCAGCTGTCCTTCGAATAATCGAGGGCCCATGCGACCGACGGTTCGAAATTGATGACATCGCCGTCACCCGCGTGGGCAGGATTGGCCGAAAGTGACATTGCGGCGATGGATGCCAGTAATTTTGAGCGCATATCAACGAGCTATCGAGTGTATCGATCCCGGTCAATCTCGCCCTCACGATCGTCGCAGCAGGCCAGATAAGCCTGTCACCAGGATGGCCGCTTCGGGTAGGCCTAATCCTCCCGCTCCCGCGGATGTGCGTCGCGATAGACGTCCAGCAATGTCGCCGCATCGACCTTGGTATAGATCTGCGTCGATCCCAGGCTGGCATGGCCCAGCAACTCCTGCAGGCTGCGCAGATCGGTGCCGGCCGCGAGCAGATGGGTGGCGAAACTGTGGCGCAGCGCGTGCGGGGTCGCGCTCGGCGGCAGGCCCAGCAGGGCGCGGGCGCGGGCCGTGGCCTTTTGCACCATGCCTTGCGACAGGCGCCCGCCCTTGGCCCCCCGAAACAGCGGATCGCGCGGACCGGTCGGCCATGGCAGGCGGGCAAGGTAATCCTCTATCGCCTGCTTCACCAGCGGCAGGATCGGGGCCACGCGCTGCTTGCGCCCCTTGCCGAGCACGGTGATCGTCTCCCCGATCGGCAGGATTCCGCAATCGAGCGACAGCGCCTCGTCGATGCGCAGCCCCGCACCATAGAGCAGCAGCAGCACCGCCCGATCACGCGCGCCGATCCAGTCGACATCCGCATTCTCCGCCGCGGTCTCGGCAAGATTGACCGCTTCGTCGGGCGTGACCGCTCGGGGCAGGCCCTTGGCGACGCGCGGCCCGCGCAGGCGGGGCGGGGCAAGATCCTCGTTCCCGGACTGGCTCAGCGCGAACTTGATCAGCGATTTCAGCGCCGACAATTCGCGCGCTGCCGAAGCGTTGGACAGTCCGGCACCCCGGCGCGAAGCCAGATAACGCCGCATGTCCGCCGCCTTGCACCCCGCCACCCGCCGCCAGTCCGCATCGTCGCCCAGCCATTCGAGGAACCGCCGCGCCGCATCGCCATAGGCGCGCACCGTATGGGGCGATCGGCGAAGAGCGAACGCGAGGTGATCGTGCCACTGCTCCAGCAGGTCGGCACGCAGATTCATGCCGCATCCAGCAATGCGCCGCCGACCAGCTCGCCCAGCAGCGCATCGAGCACGACCATGCCCGAAGCGGTTACATGCAATCTGGCGTCGGCACGGCGGATAAGGCCAAGATCCTCGAAAAGCCGCGCCTTTTCGGCATCGATCAACGCGTCCGCATCGATTCCGAACCGCCGTGCCATGGCGCCCGGGTCGACGCCTTCCTCCAGCCGCAGGCCCATCATCAGCGCTTCCGCCGCCTGCTCGCTTGCGGGGAGGGTGCGGCTTTCGGACGTGCCATGCCCGTTGCGGTCGGTGGCCGAGAGGAAGTTCTCCGGCTTGCGATGCCGCTGCGTCGCGGTGGAGCGCCGCCGGCCATGCGCGCCGGGACCGATCCCGGCATAATCGCCATAGCGCCAATAGGTGAGGTTATGGCGGCTTTCCTGCCCGGCCCGCGCGTGATTGCTGACTTCATAGGCCGGCAGCCCGGCCTCTGCCGTCATACTGCGGGTAAGGGTGAAGATCTCGGCCGCCACATCGTCCTCGGGCAGGGTGAAGCGGCCTAGTCGGTGATCGGTGGCGAAACGCGTCCCCGGCTCGATCGTCAACTGGTAGAGTGAGAGATGACCGGTCCCGAACGACAAAGCGTGGGAGAGTTCGGCCTGCCACTCGGCGATGGACTGGCCGGGCCGCGCATAGATGAGGTCGAAGCTGACCCGATCGAAGGCGCGCTGCGCGACCTCCAGCGCGGCAACCCCTTCGCGCGCGTCGTGCAACCGGCCCAGGAACCGCAGCGCTTCGTCATCGAGGCTTTGCAGGCCCAGCGACACGCGATTGACACCGGCCTTCGCCAGATCGGCAAACGCCGCCGCCTCCACCGACGAGGGATTGGCCTCGAGCGTGATTTCCAGATCGGGGGCCGCGTCCCATAACCGGGTCGCCTCGCCAATCAGCCGTTCGACCAGCGCGGGCGGCATCAGCGATGGTGTGACGCCTCCAAAGAAGATCGAGGTCAGCATGTCCGGTCCGGTCGCCGCCCGCTCGAACGCCATGTCGGCCAGCAATGCGGCTTCCCACGCAGCCATATCGACGCCATCGCGGACATGGCTGTTGAAGTCGCAATAGGGGCATTTCTTCAGACAGAACGGCCAGTGGATATAGAGCGCCAGCGCCATGGCCGCGTTTCAGCACCTGTTCAGCGCCCGGAGTCAAGCTTGGCGGCAAGATTGGTGCACATGGACGGATGGATGAAACACAAGGCAGCGACGGCAGTGATGGTCATGGGCGCACTGGCCGCGGCATTGGCGGCGCCCGCAATTGCGCAGCAGCAATGGGGCTATTCCAGCAAATATCCCCGGATCGACAGCGTGCCTTCGGGCAGTTTCGCACAAAGATTGCTCGACCGCCATAACGAGGAGCGCCGGCGCGTCGGCGTGCCGCCCCTTGCGTGGGACGCGCAGCTTGCCGCCGATGCGCAGGACTGGGCCGAGGAGATCGCCCGCCAGCAGCGCATGACCCATGCCGACCACGCCGCACGGCGCGGAGCGGGGGAGAACCTGTGGCGCGGCACCAAGGGCTATTACACCGCGGAGGAGATGATCGGCACTTTCGTCGACGAAAAGCGCCATTTCCGGCGCGGGACCTTTCCCGATGTCTCCACCACCGGACAATGGCGCGATGTCGGGCATTACACGCAGCTGATCTGGCGCGGCACCCAGAAAGTCGGCTGCGCGGTCGCGCCGGGCGGCGGGCAGGACTGGCTGGTCTGCCGGTACTGGCCGGCGGGCAATACGATGGGGCAGAAGGTGCTGTAATCTAGACCGGCCAGGCAAAGGCAAGGCGGCGCTCGCCCACGGGCCGCGCTTGCGGATCGAAGCTGCGTTCCGCGATCATGCCGGTTCCGTCGCGCGCGATGGTGACGACCGTGCTGCAGCGGGTTCCATAGGTCGGATTGGAAATGAAGATCGGCGCATAGCCCGGTTCCGGCGCATGAAGCGGGGCCGGCTCGTCGGCTCGCGGTGTTTCGGAACGCAGCGCGGCAAAGAGCGGTTCGACATCACCGGTTTCGCCCTTCAGCCATGCCCCGAGTGCCGTCCCCAATTGCCGCGTCTTGGGCCAGGGTTTGTCAAAGGCGCCGTTGGACAGGCCGTGGATTCCGCCATCAAGCTTTGCGTATTGCGGGCCGGGGTAATTTGTCAGGAAATACGCGTCGTGCGGTGTCGCATGAAACGCGTTCAGCGGGTTCATTGCCGATAATCCAGCAGGTTCGCGGCCCTTTAGAAGATCGGTGACGACGCTGCCGCGAGACGGCCTGCCTTCCGCAAACCCGTCGGGATCGCGAAAATTGGTAAGAAGTGCGAACTGCCCCTGACGCGATACGCCCAGCCAGGTCCCGCCGCTGCGCAGGTCGCGGCCCGCAAGTACGCCGGGATCGTCGCTCCATTCCTCCAGGGGTACGGCGGGGCGGGCGTGGAACTCGTCACGGTTGGCGACTGCGACCAACAAGAGATCGGGATGGCAATCCCATGCCACTGCGGCAACGCACATCGGATCGACCCGCCTTTACGATCTGTGAAAACCGGCGCGTCCTAACAAATGCAGTCGTGCGGTTCCAGCCGGGCAGGCAATCGAACGGTCAGCAGCAGGCCCGTACGACCGGTTTCGGCTTGGGCAGGCGCACTTCGAAATGGGCCCCGCGCAGGCGCGCGATCACGAAGGTATGAACCGCGGGATAGAGCGGGTTGAGAAAGCGCAGATGTGCCGACTGCCCGCGCTCGATCCATTGCACTTCGGCGTCGATGGCGGACAGGCCGCCGAACGAAATCGTCAGCCTGTCGCGCGGACCAAGTTGGCGGGAAATCCCCTCGATCCGCGCGCCTTCGCGCGTCAGTTCGACGAGATTGGCGGGGAACGACATGCCCGTTCCCATGCGATACCGGCAGCGCGCCTTGATGGCCTGCTGGTCGATGATTGGAGTGATGTTGTGACGACCCACGCAAATCTCCTGAGCACGAGATTTCTGACGGGAATAGTGCGGGTGCGGTTATTGAGATTTCCTTAACGCGCGGGTCCCGGCGAGGATCGGACAGGGCACTTTTGGCTACCAGCGACCGCGATGATCGCTGCCTTCAAAAGTCGCCCGCGATGGCCAAGTACCTGCAAACAGGCGATTCAGACGCCGAACTGTTCGGCGACCAGTTTCCTGAACGCATCGGCACGGTGGCTGATCGCATGTTTTTCGTCCGGGTCGATTTCCGCGAAGGTCTGCTCGCGGCCGGTGGGTACGAACACGGGATCGTAACCGAACCCCAAGGTGCCGCGCGGCGGCCATGTCAGGGAACCGTCGATCCGCCCTTCATAGATGGCATGCCGTCCATCGGGCCACGCAATCGCGAGCGTGCACGAGAAGTGCGCGCTGCGGTCCACATCCGGACCCTGCTGCGCCAGAAGGCCTTCAACCTTGCCCATGGCCATGTACCAGTCGCGGCCCGGATCGCCTTCGAACCATTGCCGCTCGGCCCAGTCGGCGGTGTAGACGCCGGGCCTGCCGCCGAGCGAATCGACCGACAGCCCGCTATCGTCCGCCAGCGCCACGATCTGCGACGCCTCTGCCGCCGCGCGCGCCTTGATCAGCGCGTTTTCGGCAAAGGTCTTCCCCGTCTCGGCCGGTTCGGGCAGGCCCAGCGAACCCGCCGACAGGCAGTTCATCCCATAGGGCGCGAGCAGGGCCGAAATCTCTTTCAGCTTGCCCGCATTATGGGTGGCGATGACCAGTGAACCGGAACCGAGGCGAGGCGTTTCGTTCATGCGCCGGCGACCGCCGCCGCCTGTGCGCGGAAGATCTCGTCGCAGCCGGTGCGGGCGAGGCGCAGAAGGCGAAGCAGCTGTTCCTCGTCATAGGTCGCGCCTTCGGCGGTGGCCTGCACCTCCGCGATGTGTCCGCCCTCGATCAGCACAAAATTGGCATCGGCGTCGGCGCTGGAATCCTCCAGATAGTCGAGGTCGAGCACCGGCGTGCCGTTATAGATGCCGCAGGAAACGGCCGCGACCTTGCGGGTCAGCGGATCGTCCTTGATCGCACCCGATTTCATCAGGCCCTGAACCGCCAGACGCAGCGCGACCCACGCGCCGCTGATCGAAGCCGTGCGCGTGCCGCCATCGGCCTGGATCACGTCGCAATCGAGGGTGATCTGCCGCTCGCCCAGCTTCTTCATATCGGTGACCGAACGCAGCGAGCGGCCGATCAGCCGCTGGATTTCCTGCGTGCGGCCCGACTGCTTGCCCTTGGCCGCCTCGCGGCTGCCGCGGGTGTGGGTGGCGCGGGGCAGCATCGAATATTCGCCCGTCACCCAGCCTTCGCCTTTGCCGCGCAGGAAGGGCGGCACGCGCTCCTCGACGCTGGCGGTGCAAAGGACCTTGGTCTCGCCAAAGCTGACGAGGACCGATCCCTCGGCATGCCTGGTAAAGCCGGTCTCGATCGAGATGGTCCGCATTTGATCGGCGGCGCGGCCGGATGGGCGCATGGGAATACCTTTGCAGTTCGTGTTCAATTCCGGCCGCCCCTGTGAAAGTTTTGCCCGCGCGGTGCAAGATGGATTGCCGCGAATCGACTTGCGGTGCCGAAAACCGGGTTCGGAATCGGGAAAAATTCGACCCGCAGCAATGCGCGCCGTTCAGCGCACGGCCCTGTCAGGCATAGCCCTCGATCACGCGGTCGGGCGGGCTGTGGCCGTCGACCCAGCTGCGGATATTCGCGATGATCTTCACGCCCGCGGCGGTGCGGCCTTCCTCGGTCGCGCTGCCGATATGGGGCTGGGTGATGACATAGGGGTGCGCGATGAGGCGCGGATCGACCACCGGCTCTTCCGGATAGACGTCGAGGCCTGCGCCCCACAGATGCCCGCTTTCCAGCGCGGCGATCATCGCTTCCTGATCGATCAGCTCGCCGCGGCCCGTGTTCACGATCACCGCGCCGTCCTTCATCAGCGCGATGCGGCGCGCGTCGATCAGATGGTGGGTAGAGGCGGTGCTTGGGCAATGCAGGGTCGCGATGTCGCATTTCGCCAGCAAATCGTCGACATCGGCGGCAAATTCCGCGCCCAGCATGCGTTCGACCGATTCGGGAAGGCGGCGGCGATTGTGATAGATGATCTGCATGCCGAAGGCGCGGGCGCGGTGGGCCACCGCCTGTCCGATGCGCCCCATGCCGATGATGCCCAATGTCTTCCCGCCCAGCGAACGGCCAAGCATGCCGGTCGGTCCCCAGCCTTTCCATTCGCCGTGGCGCACGATGCGCGTCCCCTCGCGCATGCGGCGCATAACGCCGATCAG
Organism: Croceicoccus sp.; assembly: GCA_002694745.1. Taxonomy (GTDB): domain Bacteria; phylum Pseudomonadota; class Alphaproteobacteria; order Sphingomonadales; family Sphingomonadaceae; genus Croceicoccus. The sequence goes on along the minus strand of NZMY01000002.1, from coordinate 229,836 downwards.
CAGAGCCATCGTCAGATCCGCCGTGTCGTCGGTAAAGACGCTGGGCGTATTGGTGACGATTATGCGGCGCGCGCGGGCGGCGGCAAGGTCGATGTGGTCGGTTCCGGCACCGAAATTGGCGATCAGGCGCAGACGGTCGCCCGCAACGTCGATCAGCGCCTTGTCGATTTCGTCGGTGACGGTGGGAACCAGCACGTCGCATGTCGCCATCGCCTCGGCCAGTTCATCCCGCGACAAAGGATGATCGTCGCCGTTCAGCCGCGCATCGAACAATTCGCCCATGCGCTGTTCGACGACCGGCATCAGGCGGCGGGTGACGAAGACTTGCGGCTTGCCCTCTATTCGCCTCGTGGCTGCAATCGCGGGGTCTGACATCGGATCGGCTGCCTCGGGAATGCTGTCTGCCATGGCTGCGGCGCTACGCCGGGCAGGGGGGCATGGTCAACAGAAGATGCCCGCGCGAACGGATGTTCCGCCGCGATATCCGTTTTCGATGTGGCCGTTTTCGATGTGGGTTGCGAGGGAACGGATCTTGGCGCGAAACCCGCGCGGGTCTATGCGCTGCACATGCATTCTGTCCCGACACCAGCGGCCAATCGTCCGACCGGCATGGCGCGCATCCTCGTCATGGGGATATCGCTCGTCCTGCTGGCGTTCATGGCGATGCCAGCCGCGGCGCAGGATACGGACGAAGTGCCCTATTGGGCATCGCTCACCACCGACAAGGCGAACATGCGCGTGGGTCCCGGCGGCAGCTACCGGATCGTCTGGGTGTATCAGCGCAAGGGCCTGCCGCTGAAAGTGGTCCGCCGCCTGTCGGGCTGGCGGCTGGTCGAGGATCCCGACGGCACGCGCGGATGGCTGGTCTCCCGCTTCCTCAGCCGAGAGCGGACCGCCATCGTTACCGGCGACGACAATGTCATGATGCGCGCCATGCCGGACGATGGTGCCAAGCTGCTCTGGCAGGTCGAGCCCGGCGTCACCGGCTGGCTCGGCGATTGTTCGGATGGATGGTGCCGCTTTGCCGTTGGCGAGCGGGAGGGACCATTGCAGGAAGGCTGGGTGCCCGAAAACCGGCTCTGGGGACCGGGAGAGCCCTGATCGCGGCCCCGGGCTTCGGCTGGCTGCTGCCCGTCCTGCTGGCCCTGATCGGGGCGGTGGTCGGCAGCTTTGCGGGCGCAGCCGCTATACGGATCGGACGAGGGGAGAGCGTGGTGACCGGCCGGTCGCGCTGCGATGGCTGTGGCCGCACGCTGTCGATCATCGATCTGGTGCCGATCCTGTCCTTCACTGCCTTGCGGGGGCGATGCAGGACTTGCGGCTCGCGCATCGACCGGCTTCAGCCCGCAGCCGAAATTCTGGGCGCCGGCATCGGATTGGGGGCATGGCTCGCAATGGCCTCGCCGGCGCAGGCGGTCGTCGCGGCGCTGCTGGGCTGGCAATTGCTGGTGCTTGGCCTGTCCGACTGGCGCGCCTTTCACCTGCTGCCGACGGGAATCGCCCTGCTGGCCGTCAGTGCCGCGATCCTGCCCCTGCTGGCAATTGCGCATGATCTACCTGCGGAGACGCTCGTACTTCGGCAGCTGGCGGGCGGGGGCCTCGGTTATGTCCTGCTCGCCGCGCCCGCGCTGGCCTTTCGCGCGATCCGCGGCCGCGACGGGATGGGAAGCGCCGATCCCCCGCTGATGGGGGCGGCCGGATTATGGGTTGGACCGACCGGCGTTTGTTTTATTCTGTTGCTGGCGGCGGTCCTGGGAATCGGGCTTGCCCTGCTGTCGATGGTCCGCGGCAACGCAGGATCCGGGCCTGACAATTCCCTTCGCAGCGACGATTCCGCAGGGGCGCTGCCGCTTGGCACGATGATTTCGGTTGCAACGATTGCCGTAACATTTGCAGGATTTTCACTTCTGACACCCTGAGCCGACCTGCTACATACATTCAGCCCCCTTGCGCAGCGGCGCGGCCTTGCCTAGGGCGCATTTCGCGGGTGCGATGTATCCGCAAAGCTTGAAGTCCGTTATCGCGGCATGCAGCCAGAGAGGGCCTTTTGGTCGACCTGTCACAATATCTGCCGATCTTCATCTTCCTGGTGATCGCGCTGGGGCTTTCCGCCCTGTTCGTCTTCCTGCCGATGGGTGTGTCGCGCCTGACGGGTTCGCATAATCCCGATGCGGAAAAGCTCTCGGAGTACGAGTGCGGCTTCCCTGCGTTCGAGGATCCGCGCAGCCAGTTCGACGTGCGATTCTATCTGGTGGCGATCCTGTTCATCATCTTCGACCTTGAGGCGGCATTCCTGTTTCCCTGGGCGGTCAGCCTGGACCTGACTGGATGGCCGGGCTGGATCACGATGATGGTGTTCCTGTTCGAACTGATCGTCGGCTTTGCCTATGCCTGGAAGAAGGGAGCTCTCGAATGGGAGTGAACGACACATCCGTATCGCCGGCCGAGGCTGCCCGCGCAGCCGCGACCACGCCGCGAACTCCGAACCCGCCGGGGACAACGGTGTCGGGCGCGGCGCATAATCCGGCTCTGCATCCCGCGGCCCAGCCGGGCGAACTGCGCCAGCCGGATTCCGACTATTTCAATGCGCTCTCGACCGAGGTCAACGACAAGGGCTTCCTGCTGACCAGCACGGAAGAACTGTTCCAGTGGGCGCGGACCGGTTCGCTGTGGTGGATGACCTTCGGCCTCGCATGCTGCGCGGTCGAGATGATCCACGTCAACATGCCGCGCTATGACATGGAGCGTTTCGGCGTCGCGCCGCGCGCTTCGCCGCGCCAGTCCGACGTGATGATCGTGGCGGGGACGCTGTGCAACAAGATGGCTCCGGCACTGCGCAAGGTCTATGACCAGATGTCCGATCCCAAATATGTGATCAGCATGGGATCGTGCGCCAATGGCGGCGGCTATTACCACTATTCCTATTCGGTGGTGCGTGGCTGCGACCGGATCGTGCCCGTCGACATTTACGTCCCTGGCTGTCCCCCGACCGCAGAGGCGCTGCTGTATGGCGTGATGCAGCTTCAGCGCAAGATCCGCCGCGAAGGCACGGTGAGGCGCTGATGGCCGTCGTTCATTCCGCTCCCAAATTCGCGCCCAACACCGGCGTGAAGGACGCGCTCGCTTCCGCGCTCGGCTCCATGCTGGTCAGCGCGCATGAGGAGCACGGCGAAGTGTTCCTGGTGGTCGAGCGTTCGCAGCTCAACGCCGCGCTGCGCGTGCTGCGCGACGATCACGATTACCAGCAGCTGATGGAAATCGCGGGCGTCGACTATCCGTCGCGGCCAGAGCGTTTCGAGGTGTGCTATTGCCTCCTCTCGCTCACGAAGAACCACCGCATCATCGTCAAGACCAGCACCGACGAGGCCAAGCCGGTGCCGACCGTGACCGACATCTGGCCGGTCGCCGGATGGCTGGAGCGCGAGGTCTTCGATATGTACGGGGTGCTGTTCGCGGGCAACACCGATCTGCGCCGCATCCTCACCGACTATGGGTTCGAAGGGCATCCTTTTCGCAAGGACTTCCCGCTGACCGGCCATGTCGAGCTGCGCTATTCCGAGGATGAGAAGCGCGTCGTCTATCAGCCGGTCGAACTGGCGCAGGACTTCCGCAGCTTTGACTTCATGAGCCCGTGGGAAGGCGCGGATTACGTGCTGCCGGGTGACGAGAAGGCGGCAGAGCATCCCGCTCCTCCCAAGGTGGACGAGCCGAAGACGACCGAAAGCCCCAAGGACACGGGCGCGGGTGCGAAGACCGACGCCAAGGCGGCGGAAACGGAAAGCCCCGGTTCGCCCGACCTCGACGAGGGCGGCCCCGCGACCGACGCGCCCGAACCGACCGAAAGCCGGGAAGGGCAGCCGCGCCGTGAAGGCCGCACCGCCGATACCGAGGGCGCGACCGAAGTCGACAAGAACGATCCCGACGCCGACGCAGAGGGCGGGAAGGGCAAGGACCGATGAGCCTGCAACTCGAACAGTCGCCGACCACCGGCGACGACGTCATTTCGAACTACACGATCAATTTCGGGCCGCAGCACCCGGCGGCGCATGGCGTGCTGCGCATGGTGATGGAGCTTGACGGCGAGATCATCGAGCGCGTCGATCCGCATGTCGGCCTGCTGCACCGCGGCACCGAAAAGCTGATCGAGTACAAGACCTATCTGCAGGCGCTGCCCTATTTCGACCGGCTCGACTATTGCTCGCCGCTGTGCATGGAGCACAGCTATGTGCTGGCGATCGAAAAGCTGCTGAACGTCGAGGTGCCGCTGCGCGCGCGATATCTGCGCGTGCTGTTCGCGGAGCTGACGCGCATCTGCAACCACATGCTGAACATCGGCGCGCATGTCATGGATGTCGGCGCGATGACGCCGAACCTGTGGGTGTTCGAACTGCGCGAGGACTGCCTCAATTTCTTCGAACGCGCGTCCGGCGCGCGCATGCACAGCGCGTATTTCCGCCCCGGCGGGGTGCATCAGGACGTGCCGCTCAAGCTGCTGACCGATATCGGCGACTGGGTCGACACGCGCCTGCCCGAGCTGTTCGGCGATGCGATGAGCTTGGTTACAGACAACCGCATCTTCAAGCAGCGCAATGTCGATATCGCCATCGTCAGCAAGGACGACGCGGTGAAGTGGGGCTTCTCCGGTCCGATGATCCGCGGCAGCGGCATCGCCTGGGACCTGCGCAAGTCGCAGCCCTATGACGTTTACGACCGGATGGATTTCGAGATTCCCGTGGGAACCAACGGCGATTGCTACGATCGCTTCATGGTCCGCGTTGAGGAAGTCTATCAGTCGGCGCGCATCATCAAGCAGTGCCTTGCCGAAATGCCGGACGGGCCGATCGCGTCCGACGACCGCAAGGTTTCTCCGCCCAAGCGCGGCGAGATGAAGCAGTCGATGGAAGCGCTGATCCACCACTTCAAGCTTTATACCGAGGGATTCCACGTGCCCGCGGGCGAGGTCTATGTAGCGACCGAGAGCCCCAAGGGCGAATTCGGCGTCTATCTGGTCAGCGACGGCAGCAACAAGCCGTATCGCTGCAAGATCCGCCCGACCGCGTTCAGCCACCTTCAGGCGATGGACTTCATGTGCAAGGGCCACATGCTGCCCGACGCGACTGCCATTCTTGGCGCCATCGACGTGGTGTTCGGGGAGTGCGACCGGTGAGGCTGACGCATTCCGAACAGATGAGCGTGCTGGCATCGGCGACGGGTCTTGCCCTGATCGTCCTGTTCTTCGGCTCGCTGGCGCTGGGCTTTGAAACGAACGAATGGCTGGCCGAAATGGCCGCCTGCGTCGCGGCGTTCGAGTTCTTCTCGTTCGGCCAATCGCAATATCGCAACTGGAAGCGCCGCCGCGGAGGTCCGCGTGGCTGAGACCGGGACTATGACCAGGTTGGATACTGCAAAGCAGATGATCGCGCATTACAATGCGCAGGATGCGGACGCCTATGTCGCGCTGATGACCGAAGACGCATGCGAGGCGGCCTATCGCGGCGCCGTGGTACGCGAAGGCCGCGAAGGCACCCGCGCCGGGCTCAAGGCGATGTTCGCCGAGTTCCCGCAGAACCGCGCCGAGATAATCGACGCGAAGCAGTTCGGCGACATTGTCACTTTGCACGAGCGCGTATGGCGCAGCGCCGATGCCGAGCCGTTCGACGTGCTCGCAGTCTATAGTTTCGAGGGCGACAAATGCTCTCGGGTGGAGTTCATCCGCTGATGGCCGACCGTTACATCGAACCCGATACGCCCGAACTGCGCGCCCGCTGGGGCGGCTTTGCGTTCAAGCCCGAATGGGACGCAAAGGCAAAGGCCGCGATCGCCCGCTATCCCGAGGGCCGGCAGAAATCCGCCGTGATGGCGCTGCTCGATTTCGCGCAGCGGCAGGTGGGCGAGGATACTGGCACGCAGGGCTGGCTGCCGATCCCGGTGATGGAATATGTCGCCGCCTATCTCGACATGCCGGTGATCCGCGTGGTTGAGGTCGCGACCTTCTACACCATGTACAACCTTGTCCCTGTGGGGAAATTCCACGTGCAGGTCTGCGGCACCACGCCGTGCTGGCTGCGCGGCAGCGACGAGATCATGGAACGCTGCAAGGCGCGCGGCATGGCCAAGGGCCATACCACCGACGACGGCCTGTGGACCCTGACCGAGGTGGAATGTATGGGCAATTGCGCCAGCGCGCCGATGGTCCAGATCAACGACGGCAATTACGAGGATCTGACGGGTGAGCGTTTCGATGCGGTGCTCGACGCGCTGGCCCGCGGCGAGACGCCGAAGGAAGGCACGCAGGATCCCGATCGTCACACGGTCGAGCCGGTGGGCGGACCGACCACGCTGACCGCCATGGTGGGCGAGAACCACGATTATCGGGGTGAATGGTGATGGCCTCGCTGCAACAACGCAATTACCGGTTCGCGGGCGCGGGCTTCCTGTTCGCGGCAGCGATCTTCTTCGCCACGCAAAACACTGCGATGGGCGCGACCTTCCTTGCATTAGGCGTGGTTTTTATCGTCCTGTCCGGCAAAAGCGGGAAGCAGGATGGCGAGTGATGGAAGGGTTGATCCCCATCGCGGTCGCCCTGCTTGGGCTGATTATCGCGTGGAAAGTCCTCAAGGGCGTCGTCAAGACGGTCGCGCTGGTCGCGATCCTGATCGCCGCCGCTATTTTCGTATTCGGATTCGGAGTTTGACCGATGCTGGCTGATAAAGACCGCATCTTCACGAACGTCTATGGCTATCAGCCGTGGAACCTGTCCGCTGCGCAAAAGCGCGGAGATTGGGACAACACCAAGGACATCCTCGCCAAGGGGCAGGACGCGATCATTGAGGAGATCAAGGCCTCTGGACTGCGCGGACGCGGCGGGGCGGGTTTTCCCACCGGCCTGAAATGGTCGTTCATGCCCAAGGAAAGCCCGGACGGCCGTCCCAGCTTTCTGGTCATCAATGCCGACGAATCCGAACCGGGCTCGTGCAAGGACCGCGAGATCATCCGCCACGATCCGCACAAGCTGATCGAGGGCGCGCTGGTCGCCGGTTTCGCGATGCGCGCGCGCGCCGCCTATATCTACATTCGCGGCGAATATATCCGCGAGGCCGAGGTGCTGTTCGCCGCCGTGCAGGAGGCGTATGACGCCGGGCTGGTCGGCAAGAACGCCGCCGGTTCGGGCTATGATTTCGACGTCTTCGTCCACCGCGGCGCTGGCGCCTATATCTGCGGCGAAGAAACCGCGATGATCGAAAGCCTTGAGGGCAAGAAGGGCCAGCCCCGGCTCAAGCCGCCGTTCCCGGCGGGCGCGGGCCTGTATGGCTGCCCGACCACCGTGAACAACGTCGAATCGATCGCGGTCGCGCCCACCATCATGCGGCGCGGCGCGGCGTGGTTCTCAAGCTTCGGGCGAGAGAACAACAAGGGCACCAAGCTGTTCCAGATCAGCGGGCACGTGAACAAGCCCTGCGTGGTAGAGGAAGCGATGTCGATCCCGTTCGGCGAGATGATCGAGCGGCATTGCGGCGGCATTCGCGGCGGCAAGGACAATCTGCTGGCGGTGATCCCCGGCGGTTCGTCGGTGCCGCTGGTGCCCGCGGCCGAGATCTGGGACGCGCCGATGGATTTCGACGGGCTGAAGGCCGTGGGTTCGGGCCTTGGCACGGCGGCAGTGATCGTCATGGACAAGTCCACCGACATCGTGAAGGCGATCAGCCGCATCAGCTATTTCTACAAGCATGAAAGCTGCGGCCAGTGCACGCCCTGCCGCGAAGGCACCGGCTGGATGTGGCGCGTGATGGAACGGCTGCGCACCGGCGAGGCGGCGGTCGAGGAGATCGACATGCTGTTCCAGGTGACGAAGCAGGTGGAAGGCCACACGATCTGCGCGCTTGGCGACGCGGCCGCATGGCCGATCCAGGGCCTGATCAAACACTTCCGCCCCGAGCTTGAGCGCCGCATCGCGGCAGCAGGAAACATGGCAGAGGCCGCCGAATAATGCCCAAGGTTACCGTAGACGGACAGGAAATCGAGGTCCCGCAGGGCGCGACCGTGCTGCAGGCGTGCGAGCTTGCGGGCAAGGAAATCCCGCGTTTCTGCTATCACGAGCGGCTGTCGATCGCCGGCAATTGCCGCATGTGCCTTGTCGAGGTGAAGCCCGGCCCGCCCAAGCCGCAGGCAAGCTGCGCGCTGCCCGCGACCGATGGTCAGGAAATCCGCACCGACAGCGAAATGGTCAAGAAGGCGCGCGAAGGGGTGATGGAGTTCCTCCTCATCAACCACCCGCTCGATTGCCCGATCTGCGACCAGGGCGGCGAATGCGACCTGCAGGACCAGGCGATGGCCTATGGCCGCGGTGCCACGCGCTATCACGAGAACAAGCGCGCGGTGACCGAGAAATACATGGGCCCGCTGATCAAGACGATCATGACCCGCTGCATCCACTGCACCCGCTGCGTCCGTTTCAGCGAGGAAATCGCAGGCGTGGACGAGATCGGCGCGCTGTATCGCGGCGAGAACATGCAGATCACGACCTATCTGGAAAAGGCCGCCAAGCACGAGCTTTCGGCCAATGTGATCGATCTGTGCCCGGTGGGTGCTCTCACCAGCCGCCCCTATGCGTATGAAGCGCGTCCGTGGGAGCTGAAGAAGACGCTTGGCATCGACGTGATGGATGCGGTCGGCGCGAATATCCGCATCGACAGCCGCGGGCGCGAGGTGCTGCGCATCCAGCCGCGCATCAACGATGACGTCAACGAGGAATGGATCGCCGACAAGTCGCGCTATGCGGTCGATGGCCTGACCCGCCGCCGTCTGGACAAGGTCTGGATCCGCAAGGCGGGCAAGCTGGAACAGGCGAGCTGGGACGAGGCGTTCAAAAAGATCAAGGCCGCCAAGCCGGGCGGTAGCCTCGCCGCCGTCTACGGCGATCTGGTCGATTGCGAGACGATGTTCGCGGCCAAGGCGCTGCTGAAGGCCTGCGGCTCCACCCTGATCGAGGGGCGCCAGACCGGTCTGGTGTACGACACCTCGAACCTCGCGGCGGTGAATTTTAACACCACTCTGGCAGAGATCGAGAATTCCGATGCCGTGCTGGTGATCGGCAGCCAGATCCGGCACGAGGCGCCGCTGCTCAATGTGCGCCTGCGCAAGGCGGCCAAGGGCGGCGCGAAGATCTTCCACGTCGGTCCCGAATACGACACGACCTATGCGGCGACGTTCCTTGGCAATGATCTGTCTGTGCTGAACGCGCTGGGCAGCGATGTCGTCGACGCGATGAAGGGGGCCGAGCGGCCTGCGATCATCGTCGGCGGTGCGGCGCTAGGCCGCGGCGCGCTGGGCAAGGCGCTGGCGCTGGCGGCCGAGTTCAACGTCGTCAAGGACGGCTGGAACGGCTTCAACGCGTTGCATTTCTCGCCCTCGCGCATGGGTGGGTTGCTGCTCGGCCTTGCGCAGAAGGGCGGCATGGCGGACATCGCGGCGGCAAAGCCCAAGGTCCTGCTGTCGCTGGGCGCGGACGAGATGGATTATGCGCCGTTCGGCGATGCCCTGAAGGTCTATATCGGCCATCACGGCGACAAGGGCGCGCATGCCGCCGACATTATCCTGCCCGCGGCCGCCTATACCGAGAAGGCTGGCACTTACGTCAATATTGAGGGACGCGTACAACGGTCCGAGAAGGCTGTGTTTGCCCCGGGTGACGCTCGCGAGGACTGGACGATACTGCGCGCGCTGGCGGATGCGCTGGGCGTTTCGGTCGGCTTCGACGGCTTCGACCAGCTTCGCGCGGCGATGTTCGCGGATACGCCTGCGCTGGCGCACGAAGGGCTTGCCGATCTGCGCGTGTCGGTTCCGGCGGGCGGCGGTGATGCTTCGGGCGTGATCGAGAATTATCCGATCGCCGACCCCTATCTCACCAACCCGATCCTGCGCGCCAGCCCGACGATGCAGCGCTGCTCGTCCGAGTTGTGGCACGGCGAAACCGTTGCGGAGGCCGCGGCATGACCGACTTCTTCGTATCCCTCGGCATGCAATATGGATGGGCGTGGTTCCTCGCCACGATCGCAGGCGTGCTGCTGATCGCCCTACCGCTGATGCTGGGCGTGGCCATGATCATCTATGCCGACCGTAAGATCTGGGCGGCCATGGCGCTGCGCAAGGGTCCCAACGTGGTCGGCCCGTTCGGCCTGCTGCAAAGCTTTGCCGACGGTCTGAAGGTGTTCCTGCAGGAAACGATCATTCCGTCGGCCGCGAACAAGGGCCTGTTCCTGATCGCGCCGATCATCACCTTTACCGTGGCGCTACTGGCATGGGCGGTGGTGCCGTTCGGTCCCGGCATGGTGCTGGCGGACATCAATATCGGTCTGCTCTACATCCTCGCGATCAGTTCGCTGGGCGTGTACGGCGTGGTGATCGCGGGCTGGGCGTCGAACTCGAAATATCCGTTTTTCAGTGCGATGCGTGCTGCCGCTCAGATGATTTCCTATGAGGTCTCGATTGGCTTCATCCTGATCTGCGTCATCCTGTTCGCCAATACCAACAATCTGACCGAAATGATCGAGGCGCAGCGCGGCTTTGGCCTCGGCTTCGTCAACGGGTTCGTGTTCCACCTCCTGCTGTTCCCGATGTGGGTGCTGTTCCTGATCTCGGGCATGGCGGAAACCGCGCGCGCGCCGTTCGACCTGACCGAGGCGGAGAGCGAGCTGGTCGCCGGTTACCAGACCGAATATTCGTCGATGAGCTTCGCGCTGTTCTGGCTGGGCGAATATGCCAACGTGCTGCTGATGTGCGCGCTGAACGCGATCCTGTTCTTCGGTGGCTGGCTGCCGCCGTTCGACTGGGAGCCGCTGTATCTGATCCCCGGCATCGTCTGGTTCCTGCTGAAGATCCTGTTTTTCTTCTTCATTTTCAGCTGGGTAAAGGCCACCGTGCCCCGCTTCCGCTATGACCAGCTGATGCGTCTTGGCTGGAAGATCTTCCTGCCGATGAGCCTGCTGTTCGTCGTGCTCGTTTCCGGCTGGCTTATGCTGACGAGGTATTCATGAGCGTCGCTCATCTCATAAAATCGTTCACCCTGTGGGAATTCCTGAAGGCGCACACGCTGACGCTGAAGTATTTCTTCAAGCCCAAGGCGACGATCAACTATCCGTTCGAGAAGAACCCGCTGAGCCCGCGCTTTCGCGGCGAACATGCGCTGCGCCGCTATCCCAACGGGGAAGAGCGCTGCATCGCGTGCAAGCTTTGCGAAGCGGTCTGCCCCGCGCAGGCGATCACCATCGAGTCCGAACCGCGCGCTGACGGCAGCCGCCGCACCACGCGCTATGACATCGACATGACGAAGTGCATCTATTGCGGTTTCTGCCAGGAAGCCTGCCCGGTCGATGCCATCGTTGAGGGGCCGAATTTCGAATATGCCACCGAAACGCGTGAAGAACTGCTTTACGACAAGGCGAAACTGCTGGCCAACGGGGACAAGTGGGAGCGGGCGATTGCCGCGAACCTTGAAGCCGATGCGCCGTATCGCTAGGGGCGCGCTCGCGGGACATCAAAACCCATGATCCAGACCATCACCTTCTATCTCTTCGCGGCCCTCGTGATTGCATCGGCCTGCTTCGTCATTCTGGCGAGGAATCCCGTGCATTCGGTCCTGTGGCTGATCCTTGCCTTCTTCAACGCCGCGGCGCTGATGGTGCTGGTGGGGGCAGAGTTCATCGCGATGCTGCTCGTCATCGTCTATGTCGGCGCGGTGGCCGTGCTGTTCCTGTTCGTGGTCATGATGCTCGACATCGACTTTTCGGAATTGCGCGCCGGCTTCGTGAAGAACGCGCCGCTGGGCGTGGCCATCGCTATCGTGCTGTTCGTCGAACTGTTCGTCGGCCTCGTCGCCTATAACGCGGGCGGGCTGGAACTGGGGACGCCCGACGGCATGAACGCGCCGGTGCTGGACCGCAGCAATATCGCTTCCATCGGGGCGCTGCTTTATTCGCGCTATCTCTTCCTGTTCGAGGCGGCGGGCGTGATCCTTCTGGTCGCCATGGTCGGCGCCATCGTGCTGACCCTGCGTCATCGCCCCGAAGTGCGCGGCCAGGACATCTCGAAGCAGGTGAAGCGCCGTCCGGAAGAAGCCATCGTCAAGACCCGTCCCGAAGTGGGCGCGGGCGTGAAACTGTAAGGAGGGCGCCGTGATCGGAATCGAACATTACGTCGTCGTCAGCTCGATCCTGTTCGTGCTGGGCGTGCTGGGCATCTTCCTCAACCGCAAGAACGTGATCGTCATCCTGATGGCGATCGAGCTGATCCTGCTGGCGGTGAACATCAATTTCGTCGCCTTCAGCGCCTTCCTCAGCGACCTGACCGGCCAGATCTTCGCCATGTTCGTCCTGACCGTCGCGGCGGGCGAGGCGGCGATCGGGCTTGCGATCCTGGTCATCTATTTCCGTGGCCGCGGCACGATCGCGGTGGACGACATCCACCGGATGAAGGGATAAGGCCGCCCGCCATGATCCAGATACTCGTCTTTGCGCCGCTGCTGGCGGCGATCGTTGCCGGTTTGGGCAATCGTTCGATCGGGTCCTTTCCGGCGAAAGTGATCACCACCGGCGCGCTGTTCCTGTCCTGCGCGCTGGCATGGATGATCTTCGTGCCCTTCATGACGGGCGGCGCCAGCGCCTATGTCGCGCCGGTGCTGAAATGGGTCCAGTCGGGCGACATGAGCTTTGACTGGGCGCTACGCGTCGATACGCTCACTGCCGTGATGCTGGTGGTGATCACCAGCGTGTCTGCGCTCGTGCACCTCTATTCGTGGGGGTACATGGACGAGGATCCGGACCAGCCGCGCTTCTTCGCCTATCTGTCGCTGTTCACCTTCGCCATGCTGATGCTGGTGACGGCGGACAATCTCGTCCAGATGTTCTTCGGCTGGGAAGGGGTGGGTCTTGCGTCCTATCTGCTGATCGGTTTCTGGTTCAAGAAGCCCAGCGCCAATGCCGCCGCGATCAAGGCCTTCGTGGTCAACCGTGTGGGCGATCTTGGCTTCATGCTGGGCATCTTCGGCACGTTCCTGGTCTTCAACACCACATCGATTTCCGAAATTCTGGCCGCCGCGCCGGGCATGCAGGGTTCGACGATCACCTTCCTTGGTATGCGCCTCTACACGATGGACATCCTCTGCCTGCTGCTGTTCGTCGGCGCGATGGGCAAGTCTGCGCAGCTTGGCCTGCACACCTGGCTGCCCGACGCGATGGAAGGCCCGACCCCCGTGTCGGCGCTGATCCACGCGGCGACCATGGTGACAGCCGGCGTGTTCATGGTGTGCCGCCTTTCCCCAATGTTCGAGGTGGCACCGGTCGCTTCCGGCTTCGTGATCGCGATCGGCGCGCTGACTTGCTTCTTCGCCGCCACCGTCGGCACGACTCAGACCGACATCAAGCGCGTGATCGCCTATTCGACCTGCTCGCAGCTCGGCTACATGTTCTTCGCGGCAGGCGTCGGCGCCTATAACGCAGCGATGTTCCACCTGTTCACCCACGCCTTCTTCAAGGCGCTGCTGTTCCTCGGTGCGGGCTCGGTCATCCATGCGATGCACCATGAGCAGGACATGCGCTATTACGGCGGGCTGCGTAAGCAGATCCCGATCACCTTCTGGGCGATGATGGCCGGCACGCTGGCGATCACCGGTGTGGGCCTATGGTTCGCGCATGTCGGTTTCGCGGGCTTCTATTCCAAGGACGCGATCCTCGAATCCGCGTTCGCGCGCGGGACCGAGCTGTCGCAGGTTGCCTTCTTCCTCGGCATTTTCGCGGCGCTGCTGACCAGCTTCTACAGCTGGCGCCTGATGTTCCTCACCTTCTGGGGCAAGCCGCGCTGGATCGAGAGCGAGCACATCCAGCACGCCGTCCACCATGGCCATGACGAGCCGGACGAGCACAATCCCGCGCATCAGGAAGATGCAGGCCACGACCCGCATCATCCGGCGAACCCGGCGCATGCGCATGACGGCACCGGCGGCTATCACCCGCACGAAAGCCCGGCGGTCATGCTGCTGCCGCTCATCGTGCTGTCGATCGGCGCGGTGTTCGCGGGCGCGGTGTTCAGCCACGCTTTCCTCGACAGTGCGGAGTTCTGGGGCGGCTCGCTCTATTACAACGAGCATCTGGTCCATGCGATGCATGCGGTTCCGGCCTGGGTGAAGATCGCGCCGGGACTGGTCATGCTGATCGGGCTGGCCATCGCGTGGAACAATTATATCCGCGACACCTCGGCACCGGCGCGTTTCGTGGGCCAGTTCGGCTTCCTGTACCAGTTCCTCAAGAACAAGTGGTATTTCGACGAGCTGTATCACGCGATCTTCGTGAAGCCCGCCTTCTGGCTGGGACGCAAGTTCTGGACCATCGGCGATATCGGGATCATCGATCGCTTCGGACCCAATGGTGCGGCGTCGCTCGTCGCGGCCAGCTCGCGCTTCGCGAGCAAGGTGCAGACGGGTTATCTTTATTCCTATGCTCTGATCATGCTGCTGGGCCTTGTCGCCGCGGTCAGCTGGGTCATTGCAACGATGGCGGGGCAGTAAGTTCGTGGACGGCTTTCCGATCCTTTCGCTCATGCTTCTGGTGCCGCTCGTCGGCGCCATCGCATGCTTCTTCGTATCGGCACCGACGGCGCGGGTGATCGCACTGGCGGCAACGCTGGTCGATCTGGCCTTCGGCATCGTCCTGTGGGGCGCGTTCGACGTGGGCGGCGCGCAGTGGCAATTTACCGAGCGAGCCGAGCTTTTCGCGGGCTTCAGCTGGGCGCTGGGCATCGACGGCATCGCGCTGCTGCTGATCCTGCTGACCGTGTTCCTGATGCCGATCTGCATCGGGGCCAGCTGGAATTCGATCCAGAAGCGCGTGGGCGAATACATGGCCGCATTCCTGATCATGGAAACGCTGATGATCGGCGTGTTCGCGGCGCAGGACCTGTTCCTGTTCTACATCATGTTCGAAGCCGGGCTGATCCCGATGTATCTGATCATAGGCATCTGGGGCGGCGACAACCGGATCTACGCGGCGTACAAGTTCTTCCTGTACACGCTGATCGGCTCGGTGCTGATGCTGATCGCGATGTTCTGGATGGTCCGCGAGGCCGGCACCACCGACATCCCGACATTGATGGCCTATGACTTCCCGGCCGGGGCGCAGACTTGGCTGTGGCTTGCCTTCTTCGCCAGCTTCGCGGTGAAAATGCCGATGTGGCCGGTGCACACCTGGCTGCCCGACGCGCACGTGCAGGCGCCGACCGCGGGCTCGGTGATCCTGGCGGGCGTGCTGCTGAAAATGGGCGGTTATGGCTTCATCCGCTTCGCCATCCCGATGTTCCCCGAGGCGAGCGTCCAGTTCGCCTGGCTGGTCTTCGCGCTGTCGATGATCGCGGTCGTGGTCACCAGCCTGATCGCGCTTGTCCAACACGACATGAAGAAGCTGATCGCCTATTCCTCGGTCGCCCACATGGCGATCGTGACGGCGGCGCTGTTCGCGTTCAACGTGCAGGGCTTCGAAGGCGCAATGATGGTGATGCTGGGCCACGGCCTTGTATCGGGCGCGCTGTTCCTGTGTGTCGGCGTGATCTACGACCGTCTGCATACGCGTGAGATTTCGCGTTACGGCGGTCTTGCGATCAACATGCCGAAATACGCGATCTTTTTCCTGCTGTTCACCATGGCCTCGATCGGCCTGCCGGGCACCAGCAATTTCATCGGCGAATTCCTAGGCCTTGCTGGCATCTATCAGGCATCCAGCTGGGTCGCGCTGGTCTGCACCACCGGCATCATCCTCGGTGCGGGTTACATGCTCTATCTCTATCGGCGTGTGGCATTCGGAGACCAGAAGAACGCCGATGCCGCCGCCATGCCCGACATGGACGGGCGCGAATGGATGATGATGGTGCCGCTTGCCGCCGCGACTTTGTGGATGGGCATCTATCCCGAAAGCTTCCTCGCTCCGATGCGCGGCGATATCGAATGGCTGGACCAGCGGCTTGAAAGCGTGGCGCCCGCCGGCGACGCACATCTCGCCATGCCAAGCGCCGAACAGCAGGCGGCCGCCGCGGCTGCTGCCGAAGAACACCATGACGCGGGTGAGGGTGCCCACTGATGACCGATTTCTCGCAATCCCTCGCGCTTATCGTCGCAGAGGAAATCCTCACCGTTGCAGGCCTTGTCCTGCTGCTTGCCGCCGCATGGCTTGGCGACAAGGGCAGCCGGGTCATCTCGATCGCTGCCGTCGCCACGCTGGTGGCCTGCGCCGCGGTCGCGATCCCGACGCTGGCGGGCGGCATGGCAGGCCCCGACCGGATCGCGTTCCTTGGGCAGTATAATGCCGACGCCTTTTCGGCCTTTGCCAAGCTGCTGATCTATCTCTCCGCCGCGGTGACGCTGATGGTGGCCCCGCGCTTCCTCGACGGCTATGGCGCGATGCGGGCTGAGTTCCCGGTGCTGGTGTTGTTCGCGGTGCTTGGCATGAACCTGATGGTGTCGGCGGGCGATTTCCTGACGCTATATATCGGGCTCGAACTGAATTCG
The DNA here is from genome assembly GCA_002694745.1 of Croceicoccus sp. Classification (GTDB taxonomy): domain Bacteria; phylum Pseudomonadota; class Alphaproteobacteria; order Sphingomonadales; family Sphingomonadaceae; genus Croceicoccus. The sequence goes on along the minus strand of NZMY01000002.1, from coordinate 213,290 downwards.
CTGTCGGCCTATGTGTTGGCGGCTTTTCTGCGCACGGATGAGCGTTCGGCCGAAGCCGGCCTCAAGTATTTCGTGCTGGGCGCGCTTGCCAGCGGCATCATCCTGTTCGGGATGAGCCTAACCTACGGCTTCACCGGCAGCACCGATTTTGCCGCCGTCCGGCTTGCGATGACGGGCGAGATCGGCATTGGCGCGGTCTTCGGCCTTGTCTTCGTTCTGGCGGGTCTTGCGTTTAAGATCAGCGCGGTGCCGTTCCACATGTGGACGCCCGACGTCTACGAAGGTGCGCCGACGCCGGTCACCACCTTCTTTGCCACGGCGCCCAAGGTGGCGGCGCTGGCGCTGACCATGCGCGTGGCGCTGGGCGCATTCGGCGCGCAGGTCGGGGCATGGCAGCAGATCGTGATCTTCGTCGCGCTCGCGTCCATCGTGGTCGGCGCCTTGGGCGCGATCGGGCAAGCCAATATCAAGCGGCTGCTCGCATTCTCGTCGATCAACAATATCGGCTTCCTGCTGATCGGCCTCGCCGCCGCGACGCCTGAGGGCGCTTCGGCCATGCTGGTCTATCTCGCGATTTACGTGGCGATGAGCATTGCCGGCTTCACCGTCGTGCTGATGCTGCGCGACGTCGATGGCCGCCCGGTAGAGGCGATTGCCGATCTGTCGGGCCTGTCGTCGGTCCGTCCGGCGATGGCCTGGGCGCTGCTGGCCGTGATGTTCAGCCTTGCCGGCATTCCGCCCCTGTTCGGCTTCTGGGGCAAGTTCGTCGTGTTCCAGGCGGCGGTCGATGCCAATATGATCGCGCTTGCCGCCATCGGCATCGCGGCCAGCGTGATCGGCGCGTTCTATTATATCAAGGTGGTCAAGATCGCGTTCTTCGACGAACCCAGCGGCCGTGTCGCAAAGGAAAGCGGGCCGCTGTCGCACCAGATCATCCTGCTCGTATCCTGCCTGCTGATCTCGCCGCTGGGCTATGTGCTGACGCCGTGGCTGGGCGCGATGGCGAACAAGGCGGCGGCGGCACTGTTCTTCATCGGGTGACCGCATGACGGTGCCCCCGCAATCCGGGCGCCGGTTCGAGCATGTCGACCGGATCGGATCGACCAATGCGGAACTGCTGTCGCGGCTTTCCAGGGGGGAGCAGCTGCGAGAGGGCGACTGGCTGATCGCCGAGCGTCAGGAAGCGGGCCGCGGGCGGCTCGGCCGGGTGTGGCAGGACGGTGCGGGCAATTTCATGGGATCGACCTGCGTAGCAATCCGCGCGGGCGATCCGCCGCCCCATACGCTGGCGCTGGTCACGGGCGTGGCCGTATATGAAGCGGTCGCGGGGCTCACAGGCGCCGGGGCCGATCTTGCCCTCAAATGGCCGAACGACCTGCTGGCGAAGGGCGCGAAACTGGCGGGTATCTTGCTCGAAAGACAGCGCGACCATGTCGTCATCGGCATCGGCATCAATCTCGCCAGTGCGCCGGACCTGCCGGACCGTCCCTCCATCGCCCTTTCGGCTCTTGGTCATGAGGTGCCGCGCGCGGATTTCGAACGCGCTCTCGCGGCATCGCTCGAAGCCGAGATCGCGCTTTGGCGCTCGGCCGGATTGGCGCAAACGGTCGCCCGCTGGGTCGCGCGCGGTCCCGCACCCGGCACGAAGATCGCGGTTAACCCGGCCAGCGAGGACCGGTTGACGGGCGAATATCGCGGTCTCGATCCGGACGGTGCGCTGCTGCTGCGCTTGGCGGGCGGCACCGTTCGTGCCATTCACGCGGGCGAGGTCGAACTCCTGCGCAACGGGGAAAACTGAATGCTGCTCGCCTGCGACGTCGGCAATACGAATATCGTTTTCGCCCTGATGGAGGGGCGCAAGGCCGTCACGCGCTGGCGCATCGCGACCGACGCAAGGCGCACTGCGGACGAATATGCCGTCTGGCTGATGCAGCTTTTCGCGCTCGAAGGCCTCGACTTCAAGGCGGTCGACCGGGTGATCGTCTCGACCGTGGTTCCGCGCGCCCGCCACAATCTTACCGTTCTGGGTGAGAAATATTTCGGCGGCACGCCCCTGTTCACCGGGGAGCCGCCCGTCGGCTATGGCATCAGGGCCGACGTGGACGAACCGGATTCGCTGGGCGCGGACCGGGCGGTCAACATGGTCGCCGCGCATGACATGTGGCAGGGCGACCAGATCATCATCGATTTCGGCACCGCCACGACCTTCGACGTCATCGACTTCGCGGGCACCTACAAGGGCGGCATCATCGCGCCGGGCATCAATCTGTCGCTCGATGCCTTGGTCAGCGCGGCGGCGAAACTGCCCCGCATCGCCATCGAATCGCCGGGCAGCGATCGCAGCGTGATCGGCCGCAATACCGAAAGCCAGATGCAGATCGGCGTGTTCTGGGGCTATGTCTCGATGATCGAGGGGCTGGTCGAAAGGCTGCGCAAAGAGATCGGCAGGCCCGCAAAGGTGATCGCGACGGGCGGTCTTGCCGTGCTGTTCGACGAGGGCACCGACATTTTCGACCATATCGACGTGGATTTGACTCTGCAGGGCCTCGCAATTCTGGCCGAGCGTACCGATATGCCTAATCGATGACTCCTAAAAACGAACTGATATTTCTCGCGCTCGGCGGGTCGGGCGAGATTGGCATGAACGTCAATCTCTACGGCTGCGACGGCAAATGGCTGATGGTCGACCTAGGCATGAGCTTTGCCGACCCCGGCTATCCCGGCGTCGACCTCGTCTTCGCCGACCTCGACTTCATCGAGGAGCGCGCCGAGGACCTCGTCGGCATCGTGCTGACCCACGCGCATGAGGATCACATCGGCGCGGTGCCTTACTTTGCCGCCGATCTCGGCGTGCCGCTGTATGCGACGCCTTTCACCGCGTCGCTGGTCCACGAAAAGCTGCTGGAAGCCGGAATCGAGAAAGAGGTGGAGATGCATGTCATCGACCACCTCGACAATTTCCGCCCCGGCGGCTCGATCTCGCCGTTCCAGGTCCGCTATGTCCCGCTGGCCCATTCGATTGCGGAGGGTAATGCGGTGCTGATCGAGACGCCCTTCGGCCGCGTCTTCCACACCGGCGACTGGAAGCTCGACGAGGATCCGCAGATTGGCGAACCCTCGACGCCCGAGGAACTGACCGAGATCGGAGATCAGGGCGTACTCGCGCTGGTGTGCGATTCGACCAATGTGTTCAATTCCAGCGCCTCGGGCAGCGAAGGCGCCGTGCGCGCCGGGCTGGACGCCGAGGTCGCCCGCCACAAGGGCAAGCGCGTTCTGGTCACGACTTTCGCGTCCAACGTCGCGCGTCTGCACACGCTGGGGCAGGTGGCGAAGGATACCGGGCGGCAGCTATGCGTCGCCGGGCGCTCGCTCGACCGGATCATTCGTGCTGCGCAGTCCAATGGCTATCTGCAGGACTTTCCCGATACGGTCGATTTCGACACGGCCATGTCGCTGCCGCGCGGCGAGGTTCTTGTCATCGCGACCGGCGGGCAGGGCGAACCGCGCGCGGCGCTGGCCCGGATCGCGTCGGAACAGCATCCGATCGATCTGGACGAAGGCGACGTCGTGCTGTTCTCCAGCCGCCAGATCCCCGGCAACGAGCTGGCGATCGGACGGATCATGAACCAGCTTGCCGGCCGCGGGATCGAGATGGTGACCGATCGGCAGGAACTGATCCACGTGTCGGGCCATCCCGGCAGGCCGGAACTCGAGGCGCTCTACGGCTGGATCCGGCCCGAAATCCTCGTCCCCGTGCATGGCGAGATGCGCCACATGGCCGAGCAAGCGCGTGTCGGCGCAGCAGCCGGGATTCCCAGGCAGGTGGTTCAGAAGAACGGCGACATCATCCGTCTCGCGCCCGGCAAACCCGGCAAGATCGGCGAGAGCAGGGCAGGGCGGCTCGTCCTCGACGGCGATATCATCGTGCCTGCTGACGGCGATTCCATCGTGGAGCGCCGCCGCCTCGCGCAGAACGGCCATGTCACCGTGGTCCTGCCGCCCGCCGGTTCGCGCACGGGGGTCATGGTCAACGCCATCGGTCTGCCGCTGGTCGAGGACATGGACGAGTTTCTCGAGGAAGCGAAAGGCGATGTCGAAACGGCGATCGCACGGCTGAAAGGCCGCGCCCGCGATCCCGAAGCCGTGTTCGAGGCGGCCCGCCTTGCGGCGCGCCGTGCCGCCCGCCGCTGGTCGGGAAAGAACCCGCAGGTCGCGGTGCTTGCGATGGACGCGGCCTGAGCCTAACGCCGCTTCCATGCAGTGGACTTCCGCGATCGCGATCTACTTCCTGTTGTGGATCTTCAGCGCTTTCATGGTGATGCCTTTTGGAATCCGCACCCATCATGATGTGGGTTCGGTGCCTGAAACCGGCCATGCCGACAGCGCGCCGATCAATTTCAGGCCATGGCGGATCGTGTGGCGCACGACGCTGGTGGCGGCGGGGCTGTTCGTCCTGTTCTACATCAATTACGAACAGGGCTGGATCACGGCAGAGGACATCGACTTCTTCCCCGCTCCCCCGGACATCAGCGCCGAACAGACGCTCACCACCGGAGGGAACTGAGGCGGCAGGGCCGTGTCGCCCTATCTGGCAGCGCACCAATCCTGCCAATAACCTAGGCTTGCCGGGCCTTAGCGACGCAGCCTTTCGATGGACTGGGCAAGCGCGACATAGAGCTTGCCCATATCGCTCGACAGCACGGTCACGGCCAGCGAATTGCCTTCGCGCGTGGACAGCAGGTTGCGCAGCATCGCCTCGAAGTCGTGGATGTAGCGATTGACGTGTTCGCGGAACTCGCTGTCGGCCTCGAAATGCTCGACGATCAGGCGGGCATCCGCGCCGTCGATCAGGCGCACCGCGCGGCGGGTAAAGATGCCGCGTTCGCCCTTCAGATAGGCCTGCCATGCGCTGTCGCTGACATCGGTCGACAGCACCTTGTCGATGTCGATTGCGGTCGAGTTCAGCGATTCGGTGATCTGGGACACACGCCGCGCGAAATGGTCGTCGATGTCCTCCTCGGCCCGTCGGCGCGCTTCGGCGACCCGGTATTCGAGGTGGCCTGTGATCTCGTTAACGCGGTTGAGATGCTCTTCCAGTTCGCCAGCGGCATCGCGCGCCGCACCCGTTGCCCGCGACACGGCGGCGTCCAGCGATTCCAGCGTTTCGCGCGTGCTGGCCTCGACGGCCTCGCGCACGACAATGCCGCTTTCATGCGCCAGCTTTTCGGCGATGGCGCGGACGGCGTCTGACGACGTGCCCTCGATATTGGCGACGGCTTCGCGGCTTGCCTCGGCCAGGCGGCTGATCGCGCCGCCCAGCGTCGCCTCGGCGGCTTCGGCCATGGCCTCGCTGTCGCTGCGCGCAAGGGCGAGCGTATCGCGCAGCTCGGCGATCTGCGCGGCATGCTCGCTGCCGCGTTCACTCAGGCGGTCATGCAGCGTCTCAAGCTCGGCAATGGCGGCGCGGGTCTTGTCGCGCGCCGTCTCGACCGCGGTGTCGAGCGCCTTGCTGTTCTCACCCGCTTCGCCCAGCGAAGAACGCAGGCCTTCCATCCGCTCCGCGACCGAAGTGAGGCGCGTTTCCGCCTCGCCCAGCGATTCAGGCAGAGCCTCGCGGGTGTGCCGCGAACTCGCCTCGATCAGTTCGAGCAGGCGCACGGAATTGTCGGTGAGGGCAAGGACCGCCTTGTCGGTGCCCGACAGCGCATCGCGGCTTTCGGCCAGCTTGGCTGCCAGCTCGGCAAGGCTCGCGCCGACGATCGATTCGGCCTCGCGCCCGGTGTCTGCGACCTGTTCCATGCGCTTGCCGAAATCGGCGATGCGTCCGGCAATGATCTCGGCATGCCGGGCCAGCGCTTCGCTGGTCGCCTGATGCCGGCGGCGGCGTTCGTCCAGCTCGCCATCGATCTCGGCCAGCTGCGCGTCCAGCGTCTGCAGCACTTCCTGACCGGCGGCGATCCGCGCCTCGCGGCGCTCTTCAAAGCTGCGGTCGATCGCGTCGAGCTGTTCGGCGGCGGCCTCGTTCATCTCGCGGCCCGCGGCAAGCTGGCGCAGGCGGCGTTCTTCGAAGCCCTGCTCGATGGCGGCGAACTGCTGCGCGATCGCTTCGCCGAATTCGCGCTGAACGTCGTGATAGGCCTGACGGCGCTTTTCGATCTGGTCGTCGAAATCGGCAAGCTGGCCGGTGACCGCATCGCCGAATTCGCGCTGCGCGGTGAGATAGGTGAGGCGGCGTTCCTCGATCCGCCCGTCGACGTCGTCCAGCTGAGTCGCCAGCGCTTCGGTCAGCGCACGGCCCGCGGCCTCGCCCTTCTGACGGCGCTGCTCGATTTCGCCATCCAGTGCCTCAAGACCGGCGCGCAGGCGATCGGCAAGCGTGCGCGTCGCCGCTTCGCTGCGTTCGATCCGGCCCGCGATCTCGGTCTCCAGCGTTTCGCCATGCTGGAGCAATTCGCCATGCAGCCGCCCGATTTCCAGCGACAGCAGCGAGACGCGCGATCCCACGGTCTCCAGCGTTTCCTCGCTCTTGCGGTCGAGGCCGGAGAACATGGTGGCGGCCTCGCGCCCGCCTTCGGCCATGCGTTCGCGCCATGCGGCGACCGCTTCGGACCCGACTTCGGCAAAGCGATGCATCAGCGCGTCCGCCTCGTCGTTGACTGCACCCAGACGATTGCGCCAGCCCTCGATCGCGCTCTCGCCCGAACGGTCGAATCCGCCGAACAGGCGCTCGGCCTCCTCGCCCAGCGTGGCCAACTGGTCGCGCAGCCGCTCAAGCGCCTCCGCCTCGCCGCGGGCAACGCGTGCCGCGATGTCGCCGCTTTCGCTATCGAGGCTTGCCAGGCGTTCGCGCAGTGCATCCACTGCCTCTATCTCGGCCTCGGCCAGCCGGTTGCGCGCCTGGTCGATGATGCGCTCCATCGAATCCGCACGCTCGCGCACCTTCGCCAGCGCGTTGATTTCCTGCTGGTCCAGCCGTTCGCGCAGAACCGTTCCCTCGGCATCGAGCGCGGCGAAACGGTCCGCGGCAATCGTGCCAAGCTGATCGGCGCAGCGCTCGAACTCGGCCAGCGCCTCGTTCACACGGGCGCGCATCTCGTCCACCTTCAGCGTCGAGGCTTCGCCCGCCTGACCCAGCCGTCCGAACCCGTCGGTTAGCCGCTGGATCTGCCCATGCGCGCCTTCGCCTGCCTGTCCGACGGAATTGACGAGGTCGCGCGCCGCATTGGTCAGCACCGGCAGCTGCCCGCGCAGCTTCTCCATATTGTCGAGCGCCGCGCCGGACACACCATGCAGCCGGTCGACCTGCTCTCCATTATGTACGATAAGTTCCTGCAGACGCCCGGCATTTTCCGACAGGCGCTCGCTGGCGATGCGGCCGAGCGATTCAAGGTCGCGGCCCTGCGAGGTCAGGAATTCGCGCGCGATCGACAATTCGGCGTTCACCTTGCCCAGTCTGCGCTCCAGCGCGATGGATTCGTTACGCAGCGACGCGGCGGCATCGGCGAAACGTCCGGCTTCGGCGCGGCTGTGGCGCAGTGCCAGCATCCACAGGGCGACGATCAGGGCGACCGGCATCGACCATTGCGCGATCAGCGCCGACCAGTCCGCAAAGCCGGTCGGCATCGCGCCGCCGATAAATTGCGCATAGGCGAAGAATCCGGTCCACGCGGCAATCGCCGCAACGGCAAGCGCGGGAACGATCCAGCCGGCGCGGCGCGGCTCTTCCGCATCGAACGCGGGGTCGGCATAGGCCATGTCTTCGGTCAGATCGTACTGGCCGCCGTCGCTGCGGACCGATTCACCATAGGTGTCGGCAGTGCTGTCGCGATCTTCCGCCGCATCGACGCTGTCGGCCATATCCGATTGATCTTCCTGTCCAAAGCGGATGATATTGCGCCGTCTGTTCATGGTCTCTGCCCGTCCCGATCCTGAACCTTGCGGTCTAGCACAGAATGCCGCGCGATACAGGCCTGACGCGCGGTTTTGTGGCTGTCCGGCGGCGGCGATGGGGAAGGATCGGTGGATAATCGTTCACCATCGCATGCAGCCACGCAGCGGGGCCGCGGTCGCCCCGGCACGGAACCCGTCTCCCTATGCACAGATGACGCGCACCATCTTGCGCAAGACCGGCCTTACGCCGCATGAGAGGCTCTGCCCGCCGCGCCGGACGGGCATGGGGAAGTGTCGGTCTTGCGCATAGCGGTCATTCCAATGCTGGAGCTGGTGGAGGGGGGCGATCGCCCTTCCGCCGCGCTGCGCGTCGCGGGTGAGCCGGTGGCGCGGCACCAGCTCGAAATCGCCGCCGCCGCCGGGGCCAGGCGCATACTCGTGCTGGGCGATCCGGGCGACGACCGTGTCGAGATGATGCTGGGCGCTGCGCGCGTGGCGGGCCTTCCGGCCAAGATCATACAGGACGCGCCCGCCCTCTGCGCCGAGGTGACGGCCGCGGACGAGCTGCTGGTGTTCGGCGATTCGCTGATGGCCGACGCGACGCTGGCGCTCGACCTATGCAGCGGGCGCGGAGTCGCGACATTGCCGGTCGAACAGGGCCTCGCCGCCGGATTCGAGCGGATCGACGCCGAATATGCGTGGGCGGGCATCATGATCGTTCCCGGCTCGCTGGCCGAACGGCTGCGCGAATTGCCGCGCGACTGCGATATCGCGTCCTCGCTGCTGCGCATTGCGTTGATGACGCGGCTGCAGGCGCATCCCGTCGATGTCGCCGCGCTGTCCGATGGACGCTGGAACCTCATCCGCAGCGAGGGCGATGCGCAGGCCGCCGAAAAGCGCCGCCTCGACAGCACCATCGCCGAGGCGAGCGGCCAGACCGTCGGCACGCGTATCGCGGGCCATGCCGCCCAGCAATTCGGCAGCCGCCTCCTGGAGCAGGATCACGGTGACATGCTGGTGGGTGCCGTCGGGCTCTTGCTGGCCGGATGCGCGCTGGCGGCGACCGGTTTTCAGCTGGGCTGGCTGGCGTTCCTGTTCATGGGGCTCAGCTGGATGGTGCTGCGCGGGCACCGGGTGCTGCAGGCGGTGCGCCGCCAGTCGCGCATGCGCCCGCGCGGACGCGACATGGGGCCGGTGCTGTTCCTGGCCTTCGATTGCCTGCTGGTCGCCGTCATCGCGGTGAACGGCGGGCCGGGACTGGCAAGGCCGCCCGCGTGGTTCGCGGCCTTGATGGCGGTCGCGCTGCTAAGGCTGGCGACGCACGAATTTCCCTATGCACCGATTCGGCCATGGCTGGACGACCGGTTCCTGCTGTGTTTGGCGCTGGCGATATCGGCCATCTGGGCAGCGCCGGTAACGCTTTCGATGCTGCTCGCAGGAGCCATTGCGCTGGGTTGGATTGTGCTTACGTTCCAAACGGGCACGGGGCGCACGAAACTAACGCGCCTTTAACCACACGGTGATAAGCCAAGCCCATGGGCGAACTGGAAAAGACCGGCGGAATCGCTTCCGCCATGCGCTCCGAACTGAAGCGCGGAGATCGGGTGCTGGGCGCGCGCGGCGTTGTGCTGCGCCATATCATCGGGTGCGAGGATCGCGCCATGTTCTCGGACGCGATCGTCGCGCGGGTGCGCGGCCTTGCAAACGACATCGCGGCCCAGCTGGCGATCAGGCTGGCCGAGGCCGCGGGCGAGAAGAATCCCGAGCAATGGGTCGAACATCTGTCCGAACCGCTGGCGGGCGCCCTGATCGACGAGCCGATGCTGCTCGAACATCTCCATGCCGTGGCGATGGAATGGCAACTGACCGAAAGCCTTGAGCGGCGGGCGGGCATGGATCCGGCCCTGTCGCCGCTGCTGCAGACTTTGATCAGCGCGGACGATCCCAATGCCAGCTCGATCGCGATGGATCTGCTGACCGGGCAGGCCGGGTTCGTCCGTCACATGCAGCGCATGACGCTGCCCGTGGTCGAGCTGCCTGCCGACGTCCTGTTCGCGGTGATCAACACATTGCGCGGCGTGGTCGCGGGGGATTTGAACTTCGAACAGCATGCGCGCACCGCCGAACATGCGATCCGTTCGGAATATGACGAATCGCTGACGCGAATCGCCGTCGCCAACCGGCTAGTCCGCGCGCTGGGGGCAGGGGCCTTCGCCGCGCTGTCGGTCAGCCATGCGGGCGTGGCGGTGTTCCTGTCGGCGCTGGCCGCGACGACAGGCGAATCGCGCGACGACGTCGCATCGTCGACCGGGGAGAGCCAGTTGGCCCGGCTGGCCCTGTCGCTGCGCGCGGCAGGACTGGGCGACAAGGAGATCGAGCGCGAATTCTTTGCGATCCATCCCGACATCACCCTGCCCGACAATTTCGCGGCGCTTCGCGGCAACGATGCGCAGGCGCTGCTGACCGGCGGGCCGACCGGTTCCGGCGACGATCCGGAGGGATAGGGGTGGCCGAAAGCACTCTGGCGGCGACCGGCGCGACCGTTCCCCTGACCGCGCGCAGCGATGCGCAGGACCGGCTGGTGGGCGCGGATGGCCGGCTGGCCTCGCTGCAGCGGGCCAGCGGCGGCGATCTGCCTGGCGTCATCGCGATATCGGCGCTGCTGAAACTGGTGCGCAAGGCGCGCAGCTATGGAATGAAGATCGCGCAGCCGCTGACCATCGCGTACAGCGGCGGTACGCTATCGGGCTGGGCAGAGATCGAACCGGACGCGGATGGCTGTTCGATCCGCCTGTCGGACTGGCACGCCGTCGACACCGCCTCGCCATCCGAAGGCAGGGCGGCACCGGCCGAAAGCGACGAGGCGGCCGAAACGCGGTTGGCGATCGAGCAATTGCTTGCCGAGGCAGTGCTGTGGCTGGACGCGCAGCAGAACATTGTCGCGCTTGAGACGGAAAGCGTCGAATTGTCACCTCTGGTGGCGCAGGCGCGGCGTCAGCGCGGCCAGAACTGGTCGACATTGTTCCTGACCGATGGCGCATTGCAGTCGCAATGGGGCATTCGCAGCGGCATCATCGCGGGGATCGAGGGTTCGGATCGCCGCTGGCACCTTATGCTGAGCGGCGGGTCCAGTGGCAGTGCAGGGCAGCAGATCCTGATCCGCCGGCACGAGGAAATCGTATCCGACGGCCCCGCCAGCGAGGAAGATCTGCTTCCCGAAACTTTATTGTCAGAACAGCTGGCACCCGCGCTGGATGCGCCGGTCAGGCGAATTATCCGGATGGGCGAGATCATGCGTGACCGGCTGGCGGGTCCGCTGGCACGCGAATATGTGAATTACGCCGGCGATATCGTGAATGCGGGAACGCATCTGCGCAGCCTTGCCCATTCGCTGGCCGATGGGGCCGACGATCCCGAACCGGAAATGGAGCCCATCGTTTTGGGCGAAGTGGCCGAAAGCGCCTGCCGTCTGCAGACGACGCGCGCGGCGCGCAGGCAGGCGCGTTTCACAATAACCTACGACGCTCTGCCCGCCATGGGCGATCGCCGCTGGTGCATGCAGGTGCTGCTCAACCTGCTGGGCAATGCCGTCGATTATGGCCCGCGCGGAGGAGAGATCATCGTCGATTCGACCGTCTCGGGCAAATGGGCGACCATCAGCGTGACCGACGAGGGCAAGCCTCTTTCAGAGCGCGAAAGGGAAGCGATCTTCGGCAAATACGAAAGGCTGGGCCGCGAGGATGACGGCGGAAGCGGTCTTGGCCTGCATATTTCGCGCCGCCTTGCGGAGGCGATGGGCGGAAGCCTGACGGTCGCACACGGCACAAATGGCGGCAATTGCTTTATGCTGCGCCTGAAGGCTGCGGAGCTGAAGGCTGCGGAACTGAAAGATGCGAACGGGGCCGACGACGCCGACTGATCGCTATCGCCCGCGTCCGTTGCGGCGCTTTTGCAGAATCCAGACCAGAATGACACCGGCGGCCATGGCCAGCACGCCGATATAGGCCCACTGGCGTTTTCCGATCATGAAGCTGTCGGGCGGCCATGCCACAAAGCCCAGACCCTGAAGGGTCCACAACGCGCCCAAAAGAAAAATGACGATGCCGAGGATGGTGAAAGCCAGTCTCCGCATCGTCATTTCCTTCATTGCCGAATCAGCGCCAATTTAGCGTTGAGTGATAGGCACATAATCGCGTTCCGTCGGCCCGGTGTAAAGCTGGCGCGGACGGCCGATGCGCTGGCCGGGATCGGAGATCATCTCGTTCCACTGAGCGACCCAGCCGACCGTGCGGGCAAGGGCGAACAGCGCAGTGAACATCTCGGTCGGGAAACCGATGGCCGAGAGGATCACGCCCGAATAGAAATCGACGTTGGGGAACAGCTTCTTCTCGATGAAATAATCATCGTTCAGCGCCATTTCCTCAAGCTGCAGCGCCACTTCGAAGACCGGATCGTTGACCTTCAGCGCGTCGAACACCTCGCGCACGGTCTTTTGCATCACGGTCGCGCGCGGATCGTAGTTCTTGTACACGCGGTGGCCAAAGCCCATCAGGCGGAACGGATCGTCCTTGTTCTTGGCGCGCGCGATATATTCCGGGATCTTGTCCGGGGTGCCGATCTCGTGAAGCATGTTGAGCGCGGCCTCGTTCGCGCCGCCGTGCGCCGGACCCCAGAGACAGGCGATGCCCGCCGCGATGCAGGCGAACGGATTGGCACCCGACGAACCCGCAAGACGCACGGTCGAGGTCGATGCGTTCTGCTCGTGATCGGCATGCAGGATGAAGATGCGGTCCAGCGCCTTTTCGACAGCCGGCACGACTTCATATTCCTCGGCCGGAACGCCAAACGTCATGCGCAGGAAATTGCCGGTGTAGCTCAGCCGGTTGTCCGGCTGCATCATCGGCTGGCCGATCGAATATTTGTACGCCATGGCCGCGATGGTCGGCATCTTGGCGATCAGACGGTGCGAACTGATCTTGCGGTGCTCGGGGTCCGAAATGTCGGTGCTGTCGTGATAGAAGGCCGACAAGGCACCGACCACGCCGCACATGATTGCCATTGGGTGCGCATCGCGGCGGAAACCCTGATAGAACTGGCGAAGCTGGTCGTGCAGCATGGTGTGCCGCGTGATCGTATAGGTGAAAAGATCCAGCTCGTCCTGCGACGGCAGTTCGCCGTTCAGCATCAGATAGGACACTTCCATGAAGCTGGAATGTTCAGCCAGCTGCCCGATCGGATAGCCGCGGTGCAGCAGGACGCCTTCTTCGCCGTCGATGAACGTCAGCCCGGAATCGCAGCTGGCGGTCGAGGTGAAGCCGGGGTCATAGGTGAACATGCCCGTCTTGCCGTACATCTTGCCGATATCGACGACATCCGGCCCAAGCGTGCCGCTCTTTACCGGGAATTCGTAATCGCCGCCCCCTGCGGTCAGTTTCGCCGTATCGCCCACTTACTCACTCCTCTTGCTCTAAGTTCTTAGTTTCCTGCAGCGGCGCTTTCGTCAAGCGCTGCCCGCGCGGCGCCTTCGCGAATGCGCGCAAGGCTCTCCGCGCGGCCCAGCAGCACCAATACGTCGAAGATGCCGGGCGAAGTCGATTGCCCGGTCAACGCCGCGCGCAATGGCTGCGCGATCTTGCCAAGGCCAAGTTCGCGTTCCTCGGCCATGGATTTCAGTTCGGCTTCAAGCGGTTCGATCGCCCATTCGCTGCATGCGTCCAGTCGCTCGGCGACGTCGGACAGCAATTCACCTGCGCCTTCGCCCTGCAGCAGTGCGCCCGCCTTCTCGTCCATCGGCAATGGCCTCTGGCGGAACAGGAACAAGGCTCCGGCGGCCAGCTCGTCAAGGTTCTTGGCGCGGGCCTTGAGGGCGGGCATGGCCTCGATCAACAAGCCGCGATGGCTTGCCGGATCGAACGACGGCTCAAGCGCCGCAATCCGCGGCGCGGCCAGATCGGCGAGGCGCGCATCATCGGCCTCGCGCATGTACTGGCCGTTCATGTTCGCCAGCTTCTTGAAGTCGAAGCGCGAGGGACTCTTGCCGACCGCCGGCAGGTCGAACAGCGCAATCGCCTCTTCGCGGGTGAAATTTTCTTGGTCGCCATGACCCCAGCCAAGCCGCAGCAGATAGTTCGCCACGGCCTCGGGCAGCAGGCCCAGCTCGTCCCGATAGGCATCGACGCCCATCGCGCCGTGACGCTTGGACAGCTTGGCCCCATCCGCGCCGTGGATCAGCGGGATATGCGCATAGACCGGATCGTCCCAGCCGCCCTCAATCTCCTGCATGGCGCGATAGATCGGCAGCTGGCGGAAGGCATTGTTCAGATGGTCGTCGCCGCGGATCACATGGGTCACGCCCATGTCGTGATCGTCCACCACGACTGCCAGCATATAGGTCGGCGACCCGTCCGAACGCAGCAGGATGTAATCGTCGATCTCGGCGTTCTTGACCTCGACCCGGCCCTGAACCTTGTCCTCGATCACCATCGATCCGCCTGTGGGCGTCTTCAGACGCACGACAAAGGGCGCGCCTTCGGGCGCTTCGGAAGGATCGCGGTCGCGCCAGCGCCCGTCGTAGCGCAGCGGCTTCTTGGCGGCGCGCTGCTCGGCGCGCATCTGCTCAAGCTCTTCCGATGTCGCATAGCAGCGATAGGCATGGCCTGCGTCCAGCAGGCGGTTCGCAACCTCGGCATGGCGCGCGGCGCGTTCGGACTGGAACACCGGTGCCTCGTCGTAATCGAGCCCTAGCCAGTCGAGCCCGTCGAGGATTGCGTCGATCGCTTCGGTCGTGGAGCGGGCCTTGTCGGTATCCTCGATCCTCAGCAGCGCCTTGCCGCCGTGATGGCGCGCGAACAGCCAGTTGAACAGCGCGGTGCGTGCGCCGCCGATATGAAGGAAACCCGTGGGCGAGGGCGCGAAACGCGTGACGACGGTCTCTTTCGCGGGCGCTGCTGCGTTGCCGCTGTCGGTTCCATCTGCCTGGCCGCTTGCCATCTGCGCGTGCTTCCTCTTTCTATGCATGCCATGAGCGATCCGCCGGGACCGGAGAAGACGTTGTATGAATGACTTGCGCGGCGCCATGGGGAAGGCCCGTGCCAGTACCGTCGTTCCGATAGCGGGCGAAGAGGCTGCCGATTCACGGCTCCCTTCGCGGTTGCGGAAATGGGGGACGCAGGCGCATTTGTCCAGTGCCGCGGCGCGAATTGACGCGTTCCTGGCCGAGCGGGGCTTTCAGCGCATGCCGTGGCTGGCCGTGGCGATGATCGCCGGGATCGGGCTGTGGTTCCTGCTTCCGGGACCATCGGACTGGCTGATCGCGATCGGGCTTTGCGGCATGCCCGCGGGGCTGGCCATGGTACTCTTGCCGGATGACGACGCGGCGGGCGGCGGGCACGGGCTGCTGCGCAGCGCGGTCATTGCGCTTTCGATCGTGATGGTGGCCGGCATCGCACTGATCTGGGCGCGGTCGACCCTTGTCGGTACGCCGCCCATCGCCGGGCCGCGCGTGGCCACGGTCGAAGCACGGGTTCTGAAGCGCGAGGAGCAACCGGCGCGCCAGCGCGCGCGGCTCATCGTGGCGACGCGCGATCCGCTCGACGGGCAGCCCATTCGCGCGCGGCTCAATATTTCGGAAGAACTGGACAAGGACCGGCTCCAACCGGGCACACAGTTCACGGCGAAAGTCCGGCTTGTTCCGCCGCAGCGGGCCGCGGTTCCCGGCGGCTATGACTTTGCGCGGGAAGCATGGTTCGACGGGTTCGCGGCGTCGGGATCGGTTCTGGATCCGCCGCAAATGACGGCGGGCGGCGCAGGTGCTGCCGGATGGCGCAGTGGAATCGCATCGCATGTGCGCGAAGCCGTGGGCCGGTCCGGCAGCGCCGGCTCAGCAGCCATTGCCGCCACGCTGATCACGGGCGATCGCGGTGCGATTGCCGAGGATGACGCGCAGGCGATGCGCGATTCGGGTCTTGCGCATATGCTGTCCATCAGCGGTCTGCACGTGGCTTCGATCGTGGCGATGGCATGGCTGATCGTGGTGCGGGTGGGTGCTTTGTGGCCTTGGCTCGCCCTTCGCGTGCCCCTGCCGCTGGTCGCGGCGGGGGCGGGCGCACTGTCGGGTATCGCCTATACGCTCCTGACGGGAGCAGCGCTGCCGACCATACGCGCATGTCTCGCGGCCCTGCTGGTGACCGCCGCGCTTGCGCTGGGCAGGCAGGCACTGTCCCTGCGGCTGATCGCGCTGGCCGCCATGGCCGTCATGCTGTTCTGGCCCGAGGCGGTAATCGGTCCGTCTTTCCAGCTCAGTTTTGCGGCAGTGGTCGCCATCGTCGCGTTTCATAACAGCCGTTTCGTGGCATGGCTGCGTGCAAATCGCGGCGAAGGCTGGGTCGAACGCTGGCTGCATGCCGCCGTTCTGCTGTTCCTCACCGGGCTCGTGGTCGAGATGGCATTGATGCCGATCGTTCTGTTCCATTTCCAGCGGTCGGGACTCTACGGGTCTATCGCCAATCTCATGGCGATTCCCTTGATGACGGCGGTCACGCTTCCCGCGCTGATCGGCGGGCTGGTGTTCGATCTGATCGGGCTGGGCGCGCCCTTGTGGTGGCTGTCGGCCAAGTCGCTGGATATCATCATCGCCATCGCGCATCGGGCGTCGAGCCTTCCCGGTGCGGTCGTGCAGATGCCGCAACTGTCGCTGACCGCCTTGCTTGTATGCGCGGCCGGAGGTTTCTGGATCGCGCTATGGGAAGGTCGCCTCAGACTCTTGGGACTGCTCCCCATCGCAATCGGCCTGCCGGCCTTCCTCTTGGCGCGTCCGGCCGATCTGATTGTCGAGCAAACGGGACGAAATGCCGCACTGGTCGCCAATGATGGAGAGGTTCTCCTGCTGCGCAACAGCTCAAGCTTTGGAGCCGAGGCCATGGTCGAGGCGATGGGCCAGGACAATGCCGCCGAAGCCGGCTTTCGCGAGTTTTCCGAGTGGCCCGGCGCGCGCTGCAATGGCGACTTCTGCCAGCTTGATGCGAAGGGTCGGACCCTGCTCGTCGCACAGCGCCCTGCCGATGTTGCCTATGGTCCGATCGTCAAGGCCTGTGCACGCGCCGACATCGTCATTTCAAGCAGGCGGCTTCCCGCCGACTGCCGGCCCGCGCTGCTGAAGGCCGACGGCAGTTTCCTCGCACGGCGCGGGGGCATCGCAGTCGATCTGGACGACGGCACGATTGCAGCGGTCAGACCCGAGGGCGACCGCCACGGCTGGTAGGCGTCACACCTCTAATGATAGCGCCGGAGCAAGCCGGCCAGCCGACCCTGAACCTGCACCTCGGAGGGATCGTAGATCTGCGGTTCATACGCGGAATTGGCGGGATCGAGCTGCACCATACCGTTGATGCGGCGCAGATATTTAAGCGTCGCTTCCTCACCCCTGACCAGCGCGACCACGATCTCGCCATCGCGGGCGGTGTCTGTGCGGCGAACCAGCGCATAATCGCCGTCGAAAATCCCGGCCTCGACCATCGAGTCGCCCGAGACTTCGAGCGCGTAATGCTCACCGCTGCCCAGAAGAGCGGCGGGAACCGGCAGGACCTGGCTATCTTCCAGCGCCTCGATCGGAACGCCGGCTGCGATCCGGCCGTGCAGCGGAATTTCGATCACGTCGCCCGATGCCGAAGCGGTGCGGATGGGGCGTTTGAATTCGACCACGTTGTCGGCCTTGGGCTCAGGCGCTGACTTGGCCGTGCCGGTCACGTCGTCGGGTTGCCTGATAATCTCCAGCGCGCGCGCCCTATTGGGCAGGCGCCGGATGAAACCCCGTTCTTCCAGCGCCGAAATCAGCCGGTGCACGCCCGACTTCGACTTCAGGTCGAGCGCTTCCTTCATCTCCTCGAAAGACGGGGAGATGCCGGATTCTTCCAGCCGCTGTTGAATGAAGAGCAGCAACTCATGCTGTTTGCGTGTAAGCATCGGGCGTGTCCTGTTCCGCTTTGCGCCCGTTGGCGCGAACGAATGCGGAACAATTAAGCAACATCTGCCCCAGCGTCAAGCCGTTTGCCGCTTATCCCGGTTAACTTCGATAGCGGGGTGCGAACGGCATGGTCTGCACGACATCGCCCTTGGCCACCGCGGCAGCGCCTGCGGGCCGCAAGAGCAGCGCATCCGCACCAGCCAGTGCGCCGAGGGCCGAACTGTCCTGTACAGTGACCGGAATCACGCCTGCGTCCGTAAATCGGCATCGCAGGAATTCGGTCCTGCGCCCGGTCGCGGGTAGATCGGCCTCGCAAAACATGGGCTGCAGGGCGGGCAAGGGTGCGGCGGCCCCCATCAAGGCGCGGGCAAAGGGCAGCGCGAAAAGATGCGCCGTTACAAAGCTGGATACGGGATTGCCGGGCAGGCCGATGACCATGCGGCCATCCAGACTGGCGACGAGGATGGGCTTCCCCGGCTTGATCGCGACGCGCCAGAAGTCGATCCGAGCGCCCATCTCTTCAAGGACCGGCAGGACCAGATCGTGGTCGCCCACCGATGCGCCGCCACTGGTCACGATCAGATCGGCATCGTCGGCGGCTTCGAAAGCCGACCGCAAGGCCTCGCGCCGGTCGGGCACCGGTCCGGTCTGCATGACTTTGCAGCCGAGATCGGCGAACAGCGAACCCAGCATCGTGCCATTGCTGGCGGGAATGGCGCCGGGGGGCAGATCCTGTCCGGCGGCCCGTAATTCGTCGCCGCTTTCGATAATCGCGACATTTGCCCGTACGTGCACTGGCAATTGGCCGTGTCCCGCGCAGATCGCGAGCGCAAGCCGGGCGGGCGTCAGACGCTCGCCGGCACCGCAAACGATGTCGCCTTCCATGAAATCCAGTCCACGCGGCCGGATGTGGCGCCCCAGCGGTTCGGGAGCTTCGCCTTTGAAGAACAGACTGTCGCTCTCGCGCCGGCAATCTTCCTGCACCGCCACCATGTCGGCGCCAGCGGGAAGGACGGCGCCCGTCGCGATCCTGACGGCTTCACCCGGTCCCACCTTGCCCTGAAACGGATGACCGGCGGCGCTTTCGCCGATGACCTGCCACGGTCCGGGCATATCCGCCTGCCGCACCGCGTATCCGTCCATCGCCGACATGGGATCAGGGGGCTGCGATCGCAGCGCGGTGACGTCGCCGGCCAGCCAGCGTCCCGATGCCTCGGCAACCGGAAGATCAGTTGCCGGGAGAGGATGCGCGAGCGCGAGAAGCCTGCTTTGCGCATCCTCAAGCGACAACAGCGGGCCGGGGGTCAAAGCGTCAGGTCCTCATGACCCTCGGCGCGCCAGCGTCCGGACTTGCCGCCATCCTTGGCAATCAGGCGGATCCCGCCGATGACCATGCCCTTGTCCAGTGCCTTGGCCATGTCATAGATCGTGATGAGCGCGACGGAAACGGCTGTAATCGCTTCCATTTCCACGCCCGTCTTGGCTTCGATGGAAGCCGTTGCCGTCGCGGTTATGGCCGCGTTCTCAAACGCGAATTCGACATTCACCGCATCGATTGGCAGCGGATGACACAGAGGAACGAGTTCACCGGTTTTCTTGGCGGCCATGATCCCGGCTATGCGGGCGGTGGCCAGCACGTCGCCCTTTTTGACGCTGCCTTCGCGGATGGCCTGCAAGGCGCGGTCGGACATGGCGATCGTGCCGCTGGCCACCGCGACGCGCCGGGCCGGAACCTTGCCCCCGACATCGACCATGCGCGCATTACCAGCCTCGTCGATATGGGTCAGCCTGTCCGCCATCAGGAGCCGCTGGCCTGCAATCCGCCCGGCTGACGCGACAGTCGCGGAAGGCCCAGCAGGTCGCGCGTTGCGCCCGCGACATCGGTTTTCCGCATCAGGCTCTCGCCCACCAGGAAACAGCGCACGCCCGAAGATCGGCAGATGGCCTCCACGTCCTGATGGCTGGCGATGCCGCTTTCGCTCACCAACAGCGCATCCCTCGGGGCAAGCGGCGCCAGCCGGGCGGTTGCATCGATGTCGGTGACGAAACTGCGCAGGTCGCGATTATTAACGCCGATCAGCCGCGATTTCAGCAGATGCGCGCGCGCCATTTCCGCTTCGTCATGCACCTCGACCAGAACGTCCATATGCGCGTCGATGGCCGCGGCCTCGATCTCTGCCGCGAGTGTATCGTCCAAAGCGGCAAGAATGATCAGGATCGCATCGGCGCCGATCGCGCGCGCTTCGGTCACTTGCCATGGATCGACCATGAAATCCTTGCGCAGAACCGGAAGCGTGCAGGCGGCGCGGGCGGCGACGAGATAATCCTCATGCCCCTGGAAATGCGGCGCATCGGTCAGGACCGACAGGCAGCTGGCGCCGCCGGCCGCATATTGACGTGCATGCTCCGGCGGATCGAAATCCTCTCGAATCAGACCCTTGGATGGCGAAGCTTTCTTGATTTCTGCAATCAGCCCAAAGCCGCGCCGCGAAGCCTGTTCGAGGCGATTGGCAAAGCCGCGCGGACCTTCCTGCGCGCGCGCCAGCACTTCGAGATCGCGCAGCGAACGCTGTTTCTTGCGCGCCGCGACCTCGTCCCGCTTCACCTCGCAGATTTCGAGCAGCCTGTTGCTCATGACGACCTGCTCGCTTCGGAATTCACCATGTCGATCCAGCAATCCAGTAATGCCTTGGCAAGTCCCTTGTCGATGGCTTCGGCCGCTTCTTCCGCGCCGGTGCGCAGGTCAGCCGCTTCGCCAGCCACGATCAGCGCCGCCGCCGCGTTAAAGACGACGGTGTCGCGGTAAGCGCCCGTCGCACCCGTCAACAAGTCGCGCAAGGCGGCTGCATTATAGGCCGCGTCGCCGCCCTTGATCGCGTCGAGCGGATGCGTGGGAAGCCCTGCATCGGACGGATGGACTTCGCCCGGAAAGTCGAAACCGATCGCTTCCACCCTGCTTCGCCCGGCGATCGACAATTCGTCCAGCCCTTCCATGCCCGATACCACCAGGGCGCGTTCGGCCCCAAGGTCGCGCATGGCCCGCGCATAGAGCGGCACGAGCGCAGGGTCGGCCACGCCCACCAGCTGACGGGTGACGCCCGCCGGGTTGGCGAGCGGTCCGGTCAGGTTGAAGATGGTCCGGCGCCCCAAAGCCTTGCGGATCGGCGCAATGCGGGCAAGCGCGGGGTGATGCGACTGGGCGAACAGGAATGCGATGGACAGGTCCGGCAGCGTCTGCGCCGCCATGGCGCCCGCCCGGTCGAGATCGAGGCCGAGCCCTTCCAGCGTATCGGCGCCGCCAGCCTTGCTGCTGGCCGCGCGATTGCCGTGTTTTGCCACCGGCACGCCGCATGCCGCCACCACCACCGCCACGGCGGTCGAGACATTGAGCGAATGCTGCCCGTCGCCCCCAGTGCCGCACACGTCGATGGAGAGCGCGGGGGCAGGCACCGGTTTCATCCTTGCCCGCATGGCGCGCACCGCGCCTGCGATTTCCTCTGCCGTTTCGCCGCGGTCCGCCATGTCGACCAGCGCTTCGGCGATAGCGTTATCGGCCATGCCCCCGTCGAGCATCTGGCCGAAAAGCGCTTCCGCTTCGTCCATCGTGAGGCCGGAGGACGCCATCATGCGACGATGGCCGTTTCGGCGGGCAGCTTCGCCTCGATCCCGCAAATCGCGAGGAAATTGGCCAGCATCGCATGGCCGTGCTGCGTGGCGATGCTTTCGGGATGGAACTGCACGCCGTGGATCGGCAGGCTTTCATGGCGAAAGCCCATCGCATGGGTGCCATCGGCTTCGGGGCGGGGCGTTGTGGCGTTGATCACCAGACAATCAGGCACATCCTCGACCACCAGAGAATGATAGCGCGTGGCCGTGAACGGCGAGGGCAGGCCCTTGAATATGCCCGTTCCGTCATGATCGACGGGCGAGGTCTTGCCATGCATCAGCCCGCCGCGAACGACCCGGCCGCCGAAATATTGCCCGATGGACTGATGGCCCAGACACACGCCCAGCAGCGGCATCCCGGCTTCTGCGCAGGCGCCGACCAGATCGAGGCTGACGCCCGCATCGTCGGGCGTGCAGGGGCCGGGCGAGATCAGGAACCCCTTCGCCCCGCTGCGCAATGCCTCTGCCGCCGTAATCGCATCGTTGCGAACGACGTCCACGGGTGCCCCCATCTCCATCAGATAATGGACGAGGTTCCAGGTGAAGCTGTCGTAATTGTCGATGACAAGGATCATGATGCCCGCCTTTGCGCGCCTCTGCCGGTCAGATCAAGGCGGCGAATGGGGTAGGGGGCGTCATTGCCCATAGCCGGGCTCATCCGCCAGTTTCAGCGCTTCCTTGGCGGCGGCCAGCAAGGCACTGGCCTTGGCCTCGCATTCGCGCTGTTCATAGGCCGGGTCGGAATCGGCGACGATGCCGGCACCGGCCTGCACATGCATGACCCCGTCCTTGACCACCGCTGTTCGCAGCACGATGCAACTGTCCACCGATCCGTCTGGCGCGAAATAGCCCACGCCGCCCGCATAGGCGCCCCGCGTTTCCGGCTCCAGCTCTGCGATGATCTGGCAGGCGCGCACCTTGGGCGCACCGCTGACCGTGCCCGCCAGAAAGCCCGCGAACATCGCGTCGATCGCATCGGCCCCATCGGCCAGTTCGCCCACCACGTTCGACACGATGTGCATGACATGGCTGTAATTCTCGACCGTATAGCTTTCCGTCACCTTCACCGATCCGGGACGCGCCACGCGCCCCACGTCGTTGCGGCCAAGGTCGAGCAGCATCAAATGCTCGGCGCGTTCCTTGGGGTCGGCGAGCAGGCTTTCGCGATTGGCGCGGTCCTCGTCGGCATCCTTGCCGCGCGGACGGGTGCCGGCGATCGGGCGGATCGTGACCTCCGGACGGTCTGCCGATCCGCCGCGAACGCGCACCAGAATCTCGGGGCTGGACCCGATCAGCGCAAAGCCCGGCAGGTCGAGGAAATAGAGAAACGGCGAGGGGTTCACGCGCCGCAGCGAGCGATAGAGCGCCAATGGCGGCAGCGGGAACGGGCAGGTGAAGCGCTGCGCCAGCACGACCTGGAAGATGTCGCCCGCGGTGATGTATTCCTTGGCCGCCAGCACCATCTCGCGGTAGCGCCCGTCAGGCAATTGCGGCGTCAGCGCCGCCTCGGCATCCCCGGGCAATTGCGGGGGCGGGGACAGCCGCGCGCCCTGCAGCTTGGCGAGGCATGCGTCAATACGGTCCTGGGCCGCCGCGACGGCGTCCTGCGGATCGGTTTCCGACGGCCAGACCGGCGCGACGCAGAACAGCATGTCCTTCAGCCGGTCAAAGACGAGGATCAGCGTCGGCCGCGCGAAGATCATGTCGGGCAGGTCGAGCGGGTTGGGCTCGGGACGGGCGACATTCTCGACCAGGCTGATCGTCTCGTAGCCGAAATAGCCGACGAGACATGACAGTGCGGGGGGCAGTTCCTTTGGCACTTCGAACCGGCAATCGGCGGCCAGCTTGCGCAGTGCGGTCAGCGGCTCGTCATCCAGCGGCGCAAAGGCATCGCGGTCGCTGGCCCAGATGCGATTGATCTCCGCCTTGCGGCCCCTTGCGCGGAACACGAGGTCCGGATCCAGCCCGACAAGCGAGTAGCGCCCGCGCGTCTCGCCGCCTTCGACCGATTCCAGCAGGAAGTCGCCGCGGCCCGGCTCGATCAGCTTGACCGCCGCCGCGACCGGCGTCTCGCAATCCGCGATGACCTTGCGCCACACGACGCCCGCGCGTCGGGCGCGCAGTTGGCTGGCGGCGTGGGCGTCACGATCGGTGTCGGCGGTGTCGAAAGTGCTGGCGTGATTCATCAGTTCGACTGCGGGGCAAGCTGCGTGCGCACCGCCGAGATCGCGTTGTCGTTCCGCTTGACCGGCACTTCCTTGCCGATGGCAAGCCGAAGCTGGTCGATCAGCTCCTGCTGGCGAAGGCGCGACAATTCGCCCTGCGTCTGCGCGATGATCGGATCGTCGGCGGCAATTTCGGGCACGTCGATACGGTCGAGCGAGACGATGAACCAGCCGAGACCGTTGGGCGCCTCCAGCCTCTTGGCGGTCTTGGGGGCCATGGTGAACATGAGCGCAAGCGGCGGCGCGATCCCGCGCTGCTGGCGCTGGGCCATGAGCTGGCGGCGGGTGAGATCGATCGAATCGACGGGCGGCGTACGAATGTCGAGCGCCGCCAGCGCCTCGTTCAGCGACTTTCCGCCCTTGATCGCGGCCAGCACCTTGTCGGCAGCGGCCTTCGCTTCCTTCGACCCCTGCTCAAGCTTGTAGTCGCGGGTCAGGATCGGCTTCAGTTCGTCGAACGGCGGGGGCGCGGCGCGGGTCACTTCACCGGGGGCGAAGATCACATAGCTCTGGCCGTCCATGCCGGCCGCGATCTGCGCGTCGCCATCGGCCTGCATCGCAAACACGGTCTGCGCCAGCCGCGCCTCCGCCGGTTCGACTTCGCCTTCGCCGAATACGGTGCCGTCTTCCAGCAGCGGCGGGGTGACGGAAATATCGGCGTTCACCGACTTCGCCACATCGGCGAGACTTGCGCCCGACTGAAGGCGTTCCTCGATCTGCGAGGCGCGGTCGGCCAGCAGCTGACGGGTTTTCTCTTCGGTAATTTCCTCCGCCAGCTCGCCGCGCACATCGGCAAGGCTGCGCGCCGGGACCGAGCTGACATTGCCGACACGGATGAGATAGAAGCCGAGCGGCCCGCGAACGGGACCGACAATGCTGCCGGGCGCGGCGTCATAGACGGCGGCGGCGACCTGCGGGGTCGTACTCGACGCCAGTTGCTGGCGGCTGGTCGCGGTCACGGCGTTGGTTTCAAGCCCCTGCTGCTCCGCCACGGCGCGAAGCTGCGAAGGAGAGCTGATCTGCGCCTTCAGCGCATTCGCGGCCGCTTCGGTCGGTACGACAAGCTGCTCAATCTCGCGCTCCTCGCGCGCCGCATAGCGGCTTGCATTGGCGTTGAAGCGTTCGGCGATCTCGGCATCCGTCGCCGCTGCCGACGCGCCCAGCGCATCGGCGCCAAAGGTCGCATAGCGAATCGTCCGGCGTTCCGGCAGCATGTAGCGTTCGCGATTGGAGGCGAGATAGCTTTTCAGCGTGGCGTCCGCGACCGGCGTATCCTCGATAAAGGCGGGGCTGGGGATCAGTGCGACGCCGCCATGACGCGTCTCGTTGAGCAGCCCCGCATAGCGCCGGGCGACTCCTGCTGGCGCCCTGTCGCCGACGGTCGTGGGAACCAGCAGCATGCGCGAGACGAGGCCCATGCCGATATCCTCGCGCACCATCTGGTCGGACAGGCCGCGGCGAGAGATTGCCTGATTATAGAGATCCTGGCTGAACTTCCCGTCGGGCCCCTGGAACGCGGGCAATTGCGCCAGTTCGCTGCCGATCAGCGATTCGCCGATCCTGATCCCGTTCGACAGACCGAAGTCATACAGCGAGGACCTGTCGATCATCTGGTCCAGAATATTGTCGATCGCTCCGGCCTCGAGGAAATCCTCCATCGTGGCGGATGGATTGCCCTCGCGCGCCTGTTCGAACGCGCTGCCGACCGTGGTGCGCAGCTGCGAGGTCGTGATCTTCTGGTCGCCCACGGTCGCCACGCGCTCGCTTCCCGCGATTCCGCCAAAGCCCGAACCCGTGATGTCGGCACTGGCAAAGGCCAGCGCGATCAGCACCACGAAGCCCAGCGTCAGCACAAGGCCGAGCGGCGATTGGAAAAGCTTGCGAAAACCCTGAATCATGGCGACTGGCAATCCGTGACTTGGCCCCACCGGGCCGACATTCCTGACACGCGCTCGCGCCCGTGCAGGCCGGACACGCGTCGTCGTGGCGGACGGCTTTAGGCGGGTGTTCGCCCCGCTGCAACACCGTCCCCGCAAAGGGGGCACGACCGGTCCCCAACCGTTTTGACACACGCCCCTCCTTGGGCTAGCCGCCGCCGACTGGCTCGGCTATCGCCCCTTCCTTCGAACAGGCGATGTCATAAAGCTGACGATGTCATAAAGCTGGGTCATAAAGCTGGCGAATGCGATTCACGATGAGGGGCGAACGGTAATCGATGGCACAACGTTGCTATGTGGTCGGAAACTGGAAGATGCACGGCATGCGCGCGGACCTCAACGAGGCGCGTGCGATTGACCGGGCGGCTGCCCGCCTGCCCAAGGTAGAGGTGGCGATTGCGCCGCCTGCCACGCTGATCGGGGCCTTGCGCGAAACCGTGAAGCAGATCGGCGTCGGTGCGCAGAACTGTCACCGGACCGACAAGGGTGCACACACGGGCGACATCTCCGCGCCCATGCTGCGCGAGGCCGGGGCGGATTTCGTCATCGTCGGCCATTCCGAGCGCCGTGCCGATCACGGCGAGACCAATGCCGATGTCAGGGCCAAGGCCGAAGCGGCGCAGGCCATCGATCTGGGCGTGATCCTGTGCGTCGGCGAAAGCGCCGAACAGCGCGATTCGGGTGAGGCTGAGAAGATCGTCGCGCGCCAGCTGGCCGATTGCCTTCCCGATTCGCCGCAGCGCCTGTCGATCGCCTATGAACCGATCTGGGCCATCGGCACCGGGCGCGTGCCTGCGGTGCAGGAGGTTGGCACCATGCACAAATGGCTGCGCGCCGTCCTGATGGACCGCTACGGCGACGAGGGGCAGGACATCCGCATCCTCTATGGCGGTTCGGTAAAGGGCGAGAACGCCGCCGAGTTGCTGTCCGCTTCGGAAGTGGGCGGCGCGCTGGTGGGCGGGGCCAGCCTGACTGCGGACGGTTTCGTGCCGATCATCGCGGCGGCGGCTTCGCTGGACGAGCAATAGGGCTGGACGAGCAATAGGGCACCGAACTTGCCAGATCGCGCCCCGGCCGGTAAAGGCCGCGGCTTCGGAGCGCGGCACCCTTGCATGGGCACCTGCTGCTCCCGATCTCGCACCCTTGTTTTCTGACTGAGTATCCGGATCAAACGATGTCGCTTTTCCTGTTTCTTACCATCGTTCAGGCGCTTGTCGCGGCGGCGCTGGTCGGCGCCATCCTGATGCAGCAGTCGGAAGGCGGCGGTCTTGGCGTAGGCGGCAGCCCGTCCGGCCTGATGAGCGCACGCGGCGCGGCCAATTTCA
Source organism: Croceicoccus sp. (assembly GCA_002694745.1). Lineage (GTDB taxonomy): Bacteria > Pseudomonadota > Alphaproteobacteria > Sphingomonadales > Sphingomonadaceae > Croceicoccus. Next base: position 186,286 of record NZMY01000002.1, on the reverse strand, counting down.
TGACCCGCGCGACCGGCATCCTTGCCGTGCTGTTCGTGGTGCTGTCGATCGTGCTTGCTGCGCTGGCCGTGGAAACGACGCAGGGCAGCGAAATCGACACGTCGCTCGATCGCACGATACCGGCCGCAGCGCCCGATCCGCTGGCACCGGCGGCACCCGCTGCGGTTCCGCCGGCCGATACCGCACCTGCGGCTGCGCCCGCCGACGCGGATCCGCTGGCTGGCTCCGCCGAATAGGCGCGTTCGCAGCGTAGAGTTCGATTGCGGACCGTCATTCGGTCAGCTTCTTTTTTCCCAAATGTCGAAAAGCGGTCGCAGGCTTCACTCGAAGCTTGCCCCTTTTCGATTCTTTCGACTAAGGCCCAACTCCCATGGCGCGGTACATTTTCATCACCGGCGGCGTGGTCTCCTCGCTCGGCAAAGGTCTCATGGCGGCATCGCTCGCCGCCCTTCTGCAGGCGCGTGGCTACAAGGTCCGGATTCGCAAGTTCGATCCCTATCTCAACGTCGATCCGGGGACGATGAGCCCCTATCAGCACGGCGAGGTCTTCGTGACCGACGACGGCGCGGAAACCGACCTCGACCTCGGCCATTACGAGCGCTTTACCGGCGTTTCGGCGCATCAGGGCGACAATATCACCTCAGGCCGGATCTATCAGTCGATCATCGCCAAGGAGCGCCGCGGCGATTACCTGGGTGCGACCGTGCAGGTGATCCCGCATGTGACCGATGCGATCAAGGAATTCGCCCTCGCCGATACCGAGGGGCTGGATTTCGTCCTCTGCGAATTCGGCGGGACCGTCGGCGATATCGAGGGGCTGCCCTTTATCGAGGCGATTCGCCAGCTGCGCAACGAACTGCCGCGAGAGCAGACCGCCGCGATCCATGTGACGCTGGTGCCCTATATCAGGGCCGCGGGCGAGCTGAAGACCAAGCCGACCCAGCACTCGGTACGCGAACTGACCAGCCTGGGCGTTCAGCCCGACCTGCTGCTGTGCCGCTGCGAACATCCGCTGCCTGACAGCGAGCGCCGCAAGATCGCCCAGTTCTGCAACGTGCGCACCGAAGCGGTCATTCCCGCGCTGGATGCCAGCAGCATCTATGCCGTGCCGCTGCAATATCATGCCGAGGGTCTGGACGCGGAAGTCCTGCGCCATTTCCGCATGGATGCGCCCGCGCCGGAACTGTCGACGTGGCACGACATCGTCGACCGGTTCGAGCACCCCGAGGGCGAGGTGACGATCGGCGTGGTCGGCAAATATGTCGGCCTGCCCGACGCATACAAATCTCTGAACGAGGCGCTGGTCCACGGCGGCATGGCCAACCGGATCAAGGTCAATGTCAAGTGGATCGACGCCGAGCTATTCGAGCAGGACGAGGACGACATCGTCTCGCAGCTTGAGCCGATGCACGGTATCCTCGTCCCCGGCGGTTTCGGCGAGCGCGGCAGCGAGGGCAAGATATCGTCGGTGCGCTTTGCGCGCGAACGCAACGTGCCGTTCCTGGGCATCTGCCTTGGCATGCAGATGGCCTGTATCGAGGGTGCGCGGAACACGGCCGGGATCGCCGCCGCAAGCTCTACCGAGTTTGGCGAGACGACCGAACCGGTCGTGGGCATCATCACCGAATGGATGACGGCCGAAGGGCTGGAAAAGCGCGCCGAGGGCGGTGACCTTGGCGGCACGATGCGGCTTGGCGCCTATGATGCGAAACTGGCGGGCAACAGCCGGGCGGCCAATCTTTACGGCGGCACCGAAATCTCGGAACGCCATCGGCACCGCTATGAGGTGAACGTCGCCTATCGCGATCCACTTGAGAAGGGCGGACTGCTGTTTTCCGGCATGTCGCCCGATGGCCTGCTGCCGGAAATCGTCGAGCGGCCCGACCATCCCTGGTTCATCGGCGTGCAGTTCCACCCCGAATACAAAAGCCGCCCGTTCGCCCCGCATCCTCTGTTCGCCGGTTTCATTCAGGCGGCGCTGGAACAATCTCGCCTCGTCTGAGCGATTTTGCCGATCGCGCAATATTAGGCCTCAAACGGTCCCGTCATGGCGCAAAAGGTTAGGATTTTAAGAAAGATCTTGCCTTTCTGTGCGATGAACGGTTAGCGAGTCTTAACAGTGCATGATATGTTCAGGCTTCACCCGATGTTACGGGTGGTCGCATCCGGCGGACCTGAAGGGTAGGGGGGTCCGTCTGCGAGTTGGCAACAGCACTGCGCGACGGCTCTTGGCGCGGATAAGCCGCATTGATGGGGGCCGCCGAATACCGACTGGTTTCCCACCCCGGTCAGCGACGCGGAAATATCGTCCTGGCTGTTTAGGCTTGCCGATGGGTGTGACTGTCTTTCTGCGACCCGGATAGTCATCCCTGATGGTAAGGCGGCGGTAACGTCGCGGGGGTGGGCAGTTTCCGATGTCCGCCCCCAAAATTTGCCAGAATTCAGATCAGACCCTTGGAACGCAGCGACACGTGGCCGCTGCGCCCGACGATGATATGGTCATGCACCGTCACCCCCAGCAGGCGGCCGGCTTCGGCAATACGATTGGTGATCTGGATATCGGCACGGCTGGGTTCCGGATTGCCGCTGGGATGGTTGTGCACAAGGATCAGGGCGGCGGCGCCCAGATCCATCGCCCGCTTGATGACTTCGCGCGGATGGATCGCGGCTTCGTCCAGCGACCCGTCACCGACATGGTCGTCGCGAATGAGGCGGTTCTGCGCATTCAGATAGAGGACCCGCACACGTTCGACCGTCAGATGCGCCATGTCGATCGTCAGATAATCGATCAGCGCCTGCCAGCTTCCCAGTATCGGCTGTTCCTGCACCTGGCTGCGGGCAAGGCGGCGCGCGGCGATGCCGACGATCTTCAGCGACGCCGCGCTCGTCTCTCCCATGCCGGGGTGGTCGGCCAGCGCCTTGCGATCGGCATTGAACACGCCCGCCAGACTGCCGAATCGCTGCAGCAGGCTGCGCGCGATGGGTTTCACGTCTTTGCGCGGAATTGCTGTCATCAGCAGATACTCGACGATCTCGTGATCGCCCAGCGCGTCCACGCCGCCCGACATCAGCCGTTCGCGCAGGCGCGCGCGATGGCCGCGCGGATCGGTTCCATCGCCCGCTTTCGCCGCAGATGGCGCAGCGGGCGCGTCGATCGGCAGTGTGCCCTGTCCCTGGCCCTGCCCGTCGGCCATGTCTGACGTCCCTCTTTTCCGGAGATGAAATAAGGCGCATCCCCGCACGGTCATTGCCTTTTGGCGATGGAATGCGCAAGTTCGCGGCGACATTCGGCCAGCTGCGACAGCGCCGATCGACAGTTGCGCGGGCGGCATGAGCGAGAGTGACGAGACACAGCGGGCAGACCACGCGCCGCGCGGAGAGCCGGGGACGGCGCCGCGCCGGTTCGCGCGGCTGCGCGCCGTGCGCAAGCGCCGCCTGTTTGCCGATATCGCGCTGGTCGCGTTCGCCATCGCGCTCGGCATCTTTGCGGGGTTGTATATCACGCGTGAGAAAGTGGCAGGCGGGCTGATCGATTCCACGCTGGCCCAATATGATATTCCCGCCACCTATGACGTCGTCTCTGTCGGCCCCAGCGACCAGGTGATCGAGAACATCGTCATCGGCGATCCGAACTCTCCCGATATGACGGTCGAGCGTGCGGTGGTGTCGCTGCTCTATCGCTTCGGCACGCCATCCATCGGAACCGTCCGGCTTGAAAACCCGCGGCTCTACGGGCGCTGGGACGGGAACAGGATCAGCTTCGGTTCGCTCGACCGCGCCATCTATGAAGGCGAAAGCGACGCGCCTTTTACTCTGCCCGACATCGATCTTGCCATCGTGGACGGACGGGCGCTGATCCGCAGCCCGTGGGGCGCCGTCGGCGCGAAACTGGAAGGCAGCGGATTGTTGTCGGGCGGCTTCGACGGGGTTCTCGGCGCGGTCGCTCCGAGAATGTCGGCCGGGGATTGCCGCGCGGATGGTGCCAGCCTCTATGGTAACGTCGAGACGCGCGGGGGGCGGGTGTCTTTCGATGGCCCCTTGCGACTGGCTGCGCTCGATTGCGAATCCGGCGCTTCGCTGGGGCCCAGCAATCTGCAACTCAGCGCGTCGACGAAGGATTTCGCGTCCTTCGACATGCGCGGAAGGCTGGAAGCCTCCCGCCTCTCGCAACCGTCGTTTCAGGCCGCCACGCTTGCCGGGGACGTGGCCCTCACGCGTCAGGACCAGGGCGCGCTCGTGTCGAATTTCGACTTGCAGGCGGGGTCGGTGCAGGCCGCCGGGGTCGCGGCCAGCTCGCTTCGGCTTGAGGGACGCATCCGGTCGCGGCAGGATCTTTCGCATGTCGCGTTCGACGGGAGCATGGAGGGGGAAGGGATAAGGCCGGGGCAGGGTCCGGACAACCAGCTTGCGGAATGGCAGCGCGCAGCCGGCGACACCATAGCAGAGCCGCTGCTGGCTCGGCTGAGGCAGGGGCTGCGCGCGGAAGGTGCGCAAAGCGAGTTTTCGGCGGAGATACAGGCTCGCCGCAGCGACGGGCGCACCACGATCATTATCCCGCAGGCGCGCTGGCGCGGAACCAGCGGTCAGACGATCCTCGCCCTGTCGCGCGGGCAATATGCGTTCGGCGGCCCCGAACCGGCCTCGATCGCGGGCAATTTTTCGACCGGCGGCAACGGCATTCCCCGCATCACCGGCCGGATGGAGGGGCAAAACGGCGCGGCGCGGACCATGCGGTTGACGATGGCCGATTATGCGGCAGGCGATGCGCGACTGGCGGTGCCCGACATGCGCATCTCGCAGACGGCGGGCGGCGCAATCGCGCTTTCGGGACGCGTGCTGGCCAGCGGCGCGTTTCCCGGCGGAACGGTGCGCGGGCTCGATCTGCCGGTCTCCGGCCGGTGGAACGCGAAAAGCGGGCTTGCGCTTGGCAACCGCTGCATCACGCCCCGATTTGAACGCATGACCATCGCCAGTCTGACGCTTGCCGGACAGGCCATCACGCTCTGCCCGCCGCGTGGCGGGGCCATCGTGCAGAACGGCGCTGGCGGGCTGAAGATTGCAGCGGGCGTGCCGGAACTGGAACTGACGGGGGAACTGGGACAAACGCCGATCCGCATCGATGGCGGGCCGGTCGGCGTCGCCTTTCCCGGCGTGCTGGTTGCGCGCGACATGGCTGTCGAGCTGGGCGAGGGCGGATCATCGACCCGCTTTCTGCTGTCGGGCCTGAAGGCCGAACTGGGCCCGGATATCCGCGGCAGTTTCGACGATCTGGAAATGCGCATGGCGGCGGTTCCTCTGGATATCACCCGCGCGTCGGGCGACTGGGCCTATCGCGATGGCGCCCTGACACTGAGCGATGCGTCGATCCGCGTAACCGACCGCGAGGCTTCGGCGCGTTTCAATCCGATGGTCGCCGAAGGAGCATCGCTAAGGCTGGCCGACAATCGTATCGAGGCAGACGCCGTCCTGCGTGAAGAGCAAAGCGGGCGTCATGTCGTCGATGCCGCGATCATCCACAACCTTGGCACGGGGACCGGCCATGCCGACCTGTCGGTTCCCGGGCTGACATTCGACAAGGGATTGCAGCCCACCGATGTCACGCCCCTCGCTCTGGGCGTGGTCGCAAATGCAGCGGGCATTGTTGAAGGGACGGGGCGTATTGACTGGTCGGGGCAGGGCGTGACCTCGACTGGCCAATTCACGACCGATGCACTGGATTTCGCTGCCGCGTTCGGCCCGGTCAGGGGTCTTGCGGGAACCGTCCGCTTTACCGACCTTCTAGGCCTTGTCACTGCGCCGAATCAGCAGATCACGGTGGCGGAGGTCAATCCCGGCATTCCGGTCGAAAGCGGCGTGATCCGTTATGCGCTGGAGCCGGGGAAGGTGTTCGCTTTCCAGTCGGGCAAATGGCCGTTTCTCGGCGGGACGCTGGAACTGCGGCCCGTCCGCATGACCCTGGGTGTGGAGGAAACGCGGCGCTATGTCTTCGTGATCGAGGGGCTGGACGCTGCCCGTTTTCTGGCGCGGATGGATCTGGCAAATCTGTCGGCGACGGGCACCTTCGACGGCACGCTGCCGGTGGTGTTCGACAAGTCGGGCGGCCGGATCGAGGACGGCTTTCTGCGCTCACGCCCGCCGGGGGGCAATCTCTCCTATGTCGGGGCGCTCAGCTATGAGGACATGCCTGCGATCGCCAATTTCGCGTTCGATGCGCTGAAATCGCTGGATTACAAGGATATGACCATCGGCATGGACGGCGCGCTTGAGGGCGAGATCGTGACGCGCGTGCGCATCGACGGCGTTAGTCAGGGAGAGGCGGCGTCAAAGAACATCATCACACGTCGCCTCGCCAGCCTGCCGATCCGCTTCAACGTCAATATCAGGGCGCCGTTCTACCAGCTGCTGTCCAGCCTGAAGTCCCTCTACGACCCGTCGGCAGTGCGCGACCCGCGTGAGCTTGGTCTGCTGATGCAGGAGGACGGCGCGCTGGTGCCCGATCCCGAAGCGCCAGCGGTCCCTCCCGATCCTGCAGCCGATTCGCCGGCCGTCGTGCCGCGCAATGACGAAGACATTAATCCACAAGCCATTCAGAGTGCCGAAAGCGAGACCATGCCATGAACCGTGCCAGACCAGAGTTGAATGGATTGGCTTTGCCCCGGGCCGCCCTCGGGAGCAGGGGTGCCATGTTCGGAGCAAAGGATGACGATGGAGGTTCATGGCCCGAATTGCGCAATATCGCGCTGGCCATGCTATGCGCCGGTCCGCTGATGGCCTGTGTCAATGTGAACGCGCCCAACGATGCGATCGTCATCGAGCTCAATATCAATATAAAGCAGGAAGTGCTTTACCGGCTGGTGGACTCTGCCGAACAGAACATAGAAGATAATCCGGAGATTTTCTGATGGCCTTTTCAAAGCTTCAATCCGTCGCCGGAACCGCGATGGTCGCGATTGCCGCCGCAGCGATGACCGTCATGCCCGCCCAGGCCGTGCAGCGCGATCCCGCCTATGCTTCCGCGCGCGCCAATGGTGCGATTGGCGAGAAGATAGACGGCTATCTCGGCATCGTCGGCTCTCCCGACCCGTCGCTGCGCAAGCTGGTCGACGACCTCAACATACGCCGCAAGGCCAGCTATGCCGACAAGGCGCGCGCCGAAGGGGTGACGATCGAGGAATTCGCGTTCGCGCAAGGCTGCATCCTCATCGCGCGCACCGCTCCGGGCGAGAAATACCAGGCGCCCGATGGCAGCTGGCAGACCCGCGGATCGGGTCCGGCCCGGCTCGATCCGCGCTGTCCCTCGGTAGGCTGATCACGACAGAAGAGGCTTGTCCGCGGTTCGGTCAACCGGACCTTTATCGCCTGGGCGACAAGGATACGACAAAAGGCCGCCACCGCCGTGTTGACTTGGCCAGACCCCTTTCCTAAAGGGGCCGCGCCCTTGACGGGCAGCTTTGCCACGCATGTCGGGGCCTTCACGGGAGCCTGACATGAATGACGAGCGGTCCGGACGAGAGCCACTTGGCGAAGACAGGCGTATCGAAACGCTCGACGAACGGCTGAAAGCCGCGCGAGAGCGGGAAACGGCGCGGAACAAGCCGCAGGTGCAGGGAACCGACGAGAATTATCGTATGGGCTCGCGCGTGCTGGCGGATTTGCTGGGTGGTCTTGTCGGCGGTGCGCTGATCGGTCTGGTTATCGACCGATTCGCGGATACGTCGCCCTGGGGTCTGTTGGTGATGCTCGCACTAGGGATTGTCGTCGCCTTCAGGAACATTATCCGGCTCGCAAACCGGCGCTCTGACTGAATCTTCCCATGCGGGCGAATGCCCGACGGGGGTTCACGGAAGGGCGTCTTTCTGCAAAAGGGCCATGGGTCTTCGGGACCGGGGAGCGGTTTCGTTTCCTTGGGGCAATAGGGATTATCAGCAAGTGGCAAGCGAAGCCAAGGTCGATCCGATGCACCAGTTCACGATCGAGCCGATGTTCGGCTCGGACGCGTGGGCTATCGGCGGCTATAACATTGCTTTCACCAATAGCGCGCTGTGGATGGCGATTTCGGTCATCGTGCTCTGGGCGTTCGTCGCCGGCGGCATGAAGCGCCAATTGGTGCCGGGCCGCTGGCAGATGATGGTCGAAAGCTTCACCGGCTTCATCGACGACATGCTGGAAGCGAACATCGGCACGGCCGGGCGCAAATACGTGCCCTATATCTTCTCGCTGTTCATGTTCATCCTGTTCGCCAATATCCTCGGCCTGTTGCCGCTGGGCGTCATCGGGCTGCATCCCTTTACCTTCACCAGCCATTTCACCGTCACCGGCGTGCTGGCGATCATCTCCTTCGCGATCGTGCTGATTGTCGGCTTTGCCAAGCACGGGCTGCACTTCTTCTCGCTGTTCGTGCCGCATGGCACGCCGGTTCCCATGATCCCCGTGATCTTCGTGGTCGAACTGATCAGCTTCATGGTACGTCCCTTCAGCCTCGGCCTGCGTCTGTTCGTGGCCATGATGGCGGGGCACGTGCTGCTGGAAGTGCTTTCCAGCTTCGTAATCGGTTCGGGTAACTACAGCGCGGGCATCTTCGCGCTGGCCGGTATTCCCAGCTTCATTCTCATGGTGGGCATCTGCGCGCTGGAAATCCTGGTTGCCGGGATCCAGGCCTATGTGTTCGCCCTGCTGACCAGCGTCTATCTGAACGACGCCGAAAATCTTCACTGATCCTTCCATCATCCAATACAGTTTTCCAAAGGAGTTTTTGAAATGGACGCAGAAGCCGCAAAGCTGCTCGGTGCCGGTCTCGCCGCTCTGGGTGCGGGCCTCGCCTCGATCGGCGTGGGTAACGTTTTCGCCAAGTTCCTCGAAGGTGCGCTGCGCAATCCGGGTGCCGCCGACGGCCAGCAGGGCCGCCTCTTCATCGGCTTCGCCGGTGCCGAGCTTCTGGGCCTGCTTTCGTTCGTCGTCGCGATGATCCTGATCTTCGTCGCCTGATCGAACGAACTGAATATTCGCCCGGTCGCATGACGCGGCCGGGCGAACAGAATTTGATCCGTCTTTAGGGCCCTGCCATGCCACAGATATCCCAGCTAGCCGCAACCTATGCGAGCCAGGTCTTCTGGTTGCTGATCTTTTTCGGCCTGACCTATTTCGTCATCGGCCGTGGCATGGTGCCCAAGGTGATGGATACCGTCGCGATGCGCGACAAGCAGATCGCCGACGATCTTTCCGCTGCCGAAGCCGCCCGCAAGGCCGCCGACGAGCAGGAAGAAGCCTGGCGCGTGCGCGAGAATGAAAATCGCGCAAAGGCGCAGGAACTGATTGCCGAGGCCAAGGCCAAGGCTGCAGCCGAGACCGAAGCAAAGCTGGCAACTGCCCAGAAGGGCTTCGATGCCAAGCTTGAAACCGCCGAGGCCCGTATCGCCGAAGCGCGCGAAAAGGCCGCCGCCGAGATCGAGACCATTGCCGCCGAGGCGACCCAGTCGATCGTGGCGCGCGTCGCCGGTCTGACGGTCGATGATACCGCCGCCCGCACGGCGGTCAGGAAGGAGCTCGCCTGATGGCTGCCGAGACCGCTCTCCCGCCCGCCTCGCAGGCTGTCGAGGAGCAACTGGATCATGCCGCCTCAGCCGAGGGCATGACCGAGGAACATCACGTCGAACCCGCGCTGCTGGGCATTGCCCCGCCGGCCGCGGTCGTCAGTTCTGCCATGATCGTGCTGCTGGCGATCGCATTCTTCTATGCCAAGGCGCACAAGAAGATCGCGGGCGGGCTGGATGCGCGCATCGCCGAGATCAAGAACCAGCTCGAGGAAGCCAAGCGGCTCCGCTCCGAGGCCGAGGCGCTGCGCAAGGAATATGCGGACAAGATCGCCAATGCCGAAAAGGACGCGGCCGCGATGCTCGATCACGCGCGGACCGAGGCGGGCGCCATCGTCGCGAAGGCGGAAACCGACGCGACCGCCATGGTCGCTCGCCGCGAGAAGATGGCCGAAGAAAAGATCGCCGCTGCCGAACGCGGGGTGATGGAAGAACTTCGCATTCGCGCCGCGCAGGCTTCGGCTGCGGCGTCTGCGGATCTTATCGCCAAGAACTATGGCGCGGATGCCGACAAGACCCTTGTCGACCAAGCGATCGGGTCGATCTGATCACAGCACGCACATCGATACGAAAAGCCCCGCTTCGTGCGGGGTTTTTTGTGCGTGGGCACGCCGATCAGTAACGCAGCGTTCGGATGATGAACCGGTCCTTGGCGCTGCGATAGGCGTCCATTGGCTCACCGTCGTGCTGGCGTTTCAGCGCATTATATTCGCGCAGCAGGGCAGGGCTGGCGTTCAGCCGGTCCCGGAACCGCTCGAACACGTCCAAGGCGCCGCCTTTTGCAACAAGCTGGATGCCTAGCGGGGGAACGGCTGTCCTGTCTTCGAAGCTGGCGAAATCCTCCGTCCGGTCCGACGGGCCGCGTGCGAACGGGCTGGCAAGCGCCAGCTCCGCTTCGCTGAACTCTTCCGCGTCGACGCGGACCATGACGTCGAGGTCGCCCTTCGTAAGGCAATCGGCAATGGCAGTCGCGCCGACATGCATGATCTCGCTTCCTGTCGGGAGCAGGCGGATCAGGCGCTGCGATACGCTGCGATAGAGCTGTTCGGCATCGGCGCGCGCCCGGTCATGGTCCGGAGCCAGGCGAAAGATGGCGTCATCCGCGTCCACGGACGATAGACCTCAGAAATTGTCCTTGGCGGTGCGCAGGGCCGCGAATGTCGCAACCGCATCCCCGCCGCCCCAGCGCGCCTGCATGTCGGGATCGTCGGCGCGCAGAAAGGGATTGGCCGCCAGCTCACGCTCCAGCCGTGTGGGGACGGTAGGTAGGTCCCGATCGCGACGTTCCGCAACCTCGTCGGCATATTGTGCCAATGCCTCGTTTTCCGGATCCGCGTGAAGCGCGAAGCGGGCATTGGCCGCGGTATATTCGTGTGCGCAGTACAGCAGCGTGTCATCGGGCAGCGCCTTGATCCTTTTCAGGCTTGCCCAGAACTGGTCTGCGGTGCCTTCGAACATGCGGCCGCAGCCGAGCGCGAAGACGCTGTCCCCGACGAAGGCAATACCGGCATCGGGCAGGTGATAGGTGATGTGGCCTTTCGTATGACCGCCTACGTCGATCACGCTGGCCTGATGCGAGCCGATCGATACCGAATCGCCCCCCGCCACGGTGCGATCGATGGCATCGATTTGCGGGGCCTCCGCCTTGGGGGCGACGATGACGCAGCCGGTCGCGGCCTTGATGTCCTTGTTCCCGCCCGCATGATCGGGGTGCCAGTGCGTGTTCCAGATCTGGGTGATCCGCCACCCCTTGTGGTCGGCTTCGCGCAGATAGGCGTCTGCATCGGGCGTATCGATGCAGACCGTTTCGCCGCTTTCCGTGTCATGCAGCAGATAGCCGTAATTGTCGGATAGGCAGGGAAACTGGTGAACTTCGATCATGGCAGGCTCCTTCGCTGCCTGATGTAGTGGCCTATTAACCAAAGCAAAAGGCCCGCCGCGGATGTCCGGGCGGGCCTTTCATGTGTTTGATGGCAGGTTTGGACGTCACGGGAGTAAATCCCGTGACGTCGAACGGTGGCCAAGGCCACCGCCGGCCGGCCTTGGGGCAGGACGGCGCAAGCGTACTTGCGCCGCCGCCCCTTCGGCTCAGTTCTTCTGCTTCAGCGCTTCGCCGAGGATGTCGCCCAGCGACGCACCCGAATCGGACGAACCGTACTGCTCGACAGCCTGCTTCTCTTCGGCGATCTGGCGCGCCTTGATCGAGAAGTTCGGCTTCTTGGTGCGGTCGAAACCGGTGACCATCGCGTCGATCTTCTGACCGGTCTGGAAGCGGTCGGGACGCTGTTCGTCGCGGTCGCGGCCAAGATCCGAACGCTTGATGAAGCCGGTCGCGCCGTCTTCGCCAACCTGCACTTCGAGGCCGCCATCGCGGACTTCGAGGACGGTGACGGTGACGACTTCGCCGCGGCGCAGGCCAGCGCCGCCAGTGGCGGTACCGCCAACGGCCGGAGCGCCCTTTTCAAGCTGCTTCATGCCGAGCGAGATGCGCTCCTTCTCGATGTCGACGTCCAGAACGACGGCTTCGACTTCCTCGCCCTTGCGGTGCAGGGCCAGGGCGTCCTCGCCCGAGATGCCCCATGCGATGTCCGACATGTGGACCATGCCGTCGACGTCGCCCGGAAGGCCGATGAACAGACCGAACTCGGTCGCGTTCTTGACTTCGCCGGTGACGGTCGAGCCGACCGGGAACTTCTCTGCGAAATCGTCCCAGGGATTCGACTGCGCCTGCTTGAGGCCCAGCGAGATGCGGCGCTTCTCGGCGTCGACTTCCAGCACCATGACTTCGACTTCCTGCGAGGTCGAGACGATCTTGCCAGGGTGGACGTTCTTCTTGGTCCAGCTCATTTCCGACACGTGGACCAGGCCTTCGATGCCCGGCTCCAGCTCGACGAAGGCGCCGTATTCGGTGATGTTGGTGACGGTACCCGTCAGCTTCGCACCGACCGGATACTTCACGGCAACGCCATCCCACGGATCGCTTTCCAGCTGCTTCATGCCAAGGCTGATGCGCTGCGTGTCCTGGTTGATGCGGACGATCTGCACCGTGACGGTCTGGCCGATCTCGACCACTTCGCTGGGGTGGTTGACGCGCTTGTAGCTCATGTCGGTGACATGCAGCAGGCCGTCGATACCGCCCAGGTCCACGAAGGCGCCGTAATCGGTGATGTTCTTGACCACGCCGTCGATGACCTGGCCTTCGCTGAGTTCGCCGATCAGTTCCTGGCGCTGTTCCGCGCGGGTTTCTTCCAGAACGGCGCGGCGCGACACGACGATATTGCCGCGGCGGCGATCCATCTTGAGGATCTGGAACGGCTGCGGAATGCCCATCAGCGGGGTGATGTCACGCACGGGGCGGATATCGACCTGCGAACCGGGCAGGAAGGCCACGGCACCGTCGAGGTCGACGGTGAAGCCGCCCTTGACGCGGCCAAAGATCTGACCCTCGACGCGCTTGCCTTCGCCGAACTCGCTCTCAAGGCGGTCCCAGGCGGCTTCGCGGCGGGCGCGGTCGCGCGACAGCATGGCTTCGCCGTCGGCATTCTCGACGCGGTCGACGAAAACTTCCACTTCGTCACCGACCTTCAGGCCGTGCTCGTCCGAATTGCGGGCGAATTCGGAAAGGCGCACGCGGCCCTCGCTCTTCAGGCCGACGTCGATGACGGCCTTGTCGTTCTCGATGGCGGTGACGGTGCCCTTGACGACGCGGCCTTCAAAGCCGCCATCGGCTTCCGAGCCGAGCATGTCGTCGAGCATTTTCGCGAAATCGTCGCGAGTGGGGTTAGGCGAAGTTGCCATTAGGATTGTATTCCCGTTCAATCGTTTTTTCCGGCCGGGCGGTTTTTCCGCCGGTCTTTCTTCCGCCATCCGCACCATTGCATAGGCGGGCCAAAAAGGGCCGAACCATCCGCAGGGCCGAATGCGCCTGCGAATATCCGAAGAGCCAAACCGTGTGGAGGATGGTGGAAACGGTCAGTACCGCGTCTGCCACCGACCGGGCGGTCAAACCCGTCGGACGGGCGCGCGGTTAAGCCAGATCGGCGGGAAAAGCAAGTTGAAACGGGTCGTGGAAACCGAAAGCCCGCTGCCGACCCGGACCTGATTCGTCCGGGGCGGCAGCGGTTTCATTTAAACGATCAGTCGGTGGTGTCGGTGGTCGTCATGTCCGTGCTGGCATTGCCGCCGGTCGACATCTCGTCGGTGCGCCAGATCTTCATCGCGTCGATGGAGACATCCGCCATCAGACCCTCTGCGTTGAAGACATAGGCCTGCGATTCCTCGCTGTCGCCCTGTGCGCTGGCGTCTGCGGTGGCGATGGTCAGGCCTGCGCCCGCGCCAATGCTCCATTCGCCGCTGTCGGTGTACTGCTGCAGGGTCGCCGGGTCATTGACCTTGAAGACATAGGAGGCGGCCTCGATACCGGCCTGCAGGCCGATGCTGCCTTCGCCCATGCGCCAATAGCTCACGATCTCGCCGTTCTGGACGAGGGCGCCATCGCCGCCCGCACCGCCAACGCCCAGCGCGACTTCCGTCACGTCGGGGAAGACGAGATAGCCGGCCGGCGTGCCCATGCCGCAACTGGGTTCGACCGCCATGCATTGATCGAGCGCCGCCATGACCTTGGCATCCATGTCGGCTGCGACCGGGTTCTGCATGCCGTCGGCGCTTGCGGTCGCATCGACATCGGCTTCGGCTTCCGGTTCCTGCGAACAGGCGGACAGGGCAAGCGCGAGTGCGCCCGCGGCGAGGGTAAGGCTACGACGATTCATATGGATGATTCCCTTTTGCTTCGGTGAACCCGAGCGGTTCTCTGAACAGAAGAACGGAATCGATGACCCGATTGTTCCGACAAAGTCTGGCACTGCCGGGCGTGTGCATCCGGCAAAAATGGTCAGCCTTTCTGCTGCCTGGCCTTTTCGACGATGGAGATCGCATGCTCCAGCGCCTCCGACACGCTCATGTCGCTATTGTCGATCAGGAAGGCATCCTCCGCCTGCAGAAGCGGGGCTTCGGCGCGATTGCGGTCACGCTCGTCGCGCTTGGCAAGATCGTCCATGACCTGTTCGAGCGTAAGGGTTTCGCCGCGGTCCCGGCTCTCAGCATGACGGCGGCGGGCCCGCGCCTCGATGCTGGCGGTCACGAACAGCTTTACGTCCGCGTGGGGCGCGATCACCGTTCCAATGTCGCGTCCGTCCAGTACCGCGCCGCCGGGCCGCGCGGCGAACTGGCGCTGCCGTTCCAGCAGAGCCGCACGCACCCGCTTGTGCACCGACACGCGCGAGGCCAGCGCACCGCATGCGACCGAGCGAAGATCCGGTTCCTGCAGCAGCGAATCGGGAAAGCTGGCCGCCCGCGCGGCGTCGATCGGATCGTCGGGGTCAAGGCCCATGACGCGGGTCTGCAAGCCGACCGCACGGTAAAGCAGACCGGTATCGAGCACCGGCAGCCCGAAATGCCGGCCAAGCCCCTTGGCGATGGTGCCCTTTCCGCTGGCGGTCGGACCGTCGACGGCGATGATCATGCGTGCTTCCCCTTCCTGAAGGCTTTCCAAAGTCCCCAGATCGCGATGCTGGCCCAGAAACCCTCGAGCACTAGGGAGGCGAGGTTGAGATGATACAGCAGCGAGATCGTCAGCAAGGCCGCGCCTGCAAGGTTCACGCCGTGCTGGACGAAGGGATTGGGCTGGTCATTGGCGGTGATATACCAATAGGCCCAGATGATGCAGCCCATCCCCCCAAACCCGACCATGGTGGGCCAGTCGATCGGAATCATGCCGGGGCCGTTTCCTGCGCCTGGCTGAGCAAGGCCGTGAAATTCGGAAAGCTCGTCGCGATCGGGGCGGTGTCATCAACCTCGACGCCGTACCGGCTGGCGAGCCCCGCGACCGCCATGCTCATGGCGATGCGGTGATCGAGATGGGTGGTGACGGGCGCGCCCTGCGTACCGTTCAGCGGATCGCCGCCCGTTCCTTCGATCACCAGACCGTCCTCGCGTTCCTCGACGCGGGCACCGGCGGCGGTCAGTGCCGTCGCCATCGCCGCCAGCCGGTCGGATTCCTTCACGCGCAATTCGTCGAGGCCGCTGGTCACCGTACGCCCCGCCGCCAGCGAGGCGGCGACGAACAGCACCGGAAACTCGTCGATCATGGCCGGGGCGAGGGCGGGATCGACGTCCACGCCGGTCAAGGCGGAATGGCGCACGCGCAGATCGGCCACCGGCTCGCCGCCTACCTCGCGGCGGTCCAGTTCCTCGATGTGTCCGCCCATCTGGCGCAGCACGGTGAACAGCGCCGCGCGCGTCGGGTTGAGGCCCACGTTCTCGATCACCAGATCCGACCCCGGCACGATCAACGCGGCGACCGCAAAGAAGGCGGCGCTGGAAGGATCGCCCGGTACGACGATGTCCTGCGGGCGCAGTTCGGCCTGGCCATGCAGCTCGATGATCCGCTCGCCCCCGTTCTCGTCCACGGTCAGCTGCGCCCCGAAGCCTGTCAGCATACGCTCGGTATGGTCGCGTGTCGGCACGGGTTCGATCACCCGCGTGATACCCGGCGAGTTCAGGCCCGCTAGCAGAACGGCGCTCTTTACCTGGGCCGATGCGACCGGCAGGCGATATTCGATCGGCACGGCGGGCGAGGCGCCGCGCATGGTGAGCGGCAGGCGGCCGCCGGGGCTGGCGGTGAAATCGGCGCCCATCTGCGAGAGCGGATCGATGACCCGGCCCATCGGGCGGCGCGACAGGCTGGCGTCGCCGGTAAACGTCGCGGTGACCGGATGGCTGGCGACCAGACCCATCAGCAGCCGCGTCGAGGTCCCGGAATTGCCCATGTCGAGCGCTGTCTCTGGCTGAAGCAGCGCGCCGACACCTACGCCGTCGATGTTCCATGTGCCGTCGTCCTGCCGCTTTATGGCCGCGCCCATCGCGCGCAGCGCCGCGGCGGTGGCCAGCACGTCCTCGCCCTCAAGCAAGCCGCGCGCGGTGGTGCGTCCGACGGCCAGTGCCCCGAACATCAGGGAGCGATGGCTGATCGACTTGTCGCCCGGAACGCGAAGTCTTCCCGTCAGCGGGGCGCCCGGCATGAAACGGCGGGGGGAAGGCGGATTGTGATGGCTCAACGAAAGGGCCCTTTTCCAGATGTTCTGCCGCCGAGGTCGCTAAGCGCCGGGCGGCGGCAACCGGGAAATGACGGGTCGGATCGGCGCAGGCTTTTGACAGCGCGCAAGGCCTATGGCAAGGCGCGCGGCTCGTGCCGGGGGCGGGAAGGACCAAGCTGTCCGATTCTCGCCGCCGGCAGCCGAATTTCACGAATAGCGCATGCGCCATCCCGGCGCCAAGTTCACGAGGTTTTCATGGTCAAGCCCGAATGGGGTGCCAAGCACAGCTGCCCGAAATGCGGCACCCGCTTCTACGATCTCGGCAAGGACGATCCGGTTACCTGCATCGAATGCGGTAACGAATGGACGCCCGAGCCGGTGCTGAAGTCCAAGCAGCCGATTCCCTACGAGGAAGAGAAGACCCAGAAGCCCGAGAATGACGAGGATCTGGGCGACGACGATCTGGACATCGACGTTGACGACGACGAGGATTCGCCGGACAACGACGTCGATCTCGGCGGCGACGACGACCTTGGCGTGGCCAAGGCCAGCGACGACGACGACGACGACAACTGATCGTCCGAAGCTGTTTTTCCGCCGGTTGAATTTTGCTCTTGCAACCGGCGGAATCACTGCCTAGAGAGCCGCTCTCCGCACCGGACGCCCCGTTACGAACCGGGCTGCAAGGGGCGGAGAGCAGGGCCCCTCCCAGGGTGCCCCGCCAGAGGACAGGCCAGCGGGAAACCGGGCGCAGCGTCCTTTTGGTAATGCGATGAAGATTGGGGCCGTAGCTCAGCTGGGAGAGCGCTACAATGGCATTGTAGAGGTCGGGGGTTCGATCCCCCTCGGCTCCACCATCGCACTGTATCAGCTATTGAGATGAGACGCCGGGCACTGGACCCGGCTTTTTTATGCGCGCGCGGTAGAGGCAACGCCTGTTCGCGTCGCAATTGTCAGGTCCGCCAGCAGCAGCCCAATAAAAAAGGACCGGGCGCTGAGGGGAGCGCCCGGTCCTGCAGGTATGGACCGTTATGTCAGGAAAAACGGTCCACAAGGTGGTTGGGTCCGGTCAGTTCGACCCGGTGCCCCATCTTGCGGCGCCGGCTGACCCATTCCTTGAATTGCTCCGCCGAGGTGTGGTCGAAGCCTTGAACGTGGTTCAGGTTGACGCGAACCGGACGGTCCCCCGGGATGCTCTCCAGCCGGCGGGTCAGGCCCGTCAGGCTGATGAAAGTCGCGCTGCCCGACAGGTGTACGTCACGCTCTTCGCCCTCGTCGTTTTCCTCGACCTTCAGCTTGAGCGAACGGCGATGCGGGATCAGTTCCAGCAGCGTCAGGGCAAGACCGACCAGCACGCCGGTCAGCAGGTCGACCGTGACGACCAGCACGAAGGTCGCCGTCCAGATGACCGCCGGAAGCGCGCCATAGCTGGAATAGAGGTGGCGCACATGCTTGAGGCTCACCAGCTTCCAGCCGGTCACCACCAGCACGCCGCCCAGAGCCGCCATCGGAATCTCGCTGAGCACGAACGGCAGCAGCGACACGAAGCCAAGGATCCAGATACCGTGGATGATGGTCGACAGGCGGGTCTTGGCGCCTGCCTGCACATTGGCCGACGAACGCACGATCACACCCGTCATCGGCAGTGCACCGGCAAGGCCGCACAGGAAGTTGCCGACGCCCTGCGCGCTCAATTCCTTGTCGTAATTGGTGCGCACACCGTCATGCATCCGGTCGACCGCAGCCGCCGACAGCAGCGTTTCCGCGCTGGCGATGAAAGCCACGGCTATGGCCGCGATGATGATCGTCGGGCTGAGCAGCATCGCAAGAAAGCCGTCGCCCGGCGTCGCGACCGCGCCTACGATCGAATCGGGCACATTGACGCGCGTGATGTCGAGACCCAGAGCCATGGCGACCAAGGTCGCGCCGACGACGCCCAGCAATGCGCCGGGAAGCAGGCCCATCTTGGCGGGCTTGAACTTTTCCCAGCCCACCATGATGCCGATGGTCAGAAGACCGATGCCGAGCGCCATCTCGGCCTGCTGAAGGTTGAACGGCGACAGGCCAAGAAGGCGAGCAGGCATGGCCGCCAAGTTCGCGACACCGTTCGAAAGCGGGCTGGCATCGAACAGGATGTGGAACTGGCTGATGACGATCAGCGCGCCGATGCCGGCCAGCATGCCGTGCACCACGGCAGGGCTGATGGACCGGAAAAACGCGCCAAGCTTCATATAGCCGGCAATGAACTGGATCACGCCCGCAAGAACGAGCATGGGGCCAAGCGCGGTGAGGCCGTTGTTCGCGACGAAGTCGAACACGATGACGGCAAGGCCCGCGGCCGGACCGCTGACCTGCAGCGGCGAGCCGGCGAACATGCCGACCACAATGCCGCCGATGATGCCAGTGATCAGGCCCTTTTCGGCCGGAACGCCCGAAGCGATTGCGATACCCATGCACAACGGCATGGCGACGAGAAAGACGACGATGGAAGCCGTGAAGTCACGCCCGAAATGGGCGAACATCCCGGTCTTTTCTTCCATCGCCGCAGGGGTTGCGGCTGCTGTGGTCATTCGGCGGCCTCCGCAAGGCTATAGCGTGCCTGAGCCGGAACGGCGACTGGCAGGGGCTGATTGTCGCGCAGGGGCACGAACTGGCCGGTGTGTCCATCGAGGCCGAGAACCTGGCCTTCGTGAATGTCCACGACCCAGCCGTGCAGGCTCATCTCGCCAGCGGCCATTGCGCGCGCGACCGAAGGATGGGTGCGCAGGTTCGCAAGCTGGGCAATCACGTTCTCGTTAATCATCGCACGGATGCGGTCTTCACCTTGGAGGTGACCCTGACAGCTGTTGACGACCGTCTGGGCAGCGCCGCCGTGCTTCAGCCACGCGGCCACGTTTGGCATGGCTTCAAGCCCGTCGGGATAAGCGAGCGCCTTCATTGCGCCGCAGTCGGTATGACCGCACACGATGATGTCGCGCACGCCAAGGGCAGCGACAGCATATTCGACGGTGGCCGAGACACCGCCCAGCATCGAGGCGTAGGGCGGGACGATATTGCCGGCGTTACGGCAGACAAACAGGTCGCCGGGGCGGGCCTGCATGATTTCCTCGGGCACGATGCGCGAATCGGCGCATGAAATCATCAGCGCCTTCGGGCTCTGCCCGTCGCGGGCCAGCGTGCCGTAAAGCTCGCTGCTGTTCGGGAAGATGGTCTTTTCGAAATTGAAAACGCGACCGATAAGTTCGTTCATCGGGAAAGTCCTTCTGACTGCATCCGGGAAAATGGATCTGCCTCGCAAGAGTGCGGATGTGCCAGAGAACTAGAGCCCGTGTGTTTCCTGAACCGTTCCTGTTTGTAAGAATTTGTTGCTGCGCGGCAAACTGCGCCGGGGCGTTGCGCCGGCGGGTTATTCGGGGCCGTCGAGGGGAAGGCGGATCGTCGCGCAAAGCCCCCCCGAAGTACGATTGGCGATTGAGAAGCTGCCGCCCTGCGCCCGCACGATGCGGTTCACGATCGCGAGGCCGAGACCCATGCCCGGCGTGTTGCGCGCGCGCGCGTGATCGAGTCGAACGAAGGGTTTAAGGACCTCATCTATCTGGGATTCCGCGATTCCCGGCCCGTCGTCCATGACCATGACGATGACCTCCTTGCCCTCTTGCGCAAGCCGGACATGGACATTGCCCGCATAATGCAGCGCGTTCTCGATCAGGTTCGACATCACCCTGCGCAAGGCCAGCGCGCGCCCCTGCATTTCAAGATGGCCCGGCCCATCGTAATCCGCGTCGAGGCCGCGGTCGCAGGCGTCGTCGACCAATGTCTGTGCGGTTGCAGCAATGTCGATACGCTCCACAGGGCCGCGGTGGTCGTGCCCTTCGTTGAAGGTCTGCAGCGACTGGAGCAGCATGCGCATCTCCGCCACGTCGGCGGCCATGGAATCGCGATCCGGGCGCTGCTGGTCCAGCCGCATCTGCAGGCGCGCAAGCGGAGTCCTGAGATCGTGGGCAATCGCCGAGATGGTGAGCTGGCGATTGCTGATCAGCTGGTGGATGCGGTCCTGCATCTCGTTGAAGGCATTGATAAGGTCGCGCGCCTCCTGCGGTCCGGCCAGCGGCACGGGCTCGGGGTCCTCCAGTTCGCCCACCTTGCGGGATGCGGCGACCAGCTTGCGCAAGGGGCGAAGCGCGGCGCCGACCAGCAGCCCGCCGACCAGCATCAGCAATGCCGTCGGCAGCAGCAGCATGACCACGCGCTGCGCGTTCAGCTTGAACGTCTCGTGCACCTCGGCAGAAAAGCGCATGACGGTCCGGTCCGACAGGATCATGCTGCCCGCGACATTGCCGCCGCCGCTCAGCGGTTCGAGATGAAGGCGAAGGCCCGCGCGCCCCAGTTCCTCTTCCTGCGCGACGATCTGGCTGCGCAAGGTGTCAAGTTCGAGGCTAGCGGCGCGGCGCGCCGTTTCCCGCGACCAGCGGATGCGGAAATGATTGGTCGAAAGTTCCTGCGCGACCGACTGCCGCGTTTCGACCGGTGCATGGTCGATCAGCCGATAGGCCACGACCAGCCGGTCGGAGATGCTGGCGGCGTCCTCTTCCTGAAGCGAAAACTCGTTCGCACGCTCGAACACAAAGGCGTTGAGCGCGAATTCGAGGGCTACGACAAGCAGGAGGATGCCCAGCAGCCGGCCCAGCAGACCGGTCCTGAAAAAGCCTGCATTCTCGCGGCCAGGCCATTTCACGCGGGCGAGACTTCCGCCGTGAACATATATCCGACGCCGCGGACTGTGGCGATCGGCGCCTCGTTTCCTTCGGTCGTCAGCTTGCGGCGCAGGCGGCTGACCAGCACGTCGACGCTGCGGTCGGAGGAATCGCCGATGCGCGTGCGCGACAGTTCGATCAGGCGCTCGCGGCTGATGACCCTTTGGGGGGACTGGACGAAAGCGCTCAGCAGGTCGAATTCGGCTGTGGTCAGCTCGACCAAAGCCTTGGTCGGCGACCGCAATTCGCGGCGCGACAGCGAGAGGGTCCAGCCGTCGAACACGACTTCGTCCTGGCGCTGGCGCTGGCTGGACGTGCCCGCACCATTGGAATGACGGCGCAGCACCGCGGTGATCCGCGCAAGCAATTCGCGCGTGCCGAAGGGCTTGGCCAGATAATCGTCCGCGCCCAGTTCCAGCCCGACGACCCGGTCCGCCTCGCCGCCGCGCGCGCTGACGAAAATGACGGGAATGTCGCTGGTGGCGCGAAGGCGGCGGAGGAGTTCGATCCCGTTGGTACCGGGAAGCATGATGTCGAGCACGATAAGCGCGGGCTCTCCATCATCGAGCTGGACCTGCATTTCCGCCCCGGTCGACGCGGTCCGCACGTCATAGCCATGTTCTTTCAGCGCGCGCGCGATCAGAACGCGAAGCTGCGGATCGTCTTCGACGACGAGGATAGTCTGGCTTGCCATCAGTAGGTCAGGATCCGGCGCGGGACTGCACGGCTGCAGCCATGTTGTTGGTGTGCCGGAAAGACTAGTCGTCATGCTGTCAGTCTTCAAGTTGGGGCGTTCCCTTCCAGAGCCATCACGAGCCCGGCGAGAAGGCGATCTTGGCACCGGGGGGGCGGCCGCCGGAGACACGGGGTGGAGGAGGAACTCCGGCGGCCTAGTCGATGACAGGGCGGGGGATCGGTCGGCCGCCCTGCCACCGAGACAGGAAGCGATCGGAGACCGACCGTTCGTGCCGCTGGTTACGGTCACCGGATCGCCGTCTCTCGATCTGAATTCGGTCTATCACCGGTGATGTTTCGGATCTGCGGCATGCTTGTAAGATTTTGTTGCCGGATGCGATCCTTGGTCCGGCGGCGGCTGGCACATCCGTTTGCGCGTACTTGCACCCTGCCGGTTCCTCTCTCTATGGGAAGCGCCGGCAGCTTTGGCCGCGGCGAACGGGCGGCGAAGATGCGCGTCAATGGATGAAGGAGCACGACGGCATGGGTAAACGGTTCTGGCTGATGAAATCGGAACCCGATGTCTATTCGTGGGATGACCTCGTGTCGGAAGGCGAGGGGACCTGGGACGGGGTCCGCAACCACCGCGCCAAGAACAACCTCGCCGCGATGAAAAAGGGCGAGAAGGCGTTCTTCTATCATTCCAATATCGGGCTGGAGATCGTGGGGATCTGCGAGATCAGCGAGGCAGGCATCGCCGATCCCACCGATGAAACCGGCAAATGGGCCGCCGTGAAGGTCAAGCCGGTCGAGAAACTGCCCGCCCCGGTCACGCTAAAGCAGGTCAAGGCAGAGGAATCGCTGTCGGAAATGGAACTGGTCAAGCTGATGCGCCTGTCGGTCAGCGAAGTCCTGCCCGACGAGTGGAAAAAAATTCTGGCGATGTCGAAGGCGAATGCGAAGCAGGAAGGTTGAGGCGCGCAAGAAGACGCGGCTTGCGGCCCGACTTTCGATACGATGGTTAACGACGGCCCTCTGACACCTGTCCCGTAACGGAGCGGGTGCGGCGTCGCGCTTTCGTTCGTGGTGTTTACAAGCTTGGTTAAGAAACCGTTACCGCGATCGCTCGTTTCGGTGGCGGAAGCCCGTGGGGACGGTCAGCAACGGGCCGGTCAGGAACCCCGTTGGCCAAGCGAGGAAAGCACGTCGATGATCTACGCCGCCACTCCAGCCATGCGCGTTCCGATCCGCTTTGCCGTTATCCAGCCGGTGGCCCGCCGCCGCGCTGCGGTAAAGGGATGGTTCGGGCGGCGGATAAACCCGCTGATGCAGCAGGTCGCGCAGGACGAACCCGAAGCGCTGTTCTGGGGCCTCACCACGCGCGACGCCAAGGAATTCCTGATGGCCTATTGTGCCTGCTTCATGGCAGTCGTCGGCTTCATCGCCTGATCAGCCAGTACCTGATCAGCCAGTACCTGATCAGCCAGCACCTGATCAGGCAGCGGGGGCAAGACGGCATTCGGCGCGGTACAGGATAAATCCCAGGCAGGCCGAAATCACGCTCATCGCCGCGGCCAGCAGCAACTGGTCTACGATCGATACGCCAATCGCGCTGAGCCCCATGGCCAGCGCCGATCCGCCCACCATCGCGAAACTGTTGACCAGATTGTTTGCCGCGACCGTGCGCGCCGTCTGCGACTTGTCGACCACCGTCGTGAGAAACGCGTAGAGCGGCACCACGAACATGCCGCCCGCGATCGCGATGCCCATCAGGCACAGCAGCAGGGGTGCGGCGAGCGGCAGTGCGATGAATTCCATCACCGAATAAAGCCCCTCCGCCTCGGGCTGCCACATCCGGCACACGAAATGGAACGCCAGTACGAACAGCCCCATCACGATGACCGAGATGGGCGAATAGCGCGCCGACACCTCGCCCTTCAGCAGCAGGTTGATCGAGACCGAGCCGATCGCCACCCCGATCGAAAAGACGACGAGGAACAGGCTGGCGACTTCCTTGCTGGCGGTCAGCACATTCTTGGCGAGCGGGGGAAACTCGATGAAAAGCACCGCGCCGATCGTCCAGAAAAAGCTGATCGCGAGGATGGCATAGAACACGCGCGCATCCTGCATCGAACCCTTCACCACATTGATCGAGGAGCGCCAGACATTGTAGTCGATGGGTTCCACCACGCCCTGCGCCGGCGCGCTGGGAACCTGCTTGCCTGCGAACCAGCCGAGCAGCGCAAGGCCGATCACCATTCCCGCGGCAATCTCGACCGAAATCCAGCCCGCGAGAATCGTACCGGCAAGGATCGCCATATAGGTCCCCGCCTCGACCAGGCCCGTGCCCGCCAGCACCTCGTTCTTTTCAAGATGTTGCGGCAGGATCGCGTATTTGATCGGGCCAAAAAAGGTGGAGTGGACCCCCATCGCGAACAGCGCGAGCAGCAGAAGCGGTATCGCCGCCGCGTGGACCGCAATGTCCATCGCCGCCAGCATCAATCCCGCCGCGCCGACCAGCATGATCCCGATTTCCGCAAGCTTCACCCGGCGGATAATCATCGCCTTGTCGCGCATGTCCGCAAGCTGTCCCGAAAGCGCCGAGAACAGCACGAAGGGCAGGGTAAACAGCCCCTGCGCCACGGCTGAGAACATCGCTTCCTCTGCCGCGCTGGAATAGACCGCATAGACGACGAACAGCACCATCGCGTTCTTGTACAGATTGTCGTTGAACGCCCCCAGCACCTGGGTAACGAACAACGGCAGAAAGCGCCGCTTGGTGAGAAGATCGGTGGAGGTCATCATGATGGGTCGGCGCCCGTCCTTACCGACCATCCCGAACCGTACAAGCCCGCGCGTTGCGTTCGGACGATTAAAACGGGTCAAGACGCGTGGTGCGCGCTTTGGCTGGTTGGCCGTTTCGGGCTACAGCATGGCCGAATCTATGTTGACACTTCCCAATCTTCTGACGCTTTCGCGCATTTTCGCGGTTCCGCTTCTGGTCGGCCTGCTGTGGTGGCCCGGATGGGCGCTGGGGCACGGCATTGCCTTCGTGCTGTATTCGCTGGCCGGGATCACCGATTATTTCGACGGCTATCTCGCGCGCTCCAGCGGGCGGGTCAGCAGGCTGGGCGTATTCCTCGACCCCATTGCCGACAAGCTAATGATCGGCGCGGTCATTCTGGTGCTGGCCGCGAAGGGCGGCTTGTCCGGGCCTTATGCGGGCGATCTGCATGTGCTGGCGGGTCTTGTCATATTGCTGCGGGAAATCGCGGTGTCTGGTTTGCGCGAATTCCTGGCCGGGGTGCAGGTGTCGGTGCCGGTGTCCAAGCTGGCGAAATGGAAGACGACCGCGCAGATCATCGCGCTGGGCGCGCTGATCCTTGCAGGCGCCTTGCCCGCGATGGAATGGATCCGGATCACGGGCCTCGTATGCCTGTGGGCGGCGGCGGTGCTGACGGTCGTGACCGGCTGGGATTACCTACGCGTCGGCCTGAAGCACATGGACTGACCGACGGATGGACAGGCCGGGGCAGGATGACGATCTGCGGCTCTGGCAATCGCTGTCATCCTATCAGGTCGGGCCTGCCGACGCGGAATTCGGCTTTATCGACCGGCTGGCCCGCGAAAATGGCTGGGACCGGACCTATGCCGACAGGGTGGTGGAGGAATATCGCCGCTTCTGCTTTCTGGCGATGCGCGCGGGCCATCCGGTTACGCCATCCGATGCGGTCGATCAGGCATGGCATCTGCACCTGACCTACAGCCGCGACTATTGGGAACGCTTTTGCCCCGAGATACTGGGCGGCCCGCTGCATCACGGTCCGACCGCGGGCGGACAGGCGGAACGCGATCGCTATTTCCGGCAATATGCCGACACGCTTGCCAGCTATGAGCGGATCTTCGGCCCGTCTCCTGCGGATATCTGGCCGGCGGCGCAAAAGCGGCTCTATCGCGATCCGCAGGCCCGCAGGGTCCGCACGCGCGACTATCTCCTTGTTCCGAAACGGGCGGCATTGATCGTAACCGTTTTGGCAATCTGTGCTGCTATGCTTGTCTTCATCCTGTGGTGATGCGCCGAATCTGGAGGGTGTACGCGCGATGCACGGTTGGAATCCGCTCGACTGGAGCGCAGGGGCCTATCTGGCATTTCACGCCGCTGCCTTCGTGGCGGCGCTGGTACTGGGCAAGGCCCTGCAGAGCGCATTCATACCCGATGGCCGACCGGGCGGGCTGAACGACGAGGAGCATATCGCCGTGCTCGCCGGCGGGCGCGTGCAGCTGGCGCAGGCGGTCGGAGCGCGGCTGGCGGCGGAGGGAAGGCTGGCGGTGGACGGACTGAACGCCTTGTCGATCCCGCGCGCGGGCGGCGGATCGACCGAGGCGCAGCGGGCCTTGCTGTCGACAAGCCGCAAGTTCACCGCTGCGCAACTGGTCCGCGCGGTGTCCGGTGCGGCGCAGACGATCCACGCCCGTTTGCGCGCCCTGGGGCTGGCGATGGAAGAGGGCGGCGAAATCCGCGTACGCATCGTGCAGACCCTCCCCATACTGGCGCTGCTGCTGATCGGGATCATGCGCTGGCGGCTGGGCGTGCTGCGCGAGGAAAGCGTCGGTTTTTTGATCGTGTTCGTCCTCGTGACCCTGCTGGCGGTTATCGCGCGTTTCCAGATCCTCGACACCGCGACCAAGGCGGGACGGGCAGAGCTGGCCTCGCTTCGCGCGCGGGAGGAAAGGCTGCAGCGCGCCCCGCGCGAGACGGAATTCGGCATGGCGGTCGCATTGTTCGGTCCCGCCGTGCTGGCCGGCACGACGCTTGACCCGTTTCATCGGATGTATGCCAGCTCTTCCGGCGGATGCGGCAGCGATGGCGGCGGAGACGGCGGCGGGGGCGGTTGCGGCGGTTGCGGCGATTGAAGGATCGGCTCGCTACCGCTAACGGAGCGCGATGAGCTTTGCCGCGACAATACTGACTCTTTACCCAGAGATGTTTCCCGGACCGCTGGGCATCAGCCTTGCCGGCCGCGCGCTGGAATCGGGGGCATGGTCGCTAAGCACCGTTCAGATCCGTGATTTTGCCGCCGACAAGCATCGCACGGTCGACGACACGCCCGCGGGCGGCGGCGCGGGCATGGTGCTGAAAGTCGATGTGCTGGCCGCTGCGATCGACCATGCGCGCGGGCTGAACCCCGGCGCGCCGGTGCTGGCGATGACGCCGCGCGGACGACCGCTGACACAGGCTCGCGTGCGCGAACTGGCCGCCGGGCCGGGCGCGATCGTGCTGTGCGGCCGGTTCGAGGGTTTCGACGAGCGTATCTTCGAAGGTCGCGATGTCGAGGAAGTGTCGGTCGGCGACATCGTGCTGTCGGGCGGAGAGCCTGCCGCGATCATGCTGCTCGACGCTTGCATTCGGCTGCTTCCCGGCGTAATGGGCGCGGCTTCCAGCGGAGTCGAGGAATCGTTCGAGAACGGTCTGCTCGAATATCCGCATTTTACCCGACCTGTCGAATGGGAAGGGCGCACGATCCCTGAAGTGCTGCGATCGGGGGATCATGCGAAGATCGCGGCGTGGCGAAAGCAGCGCGGCGAGGACGATACACGGTTACGCAGGCCGGACCTTTGGGAACGTCATGGTGACGTTCGGGGACAGCCTGCCTCTGGCGCGCGGCACGATGATGAAGGCACAGGCACATGAACCTGATCCAGCAGCTTGAAGCGGAGGCCATTGCAGGCCTCGGCAAGGATATTCCGGAATTCCGCGCGGGCGACACCGTGCGCGTCGGCGTGCGCGTCGTGGAAGGCACGCGTGAGCGTGTGCAGAACTACGAAGGCGTCGTGATCGCGCGTTCGAACCGCGGCATGGGTTCGAACTTCACCGTTCGCAAGATGAGCTTCGGCGAAGGCGTGGAGCGTGTTTTCCCGCTCTACTCGCCCAACATAGACAGCATCACCGTGGTCCGCCGCGGCGTCGTGCGTCGTGCAAAGCTGTATTACCTGCGCGGCCGTACCGGCAAGAGCGCGCGTATTGCGGAGCGCAAGACGGTTCGCGAGAACGCGTAAGCCTTCGCGCACAAGCGAGACACGAAAGGGCGGTTCCTGTGGGGGCCGCCCTTTTTGCATCTGCGTATAGGGGCGCGGATGGAGCGCGGGTCGGAGCAACGGTTGCATTTGTAATCGCTTTGTCCAATGAAGCGGCGCGTTCTCAAACATGCCGGACCATGCCATGCCCCGTTCGACTTCCCGATTTCTGCGTCTTGCCGCGTCCGCCATCGTTCTGGGCGCCATGATCGGAGGAACTGCCATGGCGAAACAGGCCTATGATCTGCCCGGCACCGCATCGACGCCGATGCCGGTTCCCGATGTCCCGCAAAAGGACCTGACCCTCGAACGCATCGCGGGCAGCCCGTCGCTGAACGGTGCATCGCCGCGCGCGATGAAGCTGTCGCCCGACGGCCGCTGGCTCACCCTGCTGCGCCCGCGCGACGACGACCGCTATCGCTATGATCTGTGGGCCTATGACCGGCAGAGCGGCGAATGGTCGATGCTGGTCGATTCCGAAGCGTTCGGACCGGGCCGCGAATTGTCCGAGGCAGAGAAGATGCAGCGCGAACGTGCGCGCATCGCCAGCCTGAAAGGCATCGTGTCCTATGAATGGTCCGAGGATTCGCAGTCGATCCTGGTGCCGCTGGACGGCGATTTGTTCCTTGCCCGGCTGGATGGCAGCATCACCCGCCTGACCGACAGCGAGGAAGGCGAGCTCAATCCTGCGATCTCACCCGACAATACGAAAGTGTCCTTCGTGCGCGAGGGGCGGCTTTATGTCGCACCGGTCGGCGGGACGCCGGTCGCCATCACGCCCGAGGAAGACAGCGACACAGTCCACTGGGGCGAGGCAGAATTCGTCGCGCAGGAGGAAATGGACCGCGACTATGGCTATAAATGGGGCCCCGCCGGCAAGCGTATCGCTGTCCTGCGCTATGACGAGGCACCCGTCGCAGTCGTCACGCGCACCGCGATCGGTGCGGGCAGCACCAGCACCTATGAACAGCACTATCCGCTGGCAGGCACGGCGAATGTCGAGATCGACCTCTATGTCATGGATGCCGACGGCGGAAACCTGACCAAGGCCGACCTCGGGTCCGAGCGGGACATCTATGTCACCCGCGTCGACTGGGCGCCCGACGGGTCGCTCTATGTCCAGCGCCAGAACCGTGCGCAAAGCCGACTCGACATGCTGAGGGTCGATCCCGCGACGGGCGCAAGTACGCTGGTGTTCAGCGAAACCGCGGCGGAAGGCCACTGGATCAACCAGTTCTCCGATTATCGCTTCCTCAAGGACGGCTCGCTGATCTGGAAGTCGGAACGCAGCGGGTTCGCGCATCTGTGGCGGTTTGCAGGCGGACAATGGACCCAGCTGACCAGCGGCGACTGGGTCGTGACCGGCCTGCTCGGCGTGGACGAGGCGGCAGGGCAGTTGTGGTTCAAGGGACGCAAGGATAGCCCGCTGGAGAACCATATCTACCGCCTCGACTATGCAAACGGCGGCGTGCCCGAACGGCTGACCCAGCCGGGATGGTTCCATGGCGGTTCGATGGACGGGGCAGGGCGCACCATGATCGTGAACCGGTCGAACCCGGCGCAGCCCACGCAATATTACCTTGCCGACAATGCCGGGCAGCGGCTAACCTGGCTGATGGAAAACGCGCTGGATGCCGATCATCCCTATGCGCCGTTTGCCGCCAGCCATGCGGTCACGCGTTTCGGCACGCTGAAGGCCGAGGACGGCAGCACGCTTTACTGGAAGATGCTGGTTCCGGCGATGGAGAAGGGCAAGCGCTATCCGGTGATGTTCTATCACTATGGCGGGCCGCATGCGCAGCAGGTCGACAGCGCCTGGGGTTCGACCATCGCGCAATATTTCGTCGACCTCGGCTATATCTGGTTCGAGATTGACAATCGCGGTTCCGACTATCGCGGCGTCGAATTCGAAAAGCAGATCCGCAAGGCGATGGGCAGCGTAGAGGTCGCCGACCAGAAGACCGGCGGCGCATGGCTGAAGACCCTGCCTTTCGTCGATCCCGACCGCATCGCGATCTATGGCGGCAGCTATGGCGGATACATGACGCTCAAGATGCTGGAAGCTGATCCCGGTTTCTATGCGGCGGGCGTCGCGGCATCCTCGGTGACGAAGTGGGAACTCTACGACACGTTCTACACCGAACGCTACATGGGCGACCCGCGCGAGGTGCCCGAAGCCTACGAGGCATCCAACACGATCGCGGATGCCGCGAAAATCGCCGACCCGCTGCTCATCATCCACGGGATGAGCGACGACAATGTCGTGATGGACAATTCCACCGCCATGGTCGCCGCGATGCAGGAAGCGAATGTGCCGTTCGAGATGATGCTCTATCCCGGTTTCGGCCATGTCGTGTCGGGCCCGGTAATCACGCAGCATTATTACGGGAATATCGTCCACTTCCTCGAAAGGAACGGCGTGCCGCCCGGCGGGCGGTAGAGGCTTGTTGCGGGGCCTTGCTCCCTCTTGCAACGATGGGCGCGTGCGCCTAACCGCGATCCTTCGATAATTGCCGCTGAAGTGAGAGACTGATCCATGGCGACGACCGCCGCTGCGCCGACCGAATTTATCACCCTGGCGCATCCCGCGCCCGTGCCCGATGAAACGCGCGTGCAGTTGCTGGAAAACCCGGGGTTCGGCACGCTGTTCAGCGATCACATGATCATGGTCGACTGGGCCGAGGGCGAGGGCTGGCACAATGCGACGCTGGGCCCGCGCGGACCGATCGCGCTCGATCCTGCGGCGGCGGTGCTGCATTACGCGCAGGAAATTTTCGAAGGGATGAAAGCCTATCGCCATCCCGACGGCAGCACCGCGCTGTTCCGGCCGGAGGCGAATGCGAAACGCTTCAACGTCTCGGCGCGGCGCATGGCCATGCCTGACCTGCCCGAGGAGCTGTTCCTGGAATCGGTCCGCCTGCTGGTCGAAAAGGACGCCGCGTGGATTCCCGATCTCGAAGGCGCCTCGCTTTATCTGCGGCCTTTCATGTTCGCGTCCGAAGTGTTCCTGGGCGTGCGCCCGGCCAAGCGCTACAAGTTCATGGTGATCGCCAGCCCGGCCGGCAATTACTTCAAGTCGGGCGCGCCTGCCGTGTCGATCTGGGTGTCCAGCGACTACACCCGCGCGGCCCCCGGCGGCACCGGTGCGGCCAAATGCGGCGGCAATTACGCGGCGAGCCTTGTCCCGCAGGCCGAAGCGATCGAGCGCGGGCACGACCAGGTCGTCTTCCTCGATGCGGCAGAACGCAAGTGGATCGAGGAACTGGGCGGCATGAACCTGTTCTTCGTGTTCGACGACGGCACGGTGCTGACGCCCGCGCTGACCGGCACGATCCTGCCCGGCATCACGCGCGACAGCCTGATTACCCTGCTGCGCGAGGAAGGGCTGACCGTCGAGGAAGGCCGCTACAGCCTTGAACAATGGCGCGAGGATGCGACGACGGGGCGGCTGGTCGAATGCTTCGCCTGCGGCACCGCGGCGGTCGTGACGGCCGTCGGCAGGGTTGCGGGCCATGACGGCGAATTCACCATCGGCAGCGGCGGCCCCGGGCAGTTGACGCAAAAGATGAAGAACCGGCTGACGGGCATCCAGCGCGGGCTGGAACCCGATACGCATGGCTGGGTCGCCCGGTTGGACTAAGGCTGCCTTCGCGGCGACTGAATGCGGATTTCGCGTCACGTCCTGACCGCACCTGGGCTCTGCCGTTGACAGATCGCAGCGGACAGGGGACGTTCCCGGCAAGCGGACACCTGCGTTTTCGGGGATATCCCCTGCTATTGGCGGCTGTCTCTTGGGGAAGGAGCACGATGCGCGGGGGCGGGGCACATAGCAGGCTGAATGCCCGATCCATCGGCTTCCTGCTGATCGCCATCCTCCTTTGGTTATCGCCTCTTTCGGGATTGGCGAACGCCTTTGCGCAGGACGATAGTGCCGCCTCCGATGTTGCCGCTGTGCAAAGCGAGGCCGATGCCGCAGCCCAGACCGCCGATCTCGGCGAAGCGGCCGCCCTCCAGCGTGCAGAGGCGGAGGAGTTGCGCGCCGCTGCGGAAGCCGAGCGGCGGAGTCTTCTTTCGGCCACGCGGGCGCAGTTGCGTGTCGCGCGCGAGGCAGTCGATGCCGAAGCCGCCCGGATCGAGAATGAAACCGCCGCGATCGAACTGATAGAAACGCAGGCTCTAACATGGCCGCGCAAGGTCGCTGCCGTGGCTGCCGCCCCCGGCGCCGAAGCCAGCGCCGACGCGCTGTACGGCGAACTGATCGCGGCGCTGCGCACGACCAGAAGCGAATTGTCCGATGCGCTGTCGGGCAGCGGGCCCGGCGAACGCATCGCGATACCCGTCCCCCCCGTCGATCCCGCGCTGATGTCGGATGATGCCGGAGAGCGCCTGGCCGAGTATCAGCAGGCGCTGTTACGCCGGGTCGGCCAGTTGGACCGGATCGAATCCACGCTGGTCGCGAAGCGCCGCGATGCACTCTACCGGTCGATGCAGACCATGAACCAGGCAAGGCTGGCCCTGCTGCCCTCGCTCTCGTCGGGCTTGCGATCGCGGGTAACCGGCTTTGGCGAGGAAGGGCTGGATCAGGTCAAGCGCGAGGTGAAGCAGATTGCCCTGACCCTGCGCTATAATCTGGCCACCGGATTTGCCGATCTGAAGGCTTTTGCCCGCGACCTGATGGAATTTCGCGCCGGGCACCTGCTGCTGATCTTTCAGATCTTGCTGATTGTCGTAGTCTTTCGGTTCTGGCGCGGTGTCGGACGCAGTGTGCTGGCCGACATGGAGCGCACGCAAAGGGCGCATAAGCCGCAGACCTTCCTGTCGTCGTTACTTGCCTATCTTTTCGGTCTGATCCGCCACGCACTCAGGCCGCTCGACTGGCTCGCGCTGCTGCTGGTCCTCAACTGGTTCTTCCCAGCCTTCTTCGCGCCCGCGCCGATCCGGCTGTTGTGGCTGATCGCCTGCTGGATCTTTGCAGGCGCAGCGCTGGTGCAGGTCATCGACGCGATGGCGAGGGCGGGTCAGGAAGAGGATCCGCGCGCTGCCCTGCGCAAAAGATCGCTGCGTCTGGTGGCATCGGTGATCATCGGAGTCGGCCTGATCCTGACGGTTACCGCCAGCCTTGTCGGCAAGGGCGCGATCTACAGCTGGTTGCTGACATTCTGCTGGCTGCTCGCGATCCCGGTCCTCTTCATCATCACGACTTGGTGGGGCGACCGGATCGAGACGTTGGCAAGGCTGGGCGCGCCGCGCAATGCGGTGCTGGCGTGGGTTTCGCGCAATCCCGACGGTATCGGCGGCGCCCTTGGCCGTGTCGCCGCCGGCTTCGTCCTGATGGCACAGGGCGCGCGCGTGGTGATCGCGCGGCGGATTCGCCAGCTGTCGCTGATCCGCGAAATCTTGGGCCAGCGCGCACGGGAGAAGGCGAGCGAACGCGTCACCGCGGATGAGGAAAGCGGTCGCTATGTCGCGCTTTCCGAAGACGAGCTGGCTTTGCTGGCGCCGCATGGCAGGCCGGTGGCCGAAGGTCTGGTCGTCGCGGGGGAGGCGGCCGAGGCGGCCCCGCTGCCCGGCCACGTCATGGCCGTGGTGGGCGATCGCGGTCACGGCAAGACGACAGTCCTGAAGCGGCTTGCCGCCAAGTCCGACCTGCCGTGCCTCCATCTGGAAGCGGACGGCGGGGATGATGATCTGCTGGCCGCGCTCTCGCAAGGGCTGGGCTGTGCCGGAGAGGCGCGCTCGATCATCGACGCGCTGCAGGCAAGGCCGCATTGCATCGCCATCGACGATGTTCAGCGCATGATCGTCCCGTCGATCGGCGGGCTGGGCCGGTTCGACGCGATCCTGGAAATTGCGCGCAACACGAGAGGATCCACTTGCTGGATCTTTGCGGTGGGCGGGGCAGCCTGGCCGTTCCTGGAAAGGGCGCGCGGCGCCCGGCCGCTGTTCGACGACGAGATCCGCTTGCACGCATGGCCGGTCGAACGCATCCGCGCCCTTATCGAACGCCGCAGCGCGAGCGCGGGCATCGATCCCGAATTCGAATATGCCGCCGACGATACCGGCACCCTGCTGTTCGAAGAGGAAATCGCACCCGAGGAGCGTGCACGCCGCGCCTTTTACGCCGCTCTGACCGAGGAATCCGGCGGCAATCCGGCCGTCGCGCTGGAACGCTGGCGGCGCAGCCTGTTTCGCGACCGGGAAACGGGCCGGGTCTGCGTGCGTACGTTCAAGGCCCCGGCCATCGCGCGTCTGGCCGCCATGCCGCCGATCACGATGTTTGTGCTGCGTACCATCCTGCAGATGGATATCGCCCGCTTCGAAGACATAGCGCGCGCGACCGACCTGCCGCCCGCGCGCGTACGCGAAACGCTGCGCAGCTGCGAATTGCTGGGCGTGGTCGAACCGCATGGTGAGGGCTATCGTATTCGCCTGTACTGGTTCAACGAAGTCCGGCGCATGCTGCTGGCGCAGAACCTGATCGTGGGAGTTTTGCCATGATTCCTCACTTGCGGCATTTCGCCCTGATGGCCGCGCTGCTGCTGTCGGCGGCGCCTGCCGCCGCGCAGGATGCAGAGATCGACGTGGCGCAGCTTGGCGATTTTATCCGGTGGAGCGGCGTCGTCACCTCGCTGTTCGTGCTGGCAGGCGCCTGGTTCCTGCTCAAGTTGCTGACAGGCTTCGTCAATCGCTTCAGTTCGCAATATGCGGCCCGCAGGCTGACGATGCAGAAGGTCGCGACCTTCGCCAAGTTCTTCATCTTCATCGCCACGGGCGTCATCGTCATTGCCCTGTCGTTCCGGGTCGACAGCACGCTGCTGGCCCTGATCGGCGGCACGGTGGCCGTCGCCGTCGGCTTTGCGCTGAAAGACCTGGTTGCGTCCTTTGTCGCGGGCATCATGATCATCATGGACCGCCCGTTCCAGGTCGGCGACCGGGTCAGCTTCGACGGGTTCTACGGCGACATAACCGCCATCGGGCTGCGTTCGGTGCGCATGCAGACGCTGGACGACAACACGATCACGATCCCGAACAACAAGTTCCTCAGCGATATCACGTCGTCCGGGAATTACGGCGCGCTCGACATGCAGGTGATCGTCGATTTCCTGATCGGCGCGAATGAAGATGTGGACCGCGCGCGAGAGATCCTGAACGAGGCGGCGCTGTCCAGCCGGTTCATCTATCTGCCCAAGCCCATCGTCGTGCTGGTGACGCAGGTGCCGATGCAGAATTTCGTGGCGGTGCGCCTGAGATTGAAAGCCTATGTGCTCGACACCAAGCACGAGAAAGCGTTCGAGACCGATATCACCGTGCGCACCCTGCGCGCCTTTCGCGAACACGGCATATCGCCGCCAGTGAGCGGCGCGGACTGACGTCACTTAATCGGCCGAGGCGTCGATCTGCTCTTCCAGCCACGCCGCAGCCTGTTCGGGCGATGCCTTGTCGTCGCTGCGGTCGACCATCAGATTGGCCTGCCGCATGACCTCGATCGGAATGGCCTCCTCAAGTCCGGTCAGCGCCGCGACGATGTCCTCGTTTTCCTTAGCCCGCGGCGACAGGAGCATCACCGCATCATAGCGGGCCAAGGCCCCTCGCGGATCGTCCAGAATGCGAAGATCCAGCGCGGCGATGCGCCCATCCGATGAAAAGGCGGTGATCGCATCGACCGTACCATCCGCGATTGCGCGATACATGAATGTGGGGCTGTACTGCGTGATCGATGCGAAATTCACCGGATAGCGGCGTTGCACCGACTCCCACTCGGGCCGGTCCGTAAACTCGAGATCGGTGCCAAGCTTCAGTCCGGACGACCTGTCTGCCATGTCCTGCAACGTCCGCATGTCGGTGCCGCGGACGGCAAAGCCATAGGCGTTTTCGAAACCCAGCGGCGCAAGGAGGGATACCCCGTCGCGGAGATCAAGCTCCCTGCGAAGGGTCGGCAGCATTGAGGATCGATTGGGATTGTCTTTCCGTTCCAGTATATTGGACCACAAAGTTCCCGAGTAATCGACATAGACATCGATATCGCCCGACGCCAGCGCCTGATAAGCGATGGTCGAGCCGAGATTGTCGCGCCGCGCTGTCGCGAAACCCTGCTCCTGCAAGCGCCGCTCGATCAGGCTGGCGAGGATATATTGCTCGGAAAAATTCTTGGCGCCTACAGTTACGACCGGTTTGTCCGTCGAAGGCCCGGCGGGGACGATCGCGGTCAGGGCAAGCAGCAGCAGGCCTGCGACGCCCGTCCAGATCCGAAACCCTTTCCTCTTTGCCACGCCGCTGGCCAGCAGGGCGAGCAGCCCATCGACCAGAAGCGCAACCGCCGCCGCCGCGATGCAGCCGACCAGCACGCGGGTCCAGTCCTGCGTCTGCAGGCCAGCGAAAATCAAGTTGCCGAGGCTGGGCTGACCCACCGTCGTCGCCAGCGTCGCGGTGCCGAACGTCCACACCGCCGCCGTGCGAATGCCTGCCAGTATGACGGGCGCGGCCAGAGGAAGCTCTACGAAGCGCAGTCTTTGCCGACTGGTCATGCCAAGGCTGTCCGCCACGTCCAGCGCGACCGGATCGATTTGCTCGATCCCGGCGACGCCGTTCCGGAGGATCGGCAGCAGAGCATAGAGAAACAGCGCCAGCAGCGCAGGCAGAAAACCCAGCGCCGGTATGTCGAGGCCGGTTGTGCGGCCCAGCAGCAGCAGCGCCGGATAGAACAGCGCCAGCAGGGCAAGCCCCGGCACGGTCTGCACCACCGCGGTCGCGGACAGAATGAATTGCCCGGTCCGCGGATGGCGCGCGGCCAGCACGATCAGCGGAAAGCCCACCAGTAGCGCAAGAGCCAGCGCCGACAGGCTGAGCGCGACGTGATCCTGCAGCAGCGCGGGAAGGTCGCCGAGCGCGCTTTCAAGCGGGCTCATGCGCCGCTCTTCAACGCGATGAGGCGGCGGGCCTGAAGAACGGGAGGATCGACCAGCGCACGAACCGACGGATCATCGCTGTCCACCAATTCGGCTGGCGCCGCAAAGGCCGCGACCGCCCCGTCTTCCAGAACGAGGACGCGATCCGACAATGCCAGCGCTTCGCCGACGTCGTGCGTGACCATGATAGTCGTCAGTTCCGCGTCTTCATGGCTGCGGCGATAGGCTTCGCCCAGCGAGGTGCGCGTGGCCGGGTCCAACGCTCCGAAAGGCTCGTCCATCAGCATAAGGGCAGGGCGCAGATACAGCGCCCGCGCGATCGCCACGCGCTGCGCCTGTCCGCCCGAGAGGCTGGAGGGATAGCGCTGTGACAGCGCCTGCGGCAGCTCCATCATCGAAAGCAGTTCGGCCACACGCGCCGGATCGTGCTGCCGCTCGCCCCCGATCCGCGCGGGAAGGCCGATATTCTCCGCGACCGTCATGTGCGGAAACAGGCCGATGTTCTGAAGCACATAGCCGATGCCGCGGCGCAATCGCTCTGGCGACAACGTCCGCACATCGGTGCCGTCGAGCATTATCGTGCCGCCGAAGTCCGGCACCAGCGTATTGATACAGCGCAGCAGGCTGGTCTTGCCCGCGCCGGATGGCCCGATGATCGCGACGAACTCGCCCTTGGCGATCGACAGGTCGATAGGCTGCAGGATCCGCGTGTCGCCCCGCCGCAGCGAGAGGCCGCGCATCTCGACGAAGGGCGCCATCAGTCCCAGCTCAGCGGACGAGCGACATGTTCAAGCGGCTTGCGCTCTGCTGCGATGCCGAACCGCATGGTCGCAAGGGCCGCCAGCAGCATCAGCGCCGCGCCCAGCAGATAGCCCATCAATACCTGCGTGCGCGAACCGCTTTCGATCAGCAGGCCGAACACGAAGGGCGCTGCGGCCCCGAACAGCGTGCCCAGCGCGTAGAACACGGCAATCGCAAGCGCGCGCATTTCCAGCGGAAAGCTCTCTGCCGCGGTCAGATAGGCTGCGCTGGCGGCGGCCGATGCGAAGAAGAAGGTGACGCTCCAGCACAAGGTCTGCGTGGTCGCGGTCAGCAGTTCGGCCTGAAATGCAAAGCCCGTCGCCGCCAGCAGAACGCCCGACATGGCATAGGTCAGCATGATCATCGGCCGCCGCCCCCAGCTGTCGAACAGACGCCCCAGCAGCAGCGGACCCAGCACATTGCCCGCCGCGAAGGGCAGGATGTAATAGCCCACATGCGCGGATCGGACGCCATAGAAATCGGTCAGCATCATCGCATAGGTGAAGAAGATCGCATTATAGAAGAACGCCTGCGCGGCCATAAGGGTCACGCAATAAAAGGTGCGGCGCGGATAAGTGCGGAACAGAGTGTGCACGACCTCGGCCAGCGGCGTGGCGCGGCGGGGGCGAAGGACGGCTTCGGAAACGGGTGCTTCCGGAAGGGTGTGGCCTTCGGCGATCACTCTCTGCTCGATCCCCTCGATGATGATCTCGGCATCCTCTGCGCGTCCATGCGTTGCCAGCCAGCGCGGGCTTTCGGGCAGGAAGCGGCGCAGCCACAGGATGATCAGGCCGATCGCCGCGCCGCCAAAAAAGGCGATGCGCCAGCCCAGTTCGGGATCGATTATGTCAGGATTCAGCAGGATGAGCGAAGCCCCGCTCGCCAGCGCCGCGCCGATCCAGAAACTGCCATTGATGACCAGA
Source organism: Croceicoccus sp. (assembly GCA_002694745.1). GTDB lineage: Bacteria > Pseudomonadota > Alphaproteobacteria > Sphingomonadales > Sphingomonadaceae > Croceicoccus. The sequence continues at coordinate 147,468 of NZMY01000002.1, read as the reverse complement.
TCGGTCCAGCCGCGCCGCCGTGCGGGTATCAATTCCTGTATCGCCGAATTGATGGCGGAATATTCACCGCCGATCCCCGCACCGGTCAGGAAACGCATCAGCGCAAAACTCGGCAGGTCCCACGTGAATGCCGTGGCTGCCGTCGCGACCAGATATAGCCCTAAAGTGATCGAGAACAGCTTCTTCCGGCCCCATCGATCGGTCAGCCAGCCGAAGAACAGCGCCCCCGTCACGGCTCCGACCAGATAGGCGGAATTGGCAAGGCCGACATCGGATGCGCTGAATTGCAGCACCGGGCTTTCGCGCAAGGCGCCGGCTACCGATCCGGCAATGGTCACTTCCAGACCGTCGAGGATCCACGTTATGCCAAGCGCGATCACCACCAGCCAGTGAAACCGGCTCCATGGCAAGCGGTCCAGCCGTTGATGGATGGCAGGCGATGCTGTCGTCGGGGACGGGATGGCTTGTCCTCAGGAATGGCGCGTTGAAGAGCAGACTATCGGGTGGCGGCGCGCATGACCAGCCCGTGTTTGTTCCCCGCAAAACGGACGTATCGGGCAAATTCGGCCAAGGGAGATGGTTTCGATTGTGATTATCTATCACGCCCGCTATCCCCTGATGCGGGTAAGGGACGCTTCTTCATGATCCTATGGCCATGGGCACACGGCGCGATGGGCGCGGCAATGGCATTTGCATGCCAGACGGCGGCTGCCGCGCAAACGATAGAGGTGCCTGCCGCCCAATCCGAAACCACTTCGCCCGAAACCACTTCGCCCGATACGGCACTGACCGGCGAAGGCCCGTCGCTTCCAACCGTGGCTGACCGTCCGCTCGAACAGGACGGCAACGATCCACTTCTTGCTCTGGCCGAAACGCAGGGCGATGGCGGCGCGTTTCTGGATGCCGTGTCGCTGGCGGTTTCGCGTCATGGCAATGTTCGATCCGCTTCTGCGATGGTCGACGCCGCCGACGCGCGGCGGGACGAGGCGGGGATGGGCCTGATCCCCGATGTCCAGCTTGGCCTGCAATCGCGTGAGAGCATCGCCAGCAGCTTTTCGGGACAGCCCGGCACCCAGTTCGAACGAACGCGGGCGCGAAGCCGTGTCGATGCGACGTTTCAGGTGCGTCAGACGCTTCTCGACTTCGGAACGATTGGCAGCACCATCAGCGCCGCGGGAGAACGACTGCGGGCAGCAAGAGAGGATCTCGACGCCGCGCGCGAACAGGTCGCGCTATCGGCCATCGCCGCATGGTATGATGTCTTTGCCGCGCGGGCGCTGCTTTCGCTCAGCAACAGCTTCGTCGAGGAACAGGAAGGCCTTGTCGCCGATCTGGAGCAGCGGATTCAGAGCGGGTTTTCGGCCGAAGGCGACATGGCGCGGCTGCGCTCCTCGCTCGCGCTCGCGCGGACGGACAGGGCGCGCTACAGGCGCATGCTGGCCGGTGCGGTCGCATCCTACGAGGAATTCATCGGCACGCCGCCACCCCCGGATCTGGAGCGGGCTCCGGCACCGGCCGTCCCTGCGGTAACCGCGGAAATGGCGGCATTCCTCGCGCGCCAGTCGCCTGCGGTCCTGTCGGCGGAAGCACAGGCTCGCGCGGCAGCCGACGACGCCCGCGCCACCAGTGCCGAGCGGCTGCCGGTGATCGACGGATCGATCGAGGGTGGGCGCTATGGCCTGGTCCGGGATCAATATGACGGCGATTACGACATTCGCGCCGTGCTGACCTTGCGGCAGAACTTCTTCACCGGCGCCATCCCGCGCGCTCGCGGAGCCAAGGCGCAGGCGCGGGCGGCCGATGCGCGGGCCGATGCCATCGCGGACGAAGCGGCGCGCGCCGCCGCGATCGCATGGGCCGATGTCGACAGCCTCGACGTCGAATTGCAGGCGCTGGCCGACAATTACGTCGCCAGCCGGCAGACGCGCGACGTGCTGGCCCTGCGCTTCCTCGCATCGCGCGGAGAGCTGTTCGACGTCATGCAGGCGCAGGACAGCTTCTTCGCGATTGCCGCGCGCTACATCCAGGTTCTGACCGAACGCGATGCGGCGCGCTATGTGCTTCTGGCCCGCACAGGGCGGCTGCTTGGCGCGCTGGGCCTGCCAAACGAAGGCGAATATTCCCCGTCATGAATGCCGATCCCAACGAAATGGACATCGCCGCCCGTCCGCCGCGCATAGCCGACTGGCTGTCGGGTCCGATGCGCGAGAACCGGCCGATCTATTGGCGCGTGGCACTGGCGGCGCTGTTCACCAATCTGTTCGCGCTGGCGAGCAGCATTTTCACCATGGTCGTCTATGACCGCGTCCTGCCGAACGACGCAGTGGATTCGCTGATCGCGCTGTCGATCGGCATGGCTTTCGTCATCCTGTTCGACATCGTGCTGAAACTGCTGCGCGGTTATTTCACCGATTTCGCGGGCGCGCGTGTCGACCGCTCCATCGGCACTTCGGTGTTCCGCCGTCTCGTCGCGGTTCGTTTCGGCAGCCGCCGCGGATCGACGGGCGCGCAGGCAGGGCTGATGCGCGAGCTGGAAACATTGCGCGATTTCTTCGCCAGCGCGACGATCACGGCGCTGGTCGATGTGCCGTTTGCGCTGATTACGCTGATCCTCATTTTCGTCATCGGCGGGCCGCTCGTCATCGTGCCGCTTGTCATCATTCCGTTGGTGATCCTAGCAGGCTGGCTGCTGCAACCGGTGCTGAACCGCCTCAGCGCGGCCGCGATGAAGGATGGCCTCGGCAAGCAGACCGTACTGGTCGAAACCATCGGCGGGCTGGAAACGGTCAAGGCCAGCGGCGCGGCCCCCATGCTGGAAGAGCGGTGGGACAGGGCGCTTCAGGACCATGCGTCGGTCTCGCTGCGCCAGCGGCTGGTCTCGAACCTTGCGGTGACGCTGGCGCAGGCGGGCCAGATGATGAGCTATGTCGGCGTGGTGATCGTCGGCGTCGGACTCGTCGGCGACGGCGAGCTGTCGCTGGGCGGGCTGCTGGCCTGTTCGATCCTTGCCGGGCGCGCCGTCGCGCCCTTGACGCAGCTGACCCAGTTGCTGTCGCGGCTGACATCGGCCCGCGTTGCCTATGCGCAGATCGACAGGCTGATGCAGCAGGAGAGCGAGCAGGGCGGCGCCCGGCGGCTGTCTCCGCCCGAACTTCGCGGCGAGCTGGAATTGCGCGACGTCACCTTTTCCTATCCGGGCGGCGGCAAGGCGCTGGACGACGTCTCGCTGCGGATCGCACCGGGCGAAAAGGTCGCGATCATCGGACGGGTCGGATCGGGCAAGTCGACCATCGCGCGCCTGCTCCTCGGCCTGTACGAGCCGGACGAGGGCGCGGTGCTGGTCGACGGTTCGGAAGTGCGGCAATTCGAACCCGACGCCCTTCGCAGCCGCATCGGATCGACCATGCAGGACACGGTGCTGTTCTCGGGCACGGTGCGCGACAATATCACGCTGGGCCGACGCGACATCGACGACGAGGAGATGCTGCGCGCCGCCCGCCTGTCGGGAACGCATGAGTTCATGGCCGCGGTGCCAAACGGTTATGAAAAGCGCCTTGCAGACCGCGGCGAGGGCCTGTCGGGCGGGCAACGCCAGTCGATCGCCATGGCGCGTGCGTTGGCGGGACGGCCCAAGGTGCTGCTGTTCGACGAACCGTCGAGCCATCTGGACACGCAGGGCGAGGCAATGATGCTGGACAGGTTGCGGCAGGAAGTCGCGGACAGGACTTTGGTCGTGATCACCCACCGTACGCCGTTTCTTCAGCTGGTGGACCGGCTGATCGTGGTCGACCGCGGGCGCATTGTCGGTGATGGGCCGCGGGACGAGGTGCTTTCGCGCATGCGCGGCCAGCCGGTGGGCCATGTTACGACCGATGCCATCGGTGACAGGAGCGGGCGATGACCGCGTTGCTGGAAGACCGCATGGCCGATGTCGCGCCCGCCCGCGCGGCGAACTGGTTGCTGTTCGCCGTCACCGGTTTCGTCGCGGTGTTCCTCTTGTGGGCCGCATTCGCAAAGCTGGACGTGACGGTGCGCGGGCAGGGACGCGTGGTGCCATCATCGCAATTGCAGGTGCTGTCCAATCTGGAAGGCGGCGTGGTCGAGGAGATCCTGGTCGACGCCGGGGCCGAGGTTCGCAAGGGCGATCCGCTGATCAGGCTCGATCCCACCGAAACCGGTTCCAGCCTTTCCGCCAGCGAAGCGAGTTCGGCCGCGCTTGCCGCGCGCATCGCCCGGCTCGAGGCCGAGGTCGAGGGGAGGGCTCCGCGCTTTCCGGCGGGCTCGCCGATGCTGGCCGAGCAGGTTGCGATCGAGCGTTCGCTCTATGCCAGCCGCCAGTCCGATCTTGCCAGCCTGACCAATGCGGCGCGCGCCCGCGTCTCACAGGCCGAGCGTTCGGTTGCCGAAGCGCAGGCCGCAGCCGACGCGCGGCGCGAAAACGCGCGTGCGGCACGGGAGGAACTGGAACTCGTCCGTCCGCTGGTCGAACGCGGGATCGAGCCGCGCCTGTCGCTGATACAGGCCGAAAGCCGCGCGTCGGTCGCGCAGTCGGAGGTCGCGGCTGCGGCGGCGGGCGTCACGCGGGCGCAATCCGCGGTTGCCGAGGCGCGCGCCAGCCTTTCTCAGCAGGTGCAGGAATGGCGTTCGCGCGCATCCGCCGATCTTGCCGAAGCGCGGGGCGAACTTGCCGCGAAGCGAGAGGCCCAGCCCGCGCTGCGAGGCCGGGTCGACCGCACCGTGCTGCGCGCGCCGCTGTCGGGACGGGTCAATCGCGTGCTGACCAGCACCATCGGCGGAACGGTCGCGCCGGGCGAGCCTCTGGTCGAGATCGTTCCGTCGGACGAGACGCTGATGGTCGAGGCGAAGATAAGGCCGCAGGACATCGGCTGGGTGGCGATCGGGCAGGACGCGCGGGTCAATATCACCGCCTATGACCCGACCGTGTATGGCGGGCTTGAGGGCGAGGGCGTGACGATCAGCCCCGATTCCCAGATCGACGAGCGAACTGGCGAGAGTTTCTACAACGTGCAAGTCCGCACGCGCGCCGAAGCGATCACCGACGATGCCGGACGCCAGCTTCCCATCGGGCCGGGCATGACGGCCGAAGTGTCGCTCATCGGTGAGAAGCGCTCGGTCCTCAGCTATATCCTGCGGCCGTTCACCCGGTTGCAGCAGCGCGCCTTCACAGAATAGGCGCCTGTTTTTCGGCGCAATAAAAAAAGGGGCCGCGGGATCATCTCCCGCGGCCCCTTTCCGTTCAGCTTTAAGGCGTATCAGCCGAGATACACATCCGCCGCGGTCAGTTCCGCGCCATTGTCGAACGTCACGGTCAGATCGACCACGCCGTCGCCGTCGAAATCGGCCTCGAGAAAACCGGCTCCGAAGTCGAGCGCGGTATCCTCACCCGCAAGGGCGGAGAGGTCGATCAGATCGTCGCCGACGAGGAAGTCGGTGATCGTGTCGTTGCCGCCGTCCTGGAAAACGAAGACGTCGGCACCGCCGTTACCGGTCAACGTGTTGTCGAGTTCGTTCGCGATGATGACGTCGCGATATTCCGAGCCGACCGCATTCTCGATCATGGTGCCATAGGCGATCGAGATATTCTCGTAGTTTACCGCAAACACACCGGTATAGCCGGTATCGGACGCGATCGACTGCTGATTGAGCGACAGGTAGCGCGACGCCACCGAATCGATGGTTGCCTGCGACGGTGCGCCGACGAATTCACCCGATTCGTAAAAGAGTTCCACAGCGTTGTCGTAGATCTCTTCCGACGTCGGGATCGCAGAACCGCCCGACGAGAATTCGCCGTCGTTCAGGTTCAGCACCGTGCCGCCAAAGAAGCCCGAGAAGTCGAGCGTGTCTTCCCCGCCCGCGTCATAGATCGACAGATAGGGGAAGGGATTGGCGTCGAAATCATAGACTTCGCGGTCGGCGGTCGAATTGAAGCCGTAGGTGGTGTCACCAGTCCGCGTCGTTTCGTCGGCGCCGTACTTCTGCTGGATGACATAGATGTCGTGCAGCAGTGGCGTCTGGGGGTTGTTGAAGAACAACAGGTCCCAGTTAACGATCCGCGCGCCGGTTTCCTGTGCCGACCAATAGGACATGATCGTGTATTGCTCGGAATCCTGCGCGTATTCGGCGTAGTTCTCGTAGGTGAGATCGAGATCCGGATCGTAGTTGTAGGCACCCGGATGGCTCAGCCCCAAGGCATGACCAAGCTCGTGCGTGAGGGTGGTGGCGCCATAGCCCCCATAGCCGAGCCACGCATTGGTCCAGTTGACGGCCGGATCTGCCACGAACACGTCGCCCAGATATTTCTGGCCGCCCTTTTCGCTGGGATAATAGGCATAGGCCTGCGCCGGATCGGTCGAATTGGCGAACTGGATATCCGCGCCCCGGCCGTTGGTTTCCACGAACTCGGGCGCGATCAGATCGTCCCACAAGTCGATGGAATCACGCGCTTCGGCTTCCTGCGCAGCGGTGAAGGCCGCAAGACCTTCGCCAGCGGTAAAGCCATAGTTCTTGTTGTTGTAGATGCCGATAAGATCGTCACCCTCATCAAGGAAGGTGTAGGTGATCTTGTTGTTGGCAGTAATCTTCTGCGCACGACCTGAATCGATCTGGTCCTCGACCCCGTCGAGATCGAAGATCGGCTTGTCGCGGAACGTGCCGCCGGCGTAATTGTCGAGATTGAACTGGAGTGGATTTTCGATCGAAAGAATATCGCCGACGCGACCCAACTCGTCGATATCATGTTTCAGTTTCAATGAAGCCTCCTGCAATTCGGACAGCACCTGAGCGGGGTGGAAGGATTCCCCGTATGTAGCGCAACCGTGTCTCGCGCAGCGACACTGCCCAGTCCCATGGATCGGAAGACTAGCTTGCAAGAAGCCTTTGGCAAGCTCGTTTCATCGCAAACTATCTCAATTGAACCTTTTTTACGAAAGAGCATCCGGATTCGGTATCCGATTGCGCGATTGACTATCGCGCTTCATGCGCGGAACCTTGGCGACGCAAGGACGCACGAGGGGCATGAAACATTCCGCCGACTATCCGCTGGCCAGCAGGCCGATCATGGGGTTCGCCGACGAGTATCCGGCCGGCATGGTCGATCCGCCGCACAGCCATCCGCGTTCGCAACTGACCTATTGCAGTTCGGGGGTCATGATGGTCGTCGCGGCCGAGGCGGTGTTCATGCTTCCGCCCCGCCGCGCGATCTGGATTCCCGCACATCTGGTGCACGAGGTGCAATGCCGCGGCCCCGTATCGGCCTATACGCTCTATATCGACCCGGCGCTCGATCCCAATCCGCAGGCGGCGCGCGTGATCGAGGTGAGCGACCTGGTACGCGCGCTGGTGTTCGAGGTGGGGGCATTTTCACCCCGCCTATGACATGGAAGGGCGCGAAGGCGCGATCGCCAGCCTGCTCTTGTCGGAAATCAGGCGGATGGCGGTAACGCCCAGCGATCTTCCCATGCCCCGCGATCCGCGCCTGTTGCGCGTGTGTCATGCGCTGATGGACGACCCTGCCGACCAGCGCGACCTTGACGAGTGGGCGTCGCTTGCCGCGATGGGGCGGCGCACCTTTACCCGCGCGTTCCGGCGCGAAACGGGGGCTGGGCTGGCGACCTGGCGCCAGCAGGTGCGCCTGATGGCCGCGATCCCGATGATCGAGGCAGGCAAGCCCGTTGCCATCGTCGCCTATGAGGTGGGTTACGAGAGCCCCAGCGCATTTACGGCCACTTTCCACCGCGTGTTCGGCATGCCGCCCAGCGTCTTTATCAATCAGCCGCGGGACGAACAGGACTGAACCAGAACGCCGGAGCAGGTACCTTGTCCGGCCAGATCTGCGCCAGCGTATCGGCGTCGTAAAGCCGGCCGCCCTTCATCACATGTTCGATTGCAAGCGTATTGGCGATGTCGATGCGCGGATCGCGCGACAGGATCACCAGATCGGCCAGCTTGCCCGTTTCGATCGAGCCGAGGTCCGCTTCGCGGCCAATCGCTTTCGCACCGTTGATGGTCGCCGCCGTCAGGATTTCCTCGGGCGTCCATCCCCCCATCTGATGCGCCTGCATTTCCCAATGGGTGCCAAGCCCCGGCACCTCGCCATGCGCGCCGATGGCAACGAGGCCGCCCGACCGAAAGACCTCTGCCGCGCTGGCGGCGGTGCGGGTGAAGACATAGCCTTCGGGGTCGGTCCATTCGCGCTGCCAGAATTTCTGGTCGCGGAACCATGACGGGGCAAAGCGGGCATATTTCGGATCGCCATGCGGCGCATCGCGGGCGATGAAGAAATCCTGCGCCGGATAGCCGCCATGGGTGATCTGCAAGGTCAGGTCATAGCTGGTGCCGCTGCGCGCCAGCAACTGCGTCACATCGTCGTAAAGCACCGGAGGCGGGATCGCATGCTCGTTCCCCGAATAGCCGTCGAGGATGTGGGTCAGGTCCAGCTTCATCGCCAGCGCACCTTCGGCGGTGGGCTGAAGCCCCAGATCGGCCGCTTCCTCGGCGATCCATTGCCGCACAATGCGATTGCCGCTGCGATACATCTTGATGTTCGAAAGCCGGTAGAAATCGCTGTATCGGCGCAGGACATTGCGGACGTCTTCGCGCGAACGAAAGTCGTTGAACGAGAAGATGGCCGTCCCGGTCGAGAATATGCGTGAGCCAAGCACCAGTCCGGCATCGAGCGCATCCTGATAGGCCAGCATGTCGACCGTAAGCGTCGAGGGATCGAACGCGGTCGTCACCCCATAAGCGAGATTGGCGGCGGGGCCCCACGGTTCGAAATCGAGAACATCCCGGCGAATGTCGGCGACATGATCGTGCACGTCGATGAAGCCGGGCATGACGAACCGGCCCGTCATGTCGCGGCGCGTTGTACCTTGCGGAACGTCGATCGTTCCAGCCGGGCCAACCTGCGCGATCCGGTCGTTCTCGATCAATAGGTCCGCGTTCTCGATCGTGCCTTGCGAACCCTGCGTGATGGCTGTCGCGCCCGTCAGCAGCAATTGCCCCTGCGGAACATCGCGCGGCAAGACGACCTCTGCCGTGACCGAGGCGGTGTCCGGACTGCCCAGGGTCCTGCTGAACACGGTCGACCCAACCGACCAGTAAGGCGTTCCCGCCGCGCTCCATCCGAAGAAATCGGCGCCGACATCGCTGAGCTGGCGATGGCTGCCGGTATCGGATAATGCCACGATGCGGTCCTCGCCGGTGGGCACGTTCACCAGATGCAATTGCTGCGCGATCTGGGCGAGCGCCTGGCGGCCGTCGGGACTGACGCGGATGTCGTCGGCCTGGGCAGGTCCTTGCGCGAAATACCAGTTGGGGCCGGTAACCCCGATCATTTTCTCACCCGTGTCGACGCGATAAACCCCGTCGGGCCGGTTGAGCAGCAAGGTTCCATCGGCAAGGAAATGGGGCGCGCCGCCCATGTCGCCCTCGGCCAGAACCTCGTTCCCCGCGCCGCCCAGCCTCAGCCGCACCAGTTGCGCCTGCCTGAACTGGCCGAACTCGACATAGCCGGCGAGGCGGTCGGCGGTGGGCGACTGGATCGCCAGAACGCTGCCGTCGGGTGCCTCGACCGGATGCGTATAGAACGCGTCCTTTTCGGTCTGGCGCGTCGGCGTCCCGCTCGCCAGATCGACCCGCCAGACGTGACCGCCTTCGGCCGCGGTCCATGTCACGAACAGCAGAGCCTTGCCATCGCGCGTCCACGAGGGATGGAATTGCGGAGGCAATCCCACGGCGACGGGTGCCGCATCGCCGCCCGATGCGGGCATGGTATAGACCGCGCCCAATGCGGAGAAGGCGAGGGTAGATCCGTCGGGTGACAGCGCGGGGTGCTGGATGATTCGGGCGCGCAACGGCCCCGTTTCCACGCGAACGGGCTGGCGTGTCAGCGGCCCCAGGCCGGCCTTCACTTCTGCGCGAAATGGGATCGTCTCGACAGATCCGCTCTCAAGCGTCACCCGCTGAAGCTTGCCGTCCTTGCTGAAGATGATCGCGGCATCGTCGGGCGTAAATGCCACGCGGGGCGCGATGTCGCTCCAGAAAGACGCCTGCAGCGCGTCAGGGTCGAGCTGTACGAGATCGCGTTCGCGCCCCGTCGTCAGGTCGTGCAGCCGAAGCCATGTCTCGCCGGTACGGCGCTGGACATAGGCCAGCGTGTTCCCGTCATGCGACAGGGCAGGGCGAAAGGCGCTGGACTGCACCTTGCCCAGCCGGATGTCGCCCACGGCCTTGACCAGCACCTCCTCGCGCCCGCTGGCGAGATCGCGGCGAGTGATGCGCCATTCTACGGGCGAGGCCAGGTCCAGATCGCCTTCGCGCGCGGCATAGATCAGCGCCGTGTCATCCGCTGTCGGGACGGCCCCCAGCGCATGATGCGTGCCGCCCTCCTGCCCGGTGGATATGATGACATCGCCGATGCCGTTCCCGTCCAGCGGAATGCGCCACAATTCATAGGCATTCCGGTCCGACCAGAAGCGCGAGACATAGATCGACCGCCCATCGGCGCTCCACGCGGGAGAGGTGAACACCGGATCGCCGCCATGGAACGAGATCTGCCGCGCCTCGCTGCCGTCGCTGCGCATGATCCATATGTTTTCGGGGCCGGAGCGATCCGAGAGGAACGCGATCCAATTGCCGTCGGGCGAGAACACCGGCTGCGTGTCCATCGCCATGCCGCGCGTCATGGCGCGTGCCCCGCCGCCGGTGCTCGGCAGGCTGTAGATATCGCCCAGCATCGCGAAGACGATCGTGCGCCCGTCAGGCGACAGCGCGGGCTGGAGCGCGGTGCCTTCCTCTACGGTGAAGACGATCTCCCGCTCCGGCGCGAGCGGGAGCGTCGCACCGGGCTCGGCGCGCGCTATGGGCGGCAGGCCGGATGGCGTGGGGGGCAGGACATCCGCCGCCCCATCTGCTTCTGTGCTCGCCGACCCGTTGGCAAAAGACGTCGCCGGCCACACCATAAGGAGGCTGGCGATTACGCCTGCCAGCCGCCTTGCATCCATTATGCCGCCTCCATTGCGTTCAGAACTTCCCCGTTCAGAACTTATAGGTCGCCGTACCGATCACCTGCCGCCCCGCGCCAAAGTTGCAATTGTTCGGATCGGCACAGCGCGCGACATAGCGCTTGTCGAAGATGTTCGATCCGTTGATCGCAAGCCGCCAGTTCGGCAAGTCATAGTGAAGCATGGCATCGAACAGGGTCGCTTCGCCCGTTTCGAAGATCACCGGGTTGAACGGACCCGGCAGGCTGCCCGCTCCATCGCTGGTATAGCGAACGCCCGCCCCAAAGCCAAAACCTGCAAGCGAACCGCGCTGGAACGTATAGTCGGCCAGCAGCGACGCCTTGTGCTTGGGCGTGACCGGAAGGGCTGCACCGACTTCCTGCGGCGTCTCGCTCGCCACCACTTCGGTATCGGTATAGGAATAGGACCCGTTGATCGCGAGCTGGTTGCGGATGCGGGCCACGAACTCAAGCTCGCCGCCCTGAACCTTGACCTCGCCCGATTGGGTCGAACCGATCGGTGCCGATACCGGCGAATAGACCGCGCTGGTGACGTTCTTTTGCCGGATGTCGAACAGCGCCGCCGTCAGGAGCAGGTCGATTCCTTCGCCCAGGCCGCGCGCATCATATTTGACGCCGCCTTCCCATTGTTCGCCCGTTGTCGGCTTCAGCGGATCGCCCGCAATGTCGACGCCCAGCACCGGCTCGAACGATGTGCCATAGCTGACATAGGGCACCACGCCCGCGTCGGTCACATAGGACACGCCCGCGCGCCAGGTGAATTCGTCCTGCTTGCCATCGGTGCCAAAGCTGGTGCGATCGACCCAGTCGTTGCGGCCCGACAGCAGCACCCGCAGCCCGCCGATCGAAATCTGGTTCTGAGCATAGACACCGGTCTGCTTCAATTCCTGATCGGTGAATACCGTGTCGAAGGGCGGCGTCTCGAAGCCCCTCGGCAGACCGTATTGCGGGTCGTAGATATTGATCGGATCGGGCACGCTCGCGCCGCTGGGGCAGAAGAACGGGCTGCAGAATCCATAGGACGCGAAATTGTCGACATCGCGGTAATCGACGCCGACAAGGACATTATGTTCGATCCCGCCGGTGTCGAACTTGCCGTGAAAGCGTCCGTCGACTGTCCGCGAGGTCACGTCTTCCTGATAGGGATAGCTGTTGCGATAGACCGTATCCATGTCCGCATCGGTGAAACCGGCGGCATAGATCACGCGCTGTTCCTCGGCATATTTGGCATAGCGGCCATTGACCGTCAGGCCCATGTCCGGCCCCAGTTCCTGTTCGAACTCGAAACCGGCGCCCCATTGCTTGCGCTGGTACCGGTTATAGTCCGGCTCGCCCAGGTTGACGCTGCGCGGCAACTTGCCATTCGGATTGTCGAGCAGCGTTCCCGCTGCCGGCAGAAAGCCGTTGGTGTCGCCGTTCACCTCGTCATACTGGTAATAGGCAAGGCCGGTCAGTCGCGTGTCGGGACCGACATGCCATGTCGCGGCGGGGGCGGCATAGATGCGCTGCGCATCGACGAAGTCGCGCTCCGCCCCGCGGTCGCGGATCATCAGCGTGCCACGCACGTCCAGCGAATCCGTTGCCGGGCCGGTGACGGTCATGCCAAGCTGCTTGTAGTCCTCGGTGCCGTACATGGCGGAAATCTCGCCATCGAGCTCGCTCTTGGGGCGGCGGCTGGTCTGGTTGTAGATGCCGCCCGGAGGGGCCGAGCCGTAGAGCACCGATGCGGGGCCCTTCAGGATCTCGAGGCTTTCGAACGCATAGAGGTCGATGCCGTTGGAAAAGATCGTGCTGGTCACCGGCGTGGCGAGGCCGTCGACGAACTGCTTGGGCGGAAAGCCGCGGATCTGGATGAAGTCAAACCGCAGGTCGGGTCCGTAATTCTCTCCCGTGGCGCCCGCGACATAGCGGACGGCCTGCTGTGCATCGATAAAGTTCAGAAGGTCGATCTGGTCGCGGCTGACGACGCTGATCGACTGCGGGGTTTCGACCAGCGGAATATCGCTTTTCGTCGCGGTCAGGCTGCCTTCCGGAACATAGCTTTCCGAGGTGACGATGATGACCCGCTCGCCATCCTCGGTCGTCTCGATGGTCTCCACGCCGCTGTCCTGCGCGAAGGAAGAATGGGCCGGACACAACATGGCAAGGGCCAGCGCCGTTCCCGAGAAGAGACGTGAAGCATGCGACATCGAAGTGATCCCCTTTGGCAAAATTGCGCGCCCCGCGACCCCGACGGACGCAAAATGATATTGCAGGTGCAGCATAGGCATCGTTTCGATCGGGCCGGTTTCGTGGATGGGCCATCCATCATCGCGAATTGGCCATCAAGGCGCATTTACTGCAGAACTGTGACGCCCGCGCCATAGCTAATAATGCGAGACGTTTGCAATACATCTCTGTATGACCCATGCGCGATAAAGAGCGGCCCGCCCGGATGTCGCGCCTGCACGATTTCGGCCATAGGATCGAAACAGCCTGCCGGACGGGTGCCGTAAAATGGGGCGGTGCCGCGAATGATAGGGGATGGACGAGACATGCGCGCCTTCTTGCTGCTGCTGCATCGCTATTGCGGGCTGGTCAGCCTTGCGTTTCTGGCCGTGGCGGGATTGACGGGCAGCCTGCTGGTGTTTCGGGCACCGCTCGACCATGCGCTCAATTCGGACCTGTTCTCCGCGTCGAACCCGGTCGCATCGACGCCCTATGACAATGTGGCCGCGGTCGACGCGTTTCAGTCGGTCAATCCCCGATTGCAGGTTACGGGTTTTCCCCTTCGCAGCGAGGCCAACCGATCCATAGCGGCCGAGCTATCGGCCAGACCGGGCTACAGCGCTCCGGCCTTCGACGAGGTTTTTCTCGATCCCACGGATGGATCGCTTATCGGCGGCAGGCAAACCGGACCGGGAATTGGTCCCCGCAATTTCGTGGCCGGGGTGGCGGATCTGCATTTCGAATTGCTCGCAGGCACGCCGGGTCGATTGTTTCTGGGAGCCATCGCCGTGCTCTGGCTGCTGTCGATCTTCGCGGGTCTGGTGTTGACCACGCCCGAGAAGGGACCGTTCTGGAAAAAATGGCGGCGCAACTGGCAGTTTCGCCGATCCAGTTCGATCCCGCGTCTCCTGCTCGATCTCCACAGGGCAAGCGGATTGTGGCTCCTGCCGTTTCTGGCGCTGCTCGCCGCAACCTCGATCGCGTTCAATTTCTGGAGCGAGGCCTACGAACCCGCCGTGACGGCCATTTCTCCGCTTCAGCATGACCTGTTCGACGAGGAGGCGCCTTTTCCGCAGGGCACCGTTCCCCGCCTTTCGTTCTCGGATGTGCTTCCGCGCGCAGAGGCCCATGCCGAAGCGGCAGGTTTGCAATGGCAGCCGGCGCGAATGCTCTATCTGCCGCAATGGAACCTCTATGGGGTCAAGTTTTCGCCCCAGGGCGAGCTCAGCTATCGCCAGCTGGGGCCGGTCGATCATTATTTCGATGGCGACACGGGCGAATGGCGGCATCAGGTCGATCCCTATTCCGACAGCATGGGCCTTGCGATGATCCGCGTCGTCTATCCGCTCCACAGCGGCGAGATCTTCGGCTTCGCCTCCCTCGCGCTGGTGTTCGTATTGGGCATCGTGACCTTTGGGCAGTCGGTCACGGGGCTTTACATCTGGTGGAAGAAACGGTCTTCCCGCGTCGCGCGGCGCAAGGCTGCAAGGAAGCACCCAGAAGACAGCCCGCTGAGTTTTGCGGATGCCGGGAAAGGCGTATGACAGAAAGCCAGATCATGATGCCGGGCGATGACATCGATCCCGATATCCGCCGCTTCGTGCGCGAGGTGAATGCGGAATACGACCGGCTGACCAATGGCGGGGAGACCATCGCCGAGCGCCGGGCCATCGCCGAACTGGTCAGGCAGCCATGGCGCAGCGGCGGTCCGCAGATGGCCGAAACGATCGAGATTCCGGCGGAGGACGCGGGCGCAGGGCTGCGGATTTATCGCCCGGTGAAGGATCGGCCGCTCAATGCGCTCATCTATCTGCATGGGGGCGGGTGGACCAGCTTCAGCCTCGACACGCATGACCGGCTGATGCGCGAATATGCGGCGCAGAGCGGCGCAGCGGTGATCGGTGTCGATTACAGCCTGTCGCCGGAAGTGCGCTTCCCGCTCGCACTGGAGGAGATCGGGGGAGCGGTCGGATGGCTCGAAGCCCATGGCGAGCGATACGGGATAGCAATGGCCAATGCCATGATCGGCGGCGACAGCGCGGGCGCGAATTTGGCGCTGGCAGCGGCCATGCGGATGCGCGATGCGGGTAGGGCACCTTTTGGCGGATTGATCCTCAACTATGGCGCATTCGACGAACGGCTGCGCGATAGCCACAGCCGTTACGGCGGCCCGGAATATATGCTGACCGCGGACGAGATGGACTGGTTCTGGCGCAACTACCGGGGCGACGACCGCGCGCCTCATCCGATCGCCACGCCCCTGAACGGCAATTTCGCGGACCTGCCGCCGGCGTTCTTCTGCGTCGCGCAGTGCGACATTCTGGCCGACGAGAACCGCGAAACCGCCTCGCGGATGATGCAGGCTGGCGCCAAAGTCGAACTGCAAATCTACGAAGGCGCGACGCACAGCTTTCTTGAGGCGATGAGCATATCGGCACTGGCCCGCAAGGCCATCGAGGATGCCGCCCGCTGGATGCAGTCGATCTGGCAGAGACGATGAGCACGATCTTCTTTCCCGACGAGGATGCCATTCTTGGCTTCGTCGAACAGGTCCCGCTATGCTGGATCGTGCCCCATGCAGAGCCCGCAGCTGCCTTGCTGATGCCCGTCGTGGCGCAGGGAAATGGAGGGGAGGGGCCGATGACCCTGGTGGGCCATCTTCCCTTGCGCAGCCCGGCGGCGGAAATTCTTGCACGTGAACCCCTTGCCTCGTTCCTCTTTCTCGGCCCGAATGCCTATGTCTCGCCCGAAGTCGTAGGCCGCGATGACTGGGCCCCGACGTGGAACTTTGCATCGGCGCGGCTGACGGGCACGGTGACAATGGATGCGGGGCTGACGAAACCGTCGGTCGAGGCCGTCACGACGCTGATGGAGGGCGAGGACGGCTGGACGATGGATCGGATGGGGTCGCGGGCCGAAGTCCTGCTGGCCAAGATCATCGGCTTCCGCGCTGAAATCGCGCTAAGCGCGCCGCGCTTCAAGCTTGGGCAGGACGAGACACCGTCCGATTACAACCGCATCAGGCGCCATTTCGGCAATGGCGCCCTGGGCCGATGGATGGACCGGATCGCCCGAAAGAAGGGCGGCTAACGTTCTGCGAGCGAAACGGGACAGCATTTGGCCCGTTAAAGCAAACGGCGGGCCGCAATTTCGGATAGCCTGCCCGGCATCATGCCCATCCTTCGTGAAAAGCTATGCCAATTGATGGTTCGAAAGCGGAGCGCTGTGTCCACGGCCGCGATGCTGCTCGTCGCAATCGGCGTTGGAGAAGCGAGGGCGCAGGACCCGCAATACGATGGTCCGTCCGATAACGCATTCGAGCTCTCCGCTGCCTATACGGCGGAAGTCTGGCGCAACGAAGGCGGGGTGAAGGACGGCTGGCGCTATCTCGACAATCTGGATGTCGTGCTGGAGGCGGATCTCGAACGCGCCGTCGGCTGGGAAGGCGCAACCGGTCTGGTCTATTTTCTCTACAACAATGGCGCATCGCTCAGCGAGCTGACCGGCGACATCCACATCGTCAGCAATATAGAAACCGGCGTGCGCGCCGCCCGCCTGTACGAGGCATGGATCGAGCAGCAGATCGGCGACACCGCCAGCATCAAGGTCGGCCTCTATGACCTGAACTCGGAATTCGACGCGCTGGAAACTTCCGCGCTTTTTATCGGGAGCGCGCATGGCATCGGGCAGGACATCGCGCAATCGGGGCAGAACGGACCGTCGATCTTTCCCGTGACGAGCCTGTCGGCCCGTGCCCAGCTGCAGATTAACGAAGGGCTGGTGGTCAGGGCCGCGATCCTAGATGCGGTGCCGGGCAACCCCGATCGTCCCAGCAGGACCGCCATCGATCTGGGCGACGGCGTGCTCGCCATAGCCGAAGCGGACTGGCGTTCGGGGGGGCTGCGCCTGCTGGCAGGCGGCTGGCGCTATTCGGAAAAGCAGGACCGCGTCGACGGCCAGGGCGCGGCGTCGAGCGGTGGTGCCTATCTGCGCGGCGAAGCATGCCTGCACGGCACGGAACACTGCACAATCGCGGTCTTCGGCCGTGCGGGCATCGCCTCTGGCGCCAGCAATCCCTATGACGCTTTCCTGTCCGGCGGGCTGGTCTACACGCCTTCGGAAGGCGAGCAGATGGGCCTCGCGGTGGCTCGCGCGATAGCCTCGAACGTACCCGCCATCGACGAGGGTAGGGCGAATACGGAAACGGTGATTGAGGCCACCTATGCGCGTGCGCTTACGCCCTGGATCTCGGTTCAGCCTGACCTGCAATATGTGATCAACCCGGGCGCCGGTCCGGAAACGCGTAATGCACTTGTGATGGGTCTGAGGGTGTCGATCGGATTCTGATCCTTCCGAAACCTTGTGACAGCCACACGACGCACTTTCTTAATGTGAGCGTTATCATATGTTGGAGCCCCGCCATGGCGATGCGCGGTTATGCTTGTGTGTCTTTTTGACAATGGCCCTGCAGCAACTATCCAAAAATACAGGTCGCTTCGTTGACAGCCCCCCGATCTGCGTCATATGCAAGCGAAATCCACCAGTATGCAGTGGAATGATCGGCCTAATAGGCCGACGTTGAGGAGAGGGAAATGAAGGGATCAAGAGTTCGCTCGTCACTGGCGCGCACCACTTCGTGGCTTGTTTTTGCAAGCGTTTTTGGTAGCGCTACCATGGCTCACGCACAGGATCAGGTGCTCACCGAGCCGGCCGATACGTCCGAATCGGCTGCGGACGATACGATCGTCGTGACCGGTATTCGCGCATCACTTGATCGCTCAATCGACCTCAAGCGCAACAATGCGGGCGTCGTCGATGGCATTTCTGCCGAGGAAATCGGCAAGTTCCCCGACACGAACCTCGCCGAATCGCTGCAGCGGATCACCGGTGTGTCGATCGACCGGGTCAACGGCGAGGGCTCGCGCGTGACCGTTCGCGGCTTCGGCCCCGGCTTCAACCTCGTCACGCTGAACGGACGCACCCTGCCGACGGCCAGCATCGCTTCGGTCGGTCAGGACCAGAACGGCGACTTCGTGGCGGGCACGACCCGTTCGTTCGACTTCGCAAACCTCGCCAGTGAAGGCGTGAGCCGACTGGAGGTCTACAAGACCGGCCGGGCCTCCATTCCCGGCGGCGGCATCGGCGCCGCGATCAACATCGTGACGCGCCGCCCGCTCGACGGTGCAGCGGGCCTTACCGGCTCGATCGGCGCCAAGGCGGTGTATGACGCGTCCGACACCTTCGATTACGAGCGTGTGACCCCTGAAGTTTCGGGCATCGTCAACTGGTCGAACGACGCCGGTACGTTCGGCATCGGCCTGTTCGGCAGCTATCAGCTTCGCAACAACTCCGCGGTGTCGGAATCGGCGAACGACTGGAATATCCTGCCCTATTCGCAGTTCCTGGGCAGCACGACCTTCCGCCGCGCCGACGGCACGACCATCGTCAACAATGCGCCTACGTCGCCCGACACGCTGATCGCCATTCCGAACGACACGCGCTATCACTACTCGGAATTCCAGCGCGAGCGTATCAATGGCCAGCTGACCGCGCAGTTCGCGCCGACCGATCGCTTCACCGCGACCGCCGACGTGACCTATTACCGCAATGCTGCCGAGGAAAAGCGCGCCGACCAGACCACCTGGTACAACCGCCCGTTCGACGAGATTACCTTCGACGGCAATTACCGGGTCGCGACCGCCATCTATATCGACGATGTGATCACCGCGCCCAAGGACGGCGGTTTCGAGCAGCAATATCGTGCGACCGAGGACGAGCTGATGTCCTACGGCCTCAACCTCGAATATGAAGTCACCGACAGGCTGACCACCATTCTGGACGGCCATTACTCCAAGGCCGAGGCGCAGCCGAACAACCCGCTTGGCCATACCTCGACCCTGTTCGCGCTGGCGCAGAAGGGGATTGTCGATCAGGGCCTGAACACGGTTGACGGTTTCCCGCGCCAGTTCATCACTTTCGACGATGCCAATGGCAACAACAACGGTGTGCTCGATATCGCCGATCTTGGCTCGCAGGTTGCGCGCAGCCAGACCGCGTTTCAGGAGCAGGACGTCAAGGAAATCCGCCTCGACAACATCTGGGACATGGGTGACGACGACCGCGTGATGTTCGGCGCCTCCTATCGCGAGGCCGAGATGAACAGCCAGACGACCAGCACCTATAATGCGCTGGGCGACTGGGGCGTTGGCAATATCGGCGACATTCAGGAGGTCGCCGGCGATCTGGTCCAGACATTCTGCCTGGTCTGCGAATTCAAGGACTACGATACCGGCATTGCCGAGGGCGATCCGCTTGCAACCGCGTTCCGCGCGGATGCGACCGAACTCTTCACGGCATTCGTGAACGATCCGACGATCAACGGCAGCACGGACAATACGGTCGAGGAAAAGATCTGGGCCCTGTACGGTCAGCTCGACCTGAACGCCGAACTGCTGGACCGTCCGGTCAACATCCTTGCCGGCGTCCGCTACGAGCATACCGACTCCCGCTCGGTCACGCTGCAGGGCATTCCGGGGCGTATCGACTGGACCGCGGACAACGACTTCGTCACGATCCTTTCTTCCGGTCTGGCACCGGTCGAGGGCGAAAACAGCTATGACCACATCCTGCCGTCGATCGACATCTCGGTCGATATCACCGACAACTTCAAGAGCAGGGTCTCGCTCAGCCGGACGATTTCGCGTCCGGACTTCGGTTCGCTGTTCGCATCCTCCAACCCGGGCGCTCCTAACCGCCCGACCGCCCTTTCGGGCGTTCCCGGCGGTACGCAGGGCAACCCGCAGCTGATCCCGCTCGAATCCGACAACTTCGACGTCAGTCTGGAATGGTATTTCGCGCCGTCGAGCTATCTGTCGGCCGGCTTCTTCGACAAGCGGGTTCGCAATTTCGTCGGCACGGGCCAGACCACGCAGAGCCTCTTCGACCTGCGCGATCCCAGCTCGGGTGCGCCGGGAACCCGTTCGGGACAGGCTCTCGACTATCTGCAGACCAACAATCTCGATATTTCGGACGTGAACCTGTTCACTCTGACGGCGCTGATCGACCAGTTCGGTTATGACGCTGCCGTAAACCAGTTCGAAGCCAATCTGGGTCCGAACGGTCTAAGCCAGACCTATATCGACCAGATCCTGGCCAGCTATGACGTCGTGGCGGATGGCAGCGATCCGCTGTACGAATTCCAGACGCAGCAGCCGGTCAACAGCGAAGACGCACACATCTACGGCTTCGAACTGGCGGGTCAGTATTTCTTCGGACAGTCGGGCTTTGGCGTTGCCGCTGCCTATACGCTGGTCCGCGGCGATATCGGTTACGACATTCAGGCGCCGACCAATGCGGACCAGTTCGCATTGCTGGGCCTGTCGGACACGGCCAACCTGTCGGCGATCTATGAAAACTACGGCATCTCGGCGCGTCTGACCTATAACTGGCGCGATACGTTCCTGTCGAACAACAGCCGCGGTGCATCGCGCAACCCGGTGTTCGTGAACGCCTACGAACAGATCGACCTCAACGTCAGCTACGACATCACGGACGCTCTGTCGGTCTCGTTCGAGGCGATCAACCTGACCGGTTCGAATGTCGAGACCTTCGCCCGCACGACCAACCAGCCATGGTTTATCGTGGACGGCCGGCCCCGCTATTACGCAGGCGCCCGGTTCCGCTTCTAATCCCTCTGCTCTCCGAGGGACTGGGGAAAAGACCACCAACACGCTCAGGTGGTCTTTTCCCCTACTTTTCTTGCCAGTAGCATGATGCGATGACCGTAGTTCCCCTAGACAATGTCGCCCATTCGGACGTCCGCCTGAAATCGTCGCGCGGCGCCGAAAGCGGCGATCCGGGCGGGCAGATCGGCGTTTTCGTCGGCGAATTCGCCGTTCTGCAACGCGAATATCCGATCCTGTTCACCACCGACGAACAGGGGCACTATCAGCCTGTCGCGATCCTCGGCCTTGTGCAGGACGAAAACCTGTTCGTCCGCGATGAAGAGTGGAAGGCCCGCTACATCCCCGCGCTGGCCCGCCGCGGGCCGTTGATGATCGGGCGAGGGCAGGCGGATGATCCGCTCGTCTATCTCGACCTCGCTCATCCGCGGATTGCGCAGGACGGCGATGAGGGTCTGGCCCTGTTCCGCGAACATGGCGGTCACGCCCCGGCCTTGCTGGATGCCATCGAAGCGCTTCAGTCTGTCCACCGCGGCATGTCGGCCAGTGCGTCCATGTCGGACATGTTCAAGAAGCACGGTCTTGTCGACGCTTTGCCGATCTCGATCGACATCGACGGCACGACCACCATCAATTTCGAAAATTTCAGCGCGATCCTGCCCGAGAAGATCGCCGGCCTTTCGGCCGAAGCGCTTGGCGAGCTGAACGAGGCGGGATTGCTCGTCCCCGCGGTGATGGCCGCGCATTCGCTCGGCAATATCAATGCGCTGGCCGACATGAAGCGCGGCCCGGCGCGATGACCGCCGCGTCGCCCCCTTTGTCGGGGCCGCGACCCATCCGCGAGATGGACGGCCCCATGCCGGCGGGCGACGCGCTTAACGCATTTGTCGAGGCTACGCTGGAGCCGGTCGTCTTTCGCAAGGCGGGCGTCCGGCTTCCGATCGTGCAGGCGGCGCTGCAATCGCCGCGTGATGCCGCCCAGTATCTGCTGAGGCATCACGCGAATATCCCGGTCACGATCTATCGCGCCGATCGTTCGACGCGCGGCCATTTCCATTACACGCCCGCCATCGACGGTTTCAATTTCACCGGCTCGCGCGGGGACCTGAAACAGGTTCTGGACGAGTTACTCGGCGGGGTAGATGACGCGCTTTATGTCGGATCGACCGATCTGGGCATTTTCTTTCCCGAAATGGGCCCTGCCAACGACCCGGGCGTGGAAGGCGTGCAGGGTGAAGACGGCGCGCCCGTCACCGCAAGCCTGTGGATGGGCAATCGCACCGTCACTGCCGCGCATTACGACCATTCGAACAATTGCGCCCTGTGCGCGGCAGGCAGGCGGCGCTTCACCCTGTTTCCGCCTGACCAGATCGCCAATCTCTATCCCGGCCCGCTCGAACCCACGCCGGGCGGGCAGGTCGTCAGCATGGTCGATCTCGCCGATCCTGACCTTGATCGCTATCCCGGCTATGCGACCGCGCTGGAACATGCGGTTTCCGCCGTGCTGGAGCCTGGCGACGTCATCGTCTATCCCGCCATGTGGTGGCATGAGGTGGAGGCGCTGGAGGATTTCAACATCCTGCTCAACTGGTGGTGGAATGCCGTGCCCGATCATGTCGACACGCCGCAGACGACATTGCTGCACGCGCTGATGTCGCTTCGCCAGCGCCCGGCGCATGAGCGTGAGGCTTGGGCGGCGATCTTCGACTATTACGTCTTTTCCGATCCGGACAGGGCCGCCGCGCATCTGCCCGAACACGTTCTTGGCCCGCTCGATCTTGGCGATCCTTCCGCTGCGCGCCGATTGCGTGCGCAGGTCTTGCGGAGGATCCAGCGGTGAACGGGCGGGGCCCGACACGCGTTGTCATCGCCGGCGGCGGCACGGCTGGCTGGATCGCGGCCATGGCCCTTGCGCGCCAGCTGGGCAGACTAGTCGATGTCACGCTGGTCGAGAGCGATGAGATCGCCACGGTCGGCGTGGGCGAGGCGACGATCCCGACTGCGCGGACGTTTCACGAATTCCTGCGCGTCGACGAGCGCGCCTTCGTCGAAGCGACCGGCGCGACCTTCAAGCTGGGCATACAATTCGAGGGTTGGGCCCGCCCGGACGACAGCTATTTCCACTCTTTCGGCACTTTTCCGCTGCGCAACTGGGTCGCGGATTTCCAGCATTTCTGGCTTGAGGGGCAAGAGGAGGGGATCGACGCGCCCATCGGCTCCTATTGCCTTGAGCATGAGGCGGCGCTGGCAGGGCGATTTGCCACCGGTGGCGCGCCGCCGCTCAGCTATGCCTATCACCTCGACGCCGGTCGTTATGCCGCCTTCCTGCGCGCCGTGGCGGAGCGGGACGGCGCGCGGCGTATCGAGGGGAAGATCGCACAGGTGCGCCGCGACCCGCAGACGGGCGACATCACGGCCTTGCAACTGGAAGACGGGCGCAGCGTCGAGGGCGATCTGTTCATCGATTGCACCGGGTTTCGCGCGCTGCTGATCGGGCAGGCGCTGGAAAGCGGATATGACGACTGGAGCGAATGGCTGCCCACCGACGGGGCATGGGCCGTGCAGACCGACTTGCAGGACCCGCCGCCGCCCTTCACGCGTGCGATCGCGCATGAGGCAGGCTGGCAATGGCGCATCCCGCTGCAACATCGGGGCGGCAACGGAATCGTGTTCGCCGGCGATTTCCTTGACCCCGACAACGCGCGCGAGACGCTGGAGGCGACCATCACCGGCACGCCGCGCGGCGAACCGCGCCTGATCCGATACAAGACGGGAAAGAGGCGCGAGATGTGGCGCGCCAATTGCATCGCGCTGGGCCTGTCTTCGGGCTTTGTCGAGCCGCTTGAATCGACCAGCATCCACCTCATCATGATCGGCGTTACGCGGCTGATCCAGATGTTCCCCTTCGCCGGATCCACGCCCGCCTTGCGCGACCGCTGGAACGAGATGGCCGATGACGAGCTTGAGCGCGTGCGCGACTTCATCATCCTGCATTACAAGCTGACCGAACGGACCGATTCCGCGTTTTGGCGTCACTGCCGCGACATGGCGATACCGGACAGCCTGCAGCACCGGATCGACAGTTTCGCCGCCGACGCACAGGCATGGCAGGCACCCGGCGATCTGTTCCGCGCCGAAAGCTGGCTGCAGGTCATGCTGGGGCAAAGGCTTATGCCGTCCAGCTGGCACCGCATCGGCGCCCTGATGAGCCACGAGCGCCTGAAAGACGAACTCGCACGCCAGCGCGAGGCCATTGCGGCCAGGGTCGCCAGCCTGCCGAGCCATGGCCGCTTTCTGGACCGGTTGCTGGCGCGGCAGGATACGGGCGCGGGCGCATGATCGGAGGAACCGGCGCGCGGGATCGTGGCTGACATCATTGCGACCGCCGCAGCTGAATTGCCTTTTCAGGTGTGGATTGACGGCTTGCTTTCGCGCACATTTCCGTCATAGGTAGCGCTAACATAACCGCGGACGGCCAACATATGACCGTTCGCAAGGGGAGAGAACATGGGAAGCACCACAAGGAGTGATGGAGGCGTCAATCTGGGCCTCGTTTCGGCGATCGTCGCGGTGGCGACGATCGGCGGGCTGCTGTTCGGCTATGACAGCGGCGCCGTGAACGGCACGCAGCCGGGTCTGAAGTCGGCCTTCGAACTGACGGAGGGCGGGCTTGGCTTTACCGTCGGTTCGCTGCTGATCGGCTGCATCGTGGGCGCCTTCGCGGCGGGCACGCTTGCCGATGCGATCGGCCGCCGCAATGTCATGCGCATTGCCGCCCTGTTGTTCCTTGTCGCTGCGTTGGTGCAGGGCTTCGCCGAATCGCACACAATCTTCGTCATCGCGCGCATCGCGGGCGGCGTAGCGGTCGGTGCGGCCTCGGTCCTGTCTCCTGCCTATATCTCCGAAGTCGCCCCGGCGAATATTCGCGGGCGGATGACCACGGTCCAGCAGATCATGATCATCACCGGCCTGACGGCGGCCTTTCTGGTCAATTACGTGCTGGCCGCGGCTGCGGGCGAATCGACCAATATCTTCTGGGGCGGCCTGCAGGCATGGCGCTGGATGTATCTGATGCAGGCCATTCCCGCGGGCGTGTTCCTGCTGGCGCTTTTCTTCATTCCGGAAAGCCCCCGCTTCCTCGTCGCCAAGAAGCGCGACGCAGAAGCGGCGACCGTGCTCACGCGCCTGTTCGGCGAAGTGGTTGCAAAGGCGAAGGTCGAGGAAATTCGCAACAGCTTCGCAGGCGACCATCGTCCCCGCCTGCGCGACGTTCTTGCCCCCGCCGGCGCGAAGAGCTTCCTCGGCATCCGTCCCATCGTCTGGGTGGGCGTCATGCTGGCGGTGTTCCAGCAGCTCGTCGGCATCAACGTGATCTTCTATTATGGCGCCACCCTGTGGCAGCTGGCCGGTTTCAACGAGAGTGACAGCCTGCTGATCAATATCGTGTCCGGCGCGGTGTCGATCGGTGCCTGCTTCGTGACGATCGCCGTGATCGACCGCATCGGCCGCAAGCCGCTGCTGCTCATCGGCTCGGCCGGCATGGCGGTCACGCTGTTCGTCATGGTCTATGCCTTCAGCCAGGGCACGCTCGATGCCGAGGGCAGCCTTCAGCTGTCACAGGAAATGGGCATTCTCGCGGTGATCGCGGCGAACCTCTACGTGATCTTCTTCAACGTCAGCTGGGGTCCGGTCATGTGGGTCATGCTGGGCGAGATGTTCCCGAACCAGATCCGGGGCAGCGCGCTGGCGGTGGCCGGGTTCTTCCAATGGTTCGCCAACTATCTGATCGCGCAGTTCTTCCCCGTGATGGCCGCCGGCATCGGCCTTGCCGCAAGCTACAGCTTCTACGCGATTTGTGCGGTGATCAGCTTCTTCCTCGTCCAGCGTTTCATCACCGAGACCAAGGGCAAGGAACTTGAGGAAATGGAAGGCTGAGGTCTGGCCTGCGCCGGATCGCTCGGTCAAAGTCGATGACATGAGCAATAGTTCCCTCCGACCCGTGCGTGTCGTCGTCCTTGGCGGCGGCACCGCGGGCTGGATGGCCGCGGCGGCGCTTGCAAGATTGCTGCCGGGCCGTGCGAGTGTGGACCTCGTCGAAAGCGAGGATATCGGCATCGTCGGCGTGGGAGAGGCGACCCTGCCGCATATCAGGGGCTTCGTCGAAAGGCTGGGCATCGACGAGGCGGCCTTCATCAAGGCGACCCACGCGACCTATAAGCTGGGCATCGACTTCCGCGATTTCGGGCAGATCGGCGAAAGCTATATCCACCCCTTCGGCAGCTTTGGCGAGCCGGCCGCCGATGTCGGCTTCCACCACTGGTGGCTCGAACTTCAGCGGCAGGGGCTTGCGGGCGAGCTCGGCGATTATTCGCTCGCGGTGCGCGCCGCGCAGGCCAATCGCTTCCGCCCGCCCAGCCACGACGATTCGCTCTCCTCGACCTATGGCTATGCCTATCAGTTCGACGCGACGCTTTTCGGGCCGTTCATGCGCGACTTCGCGGTGGGGCTTGGCGTCACGCGGCACGAAGGCCTCGTCACCTCGGTCGAGCGCGATGGTGAAAGCGGAGATGTGAGGGCCCTGGTCCTCAAGGACGGTCGCCGTATCGAAGGTGATCTTTTCATCGATTGCTCGGGGTTCCGCTCGCTGCTTCTGGGCGGCGAACTGGGCGCCGAATGGGAAGACTGGACGCATTGGCTTCCCTGCGACCGGGCCGCCGCGATGCCGTGCACCCATGAAACGACGCAATTGCGCCCCTATACGACGGCGACCGCCATGCCCGCAGGCTGGCGCTGGGCCATCCCGCTGCAGCACCGCATGGGCAATGGCTATGTGTTCTCCAGCGCGCATCTCAGCGAGGATGAGGCGTGCGAAGCCATTCGCGCCGCCGCCGATGGCAAGCCGCTGGACGATCCGCGCATATTGCGCTTCCGGCCGGGACGGCGCCGTCAATCCTGGTCGCATAATGTCGTGGCGATCGGTCTTGCCAGCGGATTCCTCGAACCGTTGGAATCGACCTCGATCTATCTGGCGCAGATGGCCATTACCAATCTGGTCGAGCTGTTTCCGCAGGGCGGGCAGATCGATCCCCGCGACCGCAGCGAATTCAACAGGCAGGTCGATATTGAGTATGACCGGATACGGGACTTCCTGATCCTGCATTACAACGCGACGCGGCGCGACGATTCCGAATTCTGGAACCATGTGCGCACCATGACCGTGCCCGACAGCCTTGCAGGCAAGATGGAACTGTGGCGCCGCACAGGCCAGGTCGAGAGCTATGCCGACGGGCTTTTCTTCGACCAGAGCTGGATCGCGGTCTATCTGGGGCAAGGCTATTTCCCGGAGAAGCACGATACGCGCGTGGCGCAGGTCGATCCTGCGAAAGTGAAAATGGCGCTCGATCGCTTGCGACAGGCGATCGATGCGGAAGTCGCGACAATGCCCGCGCATGACGAATATCTGAGGCGCGAGAGTGCAAGACTGGCGGACGCCGCATGAGCGAGGCGCGCGAGCCGCTGCGCCGTGTGGTGGTGGCCGGAGACGGGCAGGTAGGGCTGCTGGCGGCAATCGCCATTCGCCGTGCCCTTCCGCGATGCGAAGTGCTGATCCTGCCGGTGCCTGCGGATAGCGCCGCCTTTTCCAATCTTGCCGCCACATCGCTTCCCTTCACTGTTGAACTGCATGAACGGCTCGGCATTTCGGAGGAAGCCATCGTCCGGCAGGCCGGGGGCAGCCATCGTCTGCTGACCCGGCTGCTGGGCTTTGGGGATGGGGACCGGCCCACGACCATGACCTATGGGGCGGCCGTCGATGCTGCGGCCAATACAAGGTTCGCGCGCGACTGGGGCGGAGGCAGGCCGCCGCCGTTTTCGCAAGGTACCGCCGATCCGCTAGCCGAGGCGCTTGTCGACACCGGCCGCTTTGCCGTCGCGCCGCCGGACACGCCCACGCCGATTTCGGGCGTCGATTATGCCATGCGCTGGAACCCCGCCGCCTATCGCGGACTGCTGATAGAGATCGCGCGGCAGATGCGGATAGGCTCGGTCGGCGGCAGGGTCGCCGGATTTGAGAAAGGCGGCGAGAACGAGCTTGCCGCCATCATTATCGAGGAGCAGGGCCGCCTGCAGGCCGATCTGTTCGTCGATTGCAGCGGTCCCGGCTCGTTCCTGCTCAGCGCTCTCTCCGGCTGCATGGACGATGACTGGAGTGCGGTTCTCCCACCGGTTCACATCCATATGTCCGCGCCGGGTCAGCCGATGCTGGCGCTGGAGGACCGCCTGTCGTTGCTGCCCGAAGGCTGGTTTTCGGAATTGGCGGGCCGCGACGGGCTGCAATGCGCTCTGGGGACCTCCTCGGATCTTTCGCCTGCGCAAGTGTCCTCCATCCTTGGCGGACAGGTGCACAGCAGCGTGTCCGTGAAGCCGGGTCGCCGCCGCAATGCTTGGGTCGGCAATGTCGTCGCCATCGGCGACGCGGCGGCGCGGTTCGGTCCGCTGCTGGGTCTGCCGCTGGATCTGGCGCATCGCCAGCTTGGGTTGCTGCTGGACATGCTGCCGGGCAGCACGATCGAACCGGCGGAGCGCGCGGAGTTCAACCGGCGATCGGGCCTGATGGCCGATGCGGTGCGCGACACGCTGGGCCTGATCTATGCGTCCCCGCGCGCCGCCGGGCGCTTCGCGCCTGCGACACCGTCCGACCGCGTCGCACAGACGATCGACCAGTTCCGCAGGCGCGGCCGTGTAATCTCGTGGGAAGAACCGCCGTTTCTGAAACAGGAGCTTGCGATGCTGATCGAGGCGCTGGTTTTCGAAAAGGGCGAGGGTCTGCCGGACGACGTCGATGCCGGTCAGGCGCAGGCGATGGGGCGCGATCTTGAACAAAGGCTGCGCTCTGCGATTGCCTATGCGCCGCCCTATGCGCAGTGGATGGCCGGTGTCATGGCGGGGTCTAGCGAAAGACATCCCGCATGATTTCGCGCATCTGCGCGAATATTGCCGGCGAATGCTGGCCCAGCATGCCGCGCGCATTGGCGGGCAGATGCGCGACCGGGTCGCCGCTTTCCTCGAACACATAATAATCCATCATCGCCTTCCAGACCGCACGCCGCTCCGGCGGCAGGTGGCGCAATGCGTACAGGCCGTGAAGCAGCGCCTCGTAAGGGGAGCCGATGCCTTCGGGCTCTCCCTCGTTCCACCAATAGTTGATCAATATGCTCAGCGGTTCGAGCGATTCGACCCCGTGCCACCAGCAATAGGGGATGTAGATTGCATCCCCCGGCTCCAGCGCCGCCTGCATCGCGTGCTCCCATGCCTTGGCAAAGCGCGGATAAAGCGAGAGGTCGGGATCGTGGATATCGACCATGCTGACCGGCGTTCCCGCCGGGGTCAGTTCGAACGGACCCGGATACAGATTCGCGATCTGGTCGGGGGGGAACAGCGTGAAGCGCCGGCGACCCGCAACGCAGCAGGCGATATTCTCCTTGACGTCGTAGTGTGGCGCAACGCGGATGCGGTTTCCGATCCAGATGCGCGGGCGCACGTCCGGCAATAGCGACAGCCGGTTCTCCTCGGCCACCAGCGGCAGCAATTCCGCCAGATCCTGCGACTGAACAGCCAGCGCCGGGGCGTCGGCCATGTCGCGCGCGGTTAGCAGATCGGACAGGAACGTCTCCAGCCGGCCCTGGCCGGTGGAGAAGTTCAGGCGCTGCATGTCCGGCGTATAGAAAAAGCGTCCCTCTGCCCGCTGCGGCGCCGCGATGGCCGTCACCGGGCGCCTGCTTCCGCCGCGCGACAGATGGGCGACCACGGCCTCGTCGCTGTCGAGCGCCGCCTGCACGACCGGCCAGTCGGCGACAAGCCCGCGGATGACGACAGGTTCTGCCGCATGTCGAAGCGCGGCGAAACCATCAGGCGTCAGGTCGGCGCCGATCTCGGCAACCGCTTTCGGCGGGGGAAGGGTACTCATGCAGGCTGACGTAACGAATTCTCGATCGCTGCGCCATGCATGGCCAGATATTCGTCCTGTGGAGGCAATTGCTGCGCGGTGTCGATCACGACCTGCCTGATATGGCGCAGCCTGCGCAACGTTTCCTCTTGGCTCAGCAAACCGGCGGCAGGGTGATAGGCCTCGGGCTCGATCCCCTGTCCGACCATCACGGCAAGCCAGCTTGCCTCGGTAAACAGTTCCTGGTTCTCGCGGAAGATCCGCCCGGAACTGTGAAACATCTCCAGCTTGTCGGCAAGGGCGGGCGGCGGCGCGATATTGCGGCAATAGCGCCAGAACTCGCTGTCGTCGCGTTCGCTGGCACGGTAGTGGAGAACGAGGAAGTCGCGGATCTCGACATAGTCGGCGACGGTCTCGCGGTTGTATCGCTCGATCTCCGCGGGGGAGAAGGCCTTGGTCGGAAACAGCGCCATCAGCCTTGCGATGCCCGACTGAACTAGATGGATCGCGGTCGATTCCAGCGGTTCGAGAAATCCTCCGGCAAGTCCGAGCGCAACGACGTTGCGATCCCAGATGCGTTCCCGGTGGCCCGCCGTGAACCGCAGCCTGTTGGGCTGTGCAAGAGGTTCGCCGTCGAGGCTCGACAGCAGCAGATCCTCGGCATCGCCGTCGCTCATATACGATGAGGAATAGACGTGGCCGTTGCCGATCCGGTGCTGCAACGGAATGCGCCACTGCCAGCCCGCCGGGCGCGCCGTCGAGCGGGTAAGCGGCTTGTCCGGCCCGGCCAGCGCGCATGGTGCCGCCACCGCGCGGTCGCAGGGCAGCCATTTGCTCCAGTCCATGAAGGGCACACCGAGGGTCTGCCCCAGCAGCAGAGAGCGGAAGCCCGAGCAATCCACGAACAGATCGCCTTCGACGATTGCGCCGTCTTCCAGCTTTACACCCGTGACGAAGCCGCTTTCGCCATTCTGCAGGACCTCGACGATGCGCCCTTCTACGCGTTCGACGCCTTGCGCTTCGGCTCGCTTGCGCAGGAACCGGCCATAAAGCGCCGCGTCGAACTGAAACGCATAGGCCATGCGCGACAGCGGCGAATTGGGCTGGTCCTTGCGCGGGTGGGCGAACCGGCCAGCCTCACCCGCCATGGCAGAGATGGAAAAATCGTCGAGCCTGGCTGTATGTCCCAAGGCCTGCCCGCGCAGCCAGAATTGATGGAACTCGATCCCCAGCATGTCGACGCCATAGGTGCCGAATGGATGGATATAGCTGTGTCCCTTGCGCAGCCAGTCGACGAATTCGATACCCAGCTTGTAGGTCGCATTCGTCTCGCGCATGAATTCGAACTCGTTGATGCCGAGCAAATTGTTGAAAGAAATGATCTGCGGGATCGTCGCCTCGCCGACGCCGACCGTGCCGATCGCCTCGCTTTCGACTAGCCGGATCGACAGTCCGGGAAAATCGCCGAGGATCTTCGAGATCGCCGCCGCGGCCATCCATCCGGCCGTTCCGCCGCCGACGATCACGATCTTCTGGATAGGGTCGCCCTTCATCGCATCGCTCCGGCCGTGGCCATCGGCGCATGATCCGCTGCCCATGCACCTGCCTGCCGCAGGAATTGCTCCTGCGTCGGCAATTGCTGCGCGGTCTGGCGATAGGCTTCGCGCATCTGCTCCATGGCCTGCGCCACGCGCTGCTCGTCCAGCGTATCGGCGATGGGGTCATAGCGTTCGGGCCACATGTTCTGTCCCAGCATCACGGCGACCCAGCTCGGCACGGTAAACAGTTCGGCGTTTTCGCGGAACACGCGGCCATGCAGGCGCCAGAGTTCCATCTTGCGCGCAAGGCTTTCGGGCACCTCCATGTCCCTGACATAGCGCCAGAACTCGGTGTCATCCCGCTGCGTCGCCTTGTAGTGCAGGATGATGAAATCGCGGATGTCGCAATATATCTCGCGCATGCCGCGATTATATTCGTCCCGCTCCAGGGGGCTGATCTCCTTTTCGGGAAACAGGCTGAACAGGCGCGCAATGCCGTTTTGTATCAGATGGATGCTTGTCGATTCGAGCGGCTCGATAAAGCCGGAGGCCAAGCCCAGAGACACGACATTATGGTTCCACGCCTTGCGGCGCATGCCGGTCTGGAACCGTATCAGCCGGGGTTCGGCGATGGGCTCGCCCTCCACGTGGCGGCGCAGGATCCGTTCGGCCTCGTCATCCTCCATGAAGGCGCCGCAGAAGACATGGCCATTGCCCGTGCGATGCTGCAGCGGAATGCGCCATTGCCATCCCGCACCATGGGCCGTCGCGCGCGTAAAGGGGGCGGGGGAGGCGATATTCGATGTCGGCATGGCCAGCGCGCGATCGACCGGCAGCCAGTGGCTCCAGTCCTCGTACCCGGTCTCCAGCGCGTCTTCGATCAGCAGGCCGCGAAAGCCCGAACAATCGATGAAAAGATCGCCTTCGATATGGATGCCGCCCTCAAGCTCGACGGATGTGATGTAGCCGCTTTCGCCGTCGCGGTGCGCCTTGACGATACGGCCCTCGCGTCGGATCGTGCCCTGCCGCTCCGCTAGCTGGCGCAGATAGGCCGCATAGAGGCTGGCGTCGAAATGAAACGCATAGAACATCTCGGACACGGGGGAGCGCGCGTCGGGCGAGGGGCGCCCAAAGCGGCCCATCAAGGCCGCTACCGAACTCATTGAATAATCGCTAATATCTGCTCCGCCGCCACGCGCATTCTCGCGCAGCCAGAGCTGGTGAAACGGAATGCCGTGAAGATCGCGCCCAAAATTGCCGAAAGGGTGGATATAGCGGTCGCCTTTCCGCCCCCAGTCGACGAATTCTATCCCCAGCTTGAACGTGCCATGCGTCGCGCGCAGGAACTCGTTCTCGGGAATGTCGAGCATGCCGTTGAAGTTGCGGATCGGCGGAATGGTCGCCTCTCCGACACCGACGGTTCCGATGGCGTCGGATTCGACCAGCGTGATCTTGCGCCGCCCATTGTCGAAAAAGCGCGACATGGCCGCGGCGGTCATCCAGCCCGCAGTGCCGCCGCCGACGATCACGACGCGGTCGACCGCATTGATGGTAACGATATCTTTCCGTGCGGTCATGACCTGCCGGATACCCCCTAGAACCTTCTCCCGTGTATAAGGATGACACGGTCTAAAAATGTTGCAAGCCCGCACTTGCCAAAGAAAGATCATCGATATAAGCCAGAAGACCGGGATAAATCCAAGCGACTGCCCAGATCAGATGGTAGCGCTAACATGGGGGAGAATATCGTGGTGAAGAACGATATGCAGTGCGCACGGGGTGCGTCTGCGAACGAAGCCATTTTTCGAACATTTCTAAAGGGTGGCGCTTCCGCGCTGGCACTGGGCTGCATGCTCGGTTCGCCGATCGCCTATGCGCAAGACGCCGACAGCGCTGAGGAGCCGGAGCAGGCCGCGCCTGCCGACGAAGGTCTCATCATCGTCAGTGGCATTCGCCAGTCGCTGGCAAACTCGCAGGACATCAAGCGCGATTCCGATACCGTCGTCGATGCCATCACGGCAGCCGACATCGGTGCGCTTCCCGACCGTTCGGTGACCGAAGCGCTGCAGCGTGTCCCGGGCGTCGCGATCAACCGCTTTGCCGGTTCGAACGATCCCGATCACTTCTCGGTCGAAGGTTCGGGCGTCGTTGTCCGCGGCCTCAATTTCGTTCGTTCGGAATTCAACGGCCGCACCGCCTTTTCGGCAGGTGTCGGCGGGCAGGCGCTGAACTTTGCCGACGTTCCGGCAGAGCTTCTCGGCTCGGTCATCATCAGCAAGAACGCCACTGCCGACATGATCGAGGGCGGTCTCGCCGGTACGGTGAACCTGAACACTCGCAAACCGTTCGACAATGACGGTTTCAAGATCGGCTTCAGCCTCGAGGCGAACTACGGCGACTTCCAGAAGGACTGGACGCCCAACATCTCCGGTCTGGTCAGCAACGTCTGGGACACCGACGCGGGCCGTTTCGGCGTGCTGATCAGCGGCGCGTTCTCGCAGATCAAGAGCCGGGCCGACGGTCTTCAGGTGGCGAACTACCAGATCCGCGACGGGCAGACGGTTCCGATCGCGAACACCGCCAATCGCTTCATCTGCCGCAACCCGCTTCCCGCCGACGTCGACAACACGACGCTGCCGCCGCCCAACGCGGTTTGCGGCGCCGAGGGCACCAACGGGCCGGACGGCTTCGCAGACTATGCCGACTTCCGCGTCGCGCCTGTCGGCGGCCAGTTCCGTACGCAGGATTTCAACCGCAAGCGCGACGGTTTCGCGGCTTCGGCACAGTGGGAAAGCGTCGACGAGCGTACGCTGTTCACGGCGGAATTCATCCGTTCGCACACCACCAATTCGTGGGGTGAGCGCACCTATGAAACCGCGCCCGACCTCGCCGAATATTCGACCTATCCGCTCGGCTGTCAGCAGAATGCCGGCGGTCCGAACGTGGTCGACAGCAATGGCGTGATCGATCCCAACGATGAAACGCCGCCGCGCGCGCAATGTCCGATCGGCGAGTTCCAGAACTACGTCTACGACGAGGATAATCTGTTCCAGTCGGGCTATATCGTCGATGCCAGCAATGGCTGGCGCGGCGATCCGGGTGCATCGCCCTTCGTGCCGATCGGCGGTTCGCAGTTCTCGCTCGCGCGCCGTCAGGTCATGGATGAGGTTACCAACAGCGACTACAGCCTGAACCTCCGTCATGAGCTGACCGAGCGTGCGACGCTGCGCCTTGATGCCCAGTATGCGACGTCCAAGAAGGACAATCTCGACTTCAGCGTGTTTGGTTCGAACTTCGCGGATCAGGAACTCGATATCTCGGGCAAGTATCCGAACATCATTCCGCACAAGCCGCAGTTCCTCGGCTACAACTGGTCCACGCCGGGCGAGGCGCTGGCCAATGCGAGCGATGCCGAATATTTCGGCGATCCCCGCTTCCAGTTCTGGCGCGCCGCTATGGACCATGCCGAGGACAGCGATGGCGAGCAGTTCGCTTTCCAGGCCGATCTCGACTATGAATTCGACGATTACGCGTTCATTCGCCGCGCCAAGGTCGGGGCCCGCTTCCAGGGCCGCCAGCAGGACGTGCGTTACAGCACGTATAACTGGGGCATGCTCTCCGAAGTCTGGTCGGGTTCGCGTCCGGTCAACTTCGCGGATACCCCCGAAGGCGCGTCGGAGCGTTACGAGTTCCCCAACTTCTTCCGCGGCAAGGTACCCGGACCTCCGGGCGCCTATTACTACAGCGGCGATCTGATCGACGATTACGACGGTTCGGTCGACTTCTTCCAATCGATCCAGGACATCACGCGCGAACGCGGCGGTTCGCCCACCTGGAACCCGCTGGCGGCGCGTGCTGGTGCGATTGACGGAACGCCCTATCTGCCGTCGGATATCCAGACCGTTAAGCAGGACGATTATGCCCTCTACGGCATGCTGGTGTTCGGCTCTGACGATCTGTTCGGCGGGGTCCGCATGTCGGGTAACATCGGTGTTCGCTATGTCCGTACCGACCTGCTTTCTGCAAGTTCGCGCGGTCCCGGCGACGTCGGCAGCCTGAACATTGCCGATCCCTATGACGTGCGCTGCGCAGCGCAGGCGCGTCCGCCGGCAGCGGGCGGCGGTACGGCTCGGCCCGGCGGCATCTGTAACGTCGGTCCCGAGGCCTATGCCGAACTGCAGGATTTCGCAGACGGAAGCTTCACCTATACGCCGGTCAGGAACGACTACGATTATTTCCTGCCGAGCTTCAACTTGCGCCTGGGTCTGACCGATGATCTGATTTCGCGCTTCGCGGTGTCGAAGGTGCTGACGCGGCCCGATAACGGCTACATCCGCAACTACTTCACCTCCAGCATCGACGACTCGGGTAACTTCACGGGTACGGCGGGCAATCCGCTGCTTGTGCCCGCGACGGCCTGGCAGTTCGATGCCAGCCTCGAGTGGTACTTCTCGCGGGTCGGATCGTTGCCCTTCAACGCCTTCTACAAGAGCATCGACAACTTCTTCTATCAGTCGGTGCGGCAGGAGACGATCAGCAACGGTTCGGGCGAAACGCGCGAGGTTACCGTTCGCGGCCCGGAGAATTTCGACGGAACGGGCAAGATCAAGGGCTTCGAAGTTGCCTATCAGCAGACCTTCGAATTCCTGCCGGCTCCGCTGGACGGTTTCGGTGTGCAGGCCAACTACACCTACATCGACAGCTCGGGTCTTCCGAACACGTTCCTGAATGGCGGGGAAGTGCCGAACGATTCGCCGGTGCCGCCTGGAAACCTGCCGCTTGAACAATTGTCCAAGCACAATGTGAACGTGGCGGGCTTCTATGAAAAGGGACCGATCTCGCTGCGCGCCGCGTATAACTGGCGTTCGCGTTTCCTGCTGACCGCGTCGGACGTGATCTTCCCGTATTACTCGATCTTCAACGAGGCGACGGGCCAGCTTGACGCTTCGCTGTTCGTGAATGTCAGCGACAATATCAAGGTCGGCGTCCAGGGTGTGAACCTGCTGAACGAAGTGACCGAGACGTCGCAGGCTTATACGGGCGATCCGTCCCTGTTGGCACCGCGCTCGTTCTTCATGAACGACCGCCGCTATTCCTTCATCATCCGAGGGAACTTCTAAACACGGTAATTACGTGCTTGCTCCAACTGGGCTGCCTCGATCCGATCGAGGCGGCCCATTTTTTTGTGAGGCAGGCCGGACAGGGATGCCAAGGCCGCACACCTTCACAGGCCATGGAAAAGGGCGCGGAAAACTCTTTCCCGCGCCCTTCTTATGCCGGTCCCTTGGCAGAACCGGGTGTTTTTCAACGCCCCGTCAGACGGCGGCCTGACGCAGCGATTCCGCGATCGCATCGCGCATCGGCTTCGCGCGATAATTGCTGTCATAGGGCGCGCCGCGCACTTCAAGACCATCCTCTCGCCGCGCCTGGTCAAAGCCCTGCAGCCAGTTGAAGCGGTCTACCATGCCCCAGACGAGGATGTCGTCGAGGTGGTCCGAATATTCCAGCATCACGTCGAAATAGCGGCGCGCAAAATCCGCAACGCGCGCATCGCGAACCGCGATGTCGGCCGGTAGCGCCTTGTCCTTGACGTCGAACTCCGTGATCAGCAGCCGATAACCCATGCCCGTCACCTCGTCGAGAAAGCGGCGCCATTCCCTGTCGTCATAGGGCCCGATGCCGGTCGCCGGGTCGATCTCGAACATCTCGATATGCGACTGGATGCCAAGCGCATCGACCGGCGTTCCTCGCTTGCGAAGACCTTCCAGCAAACGAAGCACGTCGGCGCGATGCTCGGCATGCTGCGGCTCCCAGCTCATGTAGTCGTTATAGACCAGCTGGGCCGTCGGCAGTTGTTCGCGCGCGGTATGGAAGGCCAGGTCGATGACCGCTTCCGGACTGCCCATCGCCTTGCTCAGGCTGGTTTCGATGGGGGCATTGGTGTCGTGGTCGATCGCCTCGTTCACCACGTCATAGCTGGTGATGACGCCGCGATAGCGGTCGGTCACGGCGCGAATATGCTCGGTCAGCAATCGCTCGGCTTCGACCACCGGATTGGCGCCGAAGTCGTAATCGTTCAGCCACTTGGGAAACCACTGCGGCCGGTGCCACAGCAAGGTGTGGCCGCGCATGTCGAGGTTCTGGGACTTTGCCCACGCCACCATCGCATCCATGCGGGAGAAATCGTAAGTGTCGCGGGAAGGGCGGATCGCCTGCCACTTCATTTCGTTTTCGGGGACGACCAATCCGCATTCGGCGGTGACGACGGCCGCATAGGACGGATTCTGAAACGATCCGGCGTCGACATTGCCGGGGGTCGAGGCCACCGCACTTCCGAAGCGCCGTCCGCCCATCATGGCGAGCTCGTCAAGCGATGGAGGTGCCGAAACCGGCGCGTCCAAACCGCCCATGCCGCCATTGGTACATCCTATCAGCGGCAGGGCAGCCATGCCCGCAAGAGCGCTGCGGCGATTTATGATCGGGCCGTTGGTCATGTTCAGACAATCTCCACTTCGATGGATTTGAGCGCGTTGCTGCCCGGTCCGCTCGATAGTGTGACCGGGCCGGGTTCGTTCACTTCCTTCATGTCGCGGTTCCAGAACGCGAGCTGCCGCGGCTCGATCGCGAACCGCAGGCTGCGGCTCTCGCCGGGTGCCAGCTCCACGCGTTCGAACGCCTTCAATTCGAGCACCGGGCGCGTGACGGATACGTCCTCGCGCGTGATGTAAAGCTGCACGACTTCGCTGCCTGCGCGCGTGCCGATGTTGGCGACGTCCACCGTCACCGGTATCGTTTCGTTGGCACCATAACGCGTCTTGGCGGTGCGAGGCTCGGACACGGAAAAGCGGGTGTATGACAGGCCGTGCCCGAACGGAAACAGAGGGCTTTCATCGTCGAACAGATAGCCGCGCCGCGCGCTGGGCTTGTGGTTATAGAAAGAGGGCACCTGACCGGCATTGCGAACGACCGTCACCGGCAGCTTCGCGCCCGGATTGATGTCGCCCAGCAGCGCTTCCGCCATGGCGATCCCGCCTTCCTGCCCGGGATACCAGCATTCCAGCATCGCATCGGCCCTGGCCACGACATTGGGCCAGCTTGGCGGGCGGCCGTTGATCGCGCACACGACCAGCGGCATGCCCAGCGCGGCCATCGCATCGACCAGCGCGTTTTGTTCGCCGACGATGTCGATATCGGTCCTGTCACCCAGATGGTTGGCCGCAAAGCCCTCGCGGCTCGTCTGTTCGGTATCGCCTATGGCGAGCACGATGACATCGGCCGATTTCGCCACTTCGACCGCTTCGGCGATCAGGCGCATGTTCTCTTCGCGGTCGGCCAGCGTGATCTCGTCCTGCGAGCGGTCTTCGCTGGTGGTGATGAAGACGCCCTGCGCCGTCACGAAATCGGCATCCGGGGCAATCGCCCGCAGCCCTTCGATCAGGCTGATCGCCTGTTTGGGCACCGAGGAATAGCCGCCGAGCCGCGCGATCGCGTGATTGGGTCCGATCACCGCCACCCGCCCCATCGCCGCGCGGTCGAGCGGCAAGACGCCCCCGTCATTCTTCAGCAGGCACATCGACTTGCGCGCCGCCTCCAAGGCGAGCGCGCGGGCTTCCTCGTTACCGGTGATCGCGGCGGCCAGAGCCGCATCGCCAAAGGGGTTTTCGAACAATCCGGCGCGCATCTTGAACGCCAGCATCCGCGCGCAGGCCGTGTCGATCAGGCTGACCGGAATACGGCCAGCCTCGACCGCGTCCTGCAGCGCGGCGAAGGCCATGCCTTCGGGCAGTTCGCTGTCGACGCCCGCGACCAGCGACTGGTGTGCGGCTTCTTCCAGATCGGCCGCGACATGATGCAGCGTATCGAGTTCGTGGACGCCGCCATAATCGCTGACCACCACGCCGTCGAAGCCCCATTCCCCGCGCAGCACGGTGCCCAGCAGCCAGGCATTGCCGTGGCTGGGCACGCCGTCGATCTCGTTATAGCTGGGCATCACCGCGCCGACCGACGTTCGGCGCACGATCTCGCGGAAAGGCGGAAAGAAATTGTCGCGCAATTCCCGCTCGGAAACCTCGGCGGGCGAGACATTATT
The DNA here is from genome assembly GCA_002694745.1 of Croceicoccus sp. GTDB lineage: Bacteria > Pseudomonadota > Alphaproteobacteria > Sphingomonadales > Sphingomonadaceae > Croceicoccus. The sequence continues at coordinate 107,963 of NZMY01000002.1, read as the reverse complement.
GCCGCCTTCGGGCTGACCGTGGCCGGTCATGTGCTTCAGCGTCGCGAAAACCTTGCCCTCGCGCAGCTTCTCGAACTTGCCCGGTCCCTGCAGGCCTTCCACCGCGGCAACGCCCATTTCGCTGACGAGGTATGGATCCTCGCCCCACGTCTCCTCGATCCTGCCCCAGCGCGGGTCGCGCACGATGTCGACGACGGGGCTCAGCACCAGCGGCACACCGCGGGCACGGGTTTCGCGCGCTATGACCGACTGGATCCGCCGCATCAGATCGGTATCGAAGGTTCCCGCCAGCGCAATCGCCTGCGGGAACATGGTCGCCTCGGTCGCCATATAGCCGTGCAGCGATTCCTCGTGCAGCAGGACCGGAATGCCAAGGCGCGTGTCCTGTGTCGCCCAGCGTTGCAGCGCATTGATGAACTCGACCGTCTGGGCGGGCGTGCGCCAGCGCGCCGCGGTTCCGCCCGCCGCGCCCGCAACGCCCGGAACGCCGCGCTTGTCGGACGGGCGGGTGATGTGGCCGATATTGTCGGGAAAGGCGGCGCTGGCCCTGGCCGGGTCGAAGGCCAGCCCGTCGATCATCTCGCCCTTGCCCTGCCACGCGGTGCGGATCTGCTGGATCTTCTCGTCCAGTGTCATGCGCGCCATCAGGTCCGCGACGCGCGCCGGGATGGGCGCGCGCGCATCCTTGTAGAGCGGCGAGGCCTGCGCGAAAGCAGCCGGTGCCTGCGCACAGGCGAGGGCACCCATGCTGGTACCAGCAACGAGCCTGAGGGCCGTGCGGCGGTCCATCGTCATGGCACCACCTCTAGCGTGACGTCCTGAAGCTCGCTGGAGTTCGGGCCCACCATGATCGTGAAATCACCCGGTTCGACCACGCGCTTCATATCGCGGTTCCAGAGGGCAAAGGCATCGGCGCGGATGGGGATGTCGACATTGACCTCCTCGCCCGGTTGCAGCGTCACGCGGCGGAAACCGGCCAGTTCCTTGACCGGGCGCGTGACCGAGCTGACATTGTCGCGCAGATAGACCTGCACCACCTCGTCGCCGGCAATGGCGCCAATGTTGCGCACCGGAACGCGTACGGTGACGCCCTGTCCGGCACGGATGCTGGAAGCCGACACTTGCGGCGTGCCAAACGCGAAATCCGTATAGGAAAGTCCGAAGCCGAATGGATAAAGCGGGGTCACGTCGCTGAACAGATAGCCCCGCCGCGCGCTAGGCTTGTAATTGTAGAAGTTGGGCACCTGCCCGACATCGCGGGCCACGGTGACGGGCAGCTTGCCGCCCGGATTGATGCGCCCGAACAGCGCATCGGCGATCGCATTGCCCTGCTGTTCGCCCGCGTACCACGTCTCGACGATGGCATCGGCCCCTTCGGCAAGCGCCGGATAGCTGGGCGGCCTGCCATTGACGAGCACGGCGACGATGGGCTTGCCCAGAGCCTTCAGCGCCTCGAACAATGCGTTCTGCTCACCGACAAGGTCGAGGCTGGTCCGGTCGCCCAGATGCGCGTCGGCCCATGCCTCGCGGCTCGTCTGTTCGGTGTCGCCGACGAACAGCAGGATCGTGTCGGCGTCTTTTGCCGCCTCGACCGCCTGTGCGATCAGCGCCCGGTTGTCCTGCGGGTCGGCAAGCTGGACCTCATCCTCCCACCAGTCGTCGTTCAGCGTGATCCTGACGCCGGGCGCATGAACGATCTCGGCCCTGTCGCCCACCAGCGCGCGAATGCCTTCGAGCGGGCTGACGGTCTTTCGCGGAATGCCATAGTAACCGCCCAGACGCGCCACATCGGCATTGGGACCGATCACCGCGATCACGGGCCTTTCGCCCTCGGGCATGGCGAGCGGCAATATGCCATCATTCTTTAGCAGAATAAGCGACTTCCCGGCCGCCTTTCGGGCCAGAGCCACCCCTTCCGGACCGTTGGAGGCGAGGGCAGGGGCCATGTCGCTGACAAAGGGGTCCTCGAACAGACCTGCATTGAATTTCATCGTCAGGATGCGCGCGACCGCCGTATCGATCTGCTGCTGCGTGATAAGCCCCTGATCGAGCAGGTCGCCCAGATTGCGATAGGATACGCCGTCGGGAAAATCGACATCGACGCCCGCGTCGAGCGCCAGCTTCGCCGCGGCGGGCACGTCGCTGGCGATCCTGTGGCGCGAGACCAGTTCCTCGATCGCGAAATAGTCCGACACCACCGCCCCGTCATAGCCCCATTCGCCGCGCAGGATGTCATGTAGCAGCCAGCGGCTCGAATGGCTGGGGATGCCGTCGATCTCGTTATAGCTGGCCATAACCACGTCGATGGCGGTGCGGTCCACGACCTCCTTGAAGGGCGGAAAGAACATCTCGCGCAAGGTCCGTTCCGAGATCTGCGCCGGGCCGGTATTGGTGCCGCTTTCGGGCTGTCCATGGCCCGTCATGTGCTTGAGCGTGGCCAGCACCTGTCCTTCGCCCAGCTTGGGGTTCGTGCCGGTGCCCTGCAGGCCCTCGACCGCGGCGACGCCCATTTCGCTGACGAGATAGGGATCCTCGCCAAAGGTCTCCTCGATCCGGCCCCAGCGCGGATCGCGGGCGACATCGACCACGGGGGGCAGCACCTGGTGCACTCCGCGTGCGCGAACTTCCGAAGCGATGTGGTCGTTGACCTCGCGCACCAGATCGGGATCCCACGTCGATGCCAGCCCGATCGACTGCGGAAAGCTGGTCGCATCCCGCGCGGCAAAACCGTGCAGCGATTCCTCGTGCATCAGGACCGGTATGCCAAGCCGCGTATTCTCGCGCGCCCAGCGCTGCACGGCATTGGCATATCCCACGCTTTCCTCGATCGAGCGCGGCGGGTTGATGCGGGGGCTGCCCGGACCCGCCCGGTCGGACGGGCGCGTGAAGAAACCGATGCCGTCGGGATAGAGTGCGCTGGCCTTCGCGGGATCGAAGCTGTCGCCATCGCTCTGTACATGGGCCTTCGTCGTCCAGAGGCTGATCATCTGCGCCAGCTTTTCCTCGACCGTCATCCGCGCCATCAGGTCGGCGACGCGGCGTTCGACGGGAAGCGATGCGTCCCAATAGGGCGCGTCGGCAACGGGCCGCGCGATGTCCTGCGACTTGGTCAGGTCCTGCGATTGGGCTGATGCGATCGGCGCGCCGACAGCCGAGAACGCGGCAAGCGCCGCGCCGGCGATCAGGGCGGCACGCAGGCTGTTCAACATCGAAAATACTCTCCCGAACGCCGCGGCTTGACAGCGCGGATCTTTGTGTTAGCGCTACCATGATGGGAGAGAACATGCTTGTCAACCGGCTGGCCGCGGCGCTGCTGGCGGCCCTTGGCGCGATTTCGCTGTCGCCCGTCGCGCATGGCGAAGACGGCTATGATCTGTGGCTGCGCTACCCGCAGCTGGAGGGTGCCGCCGCCGAAAAGTTGAATGCATTCAATCCCGTAATTGCTACTCCTTCGACGCGCGGCGAAACCGTCGATGTCGCGTTGGACGAGCTGGAGGCGGGCCTGTCCTCGCTGCTGGGCCGTCCGCTCGGCACGGGTAGCGGCGGGCGGATCACGCTCGATTGCGGCGCGCCCAATGCCGATCCCTCCGGCCGGTTCCGCGTTACCGGCAGCAGCGCGGAAATCCGCATCGTCGCCGACGAACCTGTCGGATGTCTCTATGGCAGTTTCGCGCTGCTTCGCGAATTGTCGCTGGGCAGGGCGCCCGATCAGATCGCGCTGGACGAGGCACCGGCGATGGATCTGCGCATGCTCAACCATTGGGACAATCCCGACGGCAGCGTGGAGCGCGGCTATGCCGGACGTTCCATCTTCGACTGGTGGCATCTGCCCCGGCGCGTCGATACGCGCATGATAGATTATGCGCGCGCGAACGCATCGCTGGGCATCAACGGCACGGTGGTGAACAATGTCAACGCCAGCCCGCTGTTTCTGACGCCGCGCTACCTTCCCAAGCTTGCCGCGCTGGCCGATGCGTGGCGGCCCTATGGCATCCGGATCTATATCTCCGCGCGGTTCAGCGCGCCGCGCGATGTCGGGGGGCTGGACACGGCCGATCCGCTGGACCCGCAGGTAAGGGCATGGTGGAAGGCCAAGGCGGATGAGATCTATGCCGCCATTCCCGATTTCGGCGGATTCCTTGTAAAGGCCAATTCGGAGGGCCAGCCCGGCCCGCAGGATTACGGCCGCACCCACGCCGACGGCGCCAACATGCTGGCGGACGCGGTGGGCGGGCGCGGAACGATCATCTGGCGCGCCTTCGTCTATTCCGCCGAGGACGAGACCGACCGCGCCAAGCAGGCCTATGAGGAGTTCGTTCCGCTGGACGGCCAGTTCGCGGATAATGTGATCGTGCAGGTCAAGAACGGCCCCATCGATTTCCAGCCGCGCGAGCCGTTTCACCCGATGTTCGGCGCAATGCCGAATACCAGGCTGATGCTGGAAGCGCAGCTGACCAAGGAATATCTCGGCTTTGCGAGCCATCTGGCGTTTCTGGCCCCGATGTGGACCGAAGTGCTGGATGCCGAAACGGGGCGGGGCGGGGACGTTGCCGATATCATCGCGCCTGCCGGCATGGCGGGCGTCGCCAATACCGGGTCGGATCGCAACTGGACCGGATCGGATTTCGATCAGGCGAACTGGTATGCGTTCGGCAGGCTTGCATGGGATCCGGCGCTGACGGCGGACGGCATCGCCCGCGAATGGGCGGCGCTGACCTTCAGCCGCGATCCCGCGTTTCTGCAGGCGGTCGTGCCGATGATGATGGAAAGCCGGCAGGCCGTCGTCGATTACATGACGCCGCTGGGCCTTGCCCATCTGATGGGTACGGGACACCATTATGGTCCCGCGCCGTGGGTCTGTGATCTGGCACGGCCTGAATGGAACCCATGCTATTATCACAAGGCGGATGCGCGGGGCATCGGCTTTGACCGCACCGCCGCCGGGACCGATGCGCTGGCGCAATACGCGCCCTCTGTCGCATCTGGCTGGTCCGATCCCCGCACCATGGATCAGGATTACCTGCTGTGGTTCCACCATGTGCCGTGGGATTTTCGGGTGCAGTCGGGCCGCACGCTGTGGCAGGAACTGGCCGCGCGCTATGACCGCGGCGTGGCAACCGTGTCGGATATGCGCGCGACATGGCGGACGCTTGCGCCATTCGTCGACCGGCAGCGTTTCAAGGCCGTTTCCGACATGCTGGAAATTCAGCAGGAAGAGGCGCAATGGTGGCGGGATGCATCGCTGGCCTATTGGCAGGATCTGAACGGCCTGGCCCTTCCGGCCGGTAGTGCGGCGCCCGCCATGACGCTGGACGAATATCGGGCCCTCGAATTTCCCGAGGCTCCGGGTGAATGAGCGTGCTTGCCGGAAAAGCTGAAGCGGGTCTATGTCAAGGCGATGAAGATGCAGGACAGTGACACGAAGCTTCCGCGCAGGCGCGCCGCACGTCGGGGTAATTCCGCGCCCACCATCGGCGACGTAGCGCGCGAGGCGGGCTGTTCGCCCATGACGGTCAGCCGCGTGATCAACGGCGAGGCGAATGTCCGCGAACAGACGCGCGAACTGGTGCTCGAGGCGATCCGCAAGCTGAACTATGCGCCGAACCGGGCTGCCCGCAGCCTCGCCGGGGGCGAGCAGTTGCGTATCGCGCTGATGTTCGACAACCCGTCGGCGTCCTATCTCAGCGAGTTCCTGATGGGCGCGCTGGAAGAAGCGAGCCGCAACGACATCCATCTGGAAGTGCAAAGGTGCGAGAGCGCCGAGGAAGCCCTGTCGATCATGGGCAAGCTGGCGAAGGAAGGCATCGACGGCTTCATCCTGCCGTCGCCGCTTTGCGACGACCAGAAAGTGCTCGATCTCGCCCGCGAACTGGATGCGGTTTCGATCGCGGTGGGCCCGGGCAAGGCAGAGGGGTTGCACGGCGCCGTCATGATCGACGAATTCCAGGCCGCCTATGACATGACCAAGCATATCATCGACCTGGGGCACGAGCGGGTCGGCTTTATCATCGGAAACCCGGAACAGATCGCCAGCGGCCGCAGGCTCAACGGTTTCCGCGCAGCCATGCTCGACGCTGGCCTGACACCGGATGAAGAGCTGATCGTGCAGGGCCGCTTTACCTATCGTTCGGGTATGGCCGGGGCGGAGAGATTGCTGTCCGTCCATCCGCAGCCGACCGCCATCTTCGCTTCCAACGACGACATGGCCGCCGCAACGGTCGCCGTCGCGCATCGCAAGCATCTCGACGTGCCCAACGACATCACCGTATGCGGTTTCGACGACACGGCCATGGCCAGCACGATCTGGCCCGAACTGACCACGATCCGCCAGCCCATTCGCGAGATGACGGCCTGGGCCGTGACCGCCATCGCGCGGATCATCCGGTCGAAACGCACCGACGGCAGGGCCAAGCCGCAGCAGAAGATCCTGCCCTATACGCTGGTGCGCCGCGAGTCCGACGCCGCGCCAAGCCTTGCGCGCGGGTCGGCGAACTCTCTGCTGAGCGATCGCTAAGGGCTGGCGTGTACCGTCAGGCGGCGGCGATTAACGCTCGACCTTGAGTTCAAAGCCCGGCACTGGCAGACCGCGACCGTCATAGAGATTGACGATGGGCGCGTCCGACCATGCATGGCGCACCCGCGTCACAGCCTGCCCGTCCGCCGCGATCAGCATGGCATCGCCTTGCAGGGCCGGAAGCACATAGCGGCAGCTTTCCTGCGTTTCGCCGCATAGTTCGACGCCCAGCGCATAAGGCCCGCCATGGGCCCGAAGGCCGCCTTCGATACCGGAAAAGCGGACGGTGACCGTCTCGCCCGCCAATGTCGCGGCCACCGGCATCGGCATGGGCGCACGCTCTGCGGCCATCGCAAGGCGCTTGCCCAGTACGTTCTTATTAGCCGGGTGGATATCGCTCGGCTCGCCAATGTCGATCGCCGTGACCAGCGCGGCATTGCCGTCCGCCGCCACGGCATCGAGCTGCTCCTGCCGCAACTGCGCCCATCCCGAAGCGGTCGGCTGCGACACTTCCTCGCCGTAATTGGCAAGCTGCACGACAATCATGCGCGCCTGATCGCCGAACTGCTTGCGCCATCCCTTGAAAAGCACGTCCAGCTTGCCGTCGTAATCAGGCTGGCCGACATCGGCTTCACCCTGATACCAGGCCACGCTGGCCAGCCTCATCGGCCCAAGTGGTGCGATCATGGCATTGTGCATCACGCCCATGCCGGCATTGGCATCCCATGGCGCACGCGGCGGCACACCGTCGATATCGGAAATCGAATAGCGCCAGCCGCTCCCCATCGGAATCGTCGCACCGCCGCCCGTTTCGAAGAAAAGGCGGTCCGGACCGGCGAAAAACCCGCCCATGTCCCACATATTGTTTGCGGCGATGAGGATCTCGTTCTTCCCCTCGCGCAGATATTCCGCCGGAATGCGATAGTGCCGCTCGACACCCCAGCCGAAGGTATAGCCGACCGGATGGCCGTTGACCCACGTCATGTCGAGGTCGTCGATCGCCCCGATCGAAAGCGTGCCGTCCTGTCCGGCCTGTTCGGCGGAAAGCGTCAGATCCTGCCTCAGCCAGACATTGGCGATCGGATCCGTGTCCAGCCCGGTGCCCTTCCATTCGTTCCAGAAGGAAACTTGCGGCACGTCGGTCCATTCCAGCATGTCCGGATCGGTCCAGGGTTCGCGGTTCGTGTCGTTCTGGCGGTACCAGTCATACCATTGCGGCGCGAAACTCTGTGCGGCGGCCATCGGATCGCGGTCGTAGAGCATGAGCTGCGCGACCGCGTCCTTGCCAAAGCGCGCCTCCACGCCCTGCGGATCGAACCATGCGCGCGCGGCGCTGCCGCCCCAGTTCGAATGGATAAGGCCGACCGGCACGTCTGGCCGTTCTTCGCGCAGCTGCTTCGCCATGAAATAGCAGGCAGCCGAAAAATCCGCGACGCTGTCGCTGTCCGCAGCCTTCCAATCGACCGGCGCGGCAAAGGAGTCCTGCTCGGTCGAGGCGGTCGCTTGCGGGATCATCAGCAGGCGCATCGCTTCGTCGCCGGCCTGACGCAGTTCGTTGAAGGTGTTCAAGGCGCGCGTGACCGACAGTTCCATGTTCGACTGTCCCGAACACAGAAAGACATCGCCGATCAGCAGGTCGTTCAAGGTCGCGGTTCCGGTAGGGCCGCTGACCGTCAGTTCCACGCCGTCGACGCTGGCCGAACGCGCCGGGAAGGTCAGGGTGAATGCGCCATCCTCCGCAGCCGTCGTTCGCGCGTTCGTTCCGCCAAACGTCCCTCTGACCTCTGCGCCAGGAGCAGCCTTGCCCGCGATCGTGACCGGCTCGCCCCGCTGCAGGACCATGCCATCGCCATAGGCCGGGCCGAGAACGGGCGCAGCATTGGCGGCGAAGGGAAGGGCGGCGCAGGAAGAAAGCGCGGCAATGGCGATCGCGCGGCGCATCACAGCTTTGCCCGTGCCTGTTCGAACCCTTTCACCGGGGCCTCGAAAGCCAGCAGGCTTCCCGCCAGCGGAAAATGCTTCATATCCTCATCCGTCATGTTTTTCGTGGCCGTCGTGACATAGGCGGTCGAAAGATCGCGTCCCCCGAATGCCATCTTGGTAATGTCGCGCGCAGGCATGTCGATCGTCGCCACCAGCCTGCCATCGGGTGAGAAACGCGCGACCTTCGCCCCCATGTAAAGACCCGTCCAGACGTGATCCTCGGCATCGACGACCGGCCCGTCCGGGAATGCATCGGGGAACAGCGCGGCGGTATCCGCAAAGGGCCGCGCTTCGCCAAGGCCGTCCTTGGACAGATCGGCGACCATGATCTTCTGGCCGCCGGTGTCGGTGAAATAGATCCGGTCGCCCTGCGCATTGACCGCGGGACCATTGGTGATCGTGATGCCCGAAGGCCCGGCGGGCGTGATCTCGCCGCGGTCGAACACGTAGAAACGGCCCGAACCCTGCCCCTCGGCATCGTCCATCGATCCGAACCATACGCGGCCCCGGGGATCGGTACACGCATCGTTCAGCCGGTTGTTTGCCGGTTCGCCCGGCACCTCGACCAGTCTTTCGAACTGTTCGCTATCGGGATCGAAGGTGAACAGCCCGGTTTTCAAACCGCACAGCAGCAGGCCTTCTTCTGCCGGGATGGCCCAGCCGATCTGGTCAGGCGCCTGTGCAAAGCCATTGTTTCCGCTGGCCGGGTCGTAATGCCACAGCCGGTGACGCTTGATGTCGACGAACCAGACCAGATCGCGCTGTGCATCCCACAACACGCCTTCGCCCAGCTTTGCGCGCGGATCGATGACGGCCCTGACGTCGACCTTTATCTCCATCCGGCATCGACCCAATAGTTGTGCGCGGTGCAGAAACGGGCATCGTCGGAGGCAAGGAACATCGCCATGGCCGCGATGTCGCACGGCTGGATCCGTCCGTCGAGGCACTGCGCCTCCACGATCTCCGCTTCGCCTTCGGGCGTGTACCAGCGCATCTGGCGGGGCGTCTGCACATTGCCGGGCAGGATCGTGTTGACCCTGATGCCGTCGCGGCCAAGTTCCCGGGCAAGGCTGCGGGTCATGCCTTCGATCGCGGCCTTTGCGGTCTGGTAGAGCGTAAGGTCGCGCAGCCCCAGATGCCAGCTGATCGAACCGAGATTGACGATGCTGCCGCCGCCGGCCTTCTTCATGGCGGGGACGACGGCCTGCGCGGCAAAGAACTGATGCTTCAGGTTCACCGCCATGCGGTCATCCCAATATTGCGAGGTGACGTCGGAAAGCGAATGACGATCGTCGCTGGCGGCATTGTTGATCAGGACGTCGCAGCCGCCCAGATCGCCCACGATGCCGTTCAGCTTCCCCATATAGCCGTCGATGTCGGTGATGTCGCAATGATGAAAACGCGGCGGAACCTTGGCATTGGCAAGCCGCTCGACCAGCGCCTCGCTTTCGGCCTTCTGCACGTCGACGAAAACCACGGCCGCGCCCTGCGACACGAACCCCTCGACAATTCCTTCCCCGATCCCCGACGCTCCGCCGCTGACGACTACCCGTTTGCCAGCGAGGCTCGGGTAGCTTGCCCGTTCTGCCAATGTCTCTTTTTCCCTAATCATGATGTCAGATCCGCTCGACCAGCCCGCGACCCGCGAGATTGCGAACGAATTCGCCGATGCCCATCGTCCAGGCCGGCGCGTCGCGCGAAGTGGTCACGCGATTGGAAAGACGACCGATCCTTACGGAACTGATCGTCACGATATCGCCTTCCTTGTGCGTGAAACCGGCGCCGGGTGTATCGCGATCCTGCGTCGGCGCAAACAGCGTGCCACAGAACAGCACGAAGCCGTCGGGATAATGATGCTCCGACAGGCACTGGCGTACCAGTTCCAGCGGATCGCGGCTGATCTCCGCCATCACGTTCTCGCCTTCCAGCAGATAGCCGTCGGCCCCCTCGATATTCAGTTCGATATGGGCGTTGCGCACGTCCTCTATGCCGAACCCGTCGTCGAACAGGCGGATGAACGGCCCGATCGAGCAGCTTGCGGTATTGTCCTTGGCCTTCGACAGCAGCAGGGCAGAGCGCCCCTCGAAATCGCGCAGGTTGACGTCATTGCCCAGCGTCGCACCGACGACCTCGCCATGCGCGTCGCAGACCAGCACGACTTCGGGTTCGGGATTGTTCCACGAGGAATCCGATCGCACGCCGATCGGTGCGTCATGCCCCACGGATGACAACACGGGCGACTTGGAGAAAATCTCCGCATCGGGGCCGATCGCCACTTCCAGATATTGCGACCACATGCCCTCTTCGATGAGGGCGGCCTTCAGCTCCTCGGCCTCTGCACTGCCGGGAACGACGGAGCGGATGCCGCTACCGACCTTTTCCTCGAGCTGGGCGCGAATCTCGGATGCCTTGGCGGCATCGCCGCGGGCGCGTTCCTCGATCACACGCTCGATCGCCGAGAGGGCGAAGGTCACCCCGCTCGCCTTGATGCATTGCAGATCGATCGGGGACAGCAGCGTCCACCCGTCGGGCAGGCCGTCATCGACCATGCCGATCTCGCGCCCGCCATCGAATGTCCGGCGCGCAATGGCGCCCGACATGCTGGCCGCGACATCGGTGATGTCGAACACACGCCCTTCGCGAATGGCGATTACCACGGGTCCGTCCGCCGTTTCGGCACGTCCCAGGAACTGACCCTGCGCGTGATCCGACGGCAGGATATCGATAAGTCTGAAAGCCATTTTCGGCTCTTGCCCTCCCAACTGATAGCGCTACCATAGGTACGACATTTAACGTGGGCAAGTATAAAGACATAAAGGGGAGAGCAATGGCAAAACGCCGGTTTGGCAAATATCTTATGGGCATCGGCATCGCGGCAGGCACACTGTCGGTTGCGGCCCATGCTGATCCCGTCGCGCGGTTCGATTTCGTGGAATATCGCGCGACCGGGGAAGAAACAGCCCTTTCCGAAAACGAGTATGCCAATCCGGTGGTGCCGGGCTTTCATCCCGACCCCTCGATCGTGCGCGTCGGCGACGACTTCTATCTCGTGAATTCGACGTTCAGCTGGTATCCCGGCCTGCCAATTCTCCACAGCACCGACCTCGTGAACTGGCGCCTGATCGGCAATGCCATCGACAGGCCCGGCATGGTGGATTTCTCGGGACTCGGCACGAACCGCGGGCTGTTCGCGCCGGCGATCACGCATCACGACGGCCGTTTCTGGATCGTGAATACCTGTATCGAATGCCGCGGCAATTTCGTCATCACGGCTGAGCGTCCCGAGGGGCCGTGGAGCGATCCGGTCTGGCTGGATTTCGGCGGCATCGATCCCTCGCTCTACTTCGCGGAAAACGGCGAGGCGTGGATCGTCTATAACGATGCCCCCAAGGGCCCGCCCCGTTACGAAGGGCACCGCGCCTTGTGGATGAAGCGGTTCGATCCGGTGTCGATGCAGGTGCAGGGCGAACCCATCCTGCTGGTCGATGGCGGCGTCGATCCCGCCGAGCAGCCCGTCTGGGCCGAAGGGCCGCATATCTACAAGGTCGGCGACTGGTATTACCTGCTGGCAGCCGAAGGCGGCACGGCGGAAGACCATTCGCAGACAGTGTATCGGTCGAAAACCGTGACGGGTCCCTACGAGCCGGGCCCGGTCAATCCGATCCTCACCCAGCGTGACTTGCCGGCGGACCGTCCGGATCGGGTCGAGGCGACCGGCCATGCCGACCTTGTCGAACTGGACGACGGCAGCTGGTGGGGCGTGTTCCTCGCGACCCGGCCCTTTGCCGGACAATCGACCCTGCTGGGACGTGAGACATTCCTGCTTCCGGTCGAATGGCGCGACGGCTGGCCACTGTTCCTCGACCAGGGGGCATCGGTTCCTCTTGTCGGACAAAAACCCGGCCTTGTCGCCTCTGAAAACGACCCATGGGACCGGTGGCGCGACGATTTCGATGGTCCTCTCTCCGCCGACTGGATCGGTATACGAACCCCGCAGGCGGTGCAGCGCATGATGGTCGGCGACGGCGAACTGACGTTGATCGGCGGGGCCGATGCGGCCGGATCGCTGGGCAAGCCTGCCTTCGTGGGGCGCCGGCTGCGGCATCACGACGCCGAGGTCATCACCCAGCTCTCGTTCGATCCCGCGGGCGAGGGGGATTTCGCGGGGCTGCTGGCGTTTATGGACGAAAGCCATTTCGTGGCCTTTGGCCGCGAGGGCGACAGGCTGACGGTCCGGATGCGCCAATCGGCGGATCAGGGTGACCGCGGAGAGGTCGTGGGCAGCAGGCCGATCACGCAGGACGGCGACATCCAGCTTCGGATCCGCCTGAATGGCGGCTCTGCCGACTTCGCGTGGCGCCCTGAGGGATCCGGCGACTGGCAAGCGGTTGCCGAGCAAGTGAATGTCGAACCGCTCGCCTCGGTGCATGCGGGGCTTTTCACCGGTGTGGTGATCGGCCCCTATGCGGTGTCGGGCTCCTAGCTTTCGTCGAGGCCGATGGCTGCCCGCAGGCCGGGCAGCCATTGCTCGCTTTCGCGGTCCCAGAACGGGAAGGTGTTGGCATAGGCCCAGGTGCACATGCCGATGCCGGTCGGTGCGAACGCATCGTGGACCGCGCGGTGATAGGCGGCCCGTTCCTCGGTCGAGATATGCGCGTCATAGGCACCGGTTTCGCCCATGAAGGGCACCTTGCCGGTCCGCTCGATGAACGCTTCCACCTTGGCGACGTCGTCCCTCAGCCGCTGCCTGTCTTCCTCGGTGCCGTATTTGCGGCCCACCGGCGGAACATCGGGTGCCGTCCACTGCGCGCCTTGGTGGGTGAAGTCGAACGGGTCGTAATAGTGAAAGGTCGGATAGATGTTCGCATCGTCCGGCATCGGCAGGGTCGCAAGCGAATCCACCCCGCTCCAGTCTTCGCCGCCGATGATGACGGGCCGCGTCGGATTGCTGGCGCGCACCGCCTCCAGTGCGGGGGTCAGCGTCGCGATCAGGTTCGTATGATCGAACTTGTCATGGGGTTCGTTTTCCAGTTCGAACCACAGCCGGTCCTGCGGCGCATCGGCGAAACGCTCCGCGATCTGCTTCCACACCGCGCCGTGCCACTGCGCCGTGCCCGCCGGATCCGCGTAGATCGGATCGAAGTGATGGCTGTTCAGAATGACGTTCAGATCGTTTGCCAGCGCCCAGTCGACCACCTGCTCGACGCGCGCCATCCATGCCGGATCCACGGTGTAGGGCGCCTCTTCCATGCTCTTGTTGTGCCAGCGCACAGGTATGCGGACGGTGTCGAAACCGGCCGCCTTGATACGGGCGAAATCGGCATTTTCGATCTTGCCGCCGCCCCACGCGCCTTCCTGCTCGGGCTCCAGCATATTGCCCATGTTGATGCAGGTGCCCACGGGCAGCGAAGCGACCTCCTTCGCAGGAGGCTGGTCCTCCGCCTCTGCAGCGCAGGCCGCAAGAGCCAGGGCCGCCGCGGTGGCGGCCAGTATCGAGATTTTTCGCATTGTCATCCTCCCCAGTTTTTTCTCACGCGATTAGCAGCCGCCGTTCAAGAACAGGGCAGATCGACCTCCGCATCGGTGCCCAGCCTGACCTCGCCGATCGCGTAATCGGCGCTGCCCTGCGTCTCGATAATGAAGGGCAGGGTGAGCGCGGTCATGTCCGCCCCCTGCGACCGCAGGCATTTCAGCGGAATGCCGTAACGCGTCCAGCCATCGGTCGCGGCCATCGCAAAGCCGGTGCTCGCCCGCGCTGTATCGCTCCCCATGGCGATGCGCGCCGCGTCGGGCGCGTCCCACACTTTCATGGTGAAGAGCAGCTTGATGTCGCCATTGGTCTCGCGGTCGAGGTCGAGCGCTTCGAAATTGCGCAGCTGGACCGATGCATCGCCGTCCGAAATGGTGAAACGCCGTCCGCCTTCCTGCACCAGATAATCGGTCGCGGTCACGCGGACCCGGCCGCGCAGCGCTTCGGCGGGGACGGTGGTCACGCGCGTCTGCGCGCCGCCGTCGCTTCCCTCGACCAGCAGCGACCAGCCCGAAGCGGGGCGTCCTGCGGTGAACCACAACCGGCCATCGCTCGCCTCCTGCGCGGCCACTTCGGGCAGCGGCGTCCATGCGGGCGCAGCCGCGCCATAGGTCAGGCCGTAACCGAACGGGAAGAGGACGCCGTCCTCCATCGCAGGCGTGCGCGGCCATGCGGCGGGCAGCTTGCCGTTGATCGGAAAGCGCGGATTGCCCGCGCTATCGCCGACCAGCACGTCGGCAATGCCGCCGCCTTCGCTGCCGGGCAGCCATGCCACGACGAACGCATCGGCGGTATTGAGCGCCGGGTTCACATAAAGCGGCCTGCCGGTCAGCATCACCGCCACGACCGGAATGCCCTGCTCCTGCAACTTGCGCATCGTGGCATAGGGCCCCGTCAGCTCGCCATCGAGCGCCAACGTCGCGCGGTCGCCCTGGAATTCGGCATAGGGCTTCTCGCCGAACACGACGATGGCGGCATCGGGCTTGCTGTCAAAGCTGCCGTCGGGCGACAGCTGCGCGCTGCCCCCTGCGGATTCGACCGCCTGCTTGAGGCCCGACCAGATAGAGGTGGCACCCGGAAAGTGGCTGTTGTCGATGCCGGTGCCCTGCCACGACAGCGTCCAGCCGCCGGACTGGCGCGCGATATCGTCCGCACCATCGCCGGCCACCAGCAAGCGGCCGCCGGGCTTCAGCGGAAGCACGCCCTCGTTCTTCAGCATGACGAGGGATTCGCGCACGGCCTGACGCGCCACCGCGCGATGTTCGGCCGCGCCCAGCAAGTCGTAGTCGCCCGCCAGCGGCCGGTCCGAAGGCTTGCCCGCGTCGAACAGGCCCAGCCGTCCCTTGACCCTAAGAATGCGCGCGACGGCTTCGTCGATGCGGGCAATGGGTATTTCGCCCGATTGCGCGCGCGCCAGCAGATCCTCGTACAGCGGTTTCCACGTGTCGGGCGCCATGTACATGTCGATGCCGGCTTCCAGCGCGCGGGGACAGCTTTCGTTGGTGCAGCCCTCCACCTGACCATGCGCATTCCAGTCCGAAACGACGAAGCCGCCGAAATCCATCCTGTCCTTCAGCACGCCGGTGACCAAGCTCTTGTTGCCGGTCATCTTGCGGCCCTGCCATGATGAGAAGCTGACCATCACGGTCGCGACGCCTTCGCCGATGGCGGGGCCATAGGGCAGGCCGTGAATGTCGCGCAGCGCGGTCTCGTCGATGGAGGAATTGCCCTGGTCGACACCATTGTCGGTGCCGCCGTCGGCAAGGAAATGCTTGGTCGATGCGATGACGTGGGGGCCGGCCAGAATATCGTCATTGCCTGGCGGGCCCTGCAGGCCGCGCACCATGGCACCGACATAGGATGCGACCAGCTCGGGGTCGGAGGAATAGCCTTCGTATGCGCGGCCCCAGCGGAAATCCTGCGGCACCGCGACGGTGGGCGCAAAGGTCCATTCCTGCCCGGTGACGCGGATTTCCTTCGCGGTCACCTCGCCAATCTTCTCGACCAGATCGGGATCGCGCATCGCGCCAAGGCCGATATTGTGCGGAAAGATGGTCGCGCCGATGATGTTCGAATGTCCATGCACCGCATCGGTGCCCCAGACGAGCGGAATGCCGACGCCGCCGTCCGACGTGTCGACCGACGCGAGATAGAAATCGTCCGCCGCCTTCAGCCATTCGGGGGCAGGGGCAAGATCGTTGCCGCCGGGCCCGCTGTTGCCGCCGACGAGGATCGATCCCAGATTATAGTTCTTCACATCCTCGGGCGTGACGCAGCAAAGATCCGCCTGCAGGATCTGGCCGATCTTTTCCTTCAGCGTCATGCGGGCGAGCAGGTCCGCAATGCGGCGCTCATCCTCGGGGTTCTGGGCGACGGGATAGTCATAGGCGGGCCAGATCGCGGGATTGGCGGTTGCCGGTCCGTCACCCGGATTCGCGGCGGCAGAGGCCTGCGTATCCGTTGCCACCGGCACAGTGGCGCAACCCGCCAGCAAGGCCGCCGTCATGGCGACCGACATCGTTCCGAACTTGATCATCAACCCCTCCCGTGCCGACCCATCGGCGTATTCTTCTTGCTGGGAGCGCTATCATTGCGTGGCTTTCCCTCGCTGTCCATGCCAATTTTGAACGGGGAGGGGAGACTGCCGGATTTTTCCCGAGGATGATCGGGATATCGTTCGTCGACCGAATATCGGGCGATGCGCCGACGGCTTGCCCGACCCGGATACGCGCCATATGGTAGCGCTATCAGATAAAAAGGGGAGATGGGGTTTGGCATCGCTGCTCCAGTTGGCAAGGCCCGCGGGCCGTTACAGATGGGGCATCTGCGCGCTCCTGTTCGCGGTCATCACCGTCAACTATATCGACCGCCAGATCATCGGCGTGCTTAAGCCGGTCATCGAAGAGGACATGGGCTGGTCGGAAATCGACTATGGCAACATCGTCACGGCCTTTCAGGCAAGCTATGGCATCGGGCTGCTGGTCGTCGGGCGCTGGCTGGACAAGGTCGGCACGCGCAAGGGCATGGCCATCGCCATCACGGTCTGGAGCCTTGCGGCCTGTTTCCATGCCGCGGCCCGCAGCGTGCTGCAATTCATCTTCGCGCGTGTGGTGCTGGGCCTTGCCGAAAGCGCGGCCTATCCCGGCGCGGTGAAATCCATCGCGGAATGGTTTCCCAAGCGCGAGCGGGCGCTGGGTGTCGGTCTGCTCAATGCCGGCGCGAATGTCGGCGTGCTGCTGACGCCGATCATCGCCATCGCAATTGCCGGCCTGTTCGGATGGCGCGCGGCATTCGTCGCGACGGGCCTTGTCGGTCTTGTGGTGCTGTGGCTGTGGCTCCGCCTGTTCCAGTCGCCGCAGCAACATCCCGCGGTCACGCCGCAAGAGCGCGCCTGGATCGATCAGGACGGAGAGGATGAGACGGGCGAGCCCCTCGGCTGGAAGGCAGCGATCCGGCAGCGGCAGGCATGGTTCTTCATGTGCGCCAAGTTCTTCACCGATCCGGTCTGGTTCCTTTTCCTGTTCTGGCTGCCCGACCTGCTGTCGAAGACGCAGGGGATGGAGCTGTTTCCCAAGGGCGACAGTGGCATACTGGCCACCATCGGGCCTGCGCTGATCGGCGTCTACCTGCTGGCCGACATCGGTTCGATCGCGGGCGGCTGGTTTTCGTCGCGCCTCATCTCGCATGGATGGAGCATCAACCGGGCGCGCAAGACGACGCTTGCCTGCGCCGCAGCGCTGGCGTTGCCGCTGGTGACGGTCGCCAATGCCTCAAGCCCGCTGGTCGCGGTGCTGCTGATCGGCCTTGGCACGGCAGCGCATCAGGCGTTCAGTTCGAATATCTACACGATGGTCGCCGACCTCTATCCCCGTCGGGCGGTGGCGACCGTGACGGGCATGGGCGGCGCGGCAGGCGCCATCGGCGGGATTCTGATGTCTCAGGCGACCGGCTGGACGCTGGAACTGACCGGTTCCTACGTGCCGATCGTGCTCTATGCAGGCTGTGCCTATGCGGCGGCCCTGTTGGCGATCCATCTGCTCGTTCCGCGCATGGAGCCTGTTGCGCTGCCTTAGTCGGGGCGCAATCGGCACATAGTGTTCCTGCTCTACTGGTCGCCCGTGAGGACCGGTTCGTCCTTTCGTCCCAAGGTGAAGGCGAAGTTTCGGAAACACCGCCCCGCTCAGGCATTGGGGCGGCAAGGAGACGATCTTGCCCATCACCGTGAACGACCGAACCCATGACCTGCCGGACGATCCGCGGGTCAGCCTGCTCGATTTCCTGCGCGGACATCTTGGACTGACCGGAACGAAGAAAGGCTGCGACCACGGCCAGTGCGGCGCATGCACCGTTCTTGTGAACGGGATGCGGATCAACAGCTGCCTGTCGCTGGCCGCGCTGCACGATGGCGATGCGGTCACCACGATCGAGGGCATCGGCACGCCGGAAGACCCTTCCGCCCTGCAGCAAGCCTTTGTCGAGCATGACGGTTTCCAGTGCGGCTATTGCACGCCCGGCCAGATCTGCTCGGCCACCGCGATGATGGACGAGATCGCAAACGGCTGGCCCAGCGATGCCAGCGCCGAACTGACCGGTGAGATCAAGCCCACGCCCGAGGAAATCCGCGAGCGGATGAGCGGCAATCTCTGCCGATGCGGTGCCTATTCGAATATCGTGCAGGCCATACTCGCCACGCAGGAGGCGCAGTCGTGAAGCCTTTCGATCTCCAGCGGGCGGACAGCCTCACCCATGCCTCGCAGCTTTGCAGCGAGCGCAATGCGAAACCCATCGGCGGCGGGGCGAATCTCGTCGATCTCCTCAAGCTAGAGGTCGAGAGACCCGACCGCTTGGTGGACATCAATCGCCTGCCCATAGCGGGTATCGAAAGGATGGACGACGGCGGTCTTCGCATAGGCGCGCTGGCCAGCAACACCGCCGTCGCCGTGGATGACGACGTGCGCAGCCAATGGCCGGTCCTGTCGCGCGCCATTCTGGCCGGGGCGACGCAGCAATTGCGCAACCGCGCCACCACGGGCGGCAATCTGTGCCAGCGCACGCGCTGCTATTATTTCACCAATATCGACCAGCCATGCAACAAGCGCGCGCCCGGTTCGGGTTGCGGCGCGATCGACGGCGTCGCGCGGCTGCATGCGGTGCTGGGCACCAGCGATCAGTGCATCGCCACCTATCCAGGCGACATGGCGGTGGCGCTCTCGGCGCTGGACGCGCAGGTCGAGATTGCCTCTGCAAATGACCGCCACAGGACCGTCCCTGTCCGCGAATTTCACCGTCTGCCCGGCGATACGCCGTGGAAGGACAACGTGCTCGAACAGGGCGAGGTCATCACCGCGGTTACGCTGCCGAAACCGGTTTCGGGCCGGCAGATCTATCGCAAGGTACGGGAGCGATCGTCCTATGCCTTCGCGCTCGTATCGGTCGCCGCCATCATCGACATGGCGGATGGCCTGATAACGCGGGCGGACCTTGCCTTTGGCGGCCTTGCGCACAAGCCATGGCACGATCCGCGCATAGCCGAGGCGCTCATCGGCAAGTCGCCCCACGAAGCCTTGTTCGACAAGGCCGCCGACATCCTACTCGAAGACGCGCAGGGATATGGCGAGAACGATTTCAAGATACCGCTGGCGCTCCGCACGTTGAAGGCGGTGCTTGCCGAAGCGACAGGGGTTCAATTGTGACAGTGCACTTCAAACAGGACGAACCGGATACGCGCAACCTGCTGGACCAGGGGTCGCAAGGCGTCATCGGAACCGCCATGTCGCGGCCCGAGGGGCTGGCCAAGGTAACCGGCACCGCGCCCTATTCGGCCGAGTATCGGTTCGACGATTGTCTTGTGGGCGTGCTCGTGACCGCTCCGTTCACCAAGGGCCGCATCACCGGCATCGACAAAGAAACCGCGCTGGCCATGGACGGCGTCGTCGCGGTGATCGACGACAGCCGCATGACCGCGCGCCCTGCACAGGGCGGAGCGGGGGAGGCGCCCCAGCAATCCCCGCGCCAGATCTGCTATTACGGTCAGCCGTTCGCGCTGGTCGTCGCCACCAGCTTTGAAAAGGCGCGCCACGCGGCCAAGCATCTGCCGTTCAGCTATGAAGCCGACGATGTCTCCGACATTCCTCTCGATCCGGAAACCGCGGAAACCGAAGCGGGCGATGGCGGCATGCAGGCGGGCGATCTGGCGCATGCGATGGCCACTGCGGAGCACGCTGTCGACGTGTCCTATACCACGATGGGCCATGCCAGCGCCGCGATGGAGCCGCATGCGGCGATTGCGCAGTGGGATGGCGGCAGGCTGACGGTGCATGCCTCGCTGCAGATGCCGAACTACAATATCTCGGAATTGGCCGACGCGCTCGATCTGACAGAGGACAAGGTCCGCATCGTGTCCCGCTATGTCGGCGGTGGATTCGGTTCGAAGCTGGGGCTGAGCGAAGAGACCACAGCCGCCGCGCTGGCCGCGATGGAACTGGGTAAGCCGGTCAAGGTGGTGATGAGCCGCCAGCAGGTCTTCCAGTCGATCATGCGGCGTTCGGAATCGAGCCAGCGAGTCCGGCTCGCCGTCGATGCGGAAGGGCGTCTGACAGGCTTTGGCCACGAAGCGCGTGTCTCGAACCTGCCGGGCGAGGAATTTGCCGAACCCGTCCTGCAATCCAGCGCCTTTCTTTATGCGGGCGAGAACCGCCTGCTTGCGCTCGACGTGGCCCGGATCCACCAGATGACCGCCGGTTCGGTCCGTGCACCGGGCGAGGCCATCGGCATGCCTGTGCTCGAGGCGGCGATGGACTGTCTTGCGGAAGAGGCCGGTATCGACCCCGTCGAACTGCGCCTGCGCAATATCCCCGAGAAAGACCCCGGCAAGGGGCTTCCCTTCACGACCCATGAGCTGGCGGATTGCCTGAAGAAGGGCGCCGAGGCATTCGGCTGGGACAGCGGACCGCGCAAGCCGCGCCAGAACCGCGATGGCGAGTGGTGGATCGGAACCGGCATGGCCAGCGCCGCGCGCGTCCACAATGTGGCAGAGGCCAAGGCCCGCGTCACGCTGAACGCCGACGGCACGGCCCGCGTCCAGAGCGACATGACCGACATCGGAACCGGCACCTATGCGATCCTGACGCAGATCGCCGCCGAAATGCTGGGTCTGGACCCCGCGAATGTCATGGTGGAGCTGGGCGATACCGATTTTCCGCGCGGACCGGGTTCCGGCGGCAGCTGGGGTGCGGTTTCGATCGGCTCCGCCGTCGTGATCGCCTGCGACGCCATTCGCCAGTCGCTTGCCAAGAAAGCCGGCATCGACGCCGACGACCTCAAGCTGAAGGACGGAAAGTTGCAGGGCAGCCAGCCGCGCAGCCTGTCAGAGCTGCTGGATGGCGGCAACATGTCGGAAGAAGGGCATTACGAGCCCGGCGATATTTCGGACGATTACACCTCATCCAGCTTTGGCGCGTTTTTCGCGCAGGTGCGGGTCAACCGGCATACCGGGGAAACGCGTGTAGACCGCATGCTGGGCGCATTCGGTTTCGGCAGGGTGCTGAACGAGAAGACCGCGCGCTCGCAATGTTTGGGCGGCATGGTCTGGTGCATCGGCAGCGCCTTGACCGAGGCGCTCCATTTCGATCCGGTCGACGGTCACCTCGTCAATTGCGATCTGGCCGAATATCACGTGCCCGTGCACCGCGACGTTCCCGATCTGGAAGTCATGCTGGTCGAATCGCGCGACCCCGCCGCAAGCGCGGTTCAGGGCAAGGGCGTCGGGGAACTCGGCATGTGCGGCGGGGCGGGTGCGATCGCGAATGCGGTCTATAACGCCTGCGGTGCACGCCTGTTCGAATTTCCGATGACGCCGGACAAAGTGCTGGCGGACATGCCGGACTGATCGGGCCGGACTAATGGCGCCGGACAAAAGGTAGAACTCAGGCTGAGACGCCGCGCCTCAGAACGCGAACACGTTCCCCGACGGCGGCGTGTTCACATCGCCCAGATTTCGCAGATCGGTCATGAACTGCTCTTTCCACGCCGACAGGCTGGAGCGCGAGATCGTCTCGTCCAGCGCTTTCCAGCGTTCGATCCGCTCGGCGCGCGGCATGTCGAGCGCCTGCGCGATGGCATCGGCGCATTGTTCCTTGTCGTGAGGATTGATCAGCAGCGCTTCGGTCATCTGCTCTGCCGCCCCGGCAAAGCGTGAGAGCAGCAGTACACCCGGATCGTCCGGGTCCTGCGCGGCGACGAATTCCTTGGCCACAAGGTTCATCCCGTCGCGCAGCGGCGTCACCAGGCAGGCATGCGCCGCGCGGTAGATACCGGCCAGCGCATCGCGCCCGTATGACTGGGTGTGATAGCTGAGCGGCGTCCAGTCGAGCCGCCCGAACCGCCCGTTGATGCGGCCAGCCTCGGCAATCAGATCCTCGCCCAGATCCTGATATTCGGCGACAAGATCGCGGCTGGGCTGTCCGATCTGCAGCAGCGTGGCCGTCCCCCGCCGGTCGGGAAATTCTTCAAGAAAACGGTTATAGGCGGCGAACTTGTGCAGCAGCCCCTTTGAATAATCGATCCGGTCCACGCCCAGCAGGATTTTGCGCCCCGCATTCACCTTGCGAATCCGGCGATAGCTGGAGGACGCTTCCTCGGTCTGGCTGAGATCGACCATTTCCGACGGGTTGATGCTGATCGGATAGCTCTTGGCCAGCAGGCGGCGGCCGAACATGTCGATCAGCCCTTCCTCGTTCGGATGGGCGTTCAGCTCGGTATGGAAATAGTCGCGAAACGCCGCGAGATCCTTGTCGGTCTGAAAGCCGACGAGGTCATAGCCGAACAGCGACCAGACAAGGTCGGCATGCTGCGGCAGGGTGACGAAAAGCTCGCGCGCGGGCCAGGGGATATGCAGGAAGAACCCGATGCGGTTGTCCACGCCCAGCGCGCGCAATTCGCGGCCCAGCGGGATCAGGTGATAATCCTGCACCCAGATGACATCGTCGGGCTTTACGAACGAGCGGATAGCCCGCGCAAAGGTACGATTGACGTCGAGATAGGAATCGCGAAACGACTGTTCGTAGGCTGTCAGGTCGGTGCGGTGATGGAACAGCGGCCACAAGGTGCGATTGGCATAACCGTTGTAATATTCCTCGACATGCTGGCGCGACAGGTCGATCCGGGCGAGGGTGACATTGTCGCGGGTCGAGAATTCCGGCTCGCCGTCGCCATTGTCGGTGGCATTGCCGCTCCAGCCCAGCCAGACGCCGCCTTCCTCTTTCAGCGCGCCCGCCATCGCCATGGCAAGCCCGCCCGAACTGGCGGAGCCGGTCGAGTGAATGTCCGCGACGCGATTTGAAACGACGATCAGTCTTGGCATTTCGCTACCTCCCCCCTTGCAACGGGTCGGCGGCGAGATGGTTTCGAGATTTATGCCGGGATTTTCGCGGAATTCCGCGGATTTCGTCCGTTTTGCGCTGCCGTGCCGGTCAGCCCGCGATGCTCCAGCGCAATTGCTCGCCCGCGTGGAACGGCACGACGCGCGTTTCGCCTTCACCCAGCGTCTCCGGAACCGCGACCGCGCGCTTTTCCAGCGTCACGGTCCCCTGATTCACCGGCAGGCCGTAGAACGCAGGCCCGTTGAGCGATGCGAACGCCTCCAGCCTGTCCAGCGCGTCTTCCTCTTCGAACACCTGCGCATAGCTTTCCATCGCAAAAGGCGCGTTGAAGATACCCGCACATCCGCAGACGCTTTCCTTGCGGCCGATTTCATGCGGGGCGCTGTCGGTGCCCAGGAAGAACTTGGGCGATCTCGACACGCCCGCTTTGCGCACCGCCAGCCGGTGCTGCTCGCGCTTGGCGATGGGCAGGCAATAGTTGTGCGGGCGTATGCCGCCGACAAGGATGTGGTTGCGATTGATGATCATGTGCTGCGGCGTGATCGTCGCGGCGACCTGCGGGCCGCTGGCCTCGACGAAATCCACCGCGTCTGACGTGGTGATATGCTCCAGCACGATTTTAAGCGCGGGATAGTCTCGCACCAGCGGCGTTAGCGTGCGTTCGATGAACACCGCCTCGCGATCGAAGATGTCGACATCGCTGTCGGTGACCTCGCCGTGGATCAGCAGCGGCATGCCGATGCGCTGCAAGGTTTCCAGAACCGGGGTGAGCCCCCGGATATCGGTCACGCCATGCGCGGAATTGGTCGTCGCATTGGCGGGGTACAGCTTGCACGCGGTGAACACGCCCTCTTCGAACCCGCGCGCGATCTCCGCCGGATCGGCATCGTCGGTCAGATAGCAGGTCATCAGCGGCGTGAAGTCCAGTTCCGACGGCACCGCGTCAAGAATGCGCGCGCGATAGGCCTCTGCCGCCGTGACCGTCGTTACCGGGGGCGTCAGGTTCGGCATGATGATCGCGCGGCCGAACTGCCTGGCGGTATGCACGGCGACCGCCTTCAGCATCGCGCCATCGCGGAGGTGTACGTGCCAGTCGTCGGGGCGGCGGATCGTAAGCTGCGTCGTCATGCCAGTGCCCTTAACCAACTGGCCCGCGCCCGTCGATGGCCGATTGCGCGCATCCCCCGGGCCTGCTGCGGCACGCCTGAGGAACCCTTGGGCGCACCCGGCGATTTACCATGTGAAAGGGGATCAAGCGATGGCGGCAAGGGCATATTGGCAGGGGCAGATCCGGCTCGCATTGGTGAGCATTCCGGTGGAAATCTACACGGCGACCAAGACCGGCGCGAAGATCAGCTTCAACCAGATACACGAACCCAGCGGCAAGCGCATCAGCTATGAAAAGGTGGTGCCCGGCATCGGCCCCATCGACCGGGACGAGATCGTCAAGGGATACGAGGTGTCGAAGGGCAATTACGTCCTGCTTGACGACGAGGAGATCGAGGCGGTCAAGATCGAGAGCAAGCGCACGCTGGAGCTGGTCCAGTTCGTCGATGCGCACGAGATCGATCCGCTCTATTTCGAAAAGCCCTATTACGTCGCCCCCGCCGACGATCTGGCTGAGGAAGCCTTCGTCGTCCTGCGTGACGCCTTGCGGCAGGCAGGCAAGGTCGGGCTGGGCCAGCTGTCGATGCGCGGACAGGAAAAGCTGGTCGCGATCAAGCCCTGCGGCAAGGGCTTGCTGATGGAAACGCTGCGCTATGCGGACGAGGTGCGCAACGGCCAGTCGTTCTTTGCCGATATCGAGGCGGACGAGCCTGACAAGGAACTGCTCGACCTTGCGACCAGCCTGATCGAGAAGAAGACCGCGCCCTTCGACGCCTCTGAGTTCGAGAACCGCTATGTCGAGGCGCTGCGCAAGCTGATCGACAAGAAGGCGAAAGCCAAGGGCGGCGCCAAGATCATCGAGGATGTCGAGGAACCCGCGGGCAAGAGCGGGTCCAATGTGATCGACCTGATGGCCGCGCTGAAGAAATCGGTCGACGACGAGGCACCCAAGAAATCCGCGTCCAAGGGCAAGTCGACCGGCGGGCGCAAGAAGTCGGCCTGACGCCATGGAACTCAACGACGCGATACCGCTGCAATGGCCCGGCCTCGACCTGGTGCTGCGTATCGGGGCCGCATCGGTGCTGGGCCTGCTGCTGGGGCTGGACCGCGAATGGCGCGGGCATGCCGCCGGGATGCGCACCCACGGGCTGATCTGCGTCTCGGCCGCCGCGACGGTCGTATCGGTCATGGGCATATATCATCAGCTCGACAGCCCGCGCATGGACCCGCTGCGCCTGTTCGAGGCGGCGGCGGCGTTCATCGGTATCATCGGCGCGGGCCTGATCGTGTTCAGCCGCGGTCGGCTCCACAATCTGACGACGGCGGCGCATCTGTGGCTGACCACGGTGGTCGGCATCGCCTGCGGGGCGGGGCAATGGCCGCTGGTCGCGTTTCTGACCGTGATAAGCCTTGCGATGGTGACCCTGCTGAGAGTCGTCGAAAGCCATTTTGGGCGCGAAGACCGCAGGCTGGAGAAAGACGCCGATGGCTAAACGCACCGATCCTCTGGCCGAATACAACGCCAAGCGCGATTTCGAGAAAACGCCCGAACCCAAGGGCGAGGCGGCGAAATCCGGCGACAAGGCCAAATTCGTCGTCCAGAAACACGACGCGACCCGGCTGCACTGGGACCTGCGGCTGGAGATCGACGGCGTGTACAAGAGCTGGGCGGTGACCAAGGGGCCGTCGCCCGATCCCGACATCAAGCGGCTGGCGGTGCGCACCGAGGATCACCCGATGTCCTATGGCACGTTCGAGGGCACCATCCCCAAGGGCGAATATGGCGGCGGCACGGTCATGCTGTGGGACCGCGGCACATGGGCACCGATCGAAGGCAAGAGTGCCAGGGACATCGACAAGGGCCATCTTCACTTCACGCTGGATGGAGAGCGGATGAAGGGCGAATGGCTGTTGATAAGGCTGAAGAAAAAGCCGGGAGAAAAGCGGGAAAACTGGCTGCTGCGCAAGATCGATGACGAATATGTCGAGGATGGCGATGCGCTGGTGAATCGCGAACTGACCAGCGTCCTGACAGGCCGCCCGATGGCCGAGATCGCGGCGGACAAGGACGGCAAATTCGAACTGGAGGGCAAGAGCGGCAAGGCCTTCAAGGCGCAGATGGAAAAAGCGTCCGAGCATAATGCCAAGAAGTCAAAATCCGCACCCAAGTCCACGGCGAAACTGCCCGGATTTCGCAAACCGCAACTGGCGACTCTGGTCGACGACGTGCCGGCGGGCAATGGCTGGATGCACGAGATCAAGTTCGACGGCTATCGCGCGATGATCGCCGCCAAGGGAGACGAAGTGCACGTCTATACCCGCAGCGGCAAGGACTGGACCGACAAGTTCGTGCCGCTGGTCCGCGCCATCGCGGACATGGACCTGCCGCCCTGCCTGATCGACGGCGAGATCGTTGCGACCGACGCGAAGGGCAATCCGGATTTTTCCACCCTGCAACAGGTTCTGAAACGCGGGCACGGCGAACAGGGCGAAGGCGACGCGCTGCAATTCCATGCCTTCGACCTGCTTGAGCTGAACGGTCAGGATCTTGCCCCGCTCACCAATATCGAACGCAAGGAGCGGCTGGAGGCGCTGCTTGCCGATGCGAAGGCACCGGTGCACGTGGCCGACCACGTCATCGGGGCAGGGGAGAAGCTGTACCGCGCGATGTGCGATGCCGGGCAGGAAGGGATCATTTCCAAGAAGATCGACGCGAAATACCGCCATTCCCGCAGCAAGGGCTGGGTGAAAGTCAAATGCACGCGGCGGCAGGAATTCGTCGTGATCGGCTGGAAGAAAAGTTCTGCCAAGGGGCGGCCCTTCGCCTCGCTGCTGCTGGCGCAGCACGAAGGGGACAAGCTGGTCTACAAGGGCAATGTCGGCACCGGCTTTTCCGCCGATGATCTGGACATGCTCGCGTCGAAGATGAAGCGGCTGGAGCGCAAGACGCCGCCCGCCGAAGTGGACCGCGCATCCTCGCGCGGCGTAACCTGGCTCACCCCGAACCTCGTCGCCGAGATCGCCTTTGCCGAATTCACCGCCGACGGGAACGTGCGCCACGGCAGCTTTCTGGGCCTGCGATCGGACAAGGACGCACAGGATGTCTCGCCCGAAAAACCCGCCGGTGCGCCTTCACCCGAAGCAGTGGTCGAAATTTCGAGCAGGGACCGCGTCGTCTTCCCAGACTCCGGCCAGACCAAGGGCGAGCTTGCGGATTACTACGCCAAGGTCGCGGGCATCATGCTGCCCTTCGCGGCGCAGCGTCCGATCAGCCTTGTCCGGTGCCCGCAGGGCCGCGCCAAGAAATGCTTTTTCCAGAAGCACGATTCCGGCGGTTTCGGCGACGGGGTCCGCCGCGTCCCCATTGCCGAAAAAGACGGCGGCACCGAGGATTACCTCTATGTCGAGGATGCGCGCGGCATCCTGCAATGCGTCCAGATGGGCACGATCGAGTTTCACGGCTGGGGCAGCCGCAGCACCGATGTCGAGGCTCCCGACCGCATGATCTTCGACCTAGATCCCGACGAGGGGCTGGATTTCGGAGACGTGAAATCGGCCGCGAGCGACATCAGGGCGCGATTGGCCGATATCGGGCTGGTAAGCTTTGCGATGGTATCGGGAGGGAAGGGCATCCATGTCATCGTCCCGCTGAATACGGGTCATGACTGGGCGGCGCACAAGGATTTTTCGCGCCGCTTTGCCGAGGCGCTGAGCACGGCGGAACCCGACCGCTTTACCGCGACGATGAGCAAGGCGAAGCGAAAGGGGCGCATCTTTATCGACTGGCTGCGCAATCAGCGCGGCAGTACTGCGGTGCTGCCTTTTTCGGCACGGGCCCGCGCGAACGCGCCGGTGGCGGCGCCGATCGGCTGGGACGAACTGGACGATCTTGGAAACGCGCATCCATGGTCTATCGACGATGCGGATACGCTGGTGGAACGATCGACCGGCAAGGCGCTGGCGGGATGGGGTTTCGCCGACCAGGCCCTGCCGAATATTTAAGCGGGATGTTTGATCGCCTAGGTCAGCCGTTGACGATGATTCCGCCATTGGGATGCAGGACCTGCCCGCTCATATAGCTTGAATCCTCGCAGGCCAGGAACAGGAAGGCCGGCGCCACCTCGTTCGGCTCGCCCGGTCGTCCCATCGGTGTGCTTTCGCCGAAATGCTCCAGCTTTTCCTTGTCCGCGCCGCCGCAGGGGTTGAGCGGGGTCCAGATCGGCCCGGGCGCCACCGCGTTGACGCGAATGCCATCGGAGACAAGGTTTTCGCTCAGCGAGCGGGTAAAGGCCGTGATCGCGCCCTTGGTTGAGCTGTAGTCGAGCAGCGACGAGCTGCCCTTGTACATGGTGACGCTGGTGCAATTGACGATGGCCGACCCTTCTTTCAGATGCGGCCGCACCGCCTGGATCAGAAAGAACATGCCGAAGATATTCGTCTGGAACGTGCGGCGCAGCTGTTCCTCGGTAATGTCGGTGATGTCGTCGTCGGGATGCTGCTCTCCGGCATTGTTCACCAATATGTCGATCCGGCCAAAGCGGTCGATGACGTCCTTCACAATGCGCTCGCACATCTTGGTCGATCCGATATCGGCCTTGATGCAGATCGCTTCGCTGCCTTCGTCCTCGACGATGGAGCGGGTCTTTTCGGCGTCGTCATCCTCAAGCAGATAGACGATGGCGACCTTCGCTCCCTCGCGCGCATAGAGCGCCGCGACCGCGCGGCCGATGCCGCTGTCGGCGCCGGTCACGATGGCGACCTTTCCATCCAGCCGGCCCGAACCGGGATAGCGCGGCTGCCACTGCGGCTTGCGATCCAGAGCGGATTCGTGGCCCGGCAGATTGTCCTCGTGAATCATTTCAACGGTGTCGTTCATGATGAATCTCCTTCATGACACCAATGAAGCGGCGCGGATCGAGTTCGGCGCAAACAGGCCTTGGCCGGTTCGGGCGTTCATCACGCCGGTCGAGACGTTCAATGCGGCATCGGCCAGCCCCGCATTGGCCAGCGCCTAACCGCCGCCGCCTGCAAGCGCGATCCCGGTGCCCAGCGCGGCCACGGTCAGGACGCCCGCAATCAGCATCAGCAGCCCGTCGCGTACGATCAGTGCCAGACCGAACGCCGCTATGGCCGCCATCGGCGCGGTGCTGGCGAACGGTATGAATTCCAGCGGCGGCACCGTCATGGCGAGGGCGATCACGCAGGCGGCGGCGATGCGCGGGAAGGGGCCGCTGGCGAACCGCTTCATCCGGCCATGGAACCAGCGATCCATCCATTCGGCGATTGGGCGCAGGCGGTCCACCGCCTTCAGCACCTTCTCGCTCTTGGCCGACCGGTTGCGGACAAAGCCCGGCAGCCACAGATGATCGCGGCCAAACAGCAATTGCGCGGCGGTGATGGCTATCACCAGCGCGAGGAATGTCGGCACGCCCGGAACCGCGCCCAAAGGCGAAATCTCGATCAGCGCGGGCAGCATGATGAACGGGCCGAAACTGCGCGCGCCCATGGCCTCGACCACGTCGCCGATAGGAACCTGTTCTTCGTCATTCGCCACGTCGCGCAGGCGGTCCAGTATGTCGGAAGCGCTGTGAATGTCGCCATTTTGTGCTGCTGTTGCCAAGGCTTGGGCTCCGTTGCTGTCAGATCAGTTGAAATAGGCCGACATCAAGAGCAGCAGGACGAAACCGGCGGCAAAGGACGGGCTCGAAATCTTGCGCGGCGCGCCGGGCTGGTCCGCCTCGGGCACCAGATCCTCTATCGTGGCCGTAATCAGCAGCCCGGCGAAAATGGCGAGGACGAAGCCGGTCAGGCCCGCGCTCGCACCATTTAGGGCGAGGAAACCGGCGACCGCCCCGACCAGCGGTGCCAGCGGATAGGAAAGCGCTGCCTTCAGCCTTGTCTTGCGGCTGAATCCTGCATGGCGGAACCCCGCCGTGATGGCGAAACCGCCAGGCAGATTGCCGACGATCTGCGACGCGGCCAGCAATGCGCCCAGATTGCCCTCTACCGCGCCGCCGCCGCCGGTCATCAACCCGTCGCTGAACAGATCGATTGCGATCGCGGTATAGGCGCCCCAGATCAGCGTGCCGCCCTTTTTCCCCTGTATCCGGTTGGACAGGCGGTAGAACATGACCGACACGCCCGCGCCCAACAGGACCGCGAGCGCAAGCACCCATGTGTCGGTCCGGTCCTGCGCGCGGGGCAGCAGTTCCATGGCGGCAACCGCCGTCGCAAGACCCGCGGCCATGTGCAAGGCGCCGCCCGTGAGCCATTCGGGCGGTTTGCGCCATTCCGCCAGCAACACGCCCAGTACCGTGCCCAGCGTCGGCAACAGCGCCAGCAGTAGCACGTCGAAAAGGCTGAGGGTATCGCCCGTCAACGCGCAGGCCGTTCGTCACGGGTGTTCTCGCTGTGATCGGGGGTCGACGATTGTCGCAACGGGGGGATGCCTCCGGATCGGTTGGAAATGGTCATTGCCTGCGGCGTCCGAGTTCGATGCAAAGGCGGGACCGCTAGACGCCTCGCGCCGCGGTCCCGCCACTTGTATCCTTGAGGGATCAGCCTCTCTGCTGGCTCGACCCGCGGGTTTCCGGTTCGCTTCCGCGCGCAAGATCGGTGTTCTTAGGCGTATGCCCGCTGCGCTGCTTGACGTTGCCGTTCTGCATTCCGGTCTGGTTTGCCGGCTTCTGGTCTTCGCGAAGTCCGTCGTCGTTCGTTTCGGCTGGGTTATCGGCCATTGTCATCCTCCTGGTCTGTAGTGCTTATCCAACCGACGTTTGGCGCGCCCATGCGTTCCATCATTTCGCTTTCCCGGGCACGCGGCGCACACGCGACCCCGGGACCGACCTGTGCCTTCATGCGTTGCAAAACCGGGCGGTCATAAAAACAACACAGCGGAGAGCGATGATGTTCGTTGCAGCCTATTGGTGGGAAGTTCATCCCGGCAAGGAAGAGCAGTTTCGCAAGGCTTGGCGCCGCGGGACCGAGTTGATCCGGCAGCGTTACGGCAGCCTGGGATCGCGATTGCACCGCGAGGACAGGAACGGCCGCACACGCTTTGTCGGCATCGCCGAATGGCCCGACAAGGACACCTGGCAGGCCGCCTTCGATAACAAGATGGTCTATGACGAACCCGAAACCCGCAGGGCCTTTGTCGAGGCGATCAGCGATGCGGGCGAAATGCCGCTGTTGCTGATGGAAGTGACCGACGATTTATATTTCGAGGAGAATGCCTGTTGACCCAAGCGACCATGCGGCAGGAAACCGACAGCATCGGGGCCATCGACGTGCCCGCAGACGCCTATTGGGGGGCGCAGACCCAGCGAAGCATCGCCAATTTCCCTTTCGGCCAGCGCGAACAGATGCCGCTGCCGATCGTCCATGCGCTCGCCATGGTGAAACTGGCCGCCGCCCGGATCAACCGCCGCCACGGCCTGCCTGACGATATCGCCGATGCCATCGAACAGGCCGCGCAGGAAATCATCGCGGGCCGGCATGACGATCAGTTTCCGCTGGTCATCTGGCAGACCGGAAGCGGCACGCAGACCAATATGAACGTCAACGAGGTGATCGCGGGCCGCGCAAACGAGATCATGACCGGCACGCGAGGCGGCAAGTCGCCCGTCCACCCCAACGATCACGTCAACAAGGGCCAGTCCTCGAACGACAGCTTTCCCACGGCGCTGCATGTCGCCGCCGTGCTAGAACTGCGCAGCCGCCTTGTCCCTGCGCTGGGCCGGTTGGCCGACGCGCTGGAGGCAAAGGCGCAGGAGTGGAGCGACATCGTCAAGATCGGGCGCACCCATCTGCAGGATGCGACGCCCCTGACGCTGGGGCAGGAATTCTCCGCCTATGTTCAGCAATTGCGTGCTGGGCACAGCCGTATCCAGCAGGCGATGGGCGATCTGCGCCAGCTTGCGCAAGGCGGAACGGCGGTGGGCACCGGCCTCAACGCCCCTGACGGTTTCGCGCAGGACATGGCGGACGAAATCTCGCGGATCGCCGAATGCGTGTTCCGGCCTGCCGAGAACAGTTTCGAGGCGCTCGCCTCCAACGACCCGCTGGTGCAGATGTCGGGCACGCTGTCGACGCTGGCCGTATCGCTGACCAAGATCGCGAACGACATAAGGTGGCTTGGGTCCGGGCCCCGGTCGGGTCTGGGCGAATTGTCACTGCCCGCGAACGAGCCGGGCAGTTCGATCATGCCGGGCAAGGTCAATCCGACGCAGTGCGAGATGCTGACGATGGTCGGAGCGCAGGTCATCGGAAACCACCAGGCCGTCACGGTGGGCGGGCTGCAGGGCGCGTTCGAACTCAACGTGTTCAAGCCGCTGATCGGGGCAGGGGTGCTGCGTTCGATCGATCTGCTGGCCACCGGCATGGACAGCTTTGCCGAGCGCTGCGTCGATGGCCTTCAGCCCGAGCGCGAACGCATCGCCAATCTGGTCGACAGGTCGCTGATGCTGGTCACCGCCCTCGCGCCCGAGGTCGGCTATGACAATGCCGCCAAGATCGCCAAGCATGCGCATGGAACCGGGCAGAGCCTGCGCGAATCCGCGCTGGAACTGGAACTGGTGGACGCGGAAGTTTTCGACCGATTGGTCAGGCCGCGCGACATGACCTGAGGCGGCGCAATGCCAGTGAATGTGCTGGTTTGCGCCAGGCTGTTTTTGAGCCGCGCCGGAGTGGGGACAGGTGAGACGCTTCGCGCGTTTCATAAGCACAGGGTCCGAAAAACGGGCCAAGGCAGGGATTTGAACACCCCGCCGATTGCAACAACCGAACATTCCGGAGAGAATCATGGACGACCGCAACGACTATCGCAGCCAGCAATATGACGACGACCATCGCATGTCGCAGCACGAGCAATGGGACGACCGTTCCTACAGGGGCGGCAACTTCTCGCAGGATCAGGACGACCGCGTCCGCTGGCGCGGCGGCAACCGCGAGCGCAGCTATAACCGCAGCGGGAACGGAGGCGGATCGCGCGAATTCGATATGGCCGACCGCGACCGGGTCCGTATCCAGGACGATTATCAGGGCAAGCGCAGCTCCGGCATGCGCCGCAGCTATGGCTCGAACAATTACGGTCCGGAGCAGGATCGCGGCTATGGCCGGTTTACGTCCGAAAGCTATGGCGGACGGGATTTCGCCGATAGCGCGCGGGCACCCTATTACGGCTATGCCGCTGGAACCGGCGGCCCGGGTCGCGGCGGTGCCTACCCGTCGCCCTACGACTATGACAGCGGTCGCCACGGTTACGACCGCGACGATTATCGCGGCAGCCACGACCGGGGCTTCTTCGAACGCGCCGGTGACGAGATTGCCAGCTGGTTCGGCGACGACGACGCGGCAAGGCGCCGCGAGATGGACCACCGCGGCAATGGACCGCAGGGCTATCAGCGTTCCGACGAGCGTATCCTTGAGGATGTGTGCGACCGCCTGACCGAGGACCGCTATCTTGATGCGCGTGAAATTACGGTCAGCGTTCAGGACGGCGAGGTGACCCTCAGCGGCACCGTCCCGATGAAGCGCGCCAAGCGCCGCGCCGAGGATTGCGCCGACGATGTATCGGGTGTCGGCCATGTGCAGAACAATCTGCGCGTGCAGGAGCGTAGCGATGATAATCTTCGCTCGCAGGAGCGTAACGACACGCTCTGATCCATGTACCGAACTTGGAAGAAGGGGGTCCTTGCGGGCCCCCTTTTTCTTGCCGCCCTTATCCGATCAGGGGCGACAGCGTGCTGAAGGCGATGGCACCCGCCGCAATCAGGACGGACAGGCTCGATACCGAGGCTAGCGTCTTGTCCTGTCGCCGCCGCCACAGCCACCACAGGCCCCCGAACGCCGCCAGCGTGACCGGCAACGCCAGCCACCGCCCTGCCGCCATGCCCGGAAACGCGATGCTGATGGACCACACGATCATGAAATGGGCGAACCACACGCTGAAGGCCAGCGCCAGCGTGATCCAGTCCTGCCGTGTGTGAAAATCGCCTGCCATCGCCTAGCTCCCCGGAAACAGCCGCGTCAGAATGGCGAACCCCATTCCCTGCACCGCGACATAGGCAATGAAGCGCGCCACGATGTCCAGCGTCACGCTGGCAGGCGCCAGCACCAGACCCCGGCCACTGCGATAGCCGAGATAGGCCGCCATCAGCAGTCCGATCGCCACGGTGCACCCTTGCAGCGAAAGCAGACCCGCGACGATGGCTCCGTGACCGGTCAGCACCGGGTCGAGGCCCGCCTGCTGCCATCCCGTTATATCCCAATAGAGCGCGCCCGCCGTGAGAATGGCGGCCAGCGCGGACATGATCCATGGCCCTTGTCCAGCAAAGGTTCCTGCCTGCCGCGCAGCAAGCCATCGGCGTGACCCCCAGCTTGCCACCAGCGCCAGCGCCAGCAGGGCGACGATCCCGGCTGTCTGCGGCACGGGCGGCGGGTCGATCCAGACCTCGGGGTGTATGCCAAACAGATAGAGATAGCCGAACACCGCCATGATCGCGATCATGCCCATCACCACCATCAGCGTGTTGAGTGCCCACCAGCCGTGGCTCGACGGGCCGGTGATCGCAATGGGAACGGTGATCCCGGCGCCGATGTCGGCAGTCGTCTGAGCGACCGGGCGATCCGTCTCCCACAGCCATCGCAGCGTGCAGGCCACCGCGATTACCCCGCTGGCCGCCGCGAACAGATAGCCCTGCACCGTCAGCGAGAGGAAAAACGACGCGGTGAAGAATGCCGCCGCCAGCGGCCAGGCCGACGGGCCGGGCATCAGTTGCAGATATTGCGGCTCCGCATTGATCGGGCTGGTGATGATCGTCTCGCGCAGGCCGGTCGCGCTGTTCGGCAGGAAATAGCGTCCCTCCGCCACGTCGTCGCAAATGTCGGGATCGTCCCACAGCGGCTCGCGCGTGCGCACCAGCGGGATGGAGCGGGTCGAATACATGCCGGTGGGCAGCCATTCCAGCGTGCCCCCGCCATAAACATTGCCCGCGTCCTCGTCCGTGGTGAAGCGGAAGCGGCGCGCAAGATCCACCAGGAACAGCAGCACGCCCGTCGCCAATACAAACGCGCCCACGGTCGATATCAGGTTCAGCACATCGAAACCGCGACCCGGCAGATAGGTATAGACCCGCCGCGGCATGCCCATGAATCCAGTCAGGTGCATCGGCAGGAAGGTGATGTGCAGCCCGGTGAACATCAGCCAGAAGATCCAGCGCCCCAGCCGTTCCGACAGCGCGTTCTTCGACGTCATGCCGTTCCAGTAATAGAACGCGGCGAACATCGGGAACACCATCCCGCCGATCAGCACGTAATGCAGATGGGCGACAATGAAATAGCTGTCGTGCCCCTGCCAGTCGAACGGGACCATGCCGACCATCACGCCGGTCAGCCCGCCCATGGTGAACACCACGATGCTGCCCACGATGAACAGTGCCGGGGTCGACCAGCGGATCTTGCCCGCGGCCAGCGTCGCGATCCAACAGAACACCTGTATCCCGGCGGGCAGCGACACCGCCATGCTGGCCGCGCTGAAATAGCCGGTGGAGACGCGCGGCATGCCGGTCGCGAACATGTGATGCGCCCACACGCCAAAGCTGATGAAACCGGTCGCCACCAGCGCCAGCACGTTGAGCCGGTAACCCACCAGCGGCGTGCGCGCGACGGTCGAGACCATCATGCTCATCAATCCCGCCGCGGGCAGGAAGATGATATAGACCTCAGGGTGGCCGAAGAACCAGAACAGGTGCTGCCACAACAGCGGATCGCCGCCGCGCGTGGGATCGAAGAACGGCCAGTTGAACGCGCGCTCCATCTCCAGCAGCAGTGTGCACAGGATCACGCTGGGGAACGCCACGATGATCATCACCGCGAACACCAGCATGGCCCATGCGAACATCGGCATGCGGTCCAGCGTCATGCCCGGCGCGCGGGTGCGCAGCACGCCCACGATGATCTCGATCGCCCCGGCAATCGCCGAAATCTCGATGAAGCCGATGCCCAGCAGCCAGAAATCTGCATTGATCTCGGGGCTGAAGGCGATGGAGGTGAGGGGCGGGTACATGAACCAGCCGCCCTCTGGCGCCAGACCCACGAACAGCGAGGCGAAGAACGACAGCCCGCCGACGAAATAGGCCCAGAACGCAAAGGCAGACAGGCGCGGGAAGGGCAGGTCACGTGCCGCCAGCATCTGCGGCAGCAGCATCACGCCCAGCGCCTCCACCATCGGCACGGCAAACAGGAACATCATCACCGTGCCATGCATGGTGAAGAACTGGTTGTAGGTATCCTGCGGCAGCACCTCCAGCAGCGGGGCCGCCAGCTGCACGCGCATGCCCAGCGCCAGAATGCCCGCCAGCAGGAAGAACAGGAACGCGGTCGCGACGTAGAAAAAGCCGATGTAGTTGTTGTTGACGACCGTCAGCAGGCCCCAGCCCTTGGGGTTTTCCCAGATCCGCTCCAGTTCTTCGACCTCGCCTTCGGGGCGGGGGCGGTGGGTCGGAAACAGGCGGTATAGATCGTGGTCGAACCCCGTTTCCGATTTCATTTCTGCTGCTCCAGCCAGACGGCGATCTGCTGAAGCTCGGCCGGGGACAGCATGGCATATCCGGGCATGCGGTTGCCGGGCTTGATCGATTGCGCATCGCCGATCCAGCCCATCAGAGTGCCGCGATTATTGGGCAATATGCCCGCGCCCAGCGTGATGCGGCTGCCGACATGCGTCAGGTCCGGCCCGGCAAGGCCGTTCGCGGGCGTCCCGGCGACCCGGTGGCACGCGCCGCAGCCGCTTTCCATGAACAGTTGCCTGCCCGGATCGTTTGCCGCACCGCGTGCGGGTCCCGCCGCCGCGATCTGCCGCGCGTTCATCCATTGCCGCCATTCGCGCGGCGGCGTGGCCACCGTGGCGAACCCCATCAACGCATGCGGCCCGCCGCAAAATTCGGCGCAGATGCCGCCGAACTGGCCCGCCCGGTCGGCCTGTATGCGCAGCAGATTGGTGCGGCCGGGGACCATGTCCTTCTTGCCCGACAGATGCGGCACCCAAAAGCTGTGGATCACATCCGCGCTGCGCAGCTCCAGCACGACGGGCACGCCGACCGGCAGATGCAGCTCGTTCGCATCTTCCAGCACCACATTGCCCGCCTCGTCCAGATACTGCACCCGGAACCACCACATCTCGCCCGTAATTCGCACGCGCATTTCCTGTCCGGTGATGTCGCGCGACAGCGATGCGGTCAGCGTCAGGCCCCATACCAGCAGCACCGTCAGCACCACGCCCGGAAAGGCGATGCCGCCGATCCAGATCGCCCGTTCGCCGCCCAGCCTGGACTTCAGCCCGGCCGGGCCTTTCACCGCGATCCACAGGGCCGCGATCACGATGCAGGTGACCACCACCGACATCGCCACCAGCGCCCATGTCAGCGTGGTGACGCTGCTGGCATAGGGTCCTGCCGGGTCGAGGACGGGAGGGGGCCAGCCCCATAACGCTTCAAACATCTGTGTCCTCGATCATCGGCTTTAATTATCAGGGCGCGAATAGAGATAGGCCGCGATATCGCGTGCCTCGCGTTCTGTCACGGGCATGGGGGGCATGGTCGATCCGGGGACGGCGGCGGGGGCATTGCGGATAAAGGCGGCCAGATTGGCCGGCGTATTGGGCAGAACCCCGGCGATGGGCGTCCTGTCGTCGAACCCCATCAGCGAAGGACCGGCGCGTCCGCGCGGCCAGTCGATCCCGGCTATCTCGTGACAGGCGCCGCATCCGGCCTGCCTGATCGCCGCCAGACCCCGCTCTTCCGCCGAAGCCTGGGTCGTGACCCGCTCGTCGGGCGGCTGCTTGCACGCGCAAAGAACCGCCACGCCAAGCAAGAGCACGGCGGTGCGGGCAGCTTTCGCCGCTTTCTGACGGTATTCCCCCTTCATTCCATGGGGAACCAGCCTATGCTGGCGAATGTTCCCGTCAAACATGCCCCATTTGAAACGCAGCTTCATCGCCGTGACCGCGGCCTTCGCCCTTGCGGCGTGTTCGGAGAGCGAACCGCGAACCGATCGTTTCGAGCAGACCGGCAAGCTGCTGGCGCTCAGCGGCGGCGATGCGGGGGCCGAGGGGGCGTGCATCAACTGTCACGGCCTGCAGGGCGAG
The DNA here is from genome assembly GCA_002694745.1 of Croceicoccus sp. Taxonomy (GTDB): domain Bacteria; phylum Pseudomonadota; class Alphaproteobacteria; order Sphingomonadales; family Sphingomonadaceae; genus Croceicoccus. Next base: position 69,306 of record NZMY01000002.1, on the reverse strand, counting down.
GGGAACGGCGGAGACGCGCCGCGGCTTGCCGGGCTGAACAGCGGCTATATCGTGCGGCAGATGGATTATTTCTCGACCGGCCTGCGCCGCCATCCCAAGATGGTCTGGATCGCGGATCACGTCGACCGGCCCCAGCGCCTGCGCCTCGGCGAATATTACCAGTCGCTACCGGTGCCCCGCGATGTCCCCGGCGCCGGTCCGATCTCGGACGCGGCCTGCGATCCGCGGATCGCGCGCCTCTATCATCAGGGCGATGCGGATCGCGGCATTCCGTCATGCGCGTCGTGCCATGGTGCAAACGGACAGGGCGACATGGCGAACCCGCCGCTCGCGGGGCAGCCCGCGCCCTATCTGGAATTGCAATTGCGGCACTGGCGAAACGGAGAGCGATACGGAAATCCTCAAAGCGGAATGCTGGATATCAGCCGGCTTTTGGCGGACGGGGAATTGCAGGCGCTGGCGGGCTATAGCGCGGCCCTCCGGGATGCGAATGCGTATCCGGCACTTCCGGCAGCATGCCTTCCAGAACGTCGTCCCGATCCCAGAAATGATGCTTGATCGCCGCCAGCGCATGGGCCGGAACGAGTAGCGTCATCACGACGACGCAGGCGACATGGATATTCATCGCGATACCCATCGCCCATTCCGCCATTTCGGGTGAGAAGTCCTGAAAAGGCATGTTGGGGATCGGAATGAAACCAAGCAGATAGAGCTGCTGCGACGGCTGGACCGCCGACCACAGCGCCCAGCCCGACAGGGGCAGCACCACGAACAGCGCATAGAACACCGCGTGGATCATATGCGCTATGGTCGATGCCGCACCGGGCGCGTCGGCATCGTTGATCGGACCCGGCACCATCAGCCGCCAGACCAGCCGGCCTCCGCCCAGCAGCAGTACGGCAAGACCCAGCTGGCTGTGAAACGCATAGGCGGACAGCTTGTCCGCGCCGACGGTCAGGCGCTGCATGTACCAGCCGGACAGCAATTGCGTGATGATCATCGCGGCCATGATCCAGTGGAACGCGACCCCGACGGGGGTGTATTTCCCGCGCGAACGATAGCGGTCCGCCCAGTTCCGCAGCGGCTCGATCATGGACGCGCCGCCATGGCCTCGTCACGGCCCATCCAGCGATAGAGCAGCACCATCGCCGTCAAAAGATAGATCGCCGAAGCGGGCGCCCACATGATGATCCCGGCGATCTGCTGGTCCTGCAGCGGCGTCAGGCCCCATGGCTGCGTCGTCAGCCAGTGCGGCGCGTAAAGCGGGCGGCCCGCAAAGGTGATCAGCGCGCCTAATATGCCCATCAGCACCATCGCGCCCAGCAGGGCCGCGACAGCCGCGGCGGTCGGCGCCTGCTTCAGCTTTGCCCACCAGATGGCGGCGGAAAGCGTGACGCTGAACTGCATCAGCCAGAACACGGCGTCGCTCGACAGCGCGGCCTCGTAAAAGGGCGGCGCGTGCCATGCCCAGAACACCAGTGCCTGAAGCGCGGTCCAGACGGTCAGCGTGAGGGGGATGCGCTGCCCCAGACGGGGGATTGCAGCCGCCAGCAAGGGCGCAAGCACGGTCGCCAGAAGCACGTGATGCACGACCCGCGCCATGAACAGCGCCGAGGACAAGGCGCAGAACGGGCTAATGAACAGAAACGCAAAGACCGCCGCCGCATAGCGTATCGCAGGGCGTGATCCGGTGGGTATCCGGCCCGAAAACGCGAGCGTAAGCGCCAGCACCGCCAGCAGCCACGGGTCGAAATTCCACCGCATCAGCCAGTCATCGGGCAAAGGCGCGATGCCGCAATAGGGCGCCCATCCGTTCACGATTCCAGCCTCAGCGATCGGAGCCTCCCTTTTTGCGCGTCCTGCATCCGGAAAGGCGACGCGCCCGTTTGGTTCCTGCCCGACGCGCTCATCGGGCCCGCTCCGCCTTCGGGCCTTCGCCCTTGGTGGGCTGCGCGACGGCCAGTTCGCGGTCGATCTCCTGCTGCAATTGCTTCGCCTCGGCGTCGGCTTTTTCGAAGCGTTCGTCGAAGCTCGGCTCGCTCTGGCAGGCGCCCGCCATCAGGCAGAAGAGCGCGACCGGAAGGGCTGCGGACCGGCGCATCAGTAATCCTTCCGGTACTGCACCGACACGTCGACCGCCGACGAACCGCCCGCCTGGCTCAGCACCGACAGCGCCGGGGTCAGCGCGATTTCCAGCTGCGTGGCGGTGAAGCCGCGCGCATCGGTGATCAGCTCGACGTAAATGTCGTCGGTCAGATATTGCCCCGCCGCCAGCGCCGTGCCGCGCCCGGTGGCGTCGTCTCCGCCAAGGATGCGCAGCCGGTCCACCCCGGTCGCCGAACGCAAGGTGCCCAGCGGATTGAGCCCGCCGCCCGAACTGCGCAGCGAATTGAGCGAAGCGGCCAGCTGCACGGCCTGAATGGTCGAGAGATTGCCCACCGAATTGCCGAACAGAATGCGCGACAGGATCTCGTCCTGCGGCAGGCCCGGCGTGCTGCTGAAGGCGATCTGCGGATCCATCGCGCGGCCCGTGACATTCACGCGAACGGTCACGTCCTCGATCTCCTCGCTGGCGGCGATATTGATCATCGGGTCGATCGTGTTGCCCCCGGTGAAATCGACCTCACCGTTCTCCAGCTCGAACGAACGCCCTGCAAAGCCCAGCGTGCCGCGGATCAGTTCGACGCTGCCCGCAAGGCTGGGCGAAGCGCTGGTGCCCGACAGGTTGAGGTCGGCGCTCCATTCGCTTTCCAGACCCATGCCCGAAACATACAGCCGCTCCGGCGCGGTCACCGACAGGTCGAGCCGGACCTGGTCGAACAGGCCGGGCTGATCCTCCACCGGCTCATCGCCCGTGATCCGTACGGGACCGCGCGGCGGCTTGAAGCGAACGCCGGTCAGCGTCGGCACCTCGGCAGCAGCCTGCGTCACGATCTGATAGCGGGTTTCGGGCAGGTTGATGTCGCCCGACAGCAATGCGGTCTGTCCGGCCTGCTTGGTCAGCGACAAGGTTCCGGTCGCCGTGGCCGCCAGCGAATTGCTGTCGGCCAGTTGCGCCTGATCCATGGTGACGTCGAAGTTCATCGGATAACCGGCATCGGCGGCAAGGCTGACGAAGCCATTGGCCGACACCGTGCCGTCGCCTGCGCGTGCATCGAAGCTTTCCAGTTCGAACCGGCTGCCGGAAAAACGGCCACTCAGATCCATGCGCGTCAGGCGGGTGCCGTAGGTCTGGTTTTCATAGGTCAGCCCCTTTCCGCGCACGATGCCCGCCAGCTGCGGCTGCTGCACCCGGCCCGAGAAATCGGCGGCCACGGCCAGCGGCCCCGACAGCGTCTGATCCGGCTGGCCCGCGAAGGAGAACAGCGTCCCGGCAGGCCCGTTATAGCGGAATCCCCCGCCCAGAGGCGCCGCCAGCAGCCGCGTCGTCCAGTCCCCCGCTCCCGGCGGCAGGGGCCGGAGCGAGGCGATGAGACGGCCGATGACCGTTCCGCTGCGGCGAAGCACGGCGCGGGCCTCGCCCCCGTCGGCGAGCAGCTTGCCGACGAAATTGATGTCGACGGGCTGGCTGACCGCGGCGGCGGTGGTGCGGGTGAAATCGTCGATCCGGATGCGCGCATCGGCGCGGGGGAAGGCGCCCGGCGATGTCTGCTGAAAATCGAAACTGCCATTGGCCTTGCCGCCCACGCCCAGTCCGGGCGAGAACGCATTGGCGAGCGAGATGTCTATGCCCTCCATCCGGCTCTGCAACTTGATCCCGTCGCCGTAATTGCCGGCAAGGCGGACATTGCCGCCCCCGACATTGATCCGGCTTGGCAACAGTTCATAGCTGCCGTCCTTCGGCACGATACGGGCGGGGCTGGCGGTGGCGAAATCGATACCGCGCGCACGGCCCTTGGCGGCGATGCGCCACAAGTTCGGCTGCAGATCGGCATTGGCGGACACTTTGAAGGGCACGCCCGCGACGCCTTCGGCCAGCAATTGCGCATTGCCGCGCCCGTCGCGGTAGTCGACCTTTACGCGCCCCGCCGCAAGCCGCGTGGTGCCATAGGTGAACCCGGCCAGCTGCGCATCCGCCTGCACCAGCGGCTGATCGTAGAGGATCACGCGCGCATCGACGATCGCGGACCCGACCGACAGATTGCCCGGGCCGGGAAGCTGTGTGTCCTTGGCGCGCAGATTGATCAGCGCCTGCTGATACTCGCCTGCCGCCGACAGGCGCACGATGCCGCCTAACCCCTGTCCATCGGCAGTCAGCCTGCCCGCGAACGGACCCGCAGGCGTCTGCCGCAGCGATCCGGCGAAATCGATGCCGCCCAGATTGGCGCGCGTGATGTCCAGCGTGGTGACATCGCCGGTGCCCAGAACGACATCGGCGGTCAGCGGGCCGTAATCGGTATCGCCATCGGCGACCAGCCGGTATCCGCCGCTCGCGCCGGTGACGCGGGCGTTCAGATTGGCAAGGCCGATGCCAAGGCCGGGACGTTCGGCAGTGATGCGCGCATCGGGATTGCTGACCGTTCCGGCCACCCGCACGCCGACCGCGCCATAGGCATCCGTCACCGCATCGGCATTGAGCGCGATCTGGCCGTCGGGCGAATAAGAGCCATAGCCGCCGGTAATTCGCGCCGAAGGCGCCTCAAGCCGCAGGTTGCGGAACCGCAGCGTGCCGTCGCCGCCATAGCGTATGTCGGCCCCCGCCACCGCTTGGCCTCCAAGGAAATCGGCCAGGCTCTCGTTATCGATCCGCTGCGAGCGCACCCCGACGCGGCCTGCCAGCGCGTAATCGCCGTTGGGCTCGGTCATCAGGTCGATATCGGTGCTGAGGTCGAAAATGCCGACACTCTCGATCCGGTAATTGTCGAGCCTGCCATCGACCGCGCCGGTATAGATCCCGGTCGAAGTATCGGCGAGCAGCGTCAGATCGGCATTCAGACGGTCCGAACGGATCGTCATGTTGTCCGACAGGATGCGCGGCCCCTGTATCGCGATGTCGCCCGCAAGGCGCACGTTCTGAAGGCTGCCGCCCGCAACGGTGTCGACGCCGGTGATGCGGGCCACGCTGGCGTTCACGGGGATCAGGATCTGGTCCGCCTTGACCGTTGCATTGCCCTGCGCGCGCAGGTTCTCGATCCCCATGTCGTTCATCGCGATCCGCGCGGCGGTGATGTCGTAATCGACCGCGGGCGTCGCGAACTCGCCGTCCAGCGACAGCTTTGCGTTGATCCCGCGCCCGGCAAGGTTCTCCGCGAGTGCCGAGGGCTGGAACAGCACGAAACTGACGCCAAGATCGTCGAAACTATTGTCCGAAAGGTCGATCCCGCCATCGGTATCGAGCCGGAATGCATCGCTATTGACGCCGCCCGCCAATTGCGCGCGGCGTTCGTCCAGCGCGGCGGTCAGGTCGATGTTCAGCACCGGCCCCAGCAGGGCGGCGGTCGGCCCCTCGAACAGGCGGGCCACGCGGGTGGGTCCCTCGACCGTGAAGGTGCCGTCGCGGGCCGTCAGGTCAAGCCGCGCGAACTCCGTCCCGGCAAGATCGGCATTGAGGTCGCCCGCCCAGCTTTGCCAGTCGCCTTCGCCGTCGAGCCGCACGGTCAGCGGTTCGGTCAGCCCCGCCATGGTGGCCACCACGCCGTCGCCCGGCGCGTCCAGCATCAGTTCGATGTCCAGCCGGTTATCCTCGGGCACCGCGTCGAGCAGCAGGGCCAGCCGGTCGCCGCCCGGTGCATCCGAACCGCGCTCGCGCAGCGTGTTGGCGTCAAAGCGGACCTGTGCGCGGCCATCGGCGATATGCACTTCGCCCGCCATGTCCACCACCCGGCGCTCGCCCGTCACCGGCGCTTCGGCGACGAAGCGGTCCACGCGCAGCTCGTTCACATCGATGTCGAGATCGGGCAGCAGCGGATCGTCGCTGGGCGGGGTCTCGTTGAATTCGGGCAGGCGCTGCAGCGTGATCAGCGGACTGGTCAGCGAACGCACGTCGACATGGTTGTTCACGAAGGCGAACGGCCGCCAGTCGACCGCGATCTCGGGCGAGGTCAGGAACACACCCTTGGGATCGCGCACCTCAAGATCGCGGATTACCATCGCGCCATAGATCGCCCCGTCGATCGCGCCGATGCCGATCTCCATGCCGTTCTCGAACTCCATCCCCTCAAGCTGGCCGATGATGAAGCGCTTGCCCGGTCCGGTGTTGAGCAGCAGAAGCACCGCCGCGATCACCAGCAGCAGCGCCGCGAGCGCGATGCCGACCCATTTCAAAATTTTGCGACCGCGATGCCGGGGCTCCGGCTCGGGCGTGTCGTGGACGGGGGCGGCGGGATCGCTGGCCATGGTCGCTTCCTCTGCCATCAGAACGCCTGCCCGATCGAGATATAGACGCCGAACCTGCTTTCGCCCTGCCGCCGCCCCAGCGGCATGGCGACATCAAGCCGCACCGGCCCGAAATTGGTGTAATATCGCCCGCCGATGCCCACGCCATAGCGCAGGTCCGAGAACTGGGGCGTCGTCTCTTCATAGACCTGCCCCGCATCGACGAAGCCGACCACGCCGTAATTGCCGAAGCGATAACGAACTTCGACCGATGCCTCGTTCAGGCTCCGCCCGCCGATCGGATTGAATTCGAATGGATCGGCATCGTTGTCGGGATCGTCGGGGTCGAAATCGGGATTGGGTTCGCGCGACTGCGGACCCAACTGCTGGAACCCGTAACCGCGCACGGAACCGCCGCCGCCCGAATAGAACCGCCGCGAAGGCGCCAGATCGTTGCGCGCGATCCCCTGTATCGAACCCAGCGCGATGCGGCCCGCCAGCACGATGGCATCGGTGGCTTGAAAATAGGTCGAACCGTCGATGCGGGTGCGGACATAGGGGGTGAAACCGTCCTGCAGCGATCCCTCGGGCTCGACCAGCGCGGTCACGCGGAAACCCTCTGTCGCGTTCAGCAGGTCGTCGGTCGTGTCCAGCCCGATCTGGCCCGTCAGCCCGCCGATGAAATAGGTGCGGCGCACCCGGTCCATCACGACCGGGTCCCACGCTTCCTCGACCGTGCCGATGATCTGCGCGCCATAGGCATAGCTCAGCCGCTTTTGCCACAGCGGGGTGGAGCCATAGCTCCAGTTGATCCCCAGCCGCCCGGTAAACGCCTCGAACGCGTCATAGTTGGAATGCAGCGCATTGGCCGAAAGCTGGAAGGTGCGGCCGCGCCGCCCCGCGTTCGAGCGCGTGAAGCTGGCCCCGACGCCCTGTTCGTTGGTGCCGAGGATACCGTTGAAGCCCAGCGCGCCTTCGGGCGGGAACATGTTGCGGTTGGTCCAGCTGCCCTGCACTCGGAAACCCTGATCGGTCCCGTAACCCGCACCGCCCGCCAGGGTGCGGAACGGGCCCGCGTCCTGTTCGACCAGGATGGTCGCGTATTCGGCAGGGCCGGTCGCCCCGTCCGGACCCTCGACCATGCCCGCGTCCTCGCCGGTCTGCTGCGGCGTGACCGAGACGGTGTTGAACAGCCCGGTCGCGACCAGCGCCTTGCGCAGATCGTCGACATCGTCGCTGTCGTAAAGCTCGCCCCGCTCGAACCGGGCGAGCGTTTCGACATGCTCGGCATCGAAGGCGAGATTGCCGGTCGTCTCGATTCCGCCGAACACCGCGCGCGGTCCCGTGTCGATCGGCAGCGTATAGGCCCCGGTCCCTTCGTACTGGTCGAGCAATATGTCGCGCTGCCCGATACTGGCGAACGGATAGCCGTTCTGCGGCAGGGTGACGGCCAGACCGGCCTCTGCGCCCTGGACCCGCGCGGCGATAATGGGTTCGCCGATCTGCAACGGGAAGTTCTCGGTCAGAAGGTTTTCGGGCACCACCGGCGGCGCGTCGAGGGTGATGTCGGAAAAGGTAAAACGCTGCCCGGGCGCGACGTCCAGCACTGCGGTCAGCTCCTCCTCGGTGCGGTCCAGCCGCGTCGTCACCTCCGCCTCGTACCAGCCTTCGGATGCCAGGATCTGCTCCAGTAGCGCGCTGTCCTCGGTCAGGCGGGCCGAGACCTGCGCCGTATTGGCCGCTTCCCGCCCGTCCTCGCGCAGCGCGGCAAGGCTGTTGAACATGCCGTCGAGATCGGTCTCTGTTTCCTCGTCCGCCTGCTCCAGCCCGTTGATCTGGATGTCATAGGCGATCTCGACCGGCTCGTCGGGGTCAGACGTGTCCTCGGCCAGTTCCACGGGTTCGACGTCGAAGGTTGACAGCGGGGGCAGGGGGGCGGCCAGCTCTGCGTCTCGGACAGGCGCGTCGCCGATTTCCTCGACCGGGTCCTCATCGGCCAGCGCCGGATCCCCCAGCGGGGGCGACTGGCCTTCGCTCGTGGTTTCGCCGCCCGTGGTTTCGGCCTCGCTCACCTGTTCGCCCGCGTCGCCCGCTTCCTCCTCGATCCGGCGTTCGAACGCCTCGATCGATTCCAGGGGGCCGTCCATCGCGGGATCGTCCGTTTCCAGGTCGGGGACGGTGCTTTCGAATTCCTCGTCGGTGATGACCGGCTCGACTTCGGGCAATGTGACGCCCGGCGGCGGCGCGGGGATGCCGCTGTCGTCCTGCGGGGCCTGCATGGCCTGTGTGTCCTGAGGGCGGGATGCGTCCTGCGCGCGGGCCTCCATCGGCATGGCAAGACCCGCCGCAAGCGCGCCCGCGGCCACGCAAGCCGACAGAAAGGGGCGGGTTTTCGCGCTGGCCGATCCGCTGTAGGCACAAATACGGCCCGGCGCCGTTAGGAATTCAGGTGGTGGAAATATCGCGGCACGCTGCCGCGACCAGATCAGGTGAGATGCATTGGATACAGCCAAGACTACCCCTCGCGACAGCATGGAGCCGGTAGAGACGGCCCGTGTCGATCCCCAAGCACCCAATCATGAACGATCCCAAAGCTCCGGTGAAGTGCCGGGTGCGACGGCAAGCTCCCCATTGGAACTTCCGCGCAAGGCGTGGAAGCAGATTGGTAAACGCGTATACACCATGTGGGGTTTCCACAATCTGTCGCTTCTTGGGGCGGGGGTCGCATTTTTCACCTTTCTGGCCATCACGCCGCTGCTGGCCGCGACCGTCATGGTCTATGGGCTGATCGGCGACGTGTCGACCGTGCAGCGGCAGATGAGCACTTTGTTCGACGTCATGCCCGCCGATGCGGCGACCATGATCGAACGCCAGATGATGGCCGCCGTCACGACCAGTTCGGGCGTGACCGGGGTGGCGCTGGCGATCGCGCTGTTCTTTGCGATCTATGGTGCGACCCGTGCGGCCAAGGGGTTCATCATCGCGCTCAACGTCATCAACGAAGAGCATGAGAGCCGCAATTTCATCAAGCTGACCCTGCGCGGCCTGCTGCTGACGCTGGCGGCCATCGGCATCGCCATCACCGGCGTGGTCAGCGGCGGCGTGTTCGCCTGGCTGCAGCGCCATTCCGAAGCGTTTCTCGGCGAGAGCACGGGTCTTCTGATCAAGATACTGGCCTGGGTCGCCGCGATATCGCTGGGCAGCCTCGGCTTTGCGGTGATGATGCGTTACGGCCCCGACCGCCGCCCGGCACGCTGGCGCTGGCTGGCGCCCGGGGCATTGGGCGCGACGCTGATCTGGCTGTTGATCTCCTTCGGCTTCTCGCTCTATGTCGCCTATGTCAGCGACTATAACGCGACCTATGGCTCGCTCTCCGCGATCGTCGTGTTCCTGATGTGGCTGTTCCTGTCGGCCTATGGCGTTCTGGCCGGGGCGCTGATCAATGCCGAGATCGAGCGCCAGGTGAAATGCGATACCACCGTCGGCCCCGACCGCCCCATGGGCGAGCGCGGCGCGACCCTTGCGGATGTCGAAGAAGGCGGCCTGTCCATCGACGAATGGCTGGAACAGACGCAAAGGCGCACGCTGCAGCACCGCGCGCGCAAGATGCGGAAGGACGAGGCGAAGAAGGCCTAGTGTCTTATGGCCGGGCGACGAAAGGCGGATTACGCCGCGCCTTCGTCCGACCTCTTGTCGCGGAACGGGCATTCCCATTTGTCGCTCACCAGACGCCCGGAATATTGCAGCGCCTCGCTCGTCTCGCCGTGGCGGGCGAGCATCGGGTTGACCGACCCCGCCAGCTGCTTGTCGCGCTGCAGGATGGTCTCGCGGATACGCTCGTACCGGTTCTGGGCGCGCAGCTTTTCGAACTGGTCGTGCAGGTTGAACACCAGCACCGGCCGGTCGAAACGGCGTGCGGGGCGGCTCGCGCGCGGATGCATGCCGACGACGAAGAACGCCTCCCCGCCAAAGCTCAGCGAGAAATGCGGATCTTCGGGATCGGGGCTGACGCGCTTGTCATAGGGCTGTTCCAGCCAGGCATCCTTGTCGGACAGCGACTGGATGCGTTCCCACATCGCGGCCTCGAATTCCTGTTCGTCCAGACCCTCGTCCTCTTCGAACACGAAGGCGAGCGAACGGAACAGGCCGGGATTGTCCTGATAGGCATAGGCCCAGTCCAGCAATTCGCGGTGCATGCGCACATCGTCCCACGCGCTGGTGATGGTGCGGCACACGACGATGTTCAGCGTCCCGCGCGACAAGGCGCTCTTCGCGCCGACGCAGGGGAAGCCGTGCGAACGGATGAAATCCTCGAACTCCTCGGCGATGTTGTCCTGTGTATCCGCGACCTTGTCCATCGTTAACGATCCTTTCGCGCATAATCCCATTGATCGCGCGTTGACCCCTTAACCTTTCGAACGGACTTTGTTTCCATTTCATGCGGCCAGCTGTGGGACCGGCGATATAGAGTCCGGGCATATAATCGATTGGGCATATAAGTGATTGGGCCGGCGCCGCCTCGCTGCTATGGGGCCGGCCATGCTTACGATCGACGGCCTTACCGTCCGGCTTGGCGGCCGGCCCATTCTCGAACGCGCCAGCGCGTCCATCCCGCTTGGCGCGCGCGTCGGGCTGATCGGCCGCAACGGCGCGGGCAAGTCGACGCTGATGAAGGCCATCATCGGCGAGATCGAGCCGGATGAGGGCGACATCGCCAAGCCTTCGCGCGCGCGCATCGGCTATATTGCGCAGGACGCGCCCAGCGGAACGGTCACGCCCGAAGAGGTCGTGCTGGCCGCCGATACCGAACGCGCAAAGCTGCTGGCCGAGGCGGAAAGCTCGACCGATCCCGACCGTCTGGGCGAGGTGCACGACCGGCTGCTCGCCATCGACGCCTATAGCGCACCCGCACGGGCGGCGAAGATCCTGAATGGTCTGGGTTTCGACGAGGAGATGCAGAAGCGCCCGCTCGACAGCTTTTCGGGCGGGTGGAAGATGCGCGTCGCGCTGGGCGCGCTGCTGTTCTCTCAGCCCGACGTGCTGCTGCTGGACGAGCCTTCGAACCACCTCGATCTCGAAGCGACGCTCTGGCTCGAGAATTTCCTCAAGAGCTATCCGGCGACCCTGCTGGTCATCAGCCACGAGCGCGACCTGCTGAACAAGGTGGTCGATCATATCCTGCACCTGCAGGGCGGGCAGCTGGCGCTTTATTCGGGCGGATACGATTCGTTCGAACGGCAGCGCGCCGAACGCGCGGCCCAGCTTGCGGCGGCCAAGGCCAATCAGGACGCGCAGCGCGCGCGACTTGCCGATTATGTGGCGCGCAATTCGGCCCGCGCCTCGACCGCGAAGCAGGCCCAGTCGCGCGCCAAGATGCTGGCCAAGATGCAGCCCATCGCCGCGCTGGCCGAGGATCCCTCGCTGACGTTCGACTTTCCTTCGCCCGCCGAATTGCGATCGCCCATGATCACGCTCGACAGCGCGGCCGTGGGGTATGAGGAAGGCAAGCCCATCCTGCGCCGCCTTGGCATCCGCATCGACGCGGACGACCGGATCGCGCTGCTGGGCCGCAACGGCAATGGCAAGACGACCTTCGCCCGCCTGCTGGCCGCGCAACTGCAGCCGCAGGAAGGCGCGATGAACGCGTCGGCCAAGATGAAGGCAGGCTATTTCACCCAGTATCAGGTCGAGGAACTTGCCGCAGAGGAAACGCCGCTGCAACTGATGACCCGCGCGATGGAGGGCAAGACCCCCGCCGCGGTCCGCGCGCAGTTGGGCCGTTTCGGCTTTTCGGGTCCGCGCGCCGAGCAGAAGGTCGAGAAGCTGTCGGGCGGCGAACGCGCACGGCTTGCGCTGGCGCTGATCACCCGCGACGCGCCGCACCTGCTGATCCTGGACGAGCCGACCAACCACCTCGACGTCGACGCGCGCGAGGCGCTGATCCATGCGCTGAACGATTATTCGGGCGCGGTCATCCTGATCAGCCATGACCGCCACATGGTCGAACTCACCGCCGACCGGCTGGTGCTGGTCGATGACGGCACGGCGAGCGAATATGCGGGCAGCATGGACGATTACATCGATTTCGTGCTGGGCCGGAACCAGCCCAAGGAAAAGAAGCCGCAAGCCGCCAAACCCGCCAATTCGGCCAAGTCGCGCGCACAGGCCCGCTTCGTGAAGTCCGAGCTTTCCCGTGTCGAAAAGGCGATGGCCAAGCTGCAGGCGGACATCAGCGAGATCGACCGCGCCATGTACGAACCCGCCAACGCCGCCCCGAAATGGGCGGACAGGACAATGAGCGACCTGCTGGAACACCGCGCAAAGATCGCCGCCGAATTGGAAGGTGTCGAGGCGGAATGGCTGTCGCTTGGCGAAAGGCTGGAGGAAGCCGAAGCCGCCTAATTCTCCAGCGTGACGATCTCTGGCGAGAGGCCCAGTGCCGACAGGTCGTGCGCAATCTCGTCGCGGTAGACCGCGTTCATTACGATCACCAGATCGGGTCGGAACGAGGCCAGATCATGCGGCGACAGGATCGCATGGCCCGTCCCCGGCATCGCGTGGCCCTGCCGGTTGGGATTGATGTCGACCACCGCGCCGACCAGTTCCGGGCGGGGCTGGGCGGCAAGGAACGACACCGCCTTCGACCCGCTGCCCCAGATCGCCACCTTGCGGCCTGCCGTGATCGCCGCTTCGATCCGGTCGGCCCAAGCGGCCTGCTTGGTCGCTATGCGGTCCGCCAGACTCGCCGCAAGCCGAGCGATCTCCTCGCGGTCGTCGGCGGCTTTGAACACAGGCGCATCGCCGACCGTCGCCTCTATCGTCAGATACTGGTCGTCATACTGGTGCAGCACCCGCAGCGGCGCAAAACCGGCCTGTTCGAACAGCCGCGCGAGCGACCCCTCGGTGAAATAGGAGCAATGCTCGTAATAGATATCCTCATAGGCGGCATCCTGCAGGATGCGCATCGCATTGGGTATCTGGAAGAACACCAGCGGCCTGCTGCCCTCGACGATCCCCGCGCGTACGATGCGCAGGAAATCGAGCGTGGGCACGATATGCTCCAGCGTCATCTTGCACACGATGGCGTCGAATTGCTGCCGCGCCAGTTCGGGGGCGAAAAATTCCGGGATCAGCGTCACGCGCTCCGCCCCTTCGATGCCCTCGATCCGTTCGGGCAGGGCGCTGGGGTCGATGCCGGTGCAGCGGTTCTCGCCCAGCTGCGACAGCAACAGCAGGAACTCGCCCTTGCCGCAGCCGATCTCCAGCACCTCGCGCCCGCGCAGTTCGTGGCGCTCGATCAGCTCGCGCGCCAGCGCGGTGTGAAAGCCCGAGAAGGTGGGCGAAAAGCCCTGCGTTTCTTCGTAACGCTCGGAATACTCGCTCGCGCCCTGCCGGATCGCGGCGTTGAAGATAAAGCCGCATCCCTCGCAGTGGCACAGGCTGATGTCGCCGCGTTCGACCTGCCGCGCGCTGTCGGCATCGTCGAACAACAGGCAGGAACTCACCGGCACATCGTCCTGCGCATAGATCTGCGCCAGTGATCCGCCGCCGCACGACGGGCAGGCGGCGATCAATTGCCCGGCATCGGCCGCGACGGACGCGGCGATATTCATGCGGCGGCCTTTTGCGTCACCGGGCGGAAATCGGCATCAACGGTTCCATTCGCCAGCCGGTGCTTCATATGCGCGATCCGGTTGTAACGCTCGCCTTCGAACTCGGCCAATTTCAGGCCGAACGCCGCATAGGCCTCCAGCAATTGCTCGACCCCCAGCCTGCAGGTCCAGCGCGGCCGATAGGACGGCAGCACCCGGCGGATCAGGTCGCAGTCGACGCGGTAGTTGCGCTTGTCCGCCTCCGCGCCCGCGGCAAAGCCCAATGTCGATCCGGGGACCATGCGGTGCACGATCTCGGCAATGTCGCGGATGCGATAATTCTCGTCCGTCATGCCGATGTTGAACGCAGCGCCGTGCACCGCCTCGCGCGGGGCCTCGACGATGGCGACATAGGCGGCGGCGATATCCTCGACATGCACGATCGGACGCCACGCGGTGCCGTCGCTCTTCAGGTGAACCTCGCCCGTGGTGAAGGCCCATGCGGTCAGATTATTGACGACAAGATCGAACCTGATGCGCGGCGACAGGCCATAGGCCGTGCTGGCACGCAGGAAAGTGGGCGAGAAATTCTCGTCCGCCATCGGCCCGACCAGACGTTCGACTTTGGCCTTCGACTCGCCATAGGGCGTGACCGGATTGAACGCCGCGTCCTCGGTAATGTAATCATTGCCCGACGCGCCATAGTTCGAGCAGGACGACGCGAACAGGAACCGCGAAACGCCCGCCTGCTTCGCCAGCCGCGCCAGATCGACCGAGGCGGTGCAATTGATCGCCTCTGTCAGGCCGGGACGGTAATCGCCCAGCGGATCGTTCGACAGGCCCGCCAGATGGATGACCGCGTCGAACCCACGCAGCGCCTCCACCGCGTCGCCGCGCGCCACGAAGTCGCGCAAATCGTGCCCGACCAGCGGCAGTTCGACCGGCGCGCCGCTGAAATCGCAGGCGCCGAAAAGGTCGGAATCCAGCCCGTGAAGATCATGCCCCCGCTGCTGCAGCAGGGGGACGAGGACCGATCCGATGTACCCGAGATGGCCCGTCACCAAGATCTTCATCAACTTCGTCCTTCCAGATTTTCCAGGGCGCGCTGCCCGAATTCCATGCGTCGTTCAGCAGCTGCTTCTCGCGCATCGTGTCCATGCATTGCCAATAGCCTTCGTGCCGATAGGCCATCAGCTCGCCGTCCTGCGCCAGCCGGACCAGCGGGTCCTGTTCGAACATCATCGTGTCGCAGGTGATATATTCCATCACCTCCGGCTCCAGCACGAAGAACGCACCGTTGATCCAGCCTTCGCCGATCTGGGGCTTTTCGGTAAAGCTGGTGATCTTGTCGCCCGACAGTTCCAGATGGCCATAGCGGGCAGGGGGGCGCACCGCCGTCAGCGTGGCCAGCCTGCCGTGCGAGCGGTGGAAGTCGAGCAGGCCTGCAATGTCGATATCCGCCACGCCGTCGCCCCAGGTGATCAGCGCGGTTTCCTCGCCAAGAAAAGGCGCAAGCCGCCTTATGCGCCCGCCCGTGCCCGCGTTCATGCCCGTTTCGATCAGATCGACCGACCAGTCGGGAATTTTGGGCAGCGTGTGGCTTGCCACCATGCCCGACCGTGTCGCGACATTGATCGAACCCGACTGGTTGTGCAGGTCGCGGAACCAGCGCTTGATGTATTCGCCCTTGTATCCCAGCGCGATGCAGAATTCCGACAGGCCGTAATGGGCATAGATCTGCATGATATGCCACAGGATCGGCA
The DNA here is from genome assembly GCA_002694745.1 of Croceicoccus sp. Classification (GTDB taxonomy): domain Bacteria; phylum Pseudomonadota; class Alphaproteobacteria; order Sphingomonadales; family Sphingomonadaceae; genus Croceicoccus. The sequence goes on along the minus strand of NZMY01000002.1, from coordinate 53,636 downwards.
TGCCGCCGATCTCGACCATGGGCTTGGGCCTGATGTCGGTCTCTTCCGAAAGGCGGGATCCCAGCCCGCCGGCAAGGATCCCCACTTTCATCGGGCCGTCTCCATCGTCTCCTTGACGACAGGGGCAGCGGGCCTTTTCGCTGTCGTCTCCGCGGCGGGAAGGGGACCCTTGTGCCCCCGCGTCACCAGATTGCGCATCGCCCGCGCCGTCCGGGGCGAGGCGAGGCTGGTCGCTTCCAGCACATAGCGGCCCAGCTGCCGAGGCTCGAACGCGCGGCGCAGCACGACGCGCCGCAGCGAAGCGGGCGAGGCGACATCCGCGTGCTGGCGGCAGATTTGCAGCAGGTGGCGCAGCAATTGCCAATGTTCCGCCGCTGCCAGCCTGTTCTTCGCGCCGCCCTGCCATACTGCGCGCTCAAGCTTGTCATCGATGTTCAGCGAGCGCTGCTCATGGTCGCGGTTCCACAGCACCGCATCCTCGATCCGCCGCCAGCGTCCGCGCAGCGCCAGTTCGGCCAGCAGCGCCTGATCGGAACCGTAATAGGAGGGATGAAGATCGGTCCGGGCCAGCGCCGAGCGGCGCATCACGCCGAAAATCGGAAAGCACATCCGTCCGAACAGGCCGACGACCTGCTTGAAACGCGCCGCTGCATCCCCGGCGTCGATGTCGGGCGTGTCCCAGCCTGCCGGCGGCAACCGCCGCCCGTTGGGATCGATGCTGACCGTCTTGCCGAAGGCTAGCGAAAGGTCCGGATCGGCATCCAGCGCGGCCACGCAGTCGCCGACGTAATTGGGGCTGAGCAGATCGTCATGCGCGCACCATTTCAGATATTCGCCGTCAGACAGTTCATAGCCGAGATTGTAGTTACGCGACGCCCCAAGGTTCACGCGGTTGCGGACATAGGTGATGCGGTCGTCTTCAGCCGCCAGCGTCCGCACGATATCCTCTGTCCCGTCGGTGGAGGCGTTATCGGTGACGATCAGTCTGAAATCGGCATGATCCTGTTCAAGGATCGATGTAATGGCCTCTCGCACATATTTGTCGCCGTTGTAGACTGGCATGGCCAGAACCACCCGGCTCTTCACGCTACTCATAACGCCCCCGTTATTATCGCTGCCCCGCCGATCCAAGAAACCGGAAAAGCCGAATTGTTGCAATGGCGCATCGGAGGAAAGCTGTTAAACTTTTTCGACGTCTTCATTCAGTCGATTGAAAAATCTGGATCTTAATTTGCCGCGGCCGCCTTGTCGGTGCAGCTTTGATCCATAAGCCACAGTTGACCTATCAGTCCCATGAGAGGCCCAAGTTGCCGCGACAGCGGCAGAATCCACTTGCTTCTTGAACGCCGCCAATCTTTTCGATGGCCCGGCAGCCGACGCGCATCAGGATACTTGCTTCTACCTATTTGGGATAGGAACGCGCATCATCGCATCGGGCGACAGGCATGGCCGGTGAACACCGGTCGGGGCGGGCGGCGTTAACAGATATAGCCTGCACAAATCCGCCGCGGGCTTTTCCGCCCGGGTTCCGGTAGCGATACCTACAGCGCATCCGGGCTGGCTTTCCAATCCATGGGGTTTGGCCCGATAGTCATGGCTTTCCGTCCGGCGGAAACTCGCGCGGTCCTGCCGCCGGGGACTTTCCGCGTCTGCCGATGCCCGTCACCGGGCATGCCGTCATGCCGGAATCCCATCGCGGCTTTCAGCAAGGAGGGCGTCATGTTCGAAGTGGGAGTTCTGCCGATCCTGTTCTGGATATTCGTCGGCATCGCAATCGGCGGCCTGATCTCGTGGTTGATGGGCGGGCGGACCGACACGGCATCGGCGCTTTCGGTGCGCGACTTCGAAGGGAAGACGGTTAGCGTCAAGTACGAACGCGACACGCTTGTCGACCAGCTTGAGGCGATCGAGGGCATCGGTCCCAAGATCGCGGACCTGCTGCATGAAAATGGCATCCACCGCTTTTCGCAGATTGCTGCGATGGACCCGGTCGAGATTGCGGACATATTGCGCAGGGGCGGCAGCGAATTCGCCATTGCACGGCCCTATTCTTGGCCGTTTCAGGCTCGCTTGCTGGACAATGGCTGGCTGAACGAATTCGTGAAGGTCAAACAGGACCTGCGCGCCGGACGCCTTAACGTGAAGGCCGTGCGCGGGATCGGCGAGCCGACCGCGGAGCGCCTCGGCATGCTGGGCATTACGTCCGTCCCCCAGCTTGCCGATGCCGAAGTGGAGAAGCTGACCGGCCAGCTCGTGCAGGCGGGCGATGACGTGACCGTGGGCAATGTCGGCAATTGGATCGACCAGGCCCGCCGCCTGCTGATGGGCGACGGCACCAGCCTTGCCGCCGCGCTGGGCGTCCCTGCGGCGGTCCTGTCGAGACGAACCGGGCGCACCTACAAGGAGCAGCACGTCGTTTCCGGCCCGATCGTCGATGCCGGCCCGCTAGCGGCACTGAGCGCGACCGCCAGCGGAACCGGGCGTCCTTCGCTGCTGCCGTTCTGGCTGGGCCTGATCGGCGCAGCCGTCATCGGCCTGCTTTCCCTGCTGGGTATGGGCGGTGCGAGAGAGGCAGAGATTGCCGCAACCGCCGCCGCGCCCGAAGGGACGCGGGTGCTCACCACCGATCTGGTCAGCGACACGCTGTTCGACACCGACAGCGCGGTGCTGACCGACGCGGGCAAGGCAGCCATCGACGGAGAGATCATCGCCAAGGCGCGCGGCACCAATGTTCGCGGTGCAAGGATCGTCGGCCATGCCGATGTGCGCGGCGACGATGCGGCCAATCTGCTGCTGTCTCAGGAACGCGCGCAGGCGGTCGCCGACTATCTGCGCGAACGCGCGGTGGCAGAGGGGATCGACTGGAACGGCCGCACCGTGCAGGTCTTCGGCGCGGGGGAGAAATTCCCCAATCCGTCCGCCAACACGGCCGAGGATTGCGCCTCATTCACGGCGGCAAACGCCGATCCGGTTGCGGCAGGCGAATGCTTTGCCCCCGACCGCCGGGTGAGCGTGGACCTGTTCGTCGAAAGCTGACGTTTCTCCATTCCGACAGGCCCGTTTCCGTCGCGGCGGGAGCGGGCCCTTCGCATGTCAGCCGCCGCTCAGCGCGGCATGGATGTCGATGAAATCGCGCCGGATGTGATCCAGCCTTTCGGCATCGAAATCGACCGCACAGGACAGGATCGAGGAGCGCGCGCGGCTGTAGAGATCGCGCATCGCCAGCACCACAGGGTCGTCGCCCGACAGGCCCATCTCCAGCGCCAGCAGGCTAGACACCGCGCGCGACAGCGACCGGCTGCGCAATTGCGGATCGCCGATCTCATGCACGTGGATTGCGGTGCCAAGCGCGCCGGTCAGCTGCTCGAAACAGATCCAGACCAGCTCCTGCTGGCTGGCCCCGTGGACGCGCGCGTCGAATTCGACCTGCCGATAGGCCTCCGCCGGATGGACCCTGCCGGACAGCATCAGCCCTTGTCCGCGTTCCATGCCGCGATCTGGTTCTCCAGAAAGCTGAGCGTGGACTGAAAGCCCATGATCCGGCTGTCCGACACCGCAAAGCGCGCCGCCAGCCGTGCGCGGGTCGCTTCCTGATCCTCGACCAGTTCGGCCTGATCCTCGCCGACTTCCAGAAGCTGTGCATTATAGCGCGAGATCGAACCGCCCAGACTGGACGGATTACCGACCGCGCTGGTGCTGCGCGACAGCGAATCAAAGGTGGAATAGATGCCGCTGATGCCCGTGGTGAACATGGCGGCGACGCCTTCGGGATCGCGCTTCATCGCGTCGGTCAGGCGCTGGGTATCCAGCTCGAACGTGCCATAGCGCGTGATCTTGAGTCCAAGGTCCGACAGCGTGCGTGCTTCGCCTTCCGCCGCGCCGGGCATGATGACCCGCCCGGCCAACGCCGAGAAATTCTGTCGCAGCGCCCGTGCGCCCGGATCGCGGGCAAGGTCGCCGGTCTGCGGATCGGTGGCCTCGTTCAGCACGGCGGCAATCTCGTTCAAGGCGGATGTCAGGTCCTGCATCGCGCCGGTGATCGCGGTCGAGGGATCGGCAAAGCGCACGGTTGTCGGCGCGCCGATATTGGTGGCGGTCAGGTTCAGCCTGACACCCGGAATGGCATCGGTCAGCACATTGGTCGCCGATTGCTGCGCCAACCCGTCGATCTTGACCAGCGCGTCCTGCCCCTGTTGCAACAAAGTGCCGCTTCCCGATCCGGGTTGCCATGCCAATGCAGAGAGGCCCGGATTGGCGCCGTCCTCGGCCACATCGATGACGAAACCGCTGGCGGCCCCCTCGGGCCCCTTGATGACCAGCTTTGCCCCGTCCACCGTGTCCGAGACATAGGCCGTCAGCCCCGCGCCGGATGCGCTGATCGCCTGCGCAGTCTGCGCCAGCGTCGCGCCCGGTGCGATGACGATATCGACCGCGGCTTTCGCCGTATCCTCGGTAAATGCGCCGACATCGACGGTGCCGAAGCGGATCGTCATCGTTCCCGCGCCCACGACCGCATCGCGCGAGGCGAAACTGCCGCTCGCCAGCATCTGGCCCTGCGCCAGTCGTTCGACTTCCAGCGAATAGGTGCCCGTGGGCTGGCCGGTGCCCGACAGCGTAGCCTTGGCCACACCGGCGGCATCGACGGCAGGCTGCGCGGACAGATCGCCCATGCGCACCCTGTCGCCCAAAGATGTCGCAAGGCTCAGCATCATGCTCTTGATGTCGGACGCGGCCGAGATCTGCGCCTTCAGCGTCTCGGACTTGGCCGACAGACGGTCGATCCGGCCGGCATATTGCGCGGCGGCAAGGTCGCTGGCCAGCTTGGCCATGTCGATCCCGCTCCCCGCACCCAATGCGGTGATAAGGCTACTGGTGGCGGAGGGAGTGGCGCTGGTCGATGTCATGATGGCATTAACGGCTGCGGAGGCCGGGATTTAAGGGCGTTTGGCCGAAGGACAGCCCTCGGCATCGAAATGCAGCGATACCGGCAGGTCCACCTGCGGCGCGCGCGGCGTTTCCCCGCGCTTCAGCGAATAGACAAAGGCCAGCAGCGAGGCGACGGCGGCATATAGCTCGTGCCGGATCACCTGCCGCTCCTGCGTGGTAAAATAGACCGCGCGCGCCAGCAGCGGATATTCCAGCACCGGAATGCCATGTTCGGCGGCCAGATCGCGCATCGCAAGCGCCTTCTCGTCACGCCCCTTGGCCAGCAGCAGCGGCGCGTGCGCCTTGGCCGGATCATAGCAGAGCGCGACCGAGAAATGGGTCGGATTGGCGATCACGAATTGCGCCTCGCGCATGGCGGGGGCCAGCGCGCCCGCGGCCAGCTTGCGCTGCCGGTCGCGCATCGCGGCCTTCTGTTCGGGCGAGCCGTCGGATTCCTTGTGCTCGTCGCGAATTTCCTGAAGGCTCATCATCAGGCGCTTGTTGCGGCGGAAAAGCTGCACCGGCAGATCGAACAGCGCGATGATCAGCAGCCCCGCGCCCAGCCAGAACACCAGCGAGATCAGCGCGTCCCACGCAAAGCCCAGCTGCTGCATCAGCTCGCCGCGCCCCAGCGAGGCGAAACCCTGATAATGGCTCTTGCCCCATGCCCATGCGATGGCCATCAGAAGCGTGACCTTGGCAAGGCCCTTCGCCATCTCGATCAGCCCGTTCGGTCCGAACATGCGCTTCAGCCCCGACAGCGGGTTCAGGCGCGATCCCTTGAAAGTCAGGTTCTTCGCCACCCAGATCCCGGTTCCGAACCCAAGCTGAGATGCGATGGACGCCGCGATCACCACCAGCCCCAGCACGCAGACCGGCGGCAATAGCGCGATCAGCAGCGCCATCATCGCGCCGCCGGGATCGAATTGCTGCAGATCGGCGCGGTTCCACGACAGGCCAAGGCGAAGCGCGCTCGACAGGCTGTCCAGCATCCATCCGCCCGCCCACAGCAGCCACGCGCCGCCCACCAGCATCGCCGCCGCCGTCGCCAGTTCCTTGGACCGCAGCACATCGCCGTTCTGTGCTGCCTCGCGCTTGCGCTTGTCGGTCGGCGCGAATGTCTTTTCGCCCGCGGTCTGCTCCCCGCTCATGGCGTGACCAGTTCCGCGGTCGCGATGACGGCGGTGGTGGACAAATCGGCCAGCTGCTCATGCAGCACCGGCAGGCTGGCGATCAGCGCGGCCAGCCCCGCCAGCACGCCCAGCGGCAGGCCCAGCGCGAACAGGTTGAGCGAAGGCGCGGACCGGCTGAGCACGCCCGTCACCACCTGCGCCATCAGCAGGACGAAAGTCACCGGCAGCGCGATCACCACGGCGCTGACGAACATGGTGGAGCCAAAGCCCAATATCATGCCCGACCGCTCCGGCCCGAACCACGGCGCGCCCGGCGGAAACGCGCCATAGCTTTCGACCAGCAGGCGGATCCAGTGCAGATGCGCGCCCAGCGCCAGGAAGATCAGCGTCATCACCACGGTGAAATATTGCCCCAGCGCGGGCGATTGCGCGCCGCTGCCGGGATCGACGGCGGTGGCCATCGACATGCCCATGGTGCCCGAAATCATCTCCGCCGCGATGACGGGCGCGGCAAAGGCCATCTGCAGCATGAAGCCCATGGCAAGGCCGATGAAAACCTCGCCCGCCACGATCACCATGCCGCCCACCGACAGCATGTCGGCAGGGGCCTGTATCGCGGGAAACCACACGCACAGGAAAATCGCGACCGCGCCGCCCGCGATCACGCGCACCTGCGCGGGCACGCTGCTCGCGCCGAACAGCGGGGCGGCGGCCATCGCCGCGCCGATGCGGGTCATGACGAAGACCCAGCGCCAGAACTCGGCCTCGATCCCGCCAAGGCCGAAATCCATCTGAATCACTGCGACACCTGCGCGATTTCGGTAAAGATCTCCTGCGCGAATTCGACCACCAGCCCCATCATCGCGCCGCCCAGCAGCACCAGCACCAGCGCGGTGATGGCCAGCTTGGGCACGAAGGTCAGCGTCTGTTCGTTCACCGATGTCGCCGCCTGGATCAGCCCGATCAGCAGGCCCACCGCCAACGAGGCGATCAGCACCGGTGCGGCGACCAGCGCGGTGATCCACAGCATCCGGTCGGCCAGCGCCAGCAGCGGCATGACTTCGCTTTCCATATCGCGGCGCTCCTTACGCAAAGCTCTGGGCGAGCGAGCCCATCAGCATCGCCCATCCATCGACCAGCACGAACAGCAGCAGCTTGAACGGCAGCGAGACGATCACCGGGCTCATCATCATCATGCCAAGGCTCATCAGCACCGACGACACGACAAGGTCGATGACGAGGAAGGGCAGGAACAGCATGAAGCCGATCTGGAATGCGGTCTTGAGTTCGCTGGTGACAAAGGCGGGCAGCAGGATCGAGAAAGGCACCGCCTCCGGGCTTTCGAACTTGGGCGCATTGGCGATATCGGCGAACATCATCAGGTCGCGCTCACGCGTCTGGCGCAGCATGAAGGCGTGAAATTCCTCGCCCGCATTGGCGATGGCGGTTTCGGCGGGGATCTGGTCCGCTGCATAGGGCGCGATGGCGCGCGTGTTCACCTGCTCGATGGTCGGCGCCATCACGAACAGCGAGAGGAACAGCGACAGCCCGATCAGTACCTGATTCGGCGGTGATTGCTGAAGACCCAGTGCCTGCCGCAGGATCGCCAGCACGATCAATATGCGGGTAAAGCTGGTCATCATCAGGATCAGGCTGGGCAGGATCGTCAGCAGCCCCATCACCAGCAGCAATTGCAGCGACAGGCTCAGCGAGCCGCCATTGCTGGCCTCCAGAGACCCGAACGCACGGTCCAGCGCGCCGGGGATCGCCTCTTGCGCGGCGGCGGGCAGGGGCAGGGTGGCCGCGGTGACGGCCAGCCAGATCGCGGCGCGCTTCATCGTGCTTCGTCCCCGGAAATGCTGCGCGCGGGCGCTTCGGCCAGACGGGTCAGCCCCGTGCGCGATGCGGAGACGAGGATCTCGCGCCCATGAAACTCGATCACCGCCAGCTTCAGCGAGGGCGAGAGCATGGTCGTCTCGATGATCCGCGCGCTTTTGCCCTGCACGGGTCCTCCGACGCGGTCCTGCATCTTTTTGGCCAGTTTCAGGCAGCCCCATGCCAGCAAGCCGATGGCCGGCAGCATGATCGCCAGCTTGAGCAGATATTCCAGCACCGCGCTCAGGCCTCCGCCGGATCGGCGAGGGCAGTGGCGGGTTCGTGGCCCTCCATCTCGACGATGCGCAGCGCAAAGCGGTTGCCCTGCACGACGACTTCGCCGCGCGCGATACGGCGGCCATTGACGGCGATATCGACCAGCTCGTCGGTCAGCCGGTCGAGCGGCACCACGCTATCCTCGCGCAGCGCCATCACCTCGCGCAGCGGCATCAGCGCGCCGCCCAGTTCGACCGAGAGGCGGACGTCGACATCTTTCAGGAAATTCAGCGGATCGGATTGCATCTTTATGGGTCCTTCAGGAAACGGAATGGGCAAAGGCGCTGGTGATCTGCAGCGCGACGCGGTCGTCGATCTCGCCCACGGTGCCATGCGCGACGATCTTGCCGCCCAGCGCCAGCGGCACGCTGCGCGCGACCGAAACGGGAATGAGATCGCCCGGCTTCAGCCCGCTGAGGCGCGACAGCGGCATGCGCATGTCGATCAGCGTCGCCTGCAGCCGCAGCGGAATATCGGCAAAGGGCGCGTCCTGCGGCCCGATGGCGGAGCGGCGCGGCCTTTCGGCATGCGCCTCGGCCAGCAGTTCGGCCATGGCGGGGCGCATCGACAGCAGGACGGTCCAGGGCTGCGTCTCGCCGCACTGGATGCTGAGCGCGATGCGGTGAACATGCTCTTCGCGCGCAAAGGCGCGAAGCATGGCGGGATCGCTCTCCCGCCGCCCAATGGTCAGCGCAGCCATCCCGCCCGCAGGCGCAAGCGCGGCAACCGCATCGGCCAGCGCACGTTCAAGCCGCGCAAGGATCGATTGGCCCGAAAGCGGCAGCGCCTCGGGCAGATCGCCCGTAATCCGTCCGTCGCCGCCGAACGCGCGGTCCAGCAATTCGAAAACCGCCCGCCGGTCGATCGACAGCACGAAATCGTCGCTGGTTGAGGCCGACAGCACCACATGGCTAAGGCTCGCATCCTCTCCTTGCAGCATGTCAGCCGGACTGCCGTTCGCGATGTCGCCGCAGGACGCGGCAATGCGCACATCGTCGCAGAACGCCGCCATCAGCCCCGGCAACACCTGCGCGACCCGGCGGCCAAAGCGCGACAGCCCCGCTTCGTGATCGGGCGGCGACCGGCGCGGCGCGGTCAGCTCCGGGCAGTGCTGCGCGGCAATGCGCTCGGCTTTGAAGGAAAGGCTCTGGTCCATGGCAATCACTGCACGATGAAGCTGCGGAAATAGACCTGGTCGACGCCGCCAAAGCCTTCCTGCGAGGTCAGCTCGTCATTGATCGCGGCGGTCAGCCGCTTGCGCAGCGCCTGCTTGCCCTCGATGCTGCCAAGCTGCTCCTCGGGCGTGTCGGCAAGAACGGTCAGGATCGAGGACCGGATCGCCAGTTCGTGCTGCTGCATCCACATCAGCACGCGCCCGTCGCGGCGGGTCGACGCGGCAAGGCTCAGCTGCACCAGCCCGTCCGATCCTTTCAGGTTCGAAGTGAACGGATCGGCAAAGCTGTAATAGGCCGTGCGATATTCGCTGCCCCCGTCGCCATGGACGGCGGCCACTTCCTCGCCCTCGGCAGCGGGGTAGGGGTCGCTGTCGCCCTTGCGCACCAGCCGGGGGGTGTTGTCCTCTTTCGCATGCGAAGGGATCATCCCGCCCGCCATCATCGCATAGGCTCCGCCGCCGCCGGCCGCGACCAGCGCGACGGCGCCCATCACGATGAACAGGCGGCTGCCGCCCTTCTTCTTCTTTTCGGATGTGTCTGGCTTGCTCATGTCAAAATCACTCTTTGCAAATTCGGGTCGGATGAATGGGTTCAGGCGTAGAGGCCGGAAGGCCGCTGCTTCGGCTCGCCGCGATCCTCGCGCTTGTCGGGTCGGCCCGGCTGTTCCCGCGCGGCGTCATGCGGCGCGTCGGGGCGGGGCTGCGAACGTCCTTGTCCGGTGCCTTGCTGGTTGCCGGTCTGGGCACTGCCGGTCTGGCTATGGGCCTGCTGCTGGTCCTGCGCCGCATGATGGCGCGGCTGTTCCTCGCCGCGCTGCTGTCCGAACAGGTTCGCGTCGGCGGAGCGCAGCGCGGCATGGGCGGCAGGCGCGAATGCGGCATCGCTGCTGGCGATCTGCGCCGACATGCCGCTGTCCTCGCGAGTCAGGCGGACCGCCAGCGGACCGAATTCGGCATGCGAGATCGTGGCGCGCACGGGACCCGCATGGCCGCTCTCGCGCGCATGGGCGATGGCCTGCACGAGCTCTTCCAGACGCTGCGATCCCTGGAACGCGTCGATGCGGTCGGGAAGGGCGGCGGAGGCAACGGCGACCGGCTTGGCTTCGTGCACAGGTGCAGCGACCAGTTGCACCTGCATGTCGCCGCCGCTGCGGGCGGTAAGGATCGTCGCCTGCGTTTCGCTTCGCTGGACGGTCGGCGTGGCTGCGGGGCGTTCGCCTTGGGCAGTTTCGGCATTCTCGCCTTCGGCTGGCTGCCTGTCCGGCGACGAACCATCGGGTAGCGCGAAGGGCTTCACTGCGGCGGCAGAGCCAGGCTGGACGGCTGCGGCCATGCGTGCCGGAATGTCGGTCGGCAGCGCCGTGCGCGGTGCCGCGGCAATCACCGGCTTGTCCGCCATTTCGCGGGAAACGACCGCCGCCAGCGCGTCCGGCAAGCCCTTGCCGTCCGTCTCCGAAAAAGGAGTTGCCGCTATCTCACCCGGCAGAGCAATCGTGAAAGCCGAGTCTATCGGTTTCGCCTGCGGCAGAAGGGGAAGCGGCAAATTCTTGCCGGTCCCTCCGGCAGCCGGTGCCGCCTCGGCCATGGCCGGCGCGGCATCCGGCAGAGCCGCCGCCGGCGCGGCCATCAAACCGATCAGCTCTAGAAACGGCTGAAATGCGCCGTTCTCGCCTTCATCGCCGTCAGTGCCCCCCTCGGCAACTGCCGCCCCATCGGCAGGAGTGGCCACAGAGCGAAGGGCGGAAAGCGAGATAAAGGGCAGGGCATTCATGGCGTCGTGATCCGCATGGCAAAGGTTCGCCCATCACCATTCAAGTTCTGTGCCAGTTTCTCCGTCTTGCAGAAGCTTCGGCGGGCTTTTCAGCGGAGAGAGCCTTGCGCTGCGCCTCCACGCGCTCGCTCACATGCGACAGGCGGCGGTCGGCGGTCAGCAGCTCGCCGCGCCGCGCATCGGCTCGCGACCGGGCGATGTCGATATCCTGCTCGGTCTGGCGCGTCAGCCTGCCGACACCGTCGACAAACGCGGTTATGCGCCGCAAATCGCCGCCCTCCATGCCAGCTTCGGCAGTGCGATAGCCGCCCGCCATGTCACGCGTCCTGTCGCGCAGGGTAAGCAGCTGGCCCAGCGTGCCCTCGGCCTCGGCCATCTGCATGGCCGCGCTGCGCCGCGCCACTTCGCGCACGCGCTCCAGCCGTTGCAGGCGGCGCAGGATCGCCGGATCGGGTTTCACGACGGCGCAGGCGAGATCAGCGCATGCAGCCGCTCCACGCTGTCCTCCAGCGAGCAGCCTTCCTCGACCGATTGCGCCAGAAACGCCTGTATCGCCGGCTGCATCGCCATCGCCCGGTCAAGCTGGGCGTCCGCGCCCGCGCGATAGGCGCCCATCAGCACCAGATCGCGGTTCGCTTCATAGGATGCGCACAATGCCCGCAAGGCCATCGCATCGGCGCGGTGCCGGGGTTCGGCGACATCGCTCATCACCCGGCTGAGCGATGCGCCCACGTCGATGGCGGGATATTGCCCGCGCTGCGCGATGGCCCGCGACAGCACGATATGCCCGTCGAGGATCGCGCGCGCCGTGTCGACGACGGGATCGTTCTCGTCATCGCCGTCCGCCAGCACGGTATAGATGCCGGTGATCGACCCGCCGCTCTCCGCGCTGTTGCCCGCACGCTCGACCAGTCGGTTGATGGTCGCCAAAGCCGATGGCGGATAGCCTCGCGCCGCGCCGGGTTCGCCCAGCAGCAGCCCGATCTCGCGCGCGGCATGAGCGACGCGGGTCAGGCTGTCCATGATCAGCAGCACGTTCAGACCCTGCGCGCGGAAATACTCGGCCTGGCTGACGGCCAGCTGCGCCGCGCGCAGCCGCAGGTTGGGCGCGTGATCGGCCGCCACGGCGATGGTGATCGCCCGCTGCCGCTTTGGCCCCGCCATATGCCGCGCGACAAAGCCCGAAACCTCGCGCGCGCGCTCGCCGATCAGGGCGAAGATCACGATATCGGCATCCGCGCCATGCGCGATCATGTCGATCAGCACCGACTTGCCCACGCCCGATCCGGCCATGATGCCGATGCGCTGGCCCTGTCCCATGGTCGCCAGCGCATTGATCGCGCGCACCCCGCAATCGAATCCGCGTGTCACGGAACTGCGATCCAGCGCACCGCTACGCCTGCCGCCGCAGGGCCAGAATGCCGCCGCGCGCACCGGCGGTCCGCCGTCGATGGGATGCCCTTCGCCGTCCACCGCCCTGCCCAGAAAGCCTTCGCCCACCGGCACCATGCCCGGTCGTCCCTCGGGATAGACCCGCGATCCGGGGCAGAGCAAAACGCTGTCGCCCAGCAGCATCATCAGCGTACGCCCGTTGCGAAAGCCGATGACCTCCGCCGTCATATCCTGTCCCTGCGTCTGCTCGATCCGGCACAGGCAGCCGATGGGCAGCGACAGTCCGGTGACTTCCAGCAATCCATTGTCGCATGCCGCGACCCGCCCGAAACACACGGGGCCGGGGGAGAGCGCCGGGATGTGAGGAGCCAGAACCTCGACGTTCAGCACGGTTTCAACGCTTCCGCGATGGCCTTGCGCCAGGTCGAGGGGCCATCCTCGACCCCGCCATCTGCGCTTTCCACCCGAACCTCGCCGCGTTCCAGCGCGGGGTCAGCGCGGATCGTCAGCGTTCCGGCCAGTTCAGGATCGATAAATGCGATATCGTCGGGGTGCAGATGAACGACGCGTTCTTCGGCCTCGCGTAGCATGGCGAGGCAGGCGGCGATCCGCCGGTTCAGCGCGGCTTCGTCCAACGCAATCGGCGCCAGCGTCTCGCTGCACAGCGCCAGCGCGATGTCGCGCAGCCGCTGTGACAGCCACCGCTCGTCCTCGCTGCCGATGATCTGTAGATGCGCGCCCAGTTTCTCGCGCGCCGCATCTTCGCGGGCCGCGATTTCCTCCGCTTCGGTCATGGCCGACTTGCGGCCTTCCTCGAAACCGCGGGCAAAGGCATCGCTTTCGATCCGCTGCCGCTCCGCCAGATCGCGTTCGCGCGGATCGGGCGGCTGCGGCGGACCGCCAAAGCGGACGGCGGGACGGAAACCGCCGCTGCCCGCCAGCGTGTCGAGCCTGGCTCTACGCGGAGCGTCAGACGAAATCATCGTCGCCCGATCCAAAGCTGATCGTGCCCGCTTCCGACAGGCGGCGCGCGGCGGCGATCATCTCACGCCGCGCGGCATCGACATCGGCAAGCCGCACCCGCCCGCGCTCTTCCATCTCGTCGCGCAGGCCTTCGGCGGCGCGTTCGGACATGGCGGCGAAGAACACTTTCAGATCGTCGTCCTGCAATGCCTTCAGCGCCACCACCAGCACGTCGCTCTCGATCTCGCGCAGCAGCGTGCCCATGTTCTGGCGGTCCAGCTTGAGCAGATCGTCGAAGGTGAACATCTCGTCCTCGACCTTGCGGGCAAGTTCGGCGTCGAATTCCTGGATCACCGGCATGATGCGGCGCTCTGCCGCCTTATCGGAATTGTTGATGATCTCCGCCGCCTCGCGCGGGCCGCCGATCTTCAGCACCGCCTGTCCGTGATGCTCGGCAATGCGGCGTTCCAGCACTTCCTCAAGGATGGCCAGCGCATCGCTGCGCACGGGCCCCAGCGTCGCTACGCGGCGCACGACCTCGCCCTGCACATCGTCGGGCAGCTGATGCAGCACCTTGGCCGCGATCTGCGCTTCCAGCTGGACCAGCAGCACGGCAATCGCCTGCGGATGCTCGTCGCGCACCAGCGGGACCAGCGATTCCGGCGTCAACCAACGGATCAGCTGCAGCGGGGAAGGGCGGACCTGTTCGGGCCGGATCCGCTGCATCAGATTGTCGGCCTTCACCGATCCGACCGCGCGGGTCATCAGGCTGCGCACCTTGCCGATCTGGTCATGGGTCGAGAGCTGGCTGTGGCCGATGCGGTCGATGAAATTCATCAGCGCATCGTCCAGATCGCCGCCCTCGACCTGCTCCAGCGCGCAGAGCCTGTTGCCCAGCACCTGAAGCTCTTCCGGCTCCAGCCGGGACAGCAGTTTCGCCGCCTGCTCTTCTTCGAGGATCATCACCATCAGCGCGGCGCGGGTTGCGGCATCGCCTGCGGGCGCCGTCATCATGTCGCTCATCAGATCGCCTCCGGAACCGGGTCATTGCCGCGACTGCCGCCAGTAGCGGCAGGCTTGTTCCCCAACATGTCGCGCAGGGCCGCCAGCGCATCTTCGGGCTTCTCCTCGATCAGCTCGCGCGCCAGCCCGACCTTGCGGCTCAGCTCGTCACGGCGAGCGGCAGCATCCATGATGGCAAGCAGCTTGCCGTCACCTTCCGCCGCGGCACCCCCCGCCATGTCCTGCTGGTTCTGCAGCGCGGGCACTTGCGCTTCTCTCCGTTCCTTCAGGCTCTTTAGGAACGGGCGCAGGCCCAGCAGGACGACCAGAAGCGCGATTAATATGGCCCCGCCAATGCGGAGAAGCCGTGCGAACCAGCCGGTTTCGTAAAATGCGGCGCCGCCGGCCTCGACTGCTTCGAAATTGCGGGCGATCACGGTCACCTGATCGCCGCGTTCGGCATTCGCGCCAACGGCAGAGCCGATCAGCGTCTTGATGTTCTCGATCTCTTGCGGGCTGGCATCGCCCAACGCTTCCTTGCTGAGCGCGACCGCCACCGACAGCCGCTTGACCCCGCCCGGCGCGCTGTTGGCGACCGATACCTCGCGTCCCAGTTCCCACGTGCGGCTCGCGCTGCTTTCCGCCGCGCCGCTGCCGCCCTGCGTCACCTCGCCGCCCTCGGGCGCGCGGTCCTGCGCCTCGGCCGCGGGGGGAGGGGTGTTGGACAGCGCCCCCGGAATGCCCGCCGCATTGCCCGCGGCAGAGGACTGGCTGTTGACGACGTTCTCGCTGCGCAGCGCGCCGTTGCGGTCATAGCTTTCGCTGGCCCGCGTCACCTCGTCCATGTCGATCTCGGCCTGGATCTCGCTGGTGAAATTGCCCTCGCCGAACATCGGGGTGAGGAGATGCGCGACCTGCGTGCGCAGCTTGTCCTCGATCCGCGCCTGCAGATCCAGCCGGTCGTCGGTCTTCAGCACCGGATCGGACAGCAACCGCCCCTGCTGGTCCGCCACGCGCACCGCATCGACCGACATGCCCGGCACCGATGCCGCGACCAGATTGACGATGGCGCGCACCTGCGAATCCGCCAGCTGCCGCCCGCGCCCCAGCCGCACCATCACCGAAGCGGACGGCGGCGTATTCTCGCGCACGAAGGCAGAACGCTCGGCCTCGGCCAGATGGACGCGCACGCTTTCCACGCCGTCGATCTCGGCAATGGTCATCTGCAACTCGCGCTCGCGCGCCACGCGCAGCCGTTCGCCTTCCATCGTCTTGCTCGCGCCCAAAGGCAGGCTGTCGAGCATCTCGATACTGCTGTCGGGCGCGCCGATGGATGTGTTGGAAGCCGCAACCATGCGGGCGCGGTAGAAATCCTCCTCGTCCACGGTCAGCACGCCGGTCGCATTGTCGATGCGCCAGTCGATGCCCTGCGCGTCGAGCAATTGCGTCACCTCGGCGCGTTCCGCATCGCCCAGATCGGAATAGAGCATGCGCTGCGGCGCGGGCGACAATTGCGCCCATGCCAGCGCCGCCAGCCCGACCGCGCTGACCGCGATGAAGGCGGGCATCATGCGCTGCACCGGCTCCTGCGCGGCAAAGCTGCGCAGCCGGGTCAGCACGGGACCGCCCGAACGGTCGAACAAGGGCGCCGTCAGGGTGACAGCGCGCGAACCAAGCCCCGGCTGCGGAACGGCGGGAAGGGTCTCAGCCATCTATCAGACCCCCATCCGCATGATGTCCTGATAGGCGGACAGCAGCTTGTTACGAACCTGCAGCGTGGCCTCGAACGCAACGCCGGCTTCCTGGCGGGCCAGCATCACCTGCGCCACGTCGGTGACTTCGCCGCGCTGATAGGCGGCGCTGACGGTATCGGCCTTCGTTTGCGCGGCATTCACGCTGCCCATCATCGCCTGCAGCGTCGCATCGAACCCCTGCGCCGGACCGGCAGCGCCAGCAGCGGCAGCCTCCGGCGCGTGGATGCCTTGCAGCGCGTCGCTGCGATTGATGATCTGGTTGCGCAAATCGATGATCTGCTGGACGCTCATGGCAGAGCCCGCACCGCTTACCGGCGACATTGCACGCCTCCGCTGGCACGGCGCTCGATCTCGACACCCGCCTCACGCATCGAGGCGAGGCGATAGCGCAATGTCCGTTCCGAAATGCCCAGCCGGTCGGCGGTGCGCAGGCGGTTGCCGCCGCATTCCTCCAGCGCTTCCAGAATGGCGCGCATTTCGGATTCCTGCTTCACGCTCGACAGGCAGGCTTCCTCGCGGGCAGCCGGTTCATGACGAACGGTCTTCAGCGGAATGACCCGTGCGGTCTCGCGCGGTTCCTCGCGGAAAAGGGCGCGGGCAGGGGCGCGGTCGAACATGATGTGGTTCGCGCCAATCGACGGCGCGCCATCGGCCAGCAGCAGCGCGCGGCGGATCACGTTCTCCAGCTCGCGCACATTGCCCGGCCAGTCGTGGTCCTTCAGCATGGCGATGGCGCTGTCCGCGATGCAGGGCACTGGGCCGATCGCGGGGCTGTGACGCATCACCATGGCCTGCGCCAGCAGGGCGATGTCCTGCGGGCGATGCTCAAGCGCTTCCAGACCCAGCGGAAACACGTTCAGCCGGTAATAGAGATCCTGCCGGAACCGTCCCTCGGCCACTTCGCGCGACAGGTCGCGGTTGGCGGCGGCGATGATGCGCACGTCGACCTTGACCGGAACGCTTGCGCCGATGGGCACGACTTCCTGTTCCTGCAAGGCGCGCAGCAGCTTGGCCTGCAAGGCCAGCGGCATCTCGCTGATCTCGTCCAGCAGCAGGCTGCCACCGTCGGCGGCGCGGATGAAGCCCTCGCTTGCTGCATTAGCCCCTGTGAACGCGCCCTTCTGGTAACCGAACAGCATGGCTTCCAGCATGGTTTCGGGCATGGCGGCGCAATTGACCGCGATGAACGGCTTGTCCGCCCGCGGGCTGCGCGAATGGACGAAGCGGCTCAGCACTTCCTTGCCGGTGCCGGTGGGGCCATTGATCAACACGGGAATGTCGCTTGCCGCGATGCGCTGGGCAAGGGCGAAGACCGCAAGGCTTTCCGGATCGCCCGCGATGGGATCTTCCGGCCCCGACATGGCGCAAAGCGCCGCAGCCAGCGCGCCGTCCGACATCGCATCTTCATAGGTGACCGCAACATGGCGCGCGCCCTTGCGGATGATGGACAGCTGCTCGCCGCGCGACAATTCGACGACGCGGGCCCGCGGCGGAGGAGGCGTATCCTCTGCTGCATCGCGGACGAAAATCTCGCCTTTGCCCTCGGCAGCAAGCGTGATGCCGCAGATGGCCGACATTCTCTGTATCAGCGCGCCGTGACGGGCACGCGCATTCTCGGTGTATTGAACAGCGGACACCAGGTTCCCCCCTTAATGCTGCAACGTTCAAGGCCGCTATTAAAGGGGGGATCGGAAACGAATTCCGCGAAACGATTAGGGAAAACCACCTAGTCGTTAAGCATTACATCCGAACCGGACCGAAATTTGGATCCCGCCCCTTAAACTCCCGCCGCATCGTCCGCTTTTCCCCGTGGCAGCCAGGCAATTGGGGCTTGGCCGACCGGGAATACTTCAGACCAGGAAGTCTCAAGACCAGGAGTTTCACTATGTCCGTAATCAATACCAATATCGCCGCGATGAAAGCGTCGAGCGCCTCCGTCTCGGCCAACCGCCAGCTGGGCACCGCCATGGAACGCCTGTCGACCGGCAAGCGCATCAACGGCGCCAAGGACGACGCGGCAGGCCTTGCCATCGCCACCAAGATGACGTCGGACGTGCGCGCCATGAACCAGGGCATGCGCAACGCCAATGACGGCATCGCCCTTGCGCAGACGACGGAAGGCGCGCTGAACGAAGTCACCAACATGCTGCAGCGCGTTCGCGAACTGGCCGTCCAGTCGAAGAACGGCACCTATGTTGCCGCCGACCGCACCAACATCCAGGCCGAAGTGACCGAGCTGACCGCGCAGATCGGCGACGTTCTTGCCAATACGCAGTTCAACGGCGTCGCCCTCTTCAGCACCGATGGCGCGACCGACGTGACCTTCTCGATCGCGACCGGTGCAAAGGCGACCGACGTCGTCACGCTGACCAGCAAGGCGCTGGACATCACCGACATGGATGCGGCCGCGCTCGACGTGACGACCGCCGCGCTGTCCGCGACGACGATCACCAATGTCGATGCGGCCCTGACCGACATCTCCGCCACCCGCGCCACGCTGGGTGCCGGCCAGAACCGTCTGGAAAGCGTCGTAAACAATCTCGCCACCAACTCGACCAACCTGTCGGACGCGCGTTCGCGGATCGAGGATACCGATTATTCGGCCGAAACGACCGCACTGGCCAAGGCGCAGATCCTTAGCCAGGCCTCGACCGCCATGCTCAGCCAGGCGAACCAGAGCCAGCAGAACGTGATGCAGCTGCTCCGCTAAGAAAGGGGGCGTCGCCCGCGTCACTTCCCCCCGATACGGGCGATCGTTCAGGCCCGGCGGTTACAGACCGCCGGGCCTTTTTCGTGTTCGGGTCACACGGATCAGGGCCTTGTGCAGGCCTTGCCCTCATATTCCCAGCGCACGGTTTCATAGGAGCTGCCGTTCCAGCCGATGACTGGGAAGCAGAAACCGGGGCCGCCGACTTCTATATCGGGCCAGCCGTCCGTGCCCGTGGTGTCCAGGAACTCAAGGATGCCGGGCCGCTCGTCCATGATGCGCCACTGCCCGTCCGCCTGACGGCTGACCAGCGTATAGCCCGAACCCGTCATGCCGAAACAATAGGTGCCGCCCTCGACCACCACCGCATCGGGCAGGCCGTCGCCGTTGAAATCGCCGCGCCCCGCAATCTGGCCGGGTTCATAGCTGACCGTGCCGGGGTCGCCGCATTTCGTCCAGCCGCCCGCGCCCTTGGTAAAGCCCGCGGCGGTGAAGATCTCGTCATCTGTGACGGCAGGCGCTTCCGCAGGCTGCGCCGAATTCGCGCCGGTCTCGGCGGACGAATCCTCCCAGCAGGCGGATTGTGACAGGATAAGAACGGGTAAGGCCCAGTAACCGATCAGGCGGCGACGTCGCATGGCGCGTATCCTTGCAATGGACCCCGCGCGTTTTACTGGATTGGCGTCAGACCGGCAATAATGCCGTGTCAGCCGGCCTTCATGTTCGAGAGCAGCCAGTCGAAAACCGACGGGTAAAGCGGATTGTCGAACTTCAGCCCGGCCTCGCGTCCACGGTCCACCCATTTGACGGTGGCGAATACCGGGGCCAGCGGCTCTATGCCGATGGAAATGCGGTCGCCCTCGGCCAGCGCGCGCGGGATCGAGGTGATCTTGCAGCCGCCCTCGGTCAGATCGGAAATGCGCACCGGCACGGCGATCCCGCCGCCGAAGCGATAGCGGCACAGGCCTTCGACGCTCTTGCGCTCCTGCCTTCGAACCAGCGCCCCCATCAGTCGAGCACCGTGATCGAGATCCGGCGATTGCGCGGATCGTTAGGGTCGTTCGCGATCAGCGGCTCGCGGTCGGCAACGCCCTCGATCCGGGCAAAGCGCGATTTGGCGATCCCGCCGCGCAGCAGTTCCAGCCTTGTCGCCTCGGCGCGACCGGCCGACAGCGACCAGTTGTTGCCCGGCACGCCGTCGCGCCAGGGCAGGGCATCGGTATGCCCGCGCAATGTCATCTGCGTGTTCTGCGCCGCCGCCGCCTCGGCAATGGCGTTCAGCAATTCGCGCGCGTCCGCCGTCAGCACCGTGGTGCCAAGGTGGAACATCGCAAAATCGGCATCGTCGACAAGATCCATGCGGATCCCCTCAGTCACCTGCACCAGCCTGACCTGCTTGGCGAGGCGGCGCAGGCGAGGGGTCGATTGCAGCATGCGCTCGACCGCGCGGCGGGTCTCTTGGGACTGTCCGGCCTTGCCCGATTCCAGCGGCGGCGAGATCGACATCTGCCCGCGCTCGGACCTGGCGTTCGACACGCTGTTCATGTCGGAAAACGACGCGCCGCCCAGCAGCCCGTTGCTGCCCGCGCTGTTCTCGCGCATCTGGACGAGCGTAGGGGAGAAATAGTCGGCGAGACCCTGCTTCTGCTCCTCGGTCGTGGCGTTCAGCAGCCACAGCAGCAGGAAAAACGCCATCATCGCGGTCACGAAATCGGCATAGGCCACTTTCCACGCGCCGCCATGATGGCCGCCAGCGACGACAGTGACCTTCTTGACGATGACGGGCCGGCTGTTCCTGCCGTCGAAATTCGGATCGACCGGGGCGCTTGCCATCCTACTTGCCCCGCATCGCGTCGAGCATCTCGTTCATGCCCGGCCGGAACCCGTGGCCAAGCCCCGACCGCGCGCTTTCGACCACCAGCGGCTGCGGCCATCCGTGCAGGCTGGCGATGATGACCTGCTTGACGGCGTGGAAGATCTGCTCGTCCTGCTCGTTGATCTGCTTCAGCCGCCCGGCCAGCGGGCCGATGATGCCATAGGCCAGCAGCACACCCAGAAACGTGCCGACCAGCGCCGACCCGATCATGCCTCCCAGCACCGATGGCGGTTCGTCGATGGACCCCATCGTCTTCACCACGCCTAGAACGGCGGCCACGATGCCCAGTGCGGGCAATGCGTCGGCCAGGTTTTGCAAGGCATGCTGCGGCTCGTGCAGCCCGTGGAAATGGGTCTTCATGGCATTGTCCATGACCTCTTCCACCGCATGCGGTTCTAGGGAGCCCGACGACACCACCTGCAGGCTGATCGCATCACACAGCAGGTCGATCAAAGGCTTGTTGGCAAGAAGCCGGGGGAATTCATTGAAAATCGCGGAGTTCTTTGGGTCCTGCACATGGCTCTCGACCGCGACGGGGCCTTCGTTGCGCAGCATCTTCATCAACCGGCTGCTCAGCACGATTACGTCGATGTGATCCTGTTTCGAATGCTTCGGTCCCTTGAACACCTTGGCGAATGCGCCGCCGATGGCCTTCAGTTCGTGCATCGAATTGCCCGCGACGACCGCGCCGAGCGCTGCGCCGCCGATGATCAGCATTTCATGCGGGACGGCATGCATGACAGGCCCCAGCGCACCGCCGGTGAGGGCGAACCCGCCGAACACCATAACAAGCAGGATGACGATACCGATGGCTGCGAACATGATGCTATTTCCGTAGCTTGCGTTGAAGAGTTCAGCGAATGTGATCGAACAGGCTCAGGCCCGACAGGCGCGTAAAGCCTGCCTGGCTGGCCTGAAGAACGGTCATGGTTTCCTGCAGGCGGATCATGCCCTCGGCGATGTCGACCCCGCCCTTGTCGGCTTCTTCGGTGGCGCGCATTTCGCCCAGATCGACCTGCCGTTCGCCGACGAAATCCAGCCAGACGAGGCGCGCGCCCAGCACGGTCTGGTTGGTCGCGATATTGTCGATTCCCGCGGTCAGCCCGCCCAGTGCGTCGCGCGCCGCCTGCGCCGTGTCGGGAACCGCGCCGCCCAGTGCGAGCGACAGGTCCTTCACCACGTTCAGCAGGTTCGCCGGCGTGCCCCCGACATCGATCTGGAATATCTCCGGCCCGGTGATCGAGCGGATGACGGTCTGCCCTTCGCCAAGCTCGACTTCGCCCGACGCGGCGGTGCCCAGATAGACCGCCTGTCCCGTGCCATCGACAGCATAGGCATCGCCTGTCGCCTCGCCGGCGAACAGCGCATGCCCGCCCGCATCGCGCGCATTGGCAAGCGAAACGAGCTGGTTGTGGATCTCCCCGATCTCGATCCCGATGGCGGCGCGCTGCGTGTCGTTCAGCGTTTCCGAACCCGCCTGTATCGACAGGTCGCGGACACGCGTCACCAGATCCGCGATCGACCGCAGCGCCGCATCGGCAAGTCCAAGATCGCCCGCCGCGCGATTGGTGTTCGACACGTCGACTTCGCCCAGCCGGTCCTGCCGGTCCAGCGTGCGCAGGCGCGAGGCCGCGACCGGATCGTCGGAGGATCGCTCCAGCCTTTTGCCGCTCGACAGCTGGCCCTGCGTCTTCTCGGCCTGGCTGCGCAGCGCGGCCATGTCAAAGCGCGACCGTGCGTAAAAGGCCGAGGTGCCGGTTCCGTAAATGCTCATGCGTGCCTCACCTGATGCCGAGGATGGAATCGAAAATATCGCTGGCGACCTGCATCACGCGGCCCGAGGCCTGGAACGCCTGCTGGAAACGGACGAGATTGACCGCTTCCTCGTCGAGATCGACGCCCGCCTGCGCCTGCAGCGCGACGCTGGCGTTGTCCGCGATGGTCGCCAGGGTGTCGCGCGTCGTGGTCCGCCCGTTCACCAGTGCGGACACATCGAACAGCAGCCCATCGAGATTGGCCGCCACGCCGCCTGCCGTCAGGGCATTGCGCAGCGCGGTCAGGTTCGACAAATCGCGGCTGTTCGCGGGCGATCCGGCAGGGGCGGTGGCGATCAGCGATCCGTCGGACAGGTTCAGCGTCAGGTCGCCCGCGCCGGTCCCGCCGAACATCGCCAGACCCGCGCTGCCGTCCAGCGCCGCGCCATTCGCCTGCGCCGTGTTGGCGGCGCTCATCATGTCCATCGCCAGCGCGTCCAGCCTGCCCGACACATCGGCCAGCTCGTCCAGTGCCTGCGCATGACCCGCCAAAGATCCCGCGCCCGGCACGATACCGACGCCGCCCACGGCAAAATTCAGGGTCCCGTCCGCCGCACTTGTCATCGAGACTGCGCTCGCCGTATCGCCGTTCAGCAGCAGCGGCCCGCTGGCATCGCCCGCGCGGATCTGCACGGTCTGGTCAGGCGCGATGGCGGTATGCACGCCGATCTTCTGCGACAATTCGCCCAGCAGCAGGTCGCGCCGGTCCAGCAGTGTCGCCTGATCTCCCGATCCTCCGGCGGCGCGGGCCAGCTTGGCATTGATCGTCGCCAGCTCGCCCGTCAGCAGATTGAGCTGATCGACCTCGGCCCCGGCTTCGAAGGTCACGCCTTCGCCCGCGGCCTTCAGCGCGGCATCGGCAAGGTTGAACACATCGGCCATACCCCGCGCGGCTTCGAGAGCGGCGGCGCGCAGCGAGCGGTCGACGGGGTTCGACGACAGGCGGCTCAGCGAGGCCTCGAACCCCACGACCGCCTCGTAGAGCCCGCTCTGTTCCAGCGCGTTCTCGATATGCGTCAGGCCCGACAATTCGGCATTGGCGCGGGCAAGGTCGGAACCGGTGCGCCGCACTTCGGACTGGCGGAACGCGTCGGCGTTGCGCACCACCGCGTTCAGCCGCACGCCCGCCAATGTCAGATTGCCGACGCCCGACATGCCGCCGGTCGCCATGACCTCGTTCATCTGGGCGGTGCGGCGGACATAGCCCTCGGACGAAGCATTGGCGATATTGTTCGCCGTCACGTCCAGCGCCTGCCGCGCCGTGCGCGTGCCGCTGCGGGCAATCGAGATGAGATCTGAAGCCACCGACCTTAACCCTTGATGCTCTTGGACATTTGAAACTCGATCATGTCGGCCAGTCCCAGCACGCCGCGTTCGGAGGCGATGTCGGCAAACGCGTCGTCGCGCATCTGCCTGAAGGTGTCCGACCCGTTCGATCCGAACAGATCGCTGCGGATCGAGCTGTCGCGCGCGGCGGACAGCATCTGGCGCAGGAAGATCGCCTCGAAATTCTTCGCCGCCTCGCGCAGCTGCGCGCGGTCGCCAAGCGGAGCAGGGCTGCCGCCATTGTTGATCGAAATGCTCACAGGATCACCATTTCGGCTTTGAGCGCGCCCGCCTGCTTCAGCGCTTCCAGGATTGCGACAAGGTCCGACGCGCCCACGCCCAGCAGGTTCAGCGCATCGACGATCTCGGACAGTGAGGCGCCGGGTTCGAACAGGGCGACCTGTCCGCCGGTCTCGCCGACATAGATCTCGGAATTGGGCTCAAGCGCGGTACGGCCGTCGCTGAACGGGCCGGGCTGGACGATCATCGGGTTCTCGTCGATCCGCACCGTCAAAGTGCCGTGGCTGATCGCGGCGGGCGACAGGCGGACCGCGCTGTTGATCACGACGGTGCCGGTGCGCGAATTGACGATCACGCGCGCGGGCGTCTCGGCGGGCGAGATCTCCAGCATCTCGATCGCGGCCATCAGGCTGGCGCGGCGGTCGCTGCCCGCGGGCAGTCGCAGCGCCAGCGTCACCCCGTCCTCTATGCTCGCGGTGCCCGGCAGCATGCGATTGATCGCATCGCGCACCCGGCTCGCAGTCAGGAAATCGGCGTTGAACAGATTATAGCGCAGCACCTCGCCGCTATCGAAGCCGGTCGCGACCGCGCGTTCGACGCTGCCGCCATCGGCGATGCGGCCCACGGTGGGAACATTGACGGTCAGCTTCGATCCGTCGGCAGCGGACACGCCCAGACCGCCCACGGCCAGATTGCCCTGCGCCATCGCATAGATCTGCCCGTCCGCCCCGTACAAGGGCGTCATGATCAGCGCCCCGCCGCGCAGCGACTTGGCCTTGCCCATGGTCGACACGGTCACGTCGATTCGCTGGCCGGGCTTGGCAAAGGCTGGCAGGTCGGCGGTAACGATCACCGCGGCAGCGTTCTTAAGCGCGGGCTGCACGCCCGGCGGCAGCTGCAGGCCCATCCGGCCAGAAACGCCCTTCATCGCCTGCGTCACATATTCAAGATTGTCGTCGCCCGTGCCCGGAAGCCCGACCACGATGCCGTATCCGGTCAGCTGGTTGGAACGCACGCCCTGGAACTGGCCAAGGTCGCGAACACGCTCCGCCTGCGCCGTCGCGGGCAGCAGGCCGGTGCAAAGGGCGGCAAGGATAAGGAAAAAGCGGCGCATCGCGGGCCTCGTCAGAAAGGGCTGATGATGGAGAAGAAGCGCGACAGCCAGCCGGGCTTGCTCGCCCGCTGCAACGCGCCCTTGCCAGAATATTCGATGCTGGCATCGGCCACCCGGCTCGACATCACGGTGTTTTCCGCGTCGACATCGGCCAGCCGGATGATGCCGCGAAAGCGCACCCATTCGTCCCCCTGGCTAAGCAGCATGTCCTTGTCTCCTTGCACCAGCGCGGTCCCGTTCGGGAAAACCTCGACGATGGTCACGGCCAGCGCGGTGGCGATCGTGCTGGTCTGCCCCGCGCTTCCACTTCCAGAGAACGACGCGGAGCCCGCGGCTTTAAGGTCGCTGGGGGAAAGAAACGCGAACGGACCGGTCACCGGGGGGATCAGCGCAAGGCTGCCGCTGCGGTCGTTTTTGGACCGCACGGACTTGGACGTGATCGTGCTTTCGATCAGCAATATGGTAACAAGGTCGCCCACCCGGTGCGCACGCGTCCCTTCGTACAGCCCGACATAGCCGGTGTAGGGCTGAAAGATCCCGCCATTCGCCGCGGGCGGCGAGGGCGGATAGGGCAGGGCAGGCTCGTACGCCATCTCGGCATCCTGCGCCTGCAAGGCCGATGCGCTGGCAAGCGCGACGAGCGAAAGGACTAGGCGCATGGTCACAGCGTCTGGTTCGCATTCTGCAGCATCTGGTCGACGGACGAGATCATCTTGGAATTGATCTCGTAGGCGCGCTGCGTCTCGATCATGTCGACCAGTTCCTGCACGACATTGACATTGCTGCCCTCCAGCATCCCCTGCTGCACATGGCCGCGCCCTTCCTCGCCCGCGACGCCCAGCAGGGCGGGGCCGCTGCCCGCGGTTTCCTCAAGATAATTGCCCGCAATCGGCCGCAGCCCGCCCGGATTGGCGAAATTGGCGATGGTCAGCTGGCCCAGTTCGACCGGCTCCGCATCGCCCGCCACCATGGCGGAGACGGTGCCGTCGTCGCTGATGGTCAGCGAGGTCATGCCCTCGGGAATGGTGATCTGCGGCTGCACCGCATAGCCCTGCGACGTCACCAGCAAGCCATCGGCAGAGCGCGTGAAATTGCCCGCCCTTGTATAACCCATCTGTCCGTTGGGCATTTCGATCTGGAAATAGCCGTCGCCGTCCAGCGCCAGGTCCAGCGCATTTCCGGTGTTGTTCAGCGTGCCCTGCGTCACGATCCGGCTGGTCGACTGGATCTGCACGCCGGTGCCAAGGTTCAGCCCCTCGGCATATTCGGTCTGGTTGCTGCTCTGCTGACCCGCCACCCGCGCGGCCTGATAGGCAAGCGTCGCGAAATTGGCGCGGTCGCGCTTGAAGCCGGTGGTGCCGACATTGGCGAGATTGTTGGCGATGACGCGCATGCGCGCATCCTGCGCCTCAAGCCCGGTGCGGGCGACGTGGAGTGCTGAACTGGGCATCGAAGAATTCCCTTATGAAAGACGCATCAGCCGCGCCGCGCTCTCATCCAGATCGCGGGCGGTGGAGACGACATTGGTGCGGATTTCGAACAGGCGCTGCGCCTCGATCATCTCGACCAGCACTTCGGAAGAGACGACATTCGACCCCTCCAACGCGCCGGTGATCAGCTTGGCGTCGAGGTCTTCGGGCAGTATCCCGCCGCCCCGAACGCGGAATTGTCCGTCGAGGCCCTTGACCAGATCGCTACCCGCGGCGCTCGCCAGCTTCAGCCGGCCGATCCGTTCGGGCGCGGCTTCGGGCACGGCGGGATCGGACAGCAGGATCGCCCCGTCGGGCGCAATCGCGACATCGCCGCCCAGCGGCACCGTCACCGGCCCGGCATCGCCGATCACCGGCAATCCGTCGCCCGTCTGCAGCACGCCGGTGGGCGAAATCGACAGATCGCCGCGCCTTGTATAGGCCTCGCTGCCGTCAGGTGCCTGCACCGCCAGCAGCACATCGCCCTGCATCGCGATGTCGAGCGGATTGCCGGTGTCGTTCACCTCGCCGTCCGCCATCTGCGCGCCGCGCACCTCGGTCCGGTTCTGGGCGCGAACCTCGACCGGCCCGCCGTCGAGGGTGACGGGGCGGGAATCGAAGATCTCGGCCTTGAAGCCGGTGGACTGCGCGTTGGCCATGTTGCTGGCGATGGCGCGCTGACGCACCATGCTCGCGCTCATGCCCGACACGGCGGAATAGATCAGCCGGTCCATGATTAGGTCCGCAGGTTGATGATCGTCTGGCTGATCTGGGTTGCCGTATCGATGGCCTTGGCATTCGCCTGGAAATAGCGCTGCGCAGTGATCAGGCTGACCAGCTCTTCCGACAGGTCGACGTTCGACCGCTCGATCGCGCCTGACATGATCCCCCCGTTGCGACCCACATTGGGTGCGCCATAGGTCGCCACGCCCGAAATGCCGGTGGAGGTCCAGTTGGACGACCCCATTTGCCGCAGCCCCGTCGGCGTCGTGAAATTGGCGAGCGCCACGGTGCCCAGCGCCGTGGTGGTGCCGTCGGCATAGGATGCCAGCATCGAACCGTCGCGGTTGACGGTGATGCCCGCAAACTCGCTGCCCGCGCCGTTCACCAACGGAACGAGAGCCCCGACCGGCGCATCGACGGCAGGATCGGCGCCGGGCGCGAAGACCTGCAGCACATTGCCGTCGCCGTCCTGCACATTGCCAGCCTCGTCGATGCCGAACCCGCCATTGCGCGTGTACATCGTCTTCCCGTCGGCCAGCGACACGGTGGAGAAGAACCCGTCGCCCGTGATCGCAAGATCGAGCGATGCGCCTGTCTGCTCGATCGGGCCGACGTCGAAGTTCTGCGTGATCGAATCCACCGATGATCCGATACCCACCAGCATGCGCGGATCCGCATTGGCCGAACCCGCGACCAGATCGGCGAAATTGGCGGAGGATTTCTTGAACCCGCTCGTTTCGGCATTGGCGATGTTATGGGCGGTGACGTTCAGGCCGGTCTGGGCGTTCTTCAGCCCGCTCAGCGAAGTGTAGAAGGACATGCGAGATTACTCCTTTTCGGCGGCCAGCGCCGCGAGGGCATCAAGTTTTGCGGAAATCTGTTCGAGCACGCTGGTCGTCTCGGAACTGGCGGACAGCTGCGAGAACTGCGCCATTTGGGCCAGCATCTCCTTGTTATCGACCGGGTCGAACGGGTCCTGGTGCTGCATCTGCACCGTCATCAGCTTCAGGAAATCGGACTGGTCGAGCGAGGCGAAACCGCCGCCCGAAGACGCGGGCGCAGGCGCGCTGGCGGAATTTACGGAGGAAATCGTCATTTGAGCCTCATCGTGTCGAGCATCAGCTGCTTGGTGGTGGAAAGGGCCTCGACGATGTTTTGGTACTGGCGCGACGCTTCCAGCATCTCGACCATCTCGGCATTCTCATCGACGGGCGACACCCAGACCTCGCCATTGGCGTCGGCCAGCGGGTGGCCGGGTTCGTAGCGGCGGGTGGGTGCAGTATTCTCGCGCACGACCGAGCGGACGCGCACGGTCGACTGGCCGCTCGCGCGGTCGAGATCCTCGGCGAACACGGCGCGCACGGGGCGATAGGCCTCGCCCTCGCTGGCGGCGACCGAACCGGCATTGGCAAGGTTCGATGCCGCCGCGTTCATGCGCACCATCTGCGCCGACATGCCGCGCTGGGCGAGGGAGAAGGCATTCAAGGGACGGTCGGCCATGCTCACTCTCCCCGGATGGCGCGGGTGACGGTCTCGACCCGTCCGCGGATCAGGTCGAGCGTGGCGGCATAGCCCACGGCGTTTTCGGAAAAGGCGATCTGCTCGTTCTGCAGCTCGACCGTATTGCCGTCGAGAGAGGCGATCACCGGCACGCGAAACAGGGTCGCGCCGTTTGCGGCCTGGTCGACGCTGCCGCCGCCCTGCATGCGGGCCAGCGCGGCGGTGACGTCGATGTCGCGCGCCTTGTATCCGGGGGTTCCGGCATTGGCGATGTTCGACGCCAGCACGCCCATGCGCTGCGAACGCAATTGCAGCGCGGCCCCATGAATTCCGAATAAATCGCCGGGCATGATCCCTGCCTTTCCTGCTGCGAAAGATTTCGCCTATCTCGCAAGGGGTAAAAGCAAGAGCCGTGCCAATTGCCAAGAATGGCAGGAAAACCGCGGCTTGCACCGTTCGCGCGGGGCGAAGCGGCAAGCGGCGGCAAACGCGCGGCAACATCTTGCCGCTGGCATTGCCGCAAAACGCGGCCCCTCTGAAAAAATCGCCGCGCGATCCGTCTTGCCCGTCACGACCGATGAGTCACCACGCCGGCAGAGGGCAGCATTCTTCGATGGATTTCAGCGCGCTTGTCGATCCCCTGTCCGCCGCCGTCGTCATTGGCGGCACGGCGCTGGCGACCTTGCTGCGTGCAGGGCTGGGCGAATGCCGCGCGACGATCGCCACCGTGCGCCATCTGGCGACGCGCGAATTCGACGAGGACGCGCTGCGCAGCGATCTCGCGCGCATGGTGCAGGATGTGCGCGTCGACGGGCTGGTGCGCACCGAACCCTATTATTTCCGTGACCGTGCCAGCCAGAAGGCAGCCAGGGCGATGGTCGATGCGCGCAATATCGCGCTGTTCCACAAGCAGATGGCCCGCTTTCGCGCCTTGCGCATGGCCGACAACCGCCGCGCCCATGCAACGCTGGCGATGGCGGCGGAGAACGCGCCTGCCTTCGGGCTAGCAGGCACCTTGCTGGCGCTGTCGCAATTGCCCGCCGATCCGGGGCAGGGGATGAACACCGCGCTGGCCGGGGCGGTGCTGACCACGCTCTACGGCGTGCTGCTGGCGCAGCTGGTGCTGACCCCGCTGGCCGAGGCGATCCGCCGCTCGGGCGAGGCCGAGGAACAGGCCCGCGACGAGCTGATGCGCTGGACCGCATGGCAGCTGGAAGGCGCGGTGGTGCACCCCCTGCCGCTGCCTGACGCGGCAGAGGCGGCCTGATGCCTGCCGCTCTGCCTATGATCGGTCACGCCAAGGCGGGCGGCGCGGGCTGGGCAATCATGCTCGCCGATCTGGCGCTGATCCTGTTCATCGTCACCGCGTCCTATGCGGGTGGAGGCAAGTCCTCCGACGCGTCCAATCTCGACCCTATCCCCCAGGCCATCTACCGCGCATCGCCCGATGCTCCGCCCATCGCCGACTGGATCGCCGCGCAAGGGCTGGGCAAGGGCGCGAGACTACAGATCACCATGGGCTATGACCCGGCCCACCCCGAAACGGCCATGTCCGCCGCCGCCGCACTGGCCGCACAGGCGGTCGCGGCGGGCGCAGTCCCGCGCATCGTCCTGCAACCCGACGGCGGCCAGCCGAGCGCCGTGCTCGCCTATGATGGCTAGGTCGCTGTTTTCACTGTCCTATAGTTTTCACTGTCCTACAGGCAGGCGGCGGGTTAGCTCCTTCCTGCTCTTTCAAATGCGTGAAATTTCTCCGCAGGTCCCTGCTGTCACTTTTGGGCCGAAACCCGCGCATTTCCGCGGTGCAGGGCCGGGTTACAACCGTTGTAGGACGTGTCACCTTTGTCACTTTTCGGCGCGGGTTCGATGCATCTGGCACGGGCTTTGCAGGAGCATGGCAAAACCCGAAAGGCCATTGTCATGATCTCCGCATACGCCCTTATCTCCCTGCTCCTGTCCGCTCCCGGTTCGGCCGCGGCGCAGGATGTGCAGGATCTCGCCGCGCTCGACCGCCGGATCGCCGAGTTCACCGGCGCGCCGATCGGCGAGGAAGGCGGCGCAATGCAGCCGCTCGACCGCAGGCTGAAACTGCGCCCCTGCCACGTGCCCGTCGACATAGCCTGGCGCAGCGAGCAACGCGATACGGTCATGTTGCAGTGTCCCGACGCGGGCGGATGGCGGCTCTACATGCCCGTCCATGCCCGCCCGGCGGCTCAGGCAGCGGCGGCGCGGCAAGACGCGGTGCAGCGCGGCGATGCGGTGTCGATCTCGGTCGCGGGGCAGGGCTTCTCGATCTCCCGCCCCGGCGAGGCGCTGGAAAGCGGCGCGGTCGGCGACTGGATCAAGGTGCGCCCCGCCATGACCGGCAATCGCCGCGCCGACATCATGCGCGCCCGCGTCACCGGCCCCGGTGTCGTCACTCTGACGACAGGATAGGGGCCGACCGGACAGGGGCAATTTGCAAGCGGCCCTTAAAGATCTCTTTCAGCGTCCGTCATGGTGTTCGGACCGCTTTTAGGGAACCCGCGAAATGGCATCGTACGATATCGGACCGATCCGTCCCCACATTCCGGGCGAAACGCGCCTTTCGTCCGTGCGCGCACCGGCAGGCGCCCCGACCGAACCGCGAAAGCAGGTAACATCGGGCATCGTCATGTCCGAAACGCTCGATGTCGGCGAAGCGCCGGTCGACAAGGACCGCGTGGCCGAAATACGCAAGGCATTGGCGGATGGCACCTATTCCATCGAACCGCGCAAGATCGCCGACGCCATGATGGCAATCGGGATCACGGGCGGCATGACAGGGACCGAACGATGACCGTCAATGCAAGGCTGAAGGACGCGCTGCGGCAGATGCTTGCCGTGCTGGAAACCGAACGGCAGGCGATTGCCGGTCTCGACCTCGACGCCATCACCGAAGCGACCCGCACCAAGCTGGGCCTGTGCGACCGTCTCGACGAAGCAGACCTCGCATCGTTCGACGAGGAATGCCGTGCGATGAGCCGCGCCGCCCGCGACGCGAACGAGGTGAACCGCCAGATGCGCAATCTGGTCGCCGCCAATATCGCCGCGCGGATCGACATGCTGAGTGGATCGCCGCGCCTTTACGGCGCGAAACGCTATGCCGACATGCGGGCCTGACACGGCATGAGGTGAAACTGGCACGCTAATTGCTTTGTCAATCCTGTCACGACAACCGACAGGATCGACCCCGATGAGTGGACCGCCCGTTTCAGCCGCGCATGTGCCAGCACCCGCCGGCACCGGTGCCTCGATACGCGCCGACATAGCCCGCGCCGCCGAACGCACCGGTGAGGATTTCAATTTCCTCTTGGCGCAGGCCAAGATCGAATCCTCGCTGAACCCGCAAGCAAAGGCCGCTACCTCCAGCGCGGCGGGGCTGTTCCAGTTCACCAATGCGACCTGGCTGTCCACGCTGGAACGCCACGGTGCAAAGCACGGGCTGGGCTGGGCCAGCGCCGCCATCGCGAACGGGCGGATCACCGACAGCAGCTTGGCGGGCCACATCATGGGCCTGCGCTATGACCCTGCCGCCTCGGCCCTGATGGCGGGCGAACTCGCGGGTGACAACCGCGACGAGATGATGCGCACGCTGGGCCGCCAGCCGAACGCCGCAGAGCTTTATCTCGGCCATTTCCTCGGCAGCGGCGACGCGACGCGCTTCATCTCGGCGCTCGCCCGCAATCCCGATGCCTCGGCAACCGCCCTGCTGCCCGCGGCCAGCGCGGCCAATCGCGGCATATTCCGCACCGGATCGGGCACCGAACGCAGTCTTGCCGAAGTCATGGCCATCATCGAAGCGAAGGTCGAAGGCGCGATGACGGGCGAGCTCGGCGCAGGCTTGCCGCCAGTCGAACGCGGCATTCCCGCCCCGCCGCCAGCGCGCGCCATGCCGGTCACCACGCAAATCGCGGGCGGCAGGTCGATGAGCGACAGCCTGCAGTCGATGTTCGGCAACAACCCGCAGGCGGCGCCGCCAGCGGTGAAGGCTGCCTATGCGCGCTTTGAAAGATTCGGCCTGTGACCGCCGCAGGAAGCGCAAGGCGCAAAGCGGACCTGGCCGCCATGGCGCTGCCGGGCGGCATCATCGCCCTGATGCTGCTGATGATCGTTCCGGTTCCTGCGATCCTGCTCGACATCTCCTTCGTGCTGAACATCGCGCTTTCGGTCGCCGTTTTGATGGCGGCGATGAATGCGCAAAAGCCGCTGGATTTCTCGTCCTTTCCGTCGGTCCTGCTATTCGCGACACTCCTTCGCCTCGCGCTCAACGTCGCGTCCACCCGCGTCGTGCTGGTCCACGGCCACGAAGGCGGTGCGGCGGCAGGCCATGTGATCGAGGCGTTTGGCGCGTTCCTGATCGGCGGCAATTTCGCGGTCGGCATTTTCGTCTTCCTGATCCTGATGATCATCAACATGGTCGTCGTGACCAAGGGCGCGGGCCGCGTGTCCGAGGTTTCGGCCCGCTTCACGCTGGATGCGCTGCCCGGCAAGCAGATGGCCATCGATGCCGACCTTGCCGCCGGCATCATGACCGCCGATGAAGCCAAGGCCCGCCGCCGCGAAGTGGCTACCGAAGCGGATTTCTACGGTTCGATGGACGGTGCGTCGAAATTCGTGAAGGGCGATGCGATCGCGGCGCTGCTGATCCTGGCGGTGAACATCATCGCGGGCCTGTGCCTTGGCATGATCACCCACGGGCTCTCCGCCGGCGAGGCGGCAGAGACCTACATCCAGCTCGCAATCGGTGACGCGCTGGTGGCGCAAGTGCCGTCACTGCTGCTGTCGATCGCGGCGGCGGTGATCGTGACCCGCGTGTCGGATGCCCGGGATTTGGCGGGCCAGATTGGCGGCCAGTTCGCCGACCCGCGAAGCTGGCTGCCGGTGGGTGTGGTGCTGGCCGCGGTGGGGATGATCCCGGCGATGCCGCAGTCGATCTTCCTGCCTGCCGCGGGGGGCGCGTTCTGGCTCGCGCGCAGTCTGAAAAAGCGGGCCGACAAACCCGCGATCGAACCGGTGGCCGCAGCACCGGCGGATCCGCACAGGATCGATCTGGGCGATGTGTCGGATATGACGCTGGTCAGCCTCGAACTGGGTTACGGACTGGTACCTCTCGTCGACGAGAAAAAGGGATCGCCGCTCATCGCTCGTATTACCGGCGTACGCAAGCAGCTGTCGCGCAATTTCGGCTTTGTCGTCCCTCAGTTCCGGCTGCGCGACGCGCTCGACATGGCGCCTTATGATTATCGGATCATGCTGGGCGGCGTGGCACTGGGCGGCGCGTCGGTAGAGCCCGACCGCCTGCTCGCCATCGACACCGGCGAGGCGTCGGCCACGCATCGCCTGAAGGGCACGGAGACCCGCGATCCCAGCTTCGGCTGCCCCGCGCTGTGGATCGATAAAGGCAATCGCGATCATGCTACGGCCGCCGGGTTTCTCGTCGTCGATCCCGGAACGGTGGTAGCGACGCATCTCAACCAGCTCCTCGGCGAAAGGGCGCATGACCTGCTGGGACCGGACGAAGTGCGCGAATTGCTGGAAGCGACGAAGCAGCACTCGGAACATCTGGTCGAAACCTTTCACCCTCAGCCGTTGTCGCTTGCCGCGGTGACGCGGGTTCTGCGCAGCCTGCTGGAGGATGGCATTGCCATCAGCCACCCGCTGCCGATCTTCGCCAGCCTGTCCCGCGCGGTACAGGGCACGCAGGAACACGAAGCGCTTGTCGACAGGGTGCGCTCCGATCTTGGTGCTACGATCGTAGGGCGGATCTGTCCCCCGACGCGGTCGCTGCCCGTGATCACGCTGGACGGCGCGCTGGAAGGCGCCATCCTGCAGGGGCTGCGCGATCCGGTGACCGGTTGGCCAGTGATCGAACCCGGCCTTGCCACGACGATCGCGCGGCGGGTGAAGCAGCTGGTCGACGAACGCGGGCCCGGCGCTTTGCCGCCTGCGCTGGTGGTGCAGCCTCAATCGCGCCGCGCCATCGCCTCGCTGGTGCGTCAGCGGACCCCCGAATGCGTGGTCATCTCGATCGGCGAGCTGCCGGCCAGCCAGCCGATCGAGGTGATCGAGATCATTGGATCCGACGCAGCCATTCCTGAAACCGAAACCCCCATGGAGATGGCCGCGTGAAGCACGATCATTCCGCTTTTTCGTATCCTGACCGCGCACAGGCGCGTGTCGCCTATGGCAGCACCCCTGCAGAGCTGATCAGGAAGTTCATGCCGATGGTCAAACGGCTCGCCTGGCATGCCTATGGAAGCGGCCGGCCGGGCATGGAGGTGGAGGATCTGGTGCAGGCGGGCCTTATGGCGCTCACCGAATGTATCCAGCGGCACCAGGGGCAAGGCGATCACGCTTTTGCCGCCTATGCCAAGACGCGCGTGCGTGGGGCGATGTTCGACCTTATCCGGCGGGAGGCCCCGACGACGCGAACGGCGGCGCGGAAGCGGCGCGAGATCGAGAGCGAGACGCAAAGGCTGGCTGCGGTGCTCGGACGGACACCCGGCGAGGCCGAAGTGGCTGATGCCATGGGCATGGACGCACAGACGCTTTCCGCCATGCGGTGCAGCAGCCAACCTATGCGGTTCGACCCCATCGACCTGTGCTATTCCGACAGCAATAGCGCCTTTGCGGACGACGCGCCCGATGCCGATGACGAAATGGTCGCAGCGGAACAGTCGAACCGTCTTTCGGTCGCGATCGGCTCGCTTTCCGAACGGCTTCAGCTGGTGGTTCAGCTCTATTTCGTCGAGGAACTCAACCTGTCGGAAATCGCGCAGGTACTGGAAGTCAGCATTCCGCGTGTTCACCAGCTCAAGGCGCAGGCGCTCGGCCAGCTCAATGCCGCCATGCAAGTCGGCGATGATTAGGCGAATCGCGCCATTTTTCAGTGCGGATTCGGCGGCGGCTTGACAGGTGGATCGGGCCCGCAATTCGGGGCGTCCACCTACTCCTACGGATTAGTTCCACGCTTCGTGGCATTCCTGCCTCATCCGATCGGGTTAACAATGCGTCAACTCATCGCATTTATCGGACGTTAAGCATCCTGTGGCCTTTTCCGCACATGACCGCCACAAAACACTGTTATGAACGCGCCATGAGCAGCGTATGCCTAGCCCTGATCCTCACGGCCTGTGGAGGAGGAAGCGGGTCGGAGACCTCTGCGACTGACAAACCGCCCGTGGTGATCGCGCCTGATTCTTCAGGCAAGTCACCATCACCCACACCGGCGCCATCACCAACACCAACACCAACACCAACACCAACACCGTCTCCGAATCCAGCGCCGACCCCCACTCCTTCACCCGCACCCGCACCTGCACCCACACCTTCCCCGGCGCCTTCGCCCGCGCCAAGCGGCAGCAGCAACATCACCGTGAATTCGGTCTATGTCGGCAATCAGCCGGCTGCGCTCGGTAGCTATGAGGCATGGCTCGGCGCCCGGAGCGAGGCGGTTCAGCTTCATACCGGCCGGGCAAACTGGACCGATTGGGAAAGCTCCATCGGCTGGCTGGCCAATGAGTGGAAGGATGTGAACCGCACGAAGTACTGGACCATCCCGCTGTTCGAGCAGGGCGGCAATCTCTATGCAGCCGCCGCCGGCGATTACGATGATCACTATCGCAATGCCGCGCGGACACTGCTCGACGCGTCGCCGGGTAACGGGCCGATCCATGTCCGTACGGGCTGGGAATTCAACGGCAACTGGCAGCCCTGGGCGGCCGCCGGCAAGGAAGCCGAGTACCGCAACGGCTTCCGCAAGTTCGTCGAGGCATTCCGTTCGGTCTCGAACCGTTTCCGTTTCGAATGGGCGCCCAATATCGGCGATCTCGGCATGAACCCCGAGGATGCCTATCCGGGCGACGACGTGGTCGATATCGTCGGCCTCAGCTTCTATGTGCATCCGGACGATCCGGGCGGGCCCGACAAGACATGGGATTTCGCGGTCACGCGCAGCTATGGCCTGCAATGGCAGCAGGATTTCGCGCGTTCGCACGGCAAGAAGACGGCCATGTCCGAGTGGGGCGTAAGATCGAACGATTCCGGTCTGATCGTCGACAAGGCAGCGGAATGGTTCGACCGCTATGATTTCGTCTATCAATCCTATTGGGATTCGAACGCCGATTATCCGGGGCAGTTGAGCCGGGACCAATATCCAAGCG
This sequence comes from Croceicoccus sp., assembly GCA_002694745.1. Taxonomy (GTDB): domain Bacteria; phylum Pseudomonadota; class Alphaproteobacteria; order Sphingomonadales; family Sphingomonadaceae; genus Croceicoccus. The sequence continues at coordinate 16,418 of NZMY01000002.1, read as the reverse complement.
TATCGGACGATTACCGGGAACTGGTCGAACTGCTGGAGTGATGCAGACCGGCATGGGCGTGGGAAGGGCCCGTTGCGGCACGAAAGAGCGAGGCATCTAGCCCCTTTGAATGCTGCAACTGCGTCCTCGCCGTCTTGACGGCATTTCCCGGAATGGGCGACAACGGCCGGAACGCAGGGCCAGCACCCCGGGATTTTGCTTTGTTCCACTGTCGCTTATCTCCATTCCTATGGCACGGCCCGGCGCATTGCGGGCGTCGCGGCCATGCCCGGTCTGCCACTGGCCATGAGAAGCGGACATCGTGACGACAATCGGACTGGGTTGCAGTCGCTTCGGTTCGCTCGTCGGCGGGACGGATGCGCAGTCGGCGCGCGGCCTTGTCGAAGCCGCGCTCGACATGGGGGTTCGGCATTTCGATACGGCCGATATCTACGGACAGGGGGACAGCGAGAGGTTTCTGGGCCGCTTGCTTGCCTCCACGCCGGACGCGGTCATCACGACCAAGGCGGGTCAGCGGTTCCCCTTGGCAAAACGGCTTGTGCTGACCGCAAAACCGATCCTGAAGCCTTTGATGGACCGGCGGGCAGGCCTGACCAGGGCTGCGGCGGCCAGCAGGGCAGGGCTCCTTCCACAGGACTGGAGCCGGGGGCATCTCGAAAAGGCGATCGTTGGTTCGCTTCGCCGTTTGCGGCGCGAAACGGTCGATAATTTCCTGCTGCACAGCCCATCGGCAGACGTCCTGGGTAAAGGCGATGCCATGGACCATCTCGTCAACTTCAAGGATCGCGGCATGGCGCGGCGGGTCGGTGTCTCGATCGACGACGCCGCAGCTTTCGAAGCTGCGCTTGCGGACAGCAGGGTGGAAGTCGTGCAATTGCCGCTGCAAGTGCTGCTGTTGGATCCGCGCCTCAAGCAAAAAGCCATGGCCGGCGAGGTCGAACTGATCGTGCGCGAGTTGTTCGCGGGCCGGACCGACCATGACATCGACGCGGCGATGGGTTCCGTACCCAATGGGGTGAGCGTGGCTCTTGTCGGTACCGGCAATCCCGATCATCTGCGGCAGGCGCATGACGCCATGGCGAAGGCCCGGTCATGCTGACCGACCTGACGCGGCAGAAGCTGCCCGACGACACCGCATGCGACATCTGCATCGTCGGGGCAGGACCCGCCGGAATTGCCATTGCCCTCGAACTGATGGGCAGCGGCAAGGACGTCATCCTTCTCGAAGCTGGCGGCGAGAAGCCAGATCCCGACAGCCAGTCGTTTCTCGAAGGGGAAAGCCGGAACCCCGCGCATCCCGAACCGTCGCTGTACCGGCACCGGCGTGCGGGCGGGGCGTCCGCAATCTGGGGTGGGCGATGCCTCCCCCTCGATCCCGTCGATTTCGAAAAGCGGGACTGGGTGCCGCTGTCCGGCTGGCCGATGGATTACGAGGAACTCGTGCCGTTCTACCGGCGGGCTCAGAACGTTCTCGATGCCGGTGAGTTCGATTATCGATCCGCATCCGCCCTGCCGGATGGCCAGCTGATCGACGGATTCGCCGACGGCGCGATGAAGACCGATGTGATCGAGCGGTTCAGCCTGCCGACCGACGTTTTCGCCAAGTATCGCGAGAAACTGGTGGCGGCAGCCGATGTCAGGATGGTCACCAATGCAGCCTGCGTCGATCTGCCTCCGCGCGGCGATTTCAGCGGCGTCACGGGCTGCGTGGCGACGGCACCTGACGGAACGCGGCAAACGATCAGGGCCGCGCAGGTGGTAGTGGCTGCGGGGGGCCTCGAAACCTATCGCCTGCTGGCCAACAGCTGGTTCGATCAGGGCGGGATCGGTAACCATTCCGATTTTCTTGGCCGGACCTATATGTGCCACCTTGAACTGTCGGCGGGAACCTTGAGGCTGACGCCGAAAGGCAGGGCGGTGAGCCATGGCTTCGAAATGACGCGCGATGGCGTCTATGCCCGGCGCAAGTTCACGCTGTCGCCGCAGTTTCAGCGGGATTACCAGGTCTTGAATGCGTCGGTACGGTTGCACCATCCGGGGATCGTCGATCCTGCGCATCGCGACGGCATCCTGTCGCTGATGTATGTGGCCAAGAATACCGTCATTCCCGAATATCGCAGGAAACTGGCGATGGTGGATCATGTGGCCGCCGCCGCGATGGAGCATCGCACCGCTTTCTGGACGGGGCACATGCGCAATATCGTCGCCGGTGCGCCGCGCGTGGCAGGATTCGGCATCGACTGGATCAAACGCCATATGCTGGCCCGGCGCAAGCTGCCCTATGTCGCGCTCAAGAACGGCGAGGGACGGTACGCCCTCGACATGAACGTCGAGCAGGAACCGCAGCGCGCGAGCCGCGTCACCCTTTCCAGCGAACGCGACCGGCATGGCATGTTTCGCTTGCAGATCGACTGGAAGCCGTCGGAACTTGACGTGGCCAGCGCAAGGGCAGCCTATCGCGCCTTGAACGACAGCCTTGCGGAAAGCGGCGTTGCGGAGATCGAGGAGAGCCTGCCCGAACTGGCCGAGGCGGCGCAGAATCCGGTTGCCGTTGGCGGTCACCACATCGGGCTAACCCGCATGGCGCAGGATGCCTCGAACGGTGTGGTCGATCAGCACTGCCGTGTCCACGGGCTCGATAATCTGCATGTGGCGAGCGCGTCGGTATTTCCCACCAGCGGCCACGCGAATCCGACCCTGACGATCGTGGCTCTGGCCTTGAGACTGGCTGATCGGCTCAAGGCGGTGGCGGCGTGAGCGGCCCCAGAGTCCTGTGGCTGGCGCGCGCCATGCCCCTGCCGCTAGACGCGGGGGACAGGATGTACACCGGCTTTCTCGCGCAAGCGCTGGCAGAGTCGGGCGCGCATGTCTGTTTCGTCGGGCTGCCGAGCCCGGACGCGCCCGATGCAAATCCGCAGGACTACCTTTCTTCTCTTGAGTTCAGGATCGTGCCGGGAAAACCGGCATCGCAATATCGCGCGCTGGCCTCGTCCCTGCCGCTTGTCGCGGGCCGTTTCGGTACGGGCGAATACAAGCGGGTTCTGATCTCGCTGCTGGAGGAGCAGTGGGACGCGATCGTACTCGACCAGTATGCCTTGATCTGGGCACTGCCGATCCTTCGGACGAGGGCGGGCAAGCGTCCTCCCGTGATCCATGTGGCTCATGATTTCGAGACGCAGGTTACCCGCGATCTCGCCGCAGCCTATCGCGGCAACCGGCTGCGTAAGGCGGTGCTCGCGCTGAATGCCCGCCGTACCGCAAGGGCAGAGCGTGCGCTGGCCGAAGCGTGCGAGGCAGTCGTCACGCTGACTGCAGAGGACGCCGACGCCTTCCGTTCGATCGGTGCAGGCGGCGATCTTGCGGTCATACCGCCGGGCTATAACGGCACCCGCGTCGGGGCGCGCGGGATAGACCGGGATACTCCTAGGCGCGTTGCCATAGTCGGATCGTATCAGTGGATCGTGAAGCAGCATAATCTGCGCGCATTCCTCGATGTCGCCGACGCCTTGCTCGACCGGGCGGGCATCGAACTCGCTATCGTCGGCGGCGCTCCCGACGATTTTCGGCGCAAGCTTGAGGCAAGCTGCAAGGCAAGCCGTTTCCTGGGCTATGTCGATGATTTGCCAGCTTTCCTTCAGGCATGCCGGATGGGATTGGTGATCGAAGCTGTCGGCGGCGGCTTCAAGCTGAAGGTACTCGATTATGTCATGACCCGCACGCCTGTCGCCGGACTGGAATCGGCGCTTGCCGGGCAGGCCAGCGAGGTGGTCCGCCATTGCCTGAAGGCGCCGAACAGCGCAGCGCTTTGCGACGAGATCATTGCCGCCATCGACGATTTCGACCGGTTGAACGCGATGCAGGAGGCAGCGTTCGAGGCTGCATCGCGGCAATATGACTGGGCCGAAAACGGCAAGCGCCTGCTTTCCCTGATACGGTCCCTGTCGTGAAGAACCTTCGCGGATCGATTGCGTGGGGTTCGGCAGAAGCGTTCGTGGCACTGTTCACCGCCATCGTGGTCAGCCTCGCGGCGGGCAGGATCATCGGCCCCGCCGCATTCGGCCTCGGCAGTCTGGCCTTTCTTATCGTATCGCTGGCCGAAACAATCATCGCCATGCCGTTTAGCGAGGCGCTGGTCCGGCGCCGCTATTGGTCGGTACGGATCATCGATGCCGCCTTTGCCGGCGCGATGATCGCCGGAACCGCCGTGTTTCTGCTGCTGTTCCTGCTCGCGCCGCTGTTTGCCGACTGGCTGGACGAGCCGGACCTGACATGGCTGATCAGGGTTCAGGCGCTGACCTGTCTGCTGCTCGGCATCCGCGGCATTCCCGAGGCGGTGTTTGCGCGCAAGCTGCGTTTCAGGATCCTGTCGCGTTGCAATATGACGGCGAAACTGGTCGGTGGATCGCTCACCATTGGGCTGGCACTGGCCGGGTTCGGTGCCTGGTGCGTCGTTCTGGGCAATGTCGGATTTGCGTTCGTGGCAGCGGTGACCATGCTGGCGTCGCAATCGCGCATGCCCCGGTTCAGGCCGCATTGGGGCTATACGAAAGAGCTGACCTCGTTTGGCGTGTTCAGCGTGACCGATGCGTTTCTGGGGGCCGCCACGCCCCGCGTGTTCAATGTCCTGCTGGGTTATTATTACGGCGTCGTGCCCGTCGGTCAGACAAGCATTGCATTCAGGATCAACGACGGTGTCGGGGCCTTGCTGGCGATGGTGACGCAAAGGCTGGCGCTGCCGATCCTGTCGCGTGTCGCGCATGACCGGGACAGGCTGGCCGCGATGATATCGCAGGGGTCGCGCATGGCGTTTCTTGTGACCGGACCGGTGTTCGTCGGAATGGCGTTCGTCAGCGCCGATCTGATTGCCGTGCTGCTTGGGCCGGGATGGGAAGGGGCGGCGATCGCGCTTGTGGCGGTCAATATCTGGAGCCTGCTCAACTTTTCCTGCGTGGTCTGGGGCGCTGCGGTGAAGGCGCTGGGCTATCCGGGGCGCTGGGTCATGGTACAGGCGCTTGGGTTGCCGATCACCGGCATAGGAACCATTCTGCTCGCATCGGTCGGGCTGGACATTCATTGGACGCTGATGCTGTGGCCATTGTTCGGCCTTGCCTATTTCACCGTCGGGGCGCTCGTTCTCCATCGCAGCGGCGGGATCGCATATGTGGATCAATTCAGGCCATTTATGCGGATTGGATTGGCCTTGCTGGGGATGGGGGCCATGCTGTCCTTCATCGATCTAGAATTCGAGATTGACGGGATCATGGGGCTGGCGACGAAAATCGTGACCGGCGCAGCGGTTTACGTGACCCTGATCCTGCTGCTGGAAAGGAGAACCGTCATGCAGATCGTGCGGCCCAATGCGGCTCAAAAGGCTATTTGACCCATGACGATTTCGCGCACGTCGCCGTCTTGCTGCGATGCAAAATAGATTGCTGACATTGCCCTTGAAATGCGCCACCATCTTTTTCGCTGAATGGGCCACGCCCAGCCGTGTCGTATGGCCGGAGGTACTGCAGTGCAAGATCGGCTACTTCTTCTCGATCCCTTCCAGCGTTTCGTCCAGCGCGGCGCCCCGCCGCAAGGCAGGCTGGCGGCAGAGCGGGCTGACGTGACTTTGCCCGGACGCCGCATGAAAATCCTGATGCTTTCCCATGTCGCCAACAATCCCAATGGGGGCGCATCGCGGATCTATCACATGCTGTCGGACGCGCTGCGCGCGCGCGGACACGAGGTTGCTCTTTACCACGCCGAAGATGCGGGCGTGCAAGGCAAGGGTGTGGGCGACCTTCTCAAGATACGGCTCGTGCTCCCGCGGCTGATCAGCGCCATGGGCGAGAAGAAGAACCCTTCCGATTTCGATGTGATCATGTCCTCGTCCGGCATGGCCGCCCCCCTGTTTGCCCGCTTGCGCAAGAAGGGGGGCAGACGGCCCTTGCTGGTGAACCATCTCCACGGACTTGCCGTGTACGACGACCTGGCCAACCGGGCCGAAGATTGGATCGGCAACTGGTCGGCCAGCACGATGTACCGGCTGATTACCGGCCGAATGCAGAGGCGCTGGGACTGGCAGGGTATCGCGACGTCCGATCTTACCGTCGTCCAGAACCGCAAGGACCTCGACTGGGTTGGCGCGCGTATGCCGCCCGGTCACGAGCTGTGCCTGATCCCGGCGGCCATTCATCCCGAATTGCTCGCGGCCAGCATGGAGCAGCATGACACGCCACGCGATCCCGACCAGTTGCTCTGGCTTGCCACGTGGGAGGCGCGCAAGGGTGCAGCCTATGTCCCCCGCGCATTCCGCAAGCTGAGATCGGTCTTTCCGGCGGCCAAACTCGTCGTGGCGGGCGCGAAGCAGCATGCCGACGAAATCGTGGCCGAGTTCGACCCTGCCGATCGCCCGAATGTGAAGGTCATGGGGCGCTATGATCCGGCAGCGCAGGCGACCATGTTGCGTCAAAGCTCGCTGTTCCTGTTTCCCAGCATATCGGAAGGTTTCGGGCTGGCCTTGCCGGAAGCGATGGCATTCGGCGTGGCGGCCATTACGACCAATATGGGATTCGGCGGCGACTGGCTGAGCGATGGCAAGGACGCCCGCGTCGTGGCGCCCAGTGCGGAACATCTGGGTCAGGCGATGATCGACCTTATGCGCGATCCAGAGGGGCGCGAAGCCATGGCCGAGCGTGGCCGATTGCTGGCACGCGAGTTCACGCTGGAACGCATGGTCGAAAACTACGAAACGGAATTTGCTAGGCGGCTAAAGGTCTGACAGGCGGCAGCGGGTCCGCTGCCGGCGCTTCATCGGCCAGCCTCTCCGGAAGCGCGGGTCTGCGCGGTTTCAGATTTGCCGCAAGCAGGGCAGGCAGCAGGACATAGACGGGGACGCTCAATCCCCCGCCGCCAAGATTGTAGTAGAGGAACAACAGCGTAGCGATCCTCGCGCTCGACCCGCCCCCGAACATCGCCGTGACCATCAAGGCTATCAGAAGCAGGGTGGCGACGAAGCCGTATTCATAGGCCATCTTCGACAAAGGCAATGTATCGTCGCCCACATCGCCTATCGGTGCCCGTCCGGCGCCATGACCGACGATCACGCGTTCGGGCTCCTCCACCAGTTGACCCAGCTGCTGCATGGGCCGGACATAGCGGTTATAGGCCGAGGAGCCCGGCATGCTGAATTCCTCGATGCGCCGACCGGTCACCTCGGTCCACCCAAGCGCCCCGGCGACTACGCCCGTAGCGGCAAGCAGAATGGCGGCAGCCAACCAGATCCTGGCGGGGGCACGGACAGCCAAAACAGGTGCCGCAAGCGCCAGAATAAGCAGTCCCGAGCCCGCCAATGACGCGAAGATGGCCGCGACAAAGATGGCCATGAACCAGATCCGCCGAAACATCACCAGTTCGACCACAAGCGCGATGGCGAGGAACTGCGAAACGAAGCTGGCCTCCAGGAAGAAGAACCCGTTCGGCTTGATGTAGGGAGAGCCATAGTCGAATGGCTGAAGATAGTTATATCCCGGAAACAGCAGGCTGGCCGGCACGAGTTCGCGAAGGCTGGGCCAGGCGGCAGGACCCAGCGTGAACTGGACCGCATGTTGCAGGAAGACCAGAGCGGCCACACCCATCATCGTGGCCTGAAAAAACCCGAAGACCCGTTTCAGGGTTTGGGAATCCACCGGTATCTCGATCACGAATGCCGCATAGAGCACGAGCACGAGCATCAGCGCGGGCGCGTCGGCAATCGCCCCGCTGAGCATTTGCGAAACGGCCATGGCCGCCACCATGGCTCCGTACAGCAACAGCCGAACCGGCGAGATCGTCAGTCCCAATCCGAAGACGATCAGGCAAAGGCTGGCAAAATAGATCGGAAGACACAGTTGCACCGACGATCCGGCGAAGGGAACGCCGAAGCCTTGCAGGATGACCAGCGCAACAATGTTGGCCGCACCGAAACCGAACGCCGCATTGCGCGACAGCTGCGCCTGCCGGTCGGTGGTTTCGGGGTGAATCGCGGTCACGGCATTGGAACCGGTAAGTCATGCCACGCAATCCGGGCAAGCCATGCCTCGCAATCCGCCCGTCCATAGCTGATCAGCAGGGCGCCTTCATGCTCGACCATGCCGCCCACAAAATGGATCGCCGGGCGGCCGATAACGAATGGCGGCCCTTTTCGCATGGTTTTGAAATCTCGCGAAATCCAGACGCAGTAGTGCACATAGATCGTGCCGGAAATCAAAGGCTGCACCCGGCGCCTGTGAAAGATGAACAGCCAACCGCCCTTGTGCGGAATGCCTTGGGATGATCCTCCGGTCGTGAAGGATATATCGCTCGCATCGCAGCCGGCACCGTTCACGATGTCATATCCCGCAGCATTATCGGCCGCGCGCAGAATGATCAGCGGATCGATGGAGTAGACGAAGTATAGCTGCCCATCCTTTTCGAACGGAGCCCAGTTCTTCTCCTGCCCGAATCCGAATGGCGAGGGCATGTCCCGCGCGCGCAGCAGGGACAGCGTTTCGTCGAATTCGAACGATTTCATAACCGCCCGCCCGCCCGCATGATGCGTTCCGCTGGCAAACAGCCGGTTTTTGATGACCAGCATCCGGATATCCTCGACGCCCGCGAAGCAGTCCGACATCTCGCTCAGCTCGACATGATTGGCGGGATCATCGCTCCAGCTGATGACGCGGTTGCGGCTTTGCCAATCACTGCCGACAAGGAAATCGCTTTTCAGCGTCCGTTCGTTCCGGAGGCGGTAATTGACGCAGCGGATATTGGCGACGAAGCGATTGCCCAGTCGGGCCAGGGACGGATTCGTCGGAAGAAAGTCCTTAGGCGGGGCGACCAGAGCACCGAGATCGATTTCCTCAACCGGGGTAACGGTACGATAGCGTAGCGGCGCGAGACGCGCCATTTTCTGTACCGATTTCATCATTTCTAAGGGACTGGTCCGTTCGTCATTTACCGGCAAAGCGCCGCATCATAGCTGGCTTTGTAGCGGCAAATTTCGTCTGTACGTGGTCAACCCGGTAATGAAACCGGCACCCCAGGAAAAATGCATGATGGGCGCCGCGATGATCCCCGCCAGCGCGCAGCGGGCCTTCAACTTGTTGTAGATGAGTATCGTCGCAAACCCGACGGCGAGCAGGTAGATCAGCGGCACGATCAGGAACCACGGCGACGACAGCGAAAGCGCCATGCACATCGAGACGACGAGCACCGTGAGAGGGGGGAGCAACTGGCGCAGCCGCAGCCCGTTGCGGTGTTTCATCAGATTGCGCGCACGCCCCGCACCATAGGCGAAATATTGGCACGCCAGAGCCTTGGGCGTCGAGCGGGGGAGGTAGGTGATCGTCGAATCGTTGCTGAACCAGATCTTCCCGCCAGCCGCGCACAGGCGCACGTCGAATTCGGCATCCTCGTTGGTGGCGAAACTCTCGTCATATCCGCCGATGGTCGCGAAATAGTGCCGGTCGAACAGCGCATGGTGACCATGATCGACAAAGCGCGAATCCCCGCCCACGCGGTGAATGGCGCCGCCCGTGCCGATAATGCTGTTCGATACCATTCCAACCGCGCGCTGAAAGCACGTCTGTCCTTCGGCCTTCAGGCGCGTGACGACGCTTTGCGCGCCCGATGAAACAGCCGCATTTAAAAGCTTTTCGACGAAATCCTCGGGATAGACGGAATGCGCGTCGGCCCTGATGAAATAGCGCGTGTCCGGATCGAGTTGCGACACGGCCAGATTGATGCCGGAGGATTGCAGGCGATTGGCATTATGGATCAGCCGAACCCGGTCATCCCTGTCGGCATAGTCGCGAACGATGGCGCAGGTGGCGTCCGAGCTTCCACCGTCGACGACGATGATTTCCTTGCAATAGCCCAGCGACTGACGGGCAAGCGCATCAAGGGTTGCCTCGATGTGATCCTCCTCGTTCAGTGTCGGGATGATGATCGCAACCAGTGCGGTTTCGGCATCGGTGGCGAAGTCGAATGCAAGATTACCCATAAGCACCCCGCATCACGGAAGAGATCGCCCGCCGCCCGATGACGAAAGCCGCCGGCACCGAAATGCCGGTAGCGTCCGGTCCGGAAAATCTGGCGAATCTCAATGCCACGTCACACGACCTCCAGTTCAGTGTCAGAACAACCGCAAGCGTATCGGGGCTAATTCTTGCGCACGCTAAAACATTTACAAAGCATGCATTTAGGCAATGCTTGTCATGCAATACGCGATACGTCGAAAATCTCTTTGAATGCCCCAGAACTCGAATAATACCGTCAAATTAACCTGATGTTCAATTCATATTGCAGTGCAGCAATCGTCAATCCGAAAAATAATCGTCATACTTTCCGTAATCCTGCCCCATAGCGGCCTTTGCGGCCTTGCCGGCCTTTCGGAAGGTCAGGATGGCGCCAAGGTTTGTGATGCCATCCGCTTCCAGCCGCGCGACCGCTGCGCGAGCGGTTGCCGCGGGCGTCGAATCCGCATCGATTGAGAAGATGGTCCCGTCGGCGAGAGCCGCCACGGTGCGTGCGTCTGCGACTGCCAGCAATGGCGGCGTATCCAGAAGCACCATGTCGAATTGGCCACGCAGTCTTGCCAAGAGCTGGGCCATCGCCGCGCTCCCAAGGATATCGCGCCCGACATTGTCCGCCTCGGAAGCCGGGAGGACATCGAGGCCCGATGCGGTATCGGTCAGGATCGCCTCATTCAGCGACACCCGTCCGTGAATGACATCGCTGAGCGAATGGGGCGAGCTGAGACCGAGATCGCTGGAAAGAGACCGCCGCCTCAGGTCGCAATCGATGACCAGAACTTCATCGCCCGATAGCGCGGCAATCCTGCCGAGGCTGATCGCCAAAGTCGTCTTGCCTTCGCCGGGCACGGCCGAAGTAATGGCATAGACGCCGGTCTTGCCTCTGACATCGGCGCGGATCGCCCGACGTATCTGCCGCAGCGATTCCGCATATTTCGACGTGGGGCGGGCTATCACATAGTCCCATACATTCTCGCCCGAACCGGCCTTGCGCCGCTGCTTTGCCGTCACGGGGGGCAGGACACCGCCGCAGCCGATTCCCACACGCTTTGCCACGTCGTCCGGCGACAGGATCGTTTGCCCCGACATCTCGCGAAAGCCGACCACACCGGCGCCAAGCAGCCCTCCGACGAGCGCGCCCAGAATGGCGAACAGCGGTCGGTTCGGAAAGCTGGGATCGTCCGGGGCGACAGCCTTTTGCACGATCACGCCTGCCGGAATGGCCCCCTGCTGCAACTGGCGCGCATATTGGGCCGCCTGGGTCAGCTCCTGATAGGCTTCCCGCTGGGCCAAGGCTTCGCGTTCCAGCCCCTCCGCAGCCACGGACTGCCGCGCATCGCTGGCCTGCCTTGCGCGCAATTCGTTCAGCTTGCTTCGCAGGCTGGCCGCGCTCGCTGCCGTCGATCGTGCGTTGGCCGCGAGATTGTTCTCGATGCGGGTCGCCTCGGCCCGCAACTGGGCATCGATATCAGCCAGTTGCTGGTTCGCCTCGATCATGGCGGGATGGTTGGGACCGTATTTGGTCACGATCTCGCCGCGCTCGCGCATGATGTCGGCGCGCTGACGCTGCAACTCGGTCACGACGTCCGAGCGCATGTTTTCCGAAAGCGCCTCGATACCGCCGCGCGCGATTTCGCGCTGCGCCGAGGAGAGCCGCGCCGCCGCCTCGGCGGCCTGCGCCTCTGCCGTTGCCAGCTGCATCGAGATCGGGGCGATCTGCTGCTGGGTTATCGTGCCCGCGCTGTCGTCCGAGACGATGCCGCGCGAGGCACGATACTCGGCCGCGGCGCGCTCCGCACTGTCGAGATTGGAACGGACCTCGGAAATCTGGTCCTCGATATTTTCCAGCTGCTCGCTGCCCGTGGTTTCGTTGCTGCTGTGCCGCAGGTCGAGGTAGGATTGGGCGATGGCATTGGCGAGGCTGGCCGCCAGGTCGGGGTCGGGCAGGGGTGCGGATATGCCGACCAGATAGCTCTGCCCCTCGCGCTCGACATCGATCGCATCGCCCACCGCCCGGATGGCGGCATTACGGAATCCGGCTTCATCGAGCGGAGCATCGGCCTTGACGATTTCCGCTACCCTGTCGGATCCGACGCTGTCTATTGCAGCGCCGAGTACGGAGCGCGAGCGAATGAGATTGACCTCGGTCTCGATCAGGGCTTGATCCGGTGGTCGATCCGGATTGTTCGCGATTTGCGCGGTGCTGCCGGGATTGGGCTCGATGCGCAGCTTCGCCTCGGCAGAATAGCGCGCGGGAAGAACGAAGCTTGCCAGGATGACCAGCAGCGTGACCGCGACGAGGATTGCCGCAAACAGCATCCAGCGGTGGCGAAGCGCCCGCGCAAAGTCGCCCAGCGAAAGCGACGAACGTTCCGGATGTTGGCGGGATTGGGTTCCGATCCAGCCTGTGAGAAGGCTTTTCGGACTACGGTGCGGAAGCACGATAGACTGTGCGACAGTTCCATCGTTCATGTACCGGCCCCGATCGTTGGCTGGTCGTCAAAAATCGCCAGCACGCATTGCTAATAACCATATGTTTACCAAGTCCTTCGCCAACGCAGCAAGAGAAATTGCGGCGCAGTCGGGCGGCACGGCCTCATCCCATGTGGTTAGTTAGGTGATGCCAATCGCGGAGGTCATTCATCTCTGTCGGGTCGCTTTTTCAATCTGGATAGGACGTTTGATCGACTGAAAATCGATTGTGCAAGGCCGAACGGACGCACCGCGGATCCAGCACCTGAGATCTTGTATAACTTCATGAAATTCAGCGATAAATATCGAAGGCTCGCGAATCGAAGGGTTGCGCTATCGTTGCGTTCGTGTCTTAGCTTGCGTGGTCCCGCGGCGGCGCAGGCACGATGTCTGTAGCGGTCACGCGATCTCCAGATCGAAAATTCCGATTGTTGGTAGTATAAATTGATTTCTGCGATGACGAATGAAGCACATGGAAAGCAGGCTGCGGACCGCGCCGTCCGAGAAGAGGAGCAATTTTTCGAAAGTTCGCTCGCTTTCAATTTGCGACGCAGCTTTAACAAGATCGTCGATAATATCGATGCAGCGTTATCGGACTGTGCGTTGAGTTCCCATCAATTTGGCGTTCTCACTACAATTTATTTCGGTCGCGCCTCGACGCCCAGTGAAGTTGCCAGGCTGCGCTTCCAGAATGGCGCTGCCATTACCTATACGCTTGATCGGCTAGAGCAGCGTGGCTTGCTCCGCCGGTCCCGCTCAACCGCCGACAAACGCGTCATCACGCTTGTCCTTACCGAGGAGGGACGAGAGGTTACCCGGCAATGCATGAACAAGGCACTTGCAGCACAGGATCGCATGGCGGCGGGGCTTCGGCCCGATGAACAGGCGATGTTGCTTTCGCTGCTCCGTCGCATTTGCGAGGAATAGCGAGATTTTCTCGTCGCAGAGAATATGCTTCTTACGGGTTCTCCCCGAAATGTCGGTCGTTTCGCGGAAGGCGAGGTAGGGCTCTTCCAAATCGGTCGGTGGGCACGATTGGCTCGCCTTTGGCTGGGTCATAGCCCAGAAAACGAACGACCGCTTCATGCAAGGGCTGATCGAAACGCAGGCCGGCATTCCTTTCGTCATGCCAGACCACCAGGCCCGACATGCGAATACTGCCATCCTTCAGGTGAACGCGGTCACCTTTGATGATCCGGTTCAACGGCATTTCGATCAGGCAGCCCGAGAGCGACACGTTGTAAAGAACGGCCGTGAACGTCCGGCCGTCGACGCGGCATTCGACTTGTCGATCCGAATTAAATCTTTCATGCCCCCGACGAGACATCGCAAAATCCTGTTCTGCTGCGCTTCCGTCTCTATCAGATGCTGGTTAAGGACAGGTTCCCAACACCTGCTGGCTGATTGGGATGGCCGAGAGGTACTTGTCGGCAGGTTCGCCTGATCGTTACTTTGTAAGAATAGAAGATGGCGTTGACGGGGGGGGGCAATTTCGGAGCAACAACGGTCCCGGCCATTGATCTGGCTTTTGCGTGCGTCCGGTCCTGTCGCCGCCATTGTGGTCTGGATCCTGCTGGCGAATGCGCAGGATCTGGATGAACAGGCCCGCATTGTCGCTGCCGTGGGCACGATGATGGCGATCTGGTGGATGACAGAAGCCATTCCGCTCGCGGCGACATCATTGCTTCCGATTGCCTTGTTTCCCACCCTTGCGGGCCTGCCGGTTGCAGAGGTGACGGCACCTTATGCCAATCCCATCGTGTTCCTTTTCCTTGGCGGGTTTCTGCTGGCGATCGGCCTCGAAAAATGGAACGTGCATCGACGTTTCGCGCTTGTGGTGATGCGCGTGATCGGTACCGGGCCACGCAGCATCATATTGGGCATGATGCTGGCGACTGGGTTCCTGTCGATGTGGGTGTCGAATACCGCCACCACATTGATGATGCTGCCGATCGGCGTTTCCCTCATATCGCTTGTCACGGACGGCCTTGGTGAAAACGAGGAAAAGTCCACCCATGTCGAGCAATTCGGCGTCTGCATGATGCTGGCGATCGCGTGGTCGGCCAGCATGGGAGGGCTGGGGACGCTGCTCGGCAGCCCGCCCAATGCGATCATCGCGGCCTACGCCCTGACCGAGCTGGGCATCAGGATCGGCTTTCTCGACTGGATGGTGATCGGCCTGCCGACGGCTTTCGCATTCATCCTGATCGGCTGGTTCCTGATGACGCGGGTGTTGTATCCGTTTCGGCTGGATGGGCTGAGCGATGGTCACGATACGCTGGACCGCGAAATCGCCGCACTCGGACCCGTTCGCAGGGGAGAGAAGATGTCGCTTGGCGCCTTTGCCGCTGCGGCGTTCTTCTGGATCGTACCCGGTCTTGCCGCAGGCATTATCGCGATGCCGCCATGGCTGGCGGCGATCGACGATGCCGTGATAGCAATCGCGGCGGCCTTGTCCCTTTTCCTTTTGCCCGCGAACGCAGACGGGGACGCGGTGCTGGACTGGAAGGATGCGGAGGAAAGCCTTCCCTGGGGCGTCCTTCTGCTGTTCGGGGGAGGATTGAGCCTGGCGTCGGCAGTGTCGGCGACCGGTCTCGACGGCTGGATGGGATCTTTCGTCGGCGATATGGCTACGCTTCCCGTCGTCCTGCTGATCGCCGCAATCGTTGCCCTGGTCATCTTCCTCACCGAAGTCACCAGCAATACGGCGACCGCTGCGACCTTCATCCCCATTCTAGGTGCAGTCGCGATAGCGATGGACATGGATCCGATGTCTTTGCTTGTCCCCGCAGCCCTGGCGGCCACATGTGCCTTCATGCTTCCGGTGGGGACGCCGCCCAATGCAATCGTGTTCAGCACGGGAAGGGTGGGCATCGAGCAGATGGCGCGGGGCGGGGTGGTGTTGAACCTTGTCGGCGTGGTTCTCATCACGCTTGCATGCTATCTTCTGGGAGATGCCGCCATGGGTCTGCGATACTGACCTGTTTCAAGTGTAGCGAGCGGGTCACTGCCTTCATCGCGCGATACGCCCGGGCAGCCGAGGGACATTCGCGGTCCCATCAAGGCGAATTGGATCTCGCAGGCTCACGGGTAGTGCGGGCCTCATACCGGCCGCCGTACGGCCAGATTACATGGGCTTGCGTCAATAGCGCGGCCGGCGTGGATCAAGAGGAGCAGTTGCGTTCGCCCCGCCCCCAGATTCGCATACGATCGAGTAAATCCGCATCCTCATTCGCCACGGCCATCTTGACGCAGGTGCCTAGATTGATGGAAGGTTCAGCGGTGCAGCAGATCGAACGGGGCCTAAGGGCGATCTGGCGCCGCTCTCAGGGAAAACCCTGATGTGCCAGAGGCGCACCATGCACGATGATGACACGATGAATTCAGCCGCAAGACCAGGGATCGTCATCCGGGGGGCAGTGACATGAGCAGTCCTATTCGCCGAATAGTATTGGCCGACGATCACGAAGCCATTCGCCTTGGTGTCCGCTCGGCGCTCTCCGTTCATCCGGACTGGCGCGTGGTGGGAGAGGCTTCCAACGGGCGCGACGCGCTGGAACTGATCCGGACGCTGCAGCCCGATATCGCCGTTCTCGACTATTCGCTGCCGATGATGAACGGGCTGTGACGTGCTCCCCTGATTGTTACCATTCAGAGGTAGAGTCTCGGTCCTTCATGATTGATGTTTGATGGGATGGCAACGTGTCTGGGGGCATGCCCCCAGACACGTTCGCCGGCGATCTCGGCGGGGGTCTTTCCGCCCAGTTTCGAGTGTGGCCTGACCGTGTTGTAGTCGTGCCGCCAGGCGGCCAGCACGAACCGCGCATGGGCCAGCGAGGTGAACAGCGTCTCGTTGAGGCACTCGTCGCGCAGACGGCCATTGAAGCTTTCCACGAAGCCGTTCTGCAT
>NZMY01000023.1 GCA_002694745.1 Croceicoccus sp. | reverse complement strand
GGGGCATCGTCACAGGCAATCAAGCGTGGTCAGTCTGCACTGCCACAGGCGAGATATCGTGCTTCCCGTTGTCCTGGTCTGTATCATTCCTTCTGCCGCCTCAGCGGACCTCCATATGTCGTCGAGCCGTCAGCCGGCTGCGGTTGGCGTGTTCGTCATCATGAGCGCGCCAGGCTCAGCCGCTGCATCTTCGCTGCGTAGGCGCTGTCGGTCTCGTGCGCTTCGGCGTCGGGATCGCCGACATAGAACGTGTCGTCGCGCCACATCGCGTGCATCACGATGGCAAGCTTGCGGGCGACCGCGACGCGCGCCTTGGCGTGGCACTTGGTCTTCGCGAGCTTCAGCCCCCATGTCTTGATCGTGTCGCGGCCCTTGAACCTTGTGAGCATCGCCGAAGCGGCCTCGTAGAGCGCGCGTCGCACGTCTGGGTCGCCCGCTTTGCTGATCCGCCCCTTTACGTCGATCGATGAGCCAGACTGCCAGCGGCGCGAGGTGAGCCCGAAGTAGGCCGCGACATTGCGCGAGCGGCGGAACCGGGCGGGATCGTCGATCGCACTCTTGAAGCTCAGGGAGGTCACTGGGCCGACGCCCGGGATCGCCATGAACCGGCGGCACAGCTCGTCGCGCATCGCGAGCTGGGTGACCAGCTTGTGCAGGATCAGATACTCCGCCCACAGCGCTGCGCGGGCTCGGAGCATGCACTCCATCAGCCCGGCGGTCATCGCATCGTCTGCGACCGCCTTGCGCACCGCCTTCTCCATCGATCCGCGACCGACCTTGCCGAGCCGGATCCCGAACACCTTCAGCGAGTGGCGGATGGCGTTCTCGATATCGAGGAACTTGCGCTTCAGGTTGCGCCGCTGCACCAGCAGCAGGCGTATCCGGTAGCAGTCTTCGGTCTTGATATGCGCCTCGCGAAACCACCCGGTGCGCATGATATGGGCGATGCCGAGCGCATCGGCGGCATCGGTCTTGTTGCGCTGGGCCGACAGCGCAGCGCGCACATGGCGGGGCTCCAGGCAGACAGCGGGAAGCCCCAGTTCGATCAATCCAGCATGCAGCCACGGCGAGATCGATCCCGCCTCATGGCCGACCCGGCGCAGACGCCCGGCAAAGCGCTCTAGCGCATCGGCGATCAACTGCGGCTCGGTCGGGACCTCGGTCTCCAGCACCACCTTGCCGTCATCGCCCACCACGCAGATCGCGGTCTCCTCGATCGATACATCGAGGCCTGCAAAGTACTCCATCATCCGACTCCTTCGCTTGCGTTGAACCGGAGCGGAGGAAGCGCCGAGCGCGGGAGAGGTGCAAGCAAGATCACCAGCGAACGAAGGTGGCGCACCCTTCGTGCGCGCCGCCAAGTCCTCGCCAAATACAGCGGCAATCCGCTCGCGGAAGCTGATACCGCGCCGCTCGGCAAAGCGCCGCTCCATGCCTTCGCTCTGGCCATAATCGGAAGCCATATCCTTGGTGCGTCCGCGAGAAAGGGCGCGGACAAGCTTTTCGGCATCCGCGAAGTCATCTTTGCCATAGTGTAGCGAAACGGACTCGCGATGCCGTGACAGCGCGACATAGCTGCTGTGCTGATCCAATCCCGGCGTGGCCAGAACGTGCGCGCAGTCCACAGTGACGCCTTGCGACTTGTGGATGGTCGCGGCGTAACCGTGGTCGATATGGGCATAGTCCTTCGTGTCGAACGCGACGTTTCGACCATCGTCAAGCAGCACGGCCATGCGCTGCGCGCTGACCGATTGCACCGTTCCCAGGCTCCCGTTCTTGACCCCAAGCTCGCGGTCGTTGCGCAGGAACATCAGCCGGTCGCCGGTCGCAAAGTCTCGTGTACCGCGCTCGGCGGCTATAGACACGTCCGCGCCAAGCGCGCTGTCCTCGCGCAGCTTGCCGCGCGCCAGGACATTGAGCGCGCGCACCTCATCATTGGTGTGCGTGAGAATGATCCGCGAGTGCTCGGGATCGGCGACCCGCTCGCGGTTCCAGCCTTCGATCAGTTCCTCGCGCGCAGCGTCGCGCGTCTCGGCAGTGTGGACCATGTTATGCTCGTAATACGCGTCCAATGCCTCGGCGGTTCGCCCCGTTGCCAGATGCCGCGTTGCATCACGCTGCCAGTCGCTCTGCTGCCTTCTGATCTCGGTGATCTCGACATGGCCATGCCGCTCGGCAATCGACCGGAACGCCGCACCCGCTTCGATGGCCTGCAACTGCTGCGGATCACCCACCAGAACGACCTTGGCCCCGGCTTCATTGGCGGCAGATAAAACCCGCTCCATCTGGCGTGAACCGATCATCCCGGCCTCGTCGATCACCAGCACGTCACTCGCGGTGAGCAAGTCACGGCCCTGCGCCCATTGATACTCAAGGCTGGCAATGGTGCGCGAGGCGATACCCGATCCGCCTTCGAGATTTTCAGCCGAAATGCCGGAAAGCGCTGCGCCGCGCACCGACAGGCCAGCATGCACCCACGCCTCGCGCGCAACGCCCAGCATCGCGCTCTTCCCCGTCCCGGCATAGCCGACGACGATCCCAAGGTCTCTGCCAGCAGTGACATGATCGAAGGCCGCGCGCTGCTCGCCCGAAAGGACAAGACCTTGCGCTTCGGCGGTGGCAAGCGCGTGCTCGCGCGCTTGCCCTCGAAGGCGAAATTGCTCGCGCCTGGCGATCAAAGCGGAAGCGCGTTCTATTCGCGCTTCCGCCTCGATCATGTCGCGCGACGTAAAACGTTCGTTCCCGCGACCATCCTTGCCCAACGCGACCAGATCAGGCGAGGATTGCACGGCGCTCAACGCGCGATCGAACTGTTCTTTGCCATCCGAATGACGGTGCACGAACATCGCAATGTCGCGGCGCGTAAATGTCGCCTGGCTCTTGGTAATCGCGTTGAGGGCAATGTCGGGATTGGCGATGATCCGCTCGCCGTTCTCGCGGGCGATGGCGTGATGTTCGATCAGCCGGTCTGCCTCCGGCCCCATGCGGAGCGAAGGCGCACCGATCTTGGTCTGAGGCTCCAGCTCGATCCCCTGCGCCTCCAGACTGCGATGATCGATCCGCGCGTCGATATCGAGCGATGCCAGCCGCTCGTTGACATGATCGGCCCAGCGCTCGCGCCATGCACTGATCAGCTCGGTGCGGTTCCAGTCGCGTACCTTCTTGCCGAACCCGTCTTCGCCTACCTCGCGCATGGAAAGCATGACATGGGCATGGGGTTTGGCGAGACCGTCCGCTCCGATGTCCCAATGCACATTGAGGTCGGCGATCATCCCGCGTTCCACAAACTCGGATCGCACAAAATCGCGGGCAAGCTCGATGCCCTGCTGCTGGCTCAGCTCGCGCGGAATGGCAAATTCGATCTCGCGCGAGAGCTGCGCGTCCTTGCGCAGTTCCGTCTTCTCGACCTCGTTCCACAGGGCCGAGCGGTCGCCCAGGCGTTCGGGCGCAGCGTCGGGCAGCATCACTTCGGAATGGACGACGCCCGCCTTGTTGGTGAAGTCATGCGAACGATCCAGCCGGTCATCATGGAGCCGCTGCGCGGAACGGTAGGCAGCAGAGGCGACCGCGCTCGATCCCGAGCTGCGGGAAATGACTTTTGCCGAGAAATGGTAGATCGCCATAGCGGCAATCCAGTTACTGCAAACAAGCGACGTCGGCACGACGTATAAGCGCGCCCTCACATGATAAAATCCTGTTCGGAACCGGGCCGTGCCAACCTGTCCCGGCGACACTGCAGCATTCGGAAGCTCAGCGCTTTAGGATGGTCCCATCGCACAATGACGGAGACAATCATGCGCAAACCCAGAGATTTCGATGCCGAGCTCAAGGCCCTCAACGAGAAGGCCGCGATGCTCAAAAGCCGCAAGGTACAGCAATTTGGCGAGCTGGTGATTGCAACCGGAGCCGATAGCCTGAGCATCGACGAACTGACCGGCGCACTGGCCTCCATCGCCGCCACGCAGGAACCTCAGAAGCTGGAGGCTTGGGCGACGAAGGGCCAGGCATTCTTTCAAAGCAAGACGCGGAAAACAGGCAAGCGCAATCAAGGCAACAATGAAGGCGCTCCGAAAGGTCCGGACAGCGATCCTGCGCGTTGAAGCCAGCCAGCGCCGCACCGACACAAGAGACCAGGCCATGAAACGACGCGAACGCACGCGCCACCTGATCGAGCTCGGCGGACTGGTGCAGAAGGCAGGCCTCATCGAACTGACTGATGATGACCGCGCGGTCCTGCTAGGGGCGTTTCTCGCAGTCGCTGCCAAGCTTCAACGCGAAGACCGCGAAGCGGCTCTGACCTTGTGGAGGCGGCGCGGCAGTCGCGCGTTCAAACAAGAATGACGCGAATACAGGGTGCAGGCCGAGTCCGGCTTTGCTAGGCTGAAACAAATGCGAAACGATCTTGACCATCTTCCACCACAGAAACAGCGCGAGCTGGAGCGCGTGGTGCAGCTGATCTTCGAGGAATTCGACGACGCCTTTGCGCTTGCGAAACACGAATGGAAGAAGGCCGGGCGAATTCTGAAGGTCATTCTCTATGGCAGCTACGCGCGCGGCACCTGGGTCGACGAACCTCACACCGCGAAGGGGTATCAGTCGGACTACGACCTGCTGATCATCGTCAATGACAGCAGACTGACCGACCGGGTGAAGTACTGGTCTAATCTTGATGAGCGGCTGATGCGCGAATACGGTGTTACCAAGACGCTCAAGACGCCGGTCAACTTCATCGTCCACACACTGCAAGATGTGAACGACGGGCTGGCCCACGGTCGATACTTCTTCATGGATGTGAAGCAGGACGGGGTTGCTCTCTACCAGTCCGACGACACCGAATTGCACACGCCCAAGCCCAAGACGCCCGATCAGGCTCTCTGTATGGCGCAGGAATATTTTGACGAGTGGTATCGGACCGGCGGTGAGTTTTTCGACAACTACAAGTTCAATCGCGACCAGGGGCGCAACAACAACGCTGCCTTCCAGCTACATCAGGCTTCCGAGCGGCTTTACCATTGCGTGCTGCTCGTCTGCACTTTCTACACCCCTCACGTGCACAATCTCGGTTTTCCGCGCACCCAGGCCGAGCGCATCGATCCGCGTCTGACCTATGTCTGGCCGCGCGAAACGAAGCGCGACCGCGCGCGCTTCGAGAAGCTCAAAGAAGCCTACGTCAAAGCGCGGTATTCGAAGCACTATCGCATCACGAAGGATGAACTCGAATGGCTCGGCGAACAGGTCGAGGAGCTGGGACGCGTCGTCCACGAGGTGTGCATTGAGCGCCTTGAAAAGCTCAAAGCTGACGCCGGGGTTCAAGCGGATAACCAATAAAGCCTTCGCTCGGAGCGCGTCAGCTTAGCGCGACGGCGTGCCGAAAGTGGCCTTTCCGCTTACTACCCGATTACGGACGTTGGGAAGACCAAAGTCCTGCGCTAAAGCAGATTGAATGAACCGGTTTGTAATCATTTCGGGATGCTCCGGAGGCGGCAAATCTACGCTATTGTCGGAGTTGGATCGCCGAGGACATGGTGTAGTAGAGGAACCGGGTCGCCGCATCGTGGCAGAGGAACTCGCAGGCACGGGAGATGCGCTGCCTTGGGTCGATACCGCCGCATTCGCCCGGCGAGCGATAGCTATGTCGTTACGTGACCGGGAAGAGGCTGCGAAAAGACGAGGCTGGATATTTTTCGATCGAGGTCTGATTGATGCGGCTGCGGCGCTTGAGTACGCAACGAGAACCCCTGTTGTTGTGAACTATGCGGCTGAACGATTTTTTAGGCGCGTCTTCATTACCCCGCCTTGGCGCGAGATTTACGTAAATGATGCGGACCGGCGCCATACTTTTCAGGATGCAGTCGCTGAATATGAAAGATTGCTGACCGCCTTCGCGACCCTTGATTATACTGTCGATGTGCTCCCAAAGATCGGCGTAGCTGAAAGGGCCGACATAGTTCTGGAACATCTGCGTTTGACTTGATCGTGCTAAAAGCTGCCGTTCAGCTTCCCACCCCATAATCAGACATTCAAGTGGTGCGTGCATTTCGCCATAACCGGACAGTCGGCTGTCCGAGCAATTCAGAGAAAAGCGGACACTCTGGTGACGACCCAATTGTGGACATTCACATTGAGGATTCTTTCGTCCAGTAGCCGACGAAGGTCTCTGCGTGATTATGCTAAGTTCTCTTGTGCCGTCGCAAAGAAAAGATTTCGGTCAGCTCTTTGATAATTCAGCAATGCGGGCTTCGGCTTCGGCATCGCCGGGGACTCGTCCCAAGTAGGTCCGATACATGTCGAGTGCCTGTGCGGTTTGGCCCGTTACCCGCAAGCCATCAGCGAGCCGGTAGATCGCATAGTCTGAGTTTCGTTGAAGCGCGCGATTGAGCTGTAACAGGTTAATGCCGATTTCATTCTGGCCGCGATGAATAAGTTTGAATGCGGCAAGATCGACCACACCTTCACGCGCTTTCCGGCCGTCGGTGTTTGCTTGGCCCATTGTGACACCAGCTTCGAGGCCTTTCAGGGCGGTCAGGTCGACCAGGTCCTGCGTGAAACGGTAATTGCGTGTCTTTTCCGTGGGACCGGCGATCAGTTCATGCACAAAGGCTTCGGTATCCCAATATGCGTCTACGTCACCGTTCGTGAGCACGACAAATGTCGTGTCGAGCTCGGGAAACATCATCAGCTCGCATGCGATCCCATAGTGGCCACCAGAATGTCCGAGCAAACGTGTTCCATTAAGGTCCTGCTCGATGATCCCATAGCCATAGCTTCCAACCGGCGTTTCCCCGCGACCTTGCAGGAACACACTGGTCATTTCGGCGCCGAGCAAGCGATTGCGCATGAGCGCCGTGGCAAAACGGTGTAGATCGCCGGCGGTTGAGTAGGCCCCGCCGCCTGCGCTGCCTCGCGGCTCCAACCGGCTACTGCAATCAACCCATTCGCCCGGTATCTCTTCGGATCGCATATACGGGATTGCGCGGTTGGAGACGTCGGCATCCTGTCGCCAGTTGCCGGTGTTCGTCATTCCCGCCCTGTCAAAGACCGCTTGCTGGACGTGCTCGAAATAGCTCTTCCCGGTCACCGCTTCGATGATCAGCCCGAGAACGACATAGCCGCCGTTCGAATAGGAGAATGCATTGCCGGGTTCGTGCTCGAGCGGAATGTCTGCGAACAGCGGCAAATAGTCACGGTGGCTGTCAGGATGTGGACCGTCCAGCTCTGCCAATCCCTGCCAGTAATTGCCGATGCCGGACCTGTGCATCAGCATATGGGCGATGGTTACACGTTCAGCCGCGTCGCGATTTGGGTAGTCCGGCAGATGCATGCCGAGCGTATCATCAAGCGAAATCGCTCCAGCCTCGACCAGTTGCAGAATGCACGTGGCTGTGAACATCTTCGGTATGGATGCGAGGTTGAATTTTGTGTCGATGGTGTTGTGCTCGCCGCTACCCCTATCCGCCAAGCCATAGCTTTCGGCAAATTCGACGTGCTGTCCACACGCAAGCAACACGGTTCCGCTGAAGTCCTTGGTTCGAACCAGCGCTTGTGAATGACGAATGAGCCTCTCGCCTTGGCTCCCATGCCTCGCGCAGCTAGACAGTGCGAGCGCCGAAGTCAGCCCGCCGGCCAGTGAAAGCGCGCCGCGCCGCGACATTCTCGAAAAATCCGTATTAAAGTCTCGCTCTTGCAATTGTCCGGCGGCAAGCCATTGTGTAACAGATTACCTATCATTACGTAACTGGTTACGAATATGTCAAGCAGGTTGCCCGCGAAAGCGGATGAAGATTGCGAGGGTCGTGTCGGGGGTTATGGAGCTTTCGCCTTGGGAGGGCGGCTCAGGCGCCTCAGCGATAGGATCGATCGCGATGCGAAGTCCATTTACGAGAAGATGGGCGTAGAATTCGAACAGCGCTGGTTTCCCGTATTCAACTGTCTACGTGGCGGGGAAGCGCTGAGCGTTACCGAGATATCTGATCGTCTCGGCATCTCACACGTCAGCGTGAGCGTAACGCGCAAGTCGCTCGAAGCGGCGGGGCTTGTAACGTCAACACAGGACAAGAGTGACGGCAGACGATCCGTCTTGGCTTTGACCAGCAGGGGGGAGACTCTCTCCATGGAGCTTGGGCCGTTATTCGCTGCGTTAGACTTGGCGGCTGCAGATTTGAATGCAGACGCGGGGAATGCGATTACTGCGATAGAGCGGCTTGAAAAAGCCTTGGACACCAAGTCTCTGTCGGAGCGTGCGGGTCTTTTTCTAAAAGAAAGCTAGGGCGATCAATCCAATTTATTTTGAGTTCGCCTAACTTGCCTCCGCGCCAATGAGCCGATTGCTAGAATTCCGCTTCTTAGCTCTCGAAATCTATAAGCAGACCGTCCACTTTCCACCCCATCTTCGGTCATGCGCGGGGCTGATGCTCGAACCCCAAAGCGGTATGGCGGCATTGTCCCGCTCGAGAAAAATTGCTGCTGTTCAGCAATCGACCCAGAAGCTGACGTCCAGCATGAAATCCAGCGACCCATAAAGCGGTCGCAGCCTTCAACTACGTCGAGCAAGCCATACTGTCGCGCCACCGGTCTCTGGATCGCTGTCTTTTGCGTAAACGACTACGAAGCCAACTGTATTTAGGAGCGATTTATATTCGTCCTGAGACAAACTCGCATGGAATAGAGGTTCGCCTTCCCAATCGCCGATAGTCACCGCTTCCTGGGACCCAGTAGTGAACATCAGTTTACCACCCGGACGGACAAAACTGGCAAATCGCGTGAACATTTTGCGCTGGTCATTTTTCGTCAGATGAAAAAAGCTGTGCCAAGCGATCAAACCGTCAAAGCGGCGACTATCTTGATAATCTCGCATATCGGCGACGTGCCACTCACCGTCGGGTAAGTTGGCGGCAGCTTCCCGAATGAGCGACTCAGCGGTATCGATCCCGACAATTTGGTGACCGTGCTCGATAAGCGCGGCGGCTATCGGGTACCCGTTGCCAACACCGAAATCCAAAATCGTCGCCGACGCTCCGAGACCCTTTTCAAAGCGCGTAAGCCAATGCTCCTCCAAAGTCGGATCGCGTCCCCGAAGCTCTGACCATGATTGTGCCTTTTCCTCATAGAGCGAGATAATGCGCTTGGCCGCTTGTTCATCAGCATCGTGCATGGGCACAATCTGCCGAACACTTGGTCGTGAAACAAGGCATATTGCCTTGCAACCAGACATTCCCCTCCCCACCCCATTTGCGAACTACCGACATCACTCGCCGCCTCCTAAAAGAAGACAGGCAGATATTCGCACCTGTTGGATAAAAGCGGACTGTCAGATCACGACCCGATTGCGGACGCTCTTGACCGACAAGCGTGCGGGTGCAATGGCATGTTGTACCCTATCACCCTAGCTCTTCTTGGACGTCGAACCTACTTTGCGCCGTCGCCCTGGCCTCAATGACGAAATTGTCCTGTCGATAGTTCGCCAATCGAACGGTCCAATAGGCGCGTACCGCGTCGCAGAGCGTAGCGAACAATTAGATACCCGGGTTGAACCAGCGGCGGTTTACCGCAGCCTGTCGAGGCTCATCCATGTCGGTAAGGTTGAGCGTGTGGAGAGCCTCAACGCATATGTCGCATCACAATCTGAACCAACGATCCATATCGTGTGCTGTAACTGCGGCACCTACCTCGCTAGATCAGCCAAAGAGGTTGATGTTGCTGCTCGAATGCATGGAGAACGGAGCGGATTTGAGGTTCGCATCAGCCACTTCGAGGTGGTTGGGGCGTGTAACGAATGTTCACCATCCGAAGCTCAAGATGCGCACGAGTAGGTGTCCGCTTCCCACCCACAATCGGTCGTTGAACGGCGGCCCGACTTGGGCCAATACCGGTCTGGCAGCTATTGGTGTGGCGCCGGCGGAAAGCTGCCATTCGGCTTTCGACCCCTTGCTGACATTCGTGATTTGCTCGATTACAAATAAATAGTCGTGTCTGGATGCTCGGAGCCACAATGAAAGTTTCACGAGATCGCCGGGGCATTCTGCTGATATTCGCGGCACTATCGATAGCAGTTTCGTTGTCGATGGTAGTCGCAACCTTCGCCGCGCCAACCCTTCCCATCTGGCCGCTAATCGCGATTAACTGGCTGCTTTTCATGGGAGTGACGTGGCTGGTTGGCCATCAGGTTAGCCTGTTCCGAAAATGGAAAACCATCACTTCGAACGATGATAACGTGTGGCGCGTTGTCATGATTGCGTTTTCAGGATGCGGTTTTATCGCGATAGCCAACGGAGCGACAAAGTCTGAATTAAAAGCCCCCTTTCCACCCCAAACTCAGACATTCGCAGTCGCCTGAACGACCCCCTGAAATGGACAGGCAGCTATCGCGCCCGTGCTCTGCGGTCCTCACAAATCAGCACAAGCGCCCCAAAATCCTCGCGCTCACCAAGCCGGTCGGCGATACAGCGAACACACTCCAGCGGCAGACCGTTTTCATGCGCCAGCGAACGCAGATAATCGTCGCGCGTCTCCGCCCCGCAGGTCCGGTAAAGCAAATGCAGGTCCGTCATATCCCTCATCCTTCGGCTGAAAGCCGCACTGCCTGCGGCATGCGGCTCTGCCTTCCGGCGAGGATGGGAGGGGGAGGGAAACCGGAACCGATGCCCTGGCGCGGGCCAGCGGGCGAACCCGCCACACGGGGGTGTCTGTTCCGGTTTGGGAACGAGAGGGCAAAGCCCCTTGGCGTTCCCTCAATTCGAAAGGCTGCGCCGTCAGGCCCTGCTCACAGTAACGGCGCCCGCGCACGGTGCGACGCGGACGGTCGATGTGTCGGCAAGCCGAGTGCGCGCCAAGGCCGTTGCATCGCAGATGCAGCGCCGCTGACGCAATCGAGCGCGCGTCCGGCGCTCGCCCGGCAAGAAGAGAGGCGAGAGCGCCTGCGGGTCAGCACAAAGACGCCGCGCCCGCAGGAGCGCAGAATGCGCGGGACCGAGCGCGTCCTCAGGAAACTCCCGCTCAACTTGAACTGCTCCCGATCGTAACCCGGATGGGCCGGGACTACAGGCCCGGTCCGCGCAGCGGACAGAGCGGGTCGCCCGCAGGGCAGCCCAAAGTGGCACACGCGAAAGTACCTTGCCAGTTGTCCCCAGCCACGCCATTGAATGTGAGAACATAAATAGAACATGTCCTTGCCAAAAGGGTCTGATTCCGACAATGTGTCATAAACTGTCCCAGAGGTAATATGCTCAACGAATTCGCCACACTCCGCGTCCGTGCCGGTCTTTCGCTCGAAGACGCGGCTGGTCTCACCGGTTACAGTGTGCGTCAGTTGCAGCGCTGGGAAGCAGGCGTCGGAAAACCGAGAGATGCAGCGGCGCGGGTGCTTGCATCGATGGCCGGTACAGAGCCTGCGCCCCTCGATACCAGGTTCAACTTCATCGACCTGTTCGCCGGGATCGGTGGTATTCGTAAAGGCTTCGACGTTATCGGCGGGCACTGCGTGTTTACCTCAGAGTGGAACAAGTTCGCGCAGGAAACCTATGCTGCGAACTTCCGCGACAATCACCCGCCTTACGGTGACATCACGCAGATTCCCGCTGATGAAATTCCGGACCATGATGTGTTGCTGGCGGGCTTTCCCTGCCAGCCCTTCTCGATCGCAGGCGTTTCCAAGAAGAATTCGCTCGGACGCCAGCATGGCTTCCTCGATGAAACGCAGGGCACTCTGTTTTTCGATGTCGCCCGGATCATCCGCGCGAAACGGCCTGCAGCCTTCCTGCTCGAGAACGTCAAGAATCTCACCGGTCATGACAAGGGTCGCACCTTCGAGGTTATCCTCCGGACGCTGACCGAGGAACTGGGCTACAAGGTCTGGCATAAGGTGATCGATGCGCAGCATTTCGTGCCGCAACACCGCGAACGGATAGTGATTGTCGGGTTTCGCGAGAACGTGCCCTTCGACTGGGACGATCTGACGCTGCTCCCGAAGGGCAACGTGCGGCTCGCAAGCATCCTGCATCCGGAGAACGGCTCCGAGAATGCCGAAGAGCCCTACACGCTCGGCTCCGATGCGAAGGTAAACGGCAAGTACACGCTGTCCGACAAGCTATGGCAGTATCTGCAAGGTTATGCCGCAAAGCACAAGGCAGCCGGGAACGGATTCGGCTTCGGGCTGGTGACGCCCGACGATGTCGCGCGGACGCTCTCGGCGCGCTATTACAAGGACGGTTCGGAAATTCTGGTGAGTCAGGGAAGCCGGAAGAATCCCCGCCGCCTTACTCCGCGTGAATGCGCGCGGCTGATGGGTTATGGTGATGACTTCCGCATCCCGGTGTCAGATACGCAGGCTTACAAGCAGTTCGGCAACTCGGTTGCGGTTCCGGTGTTCGGGGCAGTGGCACAGGTAATGCAGCCGCACATTCAGGCTCTGGTTCAACCGGCCAGGCAGCGCAAAGCTGCCTGAGGCGTGACCGACGTTCATGACCCGGCTACGCGCAGCCGCAACATGGCGGCGGTCAGAGCCCGTAACACGAAGCCCGAACTGATGATCCGCTAAGCCCTGCACGCGGCGGGGTTTCGCTACCGGCTCGACCTCCGCAACCTGCCCGGAAGGCCGGACATTGTCCTGCCCCGGTTTCGGGCGGTCGTCTTCGTACACGGCTGTTTCTGGCACCGGCACGAATGCGATCTGTTTCGCTGGCCGGAAACCCGGCCAGAGTTCTGGCACGAGAAGCTCAACACCAACGCAGTCCGTGATCAGAAGGCCGCCAAAGCTCTCGCCAAAGCGGGATGGCGGCAGGCGGTGATCTGGGAATGCGCACTGAAGGGCAGAAACAAGCGCGATTTTCAGGACACTATGCAGCAACTGATCACATGGATAAGGTCGGACAGGAAGACGATTACTATCAGGGGCGAATAATTGGTCGCATCACTTGCGCAGCTGCTGGATCTTATGCGGCATCACGGTGCAACCCGCATCTACGCCAAGAATCTCGCGCCGAACGACAACTCCAAGAACCAGGTCTATCTCGGCGGCGACTTCTCGGCGCTGAACATCATTCCGCACGGTGAGATCTACAGCGACGACACGGCGGTTGCCGGTGCGGTCCGTGACCGCGCCAAGGCAAAAGTGAACTTCTTCTGGGTCGATGAGGCGGGAAGACATCATGCACCTGACGCGGGGCTGATCCTCTATCCGAAGTACCCGGAGGTCCGGATGTCGGGCTTTCTCAAAGGCTGCCGTCAAGCACCCTCGGAGATCATGCGCGTGCGCGATGAAGGACGGCTGCTCGTCTTCGGCATAACATCTTCTGGCGACGTGCTCGGTTATGCTGCGAAAGCAACCGATCCCGTCGCTGTCGGGGTTCGCAATTACGAGTGGCCGATGATCGGGGTCTTTCTGGAGCTGCCGCTCCATGCGGGTCAGGCCGACAGCCCGAAAGACCGCCTGCTGAACGAGCTGCGCCGCATCTGGCGCCTGAACTGGATCGCGTCGCAGAAACTCGCAGCGGACGGCACAAAGCAGCCCTATGCGGCGCGCAATGGCGGCGGCTATACGCTCGAGGCCGAGCTCGGCATTACCCCGAACGGCTATGCGGAGCCCGATTTTATGGGCTGGGAGGTCAAGCAGTACGGCGTGCGTGACTTCGTGCGCTTCGCCCCGAAATCGCCGGTCACACTGATGACGCCCGAACCTACCGGCGGCATCTATCGGGGCGACGGCATTGCGGAGTTCATGAAGCGCTTCGGCTACGAGGATCAGTCAGGGAAGGCCGACCGCATCAACTTCGGTGGCAGATATGACTGCACGAAAGGCCTGCACCACCTGACCGGGCTGCGGATGGTGATGTCCGGATATGACGCTCAGTCAGGCAAGATCACGGATCTCGACGGTGCGCTCAGCATCGTAGACGGCCAGGAGGAGATCGCGGCTTCCTGGTCGTTCAAGGGGATGATGGCGCACTGGAACCGCAAGCACGCTCAGGCCGCCTACGTACCATCGCTTTTCCGCACGCCTCCGCCGGAATACAGTTACGGGCCAAGCGTCCTGCTCTGCGAGAAGACTGACTTCCTGCTCTTTCTGAAGGCCTTCGCATCCGGGTCGGTCTACTATGATCCGGCGATCAAGGTCGAAGAGGCGTCATCGGAAAAGCCGAAGATCAAAAGGCGGAGTCAGTTCCGCGTGGCTCATGCCGATCTTCCTCGCCTTTATGAAAGGCACGAGGTCGTCGCTCTGTAGAGGCTGATGCTCCGCAGGGCGCAGCCTCGTTCTCGTACCGATGGATGCGAAATTCCATAGATCTGTTTTTCGTGGCGAACCTGACCAGTCACTGGTGACACGATACGGCCACCCGCCGTCATGACTTGCTTTTCCTTCGCTGCAATTCGCCGGACTTGAGAAACACTTTTCTCCCCGAAGAAAGCGGGCAATTTCATCACAGGGGGTGTCAGCGACCACCAAGGAATGGAATGCCGAACATGCCAGAACCAGACCGTATCATTCGCCTCAAGACCGTTCTTCATCGCACAGGGCTGTCGCGATCGACAGTCTATCGCAAGATCGCCGAAGGGACGTTCCCGCCTCAGATACCGATCAGCGTTCACGGCGCGGGCTGGAGCGAAGCCGAGATCAACCGCTGGGTGGCCGACCCGCCCGGCTACAGGGTCGCCGATAGCCGGAACAAATCCGGAATCGATTAGGCCAGCGCCGCCCTGACTGCGTTGTCGAAGATATTCCGGCCTGTTGAGAAACCGAGAGCAACTAGCCTGCCGATCAGCACCTTGTTGCCAATACCAGGCTTCGGAGGAGACGCGAAAGGATCCCGGACCTCAAAGCACCAATTGGGCGAGCGCATACTCCGCATCGTTGCGCACCAGATGCCCATAGTGCTTTTCGATCATGGCGACGCTTGTATCGGAAAGTTGAGCGACCGTAAGAATTGGCAGGCCTGCGCGCACAAGGTCGGTAATCACGCTATGGCGCAACGTGTATGCCGAAGTCGCCGGATGGAGGTTTGCACCGGATACCGCATTCTTGATGGGACCTTTCCATTTATCTTTCGACCATGGCAAACCGTCAGCACGCTGGAACATCTGGTCGCCAGGCGACTTGCCCTTGCTTTGTTCGGCAAGGAAGTCTGCGATGGTTTCAGGAACTCCTATCTGTCTCGGAACGCCATTCTTGTCAGTGCCGATTGTGAGAGTTCTGGTTCTGGTGTCGAAGTCGCTGACTTTCACCGCCGCAAGGGCGCCAGGACGCAATGGCAAAAGACAAAGACCGCGAACGAAGGGCTCTATATCTTCAGAAAGTGCAGCCAGCAGCTTCTTGCGCTCGGAACGATCCAGGTAGACTTCACGACGTCGGTCGGCACCCTTGATGGGTTTCAAAGCCTCTTGCCATGCAGCGGAGGTATTGGGAGCTCCCGGAGACAGGACACGTCGCAGCGCCGCGCGAAGTGGGACCATGTCGCGGTTTACTGTGGAGGCAGCCCGCTCCTTGAAACGAGGTTCACCCAGCTTGCTTCGGCTGATCAATGCCGGTGCTTTCTCCAGCCTTTTTCGCCATGCCTGCAATTGATGCTTTCGCAGCTTGTCCAATTTAACTCTGGCAATCGCGTCATCATAAACATGCCGGCGAAAGACGCCTTCGGCGATTGAGCCTGGCCTTTCCTCAAGATAAGCCCTGCATGCGTCTGCAACTGTTTCCAGTCTCTCCGATCGCAACCCTCCAGTCTCGACTGATTCCGCGAATGTCTCGGCATCCTTCTTGGCAGTCGAAAAAACTTCATGACCTGAGACAGTCCCAAATGCACCAAGGTTCTTCCGTCGGTACTTTCGTGCTTCTTCATCGTACACACGAGCAAACCAAGTGCCCTTCCCGCCCCGTTGTGAAGGCCGGTATCCAACATACCACCCAGCTTGGAGACGCTGCCAGTGGGGTTCTTTGTCCCCTCGCGGCTTAAGCTTTTCGCGCGCACCAATCTTGCTGAGGTCGGGCATTCGGTCAGTGCCTTCGTATGAAAAGTATGAAACGAGTATGAAAAACGTGGGGAGACTGCCTGACACTATTTTAGACATATGCCACTGTTTTTCAAGTGTTTTAAGAGTCCCAGAAAATCCCAGTTTGTCGTGAAACCCATCTTTCACACGGGTGGGGTCGCAGGTTCAATCCCTGCCGCGCCCACCATTCTTTCCATCGGCGCCATCGCTGGCATGGAATGAATGGCCATCGCTCCAGCCGATCTCCAGACTGACCGATACCGCCGCGCCGGGCCGCCTCGAACGCCGCGTTGCGTGACCGCACCGGATCCTCACACTGACGCCTCGAACATGCGGTGAAAACGCCGCTGCCAAGCCATGTATCGACACGGCCTTGCCATTATCTCGCCTCAATTCGTCGCACCGGTCGGTCGAACCGACCACTCCGCCCCCGCCTCAGCAAAGACTGTTCATCCGGCGGCAAGCATAAGGTAAACACCAGCTTGGGCGCTCGTGTACGGCAGCGATGTCGTGCGCCTTTTTTCGAGGGGTGAAGAGATCTGAAAGTCGGACACGAATCACGGGGGAGCGGGCACCGGGTCCGCTGCGACGTGTTCATCGACTGAACGAACTGAAGGAGTGACCTAGATGAATGCCCTAATGAAGACTTCCAAGGCCATGTTGCTGCTGGCCACAACCATGCTGCCGGTTTCCGGACTGGCCGCACAGGATATGCCGGCGCAGGACATGCAGGCACAGGGACAGGCGCAGGGCGATACGCTGACGACCGCCTATGGTCCGCAGATGCCCGCCATGTCGGAAATGACTGCCGGCCCCGATCTTGACGGCATTATCTCCGCACGTAGCGGCGACCGAATCCAGATCACCGCCGAAGACGGCACCAAGACGGTGCTGACCGTCACGGACGAAACCCGCATCAAGTCGAGCGGCGGTTTCCTCGGCCTCAACAAGGACCGGCTGGCCGCGAACGAACTGCTGAACGGCATTCCCGTTTCGGTCGAGACGCTGCAGTGGGATGGCGGCCTCGTCGCGGGTGAGATCGACCTTAAGAAGAAGGATCTCAAGACCGCCGAGATGATCTACAACGCGACCGATCAGCGTTTCGGCGATAACGAGCTTGCGATCCAGCAGAACGCTGCCGCGACCGAGGCTCTGCGCGGACGTTTCGGTGACATCGACAAGTATAATGTGAAGAACGTTACGAACGTCAATTTCGCCACCGGCAAGTACAACCTGTCCGAACAGGACAAGGCGCTGCTGTGCAACACTGCCAGCCAGGCCGACGCCATGGAAAACGCTTTGTTGCTGGTCGTCGGCTATACCGACTCCACCGGCAGCCAGGAATTCAACCAGGTGCTGAGCGAAAAGCGTGCGGCCCGCGTGGTGAACCATCTGCAGCAGGCCTGCGGCTGGAAGCCCTATCGCATGCTGACCCCGACCGGCATGGCCGAGGCTGATCCGATGGCCGACAATTCCACGCCCGAAGGCAAGGCGCAGAACCGCCGCGTGGCGGTGAATGTTCTCGTCAGCAAGGCTGTCGACGAAATGTAGTCCCTGTGCGGGGGCAGGTTCGCCTGCCCCCGTTCTTTTCGGGTCCGGCGTCCCCTGGCCGGACCTGCCTGCTTGCGAATGAAAGCTTTTTTGCGTTCGCCTGAGCAGTTTACTGCTATCGCATGCCTCTGCATGCGAGACAGCAGCGCGGGGGATTTTTCATGACCGATCCGATCCGACTTTCCCTGTCACGCCGACACCTCATGTCGGCAGGAGCCGGGGCGGCCATCGCCCTGTCGGCCGGACGGGCGGCGGCACAGCAGGCCGAAGGCCAGCCCCTGATGGGCGATCCCGAGCTACCGATGCGTCCGGGCGAAAGGATGCGGTGGGCCATCGTCGGCCTCGGCACCTATGCGGTCGGGCAGTTGCTGCCCAGTTTCGGCGACGCGCATCGTTCGCGCATGACCGCCTTCGTTTCGGGCAATCGGGACAAGGCAGAGCGGCTTGGCCGCAGCTATGGCGTCGACCGGTTCTACGGCTATGACAATTATGATCGGATCGCGTCGGACGACGAGATCGACTGCGTCTATATCGTGCTGCCGGTGGGGCTGCATGCCGAATACACGATCCGCGCGCTGGAGGCGGGCAAGCACGTGCTGTGCGAGAAGCCCATGGCCTCCACCAGCGCAGAGTGCGAGAGGATGATCGCCGCGGCCAGGGCCAATGGCCGCCAGCTGGGCGTCGCCTATCGCGTACACTTCGAGCCGAATAATCTCCATGCACGCCAGCGGATCGCGGACGATCTTGGCGTCATTCGCCATGTCTCGGCAGAGCACGGGTTCGACATCAATCCCGAGTTCCCGCCGCACAAATGGCGGCTGGAACGGGCGCTTGCGGGCGGCGGATCGATGTACGACATCGGGATCTACGGCCTCAACACCTCGCTGATGATGCTGAAGGAGGATCCGGTGTCGGTGAGTGCGCTCTATTCGACCCCTGCGGGCGATCCGCGCTTTTCCGAGGTGGAAGGCGGGCTGGACTGGCAGCTGCGGATGCCGAGCGGGATCAGCGTCTCCGGCACCTCGTCCTATTGCATCGCGCCCTATGTTTCCCGCCAACGCTATTCGGGTAGCAAGGCGGCGCTGGAGATGCAGCCCGCGACCACCTATGACGACAACCGGATCCGCTTTCTGGGCGAAGGCCAGCCGCCGCAGGAATATGCGGCCGGAAACGCGGCGGCGCAATTTGCCGCGCAGCTCGACGGGTTTTCGATGGCGGCGCGCAGCGGCACCGCGCACAGGACACCGGGCGAAATGGGGCTTCGCGACATTCGCATCATCGAAGCGATGTATCGCAGCGCCGATGCGGACGGCGCTGCGATACCCGTTAGCGTGTAGAGGGCCCGAAGGCCCGCCTCGTCAATGCGCGAAGCGGTTGACGAGGTTCTCCAGCCGTTCCTGCTGACCCGACCGGTGGCGGGGCTTGAGGTCGTGCGAAATCGCATGGTCGGCGATGTCGGCAAGGCTCGTTCCGTCGCGGTGGATCATCTGGCCAAGATCGCCGTCCCAGCCTGCATAGCGCTGGTCGCGCAGGCTATCGAGACGGCCGTCCTTGATGATGCGTTCGGCGTTCAGCAGCGCAGCGGCCAGCACGTCGACACCGCCGATATGGCCATAGAACAGGTCCTCGGCATCGATCGACTGGCGGCGGACCTTGGCGTCGAAATTGAAACCGCCATCGGTGAAGCCGCCCGCACGCTCGACCTCGATCAGGGCAAGGGTCATTTCCTCGATCGAATTGGGAAACTGGTCGGTGTCCCAGCCATTCTGGTGATCGCCGCGGTTCGCGTCTATCGACCCGAAGATGCCCAGCGCGCCGGCCATCGCAAGCTCATGCTCGAAAGTGTGGCCCGACAGGGTGGCGTGGTTCGCCTCGATATTGACGCAGACCTCGTTCTCAAGGCCATAGCGCTTGAGGAAGCCGTACACGGTCGCGGTGTCGAAATCGTACTGGTGCTTGGTCGGCTCGTGCGGCTTGGGTTCGATCAGGATCGTGCCCTTGAAGCCGATCTTGTGCTTGTGCTCGACCACCAGGCTGAGGAAGCGGCCGAAATTGTCCATCTCGCGCTTCAGATTGGTGTTGAGGATCGTCTCATAGCCCTCGCGGCCGCCCCACAGCACATAGTTTGCGCCGCCCAGACGATGCGTCGCCTCAAGCGCGGAGCGGACCTGCAATGCGGCCCACGAATAGATCTCCGGGTCGGGATTGGTGGCAGCACCCGCCGCATAGCGCGGATCGGAGAACAGATTGGCCGTGCCCCACAGCAGCTTGCGCCCGGTTTCCGACTGCAGCTGTTCGAGGTGGTCGACCGCCGTGCCGAAATTGCGCTGATAGCTCGCCACGTCCGAGGCAGGCTCCATCACGTCGACATCGTGAAAGCAATAGAACGGCAGGTCGAGCTTGCGCACGAAATCGAGCGCGGTGGCGCGCTTGATCGCGGCGGCTTCGGTGCTGTTCGGATGGCTGTGCCAGGGGCGGTCGAAAGTGCCTGCGCCAAAGACGTCCGAACCCGGCCAGCAGAACGTGTGCCACATGCAGACGGCAAAGCGGAGATAGTCCTCCATCGTCTTGCCAAAGACGACTCGGTTCTTGTCGTAATAGCGGTAGGCCAGCTCGTTATCGCTGTCCGGCCCTTCATAGGCGATGACAGGGATGTCGGCGAAATAATCGGATGCGGAAGACATTCAGAAACCTTTCCTGGGTGTAATTCTTGGATATGCGTCGCGAAAGGCGGCCTTGCGCGGCGCGAGGCGCTCGACAAGGTCGGCTTCGGGTTCGATCCGGTGCGAGACGGCGGGCGGGGCGCAGACCTCGGTCAGCGATCCGCCGTCCACGGCCAGCTGCGCAAGCCGTGCGGCGCCCAGTGCGGGGCCGACTTCGCCGCCCTTGAGATAGACAAGCGGAACCTGAAACGCGGCGGCGATGATGCGGCCCCAATAACCGGAACGAGCGCCGCCGCCGATCACCGACAGCTGCTGCACGTCGGTTCCGGCATCGCGCAAGGCGTCGAGACCGTCGGACAGCGCGAAAGCGACGCCTTCCAGCACCGCCTGTGCCAGCCGGCCGGGATCGGTGTCGTTGTCGAGGCCGAGGAAAGCGCCGCGTACGCGTGCGTCGTTATGGGGCGTGCGTTCGCCCGACAGATAGGGGAGGAATATCTCGCTCCCGCTGCCGGGGCCGGACTCCTCTGCCCGTGCGAACAGATCGGCAGCACCAGCCGCGCCGGTCAGCCGCGCGACCCAGTCGATGCAGGACGCGGCGGACAGATGCACGCTCATCTGGTGCCACATGTCGGGCAGGCAGTGGCAGAACGCGTGGACGGCGCGCGCGGGATTGGGCCGAAACTCGTCGGTCGCGACAAAGATCACGCCCGATGTGCCCAGCGAGAGAAGCGCGTCCCCGTCACCGACGACGCCCACGCCGACCGCACCCGCGGCATTGTCGCCGCCGCCCGCGACGACGGGCACCTGAGGCGTGCCCCACAGCTCTGCCACTTCGGCGCGCAGCGTGCCGGTTACCTCGCTTCCTTCGTGCAGCGACGGCATGGCCGCTTCGCTGAGGCCGGTGGCGGCGAGGATTTCGTCGCTCCATTTCCGGCGCGCGACATCGACCCATAGAGTGCCCGCCGAATCCGACAGGTCGGAAGCCTTGTCGCCGGTCATGCGCAACCGGACATAGTCCTTTGGCAGAAGCACGGTGCGAACCTTGGCAAAGGTCTCCGGCTCGTTCTTGCGGACCCAGACCAGCTTGGGCGCAGTAAAGCCCGGCATGGCGATATTGCCGGTGATGCGGCGCAGATCGGGGACCGCCGCTTCCAGCTCCTCGCACTCGACATCCGAACGGCCGTCGTTCCACAGGATCGCGGGACGCAGCGGGCGATCATCCTCGCCCAGCAGCGTGGCCCCGTGCATCTGGCCCGCGATGCCCACACCCCTGACGGCGCGCCGCACCGCCGGGTCGATGGCCTGCACCGCCGCGGTCGTCGCGCGCCACCATGCCTCGGGATCCTGTTCGGACCATTGCGGCTGGGGG
Source organism: Croceicoccus sp. (assembly GCA_002694745.1). Lineage (GTDB taxonomy): Bacteria > Pseudomonadota > Alphaproteobacteria > Sphingomonadales > Sphingomonadaceae > Croceicoccus. The sequence continues at coordinate 1,281 of NZMY01000023.1, read as the reverse complement.
CGCTGCACGCTGAGCGCAGCGGTCCCCTGCCCAACAACGGCGCCTGTCTCATCAAGCGCCACCGCCTTCACACCCGACGTGCCGATATCGATTCCCAGAAACATCAGTCGGTGAACGGATTGATGGTGGGGATCGTGCCGTCAGGATTGAACTTGAGTTCGGTGACCTTGACGTTGCGGAGGTGGTTCTTCCCGCTCAGCTGCGTGTCGTGGTAGAACAGCCACCACTTACCGTCCCATTCGACGATCGAGTGGTGCGACGTCCAGCCCTGCACCGGTTCAAGGATGTGGCCCTTGTAGGTGAACGGACCATAGGGCGAATCGCCGATGGCATAGTTCACGTAGTGCGTGTCACCGGTCGAGTAGGTGAAGTAGTATTTCCCATTCCGCTTGAAGACCCAGGCCGCCTCGAAAAAGCGGCGGTCGTGATCGCCGCCCAGGATCGGATCGCCCTTTTCATCGACGATGACCGCGTCGCGAACCGGCTCCGCAAAGGTCTTCATGTCGGGGGCCATGCGGACCACCTTGGCGGGAATGGCGGGCTGGTCGTCCTGCATCAGATCGGTGTCCGAACCGTTCGGGTCATAGACGCCGTCCTTCCAGCGCTGAAGCTGTCCGCCCCAGATGCCGCCGAAATACATGTAGCTGGTGCCGTCGTCGTCGGTGAAGACGGCCGGATCCATCGAGAAGCTGCCCGGGATATAGTTGGGTTCCGGCTTGAACGGGCCCATCGGATTGTCCGACGTCGCGACGCCGATGCGGAACGCGCCAAGGCCGTTCTTGTCCTTCGTCTTGTCGCGCGCGGGGAAGTAAAGATAATAGGTGCCGTCCTTGTAGGCCGCATCGGGGGCCCACATCTGCTGCGACGCCCAAGGCACCTGATCGACGTCGAGCGCGACCGGGCCGATCGTTACCGGGCCGCCGATGCGGTCCATGCGCAGCACGCGGTAGTCGCGCATGGCATATTGATTGCCAAGGTCGTCGTCGCCGATGCCGGCGTCGATGTCGTGGCTGGGATAGACATAGATCTTGCCGTCGAAGACATGCGCCGACGGATCGGCGGTGTAGATCTCGGACACCAGCGGCTGCGAGAGATAGGAGCGCCCATCCTCGGAAATTGGCTCGTCGGATGCAGCGGCCGGGACCTCTGTCCCGTCCTGGCCCTGACACGCGGCCAGCGCCAATCCTAACCCGTCTTATTCACGGGGTTGGCTACGAAGGGTTGGCGGGAGTGGCATAAGCCTCTGATCTGAATTAGGAACTGGGTGTCTACACCGGCCCT
>NZMY01000022.1 GCA_002694745.1 Croceicoccus sp. | reverse complement strand
CACCCGCTTGACCCACCGCCCGCACAGCGGGACATAATACCCACCCGGGTCAATTCTCGATGGAAATCCCGGGTCAGCTCTCAGTGGAAATCAACATGCCCGCTCCATCAAGTACCAGATGACCGCCTCCAAGCTGCCGCTCGCACGCGAACTCGACAGCTTCGAGTTTACCGGCACACCGATCAACGAAGGGCTGGTCCGCGACCTTGCCACCGGCACCTTCCTCGCCAGCCAGCGCAATGTCGTGCTGGTCGGCGGCACGGGATCGGGAAAGACCCACCTCAGCATCGCCATCGCCCGCAACTGCATCCGCGGCGGTGCCAGGGTCCGGTTCTACAACACCACCGATCTGGTCAACCTGCTCGAACTGGAAACCCTTCAGGGCCGGACCGGCAAACTCGCCGAGCATCTCTCGCGGCTCGACCTGCTGATCCTTGACGAACTCGGCTATCTTCCGTTCGCGCGTACTGGCGGCCAGTTGCTGTTCCATCTCGTCAGCCGCCTCTACGAACGCACTTCGGTCATCGTCACCACCAACCTCGCCTTCGGCGAATGGCCGACCGTCTTCGGCGATGCGAAGATGACCACGGCACTGCTCGACCGGCTCACGCACCATTGCGACATCATCGAGACCGGCAACGATAGCTGGCGCTTCAAGAACCGCAGCTGAGCCTGCCCATCAGACGAAAAGAAGACGATTTACGCCTTAGCGGAACGTCTCCGGGCTACGCCCTGCGCCGTCCCGCTAAGGCGTGGGCGCGCATCAATCCCGTGGTCCCCTTTTGCACGCCGATCCCGGTCCCCGTTTGCGCGCCGATTGACACGGTAGCGAAGATAAATCGCGCGGGGCCGGCGCCCGCATCCTTCATCCGGCGCGCAAGTTCGCTGAGATACGTCATATCCCATGCCGCATTCCGGACGCCGTCGATGGCCTTCTCGCGGTTCGCTGAGCGCAGGGACTTCATCAGTCGCTTCTTCTCCGCATTGGGCGAGAAGTACATCGAGGCGAAGATCGCGGCAGGCCCGGCCAGAAAGAAGTCCGTCAGCATCCAGTCGAGCAGTGCCAGCGCGCGCTCTAACGGCTTCCTGTCGGAAAGTTCGAGCTCTGCAATCTTCAGCGCCACGATATAGTTGCGCTCCCACCGGTTGAGCGGCGCAGCCAGGTCATGACTGGTCAACGGGGCCGGGCTAAGCATCCCCAGCGTTTTTGTTCGGCCACGCGATATGTCGACCCAAGCGAGCGCCTGCGCGCTGTCGCTCGCGCGGAACCATGCCAGTTCACGGTTGGCCTCGGCGTTCCCCTCTTTGTGGACGAGCTCGTGAAACGCAATCGTAGGGTCGAAGTCGATACCCACGCACTGGCAATAGGCCATCAGGTCGGCAGCGAGCTGGCTTGTCTTATCGAGCGGATATCGTGCGCGGCCCTCGGCGATCGCGGCCATGCGGGAAATGAGGTTCCGGTCAGGAAGAACGATCGTTGTTTCTCCCGCCATCTTGGAGTATTCCATTACCATCAGGTCAAGCATTCCGCGCGCGGCAGGAATGTAGCCGGCGACAACCCCGCAGCTGTCCGTAAGATCCGACGCAATCTTAAGCACGTCTTCCACCGGGAAATCCGGCGGGAACCGAACAGCGAAAAAGCCATCTGAGTAGTCCATGATCAATCCGCACCTCTACCTAGCTAGTTTCCGAAGTTCCGGAGGACGCAACCGCTGCGCTGGACTGGGCTCGCAGGGGTCAAGGTGATCGGATTTCGCCTCCCGCTCCGGAAGCGTTCCGGTCGCAATCGGGTTAGCGACGCAGACCGGTGCGATCTCGATCGGTCTAGAGATGGGGCGCATAGATCTCGAGCAGAAGGCGGGTAAGCTGCTCGCCGCGTCCCGCAAGCAGCGCGATGTTGTCCTTCAACATAGGACTGAAATCCGTTGGATTGTTCATCACGTGATCGCGCGCGATCATGTCCGCCGGACGAAATGGCAGCTTGTCATCCTGCTGACCGAGATACGGAAGGAGGAAGCCGTCAATCGCGCGTTTGGTCGCCATGCGGTGCAGCAGATCGTAAATCTGCGTCTGGGTTCGCCTGTGGATGGTGTATATCGTCGCCAGCATTCGCGAACCCCACGCATATGACTTCGCACGGCTGTTTGTTGCTTTGAACAGGGTCGAGACTGCCTATGCACCAGAAGACGTTGTTCGTATGGTCCTGCAGCTTCCCTCTGGTGAGTTTGATAAAGCCCCATTTCGGGTTGGTAGACCAACAGACGCACGTATGGCGCCGAAATAGCCGCGTTTCGGGAGGAATAATTAACTTCTCAGACAAGGGGCGGCTCCCTTTCGGGAGCCACCCCTTTTGATTTAATTTCAAACAAGGCTGTCTTGTCAGCCGCCTTGCGCGATTGCCTGCCTCTGCTCAAACTCAACAAGCTGGTCGCGGGCATCAAGCATAGCCTTGCGGAAGCAGACCTTCTGGCGGTCGTCCATCGGACCGCGATTTACGCGCCCAACCGAACAAACGGTCCGGGCTGCTTCGCGCAGGTCGCTTTCCAATGCTGGCAATTGGCGTACATCGCCGGCACTGCGGTTGATCGTGGAAACGACGATTTCCTGCGTTTGGGGTTCAGCAAGGGCAGGGGTTGTCAGCAAGCCGCCACATAGGGCGACCGCAAGCGCGATCTTTCGCATTCATGTTCTCCTCTCACGGTTCTGACCCGCTAATGGGGCCTTATCCAATGTTCATATAGACCTTTTAGTGTCATTTGCCCGCGATAATTTTGCCTTTGACGGGATTTCGGGGGAGATTAGCCGCCGTAGCCTAAAGAATACTTTGCCTCGATCTCCGCAAGCTGTTGATTTGAGGCAGAAATAGAATTGGCTATAAAAACCTGCTTCTTTCCAGAGGGATGGAAGAAACGGTCGTTCGGTCACACGCCTTGACGGCGCCGTGCCGGATCTCACTGTCCACTTGCGAGATCGATCGGGCATTGGCAAAATCATCGTCGGCTAGCTTGACGCGCACGATCTTCACCTCACTCTCATTCGCGAGTGCAGGGGCGGTCGTGACCAGTTCGGTGGGCGGCTCGAACCTCCAAGAACCCACAGCGTTAAGTTCCTGCTTCACGTGATCGAGCGTGCCGGGCTGGCAGGCTTCGCTACCCACTGGACGAGCGGAAGCTCACCAGCGGCGGATAGCGCTTTTTTGATAGCTGCCATGAATGCCGCGGACGATCGCGGCCGCCTTTGATCGATCCAGTTGCACCGAATTTGGGATCTGTTTCGTTGACCAACGGCGCGAAAGGATCTGGCCGCAAACCATGAATTCTGACTCCCCCTCGCGGTGTCCAATCGCAGCCCGGCTCTCTTCGCACCCGTCAACACCCACATGAGGGCATCGTCGGAAAGTCCGCGAATGCCGCCGCCACCAACCGACTTTTGTGGGCCTTAAAACCAACGCTTCTGATCGGGAGTTTCGTCATCGCTCCTATCGAAGCCGCAGCTGGTATCAAGCTCGTCGAAATCATCAAGTCGAACAACAGGAAAAGGCTTGCGACGCTCGTCGATCGCAACCTTATGGCGGGAGAGCGTCGCCTCGCCTGCAGTCCGCCCATCCACACGCGAGGCGGCCCGTATCGGCAATACCACGGTCTTTATCTCCGCGAAGGCGAAGCCGGCAGCGATGCTTGTCTGCTTTGGCTGGCCAAAGCATCTGCCGCGTGCCAGCAGCCTGGCGCGGCTCATCTAGGACGGCCGCCAGTCCTCGCCCCCGCGCCTACACCAGCTGGGGCAGCAGCCGGGCATATTTGCTCACGTCCTCGATCTTGCCTGTACTTACACGCGACCAGCCGGTCCATTCGCCATAGGCGCCGCGGATCAGGACACCGTTCTCCTTCATGGCGGCCTGCAGCGCATCGGCGTCGGGCACCTTCACGAACACGAAGTTCGTTTCGGATGGAGGGGCCGACAAGCCTGCACTCTCGACCGCGGACATGATGATCTGCTTCGCGGATAAGACCTGGGCCTTGGAATAGGCCTTGAAACTCTCGTCCTCGAAAGAGGCGATTGCTGCGGCAAGACCTGCAGTATTTCCGCCAAAGCTCATCAGATAGCCCTGCAGCGTCTTGACCGTGTCGGGATGCGCCAGCGCATAGCCGACGCGCAGGCCGGCCATCCCATAGATCTTGGAAAAGGCGCGGCAAACGATCAGGTTCGGGTGATCGTTGACCATGTCTGATACCGAGTAGAAAGCGGGATCGCTGGTCAGCTCGTTATAGGCCTCGTCCACCAGGACCGGGATGTCGGCGGGCACGCTGCGGATGAAATCGCGCAGCGGCTCGCCCCCCACGGCCATCCCAGTGGGATTGTTGGGATTGCAGATCTGGATCATGCCCACGTCGGGTCCGATCGCCGCCGCCATCGCGGCAAGATCGACACCCATGTCCTCGCCCAGCGGCACGCGCTTTACGCGTGCGCCCTTGCGTTCGGCATAGAGAACGGTGGTATCCCAGAACAGATCGGGGCACAGGACCGCCTTGCCATCGGGAATGGCCAGCGCCGCCGCGCAGAGCACCTCGGTCGATCCCGACGCGACGATCACATTGGCCGGTTCCAGCGCATAATGGCCGGCGATCATCTCGGTCAGCAGTTTCACGCCGCCATCCGCGTAATAGCAGCCGTTCTTCGCCTCGTCATAGATCGCCTTGATCGCGCTGGGCGCCGGACCATACGGATTTTCATTCCGCGAAAGCAGCGCCATGCCAGCGGGCGGGCCGAACGGCGAAGTCGATCCGGGCGTCATCTTCTGCCCCATCACCGATTGCGCCAGCGCATTGCCGGTCATGAGAGCCGCGCTGCCCATCGAGGCGCCGCCGATCAATCCGCGTCGTGAAAAGCCCATGGAATATCCTCCTGAAGTTGAATGAGATACTGGATGGTCAGGCAACAAGCCCGTTCCGGATCATCAGCGCGCCGATGAACAGCAGGTAGATGCCGAAGATGCGCTGCATCAGCTTTGCGCTGAGCAGGTGGGCGGCCGCCACGCCCCACGGCGCGGAAATCGCCGACATGGTGACGATCGAGATGGCAGCGATCAGATTGACATAGCCCACCGATCCGACCGGCAGTCCCGAGGCGCCGAGTCCTATAATGGCGTAGCCGATGGCCGAAGGCAGGGCGATGATCACTCCGATACCCGATGCCGTGCCGATCGCGCGGTGGATGGAACGGCCATAGAGCGTCATCACGATGATCGCGACGGTCCCGCCCCCGATGCCGAGCAGCGATGACGAAGCGCCCAGTCCGGTCGCGATGGCGACGCGCCCGCCGCCGTTCGGGATGTCGTTGCCCAGCTTCACCGACTTCAGCACCGGATAGAGGAAATGAACCGCCATGATCAGCACGCCCGCCCCGAAGATGATGGCCAGCACCGAGCTGGTCACCAGTGATGCCAGCGCAACCCCGCTGATCGATCCGACGACAATGAAGGGCGCCCATGATTTCAGCAATTCGACATCCACCGCGCCGCGCCGGGCATGCGCCTGCACCGATCGCAGCGATGTCACCACGATGGTCGCGAGCGAGGTGCCGATGGCGACATGCGCCAGTTCTTCCTTCGATCCGCCCAACAGGGGCAGCATCACGAACAGCGCGGGGACGACGACGAAGCCGCCGCCGATGCCGAACAATCCCGCGGCCAGTCCGGCAAGCAGGCCCGCTCCTAGCATCAGGGCGATGATCGGCGCCCAGTCCCAGATGAACTCCATCAAGCAATATCCTTTATCATCCGGACAATCGGAACGCTTCCGTCAAGCTGTCTCGAAAGCTCGCGGTAGCCGCAGGCGCGGTACAGCGGTTCGCCGCCGACGGTCGCGAACAGAAGGACTTGCGAAAAGCCTTCGGAACGAGCCGCCGCCTCGCTGCTTTCGAGGATCATCCGACCTATCCCCAGTCGGGTCAGGTCAGGATGGGTATACATGGCGCGCACCCTTGCCGGTTCGCTAGCGGGGTCGAGCAGGCGTAGGTCGCGCCGATCGGCCGTGTCGCCGCCGTAATCGGTCGCACGGCGGCTCCACCCGCCGCAGCCCGCAAGGCGGTTGCCGATGGCGGCCACGAAATAGGTTCGGTCCTCGATCAGCTGGGTATCCAGCGTCATGAAACGATGGCTCTCGGCCACCTGCTGCGCCGACAGCATGCGCGCCAGCAAGGTCTGGGTGGACAGGCGGATCAGTTCGCGAAGCTGGTCCGCATCCTTCGGCGCCGCCAGCCGAAGTCGCGGCCGCGTGAGCCGATCCTGTCCTGCTTTCATGATGCCGCCGTCAGCCATGCATGTAAAAGCCGGGCCGGGGCATGCACTGGCACCCCCGGCCACGGTAATCAGAAGCGCGCCCGGATGCGCGCGTAGTAATAGCCGCCCATCCAGTCGACGGTCGAACCCGAGTTGTAGACCCGGCCGCAGCAATATTCGAAATCCGCCTTGTCGGGATAATTGTCGAAGATGTTGCGCGCGCCCACCGACAGCGTGATCAGGTCGGTCAGGCTATAGCTTCCCTCCACGTCGAACATGATTTCCGACCCATAGGTCTGGTAGACGAGAGGCGCGTTGCTGCCGTCCGAGTTCGTCGACTTGCCAAAGTAATTGGCGCGGACGACAAGCCCGGCGGGACCGGCATCGTGGGAAACAGTAAGCACGCCCCGCCATTTCGGATCGAAATTGACGAAGTCGTACTGGTCCTCGTCGTTGAACAAGCCGTCGACCGGACCGTCGAACTTCGACTTGTTGTAATTGACCGCTGCGGTCACGCTGGTCCGCCCGGCGCTCCACATCGTGGTATAGCTTCCCACGATGTCCACGCCCTGGGTCACCGTGTCGAACGCGTTGGTGAAGTAGAACACGCCGCCGATGGATTCGGCGCCGACCACACCGGCATCGATCAGATTGCCGCGAAAGCCAAGGCAACCGTCCTGGATACCATCCGTCGCGGTGTCGCAATCGTCGACGACACTGATGGTCGAGATGGCGTTTAGACGATCCTGCAGCTCGATCCGGTAATAGTCGATCGAATAGGTGAAATTGCCCAGATCCCCGGTCAGCCCCAGCGTGTAGTTGGTGGATTCCTCCGGCCGGAGCGGGGTTGCGCCCAGCGCCTGTGCCACCGCGCTTCCCGCCGGAAAAAGCCCCGTCGCGACCGGGAAACCGTTCGGCAGGCGGGTCGACACATTCGTCGTTCCCTGCTGGCCCGGCGTGGGAGCCCGGAAGCCGGTGCCGTACGATCCGCGCACTGCAAACCCGTCGATGAACTCATAACGGCCCGCCACCTTGTAGATCAGCTCGGTGCCGAAGTCGGAATAGTCCTCGTACCGAAGCGCGCCCTGCAGGAACAAGTTCTCGGTAACGTCGGCGCTGAGATCGCCATAGAGGGCGAAGCTATGGCGGTCGTAGGTGCCCGAAAAATCGGGCGAATAGCCCGGAAAGCCGTTCGAACCGACCCCTACGACGGTATAGACCGGATCGTCGCCGTCCGAACAGTCGAGGCCCGGGATCCCCGCACCCGTTGGCGTCGCCATGCCGTCGTCGGTACAGAAGCCCCATGGATCCGCGCTGCTGTAGGGACCTGCCGCATAAGATAGTGGCTCGCCTTCCACCAGTTCGTAGCCTTCCTCGAAATAGGTGCCGCCGAAACCGAAGCTGAGGTCTCCGGCAAGGCCGACGTCGAAGGCCATGACGAAGTCGGCCTGAAGCTGGAATTCGTCGTTGATCAGATCGCCCGGCTCGAAGCTGGTGGGTGAATCCGGGCCGAGCGAGGGGTTGATCGTGTTCGAGAGCGTGTAAGAAATCTCGTTCCGGCCATAGCGGGCCGACAGGTCATAGGAGAGCATATCGGACAGATCGCCGCGCATGCCGCCCACCATCGAATAGTCAGAGATCTCGCCCGTGAAGGAAGGCGTGAAGCCGCCGGGGAAGAACTCGAGCGGCGTCCAGATCGACCCGTCCTCGCGGCGGATGGGCTCGATCGTGCCGTTGCCGGGGTAGCGATAGAAGAAATTGCCGGTGCCGGTGCTCCAGCTATAGCTGCCGAAGCCGTAAAGCTCGGCTGCGTCCGACAATGTGTAGCCGGCATTCACGAAGGTCCGCACCGCCTCCAGCGAGGGGCGGCCCCAGGGCTGGACCGTGTCGATGCCTTCGACTGCCGCGGCAAATTCCTCGTTACCGGGCTGGGCGGCATATTGGTCAACGCAGAACCAGGGTTCGCAATATTGCTCGGCCCGATTGGTGCTGTCGGCATCGTAATATTCGGCCGAAAGATTGATGAAGCCATTATCGCCCAGCGGAAGACCGATATTGCCGGCAAAGCGATATTCGAAACCGTCGCCTTCGTAAAACTGCCCAGCCTCGGCTTCAAGCGAGATGCCGTCGCTCGCATCCTTCAGCAGGAAGTTGATCACCCCTGCAATGGCGTCGGAGCCGTATTGCGCGGCTGCGCCGTCGCGCAGAACCTGCACCGATTTCAGGGCGATCGTGGGGATGGTCGCGATGTCGGGACCTTGCGTGCCCGATCCGCCGATGGTGACCAGGGCGGCCCGGTGGCGGCGCTTCGAATTGACCAGCACAAGGGTCTTGTCGGTGGGCATGCCGCGCAAGGTTGCCGGACGTATGAAGCTGGAACCGTCGGAAATCGGCTGGCGCGAGAGAGTGTAGGAAGGAACGAGCGTCTTCAATACGTCATTGGTATCGGTATAGGAAACCGCTTCGAGATCGTCGGAAGAAAAAACGTCGATCGGAACCGGAGATTCGGCGACCGTGCGGTCCACCCCTCGCAACCCTGTGACGACGATGGCGCCATCCTCTTCGGATACTTCGTCGGCGGTTGGCGTAATCTGGGCCGTCGCAAGTGACGGAAAGAGCAGGCTTCCTGCAATTGCAAATGTCGATACAAACGAACGTCGCTTCATGGAGATCCCCTTGATTATGGATGATCTCCTCCCCCATTCTCCGTTCTATCGAAACGTATCGGTTCGTGGCGTATACGCCCCGTCACGACCGCGTCTTGTTATTCCCTGATGAATTTCTCCGAATATCTTCCCAGTCTGCCTCAAACAGAACAACTGGCGTAAATTTCTTCCCCAAGATGCCGATGTTGCAGTTTGATGACAAGACGAGAAACACAAATGTTGATATTTAAATTACAGCGATGAGGTCGGCGTGCTTCCGCAAACCGGGATAAGCGAGGGCGCCGAATTCCCCGATCGCCGGAAGTGACGGATATTCAAGTTAAACCCGGCTGTGACTGACGCCCTCGCCTGCGATGTGAGGGAGGGCCCTTTGTCGGCGTTCGCAATGAAGCAGCATAGCGCGACATCGCATCAGCATTTTCTTTGGCGGTATCGTCTTTCCGCAATGCCTTCGGTTCTGGCGGTTTGCTGGACGGCAAAGGCCTCGGGCCAGGCGTTGATTCTCAATGACGCGCAGCGACGTGCACCGGTCGAGGCGGTCGAACGTAATGCGACATGCCGCGGGTCGCCTGTTCGGCTGGTATGACACGCCCCTCAATCATGGCCCCCCATCTCGAAATGACTTCGATTGCCGACTTAGCAGCGGTCCGACCCTGCGAATTTATGTTTGCTTTCGCGCGAACGAAGATCGGCCTTTTATGACCGAAACCGGGCGCGTAGCTGACATGCTAACTCATCTTGCGGAATGACCGCTATCCGCGTTTCACTCCCTAAAACCTGATGGGGTGGACGCCCCCCGACGGCATCTATGTGCCAAAGTGGAGGTGTTGAAACATCACTGAGGGAGGCGTCCGTGTCGGAAGTTACCACAATCGGTCTGGATATCGCCAAGAACGTTTTTCATGCGCACGGTGCTGACGAACGCGGCACGATGATCTTCAGTCGCAAGCTGACGAGAAGCAAGCTGCTCGACTTCTTCGCCGGTCAGCCGGCGTGCATCGTGGCGCTCGAAGCCTGCGGCGGTGCGCATCACTGGGCACGCCAGCTGCAATCGATGGGGCACGAGGTGCGGCTGATCCCGCCGGCCTACGTAAAGCCGTTCGTCAAATTATGGTCACCTCGCCATAAGCGGACTAATCACGAGGTCTCCATAATGCGGAGGAACGCGGCCTGATCGGCGGATTTTCGCCGTTTTCGGATGGGCTTGCTTTGCATTATTTGGTGCCGAACCTCTGCGGGTCAATTGACCAACAGAGGACCCGCCAATGCTCGATAACCATCACGAACTTATTTCCGCACTCAATTCCTCGCTTCTCAGTCAGGGATACAGCCCGGTCGTGGTGAGGAATTACTGCACCTACGCATCTGGATTTCTCGATTATCTGGTACTGCGGGGCGTCCCGGTCGCAGACGTGATCGACGTGCAGGTAGAGCAATACCTGCGGCACGCGATCGTAAAGTTCGAAAAGGAGCGTGGTCGACGTCCCAGCGCACGCTGGTACAAGGTTCCGCGTTCCGGGATTCATGCGTTGTTGCGACTTGCTCACGGTCAATGGCCGCCAGCAATCGAGCCTATCTGCGCGGCCGATGTGGCCCGATTTGCAGTTTGCGACGAATACGAAATCTGGCTGCGTGAGGAACGCGGGTTGGCTCGCTCCAGCGTCGCAGCGCTGATGTGGGAAGCCCGGAACTTTCTTGCCTGGCAGATCGATTGCGGAAGCGGCGGCTTGGCGGGTCTGAGCATCGTTGACATAGACCGTTACATGGATCTGCGCGCGCCGAAACTGACGCGCGGCTCGCTGAAGTCTGTCGCGGAGCGGCTTCGCTCGCTGCTGCGATATCTCCACATCATGGGTTGCGTCACAACGGACCTATCAGGGCATGTGATTGCATCGTAAACTTAACCGTTGCGAGGCGAGCTGGGATGCAGGGTATCTGCGGCAGGTTATAGTCGAGCGATTTTTGCCCATTGGTCCATTGCAGCGGCGTGCAATTCGCGATGATGGCCGGAGGAGATGTCGTGACGGGGAATATGAAAGAGGTTTGCAATCGGATCGTGGATAGAGACGAAGCGCTGCAAATGTCGGGTCGATTTGAACCGCTTCATGATCCGCTCTCGTCGTCGGATCGGTTGATGGGAATTTTCCGCCCGATTGTTCAGGCCTTTGTGGGAACGATGCTCCACACCCGGCATGATCTCTCGCCTTGCCGCGTCATAGGATCGAAGCTTGTCGGTGATCATTACCCGTGGCGCCCGGCCCTGGCCCCTCAACAGCTTGCGCATCAGGCGCGTTGCCGCCTTGGCGTTGCGGCGACTTTGCACCAGAACATCGAGAACGAAACCATCCTGATTGACGGCGCGCCACAGCCAATGCTTTTTGCCACGGATCGAAATGACGACCTCGTCGAGATACCATTTGTCGCCGAACCGGCCGGACACCCGTCCGCGGATGTCGTTGGCGAAGGCGCGACCGAACTTCTCCGCCCATAGTCGGACCGTCTGATGTGAAACGATGATGCCACGGGCCGCCAGCATGTCCTCGACCATTCGCAAGCTCAGTGGGAAGCGGAAATAGAGCCACACAGCGTGGGCAATGATTTCGGCTGGAAAGCGATGGCGTCGGTAGAGGGGATCACGGTCTGTCATGCCCCAGCATCGCCCAACAAGCTCCAAATTCCGTTAAGTTTACGATGCCGTCGAAGGAGCTTCTGGAGGCCAAGAGCGAGATCCGTTGACCGCGGTCGCAGTTGCGGAGAACCGAGGAGGAGCAGGATCTACCAAAATACGATCACCGGGCTTTGGTTCTCGACCGAGTGATGCTTGCACCTCGCCCGGCGGATGCTCTTGATGGTCTCTTAAACCGTTGTTGTTTGCGGTCCGGATTTCTGTCTCATCTCGTGATAGCTTGTCGGCGACGGGGTTTCATCTCGCCGGAGATACTCGCTCTACGCCCTCTTTTTCCTTAACATCGTGGCGGAAGATCCTCACGATCTGCCGGCCGATATCCTCCGGGCTCATGCCGCCCTGGCGGTACCAGCTGCTGACATTGTTGAGCAATGTCAGCAGCAGCAGACGGTAGACGCCGCGGTCGAGCGCCGGGTCGAGCGGCAACCCCGGGATCAGCTCACGGAATATCGCTTCGAAGGCATCGCGCTTCGCCACCAGCCGCTCGCGTATTTCCGGCGGCGCGGAAGCGAAATCATTCATCAACGGCATGGTCAGAGAGTGCGGATCGAGCTGGATTTCCAGCATCGTGACGCAAGCCGCCTCGAGACGCTCCCACGGATCTGTCTTGCCCGCCATGGCCGTCGCTATCCGGTCCCCGGCCACCTGCAGCGCCATGTCGTGGATGCGAACGAACAAGGCTTCCTTGGACTTGATGTAGTGATAGAGCGAACCGCCCAGCAGGCCGACCTTCTCGCCGATATCGCGCACGGAGGTCGCCGCATAGCCCCTTTCGGCGAACAAGCCGGCGGCGGCCTCGAGGATTTCACAATGCCGCTCGCTCAACTCGCCGCCGACCATTGCGGCGGCAAGACTGTCACGCAGGGTAGAGACCCCACCTCCCGCGTCCTTCATTCTGGTTCTCGCTTCCCGTTTCACTTGTAGGCCGGCCGCGCGAAGCGCCGACCGACATCGTTTCACAAGCATTACCTCACCGGCATCATGCCGGTAAAGATTCAGCTTGCCAATTGTAACAATCGTTTGATACAGGATTGACAGCGTCAAGAGGAGGAGACCGGGTGAGCGACAATCTGCGCGAATCGATGGATTTCGACATCGTCATCGTCGGTGCCGGACCCGCCGGGCTTGCCGCCGCGATCCGCCTCAAACAGCTCGCCGATGAAAAGGGCGCGGATCTCTCCGTGGTCGTCGTGGAGAAGGGCTCCGAGGTCGGCGCGCATATCCTCTCTGGCGCGGTCATCGATCCCTCCGGCCTCGACCGGCTTCTGCCCGAATGGCGAAAGGATCCGGAACGCCCGCTGAAGACCGAGGTTTCCGACGACCGTTTCTATTTTCTCGGGCCGGCCGGCCATATCCGCCTTCCGAATGCCTTCATGCCGCCGCTGATGAGCAATCATGGCAATTTCATCGGCTCGCTCGGCAATGTCGCCCGCTATCTGGCGGCGCATGCGGAAGCCCTTGGCGTGGAGATCTATCCGGGCTTCGCCGCGACCGAAGTGCTCTACGACGAAAACGGCGCGGTCGCCGGCATCGCCACCGGCGACATGGGCATCGATCGCGACGGCAAGGCCAAGGACGACCATACGCCGGGCATGGAATTGCGGGCGAAATACACCCTCTTCGCCGAGGGCGCGCGCGGCAGCCTGACCAAGCAGCTTCTGGCCCGCTTCGATCTGATGGAGGGCCGCTCGCCGCAGAAATTCGGCATCGGCATCAAGGAACTCTGGCAGATCGACCCGCAGAAGTTCCGCCCCGGCCTCGTCCAGCATTCCTTCGGCTGGCCGCTCGACCTGAAGACGGGCGGCGGCTCCTTCCTCTATCACTTCGAAGACAATCTCGTGACCGTCGGCTTCGTGCTGCATCTCGATTACAAGAACCCCACGCTCTCTCCCTTCGAGGAATTCCAGCGTTTCAAGACCCACCCCCTGATCCGCGAAACCTTCGAGGGCGGCAAACGCATCGCCTATGGCGCCCGCGCCCTGACCGAGGGCGGCTGGCAGTCGGTGCCCAGGCTCGCCTTTCCGGGCGGCGCGCTGGTCGGCTGCGCTGCCGGCTTCATGAACGTGCCGCGCATCAAGGGCAGCCACAACGCCATCCATTCCGGCATCCAGGCGGCGGAGGCGGCCTTCGCCGCGCTGAAATTCGGCCGTGCTGCCGATGCGCTGGACGACTACGAAAACGGCTGGCGCGCCTCCGTCATCGGCCGCGACCTGAAGCCGGTGCGCAACGTCAAGCCGCTCTGGTCCCGCTTCGGCACGGCCCTCGGCGTCGCGCTGGGCGGCATCGACATGTGGCTGCAGACGCTGACCGGCCTCTCGCCCTTCGGCACGCTCAGGCACAGGAAGGCCGATTTCGAAAGCCTGAAACCGATCTCGGAGGTCACCCCGATCCGTTATCCCAAGCCGGACGGCGTCCTGACCTTCGACCGGCTGTCCTCCGTGTTCCTGTCGAACACGAACCACGTCGAGGATCAGCCGGTTCATTTGCGGCTCGCCGATCCGTCGATCCCGATCGGCCGCAACCTGCCGCTCTATGGCGAGCCCGCCCGGCTCTACTGTCCGGCCGGCGTCTACGAGGTGGTCCACGACGACGCGGAAAACCACGCCGAACCGCGCTTCGTCATCAACGCGCAGAACTGCGTTCACTGCAAGACCTGCGACATCAAGGATCCCGCGCAGAACATTACCTGGGTCCCGCCCGAAGGCGGCGGCGGACCGAACTATCCGAACATGTGACGCCCCCGTCATGAAAAGGAAGATCTGAATGAGCACGGCCTATATCGTCGATTACCTCAGAAGCCCGTTCACACCCGCCTATCGCGGCGCCCTCGCCGGCACCCGGCCGGACGACCTCGTCGCCGGCGTCATCAAGGCGCTTGTCGACCGGTCCGGCGTCGATCCGGCGGAAATCGAGGATGTGAACCTCGGCTGCGCCTTCCCCGAGGGCGAGCAGGGCCTGAACATCGCCCGCTGCGCGGCGCTGATCGCCGGCCTGCCGCAATCGGTCGGCGGCTCCACCGTCAACCGCTGGTGCGGCTCTTCCATGCAGGCGATCCAGATGGCCGCCGGCGCGATTGCCATGGGCGCCGGCGACGTCTTCGTGGCGGGCGGGGTCGAGAACATGAGCCGCGTGCCGATGATGGGCTTCAACCCCATGCCCAATCCCGGCTGGAGCGACGTGCAGCGCCTCGCCTTCCTCAACATGGGCCTGACGGCGGAAAACCTCGCCGACCGCTATTCGCTCTCGCGCGAGGAGCAGGACGCCTATTCGCTGGAAAGCCAGAAGAAGGCGCTCGCCGCCCGCGCCGACGGCAGGCTTGCGGCCGAGATCGCGCCGGTCGGCGACGTGACCGCCGATGGCTGCCCGCGCGAGACCGACGCGGCGAAGCTCGCCGGCCTCAAGACCGCCTTCAAGGCCGGTGGCTCGGTCACCGCCGGCAATTCCTCGCCGTTGACCGACGGTGCCTCGGCGACGCTGATTTGCTCCGAGGCCTTCGTCAACAGGCACGGCCTCAAGCCGCTCGCCCGGATCGCCGGCTACGCGGTCGCGGGTTGCGCGCCCGAGATCATGGGCATCGGCCCGGTCGAGGCGACTCGCAAGGCGCTTTCTCGCGCCGGTATCAGGAACACGGATCTCGACGTCATCGAGATGAACGAGGCCTTCGCTTCGCAGGTTCTCGCCTGCTGCCGCGACCTCGACATCGATCCCAAAAGCCTCAACCGCGACGGCGGCGCGATCGCGCTCGGCCATCCGCTCGGCGCCACCGGCGCCCGCCTCGTCGGCAAGGCATCCACCCTGCTGAAACGTGATGGTGGCCGCTACGGCCTCGCCACCCAATGCATCGGCGGCGGTCAAGGCATCGCCATGGTCGTGGAGGCCGCGTGAGATGACGAAGATCACCAAGGCCGGCGTCATCGGCGCCGGTGTCATGGGTTCCGGCATCGCCGCCCATCTCGCCAATGCCGGCATCGAGGTCGTGCTGCTCGACATCGAAAAGAAATTCGCCGACGGCGGCGTCGCCCGCCAGCTGAAGGCGAACGGCTTCATGGACAAGAGCTTTGCCGGCCGCATCACCACCGGATCGACCGGCGACGATATGGGCCTGCTCGCCGACGCCGACTGGATCGTCGAGGCCGTCGCCGAACGGCTGGAGATCAAGCAGGCCCTCTACAAGGCGATCGACGCGGTGCGCAAACCCGGTTCGATCGTCTCCTCCAACACCTCGACCATCCCGCTCGCCGCGTTGACGGACGGCCTGCCGGAAAGCTTCGCCGCCGATTTCCTCATCACCCACTTCTTCAATCCGCCGCGCATCATGCGGCTTCTGGAACTTGTCTCCGGCCCGAAGACCCGGCCGGACGTGACCGCGAAAATCCATGACTTCGCCGATCGCGGCCTCGGCAAGACGGTCGTCGTCTGCAAGGACACGCCCGGCTTCATCGGCAACCGCATCGGCAATTACTGGATGGTCGTCGCCCAGAACGAGGCGATCGCCATGGGCCTCGACGTCGAGGAAGCCGATGCCATCATCGGCAAGCCTTTCGGCATTCCCTCGACCGGAATCTTCGGCCTGCTCGATCTCGTCGGCATCGACCTGATGCCGACCATCCTGCGCAGCCTGCAGAACGCCCTGCCGAAGACCGACGCGATCCACGACTATGACGCCGAGCCGGCGCTGATCGCGAAAATGATCGCGGAAAACCGTCTCGGCCGAAAGAGCGGCGCCGGTTTCGTCCGTCTTTCGGCCGACCGCAAGACCCGCGACATCACCGACCTTAAGACCGGCGACTACCGGCCGATGAAGAAGGTCGCCTCCGAAAGCCTGGATGCCGCGAAGGGCGATGCGCGCGCCTTGATGGAACATCCCGGCCCCGGCGGATGCTACGCCTCCGTCGTCATGGAAAAATCGCTGGCCTATGCCGCCGCCCTCGTTCCGGAAATCGCCGATCGCCCCGACGCGGTGGATGACGCCATGCGCACCGGCTATGGCTGGAAGCAGGGACCGTTCGAACTGATCGACCGCCTCGGCGCCGGCTGGCTGGTGGACCGGCTCGAGGCGCGCGGTCTCACTGTTCCCGCCTATCTGGCGCTCGCCGCCGCAAAGGGCGGATTCTACAGCGTCGTCGATGGCAGGCGGAGCTGCCTGTTGCCCGATGGCGCCGTTCGCCCGGTCATGCGCGGCGAGGGCGTCATCACCATCGCCGACGTGAAGCTTTCGAGCAAGCCGGTGGTCGACTATGGCTGCGCCGCGCTCTGGGATCTCGGCGACGGTGTCGCCTGCCTCGAGTTCCGCACCAAGATGAACACCTTCTCCGAAGCCCTGCTCGACGCGATCGATGCGGCGCTCGGTGAGGTCGGCAGGAGCTTCAAGGCACTGGTGATCGGTTCGGATTCGCCCGTCTACAGCGCCGGCGCGGATCTCCGGGTCTTCCTCGAAACCGTCGAGACCGGCGGTTCCGAAGCACTCGGCAAGTTCATCGACAAGGGGCACCGGACCTTCATGGCTGTCAAATACGCGCCCTTCCCGGTCGTCGGCGCTCCCTCCGGGCTCGCCTTCGGCGGCGGCTGCGAGATCCTGCTCCATTGCGACGCGATCCAGGCCCATGCCGAACTCTCGATCGGCCTCGTCGAAACCCGCATCGGCGTCGTGCCGGGCTGGGGCGGCTGCAAGGAAATGCTGGTCCGCCAATATGGGCTCGCCGGCGGCACCAAGGGACCGGTCGCGCCCGCGATCGCCACCTTCAACCTCATCGCCCCGGCTCAGGTCTCCGGCAGCGCCTTCGAGGCCCGCGGCCTCGGCTTCCTCAGGGCGACCGATGGTGTCACGATGAACCGTGACCGCCTTCTGGCCGACGCCAAAGAGAAAGCCCTGTCGCTGGTGGACGGCTACGTCGCGCCGGAACCGCCGCAATTACCGCTGTCCGGTCCGTCCGGCGCCTCGGCAATGCGCAACATCGTCGAGAGCGAAGCGCTCGCGGGCCGCGCCACCGCCCACGACAAGGTCGTCGGCGCGGCGCTGATCGATGTCTTGAGCGGCGGACCGAACGCCGACCCGTTGAAGCCGACGACCGAGGACGAGATCATCGCCCTCGAACGCCGGGCCTTCATTGCCCTCTTCGAGACGCCGGAAACCGTGGACCGGGTGAAGCACATGCTCACCACCGGCAAACCGCTGCGCAACTGATCGCCAAGGAAGAACAACGACATGGCATCCTACAATCCCCCGATCGACGACATCGCCTTCCTGCTGAACGACGTGCTGGATTTCGACGGCCAGATGCAGACGCTGCCGGGCTACGAGGAAGTGAGCGCCGAACTCGCCGTCTCTGTGCTCGAGGAAGGCGGCAAGTTTTGCGCCGGCGTGCTGGAACCCTTGAACCGCCCGGCCGACGAAGAAGGCTGCAAGCTCGAAAACGGCCTCGTCTCCACCCCGAAGGGCATCGCAGACGCCTACAAGGCCTTTGTCGAGGCCGGTTGGGCCGGGCTGTCCGGCGCGCCGGAATTCGGCGGCCAGGGCCTGCCGCGCGCAACCCAGATCCTGCTCGACGAGATGCTGTCTTCCGCCAATCTCTCCTTCGGCCTTTTCCCGGGCCTGACGCGCGGCGCCGTCGAGGCGATCGAGCATCACGCCAGCGACGAGTTGAAGGCGAAATACCTGCCGAAGATGATTTCCGGCGAATGGACCGGGGCCATGGCGCTGACGGAATCTTCCGCCGGCACCGATCTCGGTCTGCTCACGGCCCGCGCCGAGCCCGTCGGCGACGGCTCCTACAAGATCAAGGGCACCAAGATCTTCATCTCTTCCGGCGACCAGGATTTCGGCGGCAACATCATCCATCTGGTGCTCGCCCGCCTGCCCGACGCACCGAAGGGCGTTAAGGGCATTAGCCTGTTCCTCTCGCCGAAATTCCTCGTCGAAGACGACGGTTCCCTCGGCGCCCGCAACGGCATGTCGGTCGGCTCGCTCGAGCACAAGATGGGCATCCATGCCCAACCGACCTGCGTCATGAACTATGACGGCGCTATCGGCTGGCTCGTCGGCGAACCGGGCCGCGGCCTGAATGCGATGTTCACGATGATGAATGCGGAACGCCTGTTCGTCGGCATTCAGGGTCTCGGCATCGCCGAAGCCGCCAATCAGAAGGCCGCCAGCTACGCCCGCGAACGCCTGCAGGGTCGTTCGCTCGACGGCAGCCGCGGACCCGTCCCGATCATCGAGCATCCCGACGTACGCAAGATGCTGCTGACCGGCCGTTCCTTCATCGACGCCGCCCGGGCGCTGGCGATCTGGACCGCCATGCAGATGGATATCGCCGCCCGCCATCCCGATCCCGCCGAACGCCGGCGCGCCGACGGTTTCGTCGCCCTGCTAACGCCGGTGGTCAAGGCAGCCTTCACCGATTTCGGCTTCGAGACCGCGGTGATTTCGCAACAGGTCTTCGGCGGCCACGGCTATATCCGCGAATGGGGCATGGAGCAGTTCGTGCGCGATGCCCGCATCACCCAGATCTACGAGGGCACCAACGGCGTCCAGGCCATGGATCTCGTCGGCCGCAAGCTGCCGATGGAAGGCGGGGAACTCGCCGGACGTTTCTTCGATCTGGTCAAGCAGGATCTGCAGGCGGCGTCACTCGTTCCCGCCACAGAGCGGATCGTCGCCGCCACCGCCTCGGCGCTCGACCGCCTCGAACGCACGACCGAGTTGCTGCTCGCCGGCAGCGGCGATCCGGCCGTGGCCGGCTCGGCCGCAACCGACTATCTTCGCCTCTTCGCGCTCACCGCCTTCGGCTGGATGTGGGCGAAGATGGCCGCCAGCGCCGCGGCGGCCGATACGCCGCCGAAGGTCCGCAAATGCGCCGTCGCCGATTTCTTCGCCGATCGCATGCTGCCGCAGACCCTCGGCCTCGAAACCGCGATCGCCAACGGAGCGACCTCGATCATTGCCCTGAACCAAGACCTTTTCTGATCCGTATACTCCAAGGGAGGAAGTAGCATGCTCGGAATGATGATGAACTCGCCGCTGCTGGTGTCGACCATCCTGCGCCACGCGGCGACCTATCACGGCACGACCGAAATCGTGTCGAAGACGGTCGAAGGACCGATCCACCGCTATACCTACGCCGATCTGTCGAAGCGCAGCCAGAAGCTCGCCAACGCGCTGAAGCGGCTCGGCCTCGAATTCGGCGACCGCGTCGGCACACTCGCCTGGAGCGGCTACCGCCATCTGGAACTCTACTACGGCGTCTCCGGTTCGGGCCTCGTCTGCCACACGATCAATCCGCGGCTCTTCCGCGAGCAGATCGGCTACATCATCGAGCATGCGGGCGACAGCGTGATCTTCGCCGATCTCACCTTCCTGCCGATCCTGGAGGCACTCGCCGACCGGCTCTCCGGCATGAAGGCGATCGTGATGATGACCGACGAGGCGCACATGCCGAAGTCGGAAGCCCTGCCGAACCTTGCCTGCTACGAGACCCTGATCGCCGGTGAGTCCGACGAATACGACTGGCCGGTATTCGACGAGAACACCGCCTCCGGCCTGTGCTACACCTCCGGCACGACCGGGGACCCGAAGGGCGTTCTCTACAGCCATCGCTCCAGCGTGCTCCACGCAATGTCGAGTTCGATGCCGGATGTGCTCGGCCTGTCGGCCAACGACGTGCTCTCGCCGATCGTGCCGATGTTCCATGTCAATGCCTGGGGCGTCCCCTTCTCCGGCCCGATGGCCGGCGCCAAGCTCGTCATGCCCGGTCCGAACCTCGACGGCGCCAGCCTGCATGCCCTGTTCGAAGCCGAAGGCGTCACCTGCACCGCCGGCGTTCCGACCGTCTGGCTCGGCCTGCTCGACTGGATGGACGCCCACGGCCAGCGCTTCACCAGCCTGAAGCGGGTGGCGATCGGCGGCTCGGCCTCACCGCCGATCATGATCAGCCGCTTCCACAACATGGGCGTCAAGGTCCGCCATGCCTGGGGTATGACCGAGACCAGCCCGATCGGCCTCGCCGCCTGCCTGATGCCGAAGCATCAGTCGCTCACGCCCGAACAGAGGCTGATGCTCGAGGCCAAGCAGGGCCGCCCGGTCTACGGCATGGAGTTCCGCGTCGACGGCGCCGACGGCAAGCCGATCACCCGAGACGGCAAGGCCTTCGGTGCGATGATGGTGCGCGGTCCGTGGGTCGCCGCCGGCTACTACAACACTTCGGAAAGTGCCGCACACGAAGTTCCCGGCTGGTTCAACACCGGCGACGTCGTCACCATGGACGAGGACGGCTTCGTCCAGATCGTCGACCGCACCAAGGACGTCGTCAAATCCGGCGGCGAATGGATCAGTTCGATCGAACTGGAGAACATCGCTCAGGCCCATCCGGCGGTGAAGGAGGCGGCGGTCGTCGCCAAGCCCGATGCGCGCTGGGGCGAGCGCCCGGTCCTCGTCGTCGTCCTGAAGCCCGGCGAGAGCTTCGGCCGCCACGAGATGGTCGAGCACTATACCGGCAGGATCTCCAAATGGAGCATCCCCGACGACGTGATCATCGTCGACGAACTGCCGCACACGGCGACCGGCAAGCTCCTGAAAACCGCGATCCGCGATATCGTGCTCAAGGAATATGCCAGCGTCACCCCCGACGACAGCATCATCGGCTAGGCGCGCCATGACGAACGATGTTCAGAGCCTTTACCTCGAGGACATTGCGGTCGGCCAGACCTTCGAAAGCGCTCCGCATGTCCTGACGGTCGAGGAAATCAAGGATTTCGCGGGCCGCTACGACCCGCAATTCTTCCATCTCGACGACGAGGCGGCGCGGGAGAGCCTGTTCGGCGGCCTCGCCGCCAGCGGCTGGCACACCGCCGCGACGACGATGCGCCTGCTGGTCGAAAGTGTGCCCTTCTTCGGCGGGCTGATCGGCGCCGGCGGCGAGATCTCCTGGCCACGCGCGACGCGACCGGGAGACGCCATCCGTCTGCGCAGCGAGGTCACAGCGGTCACGCCATCCCGCTCGCGCCCTGAGCGCGGCATGGTCAACATGCGTTGCGAGACGGTCAATCAGCACGACGAGGTGGTGCAGGTCTTCACGCCGAAGATCGTCGCATGGCGGCGAACCCTGCTTTGACGGACTCCACCAAAATCTGGAAGACAGCTCAGCGTCTCAGGTCAGTCTCTATACGCGGCTGCCCGCTTCGTGCATGATCTCGGTCTTTGCACAGACCTTGAAGCTGCAATCAACCACCCGCCTTACAGGTGCTAGAGCCCGTCCACTTTAATCCGGGTCATAGCCGCAGGCAGCGAAGTAATTTTCGCATTCTTGGGCGGTGAAGATGTTGACGATTTCGCCAACCGTGTTCCATAGACCTTCTATGGAGCGCTCGGCCTTTGCCCTGAGCATTGCCTTCAGCTTGGCAAAGGCGTTCTCGATTGATGGGATGGATGGCTCCTGCTCCCGGCGTCGCATTGCGCCATAGTCGGGAAGTCATCATCCCGTATAAGAGGAGCCATCCATGTCCGAGCTTGCCACAGTCGGTATCGATCTCGCAAAGAGCGTCTTTCAGATCCATGGTGTAGACGAGAGTGGACAAGTTCTCGTGCGCCGCCAGCTTCGCCGCGGCCAATTGCTCGCGTTTTTCCAGAAGCGTCCACGATGCCTGATCGGCATGGAGGCTTGCGCAGGTTCTCATGACTGGGGCCGCAGGCTTCAGGAGATGGGGCATGACGTTCGGCTGATGCCGCCGTCCTATGTGAAGCCTTACGTGAAGTAATGGTCAGGTGAAGATTACTTTACTAATCATCAGGTGACCATAATGCGAAGGAACGCACGCGGGCCGCCCAGTTGTCGGCCGTTCGCGCAAAATTCCTTCGCATTATTTCAGAGCGTGTCCAGCCAGGCGAGCAGGCTCGTATCGCGTTTCCACGATGAAGAGTGCGCCGTCGCCACCGGCACAGCGACCTGTTCCAACGCCTTTCGCTTTGTGTCCAGATTGGCCTTCGCGTAGTGATTGGTGGTGTCGAGGCTCACATGCCCAAGCCAACTGCGGATGACCGTGATGTCTACGCCCGCCGATACAAGGTGGACGGCGGTGGCGTGACGGAAGCTGTGCGGCGTTACGTGCTTCGTTTGCAGCGGCGGCATGGTCGCAGCCGCCGCCTTCACATAGGCGGCAAGCTTGAACCGGACGCCCGAGGCGCTGAGCGGCTCTCCGTAGCGGTTGACGAACAGCCGCTGGTCTTGTGCCCGTGGCTGCCGCTCAAGCAGCTTTTTCAACAACATCACGGTTTCCGGCCAAAGCGGGCAGAGACGCTCTTTTCGCCCCTTGCCCGTAAGCCGAACGCAACTCGGGCTATCGAACCGGATTGCCTCAGGGCACATATCGAGTGCTTCCTGTATTCGCGCCCCGCTGTTGTAGAGGAACGAGAGCAACGCATGGTCGCGCATGCCTTCGAGGGTTGACTGGTCTGGCTGGGCAAGAATCGCTGCCACTTCCAGCGGATCCAGATAGCAAGGCTCAGATACCGGCGCCCGCTTGATCGGGATGTTGAGGATTTCCACGCACTGCGCGATTAAGGCAGGATCCTTGGTCGCCACAAAGTTGAAGAAGCTGCGGATCGCAGCAAGCCGGCAGTTGCGGGTGCCGATCGTGCCGCCACGGTCGTGCTCGGCGTGCCTCAGGAACGCCGCGACTTGCGCGGCGGTCAGATCGGCGAGCGAGATTATAGCAACTTTCTTTTTCGCGCGGTCAGCGACAAACCGGAGGAACAGTCGCCAGGTGTCGCGGTAGGAGCGGACGGTGTTGACGGACGCATTGCGTTGCTCGACAAGCCATTCGTAAAAGAACGCGCGCATCAGTTCCGGGAACGGATTGGCTTTGCTCATGACCGCACCTCCCGTTCGAGATTGAGGCATGGCGCGCCCACGGCCCTGAACCGTTCGTTTGCGAGATGCAGCAGATCCTGCGTGACGGTGATGTAGACCAGAGTGGAGTTGATATCCCGATGGCCGAGGTAGGTCGCGAGGAACGGCAGCCGCTCCTGCGGGTTGATCCCCAGACGGTACCATTCAAGGATACGGTTCACGACCATCGAGTGCCGAAGATCATGAACGCGAGGCCCGAACTGCCCTTGCAGTGGTTTCAATCCGGCGCGACGTACGACGTCTGTGAGCAACCAGGTGATCATTTCGGGCGTGTAGCGGGATCTGCCCTGGACGTGCCAGAACAGAGCAGAGTGCGGGTCCTGCGATGCGCCGACCTGACGCCGTGCAGCGATGTAGGCCCGGAGTTCCATCATCACACTGTCAGGAAGTGGCAGAATTCGGGTCTTGAAGAACTTGGTCTGCCGAACCGTGATGGTGCCGTCACCGGGATTAACGTCACCAAGATCCAGCCTGGCCAACTCTCCCCGCCGCAGACCCGCACAGTAGGCCAGCAACAGCATGGTGTAGATGCTCAACGGACGAAGTGTTGCCCGCGGAGAGGGATACGAACGGGCAATGTCGAGCATGCGCCGTACGTCGACAGGAGAGTAGATATGAGGCGTTCGCCACTGCTTGCGGACCTCTTTTTGGGGTCTCGGATCCGGTCGACGCCGAGGAGCTTACGGATCGCACCGCCGCTGGATTTTGGCAAAGAGGCGCTCAAGGTTTTCGCGCTCATATGCATGGTTACGCGTGCCTTTCGTCGCCGCCCATCGATCGATCATGACGCGCAGCGGCTCGGTTTCCAGTTGCGGGTTCAGTTGCAGGAACCGGTCGAACTGCAAAAGCCGCACCGGTTGCGAAGTATATTTGTATCCCCTACGGCGCATCATGGCGACATGCTCGGCCATAACCTCGCCCAGCACACTACCGAACGGTTTGGGCTGGCGCAGTGTGGCAAGAGCCTGTTCTGGATTACACGATATCAACGCGCGCCAGATCGGCATGCTCTGCTTTATATGACATGCCTGACGCAGACCTTCGACAGGGTTGTGATCAATCGCACCGGTTGCCACGAGGTGGTCGAGGAACCGATCGATGATGCGAGTGCGATGCAGGAGCGTAGATGTCGCCCAGCGAGACGCTAATTCCCGTAGCCAAGCTTGCAGCGCTTGTTGATCGAGCAACCCGTGCCGTTCAACGGCATCCTGGAAGCTATGCAGGACCTGTTGATAGCAGGTGCGGCTTTTGAGATCGCGCAGATCAAGGCTCGCGACATAGCTGCCAATGCGCGTGCGATCGGAATCAGGCCAACGGGAGATCATGCCAGCACCTCCGTTCCTGGCACATCAAGAGCGACGGCCCTCAGATCCTCGGTGGCAAGCTTGAGGTAGGGGTCTGTCGACCCGGTCGAGCGATGTCCTAACAGATCGCCAATTACCTTTTTCGGAACTGCCGCGCGCAGTAACTCGGTCGCACGAGCGTGACGGAAGATGTGGGGGCCGCACTTGCCCAAGGGATTGACGCCGGCATCCCGGAGCCTCCGCCGAACCAGGCTGTATAGCTTGTCGAGCTTGCGATAGGGCGCACGCGTCCGGATGAAGATCTCCCTGGCATCGGTCGCGGGCCGTCCAGACCGCAGGTAAGCAAGGATCGCTTCGCCAACCGGCTCCATCAAAGGAAGGAGCGTATAGGCTTGCGTTTTGCTGTGACGGACACGAACGACTTCGGCCCGCCAGTCTATGTCTTCGATCCGCATGTTACGGACTTCGCTTGCACGGAGCCCGTAGGTGGCGAGGAGTTGTAATATCGCATGGTCCCGCAAACCGGCAGTCGTCGTGTCCATGCTCGTGCTTGCCAGAACCGCGGTGATCTGGTTGCGCTCCAGGATCGAAGGGACCCCTTCATAAGCATAGAGCCGCGGCGCGATGATATGCGGCGACAGATCTGCCGCAACGCGGGCAGTCCTGTAGAGGTGGCGCAGCAGCGAACGAAGCCGCTCCGCTGCGGATTTCAGCGAACTACGCGTCAGCTTCGAGCCACGCAGGTCCATATAGCTGTCGATGTCGCCGACGGTTAATCCGTTGAGACCCTCGACCCCGCTCCGGTCGAGTTGCCAGGCAAGGAAGTAGCGGGCTTCCCATAAGAACGCGTCGATGCTGGCTTGGGCAAGGCCACGCTCGTCGCGAAGCCAGGTTTCGTATTCGTTGCAGACCGTAAACCGTAGTGCGTCAGCGGCGCAGGCCACTTTGGGAGAAGGCGGCCACTGACCCTGCCCAAGCCGCAGCAGCGCGTGAATCCCGGACTGCGGGACTTCGTGCCAGCGCTTGCTGGGCCGTCGTCCGCGGCGCTTGCGGAATTGCGCGGCCGCACGACGCAAATATTCCGCTACTTCGGTTTCGGTCACGTCTGCGACTGGAATCCCTCGGTACATGAGATAGTCCAGAAACTCGCGGGCGTAGCTGCAGTAATTTCTGATCACTACGGGGCTGTATCGGCGGCCGATCAATACGGCTTCGAGCTCAACAATCAGTTCTCGTTCAGATTTCGACATCAATAACTCCTCTGCTCGTCAAAAGACTGCAGAGGTTCGCCGGAAAATAATGTGCAGCAAAGTTGGCGAAAAGCAGCGCCACCGGGCGGGTTCCATGCGTTTGCCCCGCGTTCCTTCGCATTATGGTCACCTGATGATTAGTCCGCAGGCAGAAGAACGACGGCAACGATGCCGAGGCGATCTGTACGGCTGTGCGTCAACCCCACATTCCGCTGGTGCCTAAGAAAAGCGTTGAGCAACAGGATATCCAGGCTCTACACCGCGCCCGCCAGCGTCTTGTGAACCACCGAACGGCCCTGGTCAGCCAGATGCGCGGGCTGCTGCTTGATCGTGGCATTGCCTTTGCCAAGTCGATTACCCGGGTGAGACGCATGATTCCGGAGATACTCGCACGCGCCGACTCCGGCCTCTCGACTATGGCCCGTGAGACCATTGCCGAGCTCTGGGATTTCTTCTGCGATCTCGAACGCCGCATCGAGCATTTCGACAAGAAAATCGAAGCCGTCTTCAAATCGAGCGAGCCCTGTCAGCGTGTCGCCAGGATCAAAGGCGTTGGGCCCAAAAGGGTTGTGCTTCTTAAAAAACTACAAATAGAAACCGTTACTGACGCCCTTTTATTTCTTCCATTTCGTTACGACGATCGAAGCCAAGTAAAAAAAATCGCCAACCT
>NZMY01000021.1 GCA_002694745.1 Croceicoccus sp. | reverse complement strand
TTGATGCGCCGCGCCATCGAGGGACTGGCGGCCGAGCGCGCCAGCATCGACGTGCCGGATTATTCCGAGACGCTGGGGCATGTCGTCCAGGGGCTGGACGGCATCAACGGACGCCTGGACCAGGTTACGACGGCCATCGTGAAGTCGCCGGCGTTGGCGATGACGCCGGCGCAGGTTTCGGCGCAGATCAATCGAGCGGCGGCCGACCTTCGCAGCGCCGACCATGCCGCCCTCGCGACCGCCACCGACGAGATGAAGCAGCAGGGGCGCGAGCTGCGCACCGTCGTTCAATCGGCGCTGACGGCGCGGGATCAGAAGGACCGTCAACTATGGTTCGGGTTGAGCGGGTTGCTTATCGGCATCCTCCTCTGGTCCTTCCTTCCCGGTATGGTCGCGCGCGAGATCGCGCCGGCGAGCTGGCAATGGCCCGAACGCATGGCGACGCGGGCTCTTGCCGAGGCGACACCGTGGGATGCCGGGCAGCATTTGATGGCGAGCGCGTCACCGGCGAGCTGGGAGGCGATCGTCGCGGCCGACAGGTTGCTGCGCGACAATCGTGAAAAGATCGAAGGATGCCGGCAAGCGGCAAGGAAGGCGGATCAGCCGGTGCGATGCACGATCCAGGTGGGAGTGAAGAGATAATGGTGATTCCCTACCGCTCGACGCCCATATTCGATGAGGCGACATTGCCCGCTGCCCTGCGCTCCGAACATCGCACCAAGGCCGGTGTGTGGGGCGTGATCCGGGTCATCGAAGGGAGATTGAAGCTCACCTATCTCGACCCGGCCTCGGAGGTGGTCCTTACACCTGACCGGCCAGGGCTGATCTTGCCCGAACAGCCGCATTTCGTGGAACCGCTCGGAGCCATGCGGATGCAGGTCGATTTCTACGATCAGCAGCCAAGCCTTTAGGGAGAGCCATGCCTAAAACAGCCTTGTCATACCCGCTTCTTGCCATCCTCGCGCTTGGTGGCTGTGCGACGCGCGACCCGGCACCGAGTCCCGGCTCGCTTCCTACAAGCCTGTCCCGGCCCGACGCCGAGGCTTTGCCGCATGACCTGACCTATGGCGCGGCGTTAATGACCGTCAAGGTCTACCCGCACCTGGCAGCGAAGGCCGATGCAAACGCCAATCTGTTCATCTCCCCGGTCAGCTTGTCGCAGGGCCTGGGGCTCGCCTACCTTGGCGCGCGGGGCGCCACGCGCGAGGAGATTGGCCGCGTGCTTGGTTGGGATTCGTCCCGCAACGTCCCTGCGCTCATCAAATCCTACAATGCCCAGCTTAACGACACCGGCGATGCCGATACCGCGCTCGGCATCGCGAACGCGCTGTGGCTGGCGAAGGGATTGCCGGTCCGGGACGAGTATGTCGCCGAGGCGCATGCCGGCTTCGGAGCGGCTCCGGAAACCGTCGATTATGCTGGTGATCCCACCGGAGCGGCCGAGCGGATCAATGGCTGGGTTTCGCGCGAGACGAAGGGCAGGATTTCGGAGATCGTCTCTCCGAGCGGCTTCGGGGATGACACCGCCGCTGTGCTGACCAACGCGCTTTACTTCAAGGCGAAGTGGCAGGTGCCGTTCGAGGAGACGGAAACGCGGTCCTTCACGCGTGGCGACGGCACGCGCATCCCGATCACGATGATGAAGCGGATTGGCTGGTTCGACTATCGCGAGACCCGGGAAGGGCAGGCGATCGCGCTGCCTTATCGCGGCGATGGCAGCTTCGTGATGGAAATCTTCCTGCCGCGTGACGCGGCGACCCTGCGCCGCTGGGAGCGCGAGCTGAAGGGTGTCGATTTCTTCGCCGGCGAGCAGGGCGGCAATGATCGTTTCGACCTGTCAGCGGAGCAGGAACGCGCGGTGCGGATCGTTCTGCCCCGCTTTGAAGCCAGGTTCGATGAGAGCGTGAAGGCAGCGCTCATCGCAGCGGGTATGCCGAGCGCCTTCGACCACCAGCGCGCGGACCTGTCGGGGATTGCCCGTGGTGCGCGCTTGGCGATCGATGATGTGGCGCACGCGACCTTCCTGCGCGTCGATGAGGAGGGCACCGAGGCAGCGGCGGCAACTGCGATCAAGGTCGTCGTCACCAGTGCGCGGATAGCGCCTCAGGTACCGGAGATGGTGGTCGATCGTCCTTTCCTTGCCACCCTGCGAGACCGAAAGAGCGGCGCGGTGCTGTTTTTCGGGCGCATCGCCGATCCAACCTCGATCAGCAACTAGGTAGCATGAAGTGCGTGGCGAGGGGCAACCGCCAGATCAGCCCTTCGACAACCCGATTGGGTTCGGTCTAAGCGAGTTGCTCGCGATGAGGTGGCTTCGCGGGAGCTGTCCAGCACCGGCCGATCTCAATCTTGTTCGGGGGTGCCGGCGGGGGAACCGATGGCTCGCGGAGATGCGGATACTGGGTCAAGAAGCGCTCGCTCGCTTCGGGCGAACCGACGACATATAGCTCGCCGGGTCCGCATGCATCTTGCAAGGCTTGTGCGGTTTCCTTGTCGATGTCCGCAGTCGCGGGGCCGCCCCAGTTCATATCCTCGCCCAAGCGGGCGAGCGTTTTTCCGCCGACCCTTTCGCGCAGAATGAAGTAGCCGGACTGGTCAATGTCGAGCCCCATTTCCGAGTGGAACCATGCCAACTTGTCGACAGGCTGGCCCGAGAGGCCGACGAAAAAGCAGCCGTCACGTAGTTCGACCCGGCCGTGGTAAAGTGCCTGATGTTGAAGGCCCGTCCGCGCCTTGGAAGCGGGCCAGACGCGGATCGCGCCTTTCGCGGCCTCACTCACCGGAGGAATGCTCATCTTAGGTACAAAGCTCCAGCTGATGTGGCCAGGCACGCGCCAACCGTTCTCCTTTGCCCAATTGTCGAATTCCTGCTGGGTCAACCCCGTGTCGATCATCTCGACCGGGCCGGCGGAACCCTTTCCCGCGAGGCCGTAGCCGAGTAACGCTCCCCGCTTTTTGAGACGGGCGATCCAGGCATCGCCGATGGCCTTGGCATCGCGCGGGAGAGGCGACGTCGCTTCCTGTCGCAACGCCCCGTGTCCGCCCGCTGCCGGCTGATTGAGTAGTATACGATAGTTAGGGGAGGGCGCTTTCGTCTGGGTTCTGAAGGTGCTTGTTGATTGCGGGCCACCCTCGTCCCCATGCTCAACTGCGGGCGAACATGCCATGCAAAGGGCAAATAGGGATAGAATCATCCTCACAATGAATTTAGTCTCTTCCGGATATCCTTGCATTGGGATGAACGGCCATATGCGGACCAGCTTGCGAACATCGCTGCTACTGCGAGTGATCGTCTGCACGGCGGCGTGCGAGCTATTGTTGGGCTGTTCAACA
Organism: Croceicoccus sp.; assembly: GCA_002694745.1. Classification (GTDB taxonomy): domain Bacteria; phylum Pseudomonadota; class Alphaproteobacteria; order Sphingomonadales; family Sphingomonadaceae; genus Croceicoccus. The sequence goes on along the minus strand of NZMY01000021.1, from coordinate 27,833 downwards.
CCCCAACCCGGTTCGGCGCTTCCCGCGCCGCCCACGCCTGAGGCCCAATCGGCGCAATCGACACCGCTCGCAATTCTTGTTTCGGCGATCAACGGGCTTGCAGCGGGCGACCCTTCCTATGCTGGAAGCTTCGTCGACGGCGGCGCGGTGATCGTGCAGTTCACTGACAACGCTGAGGCCCGCCTGCGCCGCCTGTCCGGCGACCCGCGCTATGTCGCTCGACAGGTCCGCTACTCCTTGAGGGAATTACAGGCCACGGAGCAGGCGGTTGCGGAATTGTTGTCGAGCCGGAAGTGGCGCTTCAACATTCTGACGATCGACATTCCACGCAATCGCGTGACCTTGAGCGGGGTTGATCGGCGGCAGTTTGGTGAGACAGCCCAGACCCTGATCGCTCATGATCCTCGGGTAATGATCCAATGACTGTATAGGCGCGCAGGCCATGTTTCGTTCAGCCGTGCGGCCATAGTCTCTTGGGATGACGATGCTGTCATCATCGCGGACGACCGCCGCCGCCCTCGCTGGTGCGGCATTTAGCGCGTCCACGCCCGCCCTGGCGTGCTCATGCATCCTGCCCGACAATATCGAGGCAGCGGCGCGCGCGGCGTTCGCGAAAGCCGACCTTGTTGGTGAGTTGGAGATAGGGCGCGCGCCGGTGGCAGCGGCGCGCAGTTTCTGGTGCGGGTCGGACGGACGAGCGCGACTATGGTTCAGGCCTGGGCAGAAGATCGAGCAGAGCCGCCCCGCGCGCGTTATCAGCGCTACGAAGGGCCGCGTCTCGGGACCAATCAGCATCCGCACCAGTCCGGTGATGAACATAGGTGGCCGGTGCGGGATGACCGGGAATAGCTGCCAGGTTTCTCTCAGCCGAAGCGCCGTTCGGACCGGCCCCATGCTGTTTCGGCGTGTTGCGCCGGGCACCTATGAACCCTTGGACGTTTGCACCCAGTCGGCGTTCACCCCCTGGCTCGAACAGCGCCAGAAGCATCGCGCAAGCCCGCAGACGCGGTAACGCTTCGAGGAACCATCGATTTCCTGAATCACCGGCTTGCCATTGATTCAGGAAAGTCGCCTGACTTGGAGAGGCTTATTTCGTAGGCTCCGCGCCATGAATGGCGCGAACCTGTCCCTGCCCGAGCCGATCGAACTGGTGGCGATCGACCCGGCGCGCAACATCCGCCGGCGTTACAGCATCACCGCAAGCCTCGATCTTTTCGGCATGATCGTTGTAGAAACCCGCTGGGGCCGGATCGGCGCACACGGCCAAGCCCAGCGGCACGCCTTCGCCGATCGCGCGGCGGCCGACCGCCACATTGCCGCGACCCTGCGGCGGCGCGGCACGGCCGAAACCCGGATCGGGGTACCTTACGAGCCGGTGCCTACCGAGGTTTGAGCCGCCACCGTCAAGCCGGCTGCTTGAAGAAACCGGCCGGTGCTACGGCCAGCATGTTGCCGGCTCAAGCGGCGCATCCTCTCCTGGACGACAGCCCTGGCGACCATCGACCGACCGTAGCGCTCCGCATTCTAGCCGGAAATGGTTCAGCGGGACAGGATGTCGGCGGTCCCTTGCACGTCTGGCGTTCGCCTGTGAGCGCTACGGCGGCGATGGTCATGGCGCGCTCGCGTCGAAATGGACGCTCTGGAAAAGCCTCGCGCCAGATCTTCTCGGCCATCGATGCAAGCTCCTGCGACGTCGGCGGCCGAGCCTCACGAATGCACGCTATCAAGGCGCGCGGAAACAGGCGCTCCATCGTCTCTCTCCGATTGCGATATGGAAGCCCCATAGCACGCGCGCAGCCCCGATCGACCGATACGGGACGAAGCGGGCCTTGAAGCGGTCTGGCCGGCAACATCGGCGGCTCGCACCCCCTATATCGCTTGAGGGCAGGAGAGCCCTGCCCGGAGAATGAGATGCCGCCCGATGTGCCTGCCCGTGTTCCCTTGCCGATCGCCATGCCCGATGATGCGTTCGGAGCAGCGCTGATCGAGCAGGCGGCGGCGCTAAGCGCCTATGCGCGGCGACTGACTGGAGGGGGTGCCGATGCCGACGACCTTCTGCAGGACACCATGCTCAGGTGCTGGACCGCGCGCGCCAGCTTCGCGGCGGGAACAAGCCTCGCCGCCTGGGCGCGGACCGTGATGAAGAACAGCTTTCTCACCGGTCGCCGCCGCGCCCGCTTTCATGCCGACCTGCCCGAAGAGGCGCGCGACCGCATGCTACGGGTGGACGAGACCCAGAGCCTCGCCGTCTGGCTGCGGGATACGGATTGGGCGCTCAGCGAACTCCCGATCCACCAACGCGAGGCGGTGCTGCTGGCGAGCCAAGGCGTGTCCATCGAGGATGGCGCGGCGCAGCTCGGCATTGCCCCAGGCACATTCAAGAGCCGCATCGCACGCGGGCGGACTCGGCTGCGCGCCCTCATCGAGGAGCGATCGACGCCGCTGCTGGCCGACAGGACCGGCCGCGATACGCTCCCGTCAGCGGCCAAGCGGCCCATCCACCTGCGGAAAAGGCGGGACTGGCGGGGCGTCAAGATCGGCTGATCCCCGGTGTGCCTGTCGGCTTGTTGCTTTTCTTAACGGTTTGCCGGTAGCGTGCGCGCACCTGCGGAGACGCGGGTGGAGGCGTGGAAACCTCCTGAAACACGAGCCGGTCGAGCTTCATCGACCGGGTGGCGGGCGCGCATGTCCAAGCCACCCGGCCAAAGGCGTCCGCGCCTGACGTGTTTCAGGTTTCCAACACCCGGTTCAGTGGCCGGCACGTCTCCGAAATGGGGCGTGCCGCCGGCTGAACAGGAACACTTGGGGCGGGAATGAGCTTGGAGAACCTTTTGACCGAGTAGGACATGCGTGAATAGTCATCTGCCTGTCGGCCGCCTCGCCGATCGCCTTCATTCCCTGCCGCGTGAGCGCGCCTGGTTCGCGATCCTCCTCAGCGTCACGGCGCTGGCGCTGGCGGACGCACATTTTTCCCGGATGGGTCTCGCGCCGCTCTATATCCCGATCGTCTGCGCCGCCTGCTGGGCGTTGGGAAGCCGTGCTGGCTATCTGGTGGCGATCGTTGCGGCGGTCCTCGCCGTCGTGCCGCATCTCGCCGAACTTCCAGGGCTCTCCCCCGCCCTGCTCGGGGCAAGGATGGCCGTGCGCGCCGTCACCTATGTTTTCGTCGCCGCCATTGTTCTCAGCTTCCGCCGGTCCTTCGACCGAGAGCACCACCTGGCGGCACGCGACCGCATGACCGATGCGCTCAACAAGGAGACGTTCCGCGAGCGCGTGATCCATCGTCTCGATCTAGCGGTGCCTGCCCGACAATCCTTCCTGCTCGCGATCCTTGATCTCGACGACTTCAAGGGCCTCAATAACCGCCACGGCCATGTTGCGGGCGACGAGGTGCTGCGCACCTTCGCACAGGGCGCGCGGGGGATCATCCGGCGTGAGGATGATTTCGGCCGAATCGGCGGCGACGAGTTCGCCTTTCTGCTTCCCGTCCATTCGGCCGAGGAAGCGGTGTATTTCGCTCGCTCGCTTCACAAGCGCCTGTCATCGGTTCTGGCCGGCACGCCTCATCCGGTGACGTGCAGCATGGGCGCGCTGCTGATTCAGCCCGAGACCCCGCGTGACGAACCCTCGTTGATGCACGCGGTCGATCAGCTCATGTACGCGGTCAAGCGCGCTGGGAAGAACGCCGTGGAGATCGGTCGCGCGGCGACAGATCGAGCCCCGGACACCCCTGTTCCGTCAAGGCTCCGGGTTCCCATCGAGGCATGTCTATGACGAATGACGACACAGCCCTCTCGCTTATGAGGATGGCATTGGCCCAACTGGATCGGAGCGGCCGAGGCGCGACGGCCACCGCCGTCCATTTGCAAGCCGCGATCGACGCCGCGACCGGAGCCGGCCCGATGCAACCCGGCGAGCTGCTGGACGACGAGGGGGCGTTTCCTTTTGAGCCTCTTGCATCGCGTCAGTGAAGCAGCCCTGTTAGGCAGGGTTGAGCGCGCCAGAAAGCGCCCCGATCAGCAGCTCGCGCGAAGCGGGCTTGTGGAAGGTCGGGCGTGAGGCGTGGGCAGCCGGGATCATGCTGGCCGCACCCGTGGCGAAGATGAAGGGCACGCCGCGACGGTCCAGTTCGTCCGCGATCGGGAACGAGGTTTCGGAGCCAAGTTGCACATCGAGGCTGGCGACATGAGGCGACGAGTCCAGCGCCGCGAGGGCATCCCGCACGCAATCGACAGGGCCGACGATTTCCGCGCCGGCTTCAGATATTATCTCAACCAGCGTAGCCGCGACCCAATAATCATCTTCGACAACCAGCACGCGAAGGCCGCTGATCCCGTCTTGTTTAGTCATGCCGCACCAAGCATTTACGCAGCCGTTCCACCGATCAGCGCAGCAACGCGCCGTCTGGCTCTGTGCTCCACGCGAACGTGCAAAATGTTCGTCCTGGGCTCCCGATTGCTCTAAGTAGCCGGGTAGGGGGCACGTAGAGTTATGGTCGATACTGAAACCCGGATTCGTGAGCTTGAGCATCGGTTCAGGAACATTCTCACTGTCGTTCGTTCCCTTGTCAGCCAGAGCTTGCAGGCGGCCGATTCGATCGAAGACGCCCGATCGACCATTGACGAGCGATTGGAGGCGCTGGGCAACGCGACCGAGCAGCTTCTATCCCACAACTGGCAGGCGGCGCCCCTGCCCGCGCTGGCGGAAAATGCGCTGGGCCACTTCACCCTCTACGCGGAGCGGCTTCGCCTCGACGGCCCCACGGTCACGATCGGCCCCAGGGCGGCGATGACGTTGACCCTCGCCTTTCACGAGCTGGCGACGAACGCGATCAAATATGGGGCCCTGTCCAATGAGGCGGGCACGATCGAGCTGACATGGAAGGTGCTGGATTCGGGCACCGAAGCCGAGCTTTGGATGCAATGGGCCGAACGGGGTGGCCCGCCAGTCGTCAGGCCCGAGCGGCGGGGCTTTGGGTCGCGGCTGATATGCACGGCCGTGAGCCGCAGCTTGCGCGGCCGTGCCGAGATGGAGTTTCCCGCCTCGGGCGTCGTGTGGACCTTGCTCGCTCCTCTGGCTGCGGTCGAGCTATGATCGATCCGGATACAGGATACCCCGCCGCTAAGCCTTGGTTCATCGCGCATGCCTGTCTCTCCGGCCCACGCTCCTTGCTGGATCGGGTCCCTCTCGCCACTTTGATCGTCTCTTTTATCAGGGTCTGAAATCCGGAGCACGTCTGTATGTCCAAACCGCTCTCCCCCGAAACAATGGCTTTGGTGAAAGCTACGGCGCCTGCGCTCCAGCAGCACGGCGTGGAGATTACCACGCGCATGTATCAGCGCCTGTTCGTCGATCCGGAGATCAAGGCGCTGTTTGACATGGCCGCGCACGAATCCGGCGCGCAGCCTAAGCGGCTAGCGGCCGCGATCCTCGCCTTCGCGCAGAACGTCGACAAGCTCGACGTGCTGAAACCCGCGATCGAACGCATCGCCGCGCGCCATGTCGAGACCCATATCAAGCCCGAACATTATCCTGCGGTCGCCAATGCGCTGTTGCCGGCGATCCGCGACATATTGGGCGAGGCGGCAACCGATGAGGTTCTGAACGCCTGGGGCGAGGCCTACTGGTTCCTGGCCGATATCCTTATCAACCGTGAGGCGCAGCTCTACCAGACCGAGGCGGCATGATCGCCGCAGCGGACTGCTCCTCCCAAAAGGAGGTGAGAAGCCGATCCTAAAATTGGTGGCCGATGCGGCCAGCCAAGATGCTCATTGTTCAACGCCATTTGCGAGTTTCAGAAGCTTGGTCTCGATGCCTTTCAGGCCAGCAATGGCCTCATGGTCGGCGACTGACCAACCATCGCTTTTTGCGTCTTCTTGGTTCCGCTGCATCCTTGCGATGATCGAGGCTGCCTCATACACCTCTTTCGCCCCGCCGTGACCACCAACATCGAGTTGGTGCGCGAGCGTCGTGAGGCGATTCACAAAGTTCGTCCGGCCTGCGCACCAGTGCTGCGGGCGAGAGCCTTCGGCCCTGCTTTGAGGGCGTCTCCCAAGGTTTTCAGCGCTTCATGATGAGGGGAATCGGACACGGCAGCTCCGAGGGATCGTCATCATCGTTCATAATCACGAAAGCGGAGGACGACGGGGTTCCCCGCCGTCCCTCCGTCTCAGATGGGATAGGTCGAGCCGTAATGCCGCGGTCGATCACGGCTACGCCGCTACCTTCCACAAGGCGCAGGGCGTGACGGTCGATCGCGCCCACGTTCTCGCCACCCCCGGCATGGACCGGCACAGCGCCTATGTTGGCATGTCGCGACACCGCGACGGCGCGCAGCTCCATTACGGCCGCGACGACTTCGCCGACCAGCGCCAGCTTGTCCGCGCCCTGTCGCGCGACCGGGGCAAGGACATGGCCGGTGACTACGCCCGGCCCGAGCAGGATCAGGCGCGCGCGTTCGCCGATCGGCGCGAGATCCGGTTCCCGGAACTCGCGCGTCAGGTGGTCGAGAAGGTGCAGGCCAAGGCGCGGGGCATGTTCGCCGGGTTCCGGCCGAAACCAGCGGCGGAAAAAACGACGTCGCCGGAGCGCCTCGCGGCCGATCGGCCGCTGGCGCCCTCGCAGGCCCGCGCGATCGAACGCTATGGGCGCGCCGCAGCGGATATAAGCCGGATGCGGGACAAGGGATTGCCGGTGCTGGCGCACCAGGAACAGGCGCTGGCGAAGGCCGGCGACGCGCTCGACCAGGTGCGGCCGCATGGCGCGCGCGACCTCGCCAGCGCGATCGAGCGCGACCCCCGGCTCGCGCGCGACGCGGCCGAGGGCAACACTGGCGGGGCGGCGAAGGCGATGGAGACGGAGCGCCAGGTCCGCACCGACCCGGAGAAGCGCGCGGGCCGGTTCGTGGAGCAGTGGCAGGGCATGAAGGAAGCGCGGGCCAACATGGAGCGTGCCGGCGACCGCGCGGGCGCGGAGAAACTTGGCAAGCGGATGGAGGGCATCGCGGGCGGGTTGCACCGCGACCCACAGCTCGAATCCGTGTTGCGCCGTCGCGCCCCCGAGCTGGAGTTGAACATGGAGCGGGGCAAGTCGATCGGGCAGGAGCTGGCGCAGTCGGTCGGACAAGGCCGCGACCGTGATCGTGGCATGAGCCGGTAAGGGGGACGGGTGGCGGACGAGGACGACCAGGACGAGGCAGGCGCGGCCGAGGCGTTCGAGGCCATGCGTGGTGAGCTGGCGCTGTTGCGCCGCGCCGTGGAGGGTCTGGCGGCCGAGCGCGGCGCGATCGACGTGCCGGACTATACCGAGACGTTGGGGCGGATGCAGAAGGGCGTGGACGCCACGGCCGACCGTATCGCCGTCATCAATGACGTGATCGCGCGGAGTCCGGCGCTGGCGATGACGCCCGAGCAAATGGCACAGCGTATCGCCGCAGCCGGTAACGCCGCCCGGCGCGAGGACCAGGTGGCGCTCGCTACCGGGCGCAAGGGACTGGAGGACGTGACGCGCCAGCTTCACGGGCTTGTCGCATCGGCGCGGCATGCCGGCGAGCAGAACAGACGGCTAGCATGGTCAGCGATCGGCGGCGTCGCGATCGGCATGGTGTTATGGGCAGCCGGCGCGGGCGTCGTGGCGCGCGCCGTGCCGGAAAGCTGGCTATGGCCAGAGAAGATGGCATCGCGCAGCTTGCGCTTGGACACTTGGACCGCAAGCCGGCGACTGGCGGCTGTCAGCCAGCCCGACACTTGGAACACGATGGTTGCGGGTGCAGTGATCGCCCAAGCAAATCAGGAGACGCTTGAACAATGTCGGCGGGCAGCCAACAAGGCAGGCGAGCCAGTGCGATGCACTGTCAGGATTAAGCCGGAGGGGAGGAGGGGGGAATAATGAACCTGCGGCGTCACTCCGGACCCGAGCTGTTGCGGTTTATCGAGTGGTGGGATCAAGCACCGCGTACGATTGAGAAGCGCGGCGGAATCTCTTAGATTGATCGCTGGAGGCTTTGTTCGCGGAGACGCGCACATTGCCTTCTTTTCGTTTTAGGAAGCGCTGCCCTAAGCGACAGAAGCCAGAGCTTTGACAATGCGGCATTCCGCGATGGAGCCGACCATGTATCTTGATCCTATCGGTGCAGACACGCGATGATGGCGGTCACGACGGCGGTGGTTTCCGCGACGTCGCGCACCCTCACTGTGTCGAGGCCGATTTCAGCAGCGGGATAGTCATTCCCACCGGGGAATATCGCATCCCCGATGAACAGCATCCCGTCGAGCGGGACACCGCTCTCGGCACTCAGGCGCTTCAGGCCATAGCCCTTGTCGATCCCTGCTCTGGTCACGTCGATCGATGTCGTGCCACCGAGATTGATCGAGAGCTCCGGCAGCTTCGCGCGCAACGTGGCCTGCAACGCGGTCCTCTTCTTTCGGTCAGGATCCCACGCTTCCTTTTCCTTCAGCGGCGCTGCCTGCCCCAGGCCCGAAAAGGTGATCTGGCTGCCCCGGTCCTCGATCCGTTCGCCCCAGATACGTTCGTCGGCGAGACCGGCATCGGTCAGCGCCTGATCGAAGGCCGTGCGGATCTTCGCCTTCTCCGCGTCGTCGAACAGTTCGGCATAGACCGCGCGCCAAGCGCCATTGATGAACCGATAGAGTTTCGTGCCTGTGGTCGGCATCAACCAGAGACGGTCGAGCGCGACGCCGGCAGGAAGGCGCGAGGCGATCTGCTTTTCGAACTGCGGCCAGTCCCCGCCCGAGATCACCGCCACATCCGTGATGGCGAGCAATCGGGCGAGGATTGCGGCCATATCCTCCGATAACGGCCGCTTGCTCTCGGCAAGCGTGCCGTCGAGGTCGAAGGCGATCAGCCACTTCATGCCGCCTTCCCTGCCGGATCGCGGTAGGCGAGCAGCCTGAGCGCATTGATGACGACGAGCAGCGTCGATCCCTCATGAACCGCCACCGCTGGCCCAATGCCGAGGCCGAGGATGGTAGCAGGCACCAGGAAGGCGACGACACCCAGGCTGACGAAGACGTTCTGCCGGATGATTCCACGGGTATGGCGGCTAAGACCGACTGCGAATGGCAGGTGCGCCAGATCGTCGGCCATCAGCGCCACGTCGGCTGTCTCCAGCGCAACGTCCGACCCCGCCGCGCCCATCGCGATGCCGACCGTGGCGCTTGCCATCGCCGGCGCATCGTTCACGCCGTCGCCCACCATCGCGACCTTGTCTTCGCCGGCGAGCTTCTTGATCGCGGCAACCTTGTCTTCGGGCATGAGGTCGCCCCACGCTTCGTCGATCCCGACTTCGTCGGCGATCGCTTCGGCGACTTTCTGGTGATCGCCGGAGATCATTATCATCCGCGACACGCCCATCTCGTGCAGCCGACGCAACGCGGTCTTGGCAGCTTCGCGAGGCGTGTCCATCAGGCCGATCGCGCCCAGGTCGCGGTCCCCCTTGCGGACCACCATTGTCGTGCGGCCGTTCTCGCGCAGCTTCGCGATTGCGTCCTGCGCGCCCTGCCCCAGCGCCGGAATGCCCTCACTTCCGAACATCTCGGCCTTGCCGATCCACACCGTCTCGCCATCCACGCTCGCGGTGACGCCCCGACCGGTCAGGCTCTTGAGGTCGCCGGCAGTCGGCACGGCACGATCGTTCAGACGTTCGCGGCCGTCCTTGACGATCGCTTGGGCCAGGGGATGGTCGCTCAACGCTTCGACGGCGACAGCCAGCGCCAGCAACTCGCCTTCATCGGCGCCATCGACGGGCACGACATCAGTGATGCGCGGACGACCTTCGGTCAGCGTGCCCGTCTTGTCGAAAGCGATCGCTTTGAGCGACCCGAGGTTTTCGAGCGGTGCACCGCCCTTCACGAGCACGCCGCCCCGCGCTGCACGGGCAACGCCCGACAGGACCGCGCTCGGCGTTGCGATCGCGAGCGCGCACGGGCTTGCCGCCACCAGCACCGCCATCGCGCGATAGAAGCTGTCGCGGAACGGCTCGTCGACGACCACCCATGCGAACAGCAGGAGCACTGACAGGACCAGGACGGCGGGCACGAAGATCCGTTCGAACCGGTCGGTGAAGCGCTGCGTCGGCGACTTCTGCGTCTCCGCTTCGCTCACCATCTTCACGACCTTGGCAAGCGCGCTTTCATTGGAACGGCGTGTCACCTCGATCTCGATCGCGCCGCCGCCGTTGATCGTACCAGCAAAAACCCGGCTTTGCGCGTCGACTGCATCGGGCTTGGCGCGTGCCGCTGCGGCATCTGCGACCGGCACCTTGTCGACCGGGATGCTTTCACCCGTGACCGGGGCCTGGTTGATCGCGCTGGTGCCCTTGATGACGAAGCCGTCGGCAGGCAGGCGCTCGTTCGGGCGGACGATGGCAATGTCCCCGACGACCATCTGCTCGACCGGGATTTCGCTGGTCTGCCCGCCGCGTCGCACGGTCGCGGTTTCGGGCGCGAGCTTCGCCAGCGCCTCGATCGCCTTCTTGGCGCGGCCCATTGCATAATGCTCAAGCGCATGGCCGAGGCTGAACAGGAACAGCAGCAGCGCACCTTCGGCCCATGCGCCCAGCGCAGCGGCGCCGGCCGCAGCGACCAACATCAGCGTGTCGATCTCGAACTTCTTCATCCGGAGGTTGTCGATCGCCTCGCGCAGCGTGAAGAATCCGCCGAAGAAATAGGCTGCGATATAGCAGGCGGTCGGCAGCCATTCGGGCGCGCCAGCGACCAGCCTCTCGATCGCGTAGCCGATCCCCAGCAGCGCGCCACAGGCGAGCGCGAAGATCAGCTCGGTATTGGGGCCGAGAAATTCGGCGTGGCTATGGTCGTGGCCATCGCCGGGGCCGTGCTTCTCTTCGCCCGCGCCGTGGCCCCCGGGGCCGTGGTCGTGGCCGGCATGTTCATCGGCAGCGACCCGCTTGCCCACCCTCACCTTCAGCTTGCGAAGCGCAGCGCGCACCTCCTCTTCGGTGGTTTCGCGGCGATCATATTCGACCCGGACAGACCCGCTGGTGCTGGCGCTTGCCTGGACCACGCCGGGCAAGGCGCACAGCGCATCGCTGACCGTGCGCGCCCGACGTTCGTGGTTGATCCCCGTCACCTGCCAGATCGCATGGCCGTAGCGCTCGGTGATTTCGGCACCTGCGGCGCGCACCATTTCGCGCAACCGTGGCAGCGGCAGCTTGGCGGCATCGAAATGGATGCACAGCGCCGCTGGCGTGTTGCCGTCGAGACAGATCACATGCGCCCGCTCGACACCTTCGCGCTTTGACAGGGTTGATACGAGACGGTCCAGGCAGGCATCGGCCGCGTCAGGAAGGTCCGGCAACAACACTGGAATGTCGAGTTCGAGCTTGTCGTTCATGACGACCTCCTTTCGCTTTTCTTGGTTTCGGCGCGCGCGTCGCGCAGGATTTCGACACCGCCCTTGATGGCGATGATGGCGGTGGCGAAGCCGACCAGCAGGTCCGGCCAATTGGTACCCAACCACAGCACCAGCACGCCGGCGATCAGGATGCCGCCGTTGGAAATGAAGTCGTTGAAGCTGAAGGTGGTTGCGGCCCGGAGATTGACGTCCGGATCCTTGAGGCGCTGGAGCAGCCGCAGGCAGAGGTAATTCACGACGCCGGCGATCGCGGACATGACCATCATGGTAGGTCCGATGGGCTCGCTGCCCTGCACGTAGCGCCGTCCGACATCGATCAAGATGCCGCCCGCGAAGATCAGCAGCATGACGCCCGAAGCGACCGCGGCGCGTGTCTTCCATGTCTGGCCCCGGGTGAGCGCCACAAGGCTCAGCGCATACACAGCCGTATCGGACAGGTTGTCGACGCCGTTGGCGATCAGCGCGCTCGAGTCCGCGAAGAAGCCGGAAACGAAGAAGCCCGCAGCGATCGCCGCGTTCAGCAGCAGGACGATCCACAGTGTGCGGCGCTCCTGCCCGCCATTGTTGTCGTTGCCCGGGATCATCCCATCATCTCCTCAAGTGTCAGCAGGGCCAGGAAGCCGACGAAAAACATCGAGCTGATGAGCGGGGTGTCGGGTTTCTCGTGCGCCTCGACCAGCAACTCCTCCGTGACGAGGTAGAGCAGCGCCATCAGCCCGAAGCTGAGGAAGCCGGCGATCATCACCGGCGACAGCGCGGCGACCGGCACGGCAGCGAGCGCGCCGATCGGCAGCAGCAGGGCCAATGCCGAGACGATCACGATGATGCGCAAGCGCGAGCGATAGGTTTCCGCCAGCTCGTCGGTCAGCGTCAGTCCCAGAAATAACACTTCCAGAGTGAGCGCGATCGTCAGCAGGAGACCTGCCTTCTCGCCCGCCACGAAAGCGAGGCCGAGCACCAGGCCGTCGACCAGAATGTCGATGCCGATCGCGGCGAGTAGCGCCATCGGCCCCTTGAAGCGGGCCTCAAGAGCCTTGAGCCCCAGCATGGTCGCGACGCCCGCCGCCCCGCCGATCAACGTCGCGCTGGGCGATGCCTCATGCTTGACCTGCGGCAGGATTTCGGTCGCTGCCGCCGCGAACACGACGCCGGCAGCGAGATGCTGTAGGCCCGCCACGAGGCCAGGTTTCAACTTGGTGCGGCTCGCGACAATCGCGCCGAGCACGACCGCCAGCACAGGCGCAAGCGTATAGAGCAGTGCCTGCATTTCCTAGGACTCCTCCGGGGTTCGGTGGCAGACGCGGATCTTCCCGCGTCGCGTGAACGCGATCGATCCGCCCGCCACGACAGCCCGCGAATGGTCGCCGCGAAACTCGTCACCGGTTCGCTGCGCGCGCAGGATCTCGGTCCTGCCCTTCGGCAGCCAGGTGACGGCCATTTTCAAGCCGTCATCGATGAAGTCGACATCGGCGCGTGTGCCGTCGTCGCAGTACATGATGCGCTGCGCGATTAGTTTCGACGTCAGATGCTTTTCATGCGCCGGCTCGGTAGGCTGGGTCGGCGCTGGATTACACGCCCCTATAACCGCCCCGGAGACGAGAACGACGCCGAGGCGCGCGATCGCCAGACCGGCCCGATTCAGGCCGCACAAGGTTGTCACATTTGAAATCGACGTGTCAGACATCGGTCTCTTCCGACGAAGCGCCCTGTGGCGTTCGAAGGCAGGGCAGTTCATCGCGTGCCTTCCCGCTCGCAGATCCGGGTACGGCCATCGCCTTCCACGATGGTGAGCTGCGACCCCTTGAAGGTCGCGGTGGCTGTTTCGCCGACATATTGCAGGCCCTGCGCTGGCGCGGTCAGCATCATCGGCGGTCCCCCGTTGGAGCGCCGCAAATCGATCTGCAGGCCGTTGTCCTTGTAATCGACGAACAGCGGTTCCCCGTCGGAACAGCGATATCTATGCCGCCCCATTCCCCCGGTCGCCACGGCGCTGTCGGACGAATGGATCTGCTGCTCCGTTGGCGGGGCTGGCGGCTTTCTTTCCGAGCACGCCGCGAGCCCGACAACGAGGATGACGGCGGGCAGCACCCGCTTACAGTGCATCATCATCGCGCCTTCCTCCTGTAGCGGAAGGGGACGCGCTGACGATTGATAGCCCGGGCAGGCTGACCTACCCGCCAGCGGAGATAGGTTGCGAGGCGATCGTCAGATTCGACCATCAGGGATCGCAGGCGGCGCAACATCATCGCCGCGAACGGCAGGGAGAGCGCCCCGCGCAGCGTGCAGCTATGCGTTAGCCTGGTGCCGCCATCGTCCCCCGCCAGCTCGTACCGCTCTTCGAGCGTGAACAGATAGGGGATGCCGCAGGACCAAGCGAAGGCGTGCGGTTTATCGAATCGATCAATCCGTGCTGGCGTCCGAATTGGCCGGGTGATGCCCTGGATCGCAAAGGTGCATTCTGTGTCGCCGAGCCGGGACGGATCATCGAGAAATACGAGCGGACTCCACGCCCGGCGATGATCCGGATCGGTGAGTGCCGACCAGATGCGCAGTGGCCCGCCGTGAAGCATCGAGCTGGTTATGGTGCGAGGCATATCCCCATCTCCCAGAGATGGGCGGGGCGATCGCGGATCGCCCCGCCCATCCATCAGGCCAAGTTGTTCACGAAGGTCTGACCGTGGTCGTCCCCTTCATGCTCCTCATTGTAGTGCTCGGGTTTCTCGATCACTTTCTGCCCGAACCGGGCATAGAGTGTCGGCAGCACGAACAGCGTAAGAAGCGTCGCCGAGATCAGACCGCCGATGACGACCGTCGCCAAAGGCTTTTGAACCTCTGCGCCGGCGCCTTCGCCCAGCGCCATCGGCACGAAGCCGAGGCTGGCGACTAGCGCGGTCATGATGACGGGTCGCAGACGCTGCATCGCGCCAACATGCGCGGCTTCCTCGCGGCTCATCCCTGATCGGATCAGATCTTGGATCGAGCTGACCATGACGAGGCCGTTGAGGACCGCGATGCCCGAGAGGGCGATGAAGCCCACTGCCGCCGAGATCGAGAAGTCCATGCCCCGCAGGAACAGCAACAGGACGCCGCCCACCAGCGCGAAAGGCACGCCGGTGAACACGATCGCGGCGTCGCGGACCGATCCCAACGCCCCGTAGAGGAGCAGCAGGATCAAGATGAAGCAAGCCGGAATGACCAGCTTCAGCCGTTCGCTTGCCGATTGGAGGTTCTCGAACTGGCCGCCCCATTCGAGATAGGTGCCGGCAGGCAGCCGGAGTTGGCTGCCGATCGCCGCCTGCGCATCCGCCACGACGGATCCGACGTCGCGGCCACGCACGTTGGCTTGCACCACCACGCGCCGCTTGCCGTTCTCGCGGCTGATCTGGTTCGGACCATCGACCACCTTGATCTCGGCGACGCTGGACAGCGGTACATAGCCGCCGCCTGCCACCGGCACCTGCACCTGTTGGAGCAGGCCGATGTCGGCACGCTGCGCCTCCGACAGGCGGATCACCACGGGGAAGCGACGGTCGCCCTCGAAGATCTGGCCCGATGTTCGCCCGCCGATCGTCGCAGTCACGGTGTCCTGCACATCCTGAGCCGTAACGCCCAACCGCGCCATCGCGTCGCGGTTGACGCGAATGTCGAGCATGGGAAGACCGGTCGTCTGCTCCACCTTCACGTCCGCTGCGCCTTGCGTTCTGCGCAGCACCGCCGCGATTTGCTCGGCCGTCCGGTTCATCTGGTTGAAGTCGTCCCCGAACACCTTCACCGCGATGTCGCCGCGCACGCCGGCGATCAGCTCGTTGAAGCGCATCTGGATGGGCTGGGTGATCTCGTAGGCATTTCCCGGAATCTTCGCGAGATTACCCTCGATCCGGCTGACCAGCTCCTCCTTGGGAAGCTCAGGATCCGGCCAATCCTTGCGCGGCTTCAGGATGACGAACATGTCGGTCGCGTTCGGCGGCATCGGGTCGGCCGCCAGCTCGGCGGTGCCCGTCTTGGAATAGACGAATTGCACCTCCGGCTGCTTCGACATCATCCGCTCGATCGGCACCTGCATCGCCTGGCTCTGCTGGACCGACGTTGCCGGAATGCGGAGCGACTGGATCAGCAAATCGCCTTCGTCGAGCTGCGGCAGGAACACCGAGCCGAGCGTAGTGAAAGCAAGCGCCGCCACCACAAGGCTTCCCACACCCGCACCGATCGTCAGCGTCGGGCGCTTCATGGCCCGGTCGAGACCGGGTTCGTAGCGCTTCTTCAGCCACGTGATGATGCGGCCGTCCTTCTCCTCGACCTTCTTCGACAGCCAGATCGCAATCATCGCCGGCACGAAGGTGAGAGAGAGGATGAAGGCGAAGGCGAGCGCGATGATGACGGTCAGCGCCATCGGTCCGAACGTTTTACCCTCCACGCCGGTCAGCGTGAGCAGCGGTACGTAGACGAGGATGATGATTGCCTGCCCGTAAACCGAGGGGCGGATCATCTCGCGAGCGGCGGCTGCCACGGTCGCGAGCCGTTCCTTGACGCTGAGCAATCGGCCTTCATGATGCTGTTGCTCGGCAAGCCGGCGCAGCGCGTTTTCGACAATGATGACGGCGCCGTCGACGATCAGACCGAAGTCCAAAGCCCCAAGGCTCATCAGATTGGCCGAGACCCCAGCGCGCAGCATACCAAAGCCTGTCAGCATCATGGTGATCGGGATGACCAACGCCGCGATCAGGGCCGCACGGAAGTTGCCGAGCAGCAGGAAGAGCACGACGATGACCAGCACCGCGCCTTCGGACAGGTTTTTCGCGACCGTCTTGATCGTCGAATTGACCAGCTCGGTGCGGTTCAGCACCGGCTGAATTACGACGTCAGGAGGCAGCGAAGCGTTGATCGTCTTCAGTTTCTCAGCGACCGCGGTCGACACGATGCGGCTGTTCTCGCCGATCCGCATGATCGCCGTGCCGACGACGACTTCGGTACCGTTCTCCGATGCCGAACCCATGCGGATCGCCTGACCCGTCTTCACAGTCGCAACTTGTTCGACCGTGATCGGCACGCCGTTACGTGTCGCGATCACGGTCCTGGCCAACTCGCTGGCATTGCGAACGAGCGCATCCGAGCGAACAGCCAGACCTTCGCCATTGCGATTGACGAAGCCACCGCCGACGCTGGTGTTATTGCGCTCCAGCGCATTTCCCAGGTCCGTCAGCGTGATGCCGAGCGAGGCCAGCTTCTGCACGTCGGGCACGACGAGGAACTGCTTGGCGTAACCGCCAATCGAGTCGACACCGGCGAGGCCCGGTGTGGTCTTCAGAAGCGGCGTCACGATCCAGTCCTGCGCGGTGCGCAGGTAGGTCGCCTTGTCCTCTTCGGTCGTCAGTCGCTCGCCCTCTGGCGTGATGTAGCTGCCATCGGGCTGTTGGCCCGGTTCACCGGGCTTGTGCTTGTCGTCCTCGCGATGATCGAGACGAACGGTGTACATGTACACCTCGCCCAGGCCTGTCGCGATCGGACCCATTTCAGGGTTCACGCCGTCGGGCAGATTCTCTTGCACGCCCCGCAGACGCTCGCCCACCTGCTGGCGGGCGAAATAGATGTCCGTCGCGTCCGAAAAGACCGCCGTGATCTGCGCGAAGCCGTTGCGGCTCAACGAGCGCGTATATTCCAGGCCGGGGGTGCCGGCGAGCGCGGTTTCGATTGGAAACGACACCTGCTTCTCGACCAGCTCGGGCGAGAGGGCAGGCGCGCGGACGTTGATCTGGACCTGATTGTTGGTGATGTCCGGCACCGCGTCGATCGGTAGCCGGTAGAGGGAAAAGGCGCCGATGGCGGCGACGATGACGGTGAGGAGCAGGACTAGCCAGCGCTTCTCGACCGCCCAGGTTACGATACGGGCGATCATGGCTTAATCCTCGTGGCTCGCTTCGCCCTTGCCGATCTCGGCCTTGAGCGTGAAACTTCCGGTGGTGGCGATCTGTTCGTTGCCGGTCAGGCCCGACCGGACGATCACCGTGTCGCCCGACGCATCGCCGAGCTGGACCGGGGTCGCCTTGAAGCCGGTGGGCGTGCGCACGAACACGACCGACTTGCCCTCGAAACTCTGGACCGCCGTCGTCGGCACGCGGACCGCCCCGCTCCCGCCGCTGCCCGTGAGCTGCACGGCTGCCGTCACAGGCTCGCCGACCCGCCATTCGCCACCGCGATTGTCGAGGGTGGCGAGCGCAGGCACGAGCCGCGTCTGCGGATCAAGCGCCGGCGACACGAAGGTCACGCGGGCGGTCGCCTGACGGCCTGCCGCCTTCACCAGCACCGTATTGCCGGGACGCACCCGGCCCGCATCCTCGGGCTTGAGATTAAGCGCGATCGACACCTGGCTCAGGTTGGCGATGCGATAGAGTTCGGCATCCGCCGCGACCGTTTGTCCCAGCGTCACGGGGCGCGCAATGATCTGGCCCGAGATCGGCGCGGCAATGCCGAGCCGGTTGAGCCCGCCGCCGCCGACACCCGCCGCCGAAACCATGCTCTGCGCCTGCGTCAGGGCGATCCGCGCCTCCGTCGCCGCTGTGCGGGCGGCGATCAGATCCTGTTCAGGGGAG
Organism: Croceicoccus sp.; assembly: GCA_002694745.1. GTDB lineage: Bacteria > Pseudomonadota > Alphaproteobacteria > Sphingomonadales > Sphingomonadaceae > Croceicoccus. Next base: position 9,855 of record NZMY01000021.1, on the reverse strand, counting down.
ACTCTCTGCGCGAACAGCCGCTGTTCGCGCGCGAGGTTCGAATTAGCGAGCTGAAGCCGCGCCCGCGCCGCCTCGACCTCGCCCTTGATCTGCGCCGCCTCGCGGCTTTCGATGACCGCAATGGTCTGGCCGCGTCCGACCGATTGGCCGAGGTTACGGGTGAGCGCGACCACGCGTCCCGCAATTGCGGCCGAGACGACCTGCGTTCCCTGTGGGTCGCCCTCGATGATCGCGGGCAGCTCGATCGTCCCGGCCCCGCCGATGATCGGCCGTCCGACCTGGACGCCCGCTGTGGCGATCTGGTCGGCACCCAATGTGACGACGCCTTCACCGGCATGACCGCCTTCAGCACCGCCCTTTTCCGTGCCCGCTGCCGTCTCATTGGCAGCTGCGCCTTCGGCAGTTGCCTCGTTTCCGCCATCCTTGCCGCCGCAGGCAGCCAAGAGCAGGGCGAGCGACGCCGCGCCCGCGAGATAAAAGCTCTTCATCACTGATTCCCCCCATTGGGCGCACGAGCGGTCAGTCGCTCCACTTGCGCGCGGGCATTCTGGTAATTGGCAAGCGCGTCGATCGCGGCGACCCGCGTTTCGGCGAGCGTGCGTTCAGCATCGAGCAATTCGAGCTGGCCGAACTTGCCCTCGCGATAGCCGATCCGCGCGATGCGGGCGGCCTCCTGTGCAGCCGCCAGCGCCGGCCCCGACGCCGCACGAGCCGTCGTTGCGGCATTGGCCGCCTGCGCCTGCGCGTCCGTGATCGCCTGTTCGATGTCGAGCGCGGTCACGCGGCGCTGCGCATCCGCCTGGGTCCGCTGCGCGGTCGCCTGCGCAATCGCGGCGCGACCATTGTTGAACACCGGGATCGGGATCGACACGCTGAACACCGCCGCCATGTCGTTGGTCGCTTCCAGGCGGCGGATCGACGGCCCGACGTTCAGGTCAGGCACGCGATTGGCGCGCGCGAGCCGCACGCCGGCTTCGGCAATGGAGAAATCCGCGTTGGCTGCCGCCAGCGCGAGTGTGCCGGTCGTGTTGACCGGTGCCAACGGCCCATAGACGTTCACACCGGGAAGGCGATCGAGCAGCGTGTCATCGAGCAGGCCGTCGATCGGCCGTCCGATCCGACGCGCCAGATTGGCGCGGGCCGCCTCGGCCAAGCGAAGCTGCCGCTCCACATTGGCGTCGGCATTGATACGCGCGACATCCGCGCGCTGTTGCTCGAGTGGCGATGCCCGCCCTGCCTGCACGCGAACGCTCGCGGCCCGCAGCGCATCGCTGGCGATCCGGGCCTGATCGCGGGCTGTCATTACCCGGCGATCGGCCGCGACCGCTTCGACATAGAGCTGCGTTACCTGAAGCCGGACATCCGCCGCGATGATCGCGGCCTGGATCTCGGCCCGGGACAATTGCGCATTGGCGACCGCGACGCGGGCGCCGCGCTTGCCGCCTAGCTCGATCGGGATCGCAAAGCCGACCGTGGTTTCCGCGCTGCGGACCCCCCGATACGGCCCGGAGCCGATGACATTCTCGACTTGGCCTTGAACCACCGGATTGGGCCGCAAGCCGGCGACTGTGCGACCTGCACGGGCCGCGTCGATTCCAGCTGTCGCCGCTTCCGCAGCAGGGGCCGAACCGCCCGCTGCACTGACCGCTTGGTCAAGCGTGTAGACCGGCGCATCCTGCGCAACAGGCGCGGACGGTCCGACCTGCGCCTGCGCCATCGTGGCGCAAGACGCTGCGGCCAGCATGGCCGCGAGGATACGATTCATGAAAATAGGACTCCTGACGATGATCGACAGGGGCGCGCCAACGCACGCCCAAATCGGACGTCAGGCTTGGGGGGGCCTCAAATGGACCATGCCGGTGCGGCCGTCGAGCGACGCAGAGGCGGAGATTGTCGGCTTGGGCACTGTGAGGACGGGGGTATATTCCATCGTCGTGCGCGCAGGCGCGCCGACGTCGTGTCCGTGACAATAATTGTGATGATGCGGGACATTCTTGTCCGAGTCCGATGGCACCTGATCGATGTCACCGGCGGTATGGACCGTGAACTCAACGCCCGCGATGCTTCCCCCCGCCAGATCGGCGGCATGGGCCATGCCGGAGAAGCTGGTCAGGACCAGCATCAGGCATGTCAGGAAAGGCAAAAAGGCTCGCACTAGCTTGCCTCTATCACGGAAGGGTTTTCATGTCATTGCACTAATTCGAACCAAGGGTCACTGAGCCGGAACCCGAGCGGGATCGGTCGCGCCCGTTCCAGGCGAACCCGACCGCAATGGCGACCGCCATCAGGAGTTGCGCCAGCACCGATTGCCAAGTGGGAAACACGCCGAGCATCGACAGCCGTGGCACGTCCGCGAGCGGTGCGATGTTGATAAGGCCGGCTTCCTGGAGCGCGGCGACGCCTTTACCCGCCAGCACGACGGTCAGGACCGCCATGAGCCAGGAGCTATAGCGGAAGAACTGCGCGATCGGCAGCTTGCGACTGTAGCGAAGCATGGCCCAAGCGATCAGGCTGAGCAGTCCAATCGCCGACCCGGCCCCCGCGAGAAGCATCCCGTTGTCACCTTGCGCCGAAAGCGCGGCATAGAACAGGATCGTCTCGAAGACCTCGCGATAAACTACGACGAACGCCAGCCCGAACAGGAACCAGCCCGACCCGCCCGAGAGCGCCCGCGACATCTTCTCGCGAATATAGCGCTGCCACTGATCGGCCTGCGCCTTGCCGTGCATCCAAATCCCGACCGAGAGCAGCACGACCGCGGCGAACAGCGAGCCAAACCCTTCCGTCAGCTCCCGGCTCGCACCGCTGATCCCGATCGCATAGGTGGCGACCGCCCAGGTGATCCCGCCCGCGATGATCGCGCTGACCCAGCCGCCATGCACGTACCGCAGCGCCTCGCCGCGCTCGGCTTTACGCAGGAACGCGATCATGGCGACAACGATGAGCAGGGCTTCGAGCCCTTCACGCAGCAGGATCGTGAACGCGCCCAGGAACGTGGACGCTTCGGTGGCGGCATCAGGCGCGAGCGCCGCTTCCGCATCGTCGAAAAGGCCGCCCAGTACTGCGACCTTCTCCGCGAGATCATCGGGCGACGCGCCCCGGTCGATCGAGGCGCGGAACTCCCCCATCGCGCCCTCGATTCGACCCATCAGCGTCGCGTCGCGCGCGGTGAGTGTTGGCTCGATCGGCTCGAACCCATCGAGATAGGCCGACAGCGCCAGCTCTTTCGCCATGCGCGCATCGCCGCGCCGCGCAGCCGCCACGCTTTCGGCGAGTTTGGCGCGGGCGACCGCGAGCGAGCCGGGAGCCTGTTGTATCACCTGTTCGGGATGACGACGCAGGAACGCGAGCACTGGGTCAGCCTTGGCGTCGCCGATCGCCGCGCCGAGCGCGGCCGGGGTGAGCGCGACCAGGGTTTTCAGGTCCGGAATGCGCCGGCGAAGGGTCGGGTCGGATTTCCAAAGCCGCTCGCCTTCGCGCGCCTGCGCATCCGTGAAGGCGAAGCTCCCGGCTCGGAATGCTAACGCCCAGCGCTGATCGTTGGGCAGATCGGCGAAGCTCTGCATCGCGGTCCCGTCGATGCCTTGCGTCACCACCTGATAGAGCGCGAACACGCTGCGCTGGCGCGCGCGCTCGGCATCGGTGAAAGCAATCGGGGGCGTAGCGAGCTTGGCGGCGTCAGGGCCACGGCCGTTGCCCGTCATCCCGTGGCAGGACGCGCAGGATTGTCGGAACAGGGCATCGCTGGAGACGAGGTTCGGAGCCTTATCGGGCGCGAGCGGCACCGGGTAGGCGCGCAACAGATCGGCCGCGAGCCCGTGCGCCAATGTTGCCACCTGTTCAGTCGGTCCCTTTTCCGCGATCACCGCCTGGAGGTTGGCAGCCCGCTGGATGAGGGCTTGACGCTCCGGCTTCGCCGGCAGGCCCTGAAGCCGTGTCGAGACCGACGCGGCGAACTCCGTCATCTCGGCATATTCCGACGTGCTCTTGATCCGACCGTTGGCGACCGCGCCGCCATAATCGACGGCCATATAGTCGAGCAGCCGCCATGCGGTTTGCACGTCGCCGGGTTCGGCGATTGCCGCAGCAGGGATCAGCAGCGCCGCGAGCGCGGAGAGCAGCCGCAACGAGAGCATTGCCCGGATCAACGCGAGCAGACGCACTACCGCTCTCCCAATTCGCGCCGAGCGCCAGTGACGATTTCATAAGCGGAGTGGAGGAACAGGAGGGCGATGAGGCCGGCGACGGCGAGGTCCGGCCAGGCGCTTCCTGTCCACGCCACCAGACCGGCCGCGGCGATCACCGCCACGTTGGCGAGCGCGTCGTTGCGGCTGAACAGCCAGATCGCGCGAACATTGGCGTCCCCTTCCCGGAAACGCGCAAGCACCAAGGCGGACACGACATTGATCGCGAGCGCGACAACGCCGATTGTGCCCATCAGTTCGGCATCGGGCGCGGTTGCGTTCAGGGCGCGCCAAATCGCGAAACCGATTACGCCCACGCCAAGCGCACCGAGAAACAACCCCTGCGTCAGCGCGACCTTTGCCCTCGCCCGTGCGGACCAGGCAAGCGCGAGAAGACCGATAAGGCTGATCGACCCGTCCCCGAGAAAATCGAGGGAATCCGCTTTCAGCGCTTGGCTATCGGCGATGAACCCGCCGAACAGCTCGGCGACTCCGAAGCCGAGGTTGAGCACCACGACGGTCAGCAGCGCACGGCGATAGGCCGGATCGGTTTGCGCGCGCGCGGGCTCCCCGTGGCACCCGCAGCTTTCGGTAGAAGCATTCATGCGGCCTTCCTTACCACCTCCAGTCGCTGTAGAAGCAAGCGAAATGTGCGACACGTTCGCATAAGCAAGGATGGCATGATGAAGCCGGTGATGATTGGGCAGCTCGCCAGCGAGACCTCGACGAAGGTGACGACGATCCGCTTTTATGAGTCGATCGGGTTGCTCCGATCCGCCCCTCGCACGGCGTCGGGTCGCAGAACCTACGATGCCAGTGACATTGAGCGTTTGCACTTCATCCGCAACGGTCGCCGGCTTGGCTTCTCCGTCGACGAGATCCGTTCGTTGATGGGGCTGGCGCAGAACCCGGACCAGGATTGTGGTGCCGCCTCAGCTATCGCTGCTCAGCACCTCAAGGATGTGGAGGAGAGACTGGCGCAACTCGCGGTGTTGCGGGATGAGTTGGCAATGCTCAGCCAGAGCTGCACCAAGGCGCGCATGGCCGATTGTCGGATCATGAAGGCGATCGGCAAAGGCCACCCTCAAGCCGATCAATAATAATCGGCCAGCCTGAGCTCGCGCACATCACCCGAGGCCATCGTCAGCTTTACGAGGGTGCCAGCAGGCCGGGAGCGCACTTGCCAGAGCTCCCCACGCGTATAGTTCGCATCGATCGAATGGCCGTTCACCGCCACGATCCGGTCGCCGACCGCCCAGCCAGCCTTTTCCGCGGGACTGTTCGCCGCCACATGAACAACGGTGAGCGCCGTTGGTGAGGCTGCGAGGCCAAGGCCGCTACGGTCCTTCAGCATCGGCAGGCGACGACGAGGACCGAGTGGCCGGAGCCACACGAATCCGGCGGTCACGTCGAACACCACGTCGAATTGAGCGATCAGCGGTAGGCCGACATTGCCAACCGTGCTGGTGGAGAGCCAAGCTCTCATCCCGAGTGTGGGGACGTTCGAGACGCCAAGCCCTTCGATGTTGATGTTCTGGATCGTGAAAGCATCGTTGATACGCACACCATCGACGCCGCCGATCGCCGCGGTCGAGACGAGCTTCCCGTTCAACAGCCCTTGATCGCGGGCATAGGCCGACGAGAGCATCAGCGCGGCCGAGCTGCCAAGATCGATCATCAAGGGCACGGGAGGCAAACCCGAGACGGAAGCTCGAATGAACAGCTCCTGCTTGGCACCGCGCCCGAGCGCGACAGCGCGCCAGTCGGGACCGGCGAGAAACGTGCCTGACTTGACGACCGCCATACGCCTTTTCGCGAAATCGAGCGCGATGCAGCTACCCGTGAACATATCGGCACCGAGGAGGATATCGATCGGTCGTCCGAAGGCCGCCGACACTGAACTCAGATCACCAACGACGGCAAAGGGTAAGCGACGGGTTTCGCGGGCGAGCTGTACGTCGATGTCGCGGACCAGCAGCACCGGGGCCTTGGCGCTCAGCCCGCTAATCATGCGCCGCTCACCATCGTTCAAGCCGAGCTTCGCCGCGAGCGCCGTGCTCATGATCGACGCGCCGCTGCCACTGTCGAGCACCGCCCGCACCGGCACTCCGCGCACTTGTGCCGAAACAAGGAGGGTATCACCCGTGCCGACTTCCAGCGGCTCCCATTCGAGGTGAGCCGCACCGAAGTTCCACGAGCCCGCAGACCGGGAAGTCTGTCGCGCGAGCGTTGGAGAACCGAGCACCAAGCCGGTTCCACAGGCCACCAGCCGCGCCACTAATGAGCGTCGAGACATACCGATTGCTTCAACACGGGCCGTCAAAAAGCCACCTCCAGCCCCCCGTCCGCAGGAGAGCAAATTGCGGTTACATGCTCCAGCCACTGGAGGAGCAAGTGCTTTTGGTGCGCCCGAAAATCCTCAGAAGCGCTTGGAGAACTTTAGATGAAGGATGGTGCAGACCGCTTAGATGCCTTCCCGATAACGAACGGTTCCGGGGGACGCTGGGCCGATCGGGACCGCGAACGGTGTAAACGCTCGCGCTAAGTGGCGGCATTCTGATCGCGCTATTTGTCGGCGAGCGTCGCTACGCGGCTACCGGCTTGGTCTCGGCCGATCGCACATAGGCGTAGAGTGTTGGCTTGGAGATGCCGAGCATCGAGCAAATCTTGGCGATCGGCATCGTGTTCTCGTGGTAGAGCCTGACGGGCAGGTCGCGCTTGTCCTTGCCGAGTGCGGCCGGCCGGCCACCCTTCTTGCCGCGAGCGCGGGCTGCGGTGAGACCGGCCTGGGTCCGCTCGCGGATCAGGTTGCGCTCGAACTCCGCCAATGCCCCGAACAGGTGGAAGGTAAGCTTGCCCGACGTGGTGGTCGTGTCGATCGCCTCGTGCAGGCTCAGCAGCCCGACCTTTTCCTCGTCGAGGTAGGTCATCCATCCGATCAGATCACGGAGCGAGCGGCCGAGCCTGTCGAGGCGCCAGACCACCAGTGTGTCGCCGGCGCGAAGCAGCTCCTTCACCTTTTCCAATCCAGGGCGAGCGGCAGTCGCCCCGGAGGCCTTGTCGGTGATGACCTTCTCGCAGCCGGCAGCCTTCAGCGCATCACGCTGGAGGTCCAGGTTCTGCTCGGCGGTCGATACGCGGGCGTAACCGATTTTCATGCGTAGGGCCGGTGGCGCCCCGATCGGGCGCGGTTTGGGAAGAAAGTCGTCATCGGCAGGTCTATGTTGCCCTAGTTTTCTTTACCGGGTAGATTTACGTCGAACAGGCCGGTTTGGCAACGCGAGCGGACTCGCATGGCGATGGGCAGGCAAATCTCCGTTTTCCTTACCTGCGACACGGACCGTCGGCGGTGACGCATCCGGCGCTTGTCCCGCCGCTGGCGATCGAGCGCTACCGCGTCCTTGAACCGCACCTCGCCGATGGCATCCCGCTCGCGGACCTCGCCCGCACCGGCACGCTGAGCGAGCGGACGTTGCAGCGCTGGCTCGGGCGCTACCGTGCCGAAGGACTTGCCGGTCTCGCGCGTCTGCCGCGCAACGATCGGGGCAGGCTGCACCTGCCGGAACATCTGGTCGAACTGACCCGCACTCTCGCCACCAAGCGCCCGCGACCCCCGGTCGCCGCCATTCACCGAAAGGTGCAGGAACTCGCCATCGCGCATGGACACCGAACCCCCAGCTATGCGGCCGTCGCGCGTGTCGTCAGGGCGATACCGGCAAGCCAGATCGCCGCAGCCTCCGATCCGGCCGTCTACCGCGACCAGCACGAGCTAGTGCATCGGCGCGAAGCCGCGACCTCGAACGAGATGTGGCAGGCCGATCATACCGTTCTCGACATTCTCGTGCTCGATGATGCCGGAACCCCGGTGCGTCCTTGGCTGACCGTCATCGTTGACGATCACAGCCGAGCCATCGCCGGTTACTTCCTCAGCCTCGATGCCCCCAGTGCCCTCAACACGGCGCTCGCCTTGCGGCAGGCGATCTGGCGCAAGCCCAATCCCGAATGGATCGTCAGCGGCATTCCCGAACAGCTTTACGTCGACAACGGCTCGGATTTCATCTCCGAGCATATCGAGCAGGCGTGCATCGCCCTCAAAATCCGCCTCATCCATTCGCTGCCGGGGCGTCCTCGCGGGCGCGGCAAGATCGAGCGGCTGTTCCGCACCATCAACGACATGTTCCTGCCCGACCTGCCCGGCCACCTGATCGCGGGCAAGCCGCTGTCGGCGCCAGTGCTCACGCCCGACGAGCTGCGCGCCCGCTTCGAGGCGTTCGTGTGCGGCGTCTATCATCGTCGCCCGCATGGCAGCACCGGCGAACCGCCGATCACGCGCTGGCAGAAGGGCGGGTTCCTGCCCGCAATGCCCGACAGCCTTGAACAGCTCGACATGCTGCTCGTGCACGTGCCCAAGCCCCGTAAAGTGCTGCGCGACGGCATCCGTCTGATGGGCAGGCGCTATGTCGAACCCACGCTCGCGGCCTTCGTCGGCGAGCAGGTCGAGGCGGTCTATGACCCCCGCGACCTGACCGAGATCCACGTCTACCACCAGGGCCGGTTCGTCTGCCGTGCGCTCAGCTCCGAGCACGCTGGGCACCCGTCGTTGCGCGCGATCCAGCGCGCCCGGCGCGGCGCGAAGGAGCGCGACAAGCAGGTGCCTGCCCCCACGGAGACCTTCGATGGCGACCAAGAGGATACGGCTTCCCGGCCCACCACCTACCGAGGGCTCCGGCTCTACGCCGCTGACGATTGAGTTCCTGGTCGAGCAGCCGTTCCTGGCGACCCGCGAACATGCCCGGTTCGTCGAGTTTGCCGAAGCCTGCGCGCACTACCGCTATATCGGCGTGTGTCATGGCCGGCCGGGCGTCGGAAAGACGCGATCGGCGCGCGAGTTTTCCAGCTTCCCCGACCTGGGGGAATATGCCGCGCTCCGTCCCATTGCCGCGCTCCTTGGCGAAAAGGTCGCTCGCTGCCGCGCCGTCTTCTACACCGTGTCGGTCAGCAACACGCCCAAGACGATCGACGCGGTGTTGGGCCTCAACCTCATTAAGCTGGGCTATGCCCGGCTGACGGTCGCGGGCGGCTCGCAGGACGAAATCACCCATGACGCCGCCCGCATCGCCTGCCCCCTCGTCATCGTCGACGAGGCCGACCGCCTGACCATAAAGTCGCTCGAACATCTCCGCGACATGGCCGATCGCCACGGCTTCGGGCTGATCCTGATGGGTATGCCGGGCTTGGAGAAGCGCCTCGCCCGCTATGCCCAGCTCTACTCGCGGATCGGCTTCGTCCACGAGTTCAAACCGCTTACCGAGACCGAAATGCGGCTGCTGCTCGCGACCCACGCCGGCGATTTCGGGATCAGCTTCGACCCGGCCCAACTCGACGCGATCGAAGCGCAGGCAGCCGTGATCCGCATCACGCGCGGCAACTTCCGGCTCATGGAGCGCCTGTTCGCGCAGATGCGGCGGATCATGACCCTCAACCGCGTCGAGGAGGTCACCGCTGACATCGTTCAGGCCGCGCGCGATTGCCTCGTCATCGGACCCGGCAACTGACAAATAGCGCGATCAGAACGCCGCCATTTAGCGTCACGCTTTGGGAGCAACCCCTCCGACTTCAGTCGGATACTGGCTTCAGCCATAGACTCGCATAATAGCAGGTATCCTCGGGA
>NZMY01000020.1 GCA_002694745.1 Croceicoccus sp. | reverse complement strand
GTACAACCGGCCCAAACTATCCTGAACGGACAGCCGCTATCAGGGATCTGATTGGAGCCGCGGAACGTCGGCTTTGTCGGCGTCAGCTGTCCGATGAGCCGCATGCCCAACCGTCCGTTGTCCGCTAGATCCATTCTGAAACCTGCCGGTCCGCAATCGGCCATTTTGGTCAAACAGCTATGCGCCCCACTTCGGTCGTAGCGAGCCTTCTCCGGGCCGCCCGAAAGCTTTCATGATTTGCTTGAGATTGGGCCCTAGGCTTTTCTCAAATGGCTAATTCTTGGCCGAAGAGAAATGCCATGGGCTACTCACGGTCTCAAGACCCAGAACCTATTGAAACGCGAAGGCTTCGAGGTCGAGGATCATCACCAAACGACGCGCGAGGAAACCGACGCCTTCAAGCAGAAGCACGGCGTCGAGACCACGCCCCGGACCCTCATCGTTGGAGATCGGATCGGCGGCTATGTGCTCGATCACGACGCCTTATTCGTCGTTGATGAACTAGAGCAGCAGCAAGACCAGCCCTCCCCCTGCGCTGACCGCGAGCACGCGAACGACGCCCCACTTAAGCGCGAAAATCATGAACAGCGCGAGCCCAGCGAGCAGAGCCGCTCGCCAATCCAAAAGAGCCCACTCGGGTTGATATAGCCGAACGGGCCCGAGGTTCGTCTGCGTGACTTCGACGAACAAAACATGGAGCGCGAACCACGCGGTCAGATTGGCGATTACGCCGACAACCGTTGCGGTTACGGCGGCCAGACCACCTTTAAGTCGCATGGCGTTACCTAACCGATCGATCCACGGAGCCAGCGCAAATATCCACAGGAAGCACGGCGCGAAGGTCACCCAGATTGTCATCCCGGCGCCCAACAAGCCGGCGACCAGAGGCGTGAAAGGATCGGGCGACCGCCAAGCGGCGAGATAGCCCACGAACTGGGTCACCAGGATCAATGGTCCGGGCGTCGTTTCGGCAAGACCCAAGCCATCGGCCATCTCGCCCGCCTCGAGCCAGCCGTAGCCCTGGACTGCCTCCTGCGCCACGTATGCGAGCACTGCATAGGCACCGCCGAAAGTGACCACCGCCAGCTGTGAGAAGAACGCTCCGATGTCCCACAACACGTGGCCGCGCCCGAGCGTCGCCGCGATCACGACCATCGGAAGCGCCCATATGCAGCCCCAGATCGCTATGGAAAGGAGTGTGGAACGCCAAGGCCGGGGTCCGGCGGATGCCGATGCTTCGCCCGGCTTCAGAGCCAACCACCCTGGTCGCACCGCTGCCACGATCACGCCCAGCGCCGCTGCGCCGAGCACGAGAACGGGAAACGGCAGGTCGAACAGGAACAGGCCGAGAAACGCCGTCAACGCCAAACCCTTCTTGAACGGCGTATCCAGAGATCTGCCGGCAATGCGCAAAAGCGCCTGTAGCACGATCGCCAGCACTGCCGCCTTGACCCCGAGAAAAAGGGCCTCGAACCAGTCGAGGCTAGCCGCGACGGCATAGAGCATCGACAACGCAAGGATGACCAGCGCCCCTGGGATCACGAACAGCAGCCCCGCCGCGAGACCGCCGCGCCATCCGTACAGCCGCCACCCGACCCAAGTGGCGAGTTGTTGCGCCTCGGGACCAGGGAGGAAGTGACAGCAGTTGAGCGCATGAAGGAAATCGGCTTCGGAGATCCATTGCCGCTCGTCGACGAGTTCGCGATGCATCAGGGCGATCTGCCCCGCAGGGCCACCGAAACTGAGGAGCCCGATACGCAGGAACTGGCGGAAGAGTTCGCCGAACGTGGGTATCGGATAAGCGCTTGCCATGATCACCTCGCGCAAAGTCGCCCGCCGAACCGGCGGAACGCGGAGGCAACACTTGGGCGCAGCGCCTGACCGGGAGGTTGCACGGTCCCGGTAGCGACCGGATACTATCCTTCGCGCAAGGGGTAAATCACTTTACGAACAGCTTGGACGCCCTAGGCTAAAGGCATGCCCAGGTGAGTGCGTAGATCGCTCCCTGTTCAGGCGGCGCAGCTCAGCCGATGCTCGCCTTCGCACCGATGAACCTCGATCGTGACGTGCACATATTCCGCGTGGATGGCGAGGCGGTCGGCATAGTCCTCAGGGCGGAGCGGCTTATCGGCGACCAGTGAAACGATCACCGCATAATGTCCGGGGCCGACCCGCCATATATGCAGATCGGTGATGGCAGCGTCCTTGTCCTCGATGGCCTCGCGAACCTCGTCGTAGCGATCCACACCGGCTTCGGCGTCGACGAGAACGGCTGCGGTGTCGCGCATGAGCGACCAAGACCAGCGGGCGATAACCGCCGCACCGACCAGACCCATTGCCGCGTCCATCCACGCCCAGCCCAGATAGCGGCCAGCAAGTAGCGCGACGATTGCCATGACCGAGGTCAGCGCGTCGGCGAGGACATGGAGATAGGCTGAGCGCAGGTTGTTGTCGGCATGCGCGTGACCGTGGTCGTGATGGTGATGATGCGAGTGGCCGTGATCGTGATGATGATCGGCACCCAGCAGCCAGGCGCTCGCAAGATTCACCGCAAGGCCGAGCACGGCGATCCAGATCGCTTCCGAATAGGCGATATTGGCGGGCTGCAACAGCCGCTCGAATGACTCGACGGCGATCCCCATGGCGAACAATGCCAGCACCAGTGCGCTCGCAAAGCCTGCGAGATCGCCTATCTTTCCGGTTCCGAACGTGAAGCGCGGATTGCCGGAATGTCGCTTGGCGAACCAGTAGGCGAAGGCTGCCACTCCGAGCGCGCCAGCATGAGTCGCCATGTGGATGCCGTCCGCCAGCAGCGCCATCGATCCGGTCCACCAACCGGCCACGATCTCGATAATCATCATGACCGCGGTAAGAGCGACTACCCATCGCGTTCGGCGGGCATGCGCATCGTGTGAGCCGGCCAAGAAGTGGTGCTCGTGGGCGGACGGGTGCGGTTGATCGTGGTGCATTCGAGAGGCCTACCCGGAAGAGTGGGACTGTAGCAATGACTGCTTAGGCGGTAGGAGCGGCATAAGCGGACTGACCGCAACCGGCCCAGTTGCCGCCGTCGGCTAGTGCCTGAATGTATGGCAGCTCTCGACGAGCTAATCAGAGCTAGGGAAGGGCCGCTATGTCGGCGGGATCCTCGCGGCAGATTGAACAGCGCTGGAACCGGCAGCACAAGACCAGATCAAGCCGTGCCGCGTTGAACTTCTAAGGGCCGCTCAAGACAGAAGCGGTCATTCCCTAGCGCGCCTCGTCGCTGGAAGGCGCCCGATTGAATGACCCTTCACGACGCTAAGTGCCGACTTACATTCATTTGGGGGGGGCAAGCGGTGTCAACCGATAGCTCGACATTTGCGGTGCGTAACGCGAACATCCATCCGAACGCCGTTATCCGTTTTGTGAATAGCAACCTGCCTGCCACGTCACCTAGTAGTGATACAGCAGGCAGGTGTGTTGAAGTTAAAAGGCGAACACGGCGCTTACACGGGCGCCATGACTGGTCCGATCGCCAGCCAGCACACCCGAATACGCGGCACCCAGACTGAACGCGCCGGTCCTGTACTCGAAACCTGCCTCGACTTCGGCGGAGTCGTCGGGGATCGCCACGCCGGTCACCACAAATGCGGGTCCTCCCGATGTAAAGCGCGATACCGTCTGCCCTGCGCGATCACCGAATGCATGGCTCCACGCTGCGGAAAGATAGGGTTGGAGGCCAACACTGACGGAAGAAAAGCGAACATCGCCGCCCAAAGTGAGCAGGGTGGTCTCCTGCTCCGTTTCGCCCACCGACAGCGCTGCCTCGTCTCCCGTTTCAGCGAAGGATTCGCTTTCCGTACGGACATGGGCCAGGCGTGCAAAAGGCGTGATCAGGGCATTCCCTACTTCCAGCCCATAGCCGGCTTCTCCGAACAGCTGCAGCGTTTCGGCATCCCGATCCGAAGTCAGCGTCTGAGCAATCGTGGGTCCCCTGACCGCGCGGCTCGTTTCGATATCATGCCAGGCGAAACTTACGCCAGCGGCCCCGTTGAAACCCACAGGCGCACCGATGGTGGCATGAGCAGCGAGATATTTGCTTTCCACCTCGGCGCTGTCGTTCCGCCCCCCAAGGCCGTGATCCGAGCCCCCGATACCGCCCGAGACGGCAACTCCAAAGCCTGCTCCGCCGAGGCCAATGCCGGTGATTACTCCCTGATGATCGGAATCCATTCCAAAGTTACGATCGGTCGCGTCAAACTCGTCCCAGGCACCGAAGACGGATCCCCAGGCGAAGATCCCGGCCCTGTCGGGTGCGGGCATATTCAGGATGGCATTGCGGAGGTGACGGCTGTCGTCAGTCAGACCGCTTACGCTGCTGGCAAGGATTTCACCCGAAAGGTCGCCAAAGGTCGTCTGGGCGGTCATCGCATTCTGCATCAGCGCCGCTTCGAACAGCGGATTGTCATTGCCTAGTGCCTGCACCGCAGCAGCAACCCCTGCCTGATTCGGATTGGCTGCCACTTCGGCAAACTCGATGTCGTTGCGATACAGCGACAATGTCACCGTGTCCGTCCCATAGCGCAGCAACGGATCGAGGAAGGCAAGATCGGTCGTCACGGAACCGAAAGTGCCGGTGACCCCTGCTTCACCGGTCACGATGACGTAATCCGTGCGCGGTCGGTAGGCGCCGTTTTCGGCTAGCACCGCGACAGTGGCAGTGCTGTCGATGGTGACTACGCCCGTGGCATCGATGCGATCGCCTTCTCCCGCAGCATTGACCTCCACCTCGTAAATCGAGCCGGCGCCAAAGTTCAGATCTCCGGCAATCGTCAGCCGGCCGATCGAGTTGCCCGGTGCAAGAATGCCACCGCTGGTGATGCTGGTGTCACCCACAGTACCATTCCCTCCTAGGCTGCCGCCCGCGTTTACCGTCACGCTGGAGACGATGGATCCGTTGACGGCCAGCTTGCCCCCGTTCACTTCGGTAGGGCCGGTATAAGTGTTGATACCGGAAAGGATCAGGGTGCCGGCACCGTCCTTCGTGATGCCGCCCATGCCGGAGATAACGCCGGCAAAGGTCGTGTTTTCCGTCTGATCGATCGTCAGCAACTGCTCACCGAGCTGGACCTTTGCTTGCTGTCCGCCTGCAAGACCGCCGATGGTCTGATCGTTCCCCGTGATATCGAGCGAACCGGCCCCGCCAAGATTGAAATCCATCTCGGGATCGATTTTTCCCCCGATGCGAACCGATCCGGCGTAGATATTGGTCACGCCCTCGAAGGAGTAGTCGCCCATGAAAGTGAGCACGCCCACTCCATATTTATCGAGCGAGCCCGAGCCGGAAAAGGCGCCGAGGAAATCGTAATCGTCCGAACGATTGAATACGAAGCGACCATCATTGACGATGTCGCCCTGGAAGCTTCCTTCGGTACCTCCCTGGCCCAGTTGGAAAATGCCAGCTCCGGAGGTGGCCACGTCGCCAAGGAGGTTGCCGGTCAGGATGAGACCGCCATTGGCGACAGTAGTTCCACCCGTATGGCCAAGCGTATCGGTATCCACTGTGAATACGGCCTCACCGACCAGCTGTAGATCGCCCGTGCCCGTGATGAACAGGGCATCCAGTTGGGAGACGATGTCGTCTTGGCCGAAATTGAGCACAAGCGAGCCATCGAGCGCCACCTCGGCGGTCAGGATGGGCGAGGATGTCTCATTGCCCAGAACCGTCTCGTTCACCCGCAGCGTAGCGCCCTCATGGATCGCCACATTGTCGAACGCTCCCACGAAGCCATCCGTGTTCCAGTAACCGCGAGCGACGGTAAGCGCTTCGAAGTTGTCGGCTCTGCCGATCACCTGTGCATCGGTGAGCCCGGACATAGAACCCTCGAGCGTCAGCCTGTCGTTGCCTTCGCCAGCATCCAGCATGCCAGTAACCGAACTACCGGTGCGCAAGGTAACCGTATCGTCCAGCGTCGACAGGAGTACACCGCCCCCCAATGCGCCCTCGTTTACCAGCGCGATCGAGCCAGTGGATGCGCCACCCGAGACGGCGTAGCCCTGACCTCCGTCAATCGTCCCTTTGTTTACGAGCGTTGTGGATCCGCGAATGTCCAGCACGACGCCGCCGGTCATGCCTTTGATGACCCCGGTATTCTCAAGCTGAGCCGCGTCGAGGCTGCCCGCGATCACGAACCCATAGTCGCTGCTGCCAGCGATGGATCCGCTATTGACCAGGCTGGCGGTCTGTCCGGCCATGTCTCCTTGCGACTGGATCTGCGCCCCCCGTAGATTGCCGCTGATCATGCCGCTGTTTTCGATCGAGCCGCCACCTGAAAGGATGATGCCGAAGCGGTCCCCTGCAATCGACCCGTTCGCCTCGTTGATGACGCTTGCGCTGTAGTTCTCGCTCGACTGATCGTCGAAGCGGAACATCGAGATGCCGTCTGCGCCCGCCGCCCCGGCGCCGGAAATGGTGCCGCTGTTGGTCACGGTGCCGCCGCCGATCAGACGGATCCCGTCGTTCATCTCGCCGCTGATGGTGCCGGAATTGGTGACGACGGTGCCGGTGGCGAGGCCCACGAGCGCATCAGCTTCGGCATCATAGACATAGGCCGTGGTGATTCCGGCACCTGCGCCGGAAATCGTTCCGCTGTTGACGACGCTGGAAGCGCCGGTGGCGATTGTGATGCCCGCATCGGGGGCCGCGTCAAAGCCGTCATATATGCCGTTGCCGCGGATCGTGCCGGCGTTCTCGATGGTGATCGATCCCGAACCGCTATAAATCCCGGAGGTCGCCCCCGTGATAGAGCCGCCGCTCAGGTTCTGGATCAGCAACTCGGCGGAGGAACGCTGCGAAACGCCGTATGAACTGGCGCTGCTTATGATCCCGCTGTTGACCAGCGTCGCTTCGCCCAGATCGCTTCCGAACGCTACCCCGTACCCGTCGCTGTCGGCAGGTCCCAGGCCGCGAATGGTCCCGGTGTTGGTTACAATTCCGACAACGCCGGCCCGATCCTCGCCTTCGGCGCTGTTGAGTGCGATGCCCTGCACGAGCACACCCCCCGCCATGCCTGAAATATCACCAGCGTTGTCAATGTTGCCGCCGCCGCTCAGGATGACACCGAAGCGGTCTCCGGCAATGGAGCCGCCTTCGAGATTCGACACGACGGCCGTGTAGTCTGCATTTGCCTGTACCGGACCGGGAAACATAGACACGCCATCGGTCTGCAAGCCGAGTTGGCCCTCGATCAAGCCATCGTTGATGACGGTGCCGCCGCCTTCCAGGCGGATCCCGTCATTGTTCCGACCGACGACGAGCCCGGAATTCCTGATCTCGACCCCTGCGGCAGGAGCGTCGTACTGCTCCGTCTCCGCATTGAAAGTGAGCTGCGAATTGATCCCGTAATTTCCGCCGTCGATCATACCCGCATTAATGACGACGACGTCCGGCGAGACAATGACAACAGCGTTGGCAGCACTGGATAGCGTCTCGCCTTCTTCCACCGTCAGTTGATACGACGTTGTATCGACATAGAGTCCGGTAGCATCACTTTGGGCAAGCGCTGGCGAATTGGCGGTGAACGCTGCAAGGCCGACAGCGGCACTGCCGGCAAGAAGATGCGATTTCGAAATACGGACCATGATGAGACCCCCCAGAGATTGAACGCAAGCATCGCTGCTTGCTGAAAATGCGGTCGGGCGGGTGCCGAATTTCAACGGTCTCGTCGTCTCCCAAATGATATACCCCGGTTTCCCCCGTGCTTCTTTCGTGTGTGGAAACAGGGCAAACCACGTAAGTATCGGATTGCACGGGCCGCATCAGGGCTTTTTTCAACAATTATATGTAGATGCTGCCGATCGATCAGTCTGGACTTGGCTCACAGAAAAATCGAACGATGCAGCAGATTAGCTGCGCGGATTGATATGTGTCGGAATTCGAAAGCAAGTTGCAATTCGCGAAGAAGGGGTTTGGCGAAGCTGCCTTAGGGCTGGTCGGTTGGACAGAAGCCATGGCCCGGTTTGCAGACGCAGTTGGTTCGCGGACCGGTCAGCTTATTGGAATCGGAACGCAAGCTGCCGTTCCATTCAACATCATGACGGAGATGCCACCAGAGGCAGGAGAGGAATTCGAACGCGTCGGCGGCGGCGATCCATGGATTAATTCCCGCGTCCGCGTTGGAATGGCAGCACCGGAACTCGCGCTTCGTGACGATGCGGATTTTACCCTCGAGCAGGACAACGAACGCGGTCCCGATTTCGCCGACTGGAAAGAGCGACACCGGATCGGTTATTCCTGCATCACGAATCTGGTCAGGAACGATCGGTTTCTGATTGGCCTAGCCGCCCTTCATGACACTTCGCAGGAAGCGATGGGTTCAAGGGAGAAGCGGGCGTTTCTGGATCTGGCCTCGGCGGTCAGGGACGCTATACGGCTTCAACTTTCGCTGGAAGGACAGGAAGCAAAACTCGTTGCCCGCACCTTCGATGCGATCGACAAGGCCGTGTTCGTATGCGGGCCCGATGGAATGGTGTCAGGCATATCGCAGCCTGCTGTGGACCTGGCGCGGCAGGGGCGTTGGCTGACTATTCGCCATGAACGCCTCGTACTCAGGGATCCGGCTACGCATGGCGAACTTATTCGAACCATCGGGCAATCCATCTTCTCCGCGAGGTCTATACCGGGCAACTCTCATGATGCTGTCGTGGCGAGAGACAAGGACGGCTATCCGCTTTATCTGGAAATCGCCCCATTTCCGATGATCCACGAGGTCCCCCTACGGGCGTGTGCGTTGGTGATTGCCTATCCTCCGCAAGAACGTGAAGTAAAGTGCGCGGCCATAGCCCGTGCGGTTTACAGGCTTACTCCGACAGAGGCGATGATCGCTTCGTATCTGGTTTCCGGAAAAAGCCCGGATGCCATTGCGGGCCTGTGTGGCATCGGGCGGGGAACGGTGAGAACGCACCTGAAGCGGATTTTCGACAAGACGGGCGCGCGAAGCCAAGTAGGGTTGGTGGCGCTTCTCACGCGTATGCTGTGACGGTGCCTTGGAGATTCGGCAATTTCTTATGGCCGATCGCCATCCGCAACTTGCTGTCGCTGCTCGGCGTTTCGGCCCTTTGCGAACCGACTCTTAGACTGATGCGACGATTGTAACAATGGCTCAAAAAATCTTTGAATCTGAACATTTTTTCGACCGCCCCCGACCGGGTCCCGTCATTCACATCGTCTGCCGCGGAGGTCCACTTCTGACAGAAGCTGACGATGAGATCTCTTGAAGCGGACGATATGGATTGAGCCCCTAGAATTTCTCTAGCGAGAAGTTGAGTTCGGCCCTGGTAAGAAGACGGACGAGATGAAGCGAAGCAGATTCAGCGACGATGTGCAGAGTTAAGCGTCTTGTCTGCCACGGCTTGACAAGGCCGGAAGTTTGCCATGAGGTACGGCATGATTGTTCGCTGCTGCCGCGTCGTGCCGGAAGGAACCACATGAAAGACTGGCTCTCCGATTCCGAGGTCGAGAAATTCGAACGTCGCGCCTGGGTGGTTGAGCTGGAAGCCACAATTCTGGGGAGCATGATGTTGTTCCTCGCCCTGAGCTATCTTTTGGACTGACTGCCACTATGCTGTCGCGCGATAAGGAACTTTGGATGGTGGCGCTGCAGATCGAGCGAATTCACGCGACCGGCGGCGCTGCCTTTATTGCACGACGCCAGAAGCATTTTGAAGATTTGGCAGAGGAAGAGGGAGCCGCTCTCTGGCAGGAGATCGGCAGAAGGTTCGATGAGCTGAACCCGGCTTGACAGAGAAAAGACTGTCCTACTTGGAACAAATGATGAACATGGTGCGCCTCTGGAAATAGGAGGCTCACTTTGGTCATCCTCAACCCATCACTGATCTTCGCGCTTGCGGCGCTCATTACCGCCTTTTCAGCGCTGATCTGGGCAATACGCCGTAAGCCGTAGTCAG
Organism: Croceicoccus sp.; assembly: GCA_002694745.1. Classification (GTDB taxonomy): domain Bacteria; phylum Pseudomonadota; class Alphaproteobacteria; order Sphingomonadales; family Sphingomonadaceae; genus Croceicoccus. Next base: position 2,039 of record NZMY01000020.1, on the reverse strand, counting down.
TCGTCGTTGGTACCGCGGATCGATAGATTTGCCGGGAGATCTAGGAAGGCAGACTGCACGTCCTGATCGGTGCCCAGGACCGCGAGCCGACGTACCAATTCCTGCTCCGCAGCCTGAAGCTCCTCGCCTGTCAGGTCGGCGAAGAACGCGAATTCGGGGCGTTCGGCAAAATGAGGCTCGGTAGGAACGTTTTGTAACCAGTCAACAAAGCACATGACGCGGTGGTTCATCTTCAGCCCCCTGGATCGTACGCCGGCAAAAGCGGGCTGTTACATACGACTATGCAAATTAACCTGTCGTTTTCAACTCGATGGTATTCATTGATGGAGCGGGTTCCCACGCATGAGGCTCAGGCAGTTTCGTCGCCCCGTCACCTTCTGCATTGGCGATCGCTGAGCTGAGCTGAGAGAAAGTCCGCACCATGATTCTGACCATTCTCGCCTCGGTCCTCGTTGTACCGGCAGGCCAGACGTTTGAGTGCACCCCCACACATGTCTGGGATGGCGATGGTCCTGTCTGGTGCGCAGAAGGTCCGCGCGTTCGGGTCTCGGGAGTGGCAGCACGGGAGGCTGATGGAAGCTGCAGGCCCGGACATCCATGTCCCGACGCGGATCCCCAAAATGCGCGGGATTACCTCGTTCGTCTGGTCGGCAGACCGATCGGGAAAAGCCCACATGGTCATATTCTGGTTGAAGGTCCGACGATGACATGCGTGTCTACTGGATCTGCAGGCGGCAATCGAACAGGTGCTTGGTGCGCTTCACCTCTCAGCGGTGATTTATCCTGTGCGCTCGTCGCATCGGGCCTGGTGGCGCGTTGGGAACGCTATTGGGGCAATCACCGGTGTAGCTAACTGGCATACATCGAAACAGGTCAAGCTGCGTAGAAGCGACGTTTTCTGACCGCCCAGAGCGTAGATAGTGGACCGGCCGGTCGCTGAACTGCAATACCAATCCGCGCCAGACCGAAGCCCAACACCGCGATAAAGCCACGCACTGCTTACGGCTCTCAACAGCAGCGCCTGATCCACATCGGGCTGCGGAGAACTTGAATCTGCGAATGGATTTTCCTTCGCCATTCCGCAATCGACGCGCTCGCGGCGTAGAGCCGCTAATAATGGGGGAATACCTACATGAAAAAATACGTGACGTCGCTCGCGATCGCGGCGGCTACATTCGCGACTCCTGCATTGGCACAGGATTTCCAAGGCTTCTACGCTGGCGTAGAAGGCGGCTTCGACAATTACGAAGTCAAGGTAGACGACATCGATTTGACGGATGTTATTGGCTTTGATGCTACAGGTTCGTTTGACGGTCTAAGCGGTAACGGCGTCATGGGCGGTGTGTTTGCCGGCTATCATGTGACCATGGACACCACCTTCATCGCAGTCGAGGGCTTCGCGCAGCTGAGCGACGCATCTGTCGGCATCTCGGCCACTGATGGCGTCGACGAGATCAAAGCCAGCATCAAGGCCAACGAAAGCTTCGGCGCCGCCGCTCGATTCGGCGTCAAGGTCAACAACGCGACTGGCATCTACGCTCGCGTTGGCTGGCTCAGCACGAACTTCAAGGCGACGATCGACGATGGAGTCGACGCCTATTCGGACAGCGAGAGCGAAGACGCTATCCAGTATGGTGTTGGACTGGAAACGATGATCGCTGAATCCGTGAGCCTTCGCGCTGAATATCTGCGCGCCAGCTATGGCGATCAGGGCGTTGACGGGCTCAGCATCGACAACAACAACTTCAAGGCGGGCCTGGCCTTCCGCTTTTGATCTGAAGAGGGCCGGAGCGAACACTCCGGCCCCATTCGACCGCGACATCTGGAAAGCAGCAAATCAAGAGCTTCGCTGGCAACAATTCTACGGGATTGAGCTCGCGACTTGACTTCGTGAATATACGGCAAGTTTAAGGAAGCCGTTTCGACTGACGCTATGCCTGCTAATACCAGCCTGCGCTGAGGCTGACTCATTTTGGGGATTCCCGAGGCGACGAAAGTCTGACTCAATAGCATCCTGCTTCAGGAGGACGCGATAATGG
>NZMY01000019.1 GCA_002694745.1 Croceicoccus sp. | reverse complement strand
GTGAATAGGGGCCTTAGACAAGCTCTATTCTTCCTGATCAGAGGGGCATTTCTACGTCACGACGCTCGCTCAGCGCCCCCGCCCATCGGTGGATCGAGGCTAAGCACTAACCGTCTGATTCGGGCCGGTGGGATCTCCTTCCACCCCGCTAGCTGATGATTCGGCCCCTGCAGGGCGGTGTCAAGGGCGCGGAGCGTCGCATAGCGATACCGACCGGCACCCTTGACACCGCCGTGGAGGGGCCACGATCGGCCAGTTGTCGGGTGGGGAGACGGGTCCTGTAGGAACTAACCCCGCATGTCAGGGAACCAGCCCGCGGGAGGCGCGGTGTACGGCAACGGGTCACCGGGCTCGCACGCGTCCTTTGACCGTGCGAACGGACCATCAGGGCTGAGCAGAATGGGCATGTGGTGGTCGGCGTGCTCCGCCCACCAGGTACTCGAGCCGGTCGCGGGGTCCTGACGCAGATGCTCCCACGCACGCCACAGACCCTCGATCCTGGCCACCGCCTCCGGGTACCGCCACCAGTCGGCCGCCCACCGGTAGTGGGCGTTCCCGGGTCCAACCGGGCGGGTGTACATGTGGCGCAGGTATTCACGCACGAACTCGTCGACAGAGCCGTACACGAGGTCTGGTGCGACGTCGACCTGGCCGTCGTCCTCCCGGAAGCCGTCGAGCACGTCACTCACGCGCCCGGCTCCGTCCGGGTCGCGTCGTTGATCCACGTGTCCGAGACGTCGGGCGGCGGCGTCGGTGCGATCGTCGCCGCCGGGAGCGCCGAGGCGGGCTCCGGGGTGCTGTGAGAGGGATCGTGCGCGGCGATCGAGGCGCGCAGCGCGGCTGCGTGCGGCCCGTTCATCCAGGGAACCGTTTCCACGAGCGTTGCGGGCGCTCCGGAGGCGAACACGACCGCGCGGCCGCGGGGTAGCGCGCCGAGGTCGGCAATGTCCAGGGTGCGCTCACGCTGGATGCCGTGCGAGGTCGAGCGGGAGCCGCGGCCGATGCTCGTCGACGTCGTGCGGCGATCGTAGTCCCCGATCATCTGGGACAGCTCGTTCAGGAACTCCGGTTCCTTCACGCCGCCGCCGTAGACGGCGACGTTCGAGGCGCTCCACAGCTTCCGCATCCCGTCGCGCCCCCACACCTGCACACCCTGGGACCAGGACTGCAGGATGGTCATGAGCACGATGCCGCGGGAGCCGTAGTGGCTGTAGAGGTCGGGGAGGTCGTGCCACCGGCACACGTTCGCGGCTTCGTCGAGGACGCCGAGCATCGGTGTCTGGAGACGCCCGCCCGGCTGGGTGGTCGCGTACTCTTCCGCGGCCTCCACGGTCGCCGCGGTGAGCGCGGTGACCAGCGGGCCGGCGGTGCCGCGGCCCTCTTTGGACAGGCTGTAGAGCGTGTCGGTGCTGCGTACGAACGCGTGCGGATCGAACTGGGGGCGCGGATCGTGCCCATCGCCTTGCGGGGTGACCCATTGTGCGATCGCGCGGACCTTCAAGCACGACGCCATTTGCGCGGCGGTGCCGTACACGCTGTCACGGCGGCGGGACTCGCCGTTGACCTGTCCCGACACAGCGTCGGCCATTTGGTCGTACCCGTGGCGGCGGAGGATGCGCACCGGCTCGTCGTCGCCGGGGACGGTAGTCCAGGTGAACGTCGTGGTGATCGGCAGGTTCTCGAGCGCGGCCGCGAGCAGGAAGCCCGCGAGAAGATCCTGCCCGGCGTTGTCGAAGTAGGCGTCCCCGCGGCTGTCGCCTGCGCGAGAGCCGGACGCGAAATGAGCGGCCAGCTTCGCGGCCTTCACGTCGTCCGTGACATAGCTCAGCGGATTCCACCACCAGGTGGGTGACTCCAGAGCGATGCTCTGAGGATCGAACGCCCACACGCGGCCCTTTGACGCGCGCAGCTCGCGCGTCGCGTCGAGCACGTCGCGCTTGTTCGACGTGGTGAGCACCGCGCCGGGCGCATCCGCGATCGCCGGGATGACGTAGGCGGTGGACTTGCCGACCCGAGGGCCGGCGATGAGCGTCAGCATGTCCTCCGGGGAGGCGTAGATGCGCTGGCGGCCCGCCACGGTGATCCCGACGAGCACACCGACCCAGTTCTGCACTCCGAGCCGCTGCGCGGTCTGGCGGGCACCGGTGGCCGACAGTGAGCGCAACTGCTTGCCCTTGCCCATGTGCATCGCGGCGGAGTCGACGGCGCTGCGACGCCGGCGAGCTCGCGCGATCGAGACGCCCACCAGCACGGCCAAGACCGTGATGACGGCGAGGATGCCCACGAGGATCCAGGTGGCGGATGCCGGCCAGGTGACCGTGCCGCGGATGACGCCGAAGAACACCTCGAACGGGTCGGATGTGTTGCCCTCGTTCACCCCGTCGAGCTGCGAGCCGAGCGCGACGGCTCCCCAGATGCTCCCGAGGAGCACGAACGCGGAGACGACCGCGATCAGCAGGGCGATCGTCGACCCGTCGATGCCTTGCCCACGCTTGTTCGTGGCACTCACGCTGCGCCCTCTTCCGGTTCGACGTGGGCCGCGCCGTCGACCTCGACGGCGAACTCGTGCGCGGCGTGCTCCGCGTCGTCGAGGCCGATCATCGGGTTCGACTCGTCCGGGTCGGGGAACGCCGTGGTGGCATGCCAGAGCTTGTTGGTGTCGTTGATCGCGCGTTCGGCCTCGACCAGCTCGACCTTGATCGGAATGCCGGGGTGGCCGCCGACCTTGATGAGGAACTTCCCGCGGCCCGGCGGTTCGGAGCCCGGTCCCGAGTCCCAGGTGCCGGGGTCCTGCCAGGACGTGAGAAGTTCCTGCTCGGCGCGAGAGAGCGGGACAGCGCTGGTCAGCATGTGCATTTCAGCACCGGGGAGCCCGCCGCACACGACCATGCCGGCGCGTTCGACGAAGCCGCGCGCCTTCATCCGGTCCTCGTCGCTGGGGAGGGCCAGCAGGTCGCTCATCGTGTGCGAAATCATCGCCAGGCCCACGCCCCGCTGACGGTTCAGGCGGGTCAGGGCATCCACCCGATCGACCATGCCGCGGCCGGCACGCAAGGCCCGCCACAGCTCGTCGAGGATGACGAAGTAGTGCCGGCGGGGCTCCAGGCCGGCATCGGCCAGCGCGTTCGCGACGTTCACCGTGCCGAACCCGGCCGACCAGCAGGCCAGTAGGATCGCGGCCTGCATGTCGGTGTCGGAATCGTCGATCGAGGACACGTCGTAGACCACCGGGCGGTCGCGCATCATCGGCACGTCGGTGGCGTGCGCGAACGTCTCACCGAGGCGGCCGCCGGACGTGAGGCTGATCAGAGACGCCTCCAGGTTCTCGGTGATCGTCTTGTAGCGGGTGTCGTCGCCGCGGTCGAGGGCGACGTCGCGGACCTCCTGAGGGGCCTCCTGGATCACGCGCAGCAGATCCCCGAGCACCGGGACGCCCGTGTGGTGCTCGTCGAGCACCCGCAGGGCACGGTCGATGATCGACTCTTCCCGGTCGGTTGGTGGTTCCTTGCGGAGAATCGTCAGCAGCGCTGACACCATCGTGTGGCGCCGGCCGTGGGCGTCCGCGAGGACCTGGGCGCGCTCCTTTTCCTTCCCGGCCTGGCGCAGCCGCTCCGCGGCATCGAACGCCTCGCCGGGGTCGAGGATGTTCAGGTGGCCGCGGCCGCGGCCGAGGGTGATGACCTGGCCGCCGAGCGCGCGGATCATGTCCACGTAGTCGGGTTTCAGATCGCCCAGCACCAGCGGGAGGGTGCCGAGCCCGGCAAGGCCCGCCGCGGTGCGGCGGGTGTACGTGGACTTGCCCAGACCCGGGAGGCCGAGGATGAACACCGAGGGGTTGGAGATGAGGTCGGCGTCCTGGAACCAGCTGATCGGGTCGGCGCACACCGTCGCGCCGGTGAACAGCTGGAGGCCCATCGGCACGCCGATCATGGGCGTACCGGTACCGACCGAGAACGGATGCAGCCCGCAGACCTGCACGGTCGTGCCACGCCACTCCTCGACCGGCTGGACGACACTGGCCTCACCGCGGGCGCGGCCGAGCCAGCCGCGGGGGCCAGGTCGGCGGATGTCGGGCTTCTTCTCCTTCTCCGGGCGCGCGGCCTTCTGGGCGGGCAGCTCGCGCGGCTTGCGCTTCTGTGAACGGCGTCCTCGTCCCTCGTCGATCGCTGGCATTACAGCTGCTCCCTGACCTCGCTGGGCACCCGCAGGTGCTTGGGCAGAACCAGGCCCAGTGGGAGCGCCGCGGCGAATGCGGAATCCTGTGAGCCGTGCACCAGGCGCAGCCGTAACCGCGCCGTGGCGGACAGATTGTCGATCGCCGCTTTTGCGTCGGCCTCCTGAGAGGCATCGAGCACCGTTGCGGTGATGAGCATGCCGAACTGCACCAAGCCGGCGCCGCCGGCTTCCTCCGCCGCTGTGGCCATCGCCGCCCGGGCGGCCGTCATGTTGCGGGCGGTCGGCTTGTTCGACGTCGTGAGGTTGAAGCTCGCCGCGCGGACATCGGACTCGACTATCGCGGCGGCCTTCGCCGCGTCGATCGGACGGTACAGCAGCGTGATCCGCTTACGGGCGACGTCGCGGTGCGGTGCCAGCAGTCGCGACAAGACGCTGGAGGGCACGTTTCCGCGAGGCGCGCCGCTCATCATCCACGTCACCGACAGAGCCGAGTCGTGCCGGTAGGTGTCCCACCCGGCCTGATGCGCGGTCGGACCCACTTCCGGCCAGTACAGCTCCGGCGGCTCGCCGGCGGCGTTCGCCTCGTCGATCAGCCGCGCGGCCGCCGGGTCGTAGGCGATGCGGATGACCTCGCACAGCTGTTGTGCGCTCAGCGGGCGGGACGTACCCGCACCGGTCGCGGTGAGCCCCTGCGTGAGGCCGGGGAGCCGAGACGCCAGCTCGCGGCCCATCTCCTCCGGGGTGCGCTTGCGCCCCCCGGTGCGGGCCGCGGCGTGGAAGGTGATCGCGACGTATGCCTTGATCGTCGCCGAACCCGCCGGGTAGCGGTCCACCAGGTCGCCCAGGAGGCGCTTAGCGAACTCAGGGGCGTTGTCGTCGATACGGCTCGTGACCTCGCGGCGCAGCCGCGTGCCGGTGTCGGGAGCTGTCTCGATCGTCACGGAGACGGCCTCGATGCCGGGCTCATCGCCCAGGCTGGCCAGCCACATCCCCCACTCGGCCACCCAGGCGTCGATCTGCTCCCGGTCGACGAGGGCCGCGCCGTCCGGCTCCGTGCCCATGACGACCGTGTAGTGCGACGTCGCCGGCACCTGCACCAGCGCGAACGGGCGATTGTAGGAGTCCCGCCACTCGGTGAGTCGGGAGCCGGCCGCCAGCCCCGGCAGCTGCACCGTTCCCCATTCCGCCCGGCCCAGCGGGCCGGAGCGGTAGATGTGCGTGCCCTTCGCTTTGGTGAACATCCATCCCGCCCTCGTTGTGGCCCGCATCAGCAGGCTTTGTCCGTGCTTGTCTTTGGCCGCCACCGTCAGCAGGAACAAGCCGAAGATGACGCCCGTGATGACGCCGTTGACGATGTTCGAGAACATCGTGACCAGCACCGCGAATCCGGCGCCGACGAAGAGGATCGCGGTGCCGAGCGCGCTCAGGCCCAGCAGGCCGGCGGTCTTGGGTTTCGTCCAGTTGCCGTAGCTGCGCGGCGCGTTGTCGTTCGTCTCAGTTGTCGTCGTGATCGTCATGAGAACCCTCCCCGCCTACTGCGACCCGCTCGGGCCGCCAGCTGAGTCATCGGTCGCGGACTGCACGGCCCCCTTGGCCGTGTTGGCGGCTCCCTTGGCCACGTCGGCGGCGAGCTTCGCGCCGAGAACGACCGGAGCCGCAGGGCCGGCCGCGGCAGCACCACCCGCGGCGGCTGCACCACCACCGGCAGCTGCACCACCGGCAGCTGCACCGCCCGCGGCCGCGCCGCCCGCGGCGGCACCGCCACCCGCAGCAGCACCCCCGGCGCCCGCTCCCGCCCCGGCAGGGGCCGCACGGCTCGCCGTGGCGGCAGCGCCACCGCCGGCAGAGCTTGCGCCGCTGGGCGCCGAGGACGCACCTCCACCACCACCACCGCCGCCGGCGTAGGAGGCTCCACCGCCTGAGCCGGAAGAACGCCGGATCGCGCCGGTGGCCATTTCGCCGCCGACCGCCCCGGCCGCCCCGGCAACAGCCATGCCCGACATGCCGCCGCCGGCAACCGCGCTCGTCATCGGAGCGACGAAGCGCAGGAGGGCCGGGAGGGCGATAAGAGCCATGAGCATCAGCGCCAACCCGGTCAGGATCGACCACAGGCCGCCGCCGTCGTCCTGGAAGGCATCGGTGCCGACCAGCTGGAACGCCGCCGCGTAGATCAGCGCAGCGGCAGGCTTGTAGAGAATGAACGCGATCGTCCAGCCGACGATGCGACCGAACCACTGCTTGCCCATCTGCGTGTTGGTGAAGCTCGCGGCCAGCGGCAGAACCCCGGCCAGGATGACGAGGAGCCCGCCGCGCACCACCATGAGCGCGACCTGGACGAAGACCATCAGCAACGCGATCGCGCCGAGGATCAGCACGCCGATCAGCCCGATAGGCGAGGACGTGCTGAGTGCGATCATGGCCGCGACGTTCGTTCCGAAGCACTGCGATTCACCGCCGGCGGACACGTCGCAGTCGGTCGCGTTGTTCAGCACCCACACGGAGAACGAGTCCGCCGCGGTCACGGCGAGGGTGAGGATAGCCAGACCCGCGCCGGAGACGACGATGAGCGTCAAGAGGGACTGAATGAGATCCTTGCCCGGCTGCGCGCGCTGCTCCCACGCCATTCGGATTCCGCCGATGATGACGGAGAGCACCGCGAGGCCGCCGACGTAGAACCAGAGCGAGTTCTGGAGGAAGCCGACCGCAGACGATGAGCCACCGGGTGCGCTCGAGCTGAGGATGCCGCCGACGAGAGCGGAGGCACCCGAAATCAGCATGACGGCGATGAATACGACACCGAGCGCGCCCAGGTTCCGCATCCCTTCGCCGCGACGCATCCGCAGCGCGATCAGCGCACCGAGGGCGATGAGCGAGAGAATCGCGATCGCCAGGCCGATGTAGGTGACGTAGTTGAGGATCGTCGTGAACGCCTCGCTACCGGGCGGCGTTCCACCACCCGTCGTCGATCCGTCACCGGCCGTGAGGATCGGCGTTGGTACCGCGACCCACATGCTGCCCATGCTCGCGATCGCCTTGCCGAACCCCTCCATGACCCGGTTCGTCAACTCTTGAATAGCGTCGTTCGAGGCCTGCGACACAACGTCGCCAATGGCGTTGCCGCCCTTGCAGACGACGTCCCACCACTCGCAGTCGGTTGGTACTGCCATAAGCCTCAGGCTCCCGACCACGGCGTGTAGCCGCCCAGGTTCTGAATCTGCGCTGGCGCGAGAGGAAGCTCACCGGCATCGGTCATCTCGACCTTCCAGTCACCTTCAACCCACACCAGTTTGAGAGGGACGCTCACCAGCTCGCCGGCGGAGTAGTTGAGAGCGAGGTCGATCGTCGCGGCGTCGGCTGAGTATGCCGACACCTTGAAGCCAGCGACCTGTGCACGCAGATTCGAGGCGCTGCCGCCCGACGACTGCGCCTCTAGTGCGTCACGTCCCGGTCCGGGAGCGACCAGCTCAACGAGGCGAGGACCGAGCGTCGCATCGGTGCCCGTTGCGACGAAGTTGACGGCGGCGAACAGCGCGCCCTCCGCCGTGTGCGCGAAGCAGGACCGGAACCCCCCGGCGGCCACGTCGCCGGGCCCAGACCGATCGTCGACCGGGGCGGCCATGGTCCCCACCAGCTCCCATTCATTCTCGGGGGCGGTTGTGAGGGAGCTTGTTTCCTCGAACCCTTCCAGCCCGCACACACTCGGGTCGGCCGAGCCGGGGTCGGCCGACGTCGACGTGGTGGGCGCGGGCGTGGGGTCGGCGTTGTTGTCCCCTCCGCCGAGGAGAGACGTGACGAGTACGACGATCGCGGCCAGGACAATCGCCCCGACCACGATCGCGGCGACGATGAACCCTCTACTTCGGAAAGGGCTTTGCGAGTCAGCGGTGCTCATATGTCAGTCCCTCCTCAGTGGTTAGGAGCCGGAGATGAAGCCGACGAGAGCGGTGGCGGCGCCGATGACCATGACGCCGACGAGGATCGCCACGAACGTCTTGACGTGCTCGCCGCCCTCGCCGCGGCGGGAGTTGAACATGAACATCACGGCCACCGCGATCAGAGCGAGGATCGCGGCGATGAGCCCGACCCACTTGGCCCAGCCGAGGATCGTGCCGACCGCCTCGAATCCAGGAGGGGCGACCGGATCGGGGTCGGGCAGGGCGGCGAGGACGTTGACGACGTCTGCTGCAAGAAGCTGGAGCGACATGGTTCTTCCTTTCAGTTGTGAGCGGGGCCGCTCGGAGACAGTTGCAGATCCGCCAGGAGGGCACGGAACTCTTTGGGCACAGGGACAGAAGGATCGACCGGGCCGAGCCGCCAGGCGTCGACCCACGGCAACGTCCATACGCGCGGGACCCCGCCCGCGATGACGTGCTGGAGATCACGCAGCGGCTTCGGGAGGCGCCCGGGCGCGTCCGGGATCAGCACCAGGCCGACCAACTGCACCGAGTCGCCCAGCACTCCCGAGGCCCACTCGGTCGCGGCGCGCTGCGCGGCCGTCAGACCGCTCCAGCTCGTCCGCGCGACGAGAGCTACCCGACTCGGTGTGCCGGGAGTATCGGCCACCGGCCAGCCGTGCTGCGCGGGCCGGCTCCCGGCGGCGAGGGTCGCGAGAGTCGATTCACCGGCGCCGCCGTGCACGCCCAGCCACCACACCGTCGCGGGCCACGCCTGCGACCACCGCGGCAGACGGTCAGCTGTGTCTGGGGTCGGGACGCCGGCCTGAGGCGTCGACGGCCCGGTACGGGCCTGCCGCCGTGTCGTGGCGTGAGCTGCCTCCGGCTCGGGCTCTGGCGCCTGCTCGGGGCCGGTGAGCCAGGGGTTTGCGTTGGTCATGCTCGCTCCGCTCTGAAAGGAAACGTCAACACCCATCCTCCGTCCGGCCTCCGTCAAACACTCAGCCTGTCCACCCGATGTGCGGCGGTGATGACAGTGACGTAATCCTACCTAGAATGCACAGGAACGGGCGATTATTATTCGAAACATCCCGATATCACGGTACGCTGACCTTGTGAACGTGACCTCACCGACCGCGGAGTGGCCCGACTCGTTGCTCCGCGACTACGGGCAGATGATGAGTGTGCGTGATGTCGCGCAGGCACTCAACATCGAGGAGTCGAACGTGCGTGCCCTGCTCACCGCGACGCACCCCGCCGGGCGAGTGCCCGGCGTGAAGCTCGGCAAGAGCTGGCGGATCGACCGCGACCAGCTGCGCGTGTATCTCCTCGCGCACCACAACGACCGATCATTGAGCTCCACACCCAGCAGAGAGGCGAATCATGGCTGACACTGTGGCTACCTATCCCCGGATCGTCGCCGTCGTGGAGACACCGACCGGCGGGACGGTCAGCATCGACGGACGCACGAGGCCCGTGGCCGGGCCGGATGAACAGGGCGTGCGCAAGGAGATTCACGCACTCGTCACTGCAACCGCGATGGAGCTGCACCGCCCGGTGCGCTTGACCACGCGGGATGCGCGCGGCGAACAACAGTTCGCCGTACACCCGGACGGTCGGATGGAACCTCTCTCGCTTCTCGACGAGACCGCAGCGGTGCCGCCCACCGTTCCCGCCGTTGACGACGAGCCCGTGGAGGCTCCGCGGGCGCGGGCCGCGGCGGCCGCCGCCGCTCCGCAGCCGATGACGCGCGCGGAGGCCAGGCGGCCCACGCTTGACGACCTCCTGCAGTCGCGCCCACCGGCGCCGCTCGGACCGGCGACGATGGGCTGGCAGGGTGTCGTGCGTCGCGTCACAGCCGGCCTCGTGTCGCCGCGGCCCAGCGAATTCGAGCTGTCCCACCGCTCGGCGATCGAGCGCGTGCAGCGCTCCCTCCGCGGGCCGCGGACGGTCGTCGTGATCAACCCCAAGGGCGGCGCGCACAAGACGACCGCGACGCTTCTCCTCGCCGCCACGTTCGGTACGCACCGGGGCGGCTCCACGCTCGCATGGGACAACAACGAAACTCGCGGCACGCTCGGATGGCGCGCCCAGCCCGCACGGCATCAGAACACCGCCGTCGATCTACTCCGCGACCTCGATCGCTTCAACGACGTCCGCAACGCGAAAGTCGGAGACCTTGACAACTTCACCAGGTCGCAGGGATCGACCCAGTTCGACGTCCTGGCCTCCGACGAGGACGCCGCGGCCTCGAGCACGATCGACGCGCGCGCCTTCAACGAGCTGCACGCCACGCTGAGCCGCTTTTACCGAGTGATCGTCGTCGACACTGGAAACAACATGCGGGCCTCCAACTGGGAGGCCGCAGTGGCCGCAGCCGACCAGCTCGTGATCGTCTCCACTCTCCGGGAGGACACCGCGGCGTCAGCCGCATGGCTCGTCGACGGACTCTACGAGAAGGGCCACGAGGCGAAGATCCGCGAAGCGGTCACGGTCCTCGCCTCGCCCACGAAGGTCCCCGACGCCCAGCTGCACACTCGGTTGCACAGCCACTTCAACAGCCTCACCCGTGCCGTGCTCGACGTCCCGCACGACCCGGCGCTCGTCGACGGCGGCACGCTCAACTTCGACGCCCTCGCCGCCGAGACGCGCGGGGCGTGGCTCCAGGTGACGGCGACCGTGGCGGACGGACTGTGAACCGCGCAGCCGCGGCCGCGATTCCGCTCGTCGCCGCCCTCGCCCTGGCCGGGTGCGTCAACAGCAACGATCCCGGCCCGTCGCTCTCGCCCAGCAGCTCGCCCACCGTCACGTCGACGAGCCCCGCCAACCCCACGCCGCCCGTCGACGTGGGGGCCACCGCTGATCCCGTGCCCGAAGCGGGCACGGACAGCCAGGAGGCCGCGATCGCCACCGCCGAGAAGGCCGTCACGGCGTTCGCGCGCCCCGACCTGAGCTACGACGAGTGGATCAACGGCCTCTACCCGTACCTCACTCAGACCGGCGCCGCCGCCTACGAGGACACCGACCCGGCGCTCGTCCCGGTGCGCCAGGTGACCGGCGCGGGGACGATTCTCCCGGCGTCGACGGAAGTCGCGCTCATCGTGCAGGTACCCACCGACGCCGGCCCCTACAACGTGAGTCTGAGCCGTCCGAGCCCTGACGCGCCGTGGCTGGCCGATCGGATTCGCCCGGCAGAGGGGTAACCGCATGGCAGACGGAAAGTCCGCAGCCGGCGCGCTCATCGTGGCCACGCCGATCATCGTCGTGGCCAGCATCTTCGCCCTCGTGCTCCTGTTCATGACCGGCGGCGGGTCCGCGGCCGCATGCGTCGGCGGCGCAGGCACCGTCGACCCCCAGAAGGTTCCCACCGAGCCCGTCGCCGGCTACTCCGGCGAGCAGCTGACCAACGCCGCACTGATCATGAACGCCGCGGTCCCTCTGGGCCTGGACCGCCAGGCGCAGGTCATCGGCGTCATGACGGCGATGGGCGAGAGCTCGCTCCGAAACATCGGCTACGGCGACGACATCAACGGCGTCACCAACCCGGACGGCACGCCCACGTGCTCGCTCGGCTTGTTCCAGCAGCAGTGGTGCTTGGGAAGCTGGGGCACCCGCGACCAGGTGATGGACCCCACCTACGCGGCAACCCAGTTCTTCACCCGGCTCGCCGCGGTCACCGACTGGCAGAGCCTCGAACCGACGATCGCCGCTCACAAGGTGCAGCGCAATGCCGACCCGTACCACTACGAGAAGTTCTTCGACGCCGCCAACCAGGTCGTCACCGCGATCGCCGGCGACGGCGCGAGCGGCGGCGGATGCTCCGGCAACGGGAAGATCGTCTACCCGCTCGGGCCCGGGTTCAACATGACCGACGACTACGGCCCCCGAGTCATCGACATCCCGGGCGCCTCGACCTGGCATCCCGCCGTCGACCTCCAGCACTGGCCGAACAACTGCCTCGACCAGATCTACTCCATCAGCGACGGCACCGTGACCTACATCGGCGGCATCCAGCTCACGATCAAATCGCCGGACGGGTGGAGCGCGTCATACCTGCATATGAAGCTCTCCGATATCTCTGTTGCCGTGGGCGACACCGTGACCGCGGGCGAGCCGATCGCCCTCGTTGGCAACGAGGGCCCGTCAGGCGGATGCCACCTCGACCTTCGTATCAACAAGGACGGCACCACCGATTCCGCGATCGCCAGCCTGAAAGCCGGCGAAGACCTGGGCGGCCCGCCCAACTCCTACGGCTTCGTCAACCCGGAAGAGTTCTACCAGGCGTTCGGCATGGAGCTGTGCGAGCCGGACTCGTGCCGGAGGCCCTGAATGAGCACCGCACCCATCCCCGCCTACCCCGTCGTCTACGTTGACGTCGCCGTCGACGGCAGCGCACACGTCAACGTCGCAGGACGGCACGAGCACTTCGATCCGGCACCGAGCGACGTCACCCGTCGCGCAGTGACGGCATACGCAGCAGCGGTGGCCGCCGAGCTGCGCCGACCCGTGCGCACGCGGATAACCGATCCAGACGGGCAGTGGCTTGTCGCCGTTCACCCCACCGGCACGGTCACTGACCTCGCGGAAGCCCCGCAGAAAGCAGCTCGACCCCGCCGGCAGACGGTTACCGTTCCCGCCGCGCAGGCGCCGCAGTGCCCCGCTCCCAACCCGGAGTGCCCGCCGCCAGGCACAGCGTCGGCGCCGACGCTCTATCGCCCGCCCGCGCGCGTCGCCGCACCGATCGCACCCCTGCCCGCACCCGAGGTGGGGACAGTACCCGATGCCGAGCTGGACGACACGCGCCTCGCTCAACGATCGGCGCAGCGTCCGCAGCCGACCGCGACCCTCAAATTCAGCACCGGTGACGTCGCCCACGTCGTCAGCTCTGCGCTGATCGGCCGCAGACCCACCGGTGACCCCGGTGAGGACGTCGACCTCACCGTGACCGTCGACGACGAGTCCCGAAAGCTCTCCCGCACCCATCTGCGCATCGAATGGCACGACGGTGCCCTATGGGCCACCGACCGCGCCGCCTCCAACGGCACCACGATCGAACGTGCCGGTGCTGCACCCGTCGAGCTGACGCCCTGGCAGCCGTTCCAGCTGCACGACCAGGACGTCGCCGTGCTAGGCGACGTCCGCCTCACCGTCTCCGTCGACGAACATGGTCGGAAGGTGAACCTGTGATGACCGAGAACCCGCGGGATACTGAGAACGCACCTGGAGCCGTCTCTGACGGCTCACACGGCGATTCGTCAGGTGAACAACACTCCGAACCCGAACGGAGCCCACATGAAACCCCCGAACCGGTGAGCGAAGAGGACTACTGGTCACAATTCCCCGACACGCTGACCACCGCTGACGTGGCCAAGATCATTCGCACAGGTGCGCCGGCGGTCCGAGCGCGCCTTCGTGACGGCACCATCCCCGGACACCGCATCGCTGACTCCTGGATCATCTTCAAAGGCGAGATACGCGCCTGGCTCGCCGCCACCAGCAACCGGCCCCGCCCCAGCGAGCCCGTCGACGTCCTCGCGGACTACCCAGATGAACTGAGCTACCGCGACCTCATGCGTCTGTTCCGCGTGAAGTACAAGGGCACGATCTACATCTGGCTCGAACAGGGCCACATCCCCGGTTCCTTCGTCGGCGGCCGGTGGATCGTCCACAAGTGGCAGCTCCGCGAACGTCTCGACGAAACCAGCAACCAGACCAGTCCCCCAGGCG
>NZMY01000013.1 GCA_002694745.1 Croceicoccus sp. | reverse complement strand
GCCATCGCGCTCGATATAGCTGGTGTGATCGGCAGCAGCGCCCTTCCGGTTTTTGGTGCCGCGTGCCGTGACCTTTTCCGCGCGGGTTTTGCTGATTGCCTCGTGCGAAAAATGGAAACTGGTAGCGCCAGCTGCATTTGCCGCACGAAGAGGCCGGGCCGCTGGAATGTTCAGCTTGGTGAAACGGCGGGATGCTTCCTCGCCCTTCTTAGGCTTTTCAGCCTCCGTCCAGCTGATCCGCTTTTGCTGCCGGACGGCTCGTCCGCCGACGTCGCCAGTGATATGCCGATCACCGAGAGTGAATGCTGTCTTTGGGGGCACATTCAAAGCCTCGGCGCCTCGAAAACTTTTTCGCGCTGCAGCTGAAGGATCGGGCGACGATGGCGTGAATGAAGAACCACCCCGCCCGGCCGTCAAAGCAGGTTCGCCATTGCGGTCGAGATTACCACCGGTTGCGCGCAAGCTTTCGTTCTTGTCAGTGAGGGATTTCAAACTCTCGCGCGCTGCGTCGAGTTCGCGGTCTTCATGTCGATATGTCATGAGGAAGGTTATAGGATAGAAAAGTCAAAACTCCGCGTTGAGTCTTGATTTATCCTATTAGCGATCTGGAAACGAGAAATCGCCTCGTACCGTGAGCCGTTTCGCTGTTAGCAGCGAGCCCAAAATTCATCGAAGCGCGGTCGCCAATCGGTCGTGGTGATCGCTTCGGGTGGTCTCGTGAGACAGGCCAAAACCGCAGCGCGTCCCGTTCGAAAAACCAAACCCAAGACGACTACAGACGTCGCCCCAAGGGCAGATGCCCGCCCCCCCGCCAAAGGAGGCCGACAGGCCGACGTGCAAGCGTAGCGAGCCTCATCCGGAGCCAATTATGGCGCAGTACGCAGCTGCTATAGGTTGTCGGAACGATCACCTTTAGCAGAGGTATTGCGCCTACAGTTTCCCGCTCACGAACGAAAAAGATGAAACCGGTTCGAGAAGGCTAGGCCCGAATTGACTCCTGAATTTCCTTCGGACGCTTCCGGAGTGGATTCGAATGCGATAGTTACTCGAATTCGAATCCGCAGCGGGTTCGGGACCCCATTCCGGCGGCCAAAAAAGGTTCGCAGTGATGTTTGGCAAATGAGCGCTGTCATCCTACAACTAGTTTATGAAAAACGATCATCACCAATTCCGTAGGCGAGTTCGCCAAGCTCTAATCAAAGCAGACAAGGACGCTGCCCAAGAGCTCAAAAGGATCGAAGACCTCGTGAGGAGCAGTGAGCAGAGAGATAGCAAGGGACGATTGACACCGGGAGCCAATCAAGCTCGTCAAGCGGTTCAAACAAACCCATTCCTCCGAACGACCGCGCGGCGAGCGGCGATGAAAAGTTGCACGGACAATCTCCGCAAAGCTGAGCACAAGGCTGTGCTTGCCTATCAAAATCTATTCATCTGTCTGGAAGAGGTAAGATACCAAGCCGAGCTTCTCTCGGCATTCGACGAGCCACATTCAATGGACAAGGCAAAAGCATACAAAAGCACGAATGAAGGATCCGCCGAGCGCATCACATCCGCTCCCCCGCACTCGGAATTGATCCATCCTGCTGCAGATGACGATCAGAAATTGCGGGAGAACATAGCCCGCCTTCATCGACTGTCGGAACCTGTCGATATTGTTTGAATGGCATAAGCCTCTTAATTTGAAAACGGGTAGTCAAGGTAACCTGGCGAGCAGAGAATGGCAAAAGCCACCCCGCCTTGAACAAGCAGCATGCGTTTTCTGCCCTTATGAAAACGGCCGAAACGGCGAACCCGTATTGATTAGCCCCGAGATTGCTGGACGCCTTCTTTCCTAATTTTGAGGACAGGAGACGACGATGGGGAAGCCCAATATCAGCAATGAGTTAAAGCGTGATGCGGTGGCCCAGATCACCGAGCGGTGGTACCCATTGGGTACCCAGTAGCGGAGGTTTCTGAACGGCTCGGCGTCAGTCAGCATTCGCTGTACGCATGGAAGCGGCAACTGGCGAAGGTGGTGTCTGGCGATGCCAGCAAGGATGCCGGGATCCGCCAGTTGAAGCGCGAGCTGGCCCGGGTGATCGAGGAGCGCGATATACTAAAAAAGGCCACCGCGTATTTCGCCAGGGATGCAAGTGAGATACGCAATTGTTGCCGAGCATCGTGACCAGTTCCGGGTTCGGTCGATGTGCCGGTGCCTGCGCATCCAGCAAATTGTCTTCTATGCTTGGCAGAAGATCCCACTGAGCCAACGAGCCCGGGAAGATGCTCGACAGATAGAGTTGATCCGGCAGGCCTGGAACGACAGCGGCAGGATCTATGGCTACCGCAAGCTACACGACGACCTGCTGGATCAGTGCGAGGCTTGCTGTCCGAACCGGGTTGCCCGGTTGACTTGGCTGGCGGGTATCAAGGCGCAGATCGGCTACAAGCGTCGGCCGGGGAGCTATGGTGGCAAGCCACCCTTGGCGGTCGACAACAATCTGGATCGTAAGTTCGATGTTGCTGCTCCCGATCGGGGTTGGGTGATACCTTGGAGGGCTTTGCCTATCTGCCCCTTGTGATCGATCTCTATTCCCGCCGCGTGGTGGGCTGGTCGATGCAGAGCAGGCAGACAACCGATGTGGTGCTGCAGGCGCTGCACATAGCGGCATGGCGGCGCAAGCCGAAGCAGCGGGTGCTGATCCACTCGGATCAAGGCTCGCAGTTCACAAGCATGGACTGCGCTGCGCGGCAATAACTGCCGGCAAACGGGTAGTTCATACGCCAGTGCTAACACCGGCTGATGAGCAAACCGTGCCAGGCTTTGCGTAACCCGCCCGTTTTTTGCTGCTGCCATGGCGGGTAAAAATCGAAGCAACAGCAATCGTAGAGATATCACGACAGCGGATCACGCCGATTGGTCCCCCATCGCTTCCCCCAGCCTGACGGACCGTTCGGGAGCCCAATCGGCGTTGAATGCAATGGTGTCGGGACGGAAAAGCATCACGATGGTCGATCCAAGCAGGAAACGGCCCATTTCCTCACCCTGCTTCAAACGGACCTGTCCCTCGTCATAGGACCATTCGGAAATCCGGCCGGTGCGCCTAGGATTGACCACGCCGTGCCAGACGGTTTCCATGCTTCCGACAATGGTGGCCCCGACCAGCACCATCGCGAACGGACCGTGTGCAGGCGAATTGAACATGCACACCACCCGTTCGTTGCGGGCGAACAGGTTTCGCACGCCGCGCGCAGTCACAGGATTGACCGAGAACAGCGCGCCGGGAATATAGATCATGCGCGTGAGCATGCCGTCGCAAGGCATATGCAGGCGATGATAATCGCGCGGCGAGAGATAGAGATTGGCGAAGCTGCCATGGCGGAAAAGGCCCGCGAGTTCGCCGTGCCCTCCAAGCAGTTCGGTCGTCGTGAAACGGTGTCCCTTGGCCTGCAGGATGTGGTGATCGTCGATGGCGCCGAACTGGCTGATCGCGCCGTCCACGGGGCAGATGAAGTCGGCCTTGGCCAAAGGCCGTGCACCGGCCTTCAGCGGGCGGGTGAAAAACGCGTTGAAGCTTTCATAGCTGGCGATATCGGAATTTTCCGCCTCGCTCATGTCGACGCCATATCTGCGGACGAACCAGCGGATCAGCCGCAATGTCATGGATCCGCCCCGGGCACCGGCGACGCGGCCGGCGAGTTGGGTAAGGCGCCGTTTGGGCAGCAGATATTGCAGAAGAACTTTCGAACGATCGGCCATACGTCCCCATAACGCAGGCGCGACCGTTTTAGCCATCCTTCGCGATGATTGCGTGTGCGGACGCGCTCCCTCAGCTCCTCATTGTACCGTCGGGATTGAGCATGATGGTGCGGCGGCTCTCGGCGGCGGCATAGATCGCTTCCATCAGGCGCACGTCCCGCAGGCCCATTTCGCCCGGCGTGCGGATGTCCGACCCGTCGCGGATGGCGTCCGCCAGATGGTCGAGCTGGCGCGCGAACTGAACGGTCGAATCGCCCGGGGTGAATTCGCGGCTTTCCCTGCCCATCTCCAGCACCATGTTATTGCCCGAATAGCCCGTCGCGGGCTGCATCAGCAGTGCGCCGGTGGTGCCGCGCGCGTCGACTTCATTGATCCCGGCCGAATCGTAGGACGTGGCCAGCTGCGCGACCGCGCCGGACGGAAAGCGCAATTGCGAGGCGACATGGGCGGCGATCTCCGCAAAGCGCGGGTCGCCCGCCGGCTGATAGCTGGCCGCGGCCACGCTTTCCGGCATTTCGCCCGACAGGTAGAGCGCGGCCTGCAGCCCATAGATCCCGTAATCCTCCAGCGGACCCCTGCCCCCGAGCGCACGGTTCACGCGCCAGTTCTCGGCGGGGGGGGTGGGACCCATGCGATAGGACTGCTCGCCACGGATCATCCGCAGCGTGCCCACGGCATCCTGATCCATCAGTTCCATGGCCTGCATGTTGTAAGGCTCGAAATGACAGCGATAGGCGATCATCAGCCTGCGGTTCGCGCGCTGCGCGGCGGCGATCATCCGCTCGCATTCGGCGCTGGACAGCGCCATCGGCTTTTCGCAAAGCACGTGCTTGCCGGCGGCAAAGGCTTTCTCCGTCCACTCGGCATGCAGTCCGCTGGGAAGCACGATATAGACGGCATCCACGCTTTCGTTCGACGCGATTTCGGCGAAATTGTCGTAGGAATAGCGCGAGCCTGCCGGAACGCCATAGGCGTCCCCCACCTTGTTCAGCTTGTCGGGATTGCCGGATACCAGCGCCGCGATATGCGCCCGCTCCGCCCGTTCGAACCGCGGCATCATCTGGTTCAGCGCATATCCGCCAAGACCGACGATGGCATAGCCCACGCTATCGGCCCGTTTCGGGCGCGGAGGGGTGTCCGGAAGTTCGACGCCGCCCGGCATGGGGTGACCCTCGGCGCGGACGCCGCCCGATTGTCCGAGCGCCCGCCCCGCCAGCATCACCGATGCTGCTGCCGCGCTGCCGGCCGCCATCGCCCGCCGCCTGTTGATCGAATATCCTGTCATCGCTTCGTCCCCATCTGCCGCCCAGCGGCTAGCATGTCTCGTCACAGTTCGTATCTTCGTCGCGGTTGCCGGACCTTCCCAGCGATTGCGCGCCTCATAGCATAATCGTCACCGAGGCGGGCCACGGCAAGGAAATACCCGGACAAGCGACAGCGTTCCAACCTTAGAGGCCATTTCTTCCGTCCGGGCCCGAAACCGGGTTGATCAAACTAGTTCTCCCCCGCATGTACTCCTACTAATCATACAGAGCAGGAGAGATTGAACCATGGGCATGACGCGGCAGATGGCCTCTTCAAGGCGTTCTTTTCTGGCAAGCTCCGGCACTTTTGCGCTTATGGCCGGATCGCCATTTATCACGGCAGCCCATGCAGGATCGCTGCAAGGCAATCCCCGCCCCGCCCGCCTTCGGCCCTTCGACCTTGCGGACGTCACGCTTGGCGAAGGTCCCTTCCTTCACGCGCAGCGCATGACCGAGTCCTATCTGATGTCGCTCGATCCCGATCGCATGCTGCATAATTTCCGTGTGAACGCGGGGCTGCAGCCGAAGGCGCCGGTCTATGGCGGCTGGGAATCCGAACCAACCTGGGCGGATATTCATTGCCATGGCCATACGCTAGGTCATTATCTCTCGGCCTGCTCGCTGGCCTATCGTTCGACCGGCAGGGCAGAGTTCAAGCGCAGGATCGACTATATCGCGTCGGAGCTGAACGCGTGTCAGGACGCCGCCAATAGCGGGCTGGTTTGCGCATTCCCCAGCGGCGCCGGTTTGGTCGCGGCGCATTTGCGCGGCGAGCCGATTACCGGCGTGCCGTGGTACACGCTGCACAAAATCCTCGCCGGGCTTCGCGACGCGGCACAGCTGGCCGACAGCGCCATGTCGCGCAAGGTCCTGCTGCGCTTTGCCGACTGGGTGGTCGTTGCCACTCGCCCGCTGGGCCATGCCGAATTCGAAACCATGCTGGAAACCGAACATGGCGGCATGAGCGAGGTGATGATCGACCTGTTCGACATGACCGGCAACGAGGATTACCGGACAACGGGCGAGAATTTCGCGCAAAAGGCGATCCTGCGCCCTCTGGCAGAGGGGCGCGACTATCTCGACGGATTGCACGCCAATACGCAGATCCCCAAGATCATCGGATATCAACGTGTCTGGGAAGCCACCGGCAAGCCGGAATACCGCGAAGCGGCGCAGTTTTTCTGGCGTACCGTGGCATTGACCCGGTCCTTCGCCACGGGTGGGCATGGGGACGTCGAGCATTTTTTCCCGATGGCCGATTTCGCCGAACATGTCTTCTCGGCCAAGGCGTCCGAGACCTGCTGCCATCACAACATGCTCAAGCTGACCCGCGGCCTGTTCATGGAAGATCCGCAAGCGCTCTACGCCGATTTCTACGAACGTAGCCTGTTCAACGGAATCCTTGCCTCGCAGGATCCGGACAGCGGGATGGCGACCTACTTCCAGGGCGCGCGGCCCGGTTACATGAAACTGTACCACACGCCTGAGGATTCCTTCTGGTGTTGCACCGGTACGGGGATGGAAAATCACGTCAAATATCGCGACTCCATCTATTTTCGGAGCGACGACGCGCTCTACGTCAACCTGTTCGTGCCATCGTCGGTCCAGTGGCGGGACAAGGGCGCGCGGCTGACTCAGATCACTCGTTTTCCCGAACAGCCGCGCACCATGTTTCGCTGGACGCTGGAGCAGCCGGCCGAACTGGCGCTAAAGCTGCGTCATCCGGGCTGGAGCGAGAATGCCTTAGTGCTGGTTAATGGCGCGGAAGCGGCGCGTTCCTCTGCGCCCGGCAGCTTCATCGAATTGAAGCGCACATGGCAGAGCGGCGATACGGTCGAATTGCAGCTGGCCATGGAAGTCGCGGTAGAGTTGGCCCCCGCTGCCCCCGATATCGTGGCGTTTACATATGGTCCACTGGTGCTGGCCGGTGCGCTCGGCCGCGAGGGGCTGGCACCGGGGTCTGACATCGTCATCAATGAACGCAAGTTCGGCGAATATAACGACACGCCCTTCACGCCCCCGCAAATCTCGGGCGATCCCGAAGATCTGGCCGCCCGCGTCACGGCGGGACCGGGGCCACTTGAATTCATGGCACCGGCGGCGGACGGCAGTACGATCCGCATGATACCCTATCACCGGATCGCCCATGAGCGTTACGCGACCTATTGGCCGGTCCAGCCTGCTGCGCAGGTCTGATAGGGCGGCGATGCGCCGCTGAGCTTTGCTGCCGCGCGTTCACGGCAGGATCATTCGATGGCGCGCGGAACCCCTTTTCGCCCGATGGCGCAGACCAGATGCTCGTCCCATCCAGCGAGCGAACTCGAGGCGCGGAAGGTGGATTCGAGGAAACCCAGCAGGGTTTCCCGCGGATCCTGCGCCGTGCGGACCGCTTCATAGGGCAAGACGAATTCGCCCAGATCCCGATCGAAACGCGCCGCGCCGGGGGTCACCGCCTGCCGATCGAACCCGGCGGGCGCCGGATAGGCGTAGGAATAGAAGCATGGCTCTGCGATCCCGCCTCCACCGGGCCAGAAACCGGCGGAGCTGACTTCGTGACTAAAGGCCTCTCTCGTGACGCTGTCGGGAAGATTCGGAATGCCGCCGGGGTGGAGCGGCGCACGCTTACCCGAAAAGCGCGTGACCGCCAGATCAAAGCTTCCCCAGAACAAATGGACGGGGCTGACCTTGCCCAGAAAGGCGGTGCGGAATTCGCCGAACACTGCATCGATCCGAACCAGCGCCCGGTGAAAGCGGGACACCGCCGCCCCGTCCCAGGGCCTGGTCGCGGTGTCCTGCGCAAAGGGAATGGCATCGACCACCTCGTTCGGCGATCCATGATACCGAGGCGAACCGCCAATCGCAGCGACCGCCTGCTTGAACCTTGCATCGAAGTCGGCAACCAACATGGGTCGAGCGCGAAGCCGCGGCTCTCTCCGCTGGCGCAGGCAATTGTCAGCTTCTGGCGCTGAAGATCAAACCGGACCGTGATGCCCCGCCCGTCCGGGACAAGGCCGGTGGTCAGCCCGTCGGCATCCACATAGAGCGTCGCATGCCATGAGTGGTTGTTCGACGGCGTATGCGCGAGGCGATATTTGCCGACGATCTGGCAGTACAGGTGCAATGCGGCGCAGCTCTCCTGCCATGGCTGGAAGGGAATGGAAGGCCACTCGGTATGATCGGTTATGATGCTTTCCTCGCTGTCGCCGCGCCCAGAGGATTTTCCTGCAAGCTAGCCGATTTGCAAGCCCGGCGCATTCGGAACGACCCGCGATTTTGGCGCGTTAGGACAGGGGGACATGGCAGATTGTGAGGCAGCGCAGCAAAGATCGGACCGCGCCCGTTGCTGCCGGATCAAGTTAATGGACTGGCCGGATCTGCGCACGGGGCCATAGCTCCAAGTCAGGAATTGGAGGAGGCATGCGTAATGCAGGAGAGCCGGAAAGACGATAAGGGCGGAGGCAATTACGGGCGCTTCATGGCAATGATCGGCACGTCGACAGCCGTCATGTTCGCCCTGATGTACCTGAACACCTATAGCATCGACCATGTATTCTGGAGCGAGACGCGTTTCTGGATGACCTTTGTCATGGGCGCGGTAATGGCGGTCATCATGCTGCTGTTCATGTGGGGCATGTACCGCAACAAGGCCAAGAACTGGATCATACTGGGGGTGGCCGCGCTGGTCTTCGCCCTCGCCTTGTGGCTGGTGCGCAGCCAGACCACGGTAACCGATACCGAATACATGCAGGCGATGATCCCGCACCATTCGATCGCGATCATGACCAGCGAGCGAGCGCATCTGCGCGATCCGCGCGTGCGCAAGCTGGCGCATGACATCATCGTCGCCCAGCGGCGCGAGATCGCGCAGATGAAATATCTGATCCGCGATATCGAAGCCAATGGCGTGCGCACGACCCGGCGCCTGCCCGAGGAGGCCGCACCATGACGACGCCCGCAAGAGCGCTGCCCGCCCTCGCCATGCTCGCCCTGCCGCTGGCGCTTTACCGTGGGGGATGCAACCGGAACACCGACCCGGGAAACGACCGCGAGGCCCAGCTCGAACACCCGCCCAAAGCTGCGCCGGTGGAAAGCGCCAGCGCTGCGCTGGCCAATGTCGCGACCGCGATTATCAAGCCCCAGACCATGACCAGCGCCGATATTGGCGTGCTTGGCGGCATGGAGGGCCGATGCGATTTCGGCATGACCGAGGTGGCGTTCCCGTCCTTCCTCTACCGACCCGGCAGCGACGGCGCGATCAAACTGAACGGCAAGCTTATTCCCCTGCCGTCTATTGGTGAGAACCGCTTTGCGGACGGCGGGCTGAGCGTTACGCTGCGCCCACTGGAAGAGGAAGGCAATGCCGGCAGTCAGGGCATGCGGATGATCGTCATATCGCCGGCCGCCGAGGACGAGATCGGCTATGACGGCTATGTCCGTTGTCACGATGGGGATGGGCCATGAAAATGCCGCCAACAGGCCAGACTTGATGACCGGAGGGAGAGGCGCGCCCGCCGATCGCGGCGACTACACCCCCATCCAGCCCGGCGCCCTTGCCCCATTCACGAACCCATGCCCATCATGGACAGGCTCTCGATCAGCGCTCGACCGAGCAGCGCGTAGCACTTCGTTCGAATGCAAATCGATCTGATGAACAGAGAGCCGGTCAGGACCATTGCTCAACTGCACTGTCAGCCCGATCATCGATGTGCTCGATGCGACTGCCCGTGCGGACGCCCTTAGAAATAGGGTTTGAGCATCCGCACAATATGGTTGCCAAAACGCAAGGGCGGCGGTGCAAGAGAGAACTTTGCCGACAGCCAACCGAAGCCGTTGCTTCTTCGCCTGAGCATGACGAGCGCAAGCGCGCCGAACAGATCGCTCCACTGGAAAGGGCTGACCAACGCTCGGCTCTCATGATTCAGAGCTTCGGTAGAGAAGCGCATGCTGCGCCGGATGACGGCAAGGGATTCGCGTGTCGGGTGATCGAGATATTCGTCGGTCAGCGCACGGAATGCATCCGCACAGTCCTGCGATGATTGAAAGGCGTGCGCATAGTCCGCCCCCCATTCGCTGGCGAAACATTTCACGCCTGAACAAATATCCTGCTTGGCCGCGATCTCGTCGGCGGGGATCTCTTGCAGGATCGGCTTGGCGCGACCGTCCGCATCGGTTTCGAAACCCCTGCACGTCCCCTCTGGAACCATGCCGAAAAGATGCTCTGTCACCGTCGAATTGTACCAAACCGACGGACAGCGCGCGATCCGCGGATGCGCGACGGTCATCTCCATCATGGCATCCGCGCGGCCTGCCTCGCTCGGGTTTCGCCTTGTATCGCTGAGATAAAGGTAAAGCCCCTGCATTCGGTGCGCCGGGATCAGCTTCTGCAGCGCGGCCTGCACGTTCAGGTGCCATCCGATGTCGACAAAGGCCGAATTTTCCCCGCTCAGCAGCCCTTCCTGGGTGAAATAGGAATGCGCGGCTTCTCGCATCCGCCTTGCATCGGACAGGACCTTTTCACCATCGGGACTGCTGGCGAGGGTCGCCACGAACAAGTCGAAGTCCGGCTCTTCGAGCTGCTGATCGGCATCGAATTCGCTAAACAGACCCTGCATCGGCGGGGACAGGTCGGACCGGTCCAGACGCAGATATTTTGCCAGCTTTCTCGGCGTAAGCGTCTCGGCCTGATGGAAAATCCATTCGAGGTCGGTTTGCAGGTCCTCGATGTTCGAGAAGTAAAGCCCATAGCGCGAAGCGTACAGGTAGTTGGCCGTCACCTTCGTATGCCCATCGCGGGCGAGCCGGTCCGCACACAGGAACGGCAGATATGCATCCCTGGCCATGTAGTGGAGACGCTGCACACCCTCCTCTTCGGCCCGGCGAATGGCCCAGATGGCCCATAAAAGCGAAGCGGGTCCAAGAAAATCGGTGACCAGCCGGTTGCTATCCGAAGCCGGCCCAAGCCGCCCCTTCCTGATCGAACCGACAAGCGTGGAACTCAACCGCTGGCGAACGCCCAGCGACCGGTTCAGCCGCGACTCATAGGCGCTGAGGCGGTGGCCCTTGTAAAGCCGGGCCTTCAGACCCTTGGCGCGCGGCGCCCGCACATCGGCGGAACGATTGTCTCCGGTCATCGAATAGCTGGACGGCTTGCCGCCCAGTTCCGCGATGACGTGCGTGAACAGATCGCCGCGCTGCTTCGTCTTGCTATGCGTGGACGAGACGAACAGGCGATCGCCGGGCCGCATGATCTTGAGATCGAACAGGACGGATTTCAGAAAGCTCTCGGGCAGATACATGTCCGAGATGAAGACGATCTGCTCTCCGCGCAAACGCCTCTCTGCCAGTTCACCGCAGATCTGCGCATTGGGAAACAGGACTTCCCTTTCGCAGGATAGTTCGATTTCCACCGCTTCATGGTGTCGATCGCCGATCAGCCAGCCCATCTGACGCCAGATGTCGTCAAGGGTCGTTTCACTCTTGCCATCGCGCGCCGCCCTTTCGGCCGAGCGGCGGGCGGCGACGAAGCCATCCTCAGACATTTCGTCCATGAGTTCGGGAAAGCGATCGGAGAGCCGCGCATGTACGAGGCGAAACACATCGCTTGGATCCAGCAACTTGCGGAACAACACCGTATCGAAAAGATCATAGCACGAGAAACGGTCTGTACGGGTCACGTCCGGCGTCACGGTCGCGGAATGCAGTCGATCTTCTCGAGGTCCCGTATAAGTCAGTTTGCCCGTCATCTCTCGTCCCAGACGTCTTGTCCGATGCATTAATTCAAATTCATTACCATTTGATCAAGGAGTTTGAGGGGTTACGGCCTTCGTATTAGTGGGGTGCGATTACGGAATCCGGTCGCAACTGGCCCACCCCGTTACGGGGATGTTTCCCGGCAAGGTCACCTTCGATCAGGAACGTCGAGGGACTGGGCCCGCCGGCACCGCTGGCCGCGAAAGCGATTTCGGGAATTACAGCGCGATCCAGCCCAGCGCCTTCGCCCCCATCCACAGGCCCATGCCGATCATGAACAGGTTCTCGGTCAGCGAGACGAAGCCCAGCGGCACGTTCGAATTGCCGCCGACGCAGGCGCATTTCAGCTCTCGCTTGTCGATATAGACGGCCTTGAACACGCTGACCGCGCCGATTGTGCCGATGAACAGCGACACGGGGACCGATATGATCGGCAGCGCATGGGCGACCATCAATATGCCCGCCAGCGCCTCTCCGAACGGATAGATGAAGCCATATCGCACCCAGCGCCGCGCCAGCAGGTCGTAGTTCAGGAACATGGTCGAGAAACTGCGCACGTCCTGCAGCTTTTGAATGGCGAGCAGGGCCATCGACAGGCTGACGAACCATTCGACTGCCTGCACGGTGAAGATCGTGCCGAACACGTACCAGCTGATCGCAAGGCCGAGCAGGAAGGCGACGCCGAAGATGGCGAGGACCGGCTGGTAGCTGGTCTCGCCCTCCTTCTGCACCGACTTGCCGAAATGGGCGCGCAGATCGTCATAGCCGCCGATGCGCTTGCCGCCGATGAAGGTCTGCGGCGTGGTCTTGACGCCGTGCTTCTCCTTGAATGCGTCGGTTTCCTCGCGCGTGGTCAGATGGTGGTCCTCGACCTCGAACCCTTCGCGCTGCAGCAGGTCGACCGTTTTCAGGCCGTAGGGACAGACATGCTCGGGCATCACCATCCGGTAGACGACCGCCTTTTTCGATGCGCTCACGACGCATTCCCCGGATAGCTGGCCCAGACGCTGCGGCCTGCGGGGCCGAAGGCGATGACCTGATAGGGCTGGCGATGATCGCCGTGCTCCATGCCGGGCGATCCCATCGGCATGCCCGCGACGGCAAGCCCGGTCACGCCCTCGGGCCGCTCGGCCAGCAGGCGTTCGACATCGGCGGCGGGGACGTGGCCCTCGATCACATAGCCATCCGCGATCACCGTGTGGCAGGACCGCAGATCGCCCGGCACGCCGCGCTGCGTCTTGACCGCGCGCATGTCGGGATGGTCGATAGTCTCGACCTCGTGCTTCCCGCCCTGTTCCATGTGGTCCGCCCATGACAGGCAGCAGCCGCAATTGGGGTCGCGGTACATGGTGAAACTCGCCGCCTGTGCCGCCCCGGCGCAGGCCGCCAAAAGGAATGCGGCCATCGAGGCGATGGAGCGGCGGGCGGGTCTGGTCGATCGGGTCGTCATGCGTGCAGTCCTTGCCTTGAAAATCGGGAGATCGAATGTCGGGAGATTGGGGAGCGCATCGATCACCGCTTTGCCTTTTCGAACAGATCGACAAGCTCGCCGAACTTGCGCTTCTGTTCGTCCGCGTCGCCGCTTTCGATGGCTTCGGAGACGCAGCAGGCGGCGTGGCGTTTCAGGATCTCGCTCTCGGCGCGGCCCAGCGCGGCCTTCACGGCCTGCATCTGGGTGAGCACGTCGATGCAATAGCGATCGTCCTCGATCATCTGCGCGACGCCGCGCACCTGCCCCTCTATGCGGCGCAGGCGGTTGACGATGCGGGTGCCCTCACTGCCGGGCATGGCCGGACCTCCACTGGAACCTATACCCTCAGGGGTATGTTGAAATACTCCTCGGGGGTATATATGACAAGGGTCGAAGGAGTTTCAAGTTCAATGGCCGGAATGAAGGTTTCACGTCGCGGCATGCTCGCGGGGGGTGCGTTGGGCGCAGGTGCGCTGGCATGGCCCGCATGGGCGCGCGGGTCCGATCTGCATGGCGGCCCGCACGGGAGCACGATCCGCCCCGGTTTCGACGAGGTATCGGGCCGCGACATCGCGCTGACCATCGCCGAGGGGCCGCGCATCGTGCAGGGCCGCCGGGGCCACGGCGTCGCGGTCAATGGCAGCGTCCCCGGCCCGCTGGTGCGCCTGCGCGAGGGGGAGCCGGTGCGCATCGCGGTCACCAACACACTGAAGACCGACAGCTCGATCCACTGGCACGGCCTGCTGCTGCCCTTTCAGTACGACGGCGTGCCGGGGGTCAGCTTTCCGGGCATCATGCCCGGGGAAACCTTCGTCTACGACATTCCCGCGCTGCGGCAGAGCGGCACCTATTGGTGGCACAGCCATTCGGGCCTGCAGGAACAGGCCGGGCACTACGGCCCGATCGTGGTCGAACCCGCCGGGGCCGATCCGGTGCAGGCCGACCGCGACCATGTCCTGCTGCTGAGCGAGTTCACCCCGCTGCATCCGCATACGATCATGGACAAGCTCAAGAAGGGCGAGGAGTACTTCAACTACCAGAAGACCAGCTGGACCGGCGATTATCCGCTGTCGGGCGAGGATCGGCGCATGTGGGCACGGATGCGCATGATGCCGACCGACATCGCCGACGTGACGGGTTCGACCTATACCTATCTCGCCAATGGCCGCGGGCCGGAAGAGGGGATGGAATATCTGTTCCGTCCGGGCGAGCGTGTTCGGCTGCGGATCATCAACGGCAGCGCGATGACCTTTTTCAACATCCGCATTCCGGGGCTGAAGTTCCACGTCGTCGCCGCCGACGGGCAGAATGTGCGCCCGGTGGAAGTCGAGGAATTCCAGATCGGCACGGCGGAAACATACGACATATTGGTCGAACCGACCGGCGAGGCGCATGCCATCGTGGCGGAGAGCATGGATCGTTCGGGCATGGCGCTGGCGATGCTGGTTTCGCGCCTTGGCGCGCGGGCCGAAGTTCCGGCGCTGCGCGATCCGCCCCTTTTGACGATGGCCGACATGGGCATGAACCATGGCAGTCACGGCGAAGGCGACATGGCCGGCATGGCCGGCATGGATCATGCGGCGATGGGACACGCCATGCCCGCGCAAGACGGCTCCGAGCCGATGGCCGAGATGGATATGGGCAGCATGGACATGTCCGGCATGGACATGCGCGATACCTCGCTGCTGCCGCCCGACGTCGCGGTGGGGCCGGGGATCGACATGGTCTCGATGAACCCGGTCGATCGCATGGGCGATCCGGGCATCGGGCTTGGCGACGTTCCGCACAAGGTACTGACCTACAAGGACCTCGTCGCGCTCGCCCCCAATGACGATCTGCGACAGCCTTCGCGGCAGATGGAGATCCACCTGACCGGCAATATGGAACGTTACATGTGGTCGTTCGACGGGCGGAAATTCTCTGCCGTCAGCGAAGAGCCGATCCGCTTTGCCTATAACGAGCGGGTGCGCGTGAAGCTCGTCAACGACACGATGATGGCGCATCCGATCCATCTGCACGGCCATTTCTTCGAACTGGTGAATGGCGCGCCCGCCGACCGCCAGCCGCAAAAACACACCATGATCGTCCAGCCCGGCGGCAGCGCCAGCTTCGACCTGACCGCCGACGAGGAAGGCGACTGGGCGTTCCACTGTCACCTGCTCTACCACATGCACATGGGGATGTTTCAGATCGTCACCGTCGCGCCGCAGGGAAGCCAGCCCGACGTCGAACGGGTGGGCGAGCAATGATGCGCCTGCTTACGGCCGTAATGCTGGCGGGCATCGCCCAACCTGCGATGGCGCAAGATCATTCGGGTCATTCGGAGGGCCATTCGGACCACGCCATGCCCGCCACGCAATCCGCGCAGAGCGAATGCGAGGAAGAGGCCGCCCGTCACCGCGCGATGGGGCATCCGGTAGCGGAAGGCTCCTGCGCGCCTGCCGCAGAGCCTGCCGACGGGGCGGATGACGAACATTCGGGCATGGATCATGGCGGGATGGATCATGGTGCGATGGACCAACCCATGGATCATTCAGGCATGGACCACTCCGGCATGGATCACGGCGCCATGCCCGAAATGGATCACGCTCAGATGGACCACTCGGGCATGGACCATTCGGGAATGGATCACGGCGCGATGCAGCCCGCTCCCATACCCGACGCCCCGCCGCCGCCCGCCGCAGGGTCGGGACCGCCGCGTGCTGCCGATGCGATCTGGGGCGCGGAGGCGATGCGCGCCTCGCGTCGGGCGCTGCGGATCGAGAATGGCGGCATGCGCTATCTGTGGTTTCAGGGCGACCGCGCCGAGTATCGTGCCCGCGAAGGCAGCGACGGCTATCTGTGGGATGTGCAGGGCTATTACGGCGGCGACATCGACAAGGTCTGGTTCAAGTCCGAAGGCGAAGGCAGTTTTGGCGAAAAGGCCAAATCCGCCGAAATCCAGGCCCTGTGGAGCCATGCGATCGGCCCTTGGTGGGATCTGCAGACCGGCATAAGGCAGGACCTGACCGGACCGGGCCGCACCCATGCGGTCGTCGGCGTGCAGGGCCTTGCGCCCTATATATTCGAGGTCGACGCCGCAGCCTTCCTGTCGAACAAGGGCGATCTGACCGCGCGGATCGAGGCGGAAGTCGATCAGCGCATCACCCAGCGCCTGATCCTGCAGCCCCGCGCCGAGATCAACCTGTCGGCGCAGGACGTGCCCGAGCTGGGCATCGGGGCGGGTTTCGATTCCGCCGAGCTTGGCCTGCGGCTGCGCTATGAATTCGCCCGCGAGTTCGCGCCCTATGTGGGTATCGAGCAGGAGTGGAAACTGGGCGGCAGCGCAGATTATGCCCGCGCCGAGGGCGAGGATGCCAGCGTCACCAATTACGTCGTGGGCCTGCGGTTCTGGTTCTGATTTCTGCGAAGTGCCCCTAGGCTGAAACCCATTGCCCGCCCCGCGCATTCCCCAAGGGAAGGCAGGAGCAGGACATGACCGAACCACGACATGGGGGCCGGCTATCGCTAGTCACCGCAGCCGCCATCGCGCTGGCATTCGCCGGGACGCCGGAGGTCGGGGCGCGGGAGCTGGGGGCGCAGGAGGTCGGGGCGCAGGCCGGTCCCGCCGCTTCCCTTGGCGCAAATCTGGAGCGGTTCGAATATCCGTGGGAGGTCCGGCAATTCCCGGTCACGATCGGGATGCAGCAGGCGCAGATGTCCTATATGGACGTGCAGCCCGAACAGCCCTCCGGCCGCACGGCATTGTTGCTGCATGGCAAGAACTTCTGCGGTGCGACGTGGGAGGATACGGCAGAGGCGCTGCTGGGTGCCGGGTACCGCGTCCTCATCCCCGACCAGATCGGCTTTTGCAAATCGTCCAAGCCGCGTGAGGCGCAGTACAGCTTTGCCATGATGGCGCATTTCACCCACGCCCTGATGGCAGAGCGCGGGATAGAGGAAGCGGTCGTCATCGGTCATTCGACTGGCGGCATGCTGGCGATGCATTTTGCGCTGATGTTTCCGGATGCGGCAAACCGGCTGGTGCTGATCAATCCGCTTGGCCTGACCGACCGGATGGCCGAAGGGGTCCCCTATGTGCCGCTGGACGCCCTGTTCGAGCAGGAACGGCAAAAGGACTTCGCCGCGATCAGGCAATATCAGCTGAACACCTATTACCACGGCGAGTGGCAGCCGCGCTATGACCGCTGGGTGGCGATGCTGGCCGGTCAATACGCAAGCGAAGATTCGGACGAAGTCGCTCTTGCGCAGGCCAAGACCAGCGAAATGATCCTGACCCAGCCCGTTTCGCAGCATCTGGACCGTCTGGAGCTGCCGGTGACGCTTATGATCGGCATGCTCGACACGACGACTTTCGGCAAGGGACAGGCTCCGCCCGATGTCGCCGCCAGCTTGCGCCCGATCCCCGAACTCGCGCCTGAAGCGGCTGCGCTCATGCCGCAGGGGACGCTCGTGACCTTCCCCGACCTGGGCCATTCGCCGCAGGTCGAGGCCCCTGCCCGCTTCGAAGCGGAACTGCTGGCGCTGCTGGACGAAGGAGACGGCGAATGAGCGCGCCAAAGGGCATGGCCGGTGTCGACCGGCGCGGTTTCTTCATGGGCGCTGCCGCCGCCTCGGCCATGGCGGCCATGCCAATCCGCAGTTTTGCGCAGCCCCGCAGCGACAGGCCGATCCTGTTGCGCGGCGCCTATGTCATCACGATGGGTCCGGGCGGCGATCTGCCGCGCGCCGACGTGCTCGTCCGGGGTGGAGAGATCGCGGCCATCGGGCCGGCACTGACCGCCGGGGATGCGGAGATCGTCGATGCGGCGGGGCAGATCCTGATGCCCGGTTTAGTCGATACGCACACCCATATCTGGCTGTCGCAGATGCGCGGATTGTTCGGGCGTTCGGCCGAAACCCGATACTTCCCGCTAGTCGAGCGGCTGGGGGCTGCCTATCGCGCCGAGGACATGCGCATCGGCACCTTGTTCGGCGCAGCCGGGGCCTTGCAGGCAGGCATCACCACGACGCTGGAATATTGCGACAATATCCGCATGCCGCAGGACGCGGAAGCGGCTTTGGCAGGGCTGGTCGAATCCGGCATTCGCGCTCGCTTCCTCTATGCCGGGCACGACCGGCTTGCGCCGAGCGAACCGCTGGATATCGACCATCTGGCGCGGCTGCATGACAGCAGGGCGGACTGGGCGAAGGGTGCTCCGGTCGAACTCGGCCTGGGATGGCGCACGCCCACCGCCGACGCGGGTGAGGCGGTCACGGCACTGGCAGTGGAAGAGCTTGCACGGGTGCGCGCGCTGGGCCTGCCGGTATCGACCCATATCAGCGGCGACCGCGGACCGGACCAGCTGGCCTTCCTGATCGAACGCGGACTGATGGGCCGCGACATGCTGCTGGTCCATGCCACCGGTGCCGATGCGGGCGCCCTTGCCGCGGTGGAGAATGCGGGGGCGGCGATCGCGCTGACGCCTATCACCGAACACCGGATCGGCTTTGGCCTGACCATGCTTGGCCATTATACCGGTACGGCAAGCCGCGTCGGCCTTGGCATCGACGGCGCGCTGGGCGGCGCGCCCGACATGTTCGCGGTCATGCGAAACGCCCATATGGTGCAGACTGCAGCCAGCGGCGACGAGCTGGCGATCCTGCCGCGCGAGGTGCTGCGCCTCGCCACCATGGGCGGCGCGGAAGCGATCGGGATGTCGGACAGGATCGGCTCGCTCGAACCCGGAAAGCGCGCCGACATGATCCTGATAGACCCCTCCGCGCTCAACATGGGTTTTCCCGCCACCGACCCCAGCGCCCTCCTCGTCTATTCGGCAAAGCCCGCGAATGTGCGCATGACCATGGTCGAAGGCCGGATCCTGCAGCGCGGCGGCAGGTTGACGATGCTGGACGAGCGGGCCGTCGTCGACGCCGCGCAGGCGTCGATAGAGGGCGTGATGGAGCGCGCCGAAAACTGATCCTGTTCCGCCTATGGCGTGACCCCGGCGTGCCCTGCGGTCAGCCCACCTGCCGCGGTACGCCTTTCCTGCCGATCTCGCACACCAGCCCTTCGTCCCAATGCCCCAGCGAACTTGCGGCGCGGAAAGTTGAGTGGAGGAAATCGAGCAACGCACCCCGCGGATCGGCTGCGGTGCGCACCGCTTCATAGGGCAGGACGAACTCGCCGAGGCCGCTGTCGAAACGGGCCGCTTCGGGCATCACTTTCTGCGCGTCGAAGCCGTCCGGGGCCGGATAGGCATACGAATAGAAGCACTGCTCCTCGATCCCGCCGCCGCCGGGCCAGAAGCCTGCCGAACTGACTTCGTGGCTATAGGCCTCCCTCGTGACGGCGTTGGGCAGGTTGGGGATGCCGCCGGGGTGCAGCGGCGCGCGCTTGCCGGAAAAGCGCGTCACCGCCAGATCGAAGCTGCCCCAGAACAGATGGACGGGGCTGACCTTGCCCAGGAATGCGGTGCGGAATTCGCCGAACACCGCGTCGATCCGCACCAACGCGCGGTGAAAGCGCGACACCGCATCGGCATCCCACGGCCGCTGCGCCGTGTCCTGCTTAAAGGGAACGACTTCGGGTAGTTCGTTGGGGGACCCGTGATATTCGGGCGATCCCCCGACCGCCGCGACCGTCTTCTTGAACCGGGCATCGAAGTCGGCGACCGACATCGGCTCCAGCGCGAAGCCGCGGCTTTCTCCCCTGCTGCAGGATATGGTCAGCCTCTGGCGCTGCAGGTCGAACTGGACGGTGATGCCCGGTCCATCGGGGATCAGCCCAGTCGTCAACCCGTCGGCGTTGACGTAAAGCGTCGCGTGCCACGAATGGTTGACCCACGGCACATGCGCGAGGCGATATTTGCCGACGATCTGGGTGTACAGGTGCAAAGCCGCGCAAGTCTCCTCCATGGCTGGAAAGGAATGTCGGGCCATTCGGGTCGATCGGTCATGCGTGCCATCCTTGCTGTCCGCCCAGCCGGATGAATCCCGCCAAAGACGCCCATTGGCAAGGCCCTTGGCAGGTGCAGCCGGATCAGCGCAGCTTGGCGATGGAAATCGAATCCTGCTTGGCGCGCTGTTTGACCGATTCCTCGCTGCGGGTCAGCGTCTTGGCGATCGCCTTCAGCCCCATGCCCTTTTTGGCGAGCGTGTGCAGTTTCTGGATCTCGTCGGATCGCCAGGGCTGTTTGTGTCGTTCGAAGCGTTCGGCCATCGCAGGGCCTTAGCGGCTGATGGACGGCATGGCTATGGCGCCGCATCACCGGTTGCCGCTCCGATTGCCCGATGGTGCAGGTGCGGGTGACATCGCAGCGCGCCGCCCCATATTGATGACATGTCCGAACTCATCGTCTGGCACGACGGCGCCTGTCCCCTCTGCCGCCGGGAAATCGCCCTGATGCGCCGCCTCGACCGGCGCGGCGCGATCCGTTTCGTCGACGTCAGCGAGGGGGCGGACATGCAATGTCCCATCGACCGGGCCGACTTGCTGGCACGCTTTCACGCCAGCGAGGATGGCAGGCTGCTGTCGGGCGCAGCGGCTTTCGCGGCGATGTGGCGCGCGATACCGTTGCTGCGCCCGCTCGGCCTGCTGGCGCGCAATCCGCTGATGCTGGCGCTGCTGGAGCGGGCCTATGGGATGTTCCTGCGGATCCGCCCCCGCCTTCAGCAACTGGCGCGGCGAGGTCCGGCCCTGCGCAAGACCGCCGTGGAAGGACAGAAGTCATGAGGCCGCGCCCCGACCCGACAGGACCCGGTCAGGAAAGCGTCTGGGGGTTTCCCCGCCCCGCGATCGCGGAACCCTCCCCCGCGCATATCGTGATCGAACATGCCGGCACCATCGTCGCCGACAGCCGCGCCACGATCCGCACGCTGGAGACCAGCCATCCGCCCAGCTATTACATCCCGCCCGCCGATATTGCCGAAGGCGTGCTGCGTCAGGCCGACGGCAGCTCTTTCTGCGAATGGAAGGGCCATGCCGTCTATTGGGATGTCGTGATCGGCGACAATGTGCTGCCCCGCGTCGGGTGGAGCTATCCCGATCCCACTCGCGCCTTCGCGAAATTGCGCGATCATGTCGCCTTTTACGCCGCGCCGTTCGACCGATGCAGCGTGGATGGCGAAACTGTGACCCCGCAGCCCGGCGGCTTTTACGGCGGCTGGATCACCAGCGGCTATTCCGGTCCGTTCAAGGGCGTGCCCGGCAGCCGGTTCTGGTGAGGTCATGAGCGATAACCCTTTCGACGGTCAATTGGACAGCGGGGGCCGTACCGTCCCGCGCGGCCGCCTGTCGCGGCTGGGCCAGTTCGGACGGCTGGCGGGCGGCGTCGCGGGCGGCATGGTCGCCGAGGGCGCGCGCCGGATCGCGGATGGGGAGCGCCCTCGCATGCGCGACATGTTGCTGACTCCCGGCAATGTCACCAAGGTCGCCGACCGGCTGTCGCATCTGCGCGGCGCGGCGATGAAGCTGGGGCAGATGATCTCGATGGATGCGGGCGACATGCTGCCCCCGGAACTGGCCGAGATCATGGCGCGGCTGCGCGAAAATGCGCATCACATGCGGCCTCAACAGCTGCAGAAGGTGCTGGCCTCGCAATGGGGCGCGAATTGGCGGACGCGGTTCCGACAATTCGATGCGCGCCCCATCGCGGCGGCCTCCATCGGGCAGGTGCACAAGGCCGTCACGCATGACGGGCGAGAGCTGGCGATCAAGGTGCAATATCCCGGCGTGCGTGAAAGCATCGACGCCGATGTCGACAATGTCGCCACCCTGCTGCGCATGTCGGGCCTGCTGCCGCGCGAACTCGACATCGCGCCATTGCTGGCGGATGCAAAGCGGCAGCTGGCCGAGGAAACTGCCTATCGGCGCGAGGGCGAGCAGATGGCGCTGTTCGGGCAATTGCTGGCCGACACGCCCGAAGTCGTCGTCCCCGCGCTCGACAGCGAGTTCACCACCGACAGCGTGCTGGCGATGAGCTTCCTGCCCGGAAAGCCGATCGAGACGCTGGAGAGCGCGCCGCAGGACGTTCGCAACAGCGTCATGCGGGTGCTGATGTCGCTGGTGCTGCGCGAATTGTTCGAATTCGGGGTGATGCAAACCGATCCCAATTTCGCCAATTACCGCTATCAGCCGGACAGCGGGCGGCTCGTCCTGCTCGATTTCGGGGCCGCGCGGCCCGTGGCCATGGAAACCTCCGAAGCCTATCGCCGCCTGCTTCGCACCGGTTTCGCAGGGAATCGCGACGCGGTGCGGACGGCGGCGGTGGGGTTCATCGGCCCCGGCGCGGTGCATGGCCACCGCGAACGGATCGACGCGATGCTGGACATCGTGATCGGCGAGATGACCCGCGAAGGCCCCTTCGATTTCGGCGACCGGCAGTTCGTTTCCGTCCTGCGCGACGAGGGCATGGCGGTGGCGGCGGACCGGGCGACATGGCATGTGCCGCCCTCGGACCTGCTTTTCGTCCAGCGCAAGGTCAGCGGCACCGCGCTGCTGGCGGCGCGGCTGAAGGCGCGGGTCGATGTCCGCGCCCTCGCCCTGCCTTGGGTCGAGCAGCCGGTCGCCCCCTAGAAGACCATCCGCGCCGTCACCGATGCATTCAGCGGCCGTGCGGGCTGGATGTTGTTGTCGCCATGCGCGCTGGGATAATAATCCTCGTCGAACAGGTTCTCGACATTGACCTGCAGCGCCAGCCGCTCGTTCACGGTGAAATAGCCTGCAAGGTCGACCCGCGTATAGGACGGCAGCGTCACCGCATTGCTGAGCGAGGCATACTGGCTCGAGCTGTGCACGATGCCCCCGCCGATGCCGAATTGCTCGCTGAAATCATAGCGGGTCCAGGCGGTTACGTGATGGTCGGGCACCTGCTCCAGCACCGTGCCGGGCTCGACGCTGCCAAGCCGCGAGCGGACCTCGCCGTCGAGATAGGCATAGCCGATGTTGGCGTTCCAGTTGGGCGCGATTTCGCCCGCCAGTTGCAGTTCGACGCCCTTGGTGCGGGTCTTGCCGGTCAGGATGACCAGCGTCGGATCGTTCGGATCGGCGGTCTGCCCGTTGGTCCGGTCGAGCTGGAAGATCGCGCCGGTCACCAGCAGTTCGGGCCGCGGCGCCCATTTGAAGCCCGCCTCGATATTCTCGAACTTCTCGGGCTCCAGTTCCGCCGAACCGGGGCTGAGGACCAGGAATTGTTCGCCCGCCTGCGGCAGGAAGCTTTCCGAATAGCTGGCATAGAACGACAGCGCCTGCTCGGGCTTGACCACGATGCCGAAGCGCGGGCTCCATTTCTCGTCCTTGCGCGCGGCGGGCGTGCCGCTGACGAGGTCGGTGCTGTCGAGATCGAAGCTTTCGAAACGCCCCCCGCCGATCAGCTCGACATGCTCGCCAATGGCAATCTGGTCCTGCACATAGGCGGCCAGTACGGTCAGCTCCGACGCGCGATTGCGCGCCAGCGGCTGCACGAAAAACGAAGGAACCGCGATGTCCTCGGCCAGCGGCACCTGCACCGAAGTCGGGCCATCCGGCGCACCGAAGCGCACGGTGTCGCGCGCATTGGTCGTGTCCTGTCCGATCGCCTCGAACCCTGCGAGGAAGGTGTGACCGATTCCGCCGGTATCGCCCTGCCAGACGAGGTTGGCCTGCCCGATCCAGTTCTGCCGCGTGGTCGCGTCGCGATAGCCCGACAGGGTCACCAGATCGCCGTCGGTGCTGCCCGGCACGATATTGCCATACACCTTGTCGTAATCGGCGAACTGGCCGCTGACATTGATGCTGAGCCCATCCGACAGCTGGTGATCGACGCGGGCGCGGGCGATATGGACCTGCGCGCTTGCCTCATTGAAGTCGCGGTCGCCGAAGAATGTGCGGTCATAGCCGGTCAGAGGACCGCCGTTCAGCGAAGGCACGCCGCGATCGGTCACGCGCTCGTCGTCGTCATAGCTATAGCCCAGCACGACGCGCGTATCGGGCCCGGCGTCGAGCGTGACGGTCGGGCTGATACCGAAGAAGCGCCCTTCATAGGCATCGCGGTGGTTGTCGAATTCCTGATATGTCGCGTTCAGCCGGGCCGCAGCCGCAGCCGAAAGCGGCGCGTTGATGTCCG
The DNA here is from genome assembly GCA_002694745.1 of Croceicoccus sp. Lineage (GTDB taxonomy): Bacteria > Pseudomonadota > Alphaproteobacteria > Sphingomonadales > Sphingomonadaceae > Croceicoccus. The sequence goes on along the minus strand of NZMY01000013.1, from coordinate 246,470 downwards.
CACCCAGCGCGAAGGCGCCGAATGTGTCCACCGTCGCGTCAGCCGCGACAAAGCTCTTGCCGGGGTCTGCGATCTTGCTGACGCGGTTGATCGCCCCGCCGCTGCCGCCGCGCCCGAAGATCAGCGCATTGGGGCCCTTCAGCACCTCGATCCGCTCGATATTATAGAGCGAGCGGTAATATTGCGCATCGTCGCGGAGGCCATTGAGGTAGAAGTCGGCGGTGCTCTCCTGCCCGCGGATAAACACCTCGTCGCGGTGCCCCTCGCCCGTTTCCAGCGTCACGCCCGCGACGAAGCGCAGCGCATCGTTCAGCTGGCGGATGTTCTGGTCCTCGATCTGGTCGCGCGTCACGACCGAGATGGATTGCGGCACGTCGATGACCGGCGTCGGGGTCTTGGTCGCGGTCGATCCGTCGTCGATCGCATAGCCGTCCAGCGCCGCGGAGACGAGGATCTCCTCGGGCAGATAGGACCGGCGCTCCTGCGCTTCGGCACCCTCTTCCGCCAGCGCGGGACTGGCCAGCAGCACAAGCGGCAATGCGGCGGAAAGATGGAGGACGCTTCGATGGATACGGCGGCTGAACATGACGGCTCCCTGATTCTTGCGACTGGTTCGCATTTAATTCACAGCGCCGCTAATGCGAGTTTGTTGCAGTTGCAATATCTAATTTGCACGTCCCGGATTTTCGTTCCGGAACAGTTTTCACGAGCGGTCGGTTGCAGAGTCACCCGGCCATCGGGGCTCGGCCGGGTGATGGAAAAGACAAGAGAGGATGTAGCCCATGAGCCATTCCCTGCCCGACGAGCTGGTTAAGAAGGCGAAGGATCTGTGCCGCATGGCCCACGACCGCGAGCTTTCGCTGGCGGCGGCTGAGAGCTGCACCGGCGGTCTGCTGTCCTCGCTCCTCACCGATCTGGAGGGGCTGAGCCATGTGTTCGAGCGGGGCTTCGTTGTTTATTCGAAATCCTCGAAATGCGAACTGCTGGGGATCGAAAGGCGCCTGGTGGACGATTGCGGCGCGGTCAGCCGGGAGGTGGCCGAGGCGATGGTCGAGGGGGCGCTTGACCGGTCGGATGCGGATGTGGCGATTGCCATAACGGGTTTTGCCGGACCTCCCGGCGACGATGGCCCCGGCGGCGATGACAAGGTGGAAGGATTGGTCCATCTGGCATGTCAGCGCCGCGGCGGGCCGCTTGGCCACCGGGAAGAGCATTTCGGCGCAATCGGGCGCGATCCCGTGCGAATCAAGGCTGCGGGCGTGGCTTTGGACATGATGATGGCGGCCATCGACGGCCAGAAGGACGAGCGTGACGAAAACGACTGAATTCGCCGATCTGCACATCCATGGCTTCGTCCGCGTGGCCGCCGCCACGCCGCGTGTCCGTACTGCCGATGTCGCCTTCAACCGCGACGCCGTACTGGCCGAGGCGCGGCGCGCGCATGACGCGAACGTCGACCTGCTGGTCTTTCCCGAACTTTGCGTCTCGTCCTATGCGCTCGACGATCTGGTGATGCAGTCCGCCCTTCTCGATGCTGCGGAGGCTGCGCTGGACGAGATCGCAGCCGCCAGCGCCGACCTCACGCCGCTGATGCTGGTCGGCGCGCCTCTGCGCCGGGCGGCGCGGCTGTATAATTGCGCCATTGCCATTCATCGCGGGCGAATCCTTGGCGCGGTGCCCAAGAGCTTTCTGCCCAATTACCGCGAGTTCTATGAGAAGCGCTGGTTCGCTGCGGGACGCGGCTTCGCGGACGCGCAGATTGCAATCGGCGGCGAAAGCGTACCCTTCGGCACCGACCTGATCTTCGCGGCGAACAATATGCGCGGCTTCAGCGTATTTGCCGAGATCTGCGAGGATTTCTGGGCCCCCGATCCGCCCTCGACCCGGGGCGCGCTGGCGGGCGCGACCATTCTGGCGAACCTCTCGGCATCGAACATCACCATCGGCAAGGCGGACGAGCGGCACATGCTCTGCCGCTCGCAAAGCGCACGCACGGCCTCCGCCTATGTCTATTCGGCGGCGGGCCACGGCGAGAGCACGACCGACCTCGCGTGGGACGGGCAGGGCATGATCTATGAGCTGGGCGATCTGCTGTGCCAGAGCGAGCGTTTCTCGCTGGAGCCGGAACTCTGCGTCGCGGATGTCGATTGCGAACGCATCGCGGGCGACCGGCTGCGGCTGCAGACCTTTGGCGATGCCGCCGATGCAGCGGGGCGGCCCGAAAACCGGTTCCGCACGATCAGTTTCGAACATCGCCCGGCCACCGGCGATCTGGGATTGCGCCGTCCGGTGCGCCGCTTCCCCTTTGTGCCCAACCGCCAGAACAAGCTGGACGACGATTGTTTCGAGGCGTTCAACATCCAGGTCGACGGGCTGATGCGCCGGTTCCAGGCGACCAGCGGCGACAGCATGGTGATCGGCGTTTCGGGCGGGCTCGATTCCACCCATGCGCTGATCGTCGCGGCCAAGGTCTGCGACCGGCTGGGTCTGCCGCGCGGCACGATCCGGGGTTATACGATGCCGGGTTTCGGCACCTCGGCAGGCACGAAATCGAACGCATGGAAACTGATGGACGCGCTGGGGATCGAGGCGGAGGAGCTGGACATCAAGCCCTCCGCCCGGCTGATGCTGGAGCAGATCGGCCATCCCTTCGCCGGCGGCGAATCGGTCTATGACACGGTGTTCGAAAACGTACAGGCGGGGCTGAGGACCGATTATCTGTTCCGCCTTGCCGGCCAGCACCGGGGCTTCGTGATCGGCACGGGCGATCTGTCCGAACTGGCGCTGGGGTGGTGCACCTATGGCGTGGGCGACCAGATGAGCCATTACGCAGTCAATGCGGGCGTGCCCAAGACGCTGATCCAATATCTGATCCGCTGGGCCGTGCGCACCCGCCAGTTCGACGATGCGACCGGCGACATCCTGCAGTCGATCCTGAACACCGAGATTTCGCCCGAACTGGTGCCTGAAGGCGAAGACGGCGAGATCCAGAGCACCGAAGACGTGATCGGCCCCTACGAGCTCAACGATTTCTTCCTGCATCACATCGTGCGTTTCGGGCAGCGCCCATCGAAAGTGGCGTTCCTGGCCTGGCACGCATGGCGCGACGCGGCCGAGGGGAGCTGGCCCTTCGAATTTCCCGAGCATGAGCGGCGCGAATATGATCTGCCGGTGATAGTACGCTGGCTCGAATCCTTCCTGCGCCGTTTCTTCGCGTTCAGCCAGTTCAAGCGGTCCGCCATTCCCAACGGGCCCAAGGTGTCGTCGGCAGGCGCGCTCAGCCCGCGGGGCGACTGGCGCGCGCCGTCGGACGCCACCGCCGCGCCGTGGCTGGAGGAATTGCATGCCAATATCCCGGCCGAGGCACTGCCGGGCGCGACCGGCGCCTGAACGGCCTTACTGAACGGCCTTACTGCCCGGTAGGCTCTTGCCAGCCATCATGCTGCAGTGCAGTAAAGGCGGTATGCGGATCGCCATCATCGACGAAAGCGCCTCGCGCGCATCGATCATCGAAGAAGGCCTGTCGCAGCTTCCCGATTGCGAGATTTCGGTGGTCACCAATCGCCACGGCCTGCTGGCACGCATGGCCGAGATCGACCCCGAGATCGTGCTGATGGACCTCGGCAATCCGTCGCGCGACGTGCTGGAGGAATATTTCGCCGTCAGCCGCGCCCTGTCGCGCCCCATCGCCATGTTCGTCGACCAGTCGGACGACGATTCCATCGCCGCCAGCATCGACGCGGGCGTATCGGCCTATGTGGTGGACGGCCTGGCGGCCAATCGCATCCGCCCGCTGATCGAGATGGCGGTGCGCCGCTTCAACGCCTTTGCCCGGTTGCAATCAGACCTTGCCGAGGCGAACAGCAAGCTGGCCGAACGCGCCAATATCGACAAGGCCAAGCGCATCTTGATGGACACGCGGGGCATTACCGAGCCGGAAGCCTATGCCGAACTGCGGCGCAAGGCGATGTCCTCGTCCAAGCGGATCGCCGACATCGCCGAGGCGCTTGTCACCGCGCACGAGCTGATCGGCAAATGAAACGGGGGATGGAAATGCAAAGGGGAGCGCGCCTGTGACGCAGCAGCTGAAAGTGGGCTTTCTGCCGCTGGTCGACGCGTGCCTGCCGATCATAGCGCAGGAACGCGGCTTTGCCGAGCAGGAGGGGCTGGACCTGCATTTCGTGCGGGATGTCAGCTGGGCGACGGTGCTCGACCGGCTGCTCTATGGGCACAGCGATGTCGCGCATATGCTGGCGCCGCTGGCCATCGCGACCACGCTGGGCCGGGGTCGTCCCGCACAGCCGCTGGTCGCGCCGTTCGTGCTGGGGCTGAACGGCAATGCGGTGACCTTGTCCAACGTGCTGGCCGATACGCTGATGCCGGGCGAAACCGACAGCCTGTGCGACCCAAGGGAACTTGGCGCGCGGCTGCGCGAAGAAGCGCTGGCCCGCAGGGATGCGGGCCGCCCGATCCGTCTTGGCGTGGTGCATCGCTACTCCAGTCACAATTACATGCTGCGCTATTGGCTGGCAGGCTGCGGAATAAGGCCGGACGAGGATGTTGAGATCGTCACCGTCGCCCCGCCCTTCACCGCCGACGCGCTGGCCAGCGGCGAGATCGACGGCAGCTGCGTGGGTGAGCCGTGGAACTCGGTCGCGGTGGACCGCGGCGTGGGCCGGATCGTACTAGCGACCGCGCAGATCTGGCGGCGCGGCGTCGAAAAGGTGCTCGCCATGCGCCAGCCGGTGCTGGACGAGCGGCGCGACGCGGTCGAAAAGCTGATCCGCGCGCTGCGCCATGCGGGGGAGCATTTCGTGGACCCGGCCAATTGGGAAGCCAATGCCGAATTGCTGGCGCGGCCCGAATATCTTGCATCGGACCCTCGGCTGGTGCTGGGGGCGATCTCTGACCGGCTGGTGCTGCGGCAGGACGGCCCGGCAGTGCACTATTCCGATTTCATGTTCCAGCACCGCGAGGCGGCCAATTTCCCGTGGATCAGCCAGGCGCAATGGCTCTACACGCAGATGGTCCGGTGGGACCGCATGGAATACGACCCCGCCGATGCCGCCAGGGCCGCCGCCGTATTCCGGCCCGACATCTATCGCAGCGCCCTGCGCGGCGCGGATTCGCCCCTGCCCGGCGCAAGTTCCAAGGTCGAGGGCGCCGTCAAGGGCATGATCGGCGCCAGCACCGAGCAAGGCCATCTGGTCATGGAGCTCGACGCATTTTTCGATGGCAAAACCTTTGATCCCGAACAACTTGAGGAATATCTGGCCAGCCAGTCGTGATCGAAAATTCATGGTGCAGTGCAAAAACCGCTTTACGGGTCCGCCGCGAATCGGCTAGACAATGGGCACAGCGCAAGGATCGCCGCCCATGGACGGGTGACCAAGCGAACCTCGCTGCACTTACGAAATTGCGTGGCAATGTCGCCGCCCGAACCTTCCATGCGGAAGTGTTTCGAGGCGGCTTTTTTGCGTTGTCCGACGATAGAGGGATCGAGTGGCGATGTTCGGATGTGACGGGAAGAATACGGGACTGAAGCGGCGCACCGTCGTCGTGGCCATGCTGGCTTCGGTCGCGCTGGTCGGCTGCGGCGGCGGCGGCGAGGCCACGAGCGAAGCGGTCGCCGCTACCTCGGTCGACGGACAGCCCGAGAAACCGAACCTGAAGCTGGGTTTCATCAAGCTGACCGACATGGCGCCGCTGGCCATCGCCAAGGAAAAGGGGTTCTTCGCCGAGGAAGGGCTGAACGTCACGCTGGAGCCGCAGGCGAACTGGAAGGTCCTGCTCGACGGGGTGATCGGAGGGCAGCTTGACGGCGCGCACATGCTGGCGGGACAGCCGATCGCGGCGACCATCGGCTATGGCACCAAGGCCGATCTGATCGCGCCGCTCAGTCTCGACCTCAACGGCAATGCGATCACACTGTCGAACAAGGTCTGGTCGCAGATCAGGGCGGATCTTCCCACCGAAGGCGGCAAGATCCGGCACCCGATCAGCGCAGCGGCCCTGAAGCCGGTGGTCGATTCCTATGCCCAGCAGGGCAAGCCCTTCAACATGGGCATGGTCTTCCCCGTCTCGACCCATAATTACGAGCTGCGCTACTGGCTGGCGGCGGGCGGGCTGAACCCCGGATACTACACCGATGGCGACGTGTCGGGCACGGTCGATGCCGATGTGAAGCTGTCGGTCACCCCTCCCCCGCAGATGCCCGCCACGCTGGAGGCAGGCACGATCGAAGGCTATTGCGTCGGCGAGCCGTGGAACCAGGCCGCGGTGCAGAAGGGCATCGGCGTGCCGGTCATCACCGATGACGAGATCTGGCACGACAATCCGGAAAAGGTGTTCTCGATCCGCAAGGATTTCGCCGAGCAGAACCCGGCCACCACCGCCGCCATGCTGCGCGCGATCATCAAGGCGCAGCAATGGCTGGACGCCGACAATGGCGCGAACCGGGCCGAGGCGGTCAAGATCCTGGCCCAGCCCAACTATGTCGGCGCGGACGAGGAAGTGATCGCGGCCTCGATGACGGGCAAGTTCACCTTTGAAAAGGGCGACACCCGCGATGCCAAGGGCTTCAACATCTTCTTCGATAAATATGCGGGCTACCCGTATTACTCGGACGCGATCTGGTATCTGACGCAGATGCGCCGCTGGGGCCAGATTCCTCAGGACCATCCCGACAGCTGGTACATCGAAAAGGCGAAATCGGTGTACCGTCCCGACCTTTATCTCGCGGCGGCGAACAAGCTGGTGGCGGACGGGGTGATCCCGGCGGCCTCCATCCCGCAGACCGACGGGTTCCGGGGCGAACAGAGCGGCTTCATCGACAATATCAGCTTCGATGGATCGCAGCCCAATGCCTATCTGGCGAAATTCCCCATCGGCCTGAAGCAGGGTCAGCGGGTCGCCGCTTCGGGCGTGACGGGCCAATAAGCTACCGGCCAATAAGCTGCCGGCCAATAAGCTGCCGGCCAGCAACCAACCAGTGACCGCGAACAGGAGCGATCAGATGGCGACCGTATTTGCAGACAAGTTCGACGACGGCACCGCGCAGCCGGCGACTGAGGCCATGGCAGGCTCGGTCGCGGGCAAGGTGGCCGCACCGGCGGAGACGGGGGGGAGCGCCGTCTCGCCGCTGTTGGGCTTCATGGCGAAATGGGGCCAGACCATCGTCGCTCCGGTGCTGGGCATCCTCGCCTTTCTCGGCCTGTGGGCGGTGCTTGCTCCGCAAGTCGATACCTCGCTGGGCGCGCTGCCGGGGCCGGTCGAAGTTGCCGAGCAAGGCGTCAGCCTGTTCGGCGAATGGCAGGCGGCGCGCGAGACCGAAGCGCAGTTCTATGCCGATCAGGAGGCGCGCAATGCGCAGGCCATGGCGGCAGGCAACACGGCGGCGGTGCGCGACTTCGAATATGCGGGCCCGCCGACTTTCCTCGACCAGATCTTCACCTCGCTGAAAACGGTGGCGCTGGGCTTTGGCCTTGCCACGCTGGTCGCGGTGCCGCTGGGACTGGCGGCGGGACTGTCGCCGCTGTTCAACGCGGCGATCAACCCGCTGATCCAGATCATGAAGCCGGTCAGCCCGCTCGCATGGCTGCCCATCGTGACCATGGTCATCAGCGCCACGATCAGCAGCGTCGATCCGATCCTTCCCAAGGCCTTCGTGATCTCGGCGCTGGTGGTGATGCTCTGCTCTTTGTGGCCGACGCTGATCAATACCGCCGTCGGCACTGCTAGCATCGACAAGGACCTGCTGAATGTGGGCCGCGTGCTGAAACTGGGCTGGTTCGCCAAGCTTCGCCGCCTGGTCCTGCCGGCCAGCCTGCCCTATATCTTCACCGGCATGCGGCTGTCGCTGGGCGTGGGCTGGATGGTGCTGATCGCCGCGGAAATGCTGGCGCAGAATCCCGGCCTCGGCAAGTTCGTGTGGGACGAATTCCAGAACGGATCCTCGCAGTCACTGGCGCGCATCATGTTCGCGGTGGTCGTGATCGGCTTCATCGGCTTCGGCCTCGACCGCATCATGATGAGCCTTCAGGCGCTCGTCTCCAAGAACCACCAGATCTGATCGCCCGGAAGAGGAGAGCGGACATGCAGCCGATCCTTTCGCTGAAGAACGTGACGAAAAGCTACACCGGCAAGACCGGCGGCGTCACCGAAGTGCTGGGCGGTATCGACCTGGACGTCGAGGAAGGCGAATTCATCGCGATCCTGGGCTTTTCTGGGGCGGGCAAGACCACGCTGATCAGCACCGTCGCGGGGCTGGTTCAGGCGGACGGCGGCGAGGTGCTGCTGCGCGGCAAGGCCATCGACGGGCCGGACCGCGACCGGGGGCTGGTGTTCCAGTCCTACTCGCTGTTTCCCTGGCTGACGGTGCAGCAGAATGTCGCGCTGGCGGTCGACGCGGTGCACAAGGACCGCAGCAAGGCCGACCGCGCCGCTCTGGTCCGACAGAAGGTGGAACTGGTCGGGCTGGGCCATGCGATGGACCGCAAGCCTGCCCAGCTTTCGGGCGGGATGCGCCAGCGCGTGTCGGTGGCCCGCGCGCTCGCCATGGAGCCAGAGATCCTGCTGCTGGACGAGCCGCTCTCCGCGCTCGACGCGCTCACCCGCGCCAAGCTGCAGGACGAGATCGAGCGCATCCGCGAGGAGGAGAAGCGCACCATCATCCTCGTCACCAATGACGTGGACGAGGCGCTGCTGCTGGCCGACCGCGTGGCCGTGCTGACGCCCGCGCCCGCCGCAAGGATCGGCCAGATCTTCGACGTCGACATCGCCCGCCCGCGCGAGAGGGAGGCGATGAACGACGACGACCGCTACAAGGCCCTGCGCGGGCGCATCGTGAACTATCTGGCAAAGCTGAACGATGCCTCGTCCAGCGTCGGCGAAAGCGCGACCGAACTGCCCGGCGTGATCCCGCTCGACCTCGCGCCCCCGCCCAAGGCCTATCGCGAGGCGGGGCAGAGCAATGTCGAGAACCGCTATCTGGAATTCTTCAAGCTCGATAAGGTGTATCCGACGCCCAAGGGCCCGCTGACCGTGGTCGAGGATTTCAACCTGATCATGAACCGCGGCGAATTCGTCTCGCTGATCGGCCATTCGGGCTGCGGCAAGTCGACCGTGCTGACCATGGCGGCGGGCCTGAACGAGATTTCGAAGGGCGGCATCGTCCTCGACAACCGGGAAATCAGCGCGGCGGGACCGGACAAGGCGGTGGTCTTCCAGGCCCCCAGCCTGATGCCGTGGCTGACCGCGCGGCAGAACGTGGCGTTGGGGGTCGAGCGGGTCTATCCGCATGCCGCCCGCGCCGAGCGCCGCGACATCGTGGATTACTATCTCGACCGCGTCGGGCTGGCCGATGCCAAGGACAAGATGGCCGCCGAAATGTCGAACGGCATGCGCCAGCGTGTCGGCATCGCCCGCGCCTTCGCGCTCAGCCCGCGCCTGCTGCTGCTGGACGAGCCCTTCGGCATGCTCGACAGCCTGACGCGCTGGGACCTTCAGGACGTGCTGGTCGAGGTTTGGAACCGCACTAAGGTCACCGCCATCATGGTGACGCATGACGTGGACGAGGCGATCCTGCTGGCCGACCGCGTCGTGATGATGACCAACGGCCCCAATGCCACCATCGGCAAGGTGCTGAAGGTCGACCTGCCGCGTCCGCGCGATCGCAAGGCGCTGCTGGAGGATCCGAAGTTCTACCAATACCGGCAGGAGGTACTGCACTTCCTGGCCGAATATGATCACGGTCCCTCGGCCAAGGCGGCCTGACCGTTTCGCCCGGACCGGAAGGATCCGGCCGGGCCCCGATTGACCGAATTCACGCCGCGATTCCGGGCAAGGGCGCCCGGTAGCGCAGGCGAAGAACACCCGGCGGGCGCATGAGGGGCCCGCTTTCCACCCACATCGGCGGGCGACGAAGCCTGCCCTTTCCAGACGACACCGGGCCGCGCTGGCCCGGAAGGGAGGCCTTGTATGAAGAAGAAACTTGCCTTGCTGTGTGCCGCATCGGCCATGGGCTCCGCCGCGCCGGCCTGTGCCCAATCGGGTCCGTTCGCGGCCGCTCCGGTTCAGATCGCGGACGACACCACGCTGGACCTGATCGTCGACGGCATGCTGCGCTATGAAACCGTCAGCCAGCCCGATACGCCGCTGCAGGACGCCGACGCGCTGACCTTCCGCATGCGGTCGGGCGCCGAACTGGTCAGCCATGGCTTTTTCGTGCTGGGCGAAGCGGAAGCGACGCTGGCCATCGTCGACAATTACAACGACACCATTCCCGGCAACGGGATCGAGCCCTATCCCGTCGTCCCCGATCCCGAGAACGTCGAGCTCAACCGCCTGCAGATCGGATACAAGAGCAAGGCGGGCACGCTGACCGTCGGGCGCCAGCGCATCATCCATGACGATCACCGCTTCGTCGGCAATGTCGGCTGGCGGCAGAACGAGCAGACCTTCGACGCGGTGCGCGCCCAAGGAAAGATCGGGCCGGTGGCGCTGGACGCGACCTATGCGATCTCGCAGCGCACGATCTTTGGCATAGACAGCCCCAATGCGCATTTCGACGGGGACATGATCCTGCTGAACGGCGGGATCGACGTGAAGATCGCGCAGGTGAAGGCCTTTGCCTATCTGCTGGACTATGACGAAGAGAAGCCGGGCCGGCTTGTCTATTCCAGCCAGAGCTATGGGTTCCGCGCGATGGGCGCCGTTCCCATCGGCGAGACGTTCAAGCTCGATTACCTCGCCAGCTATGCGCGGCAGAGCGATTACGGCGACAACCCGGTGTCCTATGACGCCGATTACCTCAACGGCGAGGCCGGTTTTGCCATCGGCCCGGTCGGGCTTAAGGGCGGATATGAATTGCTGGGCAGCGACGACGGCGCGGCCGCGTTCCAGACCCCGCTGGCGACGCTGCACAAGTTCAACGGCTTTGCCGACCTGTTCCTCTCCACGCCCGCCACCGGCCTGCAGGACTATTACGGGACGGCCAGCATCAAGCTGGGCGATGTCGCGATGATGAAGGGGCTGGGCGCCAATATCATCTATCACCAGTTCGACAGCGATGTCGGCGGCATCGATTATGGCAGCGAATGGGATGCGGTGATCAGTTTCAAGCTGGGCGCGATCGGGGTTCTGGCGAAATATGCCAATTACCAGGCCGCCAATTTCGGCACCGATACCGAGAAGTTCTGGCTGCAGGCCGGTTTCAGCTTCTGATCCGGAGCCGCGTCTTGCTGCAGTCCCATAAATCGCGTTATAGAGGCAGGGTCGATGCCGCGGAGCCCATGGTCGGGCTTCGCCGCATGGCATCGACCCCAAATCGCGACGCGCGTGGCAATGGTGCCGCCCGAACCTGCCCGATGGGTGCAGGATCGTGGCGGCTTTTTTGCGTGCGCATGACGGAAAGGTTGACGTGACCATGACCGCAATCCGCACCACCTGCGCCTATTGCGGTGTCGGCTGCGGCATTGCCGCGCGCGTCACCGGCCCGCGCCGGATCGAGGTGGCGGGCGATCCGGACCATCCCGCCAATCACGGGCGGCTCTGTTCCAAGGGCACGTGGCTGAGCGAGACCACCGGGCTGGAAGGCCGCCTGCTGCATCCGATGATCGGCGACGAGCAGGCCGAATGGGACGAAGCGCTGGAGCTGGTGGCGCAGCGGATGCGCGCCGCAATTGCCGAACATGGCCCTGATAGCGTCGCGTTCTATGTCTCCGGCCAGCTGCTGACCGAGGATTACTATGTCGCCAACAAGCTGCTGAAGGGCTTTGTCGGCACCGCCAATATCGACACCAATTCGCGGCTGTGCATGGCCAGCGCGGTCGCCGCGCATAACCGGGCCTTTGGTGAAGACGTGGTGCCTTGCAGCTATAAGGACCTCGACAGCGCCGATCTGATCCTGCTGGTCGGGTCGAACACCGCATGGTGCCATCCGGTCATCTGGCAGCGCATCGAACAGGCGCGGGAACAGCGCGGCACGAAGCTGGTCGTGATCGACCCGCGCCGCACCGAAACCGCGGAACGCGCGGATTTGCACGTGCCGGTCGCGCCCGATGGCGACGTGGCGCTGTTCAACGCGCTGCTTGCCGCGATGCGCGAACGGGGGCTGCTCGACGGCAGCTACATGGCCGAACATTGCGAGCAGCCCGGCGGGTTTGTCGACGGTCTGGACGCCGCCGCTCATGGGCTCGATCCCGGAATCTTCGCGCAATTGTGCGATCTGGTGGCCGACCATCCCCGCATGGTGACCCTGTTCAGCCAGGGGGCGAACCAGTCCGTTTGCGGAACCGACAAGGGCAATGCGATCATCAATCTTCATCTGGCGACGGGGCGGATCAATCGCGCGGGCAGCGGCCCGTTCAGCATCACCGGCCAGCCCAATGCGATGGGCGGGCGCGAGGTTGGCGGGCTGGCCAATATGCTTGCTTGCCACCTCGGCTTCGAGGATGACGAGCGCGCCTCCGTCGCCGCGTTCTGGAACGCGCCGAACCTGTGCTCCGGCCCCGGCAGCAAGGCGGTGGAGATGTTCCGCGCCGTGCACGACGGGCGCATAAGGTTCCTGTGGATCATGGGCACCAATCCCGCCGTATCCATGCCCGACGCGGGCTTCGTGCGCGAGGCGCTGGCCCGCTGCGAAACGCTGGTCGTGTCCGAAGTCATCGCCGAGACCGACACGGCCAAGCTGGCCGACGTCCGCCTGCCCGCGCTCGGCTGGGGTGAGAAGGACGGCACGGTCACCAATTCGGAACGCCGCATCAGCCGCCAGCGCGCACTGCTTCCCGCGCCCGGCGAAGCGCGCGCCGACTGGCGGATCCTGTGCGACATTGCGGACAGGCTGGGGCACGGCGCGGCGTTTGCCTTCGGCCATCCCGCCGAGATCTTCGCCGAATATGCCGCCATGACCCGGCTGAGCGTTCGGCACGGAAGGCTGTTCGACCTGACCGATTGGGCCGGATGCAGCCGCGAGGAGTATGACGCGATGCAGCCGTTCCGCTGGGGCGGCGCGCATCCGGCAGGCGGGCGCTTCGCCTTTCCCGACGGCAAGGCGCGGATCGTCGCGGTGGAGCCCCCTGCCCCGCCGCCCGTCAATCCCGATTTCCCGCTGCGCCTCAACACCGGGCGCTACCGCGACCAGTGGCACACGATGACGCGAACCGGGCTGAGCCCGAAACTGTCGATCCATCGCCGCGAGCCTCTGGTCGAAGTCGCGCCTGACGATGCGCAGCGCTTCGGCCTGACTGACGGCGGCTTTGCGCGCGTTTCGACACCATGGGGCGATGCCGCCTACCGCGTGGCGGTGACCGATGGACAGCACGGCGGCGAGATCTTCGTGCCGATGCACTGGACCGACCTGACCGGCAGCGGGCGCACAGGCAGGCTGATGCACCCGGCAGTCGATCCGGTATCGGGCCAGCCCGGCTTCAAGAATGTCGCGGCCGCGATTGCCGCCGTCACGCCCGACTGGCGCGGCTTTCTGGTGACGCGCGAGCCTGTGCGGCCCGGCAGCCTGTTCTGGGCACTGGCCCGCGTCGAAGGCGGGTGGCTGACCGAGCTGGCCGGAACGGGCGCCGTTGATGTCGACGCGCTTTTGCCCGCAGGCATCAGGTCCGAAGCCGCGGACAAGGCGCAAGGCATGACCCGTATCACCGTGCGCGCAGAGGACGGCGTGCTCGCAGCCGTGCTCTACCTGACCCGCAGCGGATCCTTGCCCGATCGCGACTGGGTGACGCGGCAATTCGTGGCCGAGGATGCCAGCGCCATCGAATTGCTGGCGGGCCGCCCGGCCCGGCCTGCGCCCGATCGCGGAAAGCTGGTCTGCCTGTGCCTCGACGTGGGAGAGAACGACGTGCGATGCGCCATCCGCGAAGGCTGCGGCACGCTGAACGAAATCGCGGGAAGGACCGGCGCCGGCAGCAATTGCGGCAGTTGCCGCCCGCTGATCGCTCGCATGGTCGAGGAGGAGGCGCTGGCGAGCAGGGTGTGACGATTTCGCCCGCAATTACCGCAGCTTGGGTCATTCGGCCTTTTTGCATTGCAGCAATGGGCGAATCGCGGTAATAATGATGCATCGATGACAGGCCCCGTTTGGGCTCTCCGCGCCGAAGCGGTATTGTCATCATCCAGATCCAATCTGTAACAGCAGCAATGGCGCTGCGCGGTCGATCAACCGGATATCCGGCTGATCGGGGAACGCGGTCAGCCCATTGCACCCCCGTGTTCCTGCTTCCCAGCAATCCGCAGCCTGACCGCTGCCGAACACGGAGGGCCTTCATGGCACTTGAGAAACTCGTCATCGTCGGAAATGGCATGGCCCCGGGCCGCATGCTGGAGCATCTGTTCGAGCAGGCGCCCGGCCGATACGACGTCACGATCTTCAACGCCGAACCGCGCGTGAACTATGACCGCATCATGCTGTCGCCGGTGCTGTCGGGCGAGAAATCGTTCGACGACATCGTGATCCACGACGATGCCTGGTACGAAACCCATAACGTCACCCTGCACCGCGGCGCGCGCGTCACCGAGATCGATCGCGCGTCCAAGACCGTGACATCGGCGAACGGCATTACCGCGCCATACGACCGGCTGGTCATCGCCACGGGATCCAGCCCTTTCATCATCCCCGTCCCCGGCCATCAGCTGGAAGGCGTGCTTGCCTACCGCGATCTCGACGATGTCGAGGCGATGCAGCGCTATGCCTCGTTCCGCGGAAACGCGGTGGTGATCGGCGGCGGCCTGCTTGGGCTTGAGGCTGCCGCCGGACTGCACATGCAGGGCATGAAGGTCACCGTCATCCATCTGATGCCCACGCTGATGGAACGCCAGCTGGATACCGCTGCCGGCTATCTGCTGCAAAAGGAGCTGGAAGGGCGCGGCATCGACATTCGCTGCGGCGCGAACACCAGGGCGATCCTTGGCGACGGCGACGACAGGGTGATCGCGGTCGAACTGGACGACGGCACGGTGATCGACGCCGACATGGTCGTGATGGCGGTCGGCATCCGGCCCAGCACCGCCCTCGCCGCCGAGGCGGGGCTTGAGGTCAATCGCGGCATCGTGTGCGACGTGCAATTGCGCACCAGCGATCCGGCGATCAGCGCCATCGGCGAATGTGTCGAGGTGGACGGGCGCGTCTATGGCCTCGTCGCGCCGCTCTATACTATGGCGAAGATCCTTGCCGCCGATCTGGCAGGCGCGCCCGTCGACGGGTTCCTCCACGCCGAAACGCCGACCAAGCTGAAGGTCACGGGCGTGAACCTCTATTCCGTCGGCGATTTCGCGGAAGGCGACGACCGCGAGGAAGTGGTCCTGCGCGATGCCGCGCGCGGCACCTACAAGCGGGTGATCGTCAAGGACGACCGCATCATCGGCGCGGTGCTCTATGGCGATGTGGCCGACGGCGGATGGTACAACGAACTGCTGCGCAAGGGCGAATGCGTGCGCGAGTTGCGCGAGACGCTGATCTTCGGGCAGGCGTTCCAGAACGCGGGAAATTCTGACCCCCTTGCGGCTGTCGCCAACCTTGCGGACGACGCGGAAATCTGCGGCTGCAACGGTATCTGCAAGGGGGCAATTACCGGCACGATCAAGGACAAGGGCCTGTCCACGCTGGACGAGGTGCGCGCCCATACCAAGGCGAGCGCGTCCTGTGGCACCTGCACCAATCTGGTCGAGAGCCTGATGGCGCTGACGCTGGGCGACAGCTTCGATGCCAGCGCCCCCAAGGCGATGTGCGGCTGCACCCATCTGCCCCACGGCGACGTGCGCCGCCTGATCAAGGCGAATGCGCTGAAATCCATCCCCGCGGTGATGCAGGAGCTGGAGTGGACCACCAGCGGCGGCTGCGCCAAGTGCCGCCCCGCGCTCAACTATTACCTGCTGGCCGACTGGCCCGGCGAATATGTCGACGACAACCAGAGCCGCTTCATCAACGAGCGGGTGCATGCCAACATCCAGAAGGACGGCACCTATTCGGTGATCCCGCGCATGTGGGGCGGGATGACCAATTCGCAGGAACTGCGCGCCATCGCCGACGTGGTCGACAAGTTCGCGATCCCCACCGTCCATGTCACCGGCGGCCAGCGCATCGACCTCCTCGGCGTGAAGAAGGAAGACCTGCCCGGCGTCTGGGCCGATCTGAACAAGGCGGGCATGGTATCGGGCCATGCCTATGGCAAGTCGCTGCGCACGGTGAAGACCTGCGTCGGCACGAACTGGTGCCGCATGGGCACGCAGGATTCGACCGGCCTCGGCGTCGCGCTCGAGAAGTTCCTGTGGGGATCGTGGACGCCGCACAAGGTGAAGCTGGCCGTATCGGGCTGCCCGCGCAATTGCGCCGAGGCGACCTGCAAGGACATCGGCATCGTCTGCGTCGATAGCGGATACGAAGTGCATTACGCGGGCGCTGCCGGCATCCACATCCAGGGTACGACCAAGCTGACCACGGTCGAGACCGAGGAGGAGGTGATGGAGATCACCGCCGCCATGATGCAGATGTACCGCGAACAGGGTTTCTACCTCGAACGCATCTACAAATGGGCCGACCGCGTCGGGCACGACACGATCCGTGCGCAGATCCTCGACAATCCGGACCCCCGCCGCGCCTATTACGACCGTTTCGTGTTCTCTCAGCGCTTTTCGCAGACCGATCCGTGGTCCGAACGCGTGTCGGGCAAGGACAAGCACGAGTTCAAGCCGATGGCCGATCTCTCCTCACCCAGCATGGAGCCAGCAGAATGAACGCCGCGACGCCGGTTGCCCGCATCGCCGACACCGGGTGGGTGCATGTGGGCACGATTGACGACATCCCACGGCAGGGCGCGCGCTGCGTCAGGACCGACGGGGCAACTATCGCGGTTTTCCGCACCGAGGATGACCGCATCTTCGCGATGGAAGACCGCTGCCCGCATCGCGAGGGTCCGCTCAGCCAGGGCATCGTGCACGGAAACTGCGTGACATGCCCGCTCCACAACTGGGTGCTGAGCCTTGAAACCGGGCTGGCCCAAGGTGCCGACGAAGGCAGCGTACCGACCTATCCGGTGCGGCTGGAGGACGGCGCCATCCACTTGCAACTGCAAAATCCGGCCTGAACGGCCGCTCGTTCAAGAAAGGAATTCGATATGTCCTATATCGCTCCCGCCGAATTCGCGGCCAAGATGGTCGATGCCGGCGAATCCAAGGTTTTCATGTCCATCAAGGACACGCTGGTCCGAGCCTATATGGCCGGTGCCATCCTTGCCCTTGCCGCGGCTTTCGCGATCAGCATCACCGTCAACACCGGCAATCCGCTGCTCGGCGCGCTGCTGTTCCCGGTGGGTTTCTGCATGCTCTATCTGATGGGTTTCGACCTGTTGACGGGCGTGTTCACCCTTGTCCCGCTGGCACTGATCGACAAGCGGCCCGGCGTCACCATCGGCGGCGTATTGCGCAACTGGGGCCTTGTGTTCTGCGGCAATTTCGCGGGCGCGATGACGGTGGCCGTGTTCATGGCGATCATCTTCACCACCGGTTTCAGCCAGGCCCCGAACGAGATCGGGCAGAAGATCGGCGTCATCGGCGAGAGCCGGACGCTGGGTTATGCCGCCGCGGGCAGCGCGGGGATGCTGACGCTCTTCATCCGGGCCGTGATGTGCAACTGGATGGTGTCGACCGGGGTCGTCGCCGCGATGATGTCGAGTTCGGTGCCGGGCAAGATCATGGGGATGTGGATGCCGATCCTCGTCTTCTTCTACCTGGGCTTCGAACATTCGATCGTGAACATGTTCCTGTTCCCCTCGGGCATCATGCTGGGCGGCGAGTTCACATGGATGGACTATTTCATCTGGAACGAGATTCCGACCGTTATCGGCAATCTGGTCGGCGGCCTGACCTTCGTGGGCGGCATGCTCTATGCCACCCATTACAAGGCATCGCCCGCCCGCAACGCGCGGCCTGCGATCGTGAATGACGAGGAATATCTCTCGATCGCCGCCGAATGACGTGAAAGCCCTGGGGGGCGCCGCGCAAGGCTGCGGCGCGCGTTTCCCGATGGAGGCCGACGATGACCGAACGCAAGACGACACCCGATCCCCGCGCCCCGATCCAGCCCGGCGAAGTCTGGCTGGTGGGCGCGGGCCCCGGCGATCCCGACCTGCTGACCCGCAAGGCGGAGCGGCTGCTGGGCGCCTGCGACGTTGTGTTCCACGATGCGCTGGTGGGCGAAGGCGTGCTGGCCCTGATCCCCGCGGAAGTACAGCGGGTGCATGTCGGCAAAAGGTCCGGACGCCATTCGAAAGACCAGAAGACCATCGACGCGCTGATCGTCGAGGCCGCGCTGGCGGGTCGGCGAGTGGTGCGGCTGAAAGGCGGCGACCCCGCGATCTTCGCCCGCGCGACCGAGGAAATCGACGCCTGCCGCGCCGCGGGAATCGGGGTCCGGATCTGCCCCGGCATCACCGCCGCCAGCGCCGCTGCCGCCGATCTGGGCCTTTCGCTCACCTTGCGCGGGCTGGCACGCAAGCTGGTGTTCGTCACCGCCCATGCGCGGAAGGGCGAAACGCTTGATCTCGACTGGGCAGCGCTGGCCGATCCAAGGGCCACGCTGGCCGTCTACATGGGCAAGGCCGCAGCGGGCGAGATTTCCCGCCAGCTGATCGCGCATGGCTTGTCGGGCAGCACGCCGGTCGCCATCGTCGAGAATGCCAGCCTTCCGGCCATGCGCGTGTTTCGCGGCAGGCTGGACCTGCTGGGGCTGATGGCGCGCACGGCGATCGGCGACGGGCCGGCGCTGCTGCTGGTCGGCGAAGCGGCCGGACAGCGCGGTGCCTTGCATGGCGAGGCCGATTTCGGGGCGCCCGCCGTCCCCGCAATTCCATTGGCCGACGCAGCCGCCATCGGCAATTGACAAGGCGTTCGCGATCTGGCCTTGTTTGCCGATAACCGGCCCTGCAGCATGCCCCTGGGATCGGCATCGCTTCGGACGTAACGACGGGCAATCCTACCCCGTTCGCGGGACAGATCTTCGGGACGCATGACGCATATTCCGACCATTCACGTGCCGGCCATCGGCGGCCAGCACCAGTTCGCCCATTTCCTGCCGGTCGCGTTCGAGCTGGCGGAATCGCATGGCTGCCGGGTGCTGGTGTTCACTCCTTCGCACGGCGACGCGCACAATATTGCCGTACTGGCCGAATCGCTGGGCAGGCCGGTGCCCGACATGGTCATCATGAAGCTGCCGCGCCGCACGAAAGCCATGGTGCCCGATGCCGCGCGCAAGCTGGCCATGCTGCTTACCTATGCCAGCCGGATCCGCGACTGCGACGCGATCCTGTGCGCCGAACGGACAAGCACGATCCTGAAGCGCCTGCCCGGACGCTTCCCGCCGCTGTTCCATATTCCGCATGGCGCGGGCGACCGGGCGGTGGGGTTCGAGAACCGCTTCGAATTCTTCGACAAGGTGTTCGTGTCGGGGGCCAAGGATCGGGACCGGCTGCTGGTGCAGGGCTGTGTCGCGCCCGAGGATTGCGTCGTCGGCGGTTCGGTGAAGCTGGGCACGATGATGCAGCTTGGCCTTGGCAGGCCGCCCTTGTTCGCGAACGACAGGCCGGTCATCCTCTATAACCCGCATTTCGACCGCCGCATGGGCACGGGCGAGACCATGGCGCGCAGGCTGGTCGAAACGGTCTGCGCAGGCGGGAAATACAATCTCGTCATCGCGCCGCATGTCCGCATGGCGCGCGGGTGGAACGACAGGCGCAAGGCCCGGTGGCTGGCGCTGGAAGTGCAGGACCGCGTGATCGTCGATCTCGGCTCCGACCGGTCGAGCGACATGAGTTACACGCTGGCGGCCGACCTTTATGTCGGGGATGTCAGCAGCCAGGTCTATGAATATCTGGTCCGGCCCCGCCCCTGCCTGTTCGTCAACGGGCATGGTGCGGACTGGCGGGACAATCCCGATTACGCCATGTGGCGCTTTGGCACGGTGATCGAACCGGGTGACGACCTGCCCCGCGCGATCGAGCGTGCATTCGAAAGCTGGCCGTTCTTCCGCGAGGCGCAGCGCCAGCGCACCATGGCCGCATTCGACGGGATCGACTGGGACGCTTCGGGCGAAATCCGGATGGACGGGCCAGACCCGGCGGCGCGCATTGCCGAGATTATCGCACAGGACCTGCGCCGCGGCGACGGCATGCCGGTCAGCGATCCCGCCGCCTTCAGCAGCGCCTTTCGCTGAACGCTAAAGGATGGCGACCCGATCGGGGATGGCCGATCCCGCGACGGCGCGTTTCATGCCGGGCGAGTTGAACGGCATGATGACGCTGCCCGCCTTGTCCACCGCGATCATGCCGCCGTCACCGCCATGGTGCGCCACCGCGTCGAGCACGGCCTGTCCCGCATCTCCAAGCGACGCGCCGCCATAAGCCATGCGGGCGGCCACATCGCGCGCGCCGCCTGCATAGACGAAGGCTTCGCCGATGCCGGTGCAGCTGACCGCGACCTCGCCGTCGGCCCAGTTGCCGATGCCGGTGATCGGCGTATCGCCCACGCGCCCCGCGCGCTTGCCGAACAGGCCGCCGGTGGAGGTCGCCGCCGCGAGCCGCCCCATGGAATCCAGCGCCACTGCGCCCACCGTGCCATGCGACAGCCCGGAATCGAGCGCCTGCGTTTCCTCCATCTCCACGCCGACAGGCAGGCGGTAGTGGGCGGCCGGATCGCGGACCATCGCCAGCCCGCATTCGCCCGCGAAGGCGCGCGCGCCCTCGCCCGCCAGCAGCACGTAAGGCGTGCGGTCCAGCACCGCGCGGGCGGCAGTGACGGGGGATGCGACCCCGCTCAGCGCGCAGACGCCGCCGGCCTGCATGCGCGCGCCGTCCATGATCGCGGCATCGCATTCGACCTGGCCCTGATCATTGGGTGCGGACCCGCGACCTGCGACATAGAGCCCGCTTTCCTCCAGATCGCGCACCGCGTGCTCCACCGTGTCGAGCGCGCTTGCGCCGCCTGCCAGCATCGCTTCGCAGCGGCGGATCAGCGCGGCAAGATGGACCTCCACCTCCGCATAATCGCGGTCGGGATTGACGCCCGCGCCGCCGTGGAGGGCGATGACGTGGTTTCGCAATGCGGGCATTCAGCGACCTGCTTTCGTGATTGTGATGTCGATAGGTTCGATGTCGAAACGCACGCCGCTCAGCGCGTAATGCGCCGTGCCGTCGGGGCCTCTGCCCCAATGGCCGCGCGATGTTTCGGTCTGGGTGAAGCGATAGGTCACGCCGTGGCGGCCCGCGAAGGAATGGCGTTCGACGACATTGGCCGCGGCGTTGTCGAGCAGGGATTCGCCCGCCACTTGCGCCAGTGTCTGACCGCCCAGAGCCATGCCGCCGCCATTAATTGGCGCGGAATTGGCATATTCCTGGCCGATGGTCGGCTTCCTGTACGGCGCCGGGGTGACCGAACCGGTCGCAATGTCGATCGCGTCGCCGGATGCGGCGAGGCCGAGCAGCAGGTTGGCCGCCGCGAACCGGTCGCCCTCTGCCCGCGTCGCAGCGCGTGCGTCGATCAGGGTGACATAGCCGCTGCCCGCGACCTCAGCCGTCGCTGCGCCGGGGTGGAGGATGAGCGCGGTGTCCTCGTCGATGCCGAGGCCCATGCGGCGGGGCTGTCCCGGCGTCAGCAGCGCGGCGGTCAGACGACCCAGACGCGCGCGCTGGCCGAAATGCTGGTCGACCAGCGCGCCGGTCACGAAGCCGAGGCCGCGGCCCAGCGCCATTGGCTCGCCCGGCGAGCCCGGTAGCAGCGCGGCCAGCGTGTCGCCCTGCGTGATCATCGGATCGCTCATGATCGCGGCGCCTGCTGAGGAGCCGCCGACGACCGCGCCTTCACGCAGGCGCTGGCGGATCGCGGCGAGCATCGGTGTCTCGCGCCCGTCCGCGCCGATCAGCAGAGCGGTGATGCGCGACTGGTCGCCGCCGGTGAACCAGATCGCGCCAGCCTTGGAGATCTTGGCGATTTCTTCGGCGCTGGCGGCATTGGCGGCCCATCGGCTTTCGTCCACGTCCTCGGTCGCGGGATCGTCGATCATCGCCAGCCGGATCGCGGCGATGTCATTGGCCTTCGCGCCGTGGCTGACCAGCGCCTCGGCGAAGCTGTCGGCGGATGTTTGCGGTTCGCCCGAGGCGGCGGGGATGATGACGATGGCGGGCGCGTCGGCGGGTCGAGCGTTCAGGAACGCCTTGTGGACCGCCGCATTGCCGGGTTCCAGCCCGCCGCCGACGATGACCAGCGTGCCCTCTTCCGCTCGCGCGGGACCGGCCAGTGCAAGCAGCGCCAGCAGGGCGGTGAAAATCGCGCGCGGCATCAATATCCTCCTGCATGGGCGAGCAGCATCACGATGCTCGCCATGGCGACAAGGCCCAGCACCGGTTTCCAGATGAAGGCCAGCCATTCGCCGTAGCCGACCCGCGCCGCGGCAAGGCAGGCCATCAGCGCCGCCGAGGTCGGGATGATCAGATTGGTGAAGCCGTCGCCCAGCTGGAACGCCAGCACCGCGGTCTGCCGCGTGACCCCCGACAGGTCCGCCAGCGGGGCCATGATCGGCATGGTGATGCTCGCCTGTCCCGATCCCGACGCCACGAAGAAATTGAACACGCTCTGCACCAGATACATCGCCCATGCGGTCAGCCAGTCGGGCACTGCCGCCGTCACCGTGCCCAGCCCGTTCAGGAGGGCATTGAGCAGCGAGGGGCTGGCCGGATCGTCGCCGCCAAGGATCAGCATGATACCCTTGGCCGCGCCGACGATCAGCGCGGCGGGCAGCAATTGCGCCGCGCCGTCGCGGAACGCCTCCATCAGTTCGGAAATCCCCGCGATGCGCCCGATCCGCGCGATGGCGACGGTCGCGATGCCGACCGCGAAGAACTGCGCGGCGATCTCGGGCAGGTAATAGCCGCGCATGGTGACGCCCCACGCCACCCATGCGACGCCCGCCAGCAGAACAAGCAGCACCAGCAGATGCGCAGCCGAGAACCCCGCCACCGCCCCGGCATCATCGCCCCGCGCCTGCAGGCCAATAGGGGGACGCTGGCCCAGCCTGACCGCGCGGGCGTATCGCCATGTGAAGACCGCGGCCGCCAGCGTGAACACCGCCCACAACGCGATCCGCAGGCCCAGCCCCGACATGGGCGGCAGGCCCGCGATGCTTTGCGCGATGATGACGCTGAACGGGTTCATCCAGCTGGTGGCGAAACCGATCTGGCTGGCGCCATAGCAGACCAGCACGGCGGTCGCGGAATCGTAACCCGCCCGGTTAAGCGCCGGGGCCAGCACCAAAGTCAGCGCGATCGCTTCCTCCGACAGGCCGAACACCGCGCCCGCCAGCGAAAAGGCAAGGAACAGGCAGACGATCAGCCGCTCGCTGCGCGCCTTACCGCCGGGAAGCGCGGATTGCAGCGCCGCATCGACCGCGCCGGTGCGCATGATCATGCCGAACACCCCGCCCAGCACGAGGATGAAGGCCATCAGGCCCACTGTCGCCGAATAGCGGTCGCCCGTCACAAGCCCCGCGAACAGGAAATCGAGGAAACCGGTCCGATCCTCGCTGCCCAGCAGAGGGGCAGGCATCGGGCCTGCGGCGGGCTGGTAGCTGCCCGGCACGATGCGCGCCGGATCGCCCGCCACCGAAAACTGCCCCGGCGTGAACAGTAAGGTCGCGGCCCATGCGATCAGGGCCAGCGTGAACAGGATCGCCAGCGTATCGGGCATGCGCCATATGCGCGTGGCCGGCCCGGTCTGTTGCGCGTCTTCGGTCATGAATTCTCCGTTTTGTCCCGCCCCGCCCCCGGCGGCAGGACGCCGGGGACGGGGCGCGGACTTTCGCGTGCTAGAAGCGCTTCGTTACGCGCAATGTCGCATAGCGGCCGATCAGATCATGGTTGAACAGATCGACATTCGCGGACGATCCCAGCACGCGCGGGGGATCCTGATCGAAGATATTGCGCACGGCCAGCTGGACGAAGCTGTTCTCCTCGAAATCATAGCTGATGCTGAAATCGAACGTCAGGTAGTCGTCGACGTCATATTCGGCATCGGTCGGCAGGCCCAGCGCTTCCAGCGTGCGGTCGGACGGGTCGTCGCGATAGCCGCTGGTGTACTGGCCCGACAGCGCCGCGCGCCACGCATCCTTGCGCCAGCGCACCCGGCCGCTGGCGATGAAGTCGGGGTACAAATAATCGCCCGCCAGTTCCTCAAGCGGGCTGGCGTCGGATGCCTTGCGGTCGAAGTTGAAGATCTTCGTCGCGTCGAGGCTGAGCGTGACATTGCCCGCCGATCCCGCGTCGAACTGCTGCGTATAGGCGATGTCGAGGCCGTCGGTCTTCTGGAAGCCCAGATTGGTGATCTGGAAATGCGCGTCGCTGACGAAGCCGTTCTGCACCTCGACCCCCGGCGTGCCGGTGGGCAGTTCGCCCGGACCCGCCACCGCGAATTCGCCCGACAGCGCGCGGCGGATGAAATCGTCCTCGTCGATGCCGACAAGATCGGTGTGGCGGATGTTCCAGTAGTCGAGCGTCAGTTCGATGTTGCGGCCCGGCGTAAAGACAACGCCGCCGCCGAAGCTGCGCGCATTTTCGGCCCCCAGTTCGGGATTGCCGACATCTTCCGACAGCAGCGCCTCGCCATCGGCGTCGGGATCGCCGCCGCAGGCATCGGGCGTGGCCTCGCAATCCACGCGGTAGGAGCTGAGCAGCACGCCCGCCCCGCTTTGCGCCAGCGAGGGCGCGCGGAACGAGGTGGAGTAATTGCCGCGCAGCGCCAGCCAGTCGGCCGCTTCCCAGCGGGCCGCGATCTTGGGGTTGAAGTCGCTGCCGAAGCCCTGGAAATCGTCGAAGCGGCCTGCCAGCTGCACGTCCAGCGTGTCGAGCAGCGGAATGTAGAACTCGCCATAGACCGCCCAGCTGTTGCGCTTGGCAAAGGCGCTGGTGGAGGAGAAGCCGAGGATCGGTTCGGGATTGTCGGCGGTGGCGACCGCGATGCCCGCGGGCGTGTCGCGCAGCGTCTCGCGCCGGAACTCGCCGCCGAACGCCGCCTTCAGCGGGCCTGCGGGCATGTCCAGCAGCGTGCCGTTGACGCTGCCGTCAAGGGCATAGAGCCGCGACTTGCCCTTGCGCTCCGCCTCTGTCGCGAGCAGTTCGGCGACGCCGTCTTCCTGCGTGGTCTGCCCGCCGAAGGGATTGTACCACAAGGTTTCCCTGCTCGCGTCCTCGCATGTATCGCCGATGAATTCGGCATCGGGGCGTCCGAGATCGACGTCCCAGCGCTCCACCCGCGACCCGTCGGTGCAGATATTGCCGAGATTGAGGTCATAGAAGTTCTGCGCGACCGCGAGGCCCGAGACACCGCGCTGCGTCCGCTCGTTCCCGCCGAACAGGAAGGCCGCGTCGAAGTTCCAGCCCTTGCCGATATCGCCGCGCAGGCCCGAAGTGATGCGATAGCTGTCGGATTCGACCTCGACCGCGCGCGGCTGCGGGATCTTGCCCCATGCGTAGATCGGGAAGCCGTAGAAATCGGTGAAGTCGGTGGCGCCTTCGAACGAGCCTTCCTGAACGATGTCGTCCTTCAGCGCGTCGGGCCAGAAGGGATTCTCAGGGTCGATCGGCGCGCGCGAGAAATTGGCGGGCGAGCTGATGCCGCGCGATTCCAGATGGCTGTAGAGCGCGTCATTGTACCAGGTCAGCGAATCCGAAATCTCGAACTGGTGGGTGAACAGGCCGCCGATGGTCTCCATCCTGTCCTGCGCGGAGACATAGGCGTTGGTGTTGACCTCGCAGAACTCGCCGAGATTGCCCGAACCGAAATCCTCCGCCGCGCAGCCGCCGTCCTGCGGTTCCTCGGTCTGGTCGAAGAACTGGAAGAACAGATCGTTGAAGCTGGGGTAGAAGCCCTGCTGGCTGGGGCGGAAGCTTTCGCGGCTGATCGCGCGGTCGCGCAGGAAGAACGGGTTCCGCTTGAAATAATCGACCACCAGCATGACCGAGTTGCGATCGCCGATCCGCGTGCCCGCGACGCCGGTGATGTTATAGCGCCCCTCGTCGGTGCCCTTGGTCGAATTGCCATAGCTGGCGGAGAGTTCGAGCCCTTCGAAATCCTCGCGCAGCACGTAATTGACCACGCCCGCGACCGCGTCGGCGCCATAGATCGCCGAGGCGCCCGAGGGGAGCACCTCGACCCGCTCGATCGCTGCGAGGGGGATGGAGCTGGCGTCGATGAAGCTTTCCTGCCCGCGTGCGAAGGCGCTGATCTGCGCGCGGCGGCCGTTGATGAGCGTCAGCGTGGAGGACGCGCCAAGGCCGCGCAGCGACACGGCGGAGGCGCCGACCGGGGTGTCGGAGGACAGCGGGCCCGCAGTGGCGGTCGAGAAGGTGCCGCCGCCGCCCGAGGTGACGGGCAGATCTTGCAGCACTTCGATAATGGTGGCCGCGCCGGTGTCGAGAATATCCTCGCGCGTGACGGTCTGGGTCTGGACGGGGCCGTCGGTGGGCAGGCCCTGGATGCGGCTGCCGGTGACGACGATGGCGCTCTCGTCCTCCGCCTGTGCGGCGGGGTCGTTGATGGAAATATCGGCATTGGCCTGCGCCAGCACAGGCGTGGCGATGCCTGCCAGCAGCAGAGCCGCGGTGCCCCTCGCACCGCGTCGGATATGGTTATGCATGGTCTGATCCCTCGAACCTTTGAACGCAACGAAACGTGGCGAATGGTCGGGGATGGGCCCGGATTTTCAGATGGCAGAAATCATGGACGAGTGTCTGCCGGATCCGCGCCTATCCCGCGCGGCCGGGAATCACTCGTTGAACCAATCGGTGAGGTGAGTCTCGATCGATCGGCGAACGGCCACCTGGCCGCGAAGGGGGCAGAAGAATTGCCTGTCCATTGCAGGATTATGTCATTCGAAATTGCGCTGCGCAATATGGATGCGGCGATGGGCGTGCCGACAGGCCTGATCTGGCGCGGTGGGCTGATGGCAAGCATTTCACGAACAACGATAATTCATTCCCGCCAGCCTGTGGGAAGCGCATGTGGGGACGCGCCGAGAGACGGCATGCGGGAGCGCTCTCACGCGAATCTGCGCCTTGTTCGCCGGCGCGCCATGCGGCATGGGTCGGGCGTGCTTTCCCAGAAGACCCGCTATGCGATCCGCGCGATGCAGCATCTGGCCGATCATTACGGCCAGCGCATCGTGCCTCTGTCGGAAATCGCCGAGGCGCAGAAGATCCCGCCCAAGTTCCTGACGGTGATCCTGTCGGAACTGACCCGTTTCGGAATCGTCGAATCGCAGCGCGGCAAGGATGGCGGCTATCGCCTGTCGATCCCGCCCATCGACATCACCTATGGCGACCTGATCCGCGTGATGCGCGGCTCGCTGGCGCTGGTCCCCTGCGCCAGCCGGTTCGCGCATGAGAAATGCAAGAACTGCCTTGAAGAGCATGACTGCCGCACCCGCGCGCTGATGCTGCAGGTTCGCGACGCGACCGCCGAACTCTTGGACGGGGTCCGGCTGTCCGATCCGATCCAGCCGGTCGGGGACGAGGATATCGGGGCCGCTGCACCGCAAGCCAAGGCCTAGCGAAGAAAATCCTTCGCCGCACAAAGCGAATTTGCGCCACCCGCCATATTGTCAACAAGATTGGTTGAGAATATCTGCTTTGTCACGGGGCGATTCCCCCGTGCCGAGATTTTGGAGACCATGGACATGCGTCAATCGACCGATGGCGTGCCCGAGAATGCCGCAAATCGTAATGCCGGAACCAGCCCCCTGTCCGAGCAGCTGCAGGCGATTGCCGATGCGCTGGGACAGATCCGCTATGGCGTCATCCAGCTGACCGTCCACGACGGCAGGCTGATGCAGCTCGACATCACGGAACGCCGCCGCTTCGCCTGAGCGCGAGGCCGCGGCGTCCGGCCAACCCCCAACATAACAGGCCCAGCAGACCGGACCGCCGGATGCGAAGTCCCCCACCGAGAAGGGAATTTCATGCATCCGTCGTTCCGTGTCCGCCCCCGCGGACCATTCCTTCGCGCGCCATGGCTTCTTGCCAGCAGCGTATTTGCCTTCGCACTGGCCGCCCCTGCCTTCGCGCAGGATGCGCCGACAGCAGATCCGCCCGAATCCCCATCCTCGGTCGGGACCGGCGCGCAGGACGATGGCGATATCATCGTCACCGCCCGCCGCCGCCGGGAAACCGTGCAGGACGTGCCCATCGCGATCTCGGTCGTGGGGGGCGAGCATCTCGACAACACGGGATCGTTCAACGTGGGGCGGCTTCAGCAGCTGACCCCGACTTTGCAATATTACAGCAGCAACCCGCGCAACACCGCGGTCAACATCCGCGGCATCGGCGTGCCCTTCGGCCTGACCAATGACGGGATCGAGCAGGGCGTGGGCATCTATGTCGACGACGTCTATTTCTCGCGCGTTGCCTCGGCCACCTTCGACTTCCTCGATGTCGAGCGGATCGAGGTGCTGCGCGGCCCGCAAGGCACGCTCTACGGCAAGAACACCACGGCGGGCGCGATCAATATTACCACGCGCCAGCCGACCTTCGACTTCGAGGGGCGGGCCGAGATCAGCATCGGCAATCTGGATTTCCGGCAGGCGAAGGCCGCCGTTTCGGGGCCCTTGTCCGACACTGTCGCCGCCCGCCTTGCGCTGTCCTCGACCAGGAGGCGCGGTACGATCCGCAATGTGACGAGCGACCGCTGGATCAACGAGCAGTATAATCTGGGGCTGCGCGCGCAGTTGCTGTGGGAGCCGTCGGACGATCTGGCGATCACGCTGGCGGGCGATTATTCGCAGCAGGATCCCGAGTGCTGCGGCACGGTGTTCGTCCGCACCGGCCAGACGCAGCGCGCGCTGGACCGGCAATATGACGCATTGGCCGCCGCGCAGGATTATGCCGCGCCCAGCGGCGATGCGTTCGACCGGGTGACCGACCTCGATGCCTCGCTGAATGCCGGGAACAAGGTGGGCGGCGCGTCGCTGCGCGCGGTGTGGGAGACGGGGATCGGGACCGTGACCTCGATCACCGCATGGCGGTTCTGGGACTGGAAGCCCGAGAACGACCGCGACTTTACCGGCCTGCCGATTACAACCTTGTCGCAGAACCCCTCGCAGCAGGACCAGTTCACGCAGGAGCTTCGCCTGAGCGGCGGGGGCGACACGCTGGATTACACCTTGGGCGCGTTCTATTTCGACCAGAGCGTCGATACGCAGGGCACGCAGCGGCAGGGTCCCGCCGCCAGCGCATGGCTGATCAATCCGTCCAATCCGCTGAGCGCCGATCCGACGGTGCTCGACGGGCTGACGGCGGACAATAGCATCGCGCTCGATAACACCAGCGCGGCGATTTACGGACAGGTAAACTGGCGGCCTCTGCCGGGGCTAACGCTGCGGCCCGGCGTGCGGGTCAATTACGACAGCAAGGACGGTTTCTACGATTCCGTCGTGACCAATGGCGACGGGCAGCCGGTCACTTTCGCCAGCACCGACCCGCGCATCGTGGCCCAGCGCGCGGTGCTGGCGCCGCAGCGGTTCGGTGTCGATTACAGCGACTGGAACTTCAGCTATGATTTGACCGCCAGCTATGAGCTGTCGGACGAGATCCTCGCCTATGCGACCTACGCGAAGAGCTTCAAGTCGGGCGGGGTGAACCTCAACGGCGTGCCCAGCGACGCCAATGGCGAGCCGATCCTTGCCGCCGCCACGGTCGAGCCGGCATCGGTGAACCATTACGAAATCGGCGTGAAGGCGCGTTTCTGGGACCGGCGCGCGACGCTCAACCTTGCCGCCTTCCGCACCGATATTGCGGATTATCAGGCGCTGGTGACCAATGGCAGCCTTGGCGTGCTGCGCGGCTATCTGGCCAATGCAGACAAGGTGCGCACGCAGGGGGTGGAGGCCGATTTCTCCGTCCGGCCCAGCGCGCGGTTCAATGCCTATGTGAACGCGGCCTACACCGATGCCACCTATCGCAGCTTCACCGATGCGCCCTGCCCGCCCGAGCTGTCGGGCGGCACGACCGCAGCGGAGGGACAGGCCCCCAGCGCGCCGGGAACCCCGGGCGGGATCAGCCCCGCCAATTGCGACATATCGGGCCAGCGCCTGCCCGGCGTGTCGAAATGGGCGCTGTCATACGGGGCGGAGGGCAATGTGCCGGCGGTGCTGCTGGGTCTGGACGGGGCGGTCTATCTGGGGGTCGACGGCAATTACCGCTCGCGCTTTTCCAGCAATCCGACGCCGTCCGAATACACATGGGTCGATGGCTATGCGCTGATCAATCTGCGCGCTGGGTTCCGGGCCGACAATGGGCTGCAAGTCTTCGGCTGGGTCCGCAATGTCTTCGACAAGGACTACTTCGAACAATTGCAGGTCCCCGGCGGCAACACCGGGCTGATCGTCGGCACGCCGGGCGATCCGCGCACCTATGGCCTGACCGTCCAGCACGTCTTCTGATCTTCCGTAACGGAGAGGACCTCCTCATGTTCGACATCTCCCTCACTTTCGCCGATATCTGGCCCTTCATCCTTGTCGGGTTCGGCGCGCAGATCATCGATGGCGCGCTGGGCATGGCGTTCGGCGTGCTGTCGCAGACCATGCTGGTCAGCCTGATGGGCATGCCGCCTGCCGCGGCCTCTGCCACCACCCATTTGGTCGAGATGTTCACCACCGGCGCGTCGGGCGTGAGCCATATCTGGCAGCGCAATGTCGACTGGGGGCTGTTCCGCAGGCTGGTGCCGTTCGGCGTGCTGGGGGGGATCGGCGGCGCCTATCTTTTGACCAGCATCGACGCTTCGGCGGCAAAGCCCTTCGTCATGGCCTATCTGGCGGGCGTGGGCGTCTATCTGTTCGTGAAAGCGGTGCGCATGGCGAAACCCCGGTTCGAGGATCCGCGCATGACGCGTCCGCTGGCGATGGTCGGCGGCTTCCTCGATGCCGCGGGCGGCGGCGGATGGGGGCCGGTGGTGACGTCGAACCTGCTGGTGCAGGGCGGCGATCCGGTCAAGGTGGTCGGGACGGTCAACACGGCCGAGTTCCTGCTGGCGGTCGCGATCTCGGTGTCCTTTATCGCCACGCTGGGGCTGACGGCGTTCGGGGTGGCGGCGGTCGGCATGATCATCGGCGGCGTCATTGCCGCGCCTTTCGGAGCGGTTCTGGTCAAGCGCGTGCCGCCGCGCGTCCTGCTGTTCGCCGTCAGCATCGTGCTGGTCGCCACCAGCGCCTATAGCGCTCTGCGCGGATGGGGGGTGATCTGACCCAATGGGCAATGCGGAGGCGGCGGGATTGCGGGGTGCAGGACCCCTGCCTATAGGGCCCCTTCCCCCGCCTCTTTCAGGTTGCCAATGATGTTCAAGCACGAATTCGCCCGCGGTCTTGCCGCCCTGTCCGCCGTATTTTCCGCCGCCTTGGGCTTCGCCGCCCCGGCCAGTGCGACGGAGGACGACTTCAACATCTGGCTGGGCCAGTTCGCGACCATCGATGCGGCGGAGGACATCTATGTCCGGGTGGAAGCGCAGGAGCGTTTCACCAATGATGCCGACCGACTGGGCCAGTTGCTGCTGCGTTCGCTGGTTGCCTACCGTTTCGACGACAAGGTCAATGCGGGCGTGGGTTATGCCTATGTGCTGACCGATCCGGTCGGGCCGGTCGAGCTGAACGAGCACCGGCTCTACCAGGAGCTGAACGTCCGGCTGATCGAGAGCGACGGCATCACGCTGGATTCGCGCACCCGGCTTGAGCAGCGGTTCTTCGAGGAGCGCGGCGGGACCGGCTGGCGGGTGCGGAACATGCTGCAGCTTCGCGTACCGGTGACGCCGCGCAACCGGATCGTTGCCTATACCGAGCCCTTCGTCGACCTTAACGAGACCAGCGTGCAGCGCGGCGGCCTGTCGGTGTGGCGCAATTTCGCCGGGCTGTCTTTTCCGGTGGCGCAGGGGATCGACGTGGTGCCGGGCTATCTCAACCAGCATGTCTTCCGCGATGGCGAGGACCGTTCGGACCATGTCGCCAACGTGAACCTGTTCATGGCGTTCTAGCGGACGGGTCCGGACCGGAGTCCGCGCCGGGCGGGGGGGTGTCAGAATGGACACTTGTTGCCTTTCGCACCCGCAATATGATCTGCCCATGATAGTTTTCCGTCCTGCCGCCCCGCTTGTCCGCATTCCGTTTCGCGCCGTGGCGCTGGCTGCGCTTGCGATGGCGGGTCTCGCAGCGCCAGCGCAGGCTTCGGACGAGACGAGCACGCGTCTGGTACGCTGCGGCGGGGACAGCTGTCTGCAGGTATCCGGATATCGCGCCAATCCGTCGGCGCAGGTGCGCATCAACGGACGGCTGGTGCCGGTGCAGGGTGACAAGGGTTGGAAGGCGAGCTTGCCGCTGGAAACCCTGCGCGAATGGACCGCACCCAGCGCGCGGAGCATCGAAGTATCGCTGCACGAAACGCAGGAACAGGCCGAATCGGTTGAGCGAGTCGCGCTTCCCATCGGTGTTCTGGGCGATTCAAGCAATCTCGGCTCGCTGGAGGTGCGCGCGCAGTGGTGACGCGAAATGCGCTTTGATTAGCGTGGTTTGCGCCTGAATTGAACATAGGCTTCCGTCCCTGAAGAGGGGTGGTCGCTGCTGAAACCGACGTTTTTCCGTGGATTCTTGCCAGATTCCGCGCGATCGTCTATTGCGGATGAGAACCGCCCGAGAGCGGTATTGAAACCAGTTCGCAGGAGACGATGATGAAGAAGGCCCTTTTGGCACTAGCCGCGCTCGGCATGGCGACGTCCGCTGCCGCCGCAACCGGCGATCCTTTCGTAGATGAAACCGCGACCCTGCGCCTCGACGGGCTCGACCTGTCGACCGTGGAAGGACAGCAGCGTCTTGCCATTCGCATGGACGATGCCGCCCGCGCCGTCTGCGGTAACGGTCTGGCGAAGGTGCACCTCGCCGTGGCCGCCGAAGCGCGCCAGTGCCAGGCTGCCGTGAAGGAGGATATCCGCCTTCAGATCGAACAGCGCATGGCGCGCAGCGACACGCCCGTTCGGGTGGCGTCGGCTCGCTGATGCAATACGGCTGATCCCGGCCCCTTTCGACAGGGGCCGGGACGCCGGATTTCCCGACGCGGCATTTGCCTGACGGCACATTGCTGCATAGGGTGACGGGCATGGATCCCGCGCCCGACAAACGCCCGAATTCCCGGCCCAATTCCGCCCCGAATTCTGGCCCGAATGCTGGCCTAGACGCTAACCGGGCCGCGACACCCCAGATCCACCCATCCGAAACGCAGGCACGCGCGGCGCTGAAGCGCGGCGACTTGCAGGCTGCCGCCACGGCCGCGAAAGCGCTGGTCGATGCGGAACCGGATCGGCCCGAGGGCTATTTCCTGCTGGGCATGATCGCCGCCGAAGCGGGTCAGGTCGCCAAGGCCGTGCCGCTGATTCAGGCGGCGGTCCAGCGCGGGCCGCAGGCGGAACATCTTGCTCAGCTTGCCCGACTGCTGATCCTGCTGCGCCGCGACGGCGAAGCGGCAGAGGCGGCGCGGCGCGCATTGGCGCTGGAATCGCAGGATGCCCGCAGCCTCGACACCATCGGCTGCGTGCTGGCCCGCCTGGGTGAGCACGAGGCATCGGTCGCGCCCTTCACCGCCGCGGTCGAGGCGGAGCCGGACAATATCGACTATCGCTACAATTTGGCGGCCGCGAGCGGGTTTACCGGGCGGAACGAGGATGCGCGCCGTCATTACGAGGCGATCATCGCCGCCGATCCGGGCAATGCCCGCGCGCATTACGCGCTGGCCATATTGTCGCGCCAGAGTGCGGATTCCAACCATATCCCCCGGCTGAAGGCTGCGCTGGCCAAGGCCGCGACGCCCGGCGACGCATTGCGCATCCGCTATGCGCTGGCCAAGGAGATGGAGGATGTCGGCGACGCCGAGGCGTTCGCGCATCTTGCCGCCGCCAATGCCGGGCAGAAGCGCGAGCTGCGCTATGATTTCGCGCAGGACGCGGCCATTTTCGATGCGATCGAGGCCGCGTTTTCGGGCGCGGTGCCCGCTGGCGATGGCAACCCCGACCCCTCACCCATCTTCGTCGTCGGCATGCCGCGTACTGGCACCACCCTGGTCGACCGCATCTTGTCGTCGCATCCCGATGTGACATCGGCGGGCGAGCTTCAGGCGATGCCTCTGGCGGTCAAGCGCCTGTCGGGCACGCGGTCGCGCACCATCGTCGATCCCGAAACCGTGCGGCAGAGCATGCAGGCCGATCCCGCCGCCATCGGCAGCGCCTATCTGGCGCAGGCGGGTCATCATCACGCGGGCGAAACGCCGCGCTTTACCGACAAGCTGCCGGCCAATTTCCTTTATGTCGGCCACATCGCGCGCGCCCTGCCCCATGCGCGGATCGTGTGCCTGCGCCGCAATCCGATGGATACGGTGTGGAGCAACTTCAAGAATCTGTTCGCCAGCGAGTCGGCCTATTACGCCTATTCCTACGATCTGATGGACACTGCCCGTTACTATGCGCGGTTCGACCGGCTGATGGCCTTGTGGGACCGGCTGTTTCCGGGCCGCGTGCTGTCCCTGTCATACGAAGGGCTGGTGGCCGATCAGGAAGGGCAGACGCGCCGCCTGCTGGATCATTGCGGGCTGACGTGGGACGCCGCCTGCCTGTCGTTCCACGAAAACACCGCCGCCGTCGCCACGCCCAGTGCGGCGCAAGTGCGCCGTCCGATCAATGCCGACGGGGTGGGCAAATGGCGCACCCATGCCGAGGGGCTGGAACCGGTACGGGCATGGCTGGCGCAGCAGGGCTTCGACGTTTCCGCATAAGAAGAAGCCGCCCACCCCTTGGGGCAGGCGGCCTCTTCCTCCACGACATTCAGATCAGAAGCGGAAACGGCCCTCGACACCCACGGTGCGCGGGTTGAGCACGACATTGCGGTAATAGCGTAATTGCACGCCGTCGTTCAGGCCGATGCGCGAACGGTCGTTGGCGACCGACACCCCGGCGTAATTGTCGAAGATATTGTCCGCGAACAGGTTCACGCTGAACACGTCGGTTTCATAGCCGATCGTGGCGCGGTGGGTGACGAAGCTGGGCAGCTTGTCGCCATAGGCGCGGTCCCAACCGAGGCGGGTGACGACATTGCCGCGATAGACCGCGGTCCAGTTCGCCCGGATATCGCCCTCGCCCATCGGCATGATATAGGTCGCCCCAAGCGTGCCCGAGTTCCGGGGCGAACCCGGCAGCCGGTCCCCGTCACGCGCGATCAGCTTGATCGGCGAGCTGGGATAGACGCCCGGAGGATCGTTGACCGGGATAAGGCCGTCCAGCGAGTCGACCACGCCGTCGCCGTTCGAGTCCACGTCCTCGGTCAGCTCGGCATCGGTGTAGGAATAGGTGCCCTGAATCGACAGCTCGGGGATCGGGCGGAACTGGAACGATCCTTCAAAGCCCTTCGATTCCGCCGCGCCCGCGTTCACGGTGATGCCGGTCACGCCATAGGTGGTGGCCGATGCGACCTGCAGACCTTCCCAGTCGATCTTGAACACGTTGAAGTTCAGCGTCAGCATCCGGTCGAACAGCTGGCTGCGGATGCCGATCTCGATATTCTTGGTCGTGTCGGGACCGT
Organism: Croceicoccus sp.; assembly: GCA_002694745.1. Classification (GTDB taxonomy): domain Bacteria; phylum Pseudomonadota; class Alphaproteobacteria; order Sphingomonadales; family Sphingomonadaceae; genus Croceicoccus. Next base: position 210,826 of record NZMY01000013.1, on the reverse strand, counting down.
ACTGGATCTCGTTCGGCAGTGCGCAGATAACCTGCGGACCGTCATACTGGGACGGGTCCTGCGGAATGCTGGGATCGCAAGGCGCCACCCGGTTCGGGCCGCCGATGCGATAGCCCTTGGAGTAGGTGCCATAGAGCATAAGGTCGGGCGTGATGTCGATCGAGCTGTTGAACTTCCAAACCCAACCGTCCTGACCGCCCTCACCGCCATTGGCCGGCAGGTCATACGGGCTGAGCGGATCGCCCAGCAGCGGCAGTGCCGCCGCACCCGCGATTTCCGACGTATAGTCGAAATAGCGCGCTCCGCCGGTGATCTGGAAGATATCGATGGGCCGAATGGTGGCTTCGCCGAAGATCGCCTTTTCGGTCACCTTCGAGGTGATGTAGCTGACATATTCCAGATATTCCGGATTGGTTTCCGGATCGCCCCACGGATGGTTGGGCGTGCGCTCGGCATAGTCGCTCTGGTACTTGTTCTCGTTGTAGAAGCCGCCCAGCACCCAGCTCAGCGGTCCGCCGTGGGTGGACACGAAACGGATCTCGGCATTGACCTGCTCGCGCTTGGTATCGGACTCGTTCCAGGCCGAGAAAGCGGGATAGAGTTCGTAGCCATAGTCGAGGTCGAGCAGCAGGTCGGTCACGTCGCCGATGGCTTCGGTGTTGACCTCGGTATAGGCGCCGGTCGCGACAACGTCGAAGATATCGGCGATATTGGCGTTGACTTCCGCGGCCGCCAGATGGGCTTCGCGGGTGGTCGGCTCTTCGAAGCGGCTGGCGTTTTCGTAGAGGCCGGTGCCCAGCACGCCATTGCTGTTGGCCTGCGCGCCGCCCGTCTTCGTCTCCTGATAGGCATAGGTCAGGAAGAGTTTCAGATCCTCGCTGGTCTGAAGCAGAAGCTGGTTGCGGCTGGTGAAGGTCTTCTCATAGTTGAGATCCTTTGCCCGACGCAGATTGGCGCCATAATCCTCGCGGTTGACGACATCGGGGCCGCTGGGCTGCGGCAGCGAGATGCCCGGTTCCTGCACGATGAGCGGATAATCGATGAAGCCGGCTTCGGAATAATAGCCGGTCGCCGTGCGGAAGGCGATGTGGTCGCGCACGATCGGAATGTTGAGGGTGAAGTCGCCCTGATAACCGAAATCGTCGCTGTGCGACATGGCATAGCCGCGGCCGTGGACCTCGCCCTCGATCACGTCGGTGTTGGGGCGGTTGGGGATATAGCGGATCGCACCCGACAGCGTGCCGAGGCCATAGAGCGTGCCCTGCGGTCCGAGCAGCGTCTCCACACGCTCGAGATCGAGCAGCTTGAAGTCGAAGTAGAGCGGGACCTCGCCCATGTAGACGCCGAGCGAGCTGTTGTAGTTCGACCCGAAATCGTCGGTGTCGCTGGCGCTGAGACCGCGCAGCACGATGTCGCCGGTCGATCCCGGACCGGTGTCGAGCACGGTCATGCCCGGCGTGAAGTCGGCGATGTCGCGCACGTCCTGCATGCGCTGCGCCGCGATTTCCTCCGCGCCGATGGCCGAGATGTTGATGGGCGTGTCCTGGATGGTCGTGCTGCGGCGGGTGCCGGTGACGATGATCGCGTTCTCGTCCTCGATCATCGCGGTTTCGGTCGGCGCATCCATGGCGTCCTGCGCGGCCGCCTGGGTTGCGAAGGCACCGCCCGTCAGCATTGTCGCAGAAAGAAGACCCAAGCGTAGTTTCGCGCAATAATTCATCTGTTACCCCCTCATTGGGTTAAAACTTCCCCGCGCCCTGACGCGGGGTCAAAGCTGGTATTCCTTCGATTTCAGGACCTTGCGTTCGCCCGTGCTGCCGCTTTTGCGGCTTGTGCCCGTGCCCGCCGTGCTGCCCGCCTGTCCATTGGCCGGGCTGTGCGATCCGGTACTCTTCCTGCGGCCCGGCGGGGTTCAACCCGCCGAGGGTGTTGACTTGTCCTTCCCGCCTTCGTCGCGGCCGGCCTTGAAACGGTCGATCACGGGCTGGAAGGGAAACATGAATTGTTCGTAGATCGACAGACGCCTGCGGTCGTCCTGCCCGACGATGGCAGATTCGCCGTCGCGATAGGTGCCGAAGATGCGGTCGAAAACGATGATCGAATTGCCATAGTTGCAGCGCGTATCCTCATAGCTGAGCGCCGTGTGATGCAGGCTGTGATGCCGGATCGTGGTGAACAGGAATGAGTAGAACAGCGGCGGGTTCGACCGGACATTGGCATGGGCAAAGCCCGAGATGACGCCGCCCATGTTGATCGCGCAGAAGATCGCGGCCAGGCTGAAATCGAACAGCGCGACGACGCTGAGGCTGATCAGCACCAGCTCGATCGGGTTGCCGACCGCGCCTTTCAGCGCGTTGAGCTGTGTTACGTGGTGGTGCGGCGCGTGGGTCAGCCACAGCGGATACACGTTGTGCATCAGGCGATGCATCCAATACTGGCCGAATTCGACCAGCATGATCACCATCAGCGCCTGCACCACGAAGGGCAGTTCCATCAGCCACGGCGTGGCGATGCCAAGCCGTTCCTTCAGCGCCATCAGCGGCTCGTCCGCGATCTTGGTCGCGGTCCAGCCGACCACGGTGTACATCAGCACGGTGTAGAAGACGTCGGTCGCGAATTCGCGGCGGTTGATGCGCCAGCCTTCGTGCCGTTCGAACAGGAATTCGAGGCCCTGGATCCACGCCATGATCGCGACGGCGACGATGACGAGCGTATAGGGTGCCTCTACCCAGGCGTCGGGGGCGAAACCCCAGAAGGCGACGACGGCGGCAAGGGTGAAGGGCGGGATCAGGTTGACGATCGTCGTCCGCACCTTCGCGCCGGGCGCTGCATCCGATGCTGCCTGCGCGGCGGGATCCGCCTGCGAAGCAGAGGAACGATGCGTGCTGCCATCTTGCGGCTGGTGCATAGAAAACCTCCTTATCGGGCCGCGAACGGCCCAATGTCGAAATTCCTCTGCCCAGTGGCTTTGCGTCGTTCTTTAATGCGACGAGAGACAAGGTATAGATATTACCAAAAGCGTCAAGCGTATTAAATCAGCAATGCTGCAACTGCGTTGTCCGGCAACAAATGTCTGCACCGCAAGGATTTTCGCTGTTTTGCGTGTGATACGGGACCGGGGCAACAGGGCATTTCGGGCGCATCGATAGTAGCAATGCTGCAACATTACCCGCCTAGCGGGGCGAATCGCGGGAAGATTATATCCTTCCCCCTCCCCAGCCGCCGGACCCTCAAACGAAAACACCCGGACATTGGCCCGGGTGTTTCCTGTCTTCGGTCTGAGGGGTGCGGTCACTCCTCCGCGGCAGCGGCAGGTTCGGACCACCATGACAGGGTTTGGTTGTCATGCGCCGACGTCCAGATGCCCGCATCGGTATAGCGCAGCGCGCCGCTGCCAGCCGCCGCGCCTGCGCGCGTGACGACCTGCATGGTCGCGGGATCGATCTTGGCGAAAGTCTGGTCGTCGGTGGTACGCAGCCAGACCGCGCCGCCGCCGACGTCGATATCGCCATAGATCAGGTTCTCGCCGACCTTTATCCGGCCGACCAGCTCCATCGTTTCGGGATCGACCCTTGCGACGGTGCCGTCGCCCTGTTCCTGCACCCACACCCCGCCTTCGCCTGCGGCGAGGAAGCCCGGCTGCTTGCCCAGCGATACCTTGCCGACAACTTCATTGGTGGCGGGATCGATCTTCTGCAGGGTCTGCCCATCGCTGCTGACGGCCCAGAGCGCGTCGAACCCATAGGCGAGGTAGAACGTGCCCGGATCGACCGTGACGCTGGCGATGACCGTGTTGCTGGCCGGATCGATGCGCGCGATCTGGCCGGTGGCGGCGCTGGGGACCCAGATCGATCCCGCCCCCTCGACCACATTGGTTTCGCCCTTTGGATTGGCGATGCCGGTTTCGATGATCGTCTGCACCTCGGCGGTGTCGAGGTCGATGCGGTAGAGATTGGCGTCGGGGCAATTGGCCACCCACAGCGATCCATAGCCGACCGCCATGGTCCCGCAGGGGCGCGGCATCGGGGTTGCGGCCAGCTTGCCTTCGGTCGACCATTGCTCGACCCGGCCGTCGTTGGTGGTCCAGACCGTGTCGCCATCGATCGCGAGGAAGTCGGCGAAACCGGGAACGCTGAACTCCTGCTCGACCAGTTCGGATGCACTTGCCGATACCGATGACAGGATGGCGGCCGATGCGAGTGCCGCTGCGACAGTCTTCTTCATGCGCATGCTCCTTGGTTGGGCCCGGCGGGCTCAGCTGTAGCGATAGGGGTATTTGTCGATGGTGGTCATGCTGCGCGTCTGGTTGCATAGGAAGACCGTGCCGGTGAAATAGATGCCCGGTTCGGTGACCGTCTTCGCGAATTCGAACGTGTCGCGCAATTGCTGCACCGTCATCTGCACGGGCGCCTCGTTCGGCTGGTAGGTGAGGCCGTAGGGATAGTCCTCGTCGTCCTTGCTGATCTCGACATGGCAGCCCATCACATGGGTGACGGGATGGGTGTCCACGAAATCGATCAGCCGCTGCATGCTGTCGAACCACGGCTCCCAGAAACTGATGTAGCAGCGACCGCGATAGAACATGTCGCCGGTATAGAGGATCTGGGTGTAGCTGTCGTAATAGGCGAATTCCGACACAACATGGCCGGGCGACCCCCAGATCAGGATCTCGCGCCCGCCAAGGTCGAGCGACACGCGTTCCTCGGGAAAATTGGTCATACCCCAGAAGCCGACCATCTCCTCATGCGTCAGGCCCATGTAGCGGGTGTTGGGCCGTTCGGCGAACTGGTTGACCGCCGCATAATGGTCGGCATGCAGATGGCTGAACGCGACCAGCAGTTCCATACGTTCGGGGTTCTTGTCATTGCGCTCGCACCATTCGTCGATAGTCGCATCGACGATGCCGCGCAGGTCGCAGTCGTTGCGCAGCTGCACGAAACCCTCGTCCAGCAGCAGGATCCGGTCGTTCCCGAAATAGAGCGGGGCGAAGGGCGCTTCGTAGCTGTAAGCCTTGTTCTGGCGCAGGATCGCGGTGTGGTCGTTGTACCAATGCACCTGCCACGGCGGGTCGGTGTTATCCATGCAGGATTCCGACCCGAAGATCCATCTGTCGGGAAAGCTGCCGGCGGCGGGCAGGTTGCTGGTGAAATCGATCGGCGGGCCATTGCCGGCGCGCGACTGGGCATAGGCCACGCCCGCGCCCGACAGCGGGATTGCGGCGACGGCATTGCAGGCAAGAAACATGCGGCGGTCCATGAATGTGTCCCCCAGTTCAGAACGGATGCGGCGGGCGGATCTGCGGCACGTCGGCGGGCCACACATTGGTTCGCTGATCGGGGCTGACGCCGTTCAGCAGGATGAAGTCGGGCCGGATCAGCATCAGGTCCCTCCCCTGAACCTCGCGTGCATATTGCAGCGCCTCTGCGATCAGGGACGGTTCCATTTCCAGCACGCGTTCATAGGGCCGGTAATTGCGGAAGCGCGGATAGGCCTGACCCGGCACGAACATCATGTCGATATGGCCGCCCATCACATATTTGACGGGATTGGCGTCGGCAAAGGCCTTCAGCCTTTCGAGCGAGGCCACGAAATCGCGGTCGTTCCCGATATTGATCTTTCCGGGAAACAGCAGGTCTCCGGTGAACAGGAAATCGCAATAGGGATCGTAGAAGCTGAGCCCGTCCTTGTGCGTGCCGGGCGTCGGGATCACCTGGATCACGCGGTCGCCCAGATCGATGCTGGACGTGCCGGTGGGCCACTTGCCCAGCAGGCCGTGGAATTCCTGCATCGCGGCCAGCGGCGTGGGCGCAATGGTCGTGTCGGGGCGGCCCGCGAACTGGGCAAGGCCCTTGGTCTGCGCGTGGTCTTCGCCCGATGTCATCACCAGAGTCAGCGGCACGCGGGTGCGCCCCCTCGCCTTGGCCCAGCGTGCGACGATCGCGTCGACCGTCTCGCGCAGCGGGTAATGCGCGGGGTTGGCGCTTGCGCCATTGTCTATCAGCAGCGCGCCCTTGTTGCCGAACAGCAGATAGGTGAACGGCGCTTCCCAATGCACGCACATGTTCTGGCGCAGGATAAAGCTGTCCTCGTTATACTGCATCACCTGCACGCGCGGGTCGGTGTTCTTCGCCGCTACGTTCGATCCATATGCCCAGCGAAAGGCGATATTGCCGGGCGCAGGGCCGTCGCTGGCATAGTCGTGTATCACGGGGGCGGCGGGATGCAGCGGCACCGCACTGTCGGTATTGCGCACGCCGGGGCGGTTATACTGCAATTCCGGATTGCCGTTGGGATAGCTGCGCGAGGTGGACGATTGCGGATTGCCGGACAGTTCCGGTCGGTAGGTCTGGTTTTGCGGCATCGCACTCCCCCCATGCGCCGCCCGAAGGCAGCCGTGAACGATAGCCCTAGATGCACGCCCTCCCAGACGTCGCGCCTCGCCGGAACCTTGCGATTCCGGTGCGCGCGACGATCATCCTACGGATATTACAAAACATATCAACAGTAATAATTCTTCATGGACAAGCGGCCCAATTCGCGCAATGCTGCATCCGCGAAAGGAGTTCGAATCATGCTCATGGGGGTCCGCCACGCGGGAAAAATTGCACTGATGCTGTGCGCGATGCTGATCGCTGCCTGCTCACCTTCGGGAAGCGAGCAGCAGGAGCCGCGCACCGAATTCAACATCGGCTGGTCGATCTATGCCGGATGGATGCCATGGCCCTATGCGCAGCAGGCCGGCATCGTGAAGAAATGGGCCGACAAGTACGGGATCGAAATCAACTTCGTGCAGGTGAACGACTATGTCGAGTCGGTGAACCAGTACACAGCAGGCAAGCTGGACGGCGTAACCGTCACCAACATGGATACGCTGACCATCCCCGCCGCTGGCGGCAAGGATACCACCGCGATCATCGTCGGCGATTATTCGAACGGCAATGACGGGATCCTGCTGAAGGGTTCGAACGATCTGGCCGCGATCCAGGGCCGCGACGTCTATCTGGTCGAGCTTTCGGTCTCACATTACCTGCTCGCGCGGGGACTTGAGACCAAGGGCATGCCGTTGACAGCCGTCAATACCGTCAACACGTCGGATGCCGATATCGCGGGGGCCTTTTCCTCGCCCGACATCACCGCGGCGGTGGCATGGAACCCGCAGCTTGCGACGATGAGGGACACGGCGAATACCAATCTGGTGTTCAGCTCCGCCGATATTCCGGGCGAGATCATCGATCTGCTGGTCGTCGATACCGCGACGCTGAAGGCCAATCCGAACCTCGGCAAGGCGCTGGCGGGGATCTGGTACGAAACGATGGCCCTGATGCAGCAGGACAGCGAAGCCGGGCGCGAGGCGCGTGCGGCGATGGCCAAGCTGGCGGGCACCACGCCCGACGTGTTCGATGACCAGCTGTCGACCACCTATCTCTATGCCGACCCCGCCGCCGCGGTCGAGGCGACCCGTTCGCCCGCCCTGGTCGAGACGATGACGCGCGTGCGCGACTTCAGCTTTGCGCAGGGCCTGTTCGGACAGGGCGCGCGGTCGGCCGATGCGGTGGGCATGTCCTTCCCCGGCGGCACCGTGCTGGGCGATCCGGACAATGTGACGCTGAGGTTCGACGACACCTACATGCAGATGGCCGCCGAAGGCGCCCTGTGACGGGCACAATGATCGGGGCGGCTGCGGGCACGATGCGCGCAGCCGCCCAAAGCGGGGGTTCTGATCGATGCGCTGGGTAAATCGCCGGCCGCGGCGCGGCAACCGGATGCTGTTGGGCGCGATCCCGATCATCCTGCTGATCGTGCTTTATCTCGCGGTCGCGGGGGCGCGGCACGCGGTCAATCCCGCCGACAAGATCCTCCCCCTGCCCGGCGCCATGATCGAGGCGATGGCCTCGCTGGTGACCGAGCCGGACCAGCTTTCGGGCGAATATCTGTTCTGGGCCGATACGCTGGCCAGCCTGACGCGGCTGGGCATCGGGCTTGCGATCTCCACGCTGTCCGCACTGCTGGTCGGGCTGGTGCTGGGGATATTGCCGCCGGTGCGCGCCACGTTCGGCCCGCTGGTGACGGGCATTGCGGTCATCCCGCCGATTGCGCTGCTGCCGATCCTCTTCATCGCCTTCGGGCTGGGTGAAACGGCCAAGGTAGCGCTGATCGTGGTGGGCATCGCGCCCTTCATGATGCGCGACATCGCCGCCCATATCGGGGCGCTGCCGCGCGAACAGATCATCAAGGCGCAGACGCTGGGTGCCAGCAGCTGGCAGGTGATGATCCGCGTCGCCCTGCCGCAGGCCATGCCGCGGCTGATCCAGGCGGTGCGCCTGTCGCTTGGCCCCGCATGGGTGTTCCTGATTTCCGCCGAGGCCATCGCCGCCGACATCGGGCTCGGCTACCGCATTTTCCTCGTCCGGCGTTACCTATCGATGGATATCATCCTGCCCTATGTCGCGTGGATCGCGCTGCTTGCGGTGGTTATGGACCTTGCCCTCACCTGGGCCAGCAACCGCCTGTTCCCCTGGGCCCATGGAGCCGACCATTGAGCGCGCTGCTTAGCCTTCGCAACATCTGGGTCGAGTACGGCGAGAAGATCGTGCTCGAGAACGTCTCCCTCGATATCGAGGAAGGCTCGTTCGTGTCGATCATCGGCCCGTCGGGCGCGGGCAAGAGCAGCCTGCTGCGCGTGATACTGGGGCAGGAAACGCCCACGCGCGGCTCGATCCTGCTCGACGACGTGCCGCTGCCGGGCGAATGCGGGCCGGATCGCGGCGTGGTATTCCAGCGCTATTCGGTGTTTCCGCATCTCTCGGCGCTGGGCAATGTGATGTTCGGGCTGGAATGCAAGCAGGCGCCCTTCTCCTCGCGCCTGTTCGGTTCGCAGAAACGCGCCGCGCGGGAGAAGGCGGAAGAGATGCTCGCCCATGTCGGGCTGGACCACAGCATGCATCTTTATCCGGCCGAGATGTCGGGGGGAATGCAGCAGCGGCTTGCCATCGCGCAGGCGCTGATCAAGCGGCCCCGCATATTGCTGCTGGACGAGCCGTTCGGCGCGCTCGATCCCGGCATCCGGACCGACATGCATGCGCTGATCACGCAGCTCTGGAACGAATACCGGCTGACCGTGATCATGGTCACCCACGACATCAAGGAGGCGTTCTCGCTGGGGACGCGGGTGCTGACGCTCGACAAAAGGCGGCACGATCCGCACGCGCCTCACCGCTATGGCGCGACGGCGGTCTACGATCTTGAACTGACCCGCAAGGAAACGCCCAAAGCCGCCGATGCCGAGCCCGAGGTTTCAGCGGGCAGTATTACGATTGACAATAATCATAATAATTGAGAGACCGTTCGCATGAGTTCAGAGCCCACCAATCTTGCCCGCCTGAGCATGAGCCTGCCGGCCGAACTGTTCCGCCAGCTGGACATGATGGTCGAGGAACGCGGCCTGCCTTCGCGCTCGCAATTGATCGCCGAACTGATCCGCCACGCGCTGGCCGAGCATGAGGCGCGCGTGCGCCCCGACGACATGCTCGCGGGCACGGTGACGCTGGTCTATCGCGGCAATCGCGGCAAGGCGCGGCAGCAATTGTCCGAGACGCAGGCCGATTACCTGAAGGAAGTCATCTCCTCGCAGCATGTCTTCCTTGAGGACGACCAGTCGATGGAAGTTCTGCTGGTGCAGGGCCCTGCCAACAGGCTCGAGGAACTGTGCGACGCGCTGCGCGGCATTCGCGGCGTGAACCAGCTGCAACTTGTCACCACCACCGCCCTGCTGCCGCCTCTGCACGAGCTGGAAGGCGAAGAGCCGCCCGCCAAGGGTGCGGCCAAGGGCGCTGCGAAGAAGAGGGAAACCGCATGACGACCAATCTGGCCGATCCGATGGCGGCGCGCGACCATGCCCGCGCCATGGCCGGCACCAAGGCCGAGGCCATGCCGGTGCTTCCCCCCGTGGCGGACGATCTGCCCAAGGGCGTGTCGGCGGACGATCTGGTGTGGGAAGAGACCATCGCGGCGGGCGGCTATGCCACGCGGCGCCTGTCGCGCGGATCGCGGCTGCGGCTGATCGATCTGGAGGGCGATGCCTGCGCCTCGCTGCTGATCTATAACGCCGACATGCCGACCGAGCGGCTGAACGTCGCCGACACGGTGAAGGTCCAGTGGAACGCCTATCTGGGCGAAAACAAGCTGCTGCTGTCCGACATGGGCCGCGTGCTGATGAGCATCGTGCACGACGACGCGGGCACGCATGACACGTTCTGCGGCACCTCCAACGCGGCCACCAACACCGCCAAATATGGCGAGGGCCGCAACAGCGGGGCCTTTCCCAACGGGCGCGACCGTTTGCTGTTGGGTTCGGCCAAGCACGGGCTGCGGCGCCGCGACGTCCACCCCTGCGTCAACCTGTTCAAGGGCACGCGGATCGAGAAGGACGGCACCATCATTCCGCAGGTCGGCCCGTTCGATTCTGGCCGCAGCGTGATCCTGCGCGCCGAGATGGACGTGATCGTCGTGATCGCCAATTGCCCGCACGTGATGGATCCGCGCGATGACTATAGCGTCACCCGCCTGCGCGCCACCGCATGGCGCGGGCCGGTCACGCCGGAGGACGACGCCGCGCGCAACGCCTCGCCCGAGGGGCTGCGCGCGTTCGAGAATGTCGAAGACTACTACCGCCGCTGAGAAAGGGCCGACACATGACCACAGATCCGGCCACTACCGGCCTTTCCGGCAGCATCGTGCATGACGAGATCGTGCCCGCCCGCGCACCATGGCTGCACCATGTCGCCAAGGGCCAGACCCTGCGCGTCGTGGATGTGGAGGGCAATCAGGCCGTCGATTTCCTGATCTATTCAGCCGCCGACGATGTCGAGCGTTACAGTGCGCAGGACACGGTCGCGGCGCAGGGGAACCTGTTCCTCAAGACCGGATCGGTGCTGCTCTCGAACGAGGGGCGGCCGATGATGACCATCACCGACACCTCGGTCGAATATCACGACACCATCGGCGGCGCGTGTTCGTGCGAATCCAACACGCTGCGTTACGGCCACCACACCAAGGCGCAGCACGCCTGTGTCGAGAATTTCCTGGAGGCTAACCTCACCGAAGGCCGGGGCAAGCGCGACATGGTGCCCAACATCAATTTCTTCATGAACGTCCCGGTCGAGGAAGACGGGTCGCTGGGCATCGTCGACGGCATTTCCGCCCCCGGCCTGACCGTCGACCTGCGCGCCGAGATGGACGTGATCGTGGTGGTGTCCAACTGCCCGCAGATCAACAATCCCTGCAACGCCTTCAACCCCACTCCTGTCCGGATGATCGTGACCGCATGAGCTTTGACACCGTTCTCGTGGCGAACCGGGGGGCCATCGCCACCCGGATCATCCGCACGCTGCGCCGCATGGGGCTTCGCTCGGTCGCGGTCTATTCCGAGGCGGATGCGGGATCGCTGCATGTGTCCGAGGCCGACAGCGCGATCTGCATCGGCCCCGCCCCGGCGGCGGAAAGCTATCTCAACATTCCCGCGATCCTTGCAGCCGCGAAGGAAAGCGGCGCGGGCGCGATCCATCCCGGTTACGGCTTTCTGGCCGAGAATACCGAGTTTGCCGAGGCCTGCGCGGCCGCCGGCATCGTGTTCGTCGGCCCCACGCCCGAAAACATCAACATCTTCGGCCTGAAGCACAGCGCCCGCGCTCTGGCGGAGGAACACGGCGTCCCCCTCGCCCCCGGCACCGGCCTGCTGACGGACGAGGCGGAAGCGGTCGAGGCGGCGCGCAAGATCGGCTTTCCGGTCATGCTCAAGGCCACGGCCGGCGGCGGCGGCATCGGCATGCGCATCTGCGAGGACGAGGCCGCCGTGCGCGACGGTTTCGCGGTCGTCGCGCGGCTTGGCGCGGGCAATTTCGGCGATGCGGGGGTCTTCCTCGAACGCTATATCGGCCGCGCGCGCCATATCGAGGTGCAGATCTTCGGCGACGGCCAAGGCCGCATCATGCCGCTGGGCGAACGCGATTGTTCCTTGCAGCGCCGCAACCAGAAAGTTGTCGAGGAAGCCCCCGCCCCTCGCCTGTCCGATGCCAAGCGCGCCGAGCTGATCGCCGCGGCTGTGCGTCTGGGCGAAGCGGCGCGTTACCTGTCCGCGGGCACGGTCGAATTCCTGTTCGATGCCGAGCGCGAGGAATTCTTCTTCCTCGAGATGAACACCCGCCTTCAGGTCGAACACGGCGTGACCGAGGAAGTCATGGGCGTCGACCTCGTCCAATGGATGATCCGCGGCGCGGCGGGCGATTTCACCTTCCTCGACCGCGAGCCTCCGGCGGCGCAGGGCCATGCGATCCAGGTGCGGCTCTATGCCGAGGATCCGGCGCTGGACTATCGCCCCACGGTCGGCGCGCTGACCGCGGTCGACTTCCCGTCCGACATCCGCGTCGAGACATGGTGCATGGCGGGTAATGAGGTGACCAGCTGGTACGATCCGATGATCGCCAAGCTGATCGTCCACCGCCCGACGCGCGACGAGGCGATCGCGGCGATGCAGGACGCGCTGGACGTCAGCCGCATCGACGGGATCGAGACGAATCTGCGCTGGCTGCGCGACGTGGTCCGCAATGAGAAATTCGGCAGCGGCGAGGTATCGACCCGGCTGCTGGAGAGCGTGAACTATCAGCCGAACTGCATTCGCGTGACCAGCGGCGGCACCGCGACCACGGTGCAGGACTGGCCGGGACGGCTTGGCCTGTGGGACGTGGGCGTGCCGCCATCGGGGCCGATGGACGACCGTTCGTTCCGTCTGGGCAATCTGATGCTGGGCAATCCGGAAGGCATGGCCGGGCTGGAGGTCACCGTCAGCGGACCGACCCTGCAATTCAGCGCGCCGGCCCGCATCTGCCTGACGGGCGCGGATTTCGGCGCGAAGCTGGACGGCGAGCCGGTGGAACGCGGCACGGTGCTGTCGGTCGAGGCCGGGCAGACGCTGGCGATGGGCCGGACGGCAGGCGGCGGCGTTCGCGGCTATATTTTGTTCGCGGGCGGGCTGGACATCGCGGCCTATCTGGACAGCCGCAGCACCTTTGCGCTGGGCCAGTTCGGCGGCCATGCCGCGCGGCGGCTGCTGGCGGGCGACACGCTGCATCTTGGCGCGGAGGAACCGGCGACCGAACCGGCGGCGCTGGCCCTCCCCGAGATCGGGCGAAGCTGGGAACTGCGGGTGCTCTACGGCCCCCACGGCGCGCCCGATTTCTTTACGCCGGACGACATCGCCGAATTCGTCGCAGCCGAATGGCAGGTCCATTACAACAGCAACCGCACCGGCGTGCGACTTGTCGGGCCAAAGCCGCAATGGGCGCGCAAGGACGGCGGCGAAGCAGGGCTGCATCCGTCGAACATCCACGACAATCCCTATGCCATCGGCGCGGTGGACTTTACCGGCGACATGCCGATCATCCTCGGCCCCGACGGCCCTTCGCTGGGCGGGTTCGTTTGCCCGTTCACGGTGATCGCGGCGGATCGGTGGAAGATCGGACAATTGGCCCCCGACGACCGGCTGCGCTTTGTGCCCGTCAGCGCCGAGGATGCTGCGGAGGCGGCAGCGGCGCCGCTGGACCGTTTCGGCAGTGATCACGCCACACGCGATATCGCCGATCTGTCGCCGATCCTGGCCGAGATCCCGCAGCAGGGCATCCGCCCGCGCGCGGTCTATCGCCAGCAGGGCGACCGCAACATCCTCGTCGAATATGGCGAGATCGTCCTCGACATCGAATTGCGCATTCGCGTCCACGCCTTGATGACCGAGCTTGAGCGGCTGAAGCTGCCAGGCGTGATCGACATCGTGCCGGGCATCCGCTCGCTGCAATTGCATTTCGACGGCAAGGCGCTGGACCAGAAGGCTGCATTGGCCGCGCTGATCGAGGCGGAGGAAAAGCTCGGCGACCTCGAGGATTTCCGCATCCCCTCGCGCATCGTGCACCTGCCGCTCAGTTGGCGCGATCCGGCGACCATCGAGACGATCGAGAAATACATGGGCGCGGTGCGCGACGATGCGCCGTGGTGCCCCGACAATATCGAATTCATCCGCCGCATCAACGGCATGCGCGATGCCGACGCAGTCGAAAGCCTGATCTTCGATGCCAGCTATCTCGTGCTGGGGCTGGGCGACATCTATCTGGGCGCGCCGGTGGCGACCCCGGTCGATCCGCGGCACCGGCTGGTCACCACAAAGTACAACCCCGCCCGCACGTGGACGCCGCCAAACGTGGTCGGCATCGGCGGGGCCTATATGTGCATCTATGGCATGGAAGGTCCCGGCGGCTACCAGCTGTTCGGACGCACCATCCAGGTGTGGAACACGCACCGCCAGACCGACGCCTTTGTCGACGGCAAGCCATGGCTGCTGCGTTTCTTCGACCAGATCCGCTTCTTCAAGGTCGACGCGGATGAGCTGGCCGACTGGCGGCGCGATTTCCCGAATGGACGCCGCTCGATCGAGGTCGAGCATTCGGAATTCCGCCTCGCCGATTATCGCGCCTTCCTGAAGGAAAACGCCGAAAGCATCGCCGCGTTCGAAGCCACAAGACAGGCTGCTTTCGATGAAGAGCGCGCCGAATGGGAACGCTCGGGCGAGTTCGACCGGATCGGCGATCTGGCCGATGCCGACGCGGGCGCGGCGGAAGTCGCGGCGGTCGAAGTGCCCGAAGGCAGCGAGCTGATCGAAGCACCCTTCGGCGGTAGCGTGTGGAAGCTGATGGTCGAGCCGGGCGATGCGGTAGAGGAAGGCGACATCATTGCGGTGATCGAGTCCATGAAGATGGAATGCCCGTTCGAAAGCCCCGCCAGCGGCACGGTGTCGGCGCTCTACATGCAGGAACGGCAGTCGCTGCAACCCGGAACGCCCATGCTGGCCCTGAGGCGCAGCGCATGACCGACCTCAATCGCCAGAGCGTCACCGCCATCGCCGACGCGGTTTCGTCGGGCCGGACCAGCGCGCTTGCCGTCGCCGAGGATACGCTGGCGCGGATCGAGGCCTATGATGCGATCCAGCCGCAGATCTGGATCAGCCGAGCGCCGCGCGACGGCGTGCTGGAGGCCGCGCGCAAGGTCGATGCACGCATTGCCGCTGGCGAAACCCTGCCGCTGGCGGGCGTGGCATATGCGGTGAAGGACAATATCGACGTTGCTGGGCTGGAGACGACAGCCGCCTGCCCTGCCTTTGCCTATTCCCCCGACCAGTCGGCAGGCGTGATCGAACGGCTGGAGGCCGCAGGCGCGATCTGCGTCGGCAAGACCAATCTCGACCAGTTTGCCACCGGCCTTGTCGGCGTGCGCAGCCCTTATGGCATTCCGCGCAATGTCTATAACCGCGATTACGTCAGCGGGGGATCCAGTTCGGGATCGTCGGTCGCCGTCGCAGCGGGCCTTGTCCCGTTCGCGCTGGGCACCGATACGGCGGGATCGGGCCGGGTGCCGGCGGCGTTCCAGCACCTGATCGGCTTCAAGCCGACGAAAGGCCGCTGGAGCACGCGCGGTCTGGTCCCCGCCTGCCGCAGCATCGATTGCATCACCGTGTTTACCGACAGCATCGCCGACGCGCGGCGCGTGGACGAGAGCATCGCCGCCTTCGATGCCGGTGATCCGTGGTCGAAGCCGCTGGCCGATGCCGCGCTGACTCCCAGGGGCATCGGTGTGCCGCGCCCCGACCAGCGCGTGTTCTTTGGCGATACGCAGGCGGAATATTTCTACGACCGCGCCCTCGCCGCCCTGTCGCAGAATGCCGAGATCGTCGAGATCGACATCCACCCGCTGCTCGAAGCCGCGCAATTGCTGTACGGCGGGCCTTGGGTCGCCGAACGCACCGCCGCGGTCGAGGCGCTGCTGAAGAGCGATCCCGATGCGATCGACCCCACGGTCCGCGGCATCGTCGAGGCGGGGCTGGACATGAAGGCGGTCGATCTGTGGAACGGCATCTACCGCCTGGCCGAACTGAAGCGTCAAGCCGACGGGTTATGGGACGGCATCGACATGCTGGCCTTTCCGACGACGGGCACGACCTATCGCGTGCGCGAACTGCAGGCTTCTCCGGTTGCCCTCAACAGCAATCTGGGCCGCTATACCAATTTCGTGAACCTGCTCGACATGGCGGCGATCGCGGTGCCTGCCGGTCAGCGCGGCAATGGCACGGGCTTTGGCATCACGCTGATCGGCCCTGCCGACACCGACCGCGCGCTGATGGACGCGGCCGAAACCTATCTGGACGCGGCCGATCTGCCCGCGCTTCCCCCGCTCGATATGGAGGATAATATGGAACGCGTGAAACTGGCCGTCGTGGGCGCGCATCTGAAGGACATGCCGCTGCACTGGCAGCTTACCTCGCGCGATGCGACATTCGTCGGCGCGTTCGAGACGGCGCCGAACTATCGCCTCTACGCCATCGCCAACAGCACGCCGCCCAAGCCCGCGCTGGTACACACCGCGGACGGCGCGGCGATCAAGGTGGAGGTCTATGAACTCGACATGGAATCCTTTGGCAGCTTCACCGCCGAGGTGCCCGCGCCGCTCGCCATCGGGACGGTGACCCTGTCCGACGGGTCCAGCGTCAAGGGCTTCGTGTCCGAACCGCGCGCGACCGAGGGGGCCGAGGACATCACCCATCTGGGCGGATGGCGCGCCTTCATCGCGGGCAGCTGAACGATGGCGCGCCGCCTTCATGACCTTCGCCGCACGGGCGGACATTCGTGATGGCGGACGCGCTTGGCCGGTTGCGGGCATGGGCGGCGCGGCGGCTTGACGCTGCCGGGCCGGACGCGGGCGCAAGCGAGGAATATCGCGCGCTGATCGAGGATATCGAGCGGATCGAGGCCGAGCGCGCCACCATGGAACGCGCGCTGGGCGCCGCCACCGCCGCGAACGAGGCGAAGAGCCGCTTCCTTGCCAGCGCCAGCCATGAAATCCGCTCGCCGCTCAATTCGATCTACGGCTATGCGCAATTGCTGGAGCGGAACGAGGGGCAGGGCGCGCTGCATGCCGCGCGGATCATTCGCCGCAGTTCCGAACATCTCGCCAGCCTCGTCGAAGGTCTGCTCGACCTGTCGCATGTCGAAAGCGGCGCGTTCCGGCTGCAGCGCGAGACGATCCGCTTTCCGGCGCTGGTCGAACAGCTTGAGGACATGTTCGCTCCGCAGGCGCAGGCGAAGGGGGTCGCGTTTCGCGTCGAACGGCCCGGCGCGCTGCCCGAATTCGTGCGCGGCGACCAGAAGCGTTTGCGGCAGGGGCTGATCAACCTGCTGTCGAACGCGATCAAGTTCACCGATGCGGGCGAGGTCATGATGACGGTGCGCTATCGCAACGATCTGGCCACTTTCGAAGTCGCCGATACCGGCATCGGCATCGCTTCGGAGGATATCGACCACATCTACGACCCGTTCCACAGCCGCAGCCATCAGGCCGGGCTGGACCGCAGCGGAGTCGGGCTGGGCCTGTCGATCACGCAGGCGCTGGTGCATGTGATGGGCGGCGAAATCCGGGTGGAGAGCGAGCCCGGCAAGGGCAGTTGCTTTACCGTGCGGCTGATGCTGTCGCAGCCGCAGTCGCATCCGGCGGACACCACGCCCGCGCGGGTCATCACCGGCTATTCGGGCCGCCGCCGCACGATCCTCGTCGCCGACGATGACGAGACGCAGCGCGATCTGCTGGTCGGCCTGCTGGAGCCGCTAGGCTTTACCATGCTGACCGCCGCCAATGGCGACGAGGCGCTGGAAATCGCCGCTGAAAACCTGCCCGACCTCGTCCTGCTGGACATCGAGATGCCGGGACAATCGGGCTGGGACGTGGCCGAGGCGCTGCGCGCGGCGCATGGTACGGTGATGCGGATCGTGATGCTGTCGGCCAATGCGCATGAACAGCATCAGGGCGGCGACGGCAGCATGGCGAATGACATGTTCCTGCTGAAACCCTTCGAATTCAGCGCCTTGCTTGATGTCGTATCCGCGCAATTGTGGATCGAATGGACGGGTTCGAAGGCTGGCGGCGACGAAGCGCCTGCCGCCGCGCGCCGGATGCTGGTGCCGGGGGCGCGGCCCCATCTGGCAGAAATCGACCGGCTGCTGCGCACGGGCAATGTGCGCGGCGTCGAAGGGTGCATCGATTCCATCGCGGCGCTGCATCCGGATGGCCTGCCGGTGATCGACGAGATGCGGGCGTGTCTCGATTCTTTCGACCTCAAGGGCCTGAGGGCCCTGGCACAATCGGCGCAGAACGATGCCGCCTGAAGAAGACCGCAAGGACCGCATCCTCGTCGTCGACGACACGCCGGATTCGCTGAGCCTGCTGGTCGACACGCTGGAACACGAAGGCATGACCGCGCTGGTCGCCACCAGCGGCGAGGCGGCCATCGAACTTCTGGCAGAGGTCACGCCCGACCTGATCCTGATGGACGCGGTGATGCCCGGCCTCAGCGGGTTCGAGACCACGCGCCGGATCAAGCGCGACCCCGCTATGGCCTTCGTGCCCGTGATCTTCATGACCGGGCTGACCGAATCCGAACATGCGATAACCGCGCTGGAAACCGGCGGCGTCGATTACATTCGCAAGCCCATCGTGATCGAGGAGCTGCTGGCCCGGATCCGCGTGCATCTGAACAATGCGCGCATCGCGCATCGCTCGCGCCTTGCGCTGGACGGGGCGGGCCGGCACCTCGTCGGGCTGGACGCGGACGGCAAGGTGCTGTGGTGCACGCCGCAGGCGGGCAAGCTGCTGTCGCGCGTCGATCCGCAATGGAACGAGGACGCGCCCCGCCTCCCCTCTGCCATCGCCGTGCCGGTTCAGCGCCTGCTGCACGAACCGCTTAATCCCGCCCAGTCGATCCGCGCCAAGTTCGACGATTTCGACATCGAGATCGCCGCAGTCGAAACCGATCGGAACGGCGAGACGCTGATCCGCATGACCGAGATCCGCGAAGGGGCCGAGATTGCCAGCCTGCAGAAACACGGCGGCCTGACCCAGCGCGAGGCCGAAGTGCTGCTGTGGGTCAGCTATGGCAAATCGAACCGGTCGATCAGCGAAATTCTGGGCATCAGCCCGCGCACGGTGAACAAGCATCTGCAGCAGATATTCATCAAGCTGGGGGTCGAAACGCGGGCGGCCGCCACCGCCACCGCCGTCAGGATCATTTCGGGATGATTGGGGCCCGCGCAAACCAGCCCGAGAATGGCCGCAATCGGGTGATACAAGCCCTTAAACCTACGTCATTTGGACACTTACTGCGCACGGGTCCAACCCCGTATTACGAAGCAATGCCGCACTGGTCGGACGTGAATGGAACGAAGTCCGCACGACCGGCCGCATTCAATCGATGAGCCAGTAGGACACGAAAGGGCGACATGAACGGAACGCGCGTAGGAAACAGGATTATCGGTGCCGATGCGCCGGTCACCGTCGGCTGGGAAAACATTCCCAAGGTCGAGGGCGGACCGGTGAAGCGTTTCGTCTTCACCTGGTTTCAGCCCACCATGTTGGTGGCGCTGGTGCTGTTCTGGTATTATGCGCCCAATTCCATCGCGACCGCATCGACCGCGATCGCCCTTGGCATCGCGTTCAAGGTCCTGCTGCTGGGCCTGGAATGGGTGAACCCGCGCCACGACAGCTGGCGGCTGACGTGGAAGGAACTGGCGACCGACCTGTTCTATGTCGGCATCGGCTATACGCTGGTCAACATGATCGAAAGCTATATCGGCGCGGGCGCGATCATCGGCTGGGTGCAGGATTCCTTCGCTTGGGAGAAGTTCGCCTGGTTCATGGCGATGCCGCTGCTGCTGCAGGCGGTGCTGATCTCCTTCATCTTCGATTTCGGCCAGTACTGGATGCATCGCGGGATGCACAACTGGTACCCGCTGTGGCTGACCCATGCGCCTCACCACTACATCACGCAGCTCAACATCAACAAGGGCGCCGTCGGCAACCCGATCGAGCTGTTCCTGATCGGTCTCGGCATCGGCGGGTTCTTCGACTTCATGCCGCGCGCCTTCCTGCTGGCGGGCACGCTGGGGCTGACCGTGTCGATCTATCAGCACATCAACGTGCGGTTCAACACGCCGCGCTGGTGGAGGTTCACCTTCAACACGACCGAGCACCACAGCGTCCACCATTCGCAAGACTATGAGGCGAGCCGCAGCAATTATTCCGGAACCTGGATCATCATCGACCGCATGTTCGGAACCTGCATCGATGGCGAAGCGGAACTGCTTGGCATGGAGGGCGGCCGTCCCATGTCGATCCGCGAGACGATGACCTTCCCCTTCACCGAGGGATGGAAGTCGATAAAGGCGCGCCTTGGCCGGGGTGAACCGCCGCCCGAACCGGCCGCAGTGCCCGCCGAATGACGGTCCGGTGCCCGCAGGCCCTCTCCTGCGGGCACCCCACCGGTTTCCTCTTGGGTCAGGATAACACGTGAAATTTCCGTTCTTCGATCACATCTGGCACATCCGGGGCAGCGTCCCGCTTGCGCCGAACCAGACGCATGACGAGGCCTATGACAGGCTGATGCCGCTGTTCCTGAAGAGCGGCACGACGCACGAGAGATCGGGCGACACGCTGACCTTCGAAAAGAAGGATCAGGAAGCGCAGGACAAGATGTCGATCTTCGACCGCGGCGTGTTGCAGATCGTGGACGCACCGGGCGGCTCCTTCCTGCGCTATCGCATGGCCAGTCGCGCACTGCTCTATTGCTTCCTTGCCCCGCTGCTGTTCCTGGCGTTCGCCCAGCTGAACATACAGATCGGCGAATGGGAAAAGGCATCCGCCGCCGCGGAAGCCGGTGCCGAGGAAGAGGACGAGAAGGAAACGATCGAACTGCCGCAGAATGTGATCGACAAGGCGCTTGGCGCACCGGCCCCCGAGATCGACGGCCCTGGCGCAGAGGACGAGGAAGAAGGCCCCTCCCCCACGCCGGCCTATGTCTTCGCGGGACTGTTCGTCGCGCTCTATCTTGGTGGCCGCATCCTTGAGGACCGGCTGATCAAGTCGCTGTTCCGCAAGCGGCTGCACGGGATCGGCGACGACAAGGGACAGAACAAAAAGGATGCCGAGGGCGAGACCGGCTCGCGCATGTTGTCCTTCTGACCTGACCCGCCATCGCGCCCTTGCCGGGCGCCTGCTTCACAATTCGCATTTGAACGAGCGGCCGCGGCGGACCTGATCGCCCGGCCGTCTTCGTTTGCGCCGGTCCTCGCGCGAAGATTTCGCTTGCAAAAACGATAATGCATGATCCATTTTCTCTGCCGTCACGCCGGAACATCGGCGGACGAGGGGGAGATGCCTATGTTCAGCGCGGTCTTGCGTTACGCCGTCGCGGGTCTGTTCATCCTGCTGGGATTATTGCTGGGCGCTGGCGGGGCGCGGCTCGTCACGCTGGACGGATCGCCCTATTACCTGATCGCGGGCGTCGTCCTGTTTGCTGCGGGTCTGCTTGCGCTACGGCGCAGCGGATATGCGCGGCTGCTATATGCCATTTTCCTGATCGCTACGCTGGTCTGGGCGCTGGTCGAGGTGGGTTTTCAATTCTGGGCCCTGCTGCCGCGACTGGCGGGTCCTGCCGTGCTGGCGCTGCTGCTTGCGCTGCCCTTCGTGGGACGCGCGATCGGCGGTCCGCGCGCCCGCCTTGGCAGCTGGGCCGTGTTCGGGGCCGGGCTTGCCGCGCTGCTGGCTCTTGGCGGCAGCTATCTGGCGTCGGGTCCGGCATTGGGCGATCCTGCGTACAGCGACACGCCGCGATTGATGGCGGCGACGGACAGCGACACGGAATGGACCGCCTATGGCCGCGACGCTGCCGGAACGCGCCATTCTCCCGCCGCGCTGATCACCCCCGCGAATGTCGCCTCCATGACCGAGGCGTGGCGTTACCGCACCGGCGACAGCAATGCCGCGCGGCCCGATATCGCGCAGCCGATGTCCTTCATGGTCACGCCGCTGATGGTGGACGATCTGCTGGTGTTCTGCACGCCCA
This sequence comes from Croceicoccus sp., assembly GCA_002694745.1. GTDB lineage: Bacteria > Pseudomonadota > Alphaproteobacteria > Sphingomonadales > Sphingomonadaceae > Croceicoccus. The sequence continues at coordinate 188,841 of NZMY01000013.1, read as the reverse complement.
TCGGAGCAGTGGTGGCGCTCAATCCCGATAGCGGGCGGCAGGTCTGGCGGCACGATCCGAAGTCCGAATTCGGCGCGGCGCAGATGCTGAACTGCCGCGGCGTTTCGGTGCACCGCGCCAGCGTCGATGGCACTGGCGCGCGCGAAACGGGCGGGCTTTGCGCGAGCCGGGTGCTCAGCACGGCGGTCGACGGGCGGCTGCTGGCGCTCGACCTTCGGACCGGACGCCCCTGCCCGGGTTTCGGCGACAATGGCACCGTTTCGCTGCTCGATGGGCTGGGCGAATTCGACGAGGGGGCGACCTATACCACCTCGCCGCCGGTCATCATCGGCGATACCGCAGTGCTCGGCGGCTATGTCCGCGACAATTTCAAGACGAACGATCCCTCGGGCGTGGTCCGCGCGTTCGATGTCACCACGGGGCGGATGCTGTGGGCGTGGGATTCTGGCCGCCCCGACGATGCGCCCCCGCTGGCGGAGGGCGAAACCTATACCCCCGCCTCGCCCAATGCGTGGAGCGTGCTGAGCGCGGATCCCGAACTGGGCCTTGTCTATGTGCCCACCGGCAATGCGACACCCGATCATGTCGGCATGCATCGCAGCGCGGAGTTGGAACGCTATGCCAGTTCGGTCGTGGCGCTGGATGCGGCGACCGGGCGGGTGCGCTGGCATTTCCAGACCACACGGCACGATCTGTGGGATTATGACGTGCCCGCGCAGCCAGTGCTGTTCGACATGCCCACCGCCTCGGGCATGGTGCCCGCGGTCGCCGTGCCGACGAAGCGGGGCGAGATCTTCATCCTCGACCGGCGCGACGGCACCCCGCTGACGGGGATCGAGGAACGGCCCGCGCCGCAAGGCAATGTTCCGGGCGAACGATATGCGGCGACGCAGCCCTATCAGACCGGCTTTCCCTCGCTGATCCCCGCCGCCCTGCGCGAGGCCGACATGTGGGGCGCGACGCCGATCGACCAGCTGTGGTGCCGGATCCGTTATCGCTCGCTGGATTATCGGGGCGATTTCACGCCGCCCTCGACGCGCGGGGCGCTGCAATATCCGGGCATCTTCGGCATGCTGAACTGGGGCAGCGTCAGCGTGGATGCGGCGCGCGGGCTGATGGTGGTGAACTCATCGGCCATTCCGCAGGTCGTGACGCTGCATGACCGCGCCGCGATGGCGGGGCAAGAGGCGGGTAATGCCCATACCGCCGGCATGCTGCCGCAGGAGGGTACGCCCTATGCGCTGACGATGGAGCCGATGGTTTCGCCGCTGGGCATCCCCTGCACTACGCCGCCATGGGGACAGCTGACGGCCATCGACCTGGCCGACCGCACGGTCGCGTGGCAGAGGCCGCTTGGCACATCGGAGGATATCGCGCCCATGGGCATCGCGGTGCCCGGTATCTTCAACCTGGGTGGGCCGGTCACGACCGGCGGCGGCGTCACGCTGATCGCGGCGACGCTGGACGATTATCTGCGCGCGTTCGACACCAGAACGGGGCAAGAGCTGTGGCGCGGACGCCTGCCCGCAGGGGGACAGGCGACGCCGATGACCTTCGTGTCACCGCGCAGCGGGCGGCAATTCGTCGTGATCGCGGCGGGAGGGCACGGATTCCTCGGCTCGACGCCGGGAGATTACCTGATGGCCTTTGCCCTGCCCGATGGAGCAGCGCAGGACGCGCCAACCTCGCGATAGGATCAGGCGCGGCCGACGAAGTCCTCGCCCGCGTCGCGCTCGGCGCGGTTGGTGGAGGCGGCGGCGCCGATCTCGGACATGCCCAGCTTGGCGTGATATTCGGCCAGCTGGCGCAGCGCCATCTCCTGCGCCTCGCCCGTCAGCACCACGGCGGCGCTTTGCAGGAAGGCGCAGCGCAATTCGATGCGGCAGGCGGCGCTGTCGGTGATCTCGATCGCCCAGCGGCGATAGACGAGGAACTCGCTGACCACGTGCCGCTGCGCCAGCCTTTCCAGGTCGAGATCGGCGCGCGTATGCCCAGCCTCTATCTGCAGATCCAGCCAGTTGCGGAACCGGTTATAGGCGACCGAACGCAATTCGCGAACCTCGGCCGTCCGGGGGTTCAGCGCGAAGTTGAAGCCGATCGCGACCCGCGCATATTCGGTGTCGCGCTCCATCTCGCTGACCATCCAGTCCAGCTCGTCGAACACCACGTCCAGCGTATAGGTGCGGTTCTTGCGCGCGATCACGCTACGCACCTCGCGCATGCGGTCGGCGACGGTGGCGAAGATCACCCCGTCCTTGTCGGTGAACAGGCGATAGATCGTGCGCGGCGCCACCTCCGCCTCGCGGCACAGGCGGGCGATGGTCATGCCCTCGGCCCCCGCCTCGCCCAGCAGGCGGTGCGCGCAATCGATGATGCGTTGCCGCCGTTCGGCCATCGCGGGGCTGGTGTAGCGGCGCGGCACGCGGCGCGATGCACCGCTTCGCGTCACGTGAAGCTGTGTCTCGGCAGTCTCGACCGGTTCAGGCGTGATTTTGGCCATAAGCGAAAACCTTAGCGTTCTGCGGTTTTCGAAGGAAGCCGCCCAAGAAAAAAACATAAATGTTTGTTTTTCGCTTGGTAAAAATGATTATCCATGTTCTTTTGTCCTCATCGCCCAACGATGGCGATCACGAAACCGATTCGCAGTCAAAACAGCGAACGGAAACATGGAGAGGGAAAGCCGATGGGTGGATTCCGCCAACAGACGAGTTGCGCCTTGCGCTTGGCCATTGCAGGCCTGTTTTGTTCAGCCAGCACGACCGCGCTGGCCCAGACGGACGATGCGCCCCCGCCATCGCAGGACATGCCTGCGGATCCCGGCGCGCTCGACCCCGCTGCCCCCACCCCTTCCCCGACCGCACAACAGGGACAGGCCACGGGGCTGGAGGAAATCGTCGTCACCGCAAGGCGCGTGTCGGAATCGCTGCAGGAAACGCCCGTCGCGGTCACAGCTTTCACCTCGCAGGCGATCGACAACAAGTTCGCCGCCGACATCCGCGCACTGGCGGGCGATGTGCCCAACGTGGTCATCACCAATGTGCCCGGCTTCAACGCGGCCTCCATCGGCATTCGAGGCCAGTCGACTGGCGACATCATCCTGACCTTCGAACCCGCCGTGGGCGTGGTGGTCGACGATTTCGTGCTGGCCCACGTCCAGACCCAGCTGTTTGACCTGTTCGACGTCGAACGGATCGAGGTGCTGCGCGGACCGCAAGGCACATTGTTCGGCAAGAACACCGTGGGCGGCGTGGTCAATGTCATCACCAAGCGGCCTGAGACCACGCTCGGCGGGCAGATCCGGCTGGGCTATTCCAGCTTCGACACCAAGGACGTGAAGGCCTCGCTCAACCTGCCGATCACCGACGGGCTGTATTTCCGCTTCGCCGGTTCGTTCCAGGAAAGCGACGGCTATTACAAGCTCACCAAGAACAACGATGTCGACGAGCCGCAGGGCCGGCGTGCGACGGGCGAAAATTTCGGCGGCACCCGCTATTTCAACGCGCGGGCAAAGCTGCTCTGGGAAGCGACGCCCGATACCGAATTCATGCTGACCTATGAATTTCTGCGCGACCGCGGGGATTCGCCGCCGTCGGTCAATGAAACGCCGCCGGGTTTCCTGTTCGACGTCGTGGGCTTCGAAGGGATCCAGACCGACGGGACCGACCCGTTCGACACCGGCACCACGCTGTGCGAAGGCGACATCGACGCCGCGACCTGCCCCGGCACGCTGCTGGGCCACCGCATCGACGTCGACGGCGCCTATCTGCGCGGCGAGCATAACATGCCGGGGCTGGGTTCGATCACCGCGGTGGGCGGTTACCGCCGGGTGAAGTCGATCCTGCCGTCGGACTACACGGGCGAAAACGCCTATCTGTTCGTGTCCACCCGCAACGACGTGCGCGAGCAATACAGCTTTGAAACGCGCTTCAGCTCGGACTTCTCGGACCGGTTCAAGTTCACCGTCGGCGGCATGTACTGGGGCCAGACGCTCGATGCGCGGGCGACCAGCTTCCTCGGCTTCCTGCGTTTCCTGGGCGATCCGACCGCGCTGAGCGATCCCAACCAGTCCACCGCCGACTACAAGGTCGACAGCTATGCCGCGTTCGGCGAAGCGGAATACAACATCAGCGATCCCTTCGCCGTGTTCTTCGGGGCACGCTACACGGTCGAGGAAAAGAGCTTTTCCGTCCGCCCGCAGGTGCGCCGTTCGATCATCGAGACGGGGTTCTGGCCCGAATATTCGGATTCGGACAAGTTTGAAAAGCCGACCATCCGCGCCGGCTATCGCTGGGAAATATCGCCCAATATCAACAACTACTTCACCTATAGCCAGGGCTACAAGTCGGGCGGATACAACGAACAGGCGATGTCGGCGACCTCCGCCCTGCCGTTCGAGGAAGAGACCGCCGACAGCTTCGAACTGGGCTTCAAGACCGAGACGGCAGACCGGCGCGCGCGGCTGAACGTCGCGGGCTTCTATGTGAAGTACAACGACCTTCAGCGCGACGCGGTGGTGCCCTTCACCGATCCGATCACCGGCCTGCCGGGGCAGGAAACCCGCACCACCAACGCGGGCAAGGCCGAGGTTTACGGCCTTGAGGTCGAAGGCAGCGCCGTGCCGGTCGAGGGGCTGACGCTCGGTGCCTCGCTGGGCTGGCAAAAGGCCAAATATCTCGAATTCCTGACCGATATCGACGGCGACGGGACCAATGACGATGCATCGGGGCTTGGCCTGCGCAATGTGCCCGAATGGACCGTGGGCGGCACCGCGAGATATCAGTTCCCGCCGTTCGATTTCGGCGAGATCGATATCGGCGCCGACATCAACTACCAGTCGGAATTTGAATCGGTCACGCTGAACGCCCCCTTCACGCAGGGCCAGGCCCGCACGCTGGTCGGGGCGTCAATCAACTGGACCGATCCGTCCGGACTGCGCGTGTCGCTCTATGGCCGCAACCTGCTGGACGAGACCTATCGCGTCTCCGCCAATTCGGTCGCGGGCCTGTTCAACTTCACCAATTACGCCCCGCCCCGCTCTTACGGCGTGGAGCTTTGGATCAACTACTGACCGATGGCCTTGCGTCTCTCCCCCGGGCTGTCCGCTCTTCCTGCTCGTTCAGGGCCTTGTCGCCCTGGGCGGCAGGCGGTGCGGGCGGCCCACCCCATCGGGCACCATGTCGAACGCAAGGCTGATGCGTTCGCCCCCCCCGCTGAATGGCAGCGTGCCGTGCCACAGGAACGAGGGAAACAGGATCATGCGCCCGGCCCTTGGCCGGATCACGCGCGCGGTGCCGCCACCGCCCAGCTCTTCGGGCAGCGGACCGATGGCGAAGGCGCCTTCGTCGCTGTCGTCCGCCGTGATGGCGGCGGGGTAATAGACGCCCGACAGCCAGTTGGGGGCGTGGATATGCGGCTCCACCGCGCCGCCGGGGGTCAGCAGCGTGCCCCACAGGGTCAGGCTCCAGCCTTCGGGCCGTGCATCGGCAAAGGGATGCGCCGGACCCTCTCCGATCGCCTCTGCGTGTTCCGCCAGCGCGGTGCGGGCGATGTCAGCCAGAGCCGCAATGGCCGGGGTGTCCGCATCGGCCAGTTCGCCGCTCTGCCGCCCCTTGCGCGTGACGAGGCCTTCGGGTTCGAAGGTCAGCGAGGGATGCGCTCGCAACTCACCCTCGAGCGCGGCGCCGAACGCGTCCACCGTCGCGAAACCGGCAGGCGGCGTGATGTCGATGATGCGCACGAAACGCTCGATTTCGCACAATGCGTCCAGCGCAGCCCCCTCCCCCGCGCGGTCGAGCGCGGCGGCGAGATAGGCGAGCGGCGTGGTGCTGCCCGGCGCGGCGGAGAGCAAGCGGTCCGCGATGGGCGGCACCTCGTCCTCGCGCCCCAGTTTCAGCAGCAGGCGCATCAGATTGACGCCAACCGGATGGCTGGGCTGCCGGTCCAGCGCATCGCGCCAGATCGCGATGGCCCCCTCGTGCTCTCCCAAGGCCTCGCAGGCCATGCCCGCGACATTGGCGGCGCGCGGATGGCCGGGAACGGCATCCAGCACCGCCTGCGCCTCGCGCAGCGCCTCCCCCGCCCTTCCCAGCCGGTGCAGCGCATCGGCGCGATTGAGCCGCGCCTCGTGGAAAGCGGGCTTCAAAGCGAGCGCCGCATCATAGCGCCCCAGCGCTTCCCCATCGCGGCCGCAGCGCGCCAGCGCGACGCCGAGATTGTTTTGTGCGCCGGCGTCCTGCCCGGACAGCGCCACCGCGCGTTCGAGAACGCCCACCGCTTCCTCGGCCTGATCCGCCGCAATCAGGCAGGAGCCGAGATTGGCAAGGCCGGGCGCATGCTGCGGCCGTGCTGCGACCGCCTGCTGCAGCATGACAACGGCTTCGTCGTGCAGACCGCCCGCCTTCAAGGCCAGCCCCAGATTGACCGCGCGCGCCGGATTGGCCGGATCGGCGGCATGGGCGGCGCGCATCGCGGCGATCGCGTCCTGCACCGCGCCTCGGGCCTGCAGCGCCATGCCGCGCACCGTCAGCGCGTCGGGATCGCTGCCATCTCTCGCCAGCAGGCCGTCGGCCAGCGCCAGCGCCCTTGCGGTATCGCCGCCGCGCAGCGCCGCCACGGCATCGGCCAGTATTTCGCCTCTCACCGGCATGTTTTCACCATCGAAGGGATCTGCTTTTCATGATTGCCATACTCATGACCGTCCGCGTCAAGCCCGACAAGGCCGAACGCTTTGCCGAGCTGATAACGCAGCTGCGCAAGGATGTGCACGCCGGCGAACCCGATACGCTGGTGTTCCAGGTGCTGCGCGACCGCGACGATGCGAACCGCTTTCACTTCGTGGAAGTCTTCGCCGACGAAGCCGCGAAGGAACGGCATGCCAACATGCCCTACCACCTCGCCATGTCGGAGGAAGGCTGGGCCTGCCTCGACGGTGAGCCGGTGATCCGCGAATGCGAACCGCTCGGCAGCTTCGCCCGGATGGGAGAGATGCAATGACCGGCGCGCTCGACGGGCGGATCGCCCTTGTCACCGGATCGACCGGCGGGATCGGATCGGAAATCGCCCGCACGCTGGCAGGCGCGGGCGCGCATGTGATCGGCGCGGATATTCCGGAAAGCACCAGCGACGGCACCGGCGTTGCCGAATACCACCAGCTCGACGTTACCGACGAGGCCGCATGGTCGCGCGTGATCGGCGCGATCGAGGCGGAGCACGGCCAGCTGGACATCCTTGTCCACGTCGCGGGCATCGTGGTGGTCGAAAAGCTGGAGAATACCTCGCTCGCCGACTGGAAGAAGCAGATGGCGGTCAATGTCGAGGGGCCGTTCCTTGGCACCAAGATCGCCGCGCAGCTGATGAAGCGCAGCGGCGAGAAGCTGCCGCACGGCGCTGCCATCGTGAACATCGCCTCGGTCGCGGGGCTGATCGGGTCGCCGCTGCACACCGGCTATTGCGCGTCCAAGGCGGCGGTGACCATGCTGACCAAGGCGGCGGCGCTGGAGTTTTCGGCGCTCGGCTACAAGATCCGCGTCAATTCGGTGCATCCCAGCGGGGTCAACACCGGCATGGTCGACCACATCATGCAGCGCTTCGTCGACGAGGGCTTTGCCGAAAGCGTCGAGGCCGCGCGCGAGGGGCTGGCACCTGCCCACCCCATCGGCCGCCTGGCCGAGCCGGAGGATATTGCCAAGGCGGTGCGTTTCCTCGCCAGCGACGATGCGGGATACATGCACGGGTCGGCGATGGTGGTCGACGGCGGGTTCACCGCGCAATGAGCGGCGATGCGCCCTTTGCAGGCCGGACCGCCATCGTCACCGGGGGCACATCGGGTATCGGCGGCGCCGTCACACGCATGCTGCGCGAAGGCGGCGCCAAGGTGGCGGTTCTGTCCAACGAGAGCGAGGACAGCCTGCGAAGCGCGCAGGAGGCAGGCGAGATCGACGGTTTCGCCTGTCTCGACATCGCGGACAATGCGGCGGTCGAACGCGCGGTGGAAAGGCTGGCGGGCGAACTCGGCCCAGCCACGCTGCTCGTCAACAATGCGGCGGTGTGGCAGCCCAATCCGGTGCCCGAAAGCCCGGTGTCGCTGTTCGACCGGCATGTCGACGTGAACCTCAAAGGCAATTTCTATGTCGCCAATGCGGTGCTGCCCGCGATGATTGAGGCGGGCGAAGGTGCCATCGTCTTCGTCGGATCGGTCAGCGGCACCGCGGGGCGCGCGGGCGACAGCGCCTATAGCGCGTCGAAAGCGGGCGTCGCCATGCTGGCGCGCACTTTGGCCGCGGAACTGGGCGCCAAGGGCATCCGCATCAATTGCGTGTGCCCGGGTGCGGTCGCCACGCCGCTGACGGCGGGCCTGCGCACGCCCGAGGGCGAAAGTGCGATCGCCGCGCTGATGGACGGCCACCCCAGTCCGCGCCGCCAGTTCTTCATGGAACCCGAACAGATCGCCGACCTGATCCTCTTCCTCCTCGGCCCACATTCCAGCGCGCTGCACGGCGCGGTGATCGCCGCCGATGAGGGCCTGACCGCCACAATGTGATGCCCGCCACCATGTGACCGCCATTTTCGAAACAGGAGCGAAGACCATGAGCCAGAAGCACGATGCCGGTAAGCCCGGCGACCTGATCGTCAATATCAACGATACCGAACCGCTGATGCTGGGCACCGGGACCAGCATCCGCCTGCTGCGATACAGCGCGGAAACGGGCGACTGGGTGCTGTTCGTCGAAATGGAGCCGGGCGCGACATTCGCCCCGCACTGGCACCTTGGTCCGGGCGAATATTTCGTCACCAAGGGCGAGCTGATCTATGACGTCGGCTCCGCGCCGCAGGGCACATACGGCTACGAACCCATCGGTTCGCGTCACAGCGAGGCGCATTGCAAGGAACGCACCGAATATCTCTTCATGGGGCACGGCGCAGTCGCCTTCACCGGCGAGGAGGGCGAGATCCGCTTCGTCTTCAACCATGAATTCCTGCGCGACCTGTCCGAAGGAAAGATGACCAACGACATTTCGAACGAAGGGGCGGCCAAGGAGAAGGCGGCCCAAGGGGAAGCAGGCCGCGAAAGGGCGCCCGCATGACCGATGCCAACCCCCGCGTGGCGCGACTGCGCGCCAAGATGGCCGAGGAGGGCTTTGACGCGGTCGTCCTGACCCATCCGCACGATGTCCGCTATGCCACGGGCTATCACTCGATCCTCGAACGCTGGACCCAGCAGGAGCCGTTTGCGGGGGCAATCGTCTTCGCCGACGAGGCGAAGCCCGCGATATTGGTGATTCCGGAGGCCAATCTGGGCATCGTCGCGGTGCTGAACCGCGATACTCCCGCCTGCACCTTTGACGAGATCCGCACCTTCGACATGCTGAACTTCTGCGAGGTCAGCCGCTATGTCGATCCCGACCGCAAGGGCGGGCAACTGGCCGAGGACGCGATGGCGCTGGCAGGCGCGATCCGCGGCGAGTGCCAGAGCGACATCGTCGCCGCCATCGGCGCGGCGCTGGCCGATCACGGCATGGCGGGCACGCACATCGGTTTCGACAGCCACCGCATTTCGGCCGGGATCGCGGGGAAACTGCCGCATGAATTCGCCGATTGCCTCGACCTGATGATGCGGGTGCGCGTGGTGAAGACCGCGCAGGAGCTGGAAACCTATCGCAAGGTGGGTGTGATGGCCGACCGGGTGATCGCCCATGCCGGGTCGCTGCTGGGCCCCGGTGTCGACTGGAACGACGTGCAGGCAGGCATCTGCGACTTCATGGTTCGGGGTGGCGTGGTGCCGGTGGACGAAGGCGCGATGCTGTTCGGCGGCAGTTACGAGGATGACGAGTTCATCCCCGACCTGTTTCGCACCACCGGCAATCGCGCGCTGCGCGATGGCGATATCGTGATCCTCGAGACGCAGGGCGTGCTCGACGGGTTCTGGATCGACATCAACCGCACCGCCGTCGTCGGCCGCGCGAGCGAGGATTACCGCCGCCTGCACGACATATTGCGCGATGCCTTCCTGATGATGGTCGACCGGCTGCGCCCCGGCGTATCGACCAGCACGCTGTCGATGATCGGCTATGAACATCTGAAGTCCAAGGGCGTCGCCGCGCCTGAAAAGCTGCTGGTGGTGGCGCATGGCATCGGGTTGATGCCGCTGGAGATCCCCCTCCCCTTCCCTGCCGCGGGCCTGTCGGGCGTCAAGCAGGGCTTCGTGATGGAGGAGGACATGCTGGTCAGCCTAGACAGCCTGTTCTTCGGCGCGAAGCTGGGGCCCTGCCACATGGAGAATGTCTATGCGGTCACCGCCGGCGCGCCCGAGCCGATGTACGCCACCCCCCTGCAATTGATCGAGACTGCAAGAGAGCCCGAAGCGGCACTCGGCTGACCCACGAGAGGATTATTCATGGACGAGACGCAATCGAACAGCCGTAAGCTTGAAAAATACCGGCGCATGCAACGCATCCGGCAATTCGAGGATCTGGCGGAGTCAATTCATGCGCAGGGCGAGATTCCCGGTGCGCTCCACACCTATGCGGGGATGGAGGCCTCGGGCGTGGGTTCCTGCATGGCGCTGCGCGATGACGACTATATGGTCGGCAACCATCGCAGCCACGGCCATCCCATCGCCAAGGGCGCAAGCTTGCGTCCGCTCATGGCCGAACTGCTGGGCAAGGCATCGGGCGTCTGCAAGGGCAAGGGCGGATCGATGCACCTGTCCGATTTCTCCATCGGCAGTCTGGGCGAGACGAGCATCGTCGGATCGGGCGTGCCGGTCGCGGCAGGCGCGGCGCTGGGCGCGAAGCTGAAGAAGACCGGGCAGGTGGCGCTGTGTTTCTTTGGCGACGGCGCGACCAGCGAGGGCGCCGCGCATGAAGGGATGAATCTGGCCGCCGCATGGTGCCTTCCCGCCGTCTTCGTGTGCGAAAACAACCTCTATGGCATGTCCACGCCGGTCGCGGACGCGGTGCCGGTCAAGGATCTGGCCGACCGCGCCAAGGCGTATGCGATGAAGTCGATCATCGTGGACGGACAGGACGTGGACGCGGTCGAGAAAGCCGTGACCGAGGCGGTCGACCATGCGCGATCGGGCAAGGGCCCGGTGTTCGTCGAGACCAAGACCTATCGCTATGGCGATCACGCGGTGAACATGGGCCGCAACCTCACGCCCCGGCAGGGTGAGGAGGAACAATGGAAGGCCCGCGACCCGCTGGTGATCTATCGCCAGAGGCTTGAGGAAGAAGGCGTCGATCCCGCCGTCCTAGACACAATCGAGAGCGAGACCGCCGACGAGGTCGCCGACGCGATCAAATATGCGCGCGATGCCGACTATCCCCAGGCGGAGGAAGCGTTCGATGACGTGTTCACCGACCGCCTGCCCGTCCCCGACCATCTGACCGCCTGACGCGGCCCCTAATCAGTGGAGCGAAAACCCATGGCAAAAGCCACATTCCTGGAAGCCATCAGACAGGCGCAGCATGAAGAACTGGAACGCGACGAAAGCGTGTTCATGATGGGCGAGGACATTCGCTGCAATGTCTTTGGCACCACCACCGATTTCGTCGAGCAATTCGGCAAGGAGCGCATTCTCGACACGCCGATATCCGAAAACGGCTTTATCGGCGCGGGCGCGGGCGCGGCAATGGTCGGCATGCGGCCGATCATCGACGCGACGATCTCGTCCTTCCTCTATCCCGCGATGGACCAGATCTGCTCGATCATCGCCAAGTCGCGTTACATCTATGGCGGTCAGGCCCGGCTGCCGCTCGTGATCCGGTCGTGCATGTTCTACGGCAACTCGAATGCTGCGCAGCATTCGGATCGGCCCTATGCAATGTTCATGAACATGCCGGGGCTCAAGATTATCGCGCCGGCCACCGCCTATGACATGAAAGGTCTGCTGAAAGCCGCGATCCGCAGCGACGATCCGGTGCTGTGTTTCGAAGACAGCACCTGCTGGATGTCGAAATCCGAACTGCCCGACGATCCGGACTTCATCATCCCGCTGGGCAAGGGCGACATCAAGCGCGAAGGCAGCGACATAACCGTCGTGGCGGTTGCAGGCGCGGTGCCGATCGCGCTGAAGGCGGCGGCTCAGCTGGAGAAGGAAGGCATTTCGCTGGAAGTGGTCGATCCGCGCACGCTGGTGCCGCTGGACCGCGAGCTGATCCTGCAATCGGTGCGCAAGACGGGCCGAGCGATCTGCGTCGATCCCGCACACATGACGTGCAGCGCGGCGAGCGAGATTTCCGCCCATATCGCCGAGAATGCGTTCGACGCGCTGAAAGGCCCCGTGCTGCGTGTCACCACGCCAGATACGCATCTGCCGTTCAGCCCGCCGATCGAAAAGCCGCTCTATCCCAGCGTGGAGCGCGTCGTCGGGGCTGCACGCCGTCTGATGAATGCGCAACAGCCGGTCGAGGCCTGAGGGAGACATGTCATGGCAGATATCGATGTCATCCTGCCACAGTTCGGCATGGGCATGCAGGACGCCGAGATCGTGCGCTGGCTGAAGCAGCCCGGCGATACCGTCACCGAGGGCGAACCGCTCGTGGAGATCGAGGCGGCAAAGACGACGGTCGAGGTCCCCTCCCCCGCAAGCGGCACGCTAAAGGAGATCCTGGCTCAGCCGGAGGACACGGTTGAAGTGCGCGCGAAGATCGCGGTCATCAGCGCTTAAGGCGTATAGCAAGGTCAGATCGGAGGCGGGTTGGCGGGTGTAGAGAGCCACCGTCACCCTGTGTCCGATCGGCTTGCAGCTACCCAAGACGTTTTCTCTGTCGCCTGTTCATCAAGTGGGCGTTCGGGGATGGCAGCAACGGAATTTGTCTAAAGCCTTTATATTCGGCAACCTATTGATATTGTAGGATTAATCTTGCCTTTATTGGTAAGAATATTCTGCGTGGTGTTACGGGTCGGAACTATAAAGCCATCGTGGCCTCGGCAACGTCGGGTTTGATCAGCTATCATTTGACTTTAGGCCTGTTACCTTGGGCTTAGCTGTCGTGCGTCCTAAGCTTCCCTAGACGCTTGCACGGGCCAAAAGCGTGAGATCCCTACTCTCTTGCCATCTGTGGCGCTTTTGAGGCCTCACCTGGCCTCTAAGCCCTGCTTTGCGTATCATTTCCCGGTAACATCGCTAGCAGCTCGGCGAGATCCAAAACGTCAGCGTATTTGGCATGCATATCGAACAGATTGGCTTCATGTGCATTAGGATTGCGATCGCCCACTGCCTGCCGAGGTACGAAGACGGGATAATCGTGCTGCAATCCATCGACGACGCTAGCCCTGACGCAGCCTGAGGTCGTCAACCCCGTCACGACCACGGAATCGGCGCCGCGTCGATCTAGCCATGTCGCCAAGTCGGTCCCGAAAAACGCCGATGCACCTTTTTTCTCAGTTATGTACTCGCCGGCCAAAGGTTCGAGTGCGCGATCGACTTTCACCCATTCGCTGTCTGGCTGCAAAACCTCAAGCGCAGGAACTCTGTTGCGAAACGCCCTGCCCTCACTTTCGCAGCGGAAGATCACGGTTGTATATACTATGGGCAGCGAGCGGGCCCTGAAAGCTGTCAGCAACATCCGGTTGGCCTCGACGACGCTAGCGGCGTCTGTGCCGAGCGGGCACGCTGGATCCGTGAAGGCGTTGATCATATCAACAATCAGTAAGGCGGGAGTTTGCCCCATATTCATCGGCTTGCGTTCCAGATCCATCATTAGCTCCCGGTGGGGGTGTCGTCACACATGCATCAGCACCCCTCGATACTGGCTAGGGTGCTCATGACAAGTGAGCGTCTTGAAGCGGGTTCGAGCGATTGTATCAACTCTCGCCTATTTGGAATTCTGGGGCCTACGGCTAGTTTCCTAATTCCAAAAGATATTTGTAAATTCACTTTGTTAGATGGGTTTAGGTCTAGTTTGAAAGGTTAAGTGGGTCCCCTCTCGCTGCGACTCGTGGATTCTACGCGAGTCGCTGCGGGCGCGCGTTCCCATAAGTTCGTTGATGCGTTCCTGATAGGTCGACGCGCTGTTCCTGAAAGGTCGGTTAAGTGTTCCCGAAAGGTCGAGGTGTGTTCCCAATGTGTCGAAGATCTGGCCATTCGAACATTTTGGGTCGATCGTTTGAATCAAACTATGGGGAGCAGCGGCTGAAGTCGTTCAATTATTTCGTAGCCACTACGCAATCGCGGGGGCGATACGGAGAGACACGACACTTCGGGAACAGGCGAGGCTGGCGCGGATGAGGCTGGGCATTTCATCGCAACGGGGTGGAAGTGGCGCGCTGGAGGGCACGAGGCCGGGTCCAGACCGTTCAGGCGCGAAGCTGGTGACGGTTCTTTGCGTGGTGCCGCTTTACCCAGCCGATAAAGGCCTTCTGCCAATTGGCAGGCAGGCGTTCCGGCTTGCTGCCGACCCAATTTTCGAATTCGGCATGAAGCGCATAGAGGTCCCACCCCGGGCAGGTCTCACGCAAATGCTCAATTGTCTCCGAGGTCATGAAGCCCCGTGTGGCGGCATCGGTCATGCCTGCCAGCGTCGAGCGGACGAGCGAGGCGACATCGACGGTGTCGTCGGTGGCGGAATCTTTTTTGGGTACAATCGAGGTAGCGGTTGGCTCACGCGGATCGGCTGGCTGTGACACGGGCTTTTCTGCCGCAGGCGATTGTTTCCCCGGGGAAACGCCTTCTGGGGCGTCGGGGAGGCGTGATGTCTTGGCGCCATCCTTCCCGTCGATCCTGCGCATGCGGACAAGGGGGTCCCCTCCCCTGCCCTGCTCCAGAGACAAGCCGTACCCGGGCAGGGCGTTCTTCTCCACCAGCTTGAGCATTTCGAACTTGAAACGCCGATACTGCCCCTCGGCGCCGGATTTCTCGAACAGCGTGGGCATGGCGATGGCGAAACCCCCCTCCCCTGCCCCGCCGGCGTGCTTGCGCGCTACGCGGTAAAGCCACCGCTCTCGCCCGCCGGTGATGTCGAAATAGGCCGGATCGATGGACAGCACGCCGCCTTCCATCATAACGCCTTCGTAGAACCAGTTCGACAGTTCCAGTGTCATGCCCATGGAGCGTTCAGTCTTTTCGTCGACGATCTGGGTCCAGCCGTCGAGCCATGTGAACGTCGCCTCGCGCCTGCTTTCGGCACGGATATTCGTTTTGATCGTCGTGGCGACGAGCCGGTCCAGCGCCTGCGCGAGCAATTCATAGGCGCGCCCGGTGGTGGGCCGGCCGATCGAGCGCAGGATGTCATAGGGCATGACATGCAAAGTCCGCGGTATGTCGTTGACGCCCCGGCGCTTCATGTCGGCCATCTGGCTGGCGCAATAGATCAGTATGTCCGCATCCCAGATCGTCGCCATGCCGTATTTGGCATTGGGGCTGACATTGACCCACAGCTTGCCGTCGGGGCTGGTATAATCGATCGGCTTGATGCGCTTGGTCTTCGACAGCGAGAAGAAGGGGCGCTCCATCATCTCGCGCTGATCGCGCAGCGGCAGGTCGCTGAGGTAGGGCAGGAAGAGATCGAATTGATCGGGTGCGGTCTTGCGCTTGGCCCGGGTCATCCCGCTGCCTTTCGTTTCCCCGAGGAAACGCGTCGGGCAGGGTCTGATGTTTCCCTAGGGAAACATCCGGAAATCACGCTGCGCATTCGGGTTAGGGCAGGGGAGGCCTTGCTGGCCGGTGCGATCACGGCTGCAGCCCCCGACCTTCGTCCTCAAGCCTGTCCAGCGCGCTGCGCACGGCATCCATGATGTCTTCGTCGCTGGCGCCGGTGCCCGAATGCAACTGGATCGTCACGCCCTGGCGGGTCGACGACTTTACGGTAACAAGAGGACGCCCGCCGCAGCGTATCACCATGGGAGCGGTCTTTGTCCGTTCGCTTCCCGCCTCCATGAGGCGCCGAAGGACGTCCTGTGCGGGAAGGGGCTCGCGCCCCCGGTCCCGCCGCGACGATTGTTCGCGGGCCAGCGCTCGTGCCTCGTTACGGATCGCCTTCGAGCGTCCGGCATCGTCCATGGCCTGCGCCAGCGGGTAGGCGGGCTTGAGCTGAACATCGGCGGGGGAGGCGAATGCCTCGATGATGTCATCGGGCAAGGAGGCGACCTTCAGCATCTTGGAAAGCCAGCCCTTCGACAGCTTCAGCCGCTCGGCCATCCGAGTCATGTGGTTGCCGTAATGGGTCTTGAGCGCCGCGGCATAATTGCGCGCGCGTTCGAGGTCGGACACGTCCTTGCGCGCCCGGTTTTCGATATCCGCAAGGCGAAAGGCCGCTTCGTCGTCGAGATCCACGACCTGCGCCAGAAAGCGCATGTCCGGATAGGAATGCGCACGCAGCCAGCTGATCGACCAGTGACGTCGGGTGCCGGCGATGACCTCGTAGTCATGGTCGGGATCGTCCTGAATCCGGCGGACGACGGCAGGAACCTTTTGTCCACCCTCGGAAATCAGCGAATCGATCAGCTCGCGGCAGTTTTCTTCGGTCAGGTGTTCATAGGAGCGCGCATTCCCGGCCCATGGCCGTACGCGTGCCGGGTCGAGCTGCATCTGCGTGACCTGCTTCACGTCGCCGCTCGCGACGCGAGCCAGAGCGCTCTCGCGGCCAAGCAAGGTCATCGAACCGCGGCGCGAAGATCGCGGCGCGTCCGGCGCGTCACCTGAAGGCGGGACAGGGGAGGGCGCTTTGTCCCGCGTTCCCGAAGTGTCGACGTTCGGCGCGGCAGATGCGGCGCCGTCTTCTTCGTCATCCCCCAGCAGATCGGCCAGATATTCGCTTTGCTTGCGTGCCATCATGCGTCCTTTCGCGGTCGACGCGGCGCGCTACGGCCGGTGCGGGGCGGTAGGAAAATAAAATCATGACCTTGAGCCGGGAAAGGGCAGGCCGCTGCAATCTTGGGCGAGGCGGGTGCATCAGGCAGCATTGACGATGGCCTCCTCGCTTGCGGGCTCGGCAACGCCCCAACCGCGGCGTACCAGCGCCTCGACCTGACCCATCGCCTCGTCGAGATTGGCGCGGCAGCGCTTGTGCGTGCGCGGCGTGCCGATGGGCTTTTCCAGCTCGTACACCGTCATCATGCGAAGGGCCGCGTGGCTGATTTCCGCGCTTTCCAGGATTGGCACGGGCAGAAGCGCCGGGCCAAAGCTCTGCTCCATGATCTGCCGCACCATCGCATGGCTGGGATCGTTTGAGTCGAACTTCGAACAAATCAGCCGGACGAAATCATATTCGACATGGATTCCGGCGTCCTGAAGCTGACCCGTCACCTGCTCCATCATCGACAGGAACTGCACGGTGGAGCAGAAATCGGGAGTCGTCGCGGCCAGCGGCACAAGCAGCGCATTCGCTGCCTGCATCACCGCAAGGCTGATCGTGCCAAGTGCCGGGGGAGGATCGAGCAGGACGATATCATACCCCTGCGCAATATCCATAAGTCCTTGTTTCAGCTTGCGAAAACGGCTTGCCAGAACCGATCCCCCGTCCGCACCGCCTGCCGCCAGTTCGTATTCCACGTCGAACAGTTCGAGGTTGGACGGAATGAGATCGACATTGGGCCAAGGCGTTTCCTGTACCGCGTAATGCAGGCTCGACTGGGTCGGCTCGATCGAGAGATAGGGATAGAGCGTCTGTTCGCGCGTTACGTTGAAATGGGGATTGAAGCCGAACAGGGTGGTCGTCGTCGCCTGGCTGTCGCAATCGACAACCAGCACGCGGTAGCCCTGAACCGCGAAATAGTGCGCCAGATGGGTCGTGACCGTCGACTTGCCGACGCCGCCCTTGAAGTTCTGCACCGCGATCATGGCCGGCACATCCAGCGGCGCACGCCGCGGCGATGCGTCGAGAACGTCGCGCATCTTCAGCAATTCCTCGATCGTATAGCCGGGACGCCGCCCGTTCTCGGTCGGGGGAGGGGGCGGTAGTCGCCCGTCATCCTCGGCCATGCGAATGCGATTGGTGCTGCATCCCAGCAGGGCAGCCGCCTCGGCAATGCCGTATCGCACCGAAAGCCCCTTGCGCGCTTCGGGCAAGAAGGCTTTCTTGCGCAGGCGCTCGATCATGCGTTCGCCGGCCTGGGCCAGTTCGGAAATTCGGTCGACCTCTGAATGCATTTCGCGCCTCGCCTTGCGATTGAAGCTTTTCAGCGGGATCGTGCGGGAAACTAATTCAATGCGCAAACCGGGATTGGGTTTATCCACATGCGGAGGCCTTAGTTGCGCGCCCATGGCTTCGTCCCGCACTTCATTCCTCATAGCAGGTATTGCAATGCATTCGCATTAGCGCTAGCCGCCACCGCAATTCCACGGGAGGACCCATGCGCATTTCGACGTTTTTCGCCCTCAATGTCGCGGCTGCTGCCATCGCCGCGTCGAACCTCGCCCATGCACAGACTGCGGAAGGGCAGGGGAGTGAGCCCGAAAGCGAGGGCGATATCGTCGTGTCGGCCGCCCGCACGCAGCTGCCCGTCAGTGCTCTCCCGCTGACCATCGATGTCATCGACACGGCCGCGCTCGACCGGCAGATCGTCATTTCGGGTTCGACCGTCGAGGCCGTGTCGGCGCTGCTCCCGTCGTTTTCGCCGACCCGGCAAAAGCTTAGCGGGGCGGGGGAGAGCCTGCGGGGCCGTTCACCGCTATATGCGATCAACGGAATTCCGCAGTCGACGCCCGTACGCGACGGTTCACGCGACGGTTATACGATAGACCCGTTCTTCATCGACCGGGTGGAGGTCATTTATGGCTCCAACGCGCTGCAGGGCATTGGCGCGACGGGGGGCGTGGTGAACCAGGTCACCGCCTCCGCTCCAACATCCGATGGGGTGACCGTCCGCACCTTGCTGCAGGGCACCGCCGCCGATGGTTTCGACGGCGAGGCGCTGGGCGGCAAGGCCGCAGCGCTGGCGGGATGGCGGGCGGGGGCCTTCGATGCTTCGGTCGGCGGCGCGTTCGAAAGGCGGGGCGCGTTCATCGACGGGCGCGGCAATCGGATCGGCGTCGATGGCACGCAGGGCGAGATACAGGACAGCGACAGCTGGTCGGTGTTCGGCCGCTTCGGCTATCAGTTCACGCCCGATGCGCGGTTCGAACTGGTCGCCAACCATTTCGAGCTGGAAGGCAACGGCAATTATGTCATCGTCCCAGGCGACCGCGATACCGATAGCCCGGCCACCAGCGTGAAGGGCGTTTCGCCCGGCGATCAGCCTTCCAACCGGGCGGACACGCTGTCGGCTTCCTTCACCCATGACGATCTGGCAGGCGGGGCGCTGACGCTGCAGGGCTTCTACAACCGTACCCGCGATGTGTTCGGCGGAGGTGTATTCGGCACGTTTCAGGACCCTTCCATCGACCCGACCGGCCAGCTGTTCGACCAGTCCGCCAACAAGTCGCGCAAGCTGGGCGGCAAGGTCAGCTATGAGCGCGCCATTCCGGGCTATGAGGACCTTGTTTTGACCGTCGGCTTCGACGCGCTGTTCGACACGACCGAGCAGATCCTGAAGCAGACCGGACGCGCCTGGGTGCCGGAAACCGAATTCCGCAGCCTTGCGCCCTTTGCGCAGGCGAACTGGGCGCTTTTCGATGGCGTTCTTCGCCTTGCGGGCGGGCTGCGGCACGAGGACGTCAAGCTGACTGTCGACGATTACACGACGCTGGCGTCCTATGGCGGCAATCTGGTGCGCGGGGGCAGCCCGTCGTTCAGCGACACGCTGCTGAACGGCGGCGTCATTGTCGAGCCGGTCAAGGGCGTGCGCGCCTATGGCAGCTATGCCGAGGGCTATACCATCGCCGATGTCGGCCGCATCCTGCGCGGCATCAGCGAGGAGGGCGTCGACATCGACAATTACCTCTCGCTCGAACCCGTGATCTCGAACAATCGCGAACTGGGTGTCGAGGTCGAGAGGGGGCCGATGACCGCCAGCGCCAGCTATTTCTGGTCGTCGAGCGATCTCGGCTCGCTGCTGGTGCTCAATCCCGACGGCATTTTCGAGGTCGTGCGCGCGCCGATCTCGATCGAGGGGCTGGAATTGTCGATCGGCATGGAAACACCCGTGCCAGGCCTGTCTCTTTCCGCCGGTTACAGCCATCTGATGGGCCAGACCGACAGCGATGGCGACGGGGAGGTGGATATCGACCTCGACGGCGGCAATATCTCGCCCGACAGGCTGAACCTTGCTGCCGATTACGCCAGCGGACGGTTCAGCGCACGCGCACAGGCACGCTTTTACCTGTCGCGCAGCTTTGAGGGGCAGCCTTACGAGGCCGCGTTCGAAGGATACACGCTGCTGGACGCCTATGTCGGCTATCGCACCGACTTCGGTGTGGTTTCGCTGGGAATGCAGAATGCGCTCGACGAATATTACCTGACTTACGACAGCGACACGGTGCGCGTGACCGACGACAGCCGCTATTTCGCGGGCAGGGGCCGTACCATGACCCTATCGCTGCAGAGCGAGTTCTGAGGAGCGCGGGGGCGATGAACGCGCTGATCTGGCTGCACCGGTGGGTGGGGGCGGTGCTGGGCATCGTCCTTGTCGTGCTGGCGCTGTCGGGCACGGCGCTGTTGTGGGAAGATGCGTGGATCGGCGTACCAGGAGCGGATGACGCGCCCGCCAGCGATGTCGCCGCGCTGGCGCGCGTCGTCGATGCTGCGCAAGCCCATGCACCCGGCCTGTCGCGCGTCACTTTCGCGGGCGAGGGGATGGGGCTGCACCACGCGGCCTATGAGGGCGGCGGCGGGGCCTATATCGACGGGTCCGGCATCATCGCCGAACAGTGGCAGACGATCTGGGAGAGGCCCGAATTGTGGCTGTTCGACCTGCACCATTATCTGCTGGCAGGCGATACGGGCGAAGTGATCGTGGGCGCCGCAGGACTGGCGGGCCTTTTCTTCGTGATATCGGGCGCGATCATCTGGTGGCGAACGCGCCGAACCTTCGCCTTTCGGCTGTGGCCGCGCCGCCTGACGCGCAGCGCGATCGTGCGGCAGCACCGCGATCTTGGCATCATGGTCGCGCCGGTGCTGGCCCTGCTGTTCCTGACCGGTGCGGCCATGGTGTTCGAGCCTGTGCGCAATGCGATCACCGCGCCCTTTCCTGAAAAGCCCGCTGCTTCCGATACGCCGTCCGCTCACATCAATCCGCGCAACCCCGCCGCGCTGCTGCGCCAAGGTCGGCGGATCTTTCCCGATGCCGAGTTTCGCCGCCTGCAGTTTTCGGACGACAGTCTGACACTGCGCATGCGGCAGGATTTCGAATGGACGCCCAACGGCCGCAGCTATCTGCGCGAGGAGGGCGGGGCGGTCACCGTCGACGCGCCCAATGGCACGCTGGACAAGCAGACGGTGTCGGAAAAGTTCTATCCGCTGCATTCCGGCAAAGTTGGCGGACTGCTTTGGAGGCTGGTGCTGACCTTCGGTGGATTGTCGCTCGCCATGCTGGGCGCGCTGACCGTGTGGAGCTTCTGGAGGGCGCAGGCTAGGACGGGGACACAGGCCGCGACGTTCAGAGTGCAAGCCGAACGAGGCCGGTAGGCGCGTCCCTCTCTCGAGTTTCCGTCCAAGCGGGGTGGTTTCGGCCATGGAGGCTTGACGGTCCCGCCGGCCATATATCTGATGTCCACTGGTGACACTTTGCCGAGGGCAGCGCCACGGCCAACAGAGAGCCGTAGCCTGCGATAACGGGCAGAAAAGCCCGGTAAACAGCCATTCAGCGCCTTACATGCCGAGACTCTTGTCTCGAACGGCCAAATTGGAGCTCGCCGCTCCGGGCAAAGTGTCACGCATGACAAAAGGGTCTTCCCGGCGAATCTCCGGCGACGAGGGGGATTCACAAGCGATTCGCGTCGTGGCAGATTCACCTTATGTACACGCCCGAACACACCGCCCGGCCCGCCGATCTGGGTTCGATCCTGAACGCGCTTGCGCAGAACTCGCGGCGCCCGCGCTATGCGTTCATGGTGCTGGGGCTGATTGCAGAGGCGGCGCGATCCGACGGGCGGGCGGGGCCGTGGGTTGCCGGACCCGATGGCGTCCGCCAGCCCTTGCGCGAATGGGTGGCGGGCCAGCTCGTCCCGCTGGCCGCGCGCGATCATCGCCGCGCCGCGATGCGCCGCAAGGTGGAACAGCGCCTCGGCCCCAGGGCCTGCGACACGGCGCTGGTCGATGCCGCGCTGGAGGAGGAGGCGCTGACCGTCGGCAAGGCCAATGTCAGCCGGGCCGTTTCGGACCTGGTAAAGGCAGGCTTCGTGCGCCGCCATTACGCGGGGCGGGTGAAGGACCACTGCAATCGCGGTGGCGGGCGGCATGCGGTCTATATCGTCGCGCCTCAGGTCTTGAACGCGATCCGGTCACGGCCCACTCTGGTCTGACCCGTTCCATAAGGGCTGATGCGGGAACGCAGGCGGCATTCGGCGGTAGGGAAGGCAAGCCGACATTTTCCCGGAGCAGACATGACCTATCAGGCTTTCCTCAGGCAGCAGTGCTACATCGACGGCCAGTGGTGTGATGCCGATGGCGGCGCGGCCATTGATGTAACCGATCCGGGCACCGGCAAGGTCATGGGCACCGTGCCGAAGATGGGTGCGGACGAGACGCGCCGCGCGATCGAGGCTGCGCACAAGGCGCTACCCGGCTGGCGCGCGAAGACGGCGGGCGAGCGCTCGAAGCTGCTGCGGCGCCTGTTCGACCTGATGATGCAGCACAAGGACGATCTGGGCGAGCTGCTGTCGCGCGAACAGGGCAAGCCGCTCGCTGAGGGGCGCGGAGAGATCGCCTATGGCGCGGGCTTTATTGAATGGTTTGCCGAGGAAGCGAAGCGCGCCTATGGCGATGTCATCCCGCCGCATGCCGCCGACCGCCGCATCGTGGTGGTGAAGCAGCCGGTAGGCGTGGTCGGTGCGATCACGCCCTGGAACTTTCCCAATGCCATGATCACGCGCAAGCTTGGCCCCGCGCTGGCGGCGGGCTGCACCATCGTGATCAAGCCTGCGTCGGCCACGCCGTTTTCGGCGCTGGCGATCGCCGCGCTGTGTGAAGAGGCGGCCATTCCGGCGGGCGTCGTCAATGTCGTGACGGGCAGTGCGGGCGCCATCGGCGGCGAGCTGACCGCGAACCCCAAGGTCCGCAAGATTACCTTCACCGGTTCGACCGAGATCGGACGGCAATTGCTGGCCGCGTCCGCCGACACAGTGAAGAAGGTCAGCATGGAACTGGGCGGCAATGCGCCCTTCCTGGTATTCGACGACGCCGATATCGATGCCGCGGTCGAGGGAGCGCTGATCTCGAAATTCCGCAATGGTGGGCAGACATGCGTTTGCACGAACCGGTTCTATGTTCAGGCGGGTATATATGACGAGTTCGCCGAAAAGCTGGCGAAGCGGGTCTCGGCCATGAAGGTGGGCTATGGCCTCGACGACGGTACTGACATCGGCCCGCTGATCGACGAGGCGGCGGTTGAGAAGGTCGAGGAACATCTGAAGGACGCGAAGGACGGCGGCGCGAAAGTCCTGACCGGCGGCGGGCGCAGCGATCTGAGCGGCACGTTCTTCAAGCCAACCGTGCTGGGCGACGTGAAACACGACATGCTGCTTGCCCGCGAAGAGACTTTCGGGCCGGTCGCAGGCCTCATCCGCTTTGAGGACGAGGACAAAGCGCTACGCATGGCGAACGATACCGAGTTCGGGCTCGCCAGCTATTTCTATGCGCGCGACATGTCCCGCATCTGGCGCGTGGCCGAAGCGTTGGAAGCGGGCATGGTCGGGATCAACACCGGCCTGATCTCAACCGAGGTCGCGCCGTTTGGCGGCATCAAGCAATCAGGCCTTGGCCGCGAGGGTTCGCACTACGGCCTCGCTGATTATCTCGAGATCAAATATATGTGCCTCGGCGTGTGACGCGGCATCATCCGCCCGACAGCCTCTTGGTCATGGCGCGAACGCGGAACGCCACGAAGGCGAGCAGCAGCCCGCGGAAGATCAGGCCCAGGCCGACAAGCCATGCCAGCGCAAGGATCTGCGCTCCGACCGGCATCAGGAAGGCGATGTAAAGGCCCAGCAAAAGGTCGATCGCGCCCATGATAAACAGCAATGCGCGATCCTCGTCCGCCTTGAACCCGTGATAGAGTTCGACCACGCCGTTCACGATGAAGAAAATCCCCGCCGCCCAGATCAGGCTGGCCGCACTGAGCACCGGCATGGCAAGGAAGATGAACGCGCCGACCAGCGCGAGCGCGCCGAACAGGAAATCGACCAGTTTCGACTGCCAGCCGAAATCGCGAAAGCCGGCCACGATGGAAACGATGCCCGCAATGCCGAGCATCAGCCCAAACAGCACGCCAATCGCCATATTGGTGCCGACCGGGTTGAACATGGCAATGGCGCCGATGATGATCAGCAGGATGCCATAGGCCAGTATCCATCCCCACGCCCGCCGCATTCGGGGAAATTCCGTACCGATCGCCGCACCTTGCGGACGTCCGTGAACTGCATTCATGCTGCTGCCTCCGATCCATCGGGTTCCGTCGCGCCGCGGCCCGCTAAGACTGCGGCAGAATTCGGGTTGGAGCAAGCAGGCAGGAGACCGGGAAGCCCGGCTTGAATGCACGGGCTTCATGGTCTATATTCGAACCGAATAAGGACCATGTATATGAATATTCAAGACCGCGTCAAACCCATCAGCTTTCTGAAAGCGCATAGCGCCGATGTCATCCGCGAACTGGGGGAGGGGGCGTCGCCGCTGATCGTCACCCAGAACGGCGAGGCAAAGGCGGTGCTGCAGGATATCGGCAGCTATGAACAGACGCAGGAAGCGCTGGCGCTGCTCAAGCTGATCGCGCTTGGCCGCGACGACATGGCGGCGGGCCGGACCGCGCCGGTGGCGGGGCTGGCGGACAGGATCCGCGCGCGCGGCTGATTGCCGGGCGGGCCGTCCATGGTGAACCAGACAATCGACGTGCGCCTGTCGATCGGGGCAGAGCGCGACCTGTCCGGCATCTATCGCCGCCGCCTTGCGCAGCGCGGCGGGGACGGGGCGGACGCATTGCTGGACGATCTGGTCGCGGCGATCGAGAGTCTTGCCAGCCATCCCGCCAAGGGGCCGGTCGTGCCCGAGCTGGACGCGCTGGGCATTCACGAGTTTCGCCAATTGTCGCGTGCGCCCTTCCGCATCATCTATCTGGCGGAGAAGATGCGCGTTACCGTGCTGGTCGTCGCCGACAGTCGCCGCGACTTCCGCACATTGCTGGGCGAGCGCCTGTTGGGCAGCTAGCTCTGAGCCGCTCGTTCCGAACAGATTTCAAGAAAGTAGCGACATGACCATCCGGCCTTTTCACCTTGCCTTTCCCGTTCACGACCTCGACACCGCGCGGGCCTTTTGGGGAGAAATGATGGGCTGCCCTGAGGGGCGCAGCTCGGACGAATGGATCGATTTCGACTTCTTTGGTCACCAGATCGTCGCCCACAAGGTGGATGCGGCGAGGGGCGATGCAGGCGGCAATCCGGTGGATGGTCATGACGTGCCGGTGCCCCATTTCGGGGTGATCCTGACGATGGAGGACTGGCAGGAGCTGGCGGATCGGCTGACCGCCCGAGGCATGACATTCGACATCGAACCGCATGTCCGCTTCAAGGGCCAGCCCGGCGAACAGGCCACGATGTTCTTTCGCGATCCCAGCGGCAATGCGATCGAGATGAAGGCGTTCGAAAGCCTGGACAGCCTGTTCGCGCGCTAGCCCGGTCCGCCGCGCTTATCGCTTGGCCGGCTTGTCTTCCACGGCGCGCCCGACGACCTTGCCGTCCTTATTGTCGGTCTTTTCGCGCGACCGGCTTTCCTTTGGCCCGGTGCGTTCGGGTTCGATCGGGGTGTTCGATTTCGTCAGCGTGACGTCGCGCGAGTCTTCGGGTTCATATTCGCCCATGGTGAGTTCCTTTCATGAAGGGGTGTAATTGACCGACGCGCCGAGCGGCGATGCGTTCCCCGAAAGGCGCGCGCCCCGAAAGCGGCTCGGGGGCAATGGGAATGCCGTAAGCTGCCTGATCCTGCGCCGAACCCGGATTTCGGGGAGCTTTGCCACAATTGGCGCATTGGTTTGGGTGAACTCTGGCACAGCAGGAGGAAACACCCATGGATCAAGAAATCGAATGCCGCATTCGCGAACGCGCCTATGAAATCTGGGAAGAGGAAGGCCGGCCGCACGGACGTGAAGCGCAGCACTGGCAGCAAGCGGCCAGCGAGATGGCCGATGCGCAGCGCGAAAGCCGCGAGACCGGCAAGCCTGCTCGCAAGACGACGACGCAAAATGCCAGCCGCACGAAAAGCGCGGAGGGAAAAACCGCGTCGAACAAATCGGCCAGCGGCGATCGGGCTGGAAAGAAGCCCGCTAAAGCCAGCCCCGAAAAAGGCGCGGGCCAGACAAGAACAGGAATTCGCAAGCCGCGAACCGGCAAGACGTCCTCGTCCTGAACACTCGGACAATTCGGAACGATGCGGTGGTGGAGGGATTGAGAACATGTGTTCAACTCTCTCGCCGGAGCAAGCCCTTGTCCCAACCTCTTTGCCTGATTTCCATCGAACCCCGGCAGTATCTGGATAGTTCGAAGGATTGTCTGGCAAGGATAGGAAGCAGCGGCGCTTCCGGCGTCGTCTGGCGCTCGCAGGGCGGAATGCTCGCCGATGGTTCGCAGGTACCGGGCGACCTTCGAGACCTGTGCCGGGAAAATTCGCTTCGTTTGATCGTCAGGACCGATCTGCGACGCCTGCCTGTCGAACATCCCCTAGTCAGCGCCCACCCCGAAAAATTCCATGTTCGCCGCTCGGTGCACGAGCGCGGCATCGTCGATCCGCGGCAGCCGATGACCCCCAGTGGAGAGGCGCTGGCGCGTCTCGGCCCCGATGCGAGCGAGGATGTGGTGAAGGCGCTGTGCGAGCGGCTGGCTTCGCTGAGGACGGATGGAATAGCCGGCATCTGGATCGACGAGGCCGAGCGGATCGCGCCCGATCTTTACGACGGCCTAATCGCGGCGGCGCGGGGGAAGAGCGATTTTCTCGTTCTTGCAGGATCGGTCGGCACAGGATCCTTCGCCGAGTCCCGATATCTGATCTGCGATGCCGGTCGGTTTGCCGGCGATCCGGCTGCGCTGTCTGCCAAGGTCGATAAGCTGCGGCAGGACGCACCGGTCCTGTGCGATGCAAGCGGAGCGGGTCGCAACGATCCGCGGTTGGTCGCAAGCCTGCCACTGATGGCGGCGCTGGGCGCCGGTGTCGTGGCGCCGCTGGAATGGCTGGATACGCAGCGCGGCGCGCAGGCCTTCGGCGATGCGGTGAGGAACGCGCAGGCGGCATCCGGCTATGACGGCGAGGTGCGCAGCCTATCCAACGCGCTTGACCCGATTGCAGTCATCGCTCGTGCTTCGGGCCCCGATTTGCGCTTTTCGGACAAGGCGCTGCTGATCCTTGCTAATCGCGGCGATGACGAGACAGCGCTGCCAACGGGCGACGCATTATCCGCCGCCGCCGCGGATTTCGGCCCTTGGGACTCTGACGGCGAATTGCAACCGGGCGAGGTACGGCTGATGGAGGTGCGCCGCGCACCCGCAGTCGTATCTGCCAGCGGCGCGCCTGCCGCACAGCCGTCGCGGGATTCGGCAAGGCTGGTCGTGGAGCATGTCGAGCCTTCGGTGGATGGCGGTGCGTTTCCGGTGAAAAGGGTCGTCAGAGATCGTATTGCCGTATCGGCGGTCATCTTTGCCGACGGGCACGAGCAACTGGCGGCCGAATTGCGCTGGCGCGCGATCGACCAAGAGACTTGGTCGTCTGCCCGCATGACGCAGGGCGACAATGACCGGTGGGACGCGGAATTCACGCTGGCCCGCATGGGGCGGCACGAATTTGTGGTCGAGGGCTGGCTGGACCGTTTCGGCGGGTTCCAGCGCGACTTTGCGAAAAAGGTCGATGCAGGGGTGGATCAGCCGGTGGACCGGGCGGAAGGCATGGCGCTGGTGCGCAAGGCGGCAGAGCGCAGCAAGGGCAAGCTTGCCAGCCAGCTCAAGCAGCAGCTTGGCGCGATGGAATCCGCCGATGCCGATGCTGCAACCGAAGGGCTTTTGTCGAAGGATCTGCGCCGCCTGATGGACGAGGCCGACGACAGGCCGCACCGCCTTGTCTCTGCGCCGCAGCAGGTCGATGCGGAACGGATCGAGGCGCAATTTTCCAGCTGGTACGAGATCTTTCCCCGCTCAATGACCCCCGATCCGGAGCGCCACGGCACCTTTGCCGATGTGGTCAACCATCTGCCGCGCATCCGTGCGATGGGTTTCGACACGCTGTATTTCCCGCCGATCCATCCCATCGGCACTGCCAACCGCAAGGGTCCGAACAACACGCTGACCCCCGAAGAGGGCGATCCCGGCAGCCCCTATGCCATCGGCAGCCCCGATGGCGGGCACGATGCGATCCATCCCGAACTGGGCAGCTTCGAGGATTTCGACCGGCTGGTGAAGGCCGCGGCCGATCACGGGCTGGAGATCGCGCTGGACTTCGCGATCCAGGCATCGCCCGATCACCCTTGGCTGAAAGAGCATCCCGGTTGGTTCGCATGGCTGCCCGACGGCAGCATGAAATATGCCGAGAATCCGCCCAAAAAATACCAGGATATCGTCAATGTCGATTTCTATGGCCGCGACGCCGTGCCCGGCCTGTGGGAAGCATTGCGCGACGTGATCCTGTTGTGGGTCGATCACGGCGTGAAGACCTTCCGCGTCGACAATCCGCACACCAAGCCGCTGCCGTTCTGGGAATGGATGATTGGCGATGTGCGCGCTCGGCACCCGGAGGTGATCTTCCTGTCGGAGGCCTTCACCCGCCCGACGATGATGTACCAGCTGGCCAAGGTCGGCTTCAGCCAGAGCTATACCTATTTCACCTGGCGCGACCGCAAGCAGGAGCTGACCGACTATATCACCGAACTGACGAGCGAAGCGCCCAAGGATTTTTACCGCCCGCACTTCTTCGTCAACACGCCCGACATTAACCCGTTTTTCCTGCAGACCGGCGGCCGCCCTGCGCACCGTATTCGCGCGGTGTTGGCGGCGACCCTGTCGGGCCTGTGGGGCGTCTACTCCGGGTTCGAATTGTGCGATGCGACCCCGCTGGGCGCGGGCAAGGAGGAATATCTCGACAGCGAGAAATACGAGATCCGCGTGCGCGACTGGAACGCGCCGGGCAATATCATCGAGGATGTGACCCGGCTCAACCGCCTGCGCCGCGCCAATCCGGCGCTGCAGACGCATCTCAATACCCGCTTCTACGTCGCGCATGACGAGAACGTGATCTGGTACGGCAAGCCCGCGCCCTCGGCGGACGGGTCGCTGCGCGAAATGATCATGGTGATGGTCAACATGGACCCGCACGGCGCCCACGCCTGCGACTATGAGGTTCCGCTGTGGGAATTCGGCCTGCACGACCAGGCCGCCATCGATGTCGAGGACCTGGTCCACGGGCACCGGTTCCAATGGCACGGCAAGATCCAGCATATCCACCTTGCGCCCGATGAACCGTACCGGATCTGGCGACTGACCCACGGAGGAGAGGGCGCATGAACGATCAGGCCAGAACCGAACAGGACATGACCGAAGCCGTGATCACCGCCGCCGACGACCCGCTGTGGTACAAGGACGCGGTCATCTATCAGCTGCATGTGAAATCGTTCTTCGATTCCAACAATGACGGGATCGGCGATTTCGCAGGATTGATAGCCAAGCTCGACTATATCGCCGACCTAGGCGTCACCGCGATCTGGCTGCTGCCCTTCTACCCCTCGCCGCGGCGCGACGACGGTTATGACATCGCCGAATATCGCGACGTCAGCGCGGATTACGGCACGATGGAAGAAGTGCGCGCCTTCATCGACGCGGCCCACGAACGCGGGTTGCGCGTGATTACCGAGCTTATCATCAACCATACCAGCGACCAGCACCCCTGGTTTCAGGCTGCGAGGCTGGCGCCGCCGGGCAGCCCGGAGCGGAATTTCTATGTCTGGTCGGACGACGACAAGCTGTATTCGGGCACCCGCATCATCTTCCTAGACACCGAAAAATCGAACTGGACCTGGGACGAGGAAGCGGGCGCCTATTTCTGGCATCGGTTCTATTCGCATCAGCCCGACCTGAACTTCGACAATCCCGAAGTGCTCAAGGAAGTGCTCTCGATCATGCATTTCTGGCTCGATGCCGGGATCGACGGACTGCGGCTGGACGCCATTCCCTATCTGATCGAGCGCGACGGGACCTCGAACGAAAACCTGCCCGAGACACACGAGATCCTGAAGAAGATCCGCGAGGATCTGGACCAGCACTACGAAGGCAAGATGCTGCTGGCCGAAGCGAACATGTGGCCCGAGGATACGCAGCAATATTTCGGCCAGAACGAGGAGCGGACCGAGGAATGCCACATGGCGTTCCACTTCCCGCTGATGCCGCGCATGTACATGGCGGTGGCGCAGGAAGACCGCTTTCCGATCACCGACATCATGCGCCAGACCCCCCAGATTCCGCCCGATGCGCAATGGGCGATCTTCCTGCGCAACCATGACGAGCTGACGCTGGAAATGGTCACCGATTCCGAGCGTGACTATCTGTGGAACACCTATGCCGCCGATCGGCGCGCGCGCATCAATCTGGGCATCCGCCGCCGCCTCGCCCCGCTGATGGAGCGCGACCGCAGGCGGATCGAGCTGATGAACGCGCTGCTGCTGACCATGCCGGGCACGCCGGTCCTCTATTACGGGGACGAGATCGGGATGGGCGACAACATCCATCTGGGCGACCGCGACGGGGTGCGCACGCCGATGCAATGGTCGCCCGACCGCAACGGCGGTTTCAGCCGCGCCGATCCGCCGCAGCTGGCACTGCCGCCGATCCAGGATCCGCTCTACGGGTACGAGGCGATCAATGTCGAGGCGCAGGAACGCGACCGCCATTCGCTGCTGAACTGGATCAAGCGCATGCTGGCCGTGCGCGGCGAGCATCGCGCGTTTGGACGCGGCACGCAGACCTTCCTGCGGCCTGCCAATCGCAGCATATTGGCCTATGTGCGCCAGCATTCGGACGACGGCGGGGCGGAAACGATCCTTTGCGTCGCCAATCTGAGCCGCACGGCACAGGCCGTGGAACTGGATATGCATGAATTCGAAGGCGAAACACCGGTCGAGCTGTCGGGCGGTGCCGCGTTCCCCAAGATCGGGCACCTGCCCTATCTGCTGACGCTGCCGCCCTATGGGTTCCTGTGGTTCGACCTGCGCGGCGATGTCGAGGCACCCGAATGGTCGTCAAGTGCACCGGGGGTCGAGGTAGAGCGTCATACGTTCGTTCTGCGCCCAGAGCTCGCCGACATCGCCAATGACGGCAATCGGCCGGTGCTGGAACAGGACGTATTGCCCGACTATGTGCGCCAGCGCCGCTGGTTCGGTGCGAAGGACGAAAGGATCGAGGATATCGAGATCGTCCGTCTGACCCCGATGCCGAACACGAATGACCTGCTACTCGCCGAGATTCGCGTCAAGACGACCGGCGGCGAGGCGCTCGACACGCTGCCGTTCGGCATTGCGTGGGAAGGCGAACAGCACGGGCCGTTCGCATCGAACCTCGCCATCGCGCGGGTGCGGCGCGAACGCTATGTCGGGCTGTTGACCGACGGCTTTGCGCTGCGCGAATTCGCCGTTTCGGTGACGCGCGCCATGCTGGACAATGCCCATGTTCCGACCGAGGGCGAGGAGACGACCGAGCATGAGATGCCGGCCGACGGCGGCGAACTTGTGTTCGAAGCGTTCGAGCCCGAGCTGCTGGTCCCGGATGCCGAACCCGAATGGATCGCGGCGGAACAGTCCAACAGCACCCTGATCCTGGGTCGGCAGGTGGTTTTGAAACTGCTGCGCAAGCTGGCCCCCGGTGTGCATCCTGACGCCGAAATGGTGCGTTATCTGGCGGATCGCGGATATGAGGCCGTGCCCCCGATCCTGGGCACGGTGAAGCGGGTGGACGAGGATGGCGAGACGCTGCTGATGATCGCGCAGCGCTTCGTCTATAATCAGGGCGACGGCTGGCAATGGACGCTGCACGCGCTGGAACGGCTTGCCACCGAAACCGACTGGAGCTTTACGAACTACGAGAATTTTGCCGAGAACCTTGGGCGCCGCTTGCGGCAGATGCACGATATTCTCGACCTGCCAAGCGACGACCCCGCATTTTCGCCCGAGCCGATGGACGACGCTGCCGCCGGGCAGCTTGCGGAACGGGTCATGGGCGAGTTCGACAAGGCGGTCGAGCGGCTGGACAATGCCCCATTGTCGGATGAAACGGCGCGCGATGCCGCATTCCTGCGCGAACAGCGCCCCGCCCTTGCGGACAGGATCGCGTCGCTGGCGGGCAAGGCGCAGGGACGCAATCGCACCCGCATTCACGGCGATTTGCATCTGGGGCAGGTGCTGGTCACGGGCGACGACGTAAGGATCATCGATTTCGAAGGCGAACCGGCCCGCCCGTTGGAAGAGCGCCGTGCCAAAGACCTGCCCGCGCGGGATGTGGCAGGCATATTGCGCAGCTTCGATTATGCCGCTGCCGTGGCCGAGCGTAACCGGCCGGCAGCCGCGGATACGTGGGAAGCGCGGGCGGAGGAGGGCACGGCCAGATTCCGCATCGCGGCCAGCGAGGCCTTCTTGCGCGGCTATGCCGGCGAAGGCGAACCCGATCCGTTGCTGCCGATCTTCCTGATCGAGAAGGCGGCCTACGAAATATCCTATGAGGCGGCGAACCGGCCCGACTGGCTGGATGTCCCCCTCGCAGGGCTGACGCATGTGATGCGCGGCCTGCTTTCCGGAGACGACACATGAGTGCTCACGACCATCTGTTCGGCGCAGCCGCCGCCATGCTGGAAGGGCGGCTCGACGATCCCTTCGCGCTGCTCGGCCCGCACAAGGGCGAGGGCGGAACCCTGATCCGCAGCTTCCAGCCGGGGGCGGAGCGGGTCACCCTGCTGTCGCGCGCGGGCAAGGAACTCGCGCAGATGGAGGAGGTCGCACACGGGCTGTTCTCGGGCGAGATCAATTCGGACGAACCCTATGTGCTGCGGGTCGAATGGCCCGGCGGCGCGGTGCAGGAGACCGAGGATCCCTATGCCTATGGGGTGCTGCTGTCCGATTTCGACCTGCATCTGTTTTCCGAAGGCCACCATTTCGAACTGGCCAGCGTGTTCGGCGCGCAGCCGTCGGAGATCGACGGGGTGTCGGGCACGATCTTTTCGGTCTGGGCGCCCAATGCGCGGCGCGTGTCGGTGGTGGGTGAATTCAACGGCTGGGACGGCAGGCGGCACCCGATGCGGCTGCGCCATTCTGCCGGAATGTGGGAATTGTTCGTGCCGCGCATCGGTCCGGGCACGCATTACAAATTCGAGGTCGCGGGCGCGGATGGCGCGATCGTGCAAAAGGCCGACCCGCTGGCCCGCCAGACCGAACGTCCGCCGGGCACCGCCTCCATCGTCGCGCCCCGGCCCGATTTCGCTTGGAACGACTCCGAATGGATGGAGGAGCGCGGCAAGCGCCACGCCCCCGACGCCCCGATCAGCGTGTACGAGGTGCATGCCGGATCGTGGATGAAGCCGGAAGGCGCCGGCGATGTGGCACTGGGCTGGCGCGCTCTGGCCGATAAGCTGATCCCCTATGTCGCGGAAATGGGCTTTACCCATGTCGAACTGCTGCCGATCATGGAGCATCCGTTCGGCGGATCGTGGGGCTATCAGCCGCTGTCGCAATTCGCCCCCTCGGCCCGCTTCGGCACGCCCGAGGGTTTCGCGATCTTCGTCGACAAGTGCCACCGCGCCGGAATCGGCGTCATCCTCGACTGGGTGCCCGCGCATTTCCCGACCGACGCGCATGGGCTGGCCCATTTCGACGGCACGCATCTGTACGAACATGCGGACCCGCGCGAGGGGTTCCACCAGGACTGGAACACGCTGATCTACAACCTTGGCCGAAACGAGGTGTCGGGCTTCCTGCTCGCCTCGGCCATGTGGTGGTTGGAGACGTTCCATGTCGATGGCCTCCGCGTCGATGCGGTCGCCTCGATGCTCTACCGCGATTACAGCCGCAACGCGGGCGAATGGGTGCCCAACGTCCATGGCGGGCGCGAGAATCTTGAGAGCGTGGGCTTCCTCAAGCACCTCAATTCCATTGTCGGCGAACGTTGCCCCGGCGCGATCACCATTGCCGAGGAATCGACCGCGTGGCCGGGCGTCTCCGCGCCGGTGTCGCAGGGCGGGCTGGGCTTCGACTACAAGTGGAACATGGGCTGGATGCACGACACGCTGCAATATTTCGAGCGTGATCCGATGTACCGCAAATGGCACCACGGCGAGCTGACCTTTCCGATGGTCTATGCCTATTCGGAAAAATACGTTCTGCCGATCAGCCATGACGAGGTGGTGCACGGCAAGGGCAGCCTGCTGGACAAGATGCCGGGCGACCGCTGGCGCAAATTCGCCAATCTGCGCGCCTATCTGGCGTTCATGTGGACGCATCCGGGCAAGAAGCTGCTGTTCATGGGCTGCGAACTGGGGATGGAGACCGAGTGGAACCATGACCAGTCGATCCCCTGGGACTTGCTGGAACAGCACGAGCATGCCGCGGTGCAGATGCTGCTGCGCGACCTCAACGCGCTCTATCTGACCGAGGGTGCGCTGCACCAGCGCGATACCGATCCGGCAGGCTTTCAGTGGCTGGTGGGTGACGATGCCGAAAACAGCGTCTTTGCCTTCATGCGGCGCGGCGCGGACGGATCGCCGATCGTGGCGATCTTCAATCTGACGCCGCAGGCCATCGGCGACTATCGCCTCGGCCTGCCGCTGGGCGGTCAATGGCACGAGGCGCTCAATTCCGATGCCGAGCAGTTTGGCGGCAGCAATGCCGGCAATGGCGGCGCGGTTCAAGCCGATGGGGAACCCTGCCACGGGCAGCAGCATTCCGCATCCGTCACCTTGCCGCCGCTTGGCGCGCTGATCCTCCGACATGAAGGGGGCCACGCTTGATTCAGTTGCCCGACCGGCTCGAAGCCGGATCGCCTTACCCGCTGGGCGCCACGTTCGATGGCCTTGGCGTTAATTTCGCCGTGTTCTCGGCCAATGCCGACAAGATCGAGCTGTGCATCTTCGATCCCACGGGCCGCAAGCAGGTGGGCTGCCTGGAACTGCCCGAATGGACCGATGAGGTCTGGCACGGCTATCTGCCCGAGGCCAAGCCGGGGCTGGTCTATGGCTTTCGCGCGCATGGGCGGTATGAGCCGGAGAACGGCCACCGCTTCAATCCGAACAAGCTGCTGCTCGACCCCTATGCAAGGCGCATGACCGGGCAGCTGCGCTGGACCGATGCGCTGCATGGCTACAATGTGCGGTCGAAGCGCAAGGACCTCAGCTTCGACCGGCGCGATAGCGCTTCGGCCATGCCGAAATCGGTGGTGGGGGAAAGCGCCTTCAACTGGACCGGCGACGTGCGCCCGCGCGTGCCATGGCACGATACGGTCATTTACGAAGCGCATGTGAAGGGCCTGACCCGCCTGATGGAGGCGGTCCCGCACGAGGAGCGCGGCACCTATGCCGCGCTGGGCCATCCGCGCCTGATCGAACATCTGCAGCGCATCGGCGTGACCACGCTGGAACTGCTGCCGATCCATTCCTTCGTGCAGGACCGGCGGCTGCAGGAAATGGGGCTGGTCAACTACTGGGGCTATAATACGCTGACCTTTTTTGCGCCCGAGCGCCGTTATATGAGCGGCGAGCAGGGCGGGGACGAGTTGCGCTTTGCCATCCGCCGCCTGCACGCCGCGGGGATCGAGGTGATCCTCGACGTCGTCTATAACCATACCGCCGAGGGCAGCGAACTTGGCCCCACCCTCAATTTCCGCGGGCTGGACAATGCGACCTATTACCGGCTGGTCGAGGATAACGCCCGCTATTGCGTGAACGATACCGGCACCGGCAACACGCTGGATCTCAGCCATCCGCGCGTGTTGCAGATGGTGGCGGATTCGCTGCGGTACTGGGCCGAAAGCTTCCATGTCGACGGATTCCGCTTCGACCTGGGCGTGACGCTGGGACGCGACGGCAACAACGGGTTCGATCCGCGCAGCGGCTTTTTCGACGTGCTGCGGCAGGACCCGGTGCTGAACCAGCTCAAGCTGATTTCCGAGCCGTGGGACATCGGGCCGGGCGGATACCAGCTGGGCAACCACCCGCCCGGTTTCGCCGAGTGGAACGACAAGTTCCGCGACGCGACCCGCAGCTTCTGGCGCGGCGATCAGGGAATGCGCCCGGAATTCGCGCGCCGCATCTCCGGCTCTGCCGATCTGTTCGACCTACGCGCGCGGCGTCCGTGGGCCAGCGTCAATTTCGTCACCGCGCATGACGGCTTCACGCTGAACGACACGGTCAGCTACGAGCAGCGCCATAACGAGGCGAACGGCGAGGACAATCGCGACGGCCATTCGGACAATAATTCGAACAACTGGGGCGTCGAGGGGCCAACCGACGATCCCGGCATCCGCAGCCTGCGCGAGAAGCTCAAGCGGTCGATGCTGGCGACCTTGTTCTTCTCTTCGGGCACGCCGATGCTGCTGGCGGGTGACGAGATAGGGCGAACGCAGAACGGCAACAACAATGCCTATTGCCAGGATAACGAGCTGAGCTGGATCGACTGGTCGCCGCTGGGCACGGCGGAGGGACATTTGCTGAGCGATTTCGTCCGGCGGCTGACCGCGGCGCGGCGCCACTACCCGCTGCTGCGCGCCCGCCGATTCCTGCATGGCGAGGTGGAGGTGGCCGAAGGCATCCCCGACATCGACTGGTTCGACGAGCGCGGCGTGCACCTCAGCGAAGAGGACTGGAACAACGCCGACGGGCGCGCGCTGGTGATGCGGCGTGCGCGCAGGCGCAAGGATGGCGCGCTGGAAGTCGTGACCATGCTGACGAACGCCGCCGATGTCCCGCTGACCTTCAAGCTGCCCCCGCCGCCGGGGCTGGAGCGGCGGGTCATCATCGACAGCGCCGACCCGCATGCGACCGAATACGAAGTGGAGAACGAGGTCGTCGTGCAGGACCGGGCGGTCATGCTGATCGTCGGCACGGGAGATGTCGATTGAACGCGGCATGGGGACCCGAACCTCTTGCGGATGGCCGGTTCCGCTTTCGCCTCTGGGCGCCCGACCGACAGGAGGTGAAGCTGGAGCTGCGCGGCGGACCGGCCCACTCGCTTGTGCGCGACGTCGACGGCTGGTTCGCATGCGAAGCCGAGGCTGCGCCCGGCGCGCGCTATCGTTTCTGGCTCGATGACGAAATGGTGGTCGCCGATCCCGCTTCGCGGGCGCAGGACGGCGGCGTGCATGGGTGGAGCGTGCTGACCGAAGTCGCACCGCCGGACGCGCGCGATGCCGCCTGGAAGGGCCGCGCATGGGCGGAGGCGGTGGTGATGGAAGTCCACGCGGGCGTGCTGGGCGGTTTTGCCGGTGTAGCCGAACGCCTGCGCGATTGGGCCGATATGGGCATAACCGCGATCGAACTGATGCCCGTCGCGGCGTTCGGAGGCACGCGCAACTGGGGCTATGACGGCGTGCTGCCCTATGCGGTGGCGGAAAGCTATGGCACGCCCGAGGAACTGACCGCGCTGATCGACCGGGCGCACGAGCTGGGGCTGATGGTGTTGCTCGACGTGGTTTACAACCACTTCGGGCCCGACGGGAATTATCTGGGCGCCTATGCCTCGGATTTCTTCGACCGGCAGGCCGATACGCCGTGGGGCGGCGCGGTCGCCGTTTCGCGCGAGCCGGTGCGGCGGTTCTTCATCGACAATGCGCTGATGTGGCTGCGCGATTACGGGTTCGACGGGCTGCGCTTCGATGCGGTCCATGCCATTCGCGACAGCAATTTCCTCGACGCCATGGCGCGCGAGATCCGCTCCAGCCAGCCGGATCGGCACATCCATCTGGTGCTGGAGAACGAGAGCAACGATGCCGCGCGGCTGATGACCGGGCTTTACGATGCCCAGTGGAACGACGATTTTCACAACACGCTGCATGTGCTGCTGACCGGCGAGACAGAGGGTTATTACGCGGGCTTTGCCGACGATCCGACGCAAAGGCTGGCCCGCTGCCTTGCCGAAGGCTTCGTCTATCAGGGCGAAACACCGCCGGGCGAGAACGCCCATCCACGCGGAACGCCCAGCGCGCATCTGCCCGCGACGCGCTTCGTGTCCTTTCTGCAGAACCATGACCAGACCGGCAATCGCGCGATGGGAGAGCGGCTGATCCATCTGACCGGCACGGCGAA
The DNA here is from genome assembly GCA_002694745.1 of Croceicoccus sp. Classification (GTDB taxonomy): domain Bacteria; phylum Pseudomonadota; class Alphaproteobacteria; order Sphingomonadales; family Sphingomonadaceae; genus Croceicoccus. Next base: position 150,514 of record NZMY01000013.1, on the reverse strand, counting down.
GCTGCGCGCTGCCACCGCGCTGCTGCTGCTCTGCCCGCAGATCCCGCTGCTGTTCATGGGCGAGGAGGAGGGGAGCCGTTCGCCGTTCCTGTTCTTCACCGATTTTCACGACGATCTGGCCGATGCCGTGCGCGAGGGGCGGCGCCGCGAATTCGCCCGCTTTTCCGCCTTTGCCGATGAGGAGGCGCGTCGGCGCATACCCGATCCCAATGCATTAGAGACATTCGAGGCTTCGCGCCCCGTGCCGGGCGAGGACGCGGAGGAATGGCGTTCGCTGTACGGTTCGCTGCTGGCGTTGCGGCACGAGAGGATCGTCCCGCGGCTTGTCGGCACGACGGGCAAGGGGGCCGAGGTGCTGGGCGAGGGCGCGGTGTGTGCTGAATGGCGCATGGGCGACGGTACCGAGCTGACCATTGCGATCAATATCGGCGAGGAGGCGGTCCGCTTTCCCGATCATGGCGAACCATTCTTTTCCCTGGGCCAGCCGGGCGATCCATCCAGTTTCGCGGCGTTTCTGGCATGAGCGAGGCATTGCACCTTCTGGCTGCAAAGGCCGGGTTGCAGATCGATTGGGAAGATGCCGGCGGCCAGCAGCGGTGCGTGTCGGACGGCAGCCTGCGACAAGTGCTCGCCGCGCTGGGTTATCCGGCCGAGGGTGAGCGCGAGATAGCGGAAAGCCTTGCGCGATGCGAAAGCGATGCCGCCGATTGCCGTTTCGTTTCGGGCGATGCGGGGCAGCCTGTCGCGCTGCCGAATAACTGGAATGCGGATCGGGCCGAAATCATCCTCGAAGGCGGGGAGACGCTCGAGGTGCAAATCGAACGGACGGCGAGCGGCTCGCGGCTGATCGCGCCGCGCCAGATCGGCTATCACCGGCTGGTGACGGACGGGCGTGAATGGACGCTGGCCGTCGCGCCGCCGCAATGCCTTGGCCCCGCCGAACTTGCGCCGCGGGCAAGACCTTGGGGGACTTCGGTGCAAGTCCCTTCGCTGCGTGACGAGCGGCAGGGGGCATTCGGCGATTTCGGCAGTCTCGTCCCCGTAGCGCAGGGCTTGGCGCAGGCGGGCGCCGATGCGCTGGCGATCAGCCCCGTTCACGCGCTGTTTCCAGCCGATGCTTCGCGCTTCAGCCCCTATGCGCCGTCCAGCAGGCTGTTCCTCAACATCCTGTTCGGCGATCCCGCGCTGGTGGGCGAACCCGTCGCGCCTGCAGAGCAGAGCGAGCTGATCGACTGGGCAACAGCGATCCCGCGACGCATGACCGAGCTGCGCCGCGCATATGAGAATTGCGGAGACGCGGTACGGGCCAGGGTCGCGGCATGGCGCGCCGAACAGGGCGAGGAGCTGGAGCGTCACGCGATCTTCGATACGCTGTTTGCCCGCTTCTTTCCCGATGGCGCAAGCGGATGGCAGGCCTGGCCAGCCGAATACCGCGATCCGGCCTCGGACGAGGTGGCGCGCTTTGCAGCCGAGCATCGGGGCGAGGTCGATTTTTATATCTTCGCGCAATGGCTTGCCGCCGCCAGCCTCGATGCCGCGCAGGATGCGGCGCGGGCGGGCGGTATGGCCATAGGGCTGATCGCCGATCTAGCGGTCGGCATGGACGGCGGCGGCAGCCATGCGTGGAGCCGGCGCGAGGACCTGCTGGAGGGACTTTCGATCGGCGCACCGCCCGATCCGCTGGGGCCGCAGGGGCAGGACTGGGGGCTGACCGGCTTTTCGCCGCGCGCGCTGAAGCGCACCGGTTTCGCCGGTTTCATCGCCACCCTGCGCGCCGCGCTGGACCATGCGGGGGGCGTTCGGATCGATCATGTGCTTGGCCTCAATCGCCTGTGGGTCGTGCCGCATAGCGAGCCGTCGGCGCAGGGCGCCTATCTGCGCTATCCGTTGGACGACATGCTGCGCATCCTTGCCATCGAATCCCATCGCGCCGGGGCCATCGTGATCGGCGAGGATCTGGGCACGGTTCCCGAAGGCCTGCGCCCCCGGCTGACCGGGCGCAACGTGCTGGGCATGCGGGTGTTGTGGTTCGAACGCGGCAAGGACGGCGGTTTCGTTCCGCCCCGGCAATGGCCGGTGAAGGCGGCAGCCATGACCGGCACGCATGACACGGTCACCGTCGCGGGATGGTGGCGGGGCCGGGACATCGACTGGAACCGCAAGCTGGGTCGCCACGATCCCGGCCAGAGCGAAGCGCAGGAACGCGAGGCACGCGGCGAGGATCGCGCGAAGCTGTGGTCGGCCCTATCGGCATCCGGTGCGGCGACAGGGCCGCAGCCGGAACCGCTGGAGCAGGCGAAGGTCGTCGATGCCGCGGCGCGCCATGTCGCGCAGGCCACTTGCGAGCTGGCGATCGTACCCTTGGAAGATATCGCCGGGGTGGTCGAGCAGCCCAATCTTCCCGGCACCACCGACGAACATCCCAACTGGCGGCGCCGCATGCCTGCCGACACCGGCCTGCTGCTGCGGCAGCCCGATATCGCCGCCCGCCTGCACGCCATCGACAGGATACGCCAATGATCCCGCGCGCCACCTATCGGTTCCAGTTCAACCGCGACTTCCCCTTCGCGCGGGCCGAGGAACTGGTGCCCTATCTCGACAGGCTAGGCATCAGCCATGTCTATGCCTCGCCCATCACCACGGCGCGGGCGGGTTCTTCCCATGGCTATGACGTGATCGAGCCCACGCGCGTCAATCCGGAACTGGGCGGAGAGGACGCGCTGCGCAGCCTGGTCGCGGCCCTTAGGGCGCGGGACATGGGCCTGATCATCGATATCGTACCCAACCATATGGGCGTGGCGGGCGGCGGGAATGCGTGGTGGAACGATGTGCTGGCGCATGGTCAGGCCAGCGAATACGCGCGTTTCTTCGACATTGACTGGAGCGAGCCGCTGCTGCTGCCGATCCTGGGTGCGCCGCTGGAAGACGTGCTGGCGGATGGGCAGATCGCGATCGATCGCAGCGGGTTCCAGCCGACGCTTACCGTCTATGGCGAGCATCGCGTGCCGCTTTCGCCGGAAAGCCGCGGGGATCTTCCCAAGGTGGGCGACAAGGCAGGTCTCGCCGCGCTGCTCGAACGGCAGCATTACCGGCTGGGCTGGTGGCGGCTCGCCGATGACGAGCTGAACTGGCGGCGCTTCTTCACGATCAGCGAGCTTGCGGGCCTGCGCGTGGAGGATCCGGACGTGTTCGAGGAAACGCACGCGCTCTATTTCCGGCTGTGGCGCGAGGGGCTGATCGACGGAGTGCGGATCGACCATGTCGACGGGCTGGTCGATCCGGCGTCCTATTGCCGCAAGCTGCGCCGCCGGTTCGAGGAAGAGGCGCGCGATCCCGAAGCGCCGTCCGGCCCTGCCTATATCGTAGTCGAGAAGATTCTCGGCCCCGGCGAGACCATGCCCGGCGACTGGGGGATCGACGGCACCAGCGGCTATGATTTCATGGAGGATGTTGCCGCCTTGCTCCACGATCCGCGGGGCGAGGCGGATCTTTCGGCACTCTGGACAGATTCCTCCGGGCGGACGGCGGACTTTGCCGCCGAGGAACTGCGTGCGCGGCAGGATATGCTGTCGTGGGCTTTCGCAGGACAGTTCGATCGCTGCATCGATGCGTTTGCCGCGCTTGCGGCGTCCTCTGCGCAGACGGCCTCGTTCAGCCGGTCTATGCTGCGGCGCGCGCTGGAGCGGCTGTTGTGGGTGTTCCCTGTCTATCGCACCTACGGGACCGGCAGCGATGCCCCGCCCGGCGATGCGCGCATCCGGCGTCTTGCGCGCGAACGTGTGGAGCCCTTTCTGCCCCCCGGCGAGGCGCATGTGACCGATGCGGTGCTGGCGTGGCTGGCGGGCGAGGGGGAAGGCGATCCGGCGCTGGCCCTGAAGGCTGTCGCGCGCTTTCAGCAATTGTCCTCGCCGATCGCGGCCAAGGCGGTGGAGGATACAGCCTTCTACCGCTATGGGCGCCTGCTTTCGCGCACCGATGTTGGCTTTGACCCGGCGCATTTCGCGATGAGCGTGCCCGATTTCCACCGTGCCTGCATGGCCCGCGCGGCGCAGTTCCCCCATGCCATGCTGACCACGGCAACGCACGACCACAAGCGGGGAGAGGATACGCGTGCGCGGCTTGCGGTGTTGAGCGCCGATCCCGAACTGTGGCAACGGCATGTGCGCGAATGGGATGCGCTGGCGGGGCCGGATCATGCGGATGTGCATCCGGGCGACCGCTATACGCTCTATCAGTCGCTGTTCGGCGCATGGCCGGACGGGCTGGACCCGGACGATCGGGAAGGTGTGTATCGCTTTGCCGAACGCATGAAGGGCTGGCAGGAAAAAGCGCTGCGAGAGGCCAAGCTGCGGTCAAGCTGGACCGCGCCCGACAGCGCTTACGAGGCGCGCTGCATGGCGCTGGTCGAATACGCACTGATGCCTGCCGGAGAGCTGGCCCGCGGCATCGCCGGTCTCGTCCGTTCGACATCACCTGCCACCCTTTCGAACATGCTGGTACAGGCGGCGCTGCGCATGGCCGTGCCGGGCGTGCCCGATTGCTATCAGGGCACCGAGCTTCCCGATTACAGCCTGGTCGATCCCGATAATCGCCGCCCGGTCGACTATGACCTGCGCCGCGACATGCTGGACCGCATGCCGGAGGGGCGGGAAGTGCATCCCAAGATGCGCCTGATCGCCGCCATGCTGCGGGCGAGGCGCGAGGATCCTGCGCTGTTTGCGGGGGCCGGTTATGACACCGTGTCTGTCGAAGGTGCGCGCGCAGATGATGTGATCGCGTTCGAGCGGACATCGGGCGGCCGGCGTTTGTCCTTTGCAGCGGCGTTGCGCTGCGGAAGGGCGCTTATCGGCGGAGACAGCCCCGTTCCCGGCCCCGGTTACTGGGGCGACACCAGCATAATGTTCGCTGGAAAGACAATCGCCGCGCGCGAGTGTTTCGCACATCTGCCGGTTTTCGCTGCGCGGGACGGGGAGACGCTGGCGCTGGATTGATCGGCGGTATCGGCGCGGCGATATATTTGCCGCCAAAGACGGGTCTGCAATTTCGCGTCACCAGTTCCACAGGGTCCCGTCGCGCAGCCTCGCCACGGGAAGCTGGCGCGGTTCGTATTCGTATTTCGCGGCCAGTTTTTCGTCGATGTCGACGCCATGCCCCGGCGCCTCGCCCGCATGCAGATAGCCGTCGGCGAAGTGATAATCGTGCGGAAACACCTCGTCCGTTTCGGGGGTGTGGCGCATGTACTCCTGAATGCCGAAATTGGGCACCCAAGTGTCGAAATGCAGCGCCGCGCCCATGCACACCGGCGACAGGTCGGTCGCGCCGTGGCAGCCGGTGCGGATCTGGTAGAGACCTGCGAGATCGGCGATCCGCCGCAGATGGGTGATCCCGCCCGCATGCACGACGGTGCTGCGGATATAGTCGATCAGCTGTTCCTGTATCAGCGTGCGGCAGTCGTGGATGGACGCGAAGATCTCTCCCACCGCGAGCGGCGTGGTGGTGTGCTGGCGGATCAGGCGGAACGCCTCCTGGTTATCGGCGGGGGTCGCGTCCTCCATCCAGAACAGGCGAAACGGCTCGAGCGACTTGCCCAGCCGCGCGGCCTCCATCGGGGTCAGCCGGTGATGGACGTCATGCAGCAATTCGATGTCCGGCCCGTATTGGTCGCGCAGCTTTTCGAAAAGTTTCGGTGCATGGTTGAGATAGGCTGCGGTGTCCCACAAAGTTTCCGTCGGCAGCGCGGCATCGGCGGGTTCGTAATACATGTCGCCGCGTCCCACGCCATAGGCACCCTTCACGCCCGGCACGCCGCTTTGCGCACGGATCGCGCGATAGCCCATGTCGCAATACGCCCCCACCTGATCGACCGTCTGTTCGATGTCCGCACCGTTGGCATGGCCATAGACCAGCACGCCGTCGCGCGAACGCCCGCCCAGCAATTGATAGAGCGGCATGCCGGCCAGCTTGGCCTTGATATCCCACAGCGCGGTATCGACCGCCGCGAGCGCGGTCATCGCCACGACACCGCGCGACCAGTATCCGCCCTTGTAGAGAAACTGCCAGATATCCTCGATCCGCTGCGCGTCGCGGCCGATCAGATTGGGGATGACATGATCGCTCAGATAGGACGCGACCGACAGTTCCCGCCCGTTCAGCGTCGCATCGCCGATGCCGTACACGCCCTCGTCGGTTTCGATCTTGAGCGTCACGAAATTGCGGCCCGGACAGGTGACGATCCCCCGTGCCGATCGGATCGTCACCTTCTTCCCGCCATTGCCCGGTTCCACCTTTATCTCCGCCATTCGATCCGCGCTGCGCGGTCGTCCAAAGTTATCAGACAAATTGCACGATGGCGCGCGCGGGGCAAGAATTTCTAGAGCGCGGCGAAACGTCTGGCCCGGTCGCGCAGTCCGGCGGCATCGCTCTCGGCATCGTCCGCCTCGGTCTCGGTGGCGCTCAGCAAATTCTCGATCACCCGGCCCAGATGATCGCGCATCGCCTGGCGGGCAGAGGCGGGGTCGCCGCTCTCGATGGCGTCGATGATCGCGCGGTGGTCATCGATCCGCGGCTTCACGCCCGAGCGGCGCGATCTTTCCAGCATCCCGCCCGACAGCGGCGAGCGGCGTCGCACGTCCCACAGCGTTTCGACCACCAGCACCACCGCCTCATTGCCGGTCGTGCGCGCGATCCGCAGGTGAAAGTCGCGGTCGGCGATCTCGTCATGCAATTCGCCGCGGTTCTCCTCGATCATGCGGCCCAGTATTGCGCGCAGATCCGCGATGTCGCCCGCCTGCGCATGGACGGCGGCGAGCGCGGCGGCCTCACCTTCGATCACCAATCGCGCTTCGGTGAGCTCGAAGGCGCCTATGTCGAGTTCGGCGGATGACAGTGCCGCGCCCGACGGGTGGCTGACATAGACGCCCGATCCGCGCCGCGCCTCGACCAGTCCCAGAATTTCCATGCCGATGATCGCCTCGCGCACGGTCAGGCGGCTGACGTCGAAGCGCTCGACCAGTTCGCGTTCGGGGGGCAGGCGGTCGCCGGGGCGATAGCTGCCCGCGGCGATGTCGGCCCGCAATGCCTCGATAATGGCGCGGTAAAGCTTTGGAGCGGCAGGCATGTCTTCTCCTGAAGGGTCGCGCCCCGATTACCGCGTCCGGCACGGCATGTCATCGCCGGTTGGGCAGGGCTGACCGAAACCTTCGCCGTGCCCCGGGGGGCGGCTGACGCTCCCCATTCCGCCGGTTGGCCTATCCTGAAGCCAGGGGGTTAGCGCGCGCCGGGGCCGCTGCGACCGTCGTCGGCGGAAGCCGGGCGCAGTTCCATCGCCTCAAAGCGCCAGACCGCGCCCTTGCTTTCCCCGCTGGCATTGGTCAGCAAATAGACCGCACCGTCCGGACCCTGTTCGACTTCGCGGATACGGGTGTTGAGCGGGATGAACTCGGTGCCCGCGATCGCGCCGCCTTCCATGTCGACACGCTCCACGCCGCCTGCCGACAGGGAACCAAACAATATGTCGCCCTGCCATTCGGGAAACATCTCGCCGGTATAGACGATCATGCCCGATGGGGAGCGGACGGGGCTCCACACATGGGCGGCGTCCGCATATTCAGGATATTCGCTCGGATCGGGAATCTCGACCCCGTCGTAATTGATGCCCCAGCTGACAACCGGCCAGCCGTAATTGGCGCCGGGCTTGATCTCGTTCAGCTCGTCGCCGCCCAGCGGGCCCATTTCGGTCACCCACAGCGCGCCGGTTTCGGGATGGACGACGGCAGCCTCGATATTGCGGTGGCCATAGGACCAGATCGCGTCATTCGCCTCGGGCCGGTCCACGAAGGGATTGTCCGCGGGGATCGAGCCGTCGTCGTCCAGCCGCACGGTCACGCCCAGCGTGTTCGACAAATCCTGCGCGGGGCCGAACTTGAACCGTTCGCCCAGCGCCAGGAACAGCTTGCCGCCGGGGCCGAAGGCGATGCGATTGCCGAAATGGTTGGGCCCCTCGACCTTGGGTTCCTGCCGCCAGATGACCTCGAAGCCCTCCAGCCTGTCGCCGGTCAGCGTCCCGCGTCCCAACGCCGTGCCCGCGGTTCCGTTCGGACCGGCTTCGGCGAAAGAGAGATAGACCATGCGATTGGTCGCGAAATCGGGGTGGAGCGCGACATCCATCAGCCCGCCCTGGCCCTTGGTGTCGACACTCGGCACGCCGGCCAGCGGCGCGGAAACGGTGCCATCGGGCGAGACGATCACCAGGTCGCCGGGGAGTTCGGTCACCAGCATACGCCCGTCGGGCAGGAAGCTCATGCCCCAAGGCGTGTCGAGGCCCGTCGCGATCTCGACCACCGAGATATAGGTATCTTCGGTCCCGATGGATTCGACCTGCTTGGGCTGATCGGGCGATTGCGCGCTGGCCGGAATGGCGGCGGCGGCGATCAGCATCGCGGGCAGGGTGACAAGATGGCGGGCGCGGATTTCACGCAGCAGGGCTATGGTCATGAGGTTCGGTATCCCTGTTGTGGAGCGTGGACGTTCGGGAGCATGGCGGCGATCGGCGATCCGGTCGCGCATCATTAATCTGAACCCCACACGCCGTTAACCGTTCCCCCCGGCGTTTTCAGGAGGGCGGGCGCTTTCAGGCGGTCGGGCCGCCGTGTTCGCGGGCGGAACCTTCGCTGTTTTGGCCCATTACCTAGGGACAGCCACCATTACATCCCTTGGCCGAAACGAGCCTGTCATGATCGAAAGAATCCGCCGCAACCTCCTCTCCAACCCCATCTACCAATGGGCCAAGGGCAGCCTGCCTTCGCTTTCCGCCACCGAACGAGAAGCGATGGAAGCGGGCGATACCTGGTGGGACGCCGACCTGTTCAGCGGATCGCCCGACTGGGAAAAGATGCGCGACATGGCCCCCGCGTCGCTGACCGAGGAGGAGCAGGCGTTCATCGACGGGCCGGTGGCGGAACTCTGCGACATGCTGGATGACTGGCAGATCTCGTCCGTGGACATGGATCTGTCGCCCGAGGTCTGGGATTTCCTGAAGACCAACAAGTTCTTCGGCATGATCATTCCCAAGGAATATGGTGGGCTGGGCTTCAGCGCCTTTGCCCATAGCGAGGTGAACAAGCGCATTTCCAGCCGGTCGGTCACGGCCGCGGTGACGGTGATGGTGCCCAACTCGCTCGGCCCCGGTGAATTGCTGATGCAGTTCGGACTGGACGAGCAGAAGGACCATTATCTGCCGCGCCTTGCCGACGGGCGGGAGATTCCCTGCTTCGCGCTGACCAGCAACGAGGCGGGATCGGATGCCTCGGCGATGATCGATCGGGGCGTGGTGTGCAAGCGAACCGTGGACGGCAAGGAAGTGCTCGGCATCTCGATCACTTTTGCCAAGCGCTATATCACGCTGGCACCTGTCGCGACCGTGCTGGGGCTGGCGTTCAAACTGTTCGATCCGGATCATCTGCTGTCCGATGTCGAGGACCGCGGCATTACCGTGGCGCTGGTCCCGACCGATACGCCCGGCGTCGAGCACGGGCGGCGGCATATCCCGTCCATGCAGGCATTTCAGAACGGCCCGGTGACGGGCAAGGACGTGTTCGTGCCAATCGATGCGATCATCGGCGGGCGCGACCAGATCGGGCAGGGCTGGAAGATGCTGATGGCCGCGCTGGCGGCGGGGCGGGGCATCTCGCTGCCCTCTCTGGCAACCGCGGCGGCGTGTCTGGCCGCGCGCACGGCGGGAGGATATTCGCGCATCCGCGAACAGTTCGGCATCCCCATCGGCAAGTTCGAGGGGATCAAGGAGCGACTTGGCCGCATCGCGGGCATCGCCTATGAGCTTGAGGCCGCGCGCCGCTTTACCTGCGCGGGGCTGGACCAGGGGCATCACCCCTCCATCGTGTCGGCCATCATGAAAGCGCATGCCACCTATCGCATGCGGCAGGCGGTGGACGACACCATGGACATCCATGGCGGCAAGACGATCATCGACGGGCCGAAGAACTATTTCGGCAATGTCTATCGCTCGGTCCCCGTGGGCATCACGGTCGAGGGCGCGAATATCGTGACGCGCAGCCTGATCATATTCGGCCAGGGCGCGATGCGCGACCATCCCTATCTGCTGAGGGAAGTCGTCGCGCTGGAACAGGGCGGCAAGGACGGGTTGGAAGCCTTTGACGAGGTTGTCTGGAAGCATGCCGGGCACATCATCAAGAACCTTGCCAGCAGCTTCGGCAGCGGCTGGACCGCAGGCAAGCTTGCCTATGGCGGCGGCGCGGGCAAGGGGAAGGGCTATTACAAGCAGCTGTCCCGCTATGCCGCGGCGCTGGCGACCTGCGCCGAGGTGGCGCTGATCTCGCTGGGCGGCACGCTGAAGCGCAAGGAAGCGATCTCGGCCCGCTATGGCGACATCTTATCCGAACTCTATCTGCTGAGCGCAGTGCTCAAGCGCTGGGAGGACGACGGCTGCCTCGACGAGGATCTGCCGCTGGTCGAATGGTGCTGCGAAACCGGCTTCCAGCGGATCGAGGACCGCTTCGACGCGATCTTCGTCAATTTCCCGGTGCCGCTGCTCGACAAGGTCATGCGCGCGGTTTCGATGCCGTTCCGCAGCCATCCGCGCGGCCCCAGCGACGAGGTGATCTTCGCCTGCGCCGACACGATCCTGTCCAGCGGCGCGCAGCGCGACCGCATCGCTTGCGGCGTGCATGTCGGGCCGGGACCGGTCGCCGATCTGGAACGCGCGCTCGACCTGGTGGAGCGGACGCAGAGGCTGCGCGACAAGCGCAAGGAGCATGGGCCTGACGCATTGAACGACGCCGAACGCGAAGCATTGGCAGAAGCGGAAGAAGCCGTCGCCATCGTGGTCGCCACCGATGATTTCGACCCCAAGGACCTTCGCGGTCTGGTCGTCCCGGAAGAGGAGCAGGAGCCATCCCCACAACAGCCCGATCTGAAGCTCGTCCAGTCTATGTGATCGACGGGCTGCGCACGCCCTTCATCAAGGCGCGCGGCAAGCCCGGACCTTTCAGCCCGGCCGATCTTGCCGTGCAATGCGGCAGGCCGCTTTTGATGCGCCAGCCATTCGCACGCGATGCGTTCGACGAGGTCATACTCGGTTGCGCGAACCAGATCGCGGGCGAGATGAACGTGGCCCGCGTCGCGGCGCTGCGGATGGGATGCGGCTACGCGATGCCCGCCTATACGGTGCACCGCAATTGCGGGTCGGGCATGCAGTCGCTGGACGAGGCGTTTCGCAATATCGCGCATGGCGACATGGACCTCGTGCTCGCCGGCGGGGCCGAGGCGCTGAGCCGCGCCCCGCTGATCCTGTCGGACGAGGCGACCGAATGGCTTGCCGTGTTCCAGGGCGCGAAGAGTGCGGGCGACAGGGCCAAGGCGTTGACCGATTTCAAGCCGTCGTTCCTCTCGCCCGAGATCGGGCTGAAGCAGGGGCTGACCGATCCCGTGTCGGGCCTTGCCATGGGGCAGACCGCTGAAGTGCTGGCCCACCGATTCGGAATCAGCCGCTGGCAGGCCGACGAATATGCGATGGAAAGCCACCGCCGCCTTGCGGAGGCGCAGGAGGAAGGCTGGCTGGATGACGAGGTCGAGCCGATGTTCGCGCCCGACGGGACCGTCTATGACCATGACGACGGCGTGCGCCCCGACAGCAACATGGAGCAGCTTGGCGGGCTGAAGCCGGTGTTCGAGCAATATGGCGACGTCACCGCCGGCAATTCGAGCCAGGTGACCGATGGCGCATGCTGGATGATTCTGGCGTCGGAAAAGGCGGTGGAGGAACACGGTCTGACGCCGATTGCGCGCATTCTGGACAGCGAATGGGCCGCTTTGGCCCCCAATATCATGGGTCTGGGGCCGGTTCTGTCCTCTACCCCGCTGATGCAGCGCGCGGAGCTGTCGCTTGGCGAAATCGAACTTTGGGAACTGAACGAGGCATTTGCCGCGCAGGTCCTTGCCTGCCTTGCCGCTTGGGAGGACAGGGATTTCTGCCGCGAGGTCTTGGGCATGGAAGGCGCGCTCGGGCGGATCGAGCGGGACCGACTCAATATCGATGGCGGGGCGGTCAGCCTGGGCCATCCGGTCGGCACCAGCGGCACGCGCATCGTGCTGCACCTGATCAATGCCTTGCGCCGCACCGGCGGCAAGCGCGGCATCGCCACCGAATGCATCGGCGGCGGGCAGGGCGGAGCGATGCTGGTGGAGGCCCTGTGATGAGCGATGTGATGGTAACGGCCAAGGAATATCTGACACCCAAGCCGCTGACCGGCACCGAAGGCAAGCGCGGCACGCATTGGCTGACGCATGAGGAAGGCCAGCGCATCTGCCTGACCCTCGACAAGCAGGATACGTCGACCAATACGCTCGACGAGCCGGTGCTGCGCGAACTCGACGGTCTGCTGGACGAGGTGGAGAAGGGCGACTGGAAGGCGGTGATCTTCCGCTCTGCAAAGCGTTCGGGCTTTGCCGCGGGCGCCGATCTCAAGCAGTTTCAGGGTATCGAAACCGAAAGCGAGATCCGCGCCCGGATCGACGAGGGTAATGCGGTGATCGACCGCATCGCGGCGCTGAAGCCCACCACCATCGCAGTGGTGCACGGCGCCTGCGTCGGCGGCGGGCTGGAACTGGCGCTGGCCTGCGATTTCATCGTGGCGCGTGACGATGCCTCTCTGGGTTTTCCGGAAGTGCTGGTCGGCCTGCATCCGGGGCTGGGCGGCACGGCGCGCTTTACCCACCGGATCAGTCCGCTGGAAGCGATGAAGCTGATGCTGACCGGCAAGTCGGTCGATGCGCGCAAGGCGAAAAGCCTTGGCTTTGTCGATGCGGTGGTGGCCGAACGCAATGTCGCCAATGCGGTCGACAAGGCCGTGGCCGGCAAGATGGAGCGGCGCGGCGGCGGTACGGCAGCGGCGGCGATGAACTTCTATCCCGCGCGCAAGGCCATGGCTGTGCAAATGCGCAAGCAGACCGAGGAAAAGGCCCCCAGCGAACATTACGACGCGCCCTATGCGCTGATCGAATTATGGGAAAAGCACGGCGGTTCGCTGGAGGACATGCTGGAGGCCGAGCATGCCTCCTTCGCGAAATTGCTGCCGACCGAGACGACGCAGAACCTGATCCGCGTGTTCTTTCTGCGTCAGCGCTTGCAGCAGAACGGCAAGGGCGGTTCCGGCATTACCCGCGTCCATGTCGTCGGCGCGGGCACGATGGGGGCGGAGATCGGGGCGTGGTGCGCGCTGAAGGGGATGGATGTCACGATCCAGGACCCCAGCCGCGAGGCGCTCGGCAAGGCGGTGGCGAAGGCGTTCAAGCTGTTCGACCGCAAGCTGCACGGCGCGGAATTGCTGCGCGCCAAGGATCGGTTTACGCCCGACCTGCACGGCGAAGGGGTGCGGCACGCCGACCTCATCATAGAGGCTGCGCCTGAGAAGCCGGAACTGAAAGAGACAATCTATGCCGAGATCGAGGAGAAGGCGCGGGGCGACGCGGTGATCGCGACCAATACCTCGAGCCTGAACCTCAACGATCTGGCGAAGCATGTGCAGAAGGCCGATCGCTTCGTCGGCATCCATTTCTTCAACCCGGTGTCGAAGCTGGATCTGGTCGAAGTCGTGCGCCACGAGGGCAGTTCTTCGCAAGCTTTCGAGACGGCGCAGCAGTTCGTCGGCGACATCGGCAAGCTGCCGCTGCCCGTCACCGCGTCGCCGGGCTTCCTCGTCAATCGCGCGCTGATGCCCTATCTTGGCGAGGCCCTGCTGATGATCGACGAGGGCATCCAGTGCGAGCGGATCGACAGGACCGCCGAGGAATTCGGCATGCCGATGGGGCCGGTGGAACTGGCCGATCAGGTCGGGCTGGATATCTGCCTTGCCGTCGCGGATTCGCTTGCGCGCGATCTTGACCGGCGCATGCCCCAAGTGCCCGGCTGGCTGCGCGAGAAGGTGGAGCGGGGGGAGCTGGGCAAGAAGTCGGGCAAGGGGCTCTACGACTACGATTCCGACGGCAAGCCGAAGAAGGACAAGGTGGACGGCCCCGTCACGCCGCGCCTGGCCGAGCGGCTGGTGCTGCCGATGCTGGATGCCGTCGCTTCGGCGATCAGGGAAGGCGTGGTCGAGGATGAAGACAGCGCCGATGCCGCGATGATCTTCGGCACCGGTTTCGCGCCCTTCCTCGGCGGGCCGATCCATTACGCGCGGACGCGCGGGTTCGGGAATATCGCCAATACGCTCGAACGGCTGGAGCGTGAGCACGGGCCGCGCTTCCAGCCGAGCGCGTGGTGGCGCCTGGCCGGCGACTGATGCGCCGCTTTGCCGATGCCGATGTGCTGGCCGGATGGATCGCCGAACGGCTCGGCCCCGAGATCGTCACCGGCCTGCCGCTGGGCATCGGCAAGGCGACGCATGTCGCAAACGCATTGTTCGCGCGGGCCAAGGCCGATCCTTCGCTGCGGCTGGAGATCCTGACCGCGCTGACGTTGGAACGCCCGCGCGCCTCGTCCGACCTGCAGGCGCGGATGCTGAAGCCGTTCGTGAAGCGCGTGTTCGAAGGCTATGTCGAACTGGATTATGCCGAAGCGCTGCGCTGTGACGGCCTGCCCGACAACGTCCATGTGTCGGAATTCTTCGTCAATTCGGGCAAGTGGCTGTCGAACACCGCCGTCCAGCAGCATTACACCAGCGTCAATTATACGTCGGTCGCGCCCGACATCATATTGCGTCGACCGATCAACCTGCTCGCCCAGCTGATCGCGGTGGACGAAAGCGGGCCGCAGCCGCGCTACAGCCTGTCGTCCAACCCCGACATCACGCTGGACGTGCTGCCCGAGCTGAAGGCGCGGCGCGAGGCAAAGGCGAAATTCCTGTTCGTGGGGCAGGTAAACCGCGACCTGCCCTTCATGCCGGGCAGCGCGGAAATGCCTGCCGAGGCATTCGATGCGATCCTAGACGATCCTTCGGCCGAGTTTCCGGTGTTCACCGTGCCGCGCAATCCGGTCAGCACCGCCGATTATGTCGCGGGGCTTCATGCGGCCAGCCTGATCCGCGACGGCGGCACCTTGCAGATCGGCATAGGATCGCTAGGCGATGCGGTGACCTATGCGCTGATCCTGCGGCACCGGCACAATGCGCTGTTCCGCGAATTGCTGGCGCGGATCACCGACGAGCAGCGCGAGACGGCTCCGTTCGAGGAAGGGCTCTATGCATCGAGCGAGATGTTCGTCGACGGTTTCCTCGACCTGTATGACGCAGGCATATTGAAGCGCCGTTCGGCCAGCGGCCCCGTGCTGCACAGCGCGTTCTTTGCCGGGTCGCGCGATTTCCTGAACCGGCTGAAGGCGATGCCCGAGGAGCGGCGCCGCGATTTCGACATGACGGCGGTGTCGTTCACCAATGCGCTATACGGCGGCGAGGAGGAGAAGCGGCGCGACCGGGTGCATGCGCGCTTCCTCAACAATGCGATGAAGGTCGATGTGCTGGGCGCGGCGCAATCGGATACGCTGGGCGACGGGCGCGTGGTCAGCGGGGTCGGCGGGCAGCATGATTTCGTCGAACAGGCGCTGGCTCTGCGCGGGGCGAATTCGGTGATCATGGTCCATTCGCACCGGATCAGCGACGGCGAGGCAGAGCCCAATATCGTCTGGCAGCTGGACCGCACGACCATCCCGCGCCACATGCGCGACGTGGTGGTCACCGAATATGGCGTCGCTTGGCTCAAGGGCGCGAGCGATGGCGAATGCATCGAGCGGATGGCCGCGATCGCCGATCATCGCTTTGCGAAGGATCTTATCGCCAAGGCCCGAAGTGCGGGCAAGCTGGCGAAGGGGGTCGAGGTTCACGCCGGGGCGAACCGGCCCGAACGGCTGCGCGATCTGCTGGCCGGGCCGCGCAGGGACGGGTTCTTTCCCGATTTCCCCTTCGGCAGCGATTTCACTTCGGAGGAGCGCACCGCATTGAAGGCTTTATCCCATCTGAAGCAGTGCGGACATTCGAAAACCGCGCTGGCCCGGACTTTCGCTTCAGGGCTCTTTGCGCGGCCAGATGCATCTCAGCAGGCGGCGCTCGACCGGTTGGAGATTGGTACGGGCATCAAGGACCGGGTCTATCGCGCCCTGCTGCTGGGCGCATGGAGGGCCGCTGGCTGAAGGGCAAAGGCGGCATTGCGGAAAATTGCGCTGTACCGGCATTAAGATTTGCCGGCTTTCGCCCTGTCGCGGGAAGGGGGCGCCCTGTGACATTGGGGGGCACAGGCGGGCATGGCTCTCGTTCCCGTTGCAACAGAGGAGAAAGCCATGAACACGAAAATGCTATTCAACAGCCTTATGGGCGCTGCCGCCTTGCTGGCCACCCCTGCGCTTGCGCAGACCGTGCCGCAATCTGATCCGATGCCGGGTTCGCTTCCGAACACGGCGGATCCGCGCGATACCATGCCGACATCGCCGATGCCTTCGGATGACATGATGCCGTCCGATCCCATCGCGACACCGGCGGATCGTGCCCTGCCGGATACGACGATGCCCGATCCGGCGGTTCCCGATACGACGGCGCCGACGATGGACACCGATGCCAATGGCGTCATGGACGCATGGGACCGCGACGGGGATTCCCGCCCGGATGCGTGGGATACGAATGCCGACGGCATGCCCGACAGCATGGATGACGATTACGACGGCGAACCGGACATGCCGCCGATGTGATCGACGGATGTGACATAAGTGGGGCTTTCACCCGGCCCTTGCGACGTAAGGCTTGGCCCGCCTACGGGGGGCACGTTCTTCTTGCCGCAATGCCAACACGAGGTGAAAGCCCGCTATGTCTCCCTTTGCTCGTATGAGTCGGACAGCGGCGGTCTGCGCCCTGTCTCTTGTTTCCGCGTCTTTCGGAACGGCGGCCCATGCGCAGGGAGATGCCGCGCGGAACCTTCGCGTGATGATCGACGCGGTCGAACCGGGTGCCGACGGGACCGTTCTTGTGAGGATGGTCGCAATCAATTCCGGTAAAGAGGCCGCCGCCGCGATGCCGGACCGGCTTGTGGCGACACTGACGGTTGATGGCGAGCGATATCCGATGTCGCTGGCCTGTGCCGCCGATGGGGAAGCGGTAGCGCCCGGACGTTTCGCCCTGACCGATTGCCGATTCGCCTTGCCGGTTGCGGCTGAAGCGGACCGAGAGATGCAATTGTCGCTCGCATCCTCGCCATCGGCCTATGCATTCGCCATGCCCGCTCCTTCGGTTCCCGCAAGCGAGAGCGATGATACGAGACTGGCGCTCGGCCTGCCGCTTGCCGACAGCGCGGTTCCTTCGGCAGAGCCGGATCGCGGTAATGCCTATCTAGGCAATCTGTCGGTCTATGAGCCGATCTATGGTGCCTATGGACCCGGCACCAACAGCGATGCGCGCATCCAGCTGAGTTTCAAATACCAGCTGTTCGGTGAGGCGGGCGATGTCGGCGGGGACGCGCCGATCGTGAATGGAGTTCATTTCGGCTATACCCAGCGCATGTTCTGGGATCTGGGCGCGGATTCCTCGCCGTTCCGGAACATCGATTTCATGCCCGAACTGTTCTACCTGCAGCCTGCGGTCGAGGTCGGTAGCAGTCTTGCGCTGGGCGGGCAGGTCGGCGTTCGTCACGAATCCAACGGGCGCGACGGGCTGGAATCGCGCAGCGCCAATACCGTCTATCTGCAGCCGGTCGGGACCTTCGACGTCGGCGACTATACCGTGTCCATCGGGCCGCGCCTGTTTTTCTATGTCGGCGATCTGGAAGATAATCCGGATATCCGCCGCTATCGCGGATCGACCGGCCTGCTGGTAGAGGTCGGACAGGACGACGGCCTGCGCCTCAAGACCAGCAGCCGGTTCAATTTCTCAAGCGGGAAGGGCGCGATCGATGGCGAGCTGTCCTATCCGCTGGACCGGATCGTGGAGACCGACCTCAATCTCTATGTCTTCGGGCAGGCGTTCGCCGGATATGGCGAAAACCTGCTCGACTATAACCGCCAGACGACCCGTCTGCGCGTTGGCGTCGCCATCGTCCGGTAACGGAAGCCGCAGTGGATCAGTGCCTGGGGTCCAGGAAGGGATAATCGATATAGCCCTCGGCCCCGCCGCCGTAGAAGGTATCCTGATCGGGTTCGTTCATGTCGGCCCCGATGCGGATGCGTTCGGGCAGGTCGGGATTGGCGATGAAGGGGCGGCCAAAGGTGATGGCATCGGCGCGCCCTTCGGATAGCGCCTCGCGCGCACGCTCTCCGTCATAGGAGCCGTTGCCGATATAGACGCCGTCGAACAGGGCGCGCAGCCGTTTCAGCATTGCGGTGTCTTCCTCGCTGCTGTCCTGTCCGAAGAATTGCTCGACCGCGTGGAGATAGGCCAGCTTGCGTTCGCTCGCCATGCGATAGGCGGCGCTGAAGATCGCTTCGGGATCGCTGTCGGATATGTCGTTGGCCTGTCCCAGCGGCGAGAAGCGCACGCCGACGCGGTTTGCGGGAAAGATGCCGCAGACCCGGTCTAGCACTTCGCCGAGCAGGCGCAGGCGGTTTTCGATCGATCCGCCATACTGGTCCTCGCGCCGGTTCACGCCGTTCTGCAGGAACTGGTCGAGGAGGTAGCCATTCGCCGAATGCACCTCCACCCCGTCGAATCCCGCATACCTCGCGCAGCGAGCGGCATTGGTGAAATCGTCCAGCGTGCGGGCGATCCCTTCGGCATCGAGCGCGACCGGCTCTGACGTGTCCTCGAACCCGTTCTCGGTAAAGGTCTGCGTCTCGGCACGAACCGCGCTGGACGAGACGGGCTGCGCCCCTTCGGGCAGCAGCGAGACATGGCTGATCCGGCCCACGTGCCACAGCTGGCAGAAGATCCGCCCGCCGCCCGCGTGGACGGCCTCGACGATGGGTTTCCACCCTTCGATATGGTCCTTGGTGTAGATGCCGGGCGTGTCCTTGTAGCCCTTGCCCATGGCGGAGATCTGCGTCGCCTCGGTGATGATCAGCCCGGCGGAGGCGCGCTGGCGGTAATAGGTCGCGGCCATGTCCGTCGGCGTGCCGTCCGCGTGCGAGCGATTGCGCGTAAGCGGGGCCATCAGCACGCGATTGGGCAGTTCGATCTCGCCGAGTTTCAGTGGCTGGAAGAGAATGTCGGTCATGTTGGGGGAGTCCTGTCGTTCATGCACCGGGAGGGGTGCCGGTGTCCTGGTCTTGCGGTAGGGGAATGGGGGTCGCGCCGCAGATTGTGCGCAGCGCGGATCTCAGCCCTTCCTCGATGGTCGGGTGATAGAAGGGCAGCTTGAGCAATTCGCTCGCGGTGGTCCCGCGCTCGATCGCCCAGGCCAGCATATGGGCGAGATGTTCGCCGCCCGGTGCAATCAGGTCCGCGCCGATCAGCGTGCCGTCGGGCGCCTTGGCATAGAGCGTGAGGATCCCTTCGTTGCGCCCGTCGACCCGTGCGCGGCCCTGATCGGAATAATCCGCCGTGCCGGTGACCGCGCCATCCGCTTCGCTTTCGCCGATGCTGGCAAGCGGCGGATCGGTGAAGATTATGCTGAAGGGCACATGGCGTTCTGTCGGGATCGGCGCGGGGAAGGCGGCGGCATTGCGCCCCGCGATGGCGCCGTCGTGCGATGCCTCGTGCAGCAAGGGGAGGTCGGATGCGGCATCGCCCGCAATGAAGATCGCGCTGTCGCCGCAACGCATGGTCGAACGGTCGTGGACCGGCACGCCCCTGTCGTTCAGCTCGATCCCGGCCTTTTCGATGTTGAGCGCGCCAAGGCTGGGCGGTCGTCCAATAGCAGCGAGCAGCAGGTCGAATTCCGCTTCGCCCTCGTCCTTGCCGCTCCAGCTTACGCGCACTCCGTTGTCAGTACGCTCGGGTTTTACATCGACGCCAAGGTGGACCGTCATGTCGCTGCCCACGATATCAGCCAAAGCGTCATGCACCTTGGGACAGCGGACCCGGCCCATCGTCTCCTCGCGGTCGAACAGGTTCACCGATACGCCCAAATGCGCGAAAGCCTGCGCGAGTTCGAGGCCGATCGCGCCCGATCCGACGACCGCCAGGCTGCGCGGCAGATCGTCCAGTTCGAACACGGTTTCATTGGTCAGCACCCGGTCGCCCAGCGCCGCGAAAGGCGGGGGGAGGGCGGCCTTCGATCCGGTGGCAATGACGATGGTCCTGGCCTCGACCGTCCGGCCATCGTCCAGAGCGAGGCGGTTCGGCCCGTCGAACCGGGCGCAGGCCTTCAGCGCGATGCCATCGGGCAGGCTTTCGAAGGATTCGCGCGTCATGCGGGCAAAGCGGTCGCGTTCGGACCGCACCCTTTGCATCACGGCGGGGCCGTCGATGCGCATGTCGCCGACATGGATTCCGAACAGATCGGCCTGCCCGATCCGGCTGGCCTCGCGCGCCGCCGCGATCAGCAGCTTGGACGGCATGCAACCGGTGTTGGCGCAGAGCGTGCCGCGATAGTCGGGGTCGATCAGCAGGGTCGACGCGCCGTTCTTGCGCGCCGCCCTTTCCGCTGCGAGGCCGGCGGTGCCGGCTCCGATCACCGCAACATCGCAGCGCAGCACCTCTGCCATGGATCAGGCCGCGACCTTCTTGGCGATCTTGATGGCCTTGGCGTTGACGAACTCCTTCAGGCCTTCGGGTCCATGTTCGCGGCCATAGCCTGAATCCTTGACCCCGCCGAAGGGCAGGCTGGGGCTGGCGACGTCGAAGCTGTTGATGAAGACCATGCCGGTGTCGAAATAGTCGGCGGCCAGCTTCTTCGCCTTTTCGACGTCCTTGCTGAAGATGCCGCCGCCAAGGCCATAGCGGCTGCTGTTGGCAATGCGGAGCGCGTCGTGATCGTCCTTCGCCTTGATGATCGAGGCGGCGGGGCCGAACAATTCATCCTCATAGGCAGGCTGACCCGGCTTTACATCGGCAAGCACGGTGGCGGGGTAGAACCAGCCCTTGCGGTCGGGCACTTCGCCGCCGACTACCAGCCGCGCGCCCTTGGACACGCTTTCCTCGACCTGTTCGTGCAGCTTGTCGCGCTGTTCTCGCGAGACCATGGGGCCGAGTTTGGTATTATCGTCCGTCGGGTCGCCCATGGCGATGGCGTCGAACTGCTTGGCATAGGCCTCGACAAAGGCGTCATAGTTCTTTTCGGTCACGATGAAGCGCTTGGCGTTCACGCAGGTCTGGCCGTTGTTGTAGAGGCGGCCCGCGACGCAGGTCTTGACCGCGAGGTCGAGGTCGGCGTCGTCCAGCACCAGATAGGCGTCGTTGGAGCCGAGTTCGAGAACGGTCTTCTTGACCACCTCGCCTGCCTTGGCGGCGATGTGGCGTCCCGCCTTGTCGCTGCCCGTCATGGTGACGCCGCGGACAAGATCATGCGCGATGATCGCGTCGGACTGGTCGTGGGTGATGCGCAGCACGCCGAACAAGCCCTTGGGCAGGCCTGCTTCCTCGTACAGATCGCGCAGGAATTCGCCGCTGCCGGTGCAATTCTCGGCATGCTTGAGCAATACGCCATTGCCCGCCATCAGGCTGGCGATCGAATAGCGCACCGCCTGATAGGCGGGGAAATTCCACGGCTGGATGCCATAGACAACGCCCACGGGCGCATGGCTGACGAAGGCGGTCGCGCCGTCGACCTCGCGCTCTTCGTCCGCAAGGGCGACCGGGCCTTCCTTGGCAGTGTAGTCGCAGATCGCGGCGCACAGATCGACCTCGTCGCGGCTGTCGCCGATCAGCTTGCCGACTTCGCGGGTCATCAGCTGGGCGAATTCCTCTTTCTTTTCGCGCAATTTCTTGCCGATGGCGGCGATGACCTTCGCACGCTCGTCAAGGCTCTTCAGCCGCCAGTCGAGGAACGCCTCGTGGCTGGCCTTCACGACGTCCTCGGCTTCCTTGTCGGACATGAACGGATAGGTTTCGATCACTTCCTCGGTAAGCGGATTGATCGTGGTGATATGATTGTCTGCCATTGGGAAATTCCTCTGCAAATCGGGGGGATGCTGCGGGGGGTCCTCAGCCGTATTCGGCGCGGTGCTTCCCGAGCATGTCGTCTACATCTGAAAGCGCATCGAGAACCTCTTCGTTCCATGACGTTTCGGGAAGGTGCCGGATCGCCGAATGGGCGGCGCAGACGACAGGCGTGCCCGCCCAGTCGTCGGCAATGCCGCGCGCCCAGCGTGCGAAATCGTCCGCCGCGCCCGCGCGTTTCTGCAGCGCCTTGGACAGCATCGGATGGAACTTGAGCGAGGATTGCGGCAGCACCTTGCCCAGCGGACCCGGCGCGGAGAGCACGTTGAGCGTATCGTCGACATGCACGATCCCGCTTTTGCGGTGGCGCACCAGCACGGACCCTGCATGCACGCTGTCGTCCGCCGTCACGAGGTCGACGCCCGCAGGGACCGAGAAGTCGAGATCGTCGGCGAATTCCGCCTGCGTCGCGGCATCCTCGATCGCGCCATCCTCCCACGGCAGGCCGGGCGTGTGTTCGCGGTGGCGGCGCGTGCCGATGAGCCGGGCGCCCGGTGCGATCTCGTGCATGGCGCGGCAATGCAAGGTGTGGAACGGATGGACGTTGAGGATCGCCGCGATCGCCTTGCCGCCATCGGTCAGGCGCAGCAGGTCGCGGCGGTCGTCGTCCGTTACCTCATAGCTGTCGAGCAGCAGGAACCGGCCATTGGCGCGCCGCACCAGCGACATTTGCGTGCCGGCGTCGATGATCTTCGCGATCTTGAAGCTGCCGCGAAAATTCCAGAAATCCTCTGCAAGCTGTTCCATCGCGCGGGTGGCTCCTGTCTGGCGTTGGTGTGGGGACCTTCCTCCTTAAAAAGCTTCACAGGGGTGTTCGTTCCTTTTGCGCAATTGTATTGTGTACAACTGGATCGCTGGCGTGAGGTCCCGAATGCGCTATGAACGGGTGCGTGAAACCGACCGGCCCAGACTCTTCGCCCGCAGACAAACCCGACGCGCTCGCGCTCGACCAGCAGCTGTGTTTTCAGTTCTATGCCGCCAGCAATCTGATCACGCGCCTCTATCGCCCGGTCCTGAACGAGCTGGGCCTGACCTATCCGCAATATCTGGTCATGCTGGTGCTGTGGGAGCAGGACGGGATTACGGTGGGCGAGATCTGCGGGCGGCTCCATCTCGACAGCGGGACGATGACCCCGCTGCTGAAGCGCATGGAATCGCAGGGCCTGATCGAACGGGCGCGCGACCCGGATGACGAGCGCAGGGTCCGCGTGATGCTGACCGCGCGGGGCCGCAATCTGCGGTCGCGCGCCGGCGCGGTGCCCGAAATCATGAGAGGCGGCCAGAACCCCGATGAGTTGGATTCGCTGCGCCATGTGATCGGCGATATCGTGAACAGGCTTGCCGCCATGCTGAAACGCTGAGGATGCATCGGTCGGACGCGCCTGCCATACCGGTGTTCACGGCGATGCTGGCGCTGATCTGGCTGGCGGCCCTGTCGCTGGGCGGGGCGGGGTTCGATCCATGGCTGATCGCGCGGCTTCATCCCGGCCGCCCGGATGGCTGGGTGACGGCGGCGTGGGTTCTCACATGGCTTGGCGACTGGGCGGTGCTGGTGCCGCTGGGCCTTGGCGGAGTGGGCTGGCTGGTCTGGCAGGGCCGGCGGCGCGATGCGGCGGTACTGGTGCTGGCCCTTGCCGCGGTCAGGGTGCTTGTGGGGGTGCAGAAGCATTTGATCGGGCGCGTGCGGCCCGACGTCACCCATTATATGACCGAGACCAGCTTCAGCTTTCCCAGCGGGCATTCCGCCAATGCGGCGGCGACCTATCTCGCGCTGGCGCTGTTCCTGACGCGATCGCGCGTCGCCCGCGCGCTCGCCGTGCTGCTCGTACTGGCGGTGGGCCTCAGCCGCGTGGCGCTGGGCGTGCACTGGCCCAGCGACGTGATCGGCGGTTGGGCCTTTGGCAGTTTCGCGGCCCTGCTTGCGGCGCAGGCGCAGGGCCGCGTCAGGCCATCCGCCGCGAATGGCGAAAGCGGGCATAGCGGTTGAGCAGGTCGGTGATGATCTGATCGCGGCTGAAGCCGGTCACGTCATGCGGCGTGTCGCCCTGCGAAGTATGCGCCATGGCGCGGAAGTGGCGCTGCTCGGCGTTTTTCGACTTCGACGTTTCGGCCCAGACGAAGCTGGGCATCAGGAAAGGCCGGTTGCGGATCGTATAGGTAAAGGCGCCGCGCTCGCCATGCGGGACGGTGAGCGAGAGGCAGTCCTCTTCCTCCGCGATCTCCGGCTCGAAACCGCCCTCGCGCATCTCGCTCGCCACCATGTCGAGCGCGGGGCGGGCCGTGTCGGCCATGAAGGCGGTGATGTCCTGCTTGCGGAAATGCCCCATGATCGAGGTCAGCCGCTGCTGCCAGCTCAGCTCGGGCGTGGCGGGCGCGCTGTCGATCAGCATCAGGTCGGTCGAGGTGCCGAGGCTTTCCAGCCGCAGCGCGCGGTAAAGGCCGTAGCAGATGAAGACCATGATCACCGCAAAGGGCAGGGCGCTGGCGATGGCGGCTGTCTGCAACGCCTCTAGCCCGCCTGCCACCAGCAGCACCGCCGCGATGGTCCCGGCGCAGATCGCCCAGAAGATGCGCTGCCATACCGGCGGGTTCTCTGCCGCGCCCGAGGTGATCATGTCGATCACCAGCGCGCCGGAATCGGCCGAGGTGATGAAGAAGGTGATGACGAGGAAAGTCGCGATCAGCGATGTCACCGCGCCCAGCGGCAGGGCGTTCAGCGTTTCGAACAGCGCGACGGGCAGATTGTTCGCCACGGTCTCGGCAATCGGCTCCACCCCGTTCAGGTCGAGCGAGATGGCCGTGTTGCCGAACACCGTCATCCAGAGGAAGGTGAACAGCACCGGTACCAACAGCACGCCGCCGACGAATTCGCGGATCGTGCGCCCGCGCGAGATCCGCGCGATGAACATGCCGACGAAGGGCGACCACGCGATCCACCAGCCCCAGTAGAACAGGGTCCAGTTCGCCAGCCACGGATTGGGTTCATAGGCATACATGCGGAAGGTACGGGGCACGACCGCGCCCAGATAGGTGCCCACGTTCTGCACGAAGGCCTGAAGCAGGAAGATTGTGGAGCCGGAAAACAGCACGAAGCCCAGCAGCGCGATGGCCAGGACAATGTTGAGTTCGGAAAGGCGCTTCACCCCCTTGTCGAGGCCGAGGAACACCGACAGCGTCGCCAGCGCGGTGACGACGGCGATCAGGATCAGCTGGGTGCCCGTGCCGACGGGTACGCCGAACAGATAGGCAAAGCCGGCATTCACCTGCAGCACGCCAAAGCCAAGCGAGGTCGCCACGCCGAACATGGTGCCCAGCACCGCGAATATGTCGACCGCATGGCCGATCGGCCCGTTGATCCGCCGTCCGATCAGGGGGAACAGCGCCGAGCGGATGGTCAGCGGCAGGCCGCGCCGGAACGAGAAATAGGCTAGCGACAGGCCGACCACGATATAGATCGCCCACGCATGCAGGCCCCAGTGAAAGAAGGTCAGCGTCATTGCCTGCCGCGCCGCGTCCACCGTCTGCCCTTCGCCGATCGGGGGCGAGGCGTAATGCTGGATCGGTTCGGCCACGCCGAAGAAGACGAGGCCGATGCCCATGCCTGCACTGAACAGCATCGCGAACCAGCTGATATAGCTGTAGTCGGGCTCGCTCTCGTAAGGGCCCAGCTTTATGTCGCCGTGGCGGCTGAGCATCAGATAGATGACGAAGACCAGAAATCCCGCGACGGCGGTGATGTAGAGCCAGCCGAAATCGCGGACGACGAAATCCTGTACCTGCGAGAACACGCTTTCGGCGAAGCGCGGTGCCAGCGCGCCGAACAGGGCAAACGCCAGGATCAGCGCCGCCGAGATGAAGAACACGGGCGGATTGACGGCGATCCGGGCGCTCTTCGCGGCGGGCGCGGCTTCTTCCAGGATGGGGTCGGACATCGATCGGCCTTGGTTCGGGCTGGGGTTCGGGGCTGGACAGGGCCGATCCCCTAACGCGATCGGCCGGCAATCCCAACCCCGATCCGGCCCAACCCCGATCCGGCAATCCCGGCCTACGCTGTTAGTGGTTCATCAGGCTGCGAATATGCTCGGCCGCGGTGCGGGCGTTGACGGTGACCAGATATTTGACCTGCTCCAGTTCCTTATGCAGCGGATCGTCCTGCGACGAGGCGAGCAGGCCCATGTGCCAGCCTTCGAACTGCCGCGTCTGCGTGGTGACAAGGTCGATCAGCTTGATGTCCTTATGGCGAAAATCGCAGCAGATCCGCTCGAACACGTCCTCGACCGCGGCGTGCGGACCTTCGAGCACCTGGATGAAACTGCCGTCCACATAAGCAAGGCTGCCGGTAATCTCCAGCGCCTCGTTTCGGCGGGCCGATTCCTCGACGATGCGGCGGATGTCCTGCGGCCGGCTGGGCGCGGTGGCGGCGCTCTGGCTGGTGTAGAGCAGCTTGCAAAGGGGCATGTCGGGCCTTTCAGGCGGCAGCGGCGGCGCCGCTGCGGTCGGCGAGCCATTGCTTGAGGTCGGTCGAGGAAATCGCGTGGCTGATCAGAAAGCCCTGCACGTGATCGCAGCCATGTTCGGTGATGAAGGACAGCTGCTCTGCGGTTTCGATCCCCTCAGCGGTGATCTGCATGTTCAGGCTTTCGCCCAGCTGCGCGATGGCGCGCACGATCGACACGCTGCTGGGATCGTGGGGCAATTGCCGCACGAAGGACCGGTCGATCTTGATCCGGCTGATCGGAAAGCGGTGGAGGTAGCTGAGCGAGGAATAGCCCGTGCCGAAATCGTCGAGCGAGATGCGGATGCCAAGCTCGCGCAGCCGGTTCAGCGTCCTCAGCGCCGCCTCGTCATTGCCGAGCAGGGCGGTTTCGGTGATTTCCAGTTCCAGCCGGCTGGCGGCCAGCCCCGATTCGGTCAGCGCCTGCACCACCGTCTGCGGCAGGCGCGGATCGAGCAGCTGGACCGGTGAGATATTGACCGCGACGTCGATCTCGGCGGGCCATGTGGCCGCGTCGCGGCAGGCCTGCATCAGAACGCCCGCGCCGATCCGCGAGACCAGACCCAGCTCTTCGGCAATGGGCACGAATTCGGCGGGCGAAATATCGCCGCGGTCCGGGCAGGTCCAGCGCAGCAGCGCCTCGGCCGAGATCATGCGACCGCTGCGCGGGTCGATCACCGGCTGATAGGCGACCTTGAATTCCTCGCGCATGCAGGCGCGGCGCAGGTCGGCCTCCAGAAAGCGGCGGTGTTTCAGCGCCTCCATCAGCGACGGATCGAACGGGCAATAGCGTTCGCGCCCGTTGCGCTTGGCGGTGTAGAGTGCGACATCGGCATGCTGCGTCAGCGTTTCGGCGTCGCGCCCGTCATGCCGCGCAAGGCTGAAGCCGACGCTGCCGCCCAGTTCGACGACATTGCCCTTCACGACGAAAGGCCGCGACAGGATCTCGACCACGCGCGCGGCGATTGCGGCGACGTCCTCTCGCCCCGCCTGTCCGCGCACGATAATGGCGAATTCGTCTCCGCCGATGCGCGCGACCAGATCGGTCTGCCGCGCGGCGGCCGACAGCCGCGCCGCGACCTTCTGCAGGATGATGTCGCCCATGGGATGACCCAGCATGTCGTTCACCGGCTTGAACCGGTCGAGGTCGATCAGCAGCAGGCCGAAGGCGTGGCGGGCGTCCGCCAGGTTTTCGCATTCCTGTTCCAGCGCATCGGCAAAGCTGTGGCGATTGGCCAGTTCGGTCAGCTTGTCGTGCATCGCGATATGCGCAAGCTCCGCCCGCGATGCGTCGTGGGTGCGCCGTTCCACCAGATAGGTCGAAACGCCGGCGCCGACGATGATCGCCGCGACCATGGCGATGGCCGATGCCAAGGCGGCGAAGGCCTCGGCGTTCGAGGCGGCGGGCAGGCCCGGTATCGGGGTCACCGAAAACGCGGCCATGCCGGTGAAATGCAGGC
The DNA here is from genome assembly GCA_002694745.1 of Croceicoccus sp. Taxonomy (GTDB): domain Bacteria; phylum Pseudomonadota; class Alphaproteobacteria; order Sphingomonadales; family Sphingomonadaceae; genus Croceicoccus. The sequence goes on along the minus strand of NZMY01000013.1, from coordinate 122,516 downwards.
CGACGATGGCGGTCACGAACAGCGCCCATGCGGCGTCTGGCCGCCGGCCGCGCGATGCGAACAGCCGGTCGATCATGGCAACCGACAGCAGGACCGAGATCGCGACGGAACCGGCGACATATGACGATTGCCAGTGAACGACACCTTCGGCGCGATAGGCGAACATGCCGACATAATGCATGGCGGCGATGGCCAGCCCGATGATCCCGCCGCCCAGCAGGGTCGCCGTCCGCTGCCGCATCGTTGTTGCGATGAAGAGACCGGCGCCGATCCCCGCCACTGCGATCACCGCGGATATGACCGTCAGCGGGCCGTCGAACGTCACAGGCACAAGCGAGTGATAGCCCAGCATCGCGATGAAATGGGTGGCCCAGGTCCCCGATCCGGCGGCCACCGCAGCCAGGAAACACCAGTGAAAGCGCGAGGCGCTGTCTTCCTCGATCGCTCGTTTGAACAGCATGATCGAGACGAAGGCGCCGATTGTGCAGATGAAAGCGGCCAGAAGCACCAGCCGCCAGTCGTGCTCGAATGCCAGGCAGGCCAGTATGCGCATGATAACTCCGTGTCCCGATGGCGAGAAGTCACCAATGGCCGGAACGCAATAGAGTGATTTTGTTTATAATTTCTTCCAGCTCGCGCGCTCTGGCACGTAGATTCCCCTAGTTCGGGCCGCGCCGCTGTTCACCGCTGCGGCGTTCGGCAATTAGTCTGACTACTTGCGAAATGGCGCGCTTGGCGTCACTCTGGTCCAAACGGGGCCCGATGCTAGCGAGGCCGGGGTAAGGGGGGACGATGACCGCACTATTGTGGCGATGCGCAATGGCGGCACTGGTGGCGCTGGCCACGCCCGCGTTCGCGCAGCAGCCGCTGCCGCGGATCGAGAGCGAGAACGGCAAGCACCTGCTGATGGTCGATGGCGAGCCGTTCCTGATGCTGGGCGCGCAGGCCCACAATTCCAGCAATTATCCCTCGGTCCTGCCGCAGGTCTGGCCGATGATGGAGCGGCTGCACGCCAACACGCTGGAAATCCCGGTCGCGTGGGAGCAGATCGAACCCGAGGAAGGGCGCTTCGATTTTTCCTATCTGGAGGCGCTGCTGAAGGGTGCGCGCGAGCAGGACATGCGGCTGGTGCTGCTGTGGTTCGCGACGTGGAAGAACACCGGGCCGTCCTATGCGCCGATGTGGGTGAAGACCGACACCAAGCGCTTTCCCCGCATGAGGACGCCCGAGGGCAACCTCCATTACGCTCTGTCGCCTCATTCGCGCAGCACGCTGGAGGCGGACAAGCGTGCCTTTGTCGCGCTGATGCGCTGGCTGCGGGAAAATGATCCCGACCACACCGTCATCATGGTGCAGCCCCAGAACGAGGCGGGCGTCTATGGCCAGAAGCGCGACCATTCGGCGGAGGCCGATGCGCTGTTCGCCGCGCCCATCCCCGACGAGCTGGCGCGCCACAACGGCAAGTCCGGCAATTGGCGCGAGGCTTTCGGACCGCTGGCGGATAGCGCGTTCAACGCATGGCACACCGCGCGCTATATCGACGAGATCGCGGCGGCGGGGCAGCAGGTGCTGGACCTGCCGATGTACGCCAATGCCGCGCTGAGCGATCCCTTCGCCGCGCCGGGCGAGGGAGGGGGCGCGAGCGGCGGACCCGACTGGCCGGTGATCGATGTGTGGAAGGCGGCCGCCCCGCATATCGATCTGGTCGCGCCCGACATCTATATGCGCGACGAGCGTCAGGCGGCGGAGATCATGCGGCTTTATACAAGGCCCGACAATCCGCTGATGATCCCCGAAATCGGCAATGCGGCGGAATATGCGCGCCTTTGGTGGACCGCGCTGGGGCATGGGGCGATCGGCTTCGCCCCGTTCGGGATGGATGAGACGGATTATTCGAACTTCCCCCTCGGCGCGCAGCAGCTGGACGACGAGACGGTCGAAGCGTTTGCGTCCAAATACCGCCTGTTCGCGCCGATGGCAGGCGCATGGGCGCGGGTGGCGGCGCAGAACCCGACATGGGGCGCGGCCAAGCCTGCCGACGGTTCCAGCCAGTCTACGGTCATGGGGCGGTGGAAGGCGACCGTCCAATATGGCGAATGGCAGTTCGGCGAACGCGATGCCGCCTGGATGCCCGACACGCCGCACCCCACCGACTGCAAGTCCGTGGGCGGGGCCGTCATCGTGCAGACCGGTGCGGACGAATTCCTGATCGCCGGATCGAATGCGCGCGTCCGCATCGCCCTTGCCGAAGCGAAGCCGGGCGAAAGCGCCGCGATGCTGCGGGTCGAGGAAGGCATGCTGGCCGAGGACGGCAGCTTTGTCATGCGGCGCGTGTGGAACGGCGACCAGACCGACCACGGATTGAATTTCAACAGCCAGCCGGTGCTCCTGAAGGTCACCGTGGGCAGCTATCAGTAAAAGGCACCGGCCAATGAAGACCCGTTTTTCCGCGCTTGCCGCGCTTGCATTGTCGGCCAGCGCCTTTCCCGCCATCGCGGCAGAGGTCGAGCGGCTGGAGCATGGCGTGATCGTCACGCCCGACAGCGGCCCTGCCGATCAGCTTCGCGTGCTGGTCTATGGCGACGGGCGCTTTCGCGTCAGCGCGTTGCCGGACGAAAGCTTCGACCTGCCCGATAGCCTGATGGTGACCGAACGGCCGAGCGATGATTTCACCCTGACCGAAAGCGGCGGGATGGTCACCATCGCGACACCCACCGCCACTGCCGAAGTGCGGCTGGCGGACGGGCATGTGCGCTTTCTGGATTCTGCGGGCACGGTGCTGCTGGACGAGGCGGGGCGCGGCGCGTTCCGGCCCGTCACGATCGAGGGCGAGGATTTCGTCGCCATCAGCCAGCAGTTCAACCGCGGCACGGACGAGGGCATCTATGGCCTTGGCCAGCACCAGAACGGGCAGATGAACTATAATGGCGAGGACGTCGAACTCGCCCAGCACAATATGGACATCGCGGTGCCCTTCCTCGTCTCGACGCGGGGATATGGCCTCTTGTGGGACAACGAATCCATCACCCGCTTCGGCGATCCGCGCGCGCCGCAGCTTGTCGGCGCCGGAGCGGACGAGGGGGGCCTGACCGTCACCACCGATGGCAAGCCCGGCTGGCAGGCGGAATATTACCTCGGCGACGATCTGGCGGTGCGGCAGGTGGAGCCCGCGATCAACTACCAGTTCATCCGCGACCAGGCGAAATGGCCCGAGGCGGCGAAGGGGGGCACCATCGCCACGCCCGAAAGCGGGCAGAATACCGCTGGCATCTCCGCGCAGAAGCAGAAGGTGGTCTGGACCGGCACCGTCCGGCCCGAGGCGACGGGCACGCACAAGTTCCGGCTCTATTCGTCGAGCTATGTAAAGGTCTTCGCCAATGGCGAAGAAGTGCTGAACCGCTGGCGGCAGAACTGGAACCCCTGGTTCCATAATTTCGAACTGCCGATGCAGGCGGGCGAGCCGGTCGAGCTGCGGATCGAGTGGGAGCCGAACCAGGGCTATATCGCGCTGTATGGCAGCGATCCCTTGCCCGAGGCGGATCGCCATTCGGTCTGGCTCTCGTCCGAAGTGGGCAAGGGCATCGATTATTATTTCGTCGCGGGCGACGGCAGCATCGACGGCGCCATCGCGGGCTATCGCGCGCTGACCGGCAAGGCGGTCATGCTACCCAAATGGGCCTATGGGTTCTGGCAGAGCCGCCAGCGTTACGAGACGCAGGACCAGCTGCTGGACGTGCTGCGCACCTATCGCGAACGGCGGATCCCCATCGACAATATCGTGCTCGACTGGCGGTACTGGGAAGATCCCAGGTGGGGCAGCCATGAATTCGACGCCTCGCGCTTTGCCGACCCCGATCGCATGGTGGACGAGGTCCATGCGATGGACGGCAACATCATGATCTCGGTCTGGCCCAAGTTCTATCCCGATACGGAATACGGCAAGCAGCTGGACGAACAGGGCTTCCTCTATCGCCGTCCGCTTGAGGCGGGGCAGAAGGACTGGGTCGGGCCGGGCTATGCCAATACGTTCTACAACCCCTATACCAAGGACGCGCGCGACCTGTATTTCAAGCAGATCGACGAGGCGTTGGTGTCGAAGGGTTTCGATGCATGGTGGCTGGATGCGGTGGAGCCGGACTGGCACTCCAACCTTTCGATCGAAGAGCGCAAATACCAGATGGGCCCGACCGCGCGCGGCCCCGGCGCTGCGGTGTTCAATTCCTATCCGCTGATCCACGCGCTGGGCTTTGCCGAGAACCTGCGCGAGGCGCAGCCGGACAAGCGGCCCTTCATCCTGACGCGGTCGGGCTTCGGCGGCATCCAGCGCGCGAGTTCGGCGCTGTGGTCGGGCGATGTCGCGGCGCGCTGGGACGATCTGCGCGACCAGATCTCGGCGGGCGTGAACCTGTCGATGTCGGGCATTCCCAACTGGACGCACGACATCGGCGGATTTTCGGTCGAGGATCGCTATACGCAGCAGGACCCCGCGCATCAGGACGAATGGCGCGAGCTGTACCTGCGCTGGTTCCAGTTCGGGCAATGGACCCCGCTGTTCCGCAGCCACGGCGAGTTTCCGTTCCGCGAGGTCTACGAACTCGCGAAGGACGACCGGGCGATGTACGATGCGATGGTCGGATCGCTGGAAGAGCGTTACCGGCTGATGCCCTATATCTACTCGGTCGCGGCGGACACTTACTGGCGCGACGGTTCGATCATGCGCGGGCTGGCGATGGATTTCGCAGGTGACCGGCGCGTGTGGGACATCGACGACCAGTACATGTTCGGCAAGGCGTTCCTGATAGCTCCTGTTACCGAGTTCGGAGCGCGCGAGCGGCAGGTCTATCTGCCCGCAGGCGCCGACTGGTACGACTGGCGCAGCGGCGCATTCCACCGCGGCGGACAGGCGATCGCCGCCGCCGCCGCGCGGGAGAGCATACCGGTATTCGTGCGCGCCGGATCCATCGTCCCGACCGGCCCCGCGATCCAGCACACCGGCGAGAAGCCCGATGGCCCGGTCGTGCTGCATGTCTTCACCGGCGCGGACGGCCAATTCATCTGGCACGAGGATGAGGGCACGACCCGCGCATACGAGCAGGGCGCGCGGTCCGAAATCCCGCTGCAATGGGACGAGGCGAGCGGCACGCTGACCATCGGCGCGCGGCAGGGCGAGTTCGACAGCATGGCGCGAAACCGCGCCATATCGGTGCGCTTCCATGACCCCGGCGCGGCGCAGGCGCCCGACTTTGCGCCCAATGGCGAATATGCGCTGGTCTATGACGGATCGGCGATGAAGGTGCAGCGCAAATGATCGCGCGGCGGCAGGACATGACGAAAGGGAGACGGCGGTTGAAACCGGTGATTGCGCAAATATTCCCCGCCATTCTGGCATTCTCGGCACTGACGGTTCCGGCAGGGCCTGCCGCCGCGCAGACCGCGGCCATTGCCGAGCAGGCACCTGCGCATGGTTTCTCGGCCGAAAGGCTGGAACGCATCACAGCCCTTCTGGAGCAGCAGGTCGAGGAGAACCGCATCGCGGGCGCGGTGGTAATGGTGCAGCAGGACGGACGCGACGTCTATTCGCGGGCCGTGGGCTGGCGCGACCGCGAGGCGCGGGCCCCCATGCGCGAGGACACGATCTTTCGCATCGCCTCTCAGTCCAAGGCGCTGACCAGCGTGGCCGCGATGATGCTGGTGGAGGAAGGCCGCCTGCTGCTCGACGATCCGGTCGGCAAGCATCTGCCCGAATGGCAGGACACGACTGTCGCCGTGGCGCGCGAGGGGGGCGGCTATGACGTGGTGCCCGCCAAGCGCCCGATCACGATCCGCGACTTGCTGACGCATACGGCGGGCATTTCCTATGGTGACGGTCCGGCAGAGGATGCATGGCGCAAGGCGGGGATCACCCACTGGTATTTCGCGAACCGGGACGAGCCTGTGTCCGCCGTCGTCGCCCGCATGGCGGCGCTGCCCATGGCGCGGCAGCCGGGCGAGGCGTTCGTCTATGGCTATAACACGGACATTCTTGGGGTGGTGGTCGAGACGATCAGCGGGCAGACGCTGGACGCGTTCCTGCGCGAGCGGCTGATCGAGCCGCTGGGGATGAAGGACACCTCTTTCTATCTGCCGCGCGGCAAGGCGGACCGGCTGGCGGTGGTCTATGCGGATGAGGAAGACGGCAGCAGCCGTGCGCCCGATGCCGCCAATGCGGGCAGCGAGAAGCCGTTCGGGCAGGGCCATTATCTCGACGGGCCGCGCGTCGCGTTTTCGGGCGGGGCGGGGCTGCTGTCGACGGCAGCGGATTACAGCCGTTTTCTCGAGATGATGCGGCGGGGCGGCGAGCTGGACGGGCGGCGCTACCTCAGCCCTAAGACGGTCGAGCTGATGACGGTGAACCATCTCGTGCCCGAGATCGGCTATGCGGCGGGCAAGGGCTTTGGCCTCGGCTTCGCGATCCGCGAGGATCTGGGGCTGGCGGGCGAGCCGGGATCGGAAGGCGAATTCGGCTGGGGCGGGGCCTATGCCAGCCAGTACTGGGTCGACCCCAAGGAGCACCTGACCGTGTCCTACATGGTCCAGCTGCTCCCCTCGGGCGACAATGACATTCCCGGCAAGCTGCGCGCCCTGATCTATCAGGCGATGGAATAGGCAGACGACCGCGCGGCGTCAGGCCCGTTCGATGCGGACGGGCACGCCCTTGCTGGCGGGGGTCTGCGACAGCCTGTCGTGATACCATAGCGGGATCAGCGGATTAACCTCGGGGAAATAGCCCGCGAGCGTTCCCGTGGGCAGGTCATAGGGCACCACTTTCAATCCGCCGACCCGACGCTGCGTTTCATTGCGCCCGCCGGGTGCCTCGCCCGCATCGGTGACCAGCGCGATCATGTCGCCCTCGGCCAGTGCATGGGCGCGCATGTCTTCCGGCTTCATCATCACGATCATGCGGCTGCCCGACAGGCCGCGCAGCCGGTCGTCGTGGCCATAGACGGTCGTGTTGAACTGGTCGTTGGACCGCAGCGTGACGAGGTGGAAGCGCCCCTCGGCGTCGCCGATGCCGCAGGCGTTCAGCGTGGTGGGATCGGTGAACTCCGCCTTGCCGCTATCGGTCTTCCACTCACGCTCGCGCGCGGCATTGCCGCGATAGAAGCCGCCCGGCTTGTTCATGCGGGCGTTCATGTCGTGGAATTCGTCGGGATAGGTGGCGGCGATGCAGTCGCGGACGCGGGAATAATCGTCTGTCCATTCGTCCCAGGTCAGTTTCGGGTGGCTGCCTTGCAGCGTTGCCTTGGCCAGGCCGCAGACGATGGCGGTTTCGCTTTTCAGATGGGGGCTGGCGGGGGTGCGGGACGATCGGCTGCCATAGATATGGCTGAAGCTGTCCTCCATGCTGACCCACTGGCTGCCGCCGGCCTGCATGTCCTCCTCCGCGCGGACGAGGCAGGGCAGGATCCAGCTGTTCTTTCCCGGCATGCAATGCGTGGTGTTGAGCTTGGTCGCGACATGGACGGTCAGTTCCATGTTGCCCCATGCCTCGTGCACAAGCTCATGATCGGGCACGGCTTTCGCCAGATTGCCGCCCAGCCCGATATAACCCTTGTTCGATCCATCGAGCACGCCTTCGAGGAAACTGACCGTATTGTGCCCGTCCTCCTCCGGCGTTTCGAGGTCGAACAATTCGCGGTATTTCTCCACCGGGGCCAGCTTGACCTTCTCGGTAATGCCGACAGTGCGCTGGCCCTGCACGTTGGAATGGCCGCGAATGGGCGAGCATCCCGCACCCTTGCGCCCGATATTGCCGCGCAGCAGCAGCAGGTTGACCAGCATGCCGATCGATTGCGAGCCGTGGACATGCTGGGTCAGCCCCATGCCATAGATACCCATGACATTGCCCGCCTTGGCATAGATGTCGCCCGCCTCTTCCATCTCGGCACGGGAAAGGCCGCTGGCGCGCTCGATCTCGTCCCAGCCGGTCGATTCCACCTTGGCGAGGAAGGCGTCGAAGCCGGTGGTGTGCGCGTCAAGAAACGCGCGGTCCAGCACGTCTGCCGCGCCTTTCTCGCGCGCCTCGCGGTCCAGTTCCAGCACGCGCTTGCACACGCCCATCAGCGCCGCGATGTCGCCGCCGGGGCGCACCTGGCAATACATGTGGTCGATCCTGGTCGGCTTGCCGATGGTCATCTGGATCGGGTTCTGCGGATTCACGAATTCGCGCAGGCCCTTTTCCTTCAGCGGGTTGAAGACGATGATCTTGCAGCCGCGCTGCACCGCCTTTTGCAGCGTGTGCAGGATGCGCGGGGAATTGGTGCCGGGGTTCTGGCCCATGTAGAAGATGACGTCGACATGGTCGAAATCGTCCATCTGGCAGGTGCCGACGGACGATCCGATTACCTTCTTGAGGCCCACCGAGGTCGTCTCGTGGCACATGTTCGAACTGTCGGGCAGATTGTTATGGCCATAGGCGCGGGCGAACAGGGCATAGAGGTATGACGGTTCCAGCGCCGCCTTGCCGCTGGCGTAGAAGGTTACCGACTTTGGGTCCAACTGGCGCAATTGCGCGCCGATCTCGTCAAAGGCGGTGCGCCATGCGACGCGTTCGTACCGGTCGGTGGCGGGATTATAGCGCATCGGTTCGGTCAGGCGGCCCAGCCGTTCGAGCGCGTAATCGCCCAGTCCGCGCAATTCGGTCACCGTGTGACGCGCCATGAATTCGGGCGTGCAGCGATCGATCGTGAGGTCCCACAGCGTGGCTTTCGCCCCGTTCTCGCAGAATTCGAACGCGTGCGGATCCTCGGGCTTGGTCCATGCGCAGGAGGAGCACATATAGCCGCCCGGCTTGTTCTGGTCCTTCAATGTCAGCAATGCGCCGGGCGCGGCCTTGGCCTTCAGCTCGATCCGCGTCATGCCCTTGACGGATCCCCAGCCGCCGGTGGCGTAATCATACTGGTGCGGGCGGGGAAGATCGTCGGCCATGGGATGTCCTTTCGCGGATGCTGCGACGGTAACGAATGTCCCGCCGCATCGGTCCCTTTTCAAACGAAGAAGGGCGGTTCAGCCCAAAAGGTCATGCGGATCGTGCATCACCAGCGCGCTGTCGGCCCGCGCCAGCGAGACGAGGGTGAGGCCGGATTCCCGCGCCCGAGACAGGGCGAGGTCGCTGGCGGCGGAAATCGTGACCAGCGCCGGCACGCCCGCCCGCACGGTCTTTTCCACCAGCTCGCACGAGCAGCGGGCCGACAGCAGCACGAAGCCCGACCGGGGATCGGCGCCCGCGCGCATCATCGCGCCGACCAGCTTGTCGAGCGCGTTGTGCCGCCCGACATCCTCGCGCGCGAACAGGATCGCGCCGTCCGCGTCGCAAAAGGCAGCGGCATGCATTGCGCCGGTGTCGCGCCCCAGCGGCTGGTGATCGCGCAGTCCGGCCAAACCGCGGCCTATCGCGCCTGCATCGATGCGGGGCCGGGCGGTCAGGCGGGGGAGGGGGCGCAGCACTTCCTCGATGCTTTCGAGGCCGCAGAGGCCGCAGCTTCCCTCGACAAGTCGCAGCCGCAGGCGTTCGCGCAATGGTTGGGCGCGAGCGTCGGGCAGGGTGACGCGCACGATGGTGCCCTTGTCAACCGGCGCGATGGAGATGGCGATGATCTCCTCGGCGCTGACCGCCAACCCCTCGGCAAGGGTGAAGCCGACCGCGTAATCCTCAAGATCGCGGGGAGTCGCCAGCATCACCGCATAGGCCAGCCCGTTGAATTCGAACGCGACAGGCTGTTCCTGCGCCAGCGCGCGCGGGGGATCGCGCGGCGGTCCTTCGCCAAGGCGGATCGTGCGGGGATAGGGCGGCGCGGCGGCATTCATCGGGCGGAACGCTAGCAGCGCTGACAGGCGGGGCAAGCGTCTGGTCTTATCGCCAGCTTGCGGTATGCGCCATTTCACGGAAGAACGGCGCTGTTTCCGATGCCGCCCATGGATTGCCCGCCCAGCCAATGCCCAAGATCGTCGACCATCAGGCCCGCCGCGATGCAGTGGCGGATATTGCCGCGACCCATATCGCGCGCCACGGCCTTGAGGCCGCGAGCATCCGCGAGATCGCGCGTGCGGCCGATTGCAGTACCTCGATCGTGTCGCATTATTTTCGCGGCAAGCAGGATCTGCTGCTGTCGGCCTATCGCCTGCGCATGGAAGAGACCGTCGCCGAGGTCGAACGCGCTGCGCAGGCAGGCGGAGCGCTGGTGGATTGCATCGGCGCCATATTGCCGCTCGACGAACAAAGGGCGGATCGCTGGCGGATCTGGCTGGCCTTCTGGGGCAGGGCGACGGGCGACGACGCATTCCTGACCGAACAGAAACAGCGCAGCCGCGAGGCGGTGGATTTGTTCCACCGCGCTCTCCTGCAGACCGGCACGATGGAGGATGGCGAAAAGGCCCGGCTGGTGGCGCAGGCGCTGTTGTCCAATGTGGCGGGAATCGCGACGCAGGCGGTGTTCGATCCCGAGGGCTGGCCGCCGGCGCGGCAGATTGAAATCCTGCGCCTCGTCGCCTCCAGCCTCATCCCCGAGGGGTCCGCCACCTAGCGATTGGGGATATGCGTCCCCAGATGGCGGCCCGCGATAAAGCCGAAGGTCATGCCCGGCCCCAGCGTCCCGCCCGCGCCGCCATAGGCCTCGCCCAGAACGGCGGCCATCGCATTGCCTGCTGCGTAGAGGCCGGGAATTACGTCGCCGTTCCAGTCCAGCACTTGCGCATTGGCGTTGGTCTTCGGCCCGCCAGCGGTGCCCAGCGCGCCCGACTCCATCTGCACGGCGAAGAACGGGCCCTGGTCGATCGCGCCCAGCGTGCGGAAGGGCGGGTCGTATGAGGTGTCCCCCCACATGTAGAAGTTGTCATAGCTGTTGTCGCCGCGCTGGAAATCGTCGTCGTGGCCACCGCGAACCATCTCGTTGAAGCGCGCGACCGTCGCGGCCAGTCCTGCCGGATCGATGCCCGCCTTTTCGGCCAGTTCCTCCAGCGTCGCGCCCTCTATCATGTAGGACGGCACCGGCCCGCCCGCCGGCGTGTTGAATGTGGGATAACGGTCGCGGTAACGCTGGTCGATGATCAGCCAGTAGGGCAGGTTGGCATAGCTGTGCGTGCCCGCGTCGAACGCATGCAGCGATTTGCCGATGGCGTTGTAGTTCGCCGCCTCGTTGACGAAGCGCTGTCCCTTGCGATTGACGAGGATCGCGCCGGGGCGGGCGCGTTCGTCCGATCCCAGCATGTAATTGGGTTTGGCGTCGCGGTGCTGCGGCTTGAATTCCAGCGCGCTCTGCATCCAGTAGGCATGGCTCATATTGCCGAGCTGAGCGCCTGCTTCCATCGCCATCAGCAGGCCGTCGCCCTCGTTCTCGGGCACGCTGACGGGGCCGGTGAGGGGGCCGCGCAGAAAGGTCTTCACCAGCGACTCGTTCCATTCGAAGCCGCCGGTGGCGATCACCACCCCGCGGCGGGCGCGCACGGCGATGTCCTTGCCGTCCGCATCCTCGGCAATGACGCCGATCACGCGGCCCTCTTCCTTGACCAGCCGGCGGGCGCGCGTCTCGAATTCAACCGGAATGCCGCGTTCCACCACGCCAAGGAACAGCGATCCGGCGAGCGCCTGCCCCAGCCCGCGATAATCGCCCGCTTCCCGTTCGGCCAGCTTCGCCTCGTCCAGCGCGCCGGTGGTCGCTTCCATCAGGCTGCCGCGCAAGGGATAGGCCATCTTGCTGGGATTGACGCGGGCCGCCCATTTGCCCAGCCGCTCGAACGAAAACGCCTCGTTATCCAGCGAACGCCCGCCGTCGGGCTTCGCGCCGGGCATATAGGGCTGATAGTCGGGAAAATCGGCAAAGGCGTGAAAGCGCACCGGGGTGTGATCTTCGAACCAGCGGATCATTTCGGGGCCGGTTTCCATGAACGCCATCAGCGTATCGGGGTCGAGCTGGCCCGGCGCCAGCGCATCGAGATAGGCGACGACATCCTCGTCATCCTCCTCGATCCCCGCTTCGATCTGGTGATGGTTGCCGGGGATCCAAAGCATGCCGCCCGACATGGCGGTGGTGCCGCCGACCATGCCGGTCTTTTCCAGGATCACCACGTCCTTCGCGCCGAAATCATGCGCCGCGATGGCCGCCGTCATGGCCGCACCGCCCGAACCGAGCACGACCACATCGGCCTCGCAGCTCCAGTTCACATCCTTCGCCATCCTGCTTCTCCCTTTTTATAACACCTGTTATATTTCGGCGGGAGAGGCGCAGGATACTGGGCTAAAGGACAGGGGGCGGGGCGGCGCTGTTTACGGTCGGCGGCCCTCCAGCCAGTCGTTCAGCACCTCGTGGAAAAAGCGCACGCGGGTTTCCTGATCGGACAGATAGGCGTCCTTGTATCCGCGCGAATGCATGCCCGCCTGCATGTTCTCGGCCAGTTCCATGTCCTGAAACACGATCTGGTCGCGCAGCTCGGGAATGCCTTCGCCGCCGTCGAACCTGCGGTGTTCGCATTCCAGCACTTCGCGTAGCGGTTTTGGCCCCGCCATGATCGATTCCACCTCGGTCTGGCCTTCAACCGGGAAGGCCATGCACCACAGGTCGAAATAGCATTTCTCCGGATCCTCGGCATGCGGTTCGGACCGGAAGAAGACCAGATTGTCGGGCAGGAAGCTGATGGTGACATTTGGGAAGATCACCGTGTGCGGGCTGTCGGTGATCTCCTCGTCGTTCATATCCTTGTAGTGGACATAGCCCTTCTCGGCCCACAATCTCTGCTTGGCGGCCTTCAGATCCTTCCAGCCCTGGAACGCGAAATCCTCGTAGCTGTCGTATTTGCCGGGATCGATGTCCCACTTGCGCAATTCCGCCTCGAACATGGCATTGCCGCCGCCTTCGGGCCGGTCCGACAGCGAAGGGCGCATCGGCTGGACCGTGCGGCCATGGCCCTTGGGCCACATCTCGTGCCGGGCGGAATCGACATCCTGGTCGATCCATGGCGGCACCTGCGGGTGCGCGGTGCGGGTGTGATAGCTTTCCGAGAAATTGTCGGTGACGAATTTCCAGTTGGCGTTCAGCTCGATCCGGTACCACGCGACGCGCACCGCCGTATCCATGGGATAGCCGCGATAGAGCGCGACCATCGGCTCCAGATACTCCTCCAGCGACGGACCGTCATCGTCCATCGTGTACCACACGAAACCGCCCCATGTGTCGCAGCGCAGCTCATTGAGCTTCAGCTTTCCGCACGGATTGCCACGCGCGAAATCGACATCGGCGTCCTGAGCATGGACCAGCACGCCGTCCTTGCCCCATTTCCACCCATGATAGGGACAATGGAACGCGTCGACCGAACTGGACTGGTCGACCATGCGCATGCCGCGATGGCCGCATGAATTGTAGAAGGCGCGAACCGATCCGTCGTCCTGACGCACCGCGATCACCGATTCCTTCATGAAATTATGGACGAGGAAATCGCCCGCCTCCGGGATATCGGCGGTGCGTCCGGCAATGTGCCAGATCTTGGTCCACAGATGGTCCCATTCCTTCTGCGCGAATTCCCTTGAATAATAGCGGTCGCCCGTGATCGCATCGCCGCGCAGGTTCGAAGGGTCGCGTCCGTCCATCGGTTGCGGAACGGCTGTCTGCTGGTTCATGTCTCGCTCTCCCGGTCTTTTTGCCTTGCCTGCACCTTAGCAAACCAGCCGGGAGCGCAGCGCCTGTCCCTTTGTGGAGGAATGCGCTGAACCGCTACATCGCCTCCGCATAGCGATCCAAAGTCGCGTGCGGCTGTTCGGGCCAGCGCGAGAGGACCAGCAGCCGCTTGTGCGCCTGCCCGATCGTCAGCTCGTCGGTGATGCCCATGCCGCCGTGCATCTGGATCATCTCGTGCCCCAGTTTCAGCGAATGCTCGGCGATGAATGCCCGCGCGCCTAGCGTATTGGCAGCAAAGCGCTCGGTCCCCTCGCTGACGATGGCGGTGTCGATCAGCGAACGGCTTTGCTCCAGCGTGGCGTAGAGCGCCGCCATGCGGTGCTGGATCGCCTGGAATTTGCCGATCTTGGTGCCGAACTGTTCGCGCGTGCGCAGATAATCCAGCGTTTCCTTGAACATGGCGTCCATCACGCCCAATGCCTCGGAGGTCCGGGCAAGCGTCGCCAGCGTCTCGATCCGCTCACTCATGCCTTCGGACAGGGTCAGCCGATGGTCGGCGGGAACCTCTACGTCGTCCAGAATGAGAGATGCGGTGAAACTGCCGTCTGCGAACCGCCATTCGCGCAGCTCAAGCCCTTCGGCATCGGCAGGGACGAGGAACAGTGCCTGCGCGCCGTCCTCCTGCGGGGCGGCCACGATAAAGGCGTCGGCCTCACCGCCCGCGATGGCATAGGGCTTGCGTCCCGACAACACGGCCGATCCGTTCGCACCGTCCCTCAGCGCGACCGACCACTGTGCATCCTGCATCCCCGCTTCTGCGCGCGCCAAAGCGACGCGGCGTTCGCCGGCAAGGATCGCTTCCACCCATTCGCTGCGCGTCTCGCCCGACAGGCTGGCGGCCAGATAGAGGCCTGGCAGTATGGCGCTTTCCAGAAGAGGTTCGACCACGATGCCGCGGCCCAGCGCCTGGAAAACCACAGACAGCGCCGTCGCGTCGAGCCCGAGGCCGCCATCGTCTTCGGAAAACGGGATCGCCAGCAGGCCCAGCTCGGCAAGCACCGACCAGTTCTCGGCGCTGTAGCCGCCGGGTTCCTTCAGATATTTGCGGCGCTTTTCGACATCATAGCGGTCGGCGACGAATCGTTCGACCACGGCCTTCAGCATTTCCTCGTCTTCGGTAAGTTCGAAGTTCATCGTCTGCTCCTCTCCGCCGGAAGGGGTAGCAGCAAAGCGGCGGCGCGAAGGCTCTGCAAAATAATAGGGTATTCCCAAAACACGCTTCGTGCGGCGTTCGGTTACCAAATAGCGCATTGTCCTTTGCGGGGGCGCTGACTATCGTCGCGGGCGGAGAGGTATCACATGACCAAGTTTACCATCGACCGGCTGGACGATGTCACCATCGTCACGCCCGACGACATTCGGCCGGCGGCAACCGCGCTGGCGGAGATCGCGGCGGAGCACGACATGCGCGCGGCCCCCGCGCATGACATCGCAGACAAGCGAACGCCCGTCGATACCGACGGCAATATCCTTGCCAGCGAGATCTTCGGCTGGTCCGACAGCGAGAATGCGTGGTGGCGCAGCCCGCGCATCGCGCTGGAATCGCCGATCACCTCGGCCTGCCGGTTCGAGAACGATCCCTTCTGGATCAACCAGGACGGGTTCCACCTGCCGATCCCCAATCCCTATCTGGATGCGATCGACCTCAATAATTTCGAAAGCCGGGCGCGCACGCGGGCGGCGATCGTGGTCCCGGTGCACATGGTGTTCGGCAAGATCGGCGCGGTCAGCTTCAATCCCATCGACACCTCGCGCGTGGACCTGTCGGAAGAGTTCGGCAAATATGGCGCGATGTTGGGCATCTATGCGCGCGCCTTCATCCGCAGCTATACCCGCGCGATGGCCGACATGGAGGCGCTGCCGCCCGGTTCGCGCCTGTCGAAGCGCGAGGTGGAATGCCTGCGCTGGGCCGCCATCGGCAAGACCGACATGGAAATCAGCATGATCATCTCGCGTAGCAGGGCGACGGTGCGGTTCCACATTCACAATGCCTCGACCAAGCTGAACGCGGTCAACCGCAGCCAGACCGTCTTCAAGGCGGCGCAGCTGGGCTATCTCTCGGTCAACTGACCACGATTTACGGGCGCGCTGGCCGTCCGGTCGGGTGCCGAACGGCGCGTTTTCGCGCCCGCGCGACAGGCCGCCTAGCAATTTGGGCAGCATGCATCCTGTCCGGCTTTGCGCTTAGATGCGTCAACGACAAGACGAATCATGCCCGCCAACCGGGCGGAGGGGACTGGAATGGATGCGATAGCAGAAGGGCTTTTCACGCCCGAAAACCCGCCGCGCCTGATCGGCGGGCGTGACCGGGAAACCGGCCGCATCGTCTTTCCCTGTCCCGCCAATGACCGTTTCGAGCCTGTTCCCCTGTCGCGCACCGGCACCTTGTGGAGCTATACGATCCAGCGCTTTCGTCCCAAGAGCCCGCCCTATGCCGGGCCCGAGGCATTCGAGCCTTACCCCATCGGCTATGTTGAACTGCCCGGCGAAACCATCGTCGAGGCGCGGCTGACCGGCGTCGATTTCGATGCGATCTGCATCGGCATGAAGCTGGAGTTCGAGCCTGCCCCCTTCGACAAGGCCGATGGCGAAAGCGTGCTGATCCCCGCGTTCCGCCCCGCCGCGGGCGCACAGGCGGAGGCGGCGTGATGGGCGACGTTTGCATCATCGGCATCGGTATCCACCCGTTTGGCCGGACCGAGGGGATGAGCGGGGTCGACCAGGGCGTGTTTGCCGTGCGTCAGGCGATGCAGGATGCGGGTCTGGAATGGAAGGACGTCCAGTTCGCCTATGGCGCATCGGACGCGGCGGGCAATCCCGACACCATGGTCGACCAGCTTGGCCTGACCGGGGTGCAGTTCATCAATGTCCGCAATGGCTGCGCGGCGGGCGGATCGGCGCTGTTTTCCGCGCAGATGGCGATCAAGTCGGGCGAGGCGGAGATTGGCCTTGCTGTCGGTTTCGACAAGCATCCGCGCGGCGCGTTCGATGCCAAGCCTGCCGAATACAACCTCCCCGAATGGTACGGCGAGGCGGGGTATATGGTCACCACCCAGTTCTTCGCCTGCAAGATCATGCGCTATATGGCGCTGAACGGAATATCGCGAAAGACGCTGGGGCTGGTCGCCGAAAAGGCGTTCCGCAACGGATCGCGCGCGCCGCATGCCTGGCGGCGAGAGCCGGTGCCGCTGGACGTGATCCTGGACGGGCCGATGGTGTCCGATCCCTATTCGAAATACATGTTCTGCTCTCCGGCAGAGGGCGGCGTTGCGCTGCTGCTGGCCAGCGAGAAGAAGGCGCGCGAACTGGGCATCACGCCGATCCGGCTGAAGGCGGCGACCATGCGCACCCGCCCGCCCGGCAGTTTCGAGGTATTCGCCCCCAGCACCGATGTCGACGGCGGCGGCACCGCGACCAGCATCGCCAGCCGCGACGCGTTCGAGATCGCGGGGATCGGCCCGTCCGACATCGACGTCGCGCAATTGCAGGACACCGAGGCCGGGGCCGAACTGATGCACATGGCCGAGAACGGTTTCTGCAAGGCCGGCGAACAGGAAAGCTGGCTGGCGCAGGGCCTGACCGAGCTGGACGGCAGCCTGCCGGTCAACACCGATGGCGGCTGCCTTGCCTGCGGCGAACCGATCGGCGCATCCGGTCTGCGTCAGGTGTACGAGAATGTCGTGCAATTGCGCGGGCAGGGCGGTGCGCGGCAAGTGCAGGGCGATCCGAAAACCGCCTATAGCCACGTTTACGGTGCCCCCGGCGTGTCCGCGGTCACCATATTGGAGCGATGAGATGGATATCGAGCTGAGCGCCGAGGAAAAGGCCTTTCGCGACGAGGTCCGCACCTTCCTGGCCGAAAACCTCACCGACCGCATCCGCGAGGGTGCGGAGGCTTCGCCAACCGTCTTCGTCGAGCCGGAGATCGGGCAGGACTGGAACGAGGCGCTGAACAAGCAGGGCTGGCTGTCCTATCAATGGCCTGCAGATGTCGGTGGTACCGGCTGGACCCCGACCCAGCGCTATATCTTCGAAAAGGAATGCGCGCTGGCAGGCGCGCCCAACCTGACCGTGCTGGGGCTGAAGCTGGTCGCGCCGGTGATCTTCAATTTCGGGACCGAAGCGCAGAAGAAGAAATATCTGCCGCGCATCCTGTCGGGCGAGGATTACTGGTGCCAGGGCTTTTCCGAGCCCAATGCCGGGTCGGACCTTGCCTCGCTGCAGACGCGCGCGGTGAAGGAAGGCGACAAATATATCCTCAACGGGTCCAAGATCTGGACCACCCACGCGCATTGGTCGAACAAGATGTTCGTGCTGGCGCGCACCGATCCCGACGTGAAGAAGCAGGCGGGCATCAGCTTTCTGCTGGTCGACATGGAACAGCCGGGCATCTCGGTCCGGCCCATCCTGACGCTGGCGGGCGACCACGAGGTCAACCAGGTCTTCATGGAGAATGTCGAGGTTCCGGCTGAAGACCTTGTCGGCGAGGAAGGGCAGGGCTGGGCCATCGCCAAGTTCCTGCTTGAGAACGAGCGCGGCGGATCGTGCCATGCGCCCAAGCTGTCCTATGACCTCGACCAGCTGTACCAGCTATCGCAGGACATGTCGGATGGGAACGGCGGCAAGCTGTCCGACGACCGCGACTGGCGCCGCCGCGTCGCACGGCTCAAGCTTGAGACGCAGTCGCTGGAAATGATCGAGCTGAAGATCCTGTCGAAGATCGCGCGCGGGGAAAAGCCGGGTCCGCTCACCTCGCTGACCAAGCTGATCGCTTCCAATCTGCGGCAGGATATTGACCTGCTGGCCGTCGACCTGTTCGGCCCCGCCGGCATGCAATTGCCCACCGCGCGCCCGCTCTATGGCGAGAATACGCCGCCCGCCTTCATCTGCCCCAAGGCACAGGTCGCCGCGGCGCGCTATCTCAACAGCCGGGCATGGACGATCTTCGGCGGTACCGACGAAGTACAAAAGACAATCATCGCCAAGACCGTGCTGGGTCTTTGAATTTTGGGAGTTACGCATGCAATTGAGCCGTGAGGACCTGCTTCAGGCCTATCGCAGGATGAAGACCATCCGCGATTTCGAAGAGCTGCTGCACGACGAGATCCAGACCGGTGAGATTGCCGGTTTCACCCATCTTTATTGCGGGCAGGAAGCGGTCGCGGTCGGGGTGTGCGAGCATCTGACCGACGACGACAAGATCGTCTCGACCCACCGCGGTCACGGGCATTGCCTGGCCAAGGGCTGTGACGTGACCGGCATGATGAAGGAAATCTGGGGCAGCCGCGAAGGCCTGTGCAAGGGCAAGGGCGGTTCCATGCATATCGCCGACACCGACAAGGGCATGCTGGGCGCCAACGGCATCGTCGGTGCGGGCGCGCCGATCGCGGTCGGCGCGGCCATGGCGGCCAAGCTGGACGGCAAGGATGCCGACGGCAAGCTGCGCGTCGCTATCGCCTTTTCGGGCGACGGGGCCTGCAACCAGGGCACCACGTTCGAGGCGATGAACATGGCGGTGGTTACGAATGCTCCCGCCATCATCGTGTTCGAGAACAACCATTATTCCGAGCACACCGGGTACAAATACGCGGTCGGGACCAAGCAGGACATCGCCAGCCGGGCCGAGGCTTTCGGCATGAAGGTATGGCGTGCGGACGGCACCGACTTCACCGCGGTCTATGAGACCATGCGCGAGGTGCTGGAACATGTCCGCGCCGGTAACGGCCCGGCCGCGGTCGAGTTCGATACCGAACGCTTCTACGGCCACTTCGAGGGCGACCCACAGCGCTATCGCGGCGAGGGCGAGATGGACCGCATCCGGGCCGAGCGGGACTGCATCAAGAACTTTCGCAAGACCGTGACCGAGGCAAAGCTGCTGGAAGGCAGCGACCTCGACAAGGTGGACGAGGAGGTGGCGAAGACCATCGCCGACGCCGTCGCCGCCGCGCGCGCGGCCGACCGGCCCACGGCAGAGGACGTCCTGACCGACGTCTATATCGATTATTGATCCGGCGGAGACGATCCAGTGGCAAAAATGATGTATCGCGAAGCCGTTCGCAACACGATCTTCCAGGAAATGAAACGCGATGACAGTGTCGTCGTACTGGGCGAGGATGTCGTCGGCGGCATGGGCACCGATGGCGGGCCCGAGGCTATCGGCGGGATCTGGTCGACCAGCACCGGCCTGTTCGACGAATTCGGCGCGGATCGGGTGATCGACACCCCGATCTCCGAAAGCGCCATCGTCGGCGCGGCGGGCGGACTTGCGCTGTCGGGAAAGCGCCCGATCGCCGAGCTGATGTTCGCCGACTTCATCGGCGTGTCGCTCGACCAGATCTGGAACCAGATCGCCAAGTTCCGCTATATGTTCGGCGGCAAGTCGCGCTGTCCCGCGATCATCCGCATGGTCTATGGCGCGGGCTATAACGCGGCGGCGCAGCACAGCCAGAGCCCGCATGGCATCCTGACAGGCATGCCGGGGCTGAAGGTCGTGATGCCGACCACCCCCGCCGATGTCGCCGGCCTGCTGCGGCAGGCGATCCGCACCGACGATCCGGTGATCTTCATGGAGCACAAGGCGCTGTACGCCATGAAGGGTGAAGTACCCGACGATCCCGATTTCACCATACCTTTCGGACACGCCCGGCTGACCCGCGCGGGTGAGGACGTGACCATCGTCGCCACCGGCATGATGGTCGGCATGGCGGAAAAGGCCGCAGACAAGTTGGCGGAAGACGGCATCGGGGCGGATGTGATCGACCTGCGCACCACAAGTCCGATGGACGAGGAAGCGATCCTCGATTCCGTCGAAGTCACCGGCAGGCTGGTCGTGGTGGACGAAGCGCCGCCGCGTTGCAGCCTTGCCACCGATATTGCCGCGCTGGCTGCCGAAAAGGCCTTTGCCAGCCTGAAGGCGCCCGTCCAGATGGTGACCGCCCCGCACACGCCGATCCCCTTCGCGCGTGAGCTGGAAAGCGCCTATCTTCCCAATCCCGACAAGGTCGAGGCTGCCGTGCGCAAGGCCTTGGCCTACAACTGAGGAGGCGCGAGACCATGGGAAAGATTCGTGCCTTCACGATGCCGAAATGGGGCATCGAAATGACCGAGGGAACATTGGCGGAATGGAAGTTCGCCGAGGGTGACAGCTTTACCCGCGGCGACCTGATCTGCCTGATCGAGACCGACAAGATCACCAACGAGGTCGAAGCCGAATATGACGCCACGGTGCGCCGCATCGTGGTCGAGGACGGCGGCGAAGCCGAGCCTGTCGGCGCGCTGCTGGCGGTGTTTGACGACGGTTCGGCCAGCGATGAGGAGATCGAGGAATTCGTCGCCAACTTCAAGCCCGCGCAGGGCGGCGTGGCCGAGGGGCGCGAGAAGAAGAAGGAAGCAAAACCCGCGGAAGCGGCCATCGAGGGTGAGGGTGACAAGCCCAAGGCTATCACCATCGACACCAATCGCGCGATCAGCCCCGAAGCGAAGAAGCTGGCCGAGACAGAAGGTGTCGACATCACCGGCATCGAGGGTTCGGGCCGGGACGGCCGCATCACCTTTCAGGACGTGCAGCAGGCGCTACGCGGTCCGGCGAGCCGCAGCTACAAGGGCACGACGGTGCTGCCCGAAGAGAGCGATGTGTTCGCCTCTCCGCTGGCGCGGCGGATCGCGGCGATCCACGGGATCGACCTTGGCGCGGTCAAGGGCACGGGTGCGCGCGGGCGCATCTCGAAGAAGGACGTTTTGGCCGAGGTGCCGGAGGATACCGGCGCGGCGCCAGCACCAGGTGCGCCGTTCGTGCCGGTGGCGAACGATCCGGACATCCAGCCCTTCGACAAGATCCGCAAGGTGGTGGCCAAGCGGCTGACCGCCGCCAAGCAGACGATCCCGCATTTCTACCTGCGGATCAGCGTCAATGCCGATGCTCTGCTGGCGCTGCGCAAGACGGCGAACATGGTGCTGGGGACCAAGGCGTCGGTAAACGACTTCATCGTCATGGCGAGCGCCAAGGCGCTGGCGCGGCACCGCGACGTCAACGTGCAGCTGCACGGCGAGGAGATCCACAGTTTCCCCCATGCCGACGTGTCGGTCGCGGTGGCGAGCCCCAAGGGCCTTGTCACGCCGATCGTGCGGCAGGCCGACCGAATGCGGATCGACCAGATCGCCAGCGCGACCAAGGGCCTGATCGAAAAGGCCAAGGAAGGCCGTCTGGGATACGAGGACATGGACGGCGGCACCTTTACCGTTTCCAACCTCGGCATGTTCGGGATCGAGAATTTCGACGCGATCATCAATCCGCCGCAGGGTGCGATCCTGGCAGTAGGCGCGGCGCAGCGTCAGCTGGTCGAGGGCGAGGGGGGCGAGGCGGTGTTCGCCACGATGATCCCGATGACCCTGTCGGTCGACCACCGCGCCATCGACGGGGCCGCGGGCGCGCAGTTCCTGCAGACATTGAAAACCCTGATGGAAGATCCCGAGCAGCTTTTCGGCTGAGCGCATAACAAGGAGAGGACTTCATGCCGAAAGCAGGCACGATCGCGGCATTGGGCCCGGTCATCCAGCAGGCCTATCTGCCCCAGGATTTCGACGCGGCACTGACATACTGGACCGAAACCATGGGCGTCGGCCCGTTCTTCCTGCTGGAGAATATCCGGCTGGGCGAGATGAAATATATGGGCGAGCCCAGCGATGCCGAGTTCAGCGTCGCCATCGCCTACTGGAACGACATCCAGATCGAGCTTGTTCGCCCCGACAATGACGCGCCGGCGCATTACACCGGCAAGTACAAGATCCACGAAGGCATGCACCACACCTGCCAGTTCGTCGATGACATCGAGGAAGTGCGCAAGATCCTGCTGGACGCGGGCGCGACCATCGTGGTCGAGGGGAACGTGGGCGAGGACGGGCGCGTGATCTATGCCGATCCCGGCTATGGCCCCGGCGGCATCTGCGAATTCGTCCAGCTGGGCGCGGGCGGGCCGGAACTGTTCGCGATGATGAAGGACGCGGCCAAGAACTGGGACGGCAGCGACCCGGTCCGCAAGCTGGGCTAGCTACACCGCTCCATCGCCTCTGCCGCCAGTTTCGCAAGCCGCGGGAAGTCCTTGGCCCTCTCGCGCGCTTGCGCATTGGCGGCGGTGCCGCGGATCACCCGGCCCTTGATCCCGTGGAAGATCGCGGCCAGCCGGAAGAAATTGAACGCGATGTAGAAATCCCAGTTCGGGATGCTTTCCCGGCCCATGCGGCGGCAATAGGCGGCGACATAGTCGTCCTCGCTCGGGATGTTCAGCGCCGCAAGGTCCGCGCCCTGCAGACCCGCGACGATGTCGGGCGGCATGCGGTACATCATCGCGTGATAGGCGAAATCGGCCAGCGGATGGCCCAGCGTCGACAGTTCCCAGTCCAGCACGGCCAGCACGCGCGGCTCGCTGGGGTGAAAGATCATGTTGTCGCAGCGGAAGTCGCCGTGGACGACCGATGTTTCGTCGCCGTCGGGAATGTTCTCGGGCAGCCATTCGACCAGCCGGTCCATGTTGGGATCACGGCCCGCTTCCTCGTCGGCAAGATATTGTTTCGACCAGCGGCCGATCTGGCGCGCGAAATAATTGCCGGGCTTGCCGTAATCGCCCAGGCCCACCGCCTCGTAATCGACGCTGTGCAGCGCGGCCATGGTCGCATTCATCGCGTCGAAATAGGCAGGGCGGTCGGCATCGGACACATCGGGGAAGGTCGCGTCCCAGACGATGCGCCCCTCGACCATGTCCATCACGAAGAACCACGTCCCGATGACGTCCTCGTCGGTGCAGACGCCGAAGACGCGCGGCACCGGAAAGCCTGCCTTGCCCAGGCCCGTCATCACCTTTGCCTCGCGCTCCACCGCATGCGCGCCCTTCAGCAGCTTGCCCGGCGGTTTGCGGCGCAGCACATAGCTGCGGTTGGGGGTGGTCAGGCGATAGGTCGGGTTCGACTGGCCGCACTTGAACTGTGCAATTTCGACAGGGCCTGCGAAATCCTCGACATGGGCCTCCATCCAGCGGGTCAGCGCCGCGAGGTCGATCTCATAGCCCTCGCGGACCGGGGTGGTGCCGGTGTTGGCCTCGGCGATGTCGCTCATTGCTCGGCTTTCCATGCCTTCTTCAGCTTCTTGGCGAGCGACCATTTGTGCACTTCGGTCGGGCCGTCATAGATGCGGAAGGCGCGGATCTCGCGGAACACCTGTTCGACGATGGTGCGGTCGGTGACGCCGGTGCCGCCCATCACCTGCACGCAATTGTCGGCGATCCGCATCAAGAGGTCCGCGACCGCCACCTTGGTCATCGAGCTTTCGGTCGTGCCCAGATCCCCGGTGTCGAGCACCGAGGCGCACCAATAGACCATCAGCTCGGCCTGTTTCAGGTCGATCCAGTTCTGCGCCAGCATGAAGCCAACGCCCTCGTGGTCGATCAGCTGCTTGCGGAACGCCTCGCGCTTGCAGGCATAGTCGACCGCGATTTCCTGCGAACGGATGCAGCATCCCAGCCAGCGCATGCAATGTGACAGGCGGGCGGGCGACAGGCGGACCTGTGCATATTTGAAGCCTTCGCCGGCCTCGCCCAGCATCTGGTCGGCGGGGACGCGGAGGTTGTCGATGGTGATGGTCGCGTGGCCGCCGGGCATCGAATTGTCGATGGTGTTGGGCACCTCGTCGATGCGGATCGCCGGATCGGGCAGGTCGACCAGGAACATGCAGGCGCCTTCCGCGCCTTCCTCTTCCGACCGCGCCATGACGATGCCGACCTTGGCCCCTTGCGCGCCGGTGATGAAGGTCTTGCGCCCGTTCACGACCCAGTGGTTGCCGTCGCGGCGGCAGATCGTCTTCATCATCGACGGATCGGACCCCGCGCCGCCCCAGTCGGCCGGTTCGGTCATGAAGAACGCGCTGCGCGCATCGCCCGACACCAGCTGGCCGAGGAAGCGTTCCTTCAGGAAATCGGACCCGACATGGCCCAGCAGGTACATATTGCCTTCGTCCGGGGCCATGGTGTTGCACGCCAGCGGACCCAGCGGCGACAGCCCGCTGCGGATCAGCACATAGGCGGTGTCCACCTGTGACAGGTGCGAGCCATCGTCCATGATATGCGGCGTCATCACGCCCGCCTCGCGCGCAAGGCCGCGCATTTCGTGCAGCAGTTCCTCGGTCGGGCCGCCATGGTGGTCGCGGCGCGGGTCATGCTCGTAAGGCGCGATCTTTTCGCGCACGAAGCGTTCGACCTTGTCACCGATTTCGCGCGCGCGCTCGCTTACGCCAAAGACGTCGTGGTGCGCATCGTTTGCCATGGTCACGATCCGCTGAACGCCGCGGCGGCCGCGTTCACGGGTGCGGGATCGTAGTAATAGGGCTTGATCTCGGCCAGCTTGTCGCCTCGGAAACGGAAGCATTCGACCAGCTCGGCCGGTTCGAGGCCCTTGCCGTAGTGCATCTTGAGCAGGCAGCAGGCCCAGTCGCCGCCGAAGGTGCGCTCGACCATCTCCAGCGATTCCACCTGCAGCATCTTGAACACATCGATATACAGGTCGCGCAGCGCGTTCTTGCCGGTGTACTGGCCCTGCATCGGAAGGCCGGGCGCTTCGTTGATGACGAGGTCGTCGGTTACCATGGTGGCGACCTTGTCCCAGTCGCCCGCGGCGGTCGCGGCATAGAGCTCGTCGATGAAAGTGTTCGCCTCTTCAGGGGTCATGCCTGTTCTCCCGGTCGTGTTTCTATTGCCTTCAGCTTCTCGCCAATTCGGCGCGTTTGCGATAGCTATCGGTTTTAATAGCGTGAAAGCGCGCTGGCGGGCCGCTAGGGACCACGAAAGAAAGCAGAGAGAGGATTGACCCGATCGTGAGCGAAAGCTGGCACAAACTGATCGCCGAGAACGAATTTCCCGAAGAGGGCAAGCTGGCGACGAAGATCGCGGGCTGGCACGTTCTGGTCGCAAAGACCGACGACGGGCTGCATGCGGTGAACGACCGCTGCACGCACCAGGCCGCGCTGCTGTCGGGCGGGCGGATCCGGCGCGGGGCGATCATGTGCCCGCTGCATGGCGCGAGGTTCGAACTGGAAACGGGCCGCTGCATCGGCGGAACCTACCGCGACCTTCGCACCTTCGAGCTGCGCGTCGAGGGCGGCGAGATCGAGATCTGCATCCCCGACGAAGCCCCCCGCATCGACGAGACCCCGGTTCAGGGTTGAATCGTACGGGGCTGAATTTTCCCGGCTTCGGCCAAGACGAGCGACGAAAAAAGGGGGGAGAAGGCGCCGTGCCTTCTCCCCCCATTCGTCAGGTGTGCCGTGCGGGCGGGAGAGTTAGAACCGCTTGGTCACTTCCACCTGAACCGTGCGCGGCAGATTGCCGAAGCCAAGCTGATCGGCCGGGAAGCCACCCGCCGTGCCGGTGCCGCCGCCGGTCGACGGTCCATCGACCACGCCGGTGACATAGAACTCGTTGGTCAGGTTCTTGCCGATGACGGCGATCTGCCAGTTGTCGTCCGCCGCGCCGAAACGCACACCGGCATCGAGCGTGACATAGCTGCCCTGCCGGGCCAGCGGATTGCCGAAGCCCGAGGGGTTGTAGCTGTCCGAATATTTGGAATCGACGTTGAAGCCGATCTTGTAATCGGTGCCGATGTCGCGGTCGTAGGCGACGCCCAGATTGCCCGTCCAATCGGGTGCGACCGACAATTCGGTGCCGGTCAGGTCCTGCCGCGCGGCAATCGCGCTGATCGGCGTACAGCCCGCCGTCGGGGTCTGACCCGCATAGCAGGGTCCAGCGGGGAAGTCGGTGTACTCGGCATCAGTGTAGTTGATCGAGCCATAGATGTTCAGCCCCTCGACCGCATAGGGCGCGAACTCGAACTCGACCTCTACGCCGCGGGTGCGGGCGTCGGCGGTCAGGGTCTGGAACGCGAAGATCGGCGAGTTGAAGAAGTCGACCTGAAGATCGTTGTAGTCATAGGTGAAGGCGATGAGGTTCAGCCGCAGCTGGTTGTCGAGGATCGTCGACTTGATCCCGGCCTCGAACCCTTCGGCCGTTTCGGGATCGAAGGTCAGGTCGCCGACCGGATCGGGGGAGAACTGCGAGTTGATGCCGCCGTTCGAGAACCCGCCCGACTTATAAGCGGTCTTGTACGCGCCGAACAGCATCAGGTCGGGTGTCGGCTTCCAGGTGATCGACGCCTCGGGCGAGAGGTCCTGGAAATGCTGCGAGGCGTTGATGACGCCCAGCCCGTCGGCGGCGTCTGCAGGGCGGAAGATGCCGGTCAGCGCCGGGTTGTTATAGGGCTGGACGAAGAAGCTGTCCTTCGTCTCATCGGTATAGCGCGCGCCGCCCGCCAGTTCGAGCGTATCGGTCAGCGCCAGCGTGACCTGACCGAACAGGGCGAAGGTCTCGCCGTCGGTAAAACTGGTCTTGGACGTGCCGACATATTCGAAACCCGGAGGGGCCGCGCTATTACGGATGTTGCCGAGGATGATGTACTGTTCGAAATCGCGGCGGGTGTTCTGGTAGAGCCCGCCGATCATCACGTTGAGCGGGCCGTCCAGCTGCGTCAGAAGGCGCAGTTCCTGTGACCATGCATCCCAGCTGGAATTTTCGGTCGCCCAGTTCGAACCCGGTCCCGACTGGAAGTCGCAGGCGCAGGCCCATTTGTTGTTGGTCCACTGGTAGTTGGATACCGAAGTGATCTGCAGCTGGTCCGCCTCATAGACGATGTTGAGCGTGCCCGCCGCGGATTCGTAGCGGTTGAACAGGCTGCCGTCGTCTTTTGCGACGGGGAAGTCCTCGGCGATCTCTGCGGGGATATTGTTCTGGTAATTGACGAAATCGCGGTCGCAAGGCTGGCCGGTCAGCTGCGACAGCCCGCTGTCGAGACCGCAGCGATAGGCGACATAGTTCCACGAGTTGTTGTTCGCGGTGTTGATGTCATAGCTGCCCTTGAGCGTCATGGTTAGGCGGTCGGTCGGCTCGAACTTCAGCGTGGCGCGGCCCAGGAATTCTTCCTCGCCCGGCTGCTCGCGCGGGGCGGGCTGGGCGGTGAAGGTCTGCGCATTGCCGTCGCCACCAACGGCCAGATCGGCGAAATCGACGGTCGTATAACCGAAGGGTTCGGCCCGGTTGGTGTAATAGCCGCCCTGCATGTTGGTATAGCGGCCCGCCAGCCGGATGCCGAGACGGTCGGTCAGCGGATAGGAGGCGATCGCCTCGACCTTATACTGCTCAGCCTGGAATTCATAACCGCCGCGCACGATGAACTCGGGCTCGCTGCCCGGATCCTTGGTGGTGATGGAAATCACGCCCGCGGTAGCGTTCTTGCCGAAGAACAGCGCCTGCGGACCCTTCAGCACCTCGACCCGGCCAAGGTCGAAGAAGCCTTCGTTGATGATGCGGCCCTGTCCGTAATAGGCGCCGTCGACGACGACCGCGACCGATTGCTCGATACCGATCGAGGTGGAGGACGAACCGATGCCGCGCAGGGTCAGCTGCGCGCCTGAACCGTTGGAGGCGCGGCCCACGTTGAATTGCGGGGCGATGGCGGCGATCTTCTCGACGCTGGTGATGTCGCGGTTCTGGATGACCTGCTCGGAAATGGCGGTCACGGCGACGGGCACGTCCTGCACGCTTTCCTCGCGCTTGCGGGCCGTGACGACGATTTCGTTGAGGCCGCCGCGTTCGGGGGGGTTGGCCGAGGGAAGAGGCTGTTCCACTTCCGGATCGTTGGCGTCGAGCGTCTGGGTCTGTGCGAAGGCCGGCGTGGTCAGTATCGTCACACCGGCAAGGCTGGTGGCGGCCAGCAGGCCGCATTTGCTTATCGACATCATCTCTCCCTCCCTTATGCGGGTTTGGCCCTTATTCGGGTCTGTCGCGATAAGTATCACCGACGCTGAAGGACCGCCCCTGACAAGAAGGACAGGCCTAACGGTAAGGATAGGTGTTCAGCGCCGTGCGCGCTGTGCAGTCTCGCGGCCAAGGGAAAGGATCATCAGATGACAAAGAACCGGTACTGGCAGCTCGACGCGCGGCCCGAGGGCGAGGATTTCTCCTCCGCGCTCAGCATGCATGAAGAGGAACTCGCGCCGCTGGAGGATGGCGAGATCCGCGTCCGGTCGCGCTTTCTATCGATGGATGCGGGCACGCGCATGTGGATGAACGCGCGCGAGGACGGGTATCAGCCGCCGATTCCGCTGGGTTCCAAGATGTCGGGGCAGGCGCTGGGACGCATCAGCGAAAGCCGGGACGCGCGGTTTCCCGAAGGATCATTGATCAGGATCTTCGGCCAGTGGGCGGATTATTCGACCGTGAGGCCGGACGATGCGTGGGCCGTGCTGCTGGACGACGACATCGACGATGAGCGGCAGCATTTCGGCGCGCTGGGCCTCAATGGCTGGACCGCGCTTTATGGCGTGAAGGACATCCTCGGCATCAAGGAAGGCGAGACGCTGGTCGTCTCCGCCGCGGCGGGCGCGACGGGCAGCCTTGCCTGCCAGATCGGGCGCAATCTGGGCGCGAAGGTCGTGGGCATCGCGGGCGGGCCTGAGAAATGCGCGCATGTGGTGGAGAACCTCGGCGCGCAGCAATGCATCGATTACAAGAACAGCGATGTCGCGGCCGAGCTGGCGAAGCTGGAAGGCGGGATCGACGCCTATTTCGAGAATGTCGGCGGCGCGATCCTGGACGCGGTGCTGCAGAACATGGCGCTGCACGGGCGGATCGCGGTGTGCGGCATGGTCGCCAATTACGCCGCCCCCGAAGGCACGCCGGGGCCCAGCAATTACGATCAGGTGCTGATGCGCCGCCTGCGGATCGAGGGGTTCCTGCTGCCCGACGTCCCCGAACGCGGCCCCGAATATTATGAGACCATGAAGCGCTGGTACAAGGAAGGGAAGATCACGCTGCCCTTCGACGTTACCGAGGGTCTGGAGAACACGCTGGTGGCCTATGGCCGGATGCTGACGGGCAAGAACACCGGCAAGGTGCTGGTCGACCTGCGGTCGGGAGCGGGCAGCTAGGGCAGGCTGCATGCCCACGATCGACTATCGCAGCGAGCTGCAATGCCTTGTCGCGGTGCGCGGCCATCCCTTCGATCGCAACGGCTTTGCCGCCATGTTCGAGGGGATGGAGGGCATCGCCGTCACCATGGTCGATCAGCCCGCCGCCGCCCTGCTGATGAACCCCGAGGGGATGCGCGATTTCGATGCATTGGTGCTGTACGACATGCCGGGGCTCGATTTCGATGCGCCCGATCATCCACCCGCCTATGTCGATCCGCCCAAGGCGCTGGTCGAAGGCCTGCCCGCGCTGCTGGAGGAGGGGAAGGGCATCGTCGCGCTGCATCACGCGCTTGCTGGGTGGCCGACATGGGATTTCTATGCCGAGCTGCTGGGCGGGCGGTTCCTCTATCATCCCGGCAAGGTGCGGGGGCGAGAGGCGCTGGACAGCGGTTATGCGCATGAGGTGACGCAGCGGCTGACTCCGGTGCAGGGTCATCCGGTAACGCAGGGCCTGCCCGAAAGCTTTACCCTGACCGACGAGCCCTATCTGGCCGAGATCTTTGCGGACGATGTGACGCCGCTGCTGCATTCCGATGCGGTCTTCACGCGCGATCATTTCTTCTCGGCGCAGCACGCGGTGCGCGGCGAGATGTATTCGCGCGAGGGATGGGACCATGCGCCCGGTACGAACCTTGTCGGCTGGGCCAGGGAAGCGGGGCGCAGCCGCCTTGTCTATCTGCAACCGGGCGACGGGGCGGGCGCCTATGAGGACCCGCATTACCGCCGCCTGGTCGAAAACGCGATCCGCTGGACCGCGCGCCGCCTGCCCGACTAGATCGGGCGCGCGGCGCGCTCCGGCCGTTTATTGCGTGATCATTCCGCCATCGACGGTGAATTCGACGCCGGTGCAATAGTTGCTTTCGTCGCTGGCGAGAAACAGGTTCATATTGGCGATGTCTTCCGGCTCGCCAAAACGGCCCATCGGGATGCTGGCGACGAGCTGTTCGTAGATCTCGGGATTATCCTCCAGCGCGATCTTTTGCATGTTGGTCATGATCATGCCGGGGTGCACGGTGTTCACCCGGATATTGTCCGCCGCGCATTCCAGCGCGACCGTCTTGGAGAAGATCCGCACCCCGCCCTTGGCCGCGGCATAGGCGGCGGTGTTCGCCACCCCGACCTGCCCGACGATGGACGAGATATTGATGATCGACCCGCCGCGCCCGATCCGGCGCATCAGCTTTACCGCGCGCTGGGTGCCGTGGAACACGCTGTTGAGGTTGATGTCGCACTGCTTGTTCCATTCCTCGACCGTATAGTCGGCGATGGGCCGCAGGATCGCGATGCCGGCATTGTTGACGATCACGTCCAGCCCGCCGTGCTGCTCCTCGATATGGCCGAACACATCGTCCCATTCGTCGGTATTGGCGACGTCATGCTTCATCGCCTCGGCCGATCCGCCCTTTTCGGTGATGATGTCGACCACCTTCTGCGCGCCGTCCTGCGACAGGTCCGTGATGACGACATGCGCGCCTTCCTCGGCAAAGCGAATGGCGGTCGCGCTGCCCAATCCGGGCATCGAGGCCCCGCCCGTCACCAGGGCGATCTTTCCCTTGAGCCTATCCATATTGCGATAGTCCTTGCGTGATGTGTCGTTGGCGAGGGCGGCGCTTAATAGCGCACGCCCAGCGTCAGGCCGTAGGTGCGCGGCTCGCGCGCCGATGCGAAGGAGAACAGCCCCGCCACGGTGAAGGCCGCCGTCGTGCCCCGGTCGTCCAGCAGGTTGCGGCCGAACGCGGTGACATAGGCCTCGGCATCGCCGATATCGAAATTGGCGGTCAGCGATGCGTCGAGCAGGTTCTGCTGATCGGTGCGCACGCGCGGATCGTTGCCGTTCACGATCACCGGACCGTTGACCAAATCGCCGGTTAGCGGGCCAAGCGAGATCTGCTGGTCGTACTTGTCGATGAAGCGATAGCCGACCGTGCCCACCAGCTCGCCGAAGCTGACCGGCTGGCTGTATTCCGCGCCGATGGATGCGGTGATGTCGGGGCTGTAGATCGGGTCGTTGGCCGAATAGTCGAACGGCAGGATGACGCCGTTCAGGATATTGCCCGCGATGAAATCGTCGAACTCGCCGTCCAGCAGGCCCAGCGTCGCGTTGAAGCGCAGCCCGGTGACAGGGCGGAAGCTGGCGTCTGCCTCGATACCCTTGATCGTGGCGGAACCGACATTGCTGGTGATCGTCTGGTTGCCCGTGGGGCCGCCGGGGATCGTCGTGTTCTGCTGCAGATCGTCGTATTTTGAGATGAAGCCTGCGACGTTGAACTGCAGCATGCCGTTCATCAGGTCGAGCTTCGAGCCGACTTCATAGCTGTCGACGGTTTCGGGACCGAACGGGGTCGATGCGGTTTCGGCCGTGGCGGCACGCGGGCTGAAGCCGCCCGAACGATAGCCGCGCGACCAGCTGGCATAGAACATCATGTCGGGGTTGGGCCGCCAGTCGATCCCGACCTTGGGGGTGAACTTGCTGAAATCGTCATCGCCCTGGCCGATCAGGCCAAGCTGGGCAAAGCTGTTGCGCAGGCTTTTTTCGTCGCGCGTCCACCGGCCGCCGAACGACAGGCGCAGGTTCTCGGCGAAATTCCAGTTGAAGTCGCCGAACACCGCATAGCTCTTGGTTTTGCCGATGACGTTTTGCGGATTGGGGTCGAAATCGATGGGATCCACACCGGGCGAGAAGCCGAAGACGCGCGTGTACTGGGTCAGGTCGAATTCAGAATCGAAGTAGAAGCCGCCGACGACATAGTCGAAGCCGTCGAACAGATCGCCCGCCGCGCGAATTTCCTGGCTGAACTGCTTATAGCTCTGGATACGGCGGGTGTAATAAAGGTCGGTATAGGTCGAATCGAAGTCCTGCGTCTGGTCCTCGCTCGACTTGCGCAGGCCCGTGACCGAGGTCAGCAGGATCGGACCCGTGTCCCAATTCGCTTCCGCGGTGATCGCGGGCGCTTCATAGACGCCGCCCGCCGGCTGTCCAAAGACGGTATACAGGTCGTCGGTGGTGTTGCGGTTGCAAAGTTCTGGCGGGGCAAAGCCGCAGAACAGCTCGGTATCGTTGGTGATGACCGAGTTGACGACCTCGAATTCCTGCCTCTGCTTCTCCACCGTCAGCAGGACGTCGAAATCGTCGTTGGGCTCGACCGCGATGGCGACGCCGAAATTCTGGTTCTTCGATCCGCCGCGACGCTCGCCGGTCTGGCCGTCGCGGTGGAAGCCGTCGGTTTCGTTGTAGAAATAGAACGGCTTGACCCCGATCATGTCGCCAATGCCGAAATTGACCACGGCGCGCGCGCTATAGGTGCCGAACTTGGCATAGGACGCCTCGGCCTTGATGCCGGGTTCGAAGGTGGGGCGGGTGCGGCGGATGTTGATGACGCCGCCGATGGTGTTGCGCCCGAACAGCGTGCCCTGCGGCCCGCGCAGCACCTCGATCTGTTCGATGTCGAAGAAGTCCAGCAGCTGGCCGGTATTGGTGCCGATGAACACGCCGTCGATAACGACGCCCACGGTGGGCTCCTGCGATTTTTCGATATCGGCATAGGTCAGGCCGCGGATCGACAGGTTCGCCGCCGCCGCGCCCGAATTCTGCTGGGTGATCAACAGGTTGGGCGCTTCGCCCTGAAGGTCGCCGATATTGAGCGAGTTCTTGTTCTCCAGCATCGCGGCATTGATCGCGGTGATGGCGACGGGCGTGTCCTGCAGCGATTCCTCGCGGCGGCGGGCGGTCACGATGATGGCATTGGGGTCGGTGCTGCCCTCGACCGGGCCGGCGGCCGGGGTGGGCCCTTCGGGATCGGTGACGAGGTCGGTATCCTCGTTCGTGACCTGCGCGTGGGCGGCTTGCACGGAAATCATTGCCGAACCTGCGAGCGCGGCTGCCGCGAACGCACGTGTGAAACCTGTTGCCATCATCCTTCTCCCCTTGATGTCGCCGGCGCTTTTGCGCTGCCACGCTTACACGCGTCTTTTCCCTTTTCTGCGGGCTTTGCGTCACTGCACTTTGTATCAGGTGCCAAACCGGGGTCATCTGCCGACCATGCAGGCAAAAGCAGATAGGAGAGATCATGCCCGAGAACCGCCGCTTCATCCTGCGCCGCCGTCCCGAAGGGGACCCGGTGCCCGAAGATTTCGAACTGGTGGAAGAGGATATTCCCGCTCCGCCGCCCGGAGGCTTCGTGATGCGCAATGTCTATTGCTCGCTCGACCCGGCGCAGCGCGGGGGGATGTCGGACGAGGAAAGCTACATGCCGCCGATTCCGCTGGGCGATGCGGTGCGCGCGACCTGCGTGGGCAAGGTGCATGCCAGCGACAATCCCGACTATCCGGTGGGAAGCTGGGCGATGGAGCTGAACGCGATCGAGGATTACACCGCGGTCACGCCCGGCCATTTCACCGCGCCGATCGATGTGTCGCTTGTCGACAGCCCCTCGCGTTTCCTGTCGGCCATGGGTGCGGTCGGGCTGACCGCCTATTTCGGCCTGATGGAGGTCGCCAAGCCTAGGGCGGGCGAGACCTTGTGCGTCAGCGCTGCTGCGGGCGCGGTCGGTTCGGTGGTGGGGCAGATCGGCCGCATCATGGGATGCCGCACCATCGGCATCGCGGGCGGCCCGGAAAAATGCCGCCGGCTGGTGGAGGATTACGGCTATGACGTCGCCATCGACTACCGCGGCAAAGACATCGACGCGCTGCGCGCCGAACTGGCGCAGGCAACCCCCGATGGCATCGACATCGTGTTCGAGAATGTCGGCGGCGACATATTCGAGGCCGAGGTCTTCGAACTGGCCAAGAAGGCGCGCGTCGTGCTGTGCGGACTGATCAGCGAATATAACGCGGTGGAGCCGCACGGGCTGAAGAACCTTTGG
Source organism: Croceicoccus sp. (assembly GCA_002694745.1). Classification (GTDB taxonomy): domain Bacteria; phylum Pseudomonadota; class Alphaproteobacteria; order Sphingomonadales; family Sphingomonadaceae; genus Croceicoccus. Next base: position 87,882 of record NZMY01000013.1, on the reverse strand, counting down.
CAGGTCATCGTCAAGGAAGCGACGCTGCACGGGTTTCTGGTGATGGACTATGCCCCGCGCTTCGCCGAAGGGGGCGCGCAGATCGCCGAATGGATGCAGCAGGGCCGCATGCGCATTGACGAGGATGTGCAGCACGGCATTGAGAACAGCTATGACGCATTCATGCGGCTGTTCTCTGGCCAGAATACCGGCAAGCTGATCCTGAAGATCGGCTGATTCAGCGGTGCGGGCGGGGCCGTGGGCCCCGCCCGTTCGCGGTTCAGAACTGCACGCGCTTGGTATAGCCGCCGTCGACCACGATATTCGCGCCCGTCATTGCCTTGCACGTTGGCGATGCGACGAAGGCGATGGTGCGGGCCAGCTCGTCCCCGTCGGTCAGGCGGCCCATCGGGATCTTCGACACGGTATCCTCGTAGAATTCCTTCATGTTGTCGCGGATATAGGCCCATGGCCCATCCTCGCACATGACGGGGCCGGGGGTGATGCAATTGGCGCGGATGCCCTTGCCTGCAAGGTTCTGCGACAGCGCGGCGGCATAGTTCATCACCGCGGCCTTCATCGAGTTGTACGGCTGCACGCCCATGAATTCCTCGACCGCGCCGGTCGAGCTCATGCAGATGATCGACGCGGCGTCCGATTTCTCGAGGAAGGGCATGGCCGCCTCGATCCCGCGGCGCATCGGCAGGATATCGGTTTTCAGGATCGTCTCCCAGCCATCGTCAGTATCCTCGCCCGGATTGGCGGAGGTGAAGCTGATGAAGATGTCGCAGCCGCCAAGCTTGTCCGCGGCTTCCTTCACGAAGGCGGGGACCGCGCCCGCATCGGTAACGTCCAGCGTCTTGGCGTGAACGGTCACGCCGCTGGGCTCAAGCTCGCCCACCACGGTGTCGACCTTGTCCTGCGTGCGTCCGCAGATCGCGACATGGCAACCCTCGGCCGCGAGTGTCTTGGAGACCTTGCGGCCGATGCCGCCGTTCGCGCCAATGAGGATGGCTTTCCTGCCCTTGAGGCCCAGATCCATGTGACAATCCTTTCCCGTGGTGTGATCCGTTCCGCGCATGCTGCGCGCGGATTTCGATGCAGTCTTACACTAGAGGCGCTGCGGCGACGTATCGACTGCACTTTTGCGCAGTGCTGCGCGTCGCCCCCCGGTGATACTCATGACGCAAACACATGGGAGACGCACGGATGACAAGACTCAAAGGCAAGCGCGCCCTGATCGTGGGCGCCAGCAGCGAGGGCAATATGGGGCAGATGATGGCGCGGCGCTTCCTATCCGAAGGCGCGGCGGTCACGGTCGCGGGGCGCAAGCAGGCGGTGCTGGACGATTTCGCCAAGGAAAACGGCGCGACGGCGATCGCCTGCGATCTGACGCAGGAAGACAGCGTGAACGCCTTGGTGGAGGATGCGCATGCGGCGATGGGCGGCATCGACATCGCGGTCAACGCCACCGGTTGGGGCCTGTTGACCCCGTTCCTCGACAACACGCGTGAGCAGCTGGAGCAGATGACGGCTCTGCAGCTGGTCGGACCGTTTCAGCTCTATCAGGCACTGCTGCGCAAGATGGCGCGTTCGCATGGGGGCCAGGGGGGATCGATCATCCAGATTTCCAGCGCGACGGCAAAGATCATGCTGTGGAACCACGCCGCCTATATGGGCACCAAGGCGGCGACCGATCACATCATCCGCTGCGTTGCGAACGAGTTCGGGCACGACGGCATTCGCGCCAATTCGATTTCGCCCGGCCTGACCGAAACGCCGATGACCGCGGAGGCGGGAGAAGTGCCCGGCCTGCTGGAAAGCTTCCTACCCGGCTATCCGCTGGGCCGATACGGCACCAGCGAGGATATCGCCGCCGCCGCCGTGTTCCTGGCCAGCGACGAATGTTTCATGACGGGCGAGAACCTGCAGGTGAACGGCGGGCTGTGCCTGCGCGGCAATCCCACGCCCGAGCAGATGGAGGCCTCGATCGCCGCCGCCGCCAAGGGGTAAGGGCGCTCAGGCGCTCGCTTTCTCCTGCTCGATCATGGCGGCGACTTCGGCGCGGAGGCGGTCCTTGCGGATCTTGCCCGATGCGGTGCGGGGGAAATCCTGAACGAAGACGAAGCGTTCGGGCGTTTTCTGCTTTGCCAGCCCGCTTTCCTGCACATGCCGGCACAGCGCGGCGGTGTCGGGCGCGTCCTCCTCGCTGATGACATAGGCGCACACGCCTTCACCCAGCCGTTCGTGCGGCATGGCGACCACGCTGGCGTCGCGGACTTGCGGATGGGTGCGCAGCACGTCCTCGATCTCGACCGCGCTGATGTTCTCGCCGCCGCGGATGATCAGGTCCTTCTTGCGGCCGGTGATGGTAATCGCGCCCTCGGGCGACAGCACGCCCAGGTCGCCGGTCCTGAAATAGCCCTCTGCATCGAAGGCGGCGCTGCTTTGCGCCTTGTCCGCATAGCCCAGCATCATCGACGGCCCGCGTGAGAGGATCTCTCCCTCCGTGCCAGGCGCGACCGGCTCGCCGGCGTCGTCGATCAACTTCACTTCGTAATCGACCACCTCGCCGTCGGTGCGCGCTGCCAGTTCCGGATCGTCGGGCCAGCCGAAACTGACCAACGGAACCTCGCTCGCGCCAAAGACGCGGAACGCCTGCAGATTGTCGAACGCCGAATTGGCCGAGGGGATGAGGTCGGGCGGCACCGCCGCGCCCCCGCAGGCGAACATGCGCATCGACGGCAGCCGCGTGCCCGCCTGCCGCGCGGCATTGGCCAGCTCGACAAGGAACGGGGTCGCCGCGACGGTGCCCGCCACCTCGTATTTCTCGATCAGGCGGACGGCCTCTTCGGCGTTCCAGCTTTCCATCAGCACGACGCGCGTGCCCATGATCAGCGGCGATTCCAGCCCGTTGGCATAGCCCGACACATGGGTGACGGGCGAGGGCATGATCAGCGTGTCGCCCTCGCCGATCCGCCAGTGTTCATAGCTTTTGCGCACGATATTCTCGAGCGTGTTGTGGCTGTGCAGAACGCCCTTGGGCCGCCCGGTGGTGCCAGAGGTATAGAGCACCAGCTTGACTTCGGTCGCATCGACTTCGGGCCGGTATGCGGGAAGGGTGCGGCCTTCCTGAACCAGCGCGGCAAAATCGTCCGGCCCGTCGCCGCGCACGGTGAAGACATGGGTCAGGTCGGGCAGGTCGCCGCGGATCCTGTCCGCCATTTCGGCAAAGTCATAGCGGCGGAACTGCGTGCAGGTGAACAGGCCGCGCGCACGGCAGTCGCCCAGCATCATCGTCACCTCGGCATCGCGGTAGATCGGCACGATGGGGGAGAGCACCAGTCCGGCGATGGCGCAGGCAAGGTCGATGATCGCCGCCTCGTGCCAATTGGGTGTCTGGAATGCGATCACGTCGCCCGCCGCAAAGCCGCGCGCGTGCAATGCATTGGCCAGTGCCTGCGCCTCCTCCAGCCATTCGCGGCGCGTCAGGTCGCGGCGGTCGTCGACCAGTGCGACGAAACCGGGATCTTCGTCCACCCGTTCCCGAGCGAGATCGGCGATGGTCTTCCCCCGCCACTGGTCTGCGAAATCCGCAAGATGGCGCGGCAATCGCTCCAGCCAGCGCCACGGCGCTTCCACTCGGTCCATGAATTTGCTCCTTTCCCTGCCTCGTTCTCGCGCGGATGGGCGGCGGCGGCCATTGGCGGAAATAATAGGGTCCCGGCAATAACAGGATCTCGGCCGCAAGGCGCCAGCGTGCGCTTTTACCTGAGGCACAACCTCTCATTCCCGTCAGGTTGTTTCTGCCGTCGATAAGGGGCAGTTTTCGTCCCAACCGGGAATCCCCAAGGTGCGGATTCCATGCAGAACACATCGGGAGAGAGCGATGGACCGCGCAGCACGCATCGGACATCTGGGCGAACTGGCCGAAACCATGATCGGCTATGTCGAGAACAAGACCACATTCCAGGGCAAGGACACCATGACCGTGCCCGCCGCATCCTATTGCGACGAAAAGGTGTACCGGCAGGAGATCGACCGGATCTTCAAGAAGCTGCCCTTGATGCTGGCCTTCACCGCCGAAATGCCCAACCCCGGCGATTACAAGGCGATGGACGCGGTCGGCATGCCGGTCCTGATTACCCGCGACAAGGACGGTACGGTGCGGGCGTTCCTGAACGTATGCTCGCATCGCGGCGCGCCGGTGGCGGAGGAAGGGCACGGCAATTGCTCGCGCTTCATCTGCAAGTATCACGCCTGGACCTATGGCCGCGACGGCCGGCTGATCGGCATCAACGACCAGAAGAGCTTTGGCGATGTCGACAAGTCCGCACGCGGGCTGAAGGAACTGCCGTGCGAAGAGCGGCATGGGCTGATCTTCGTGTCGCTCGACCAGAACGGATCGATCGATCTCGATGGCTATTTCCGCGGCTATCTCAATGATTTTGCGGATCTGGGCTTTGCCGACTGGCACTTCATCGGCAGCCGCGAAATCCATGGCGCGAACTGGAAGATCGCGTTCGACGGCTATCTCGAAGGCTATCACTTCCAGTCGCTGCATCCCGAGACGATCTTTCCGCGCACGCCGTCGAACACGATGCATTACGAGGGCTATGGCCCGTCGATGCGGATCAGCTTTCCGCAGCATGAAATCAGCAACCTGCTGAAGGACGTGCCGCGCGAAAAATGGGGCACGCGCGAGAATTACGGATATGACTTCGTGCGGATCCTGTTCCCCAATGTCTCGATCTTCGTCGCGCCCGAGATCACGCAGGTCGCGCAGCTGTTCCCCGGGCCGACGCCCGACAAGAACCGCACCGTTCTGAACTATCTGTGCCGCGAAGCGCCCAAGGACGATGAAGAGGCGGAAAAGCTGGAGCAGATGGTCAATTTCTTCCGCGACGTCACGTATGAGGAAGATTACGTCATCGGCATGGAGATCCAGAAGGGCCTGGAATCGGGCGCGCATGAAGAGCTGATCTTCGGCAAGAACGAGCGCGGGAACCAGTATTTCCACGAATGGCTGAACTGGTACATGGCCGAGGATCCCTCCGCGCCCGAACCGGTGATGTGACGGGGCGGGGCCAGTGACCATCACCCTGCTGTCGATCTTTCGCCGCCGCGAGGGGATGAGCCACGAGGAATTCGTCCAGCATTACGAGACTGTTCATGCCCGCATCGGGGAAAAGGTCATGTCGGGCTATGCCACGCGCTATGTCCGGCGTTTCCTGACGCCCTTCGGACGCGACGACGACGGCGCAGAGGCCGACGTGGTGATGGAGATGGACTTCCCCGACGAGGGCACGATGGAGGCGTTCTTCGCATCGGTGCAGGATCCCGAAATCGCCGCCATGATCGCCGAGGACGAGCCTCGCCTGTTCGACAGCGCCAGCATGCGCACCTACCGGATCGACGAGCGGGAGAGCGAGCTGCCGCCCGTCCTCCCGCCCGCGCATCCGTCTTAGGCAGGCTTATTAGCTGCGCCTATTCACCACCGGCCCGGCGTTCGTGGAAGATGCGATATTCGCGGCGGGTGAACACCCATTTGCCGTCGATCCGCGCCAGTTCGTCCTCGTAATGGCCATTGCCGTGCACGGTTTCGCCGGTTTCGGGGTGCTGATAGATCTCGATCGTCATGGTGGTGGCGCGGGCGGCGTCGCCGTCCACCTCGATCCGGCCGGGATGGGCGAGATAGACCATCGGCCGCTTCATGTCGTCGAGGCCATAGACCTTCATCGATCCCACCCAGGCATCGACGATGGCCTTCTTGCCCTCGAACCCTCCCAGATCCGGATATTCGGGTAGCGCCCAATAGGCATCCTCCGCCCATGTCGATGCCCATAGTTCGGCGTCGATGGTCATGACGGCATAGGCATAGGTTTCCATCACTTCGCGGATGGCGATGCGGTCTTCTAGCGGGCCGGTGAATGGCATGCCTCTCTCCTCTACGTGGATGTTCCCGGGGGGCGGATCACCAGGGATGGTGTTCGCCGTTCCACTTGAAGAAGTCGCCGCTGTCGCCGATCGTCAGCTTCTGCGTCAGCGCGTGAATGCCGCTGGCGCTTTCCTCTGGGGTGATCTCGGCATCGGGGCCGCCCATGTCGGTCTGCACCCAGCCGGGATGCAGGGTGACGACGATGATGCCCTTGTCCTTCAGGTCGATGGCCACCGAACGCATCAGCCGGTTAAGCGCGGCCTTGGCGGCGCCATAGGCGTAGTAGCCGCCCATCGGCCAGGTGCTGGCAGCCAGCTGGCTTGAGAAGTTCACCACCTTGCTGCCCTCGTGCATGCGCGGCAGGAATGCCTTGAGCACGGCGAGCGGGCCCTTGACCATCACGTCGAAGGCGCTGCCCCAGCCGTCCCAGTCGATCTCTGTCTCAAGCTCGTTGTTCATCGGGCCGGTATTGCCTGCGACGTTGTAGAGCACGTCGACGCTGTCGTTGCCGGTGGCCGCTGCCGCATCGGGGATAGACGCCAGATCGCCTGCGTCCATCTTGTGGATGGTCACTTTGCCGCCCGATCCGTTCGCAAGCTGCGAAAGTTCATCCGATTTCGCGGGATCGCGCACCAGCGCGAAGACGCGGTCGCCTGCCTCGGCGTGCTTTTGCGCCAGTGAAAGGCCGATGCCTCGCCCGGCACCGGTGATATAGACATTGGCCATGGTTCTCTCCCACGATGTGTTTCTTCTCGCCCAGAGTGCTCGCCCCGCTGACCCGCGCGCAACTATCCTTTCTTATAATAAGAGGCAGGGTGGCCGGTTTTCGTGCCGACTTACCAGATACGACGTTCAGCCCCGGGCCTCGCGCGCCAGATCCTCGACCAGAATGGCCGCGCGTTCCAGCACCGCCGCCATGCGTGCGTCGCCCCAGGTTGCGCCGTTGATCTGCAGTCCGGCATGGACCGCCTGCGTCACGTCATTGGCAATCCGCATCAGCTCCGGCGCCTCGCGCCACTGGGGGAAGGCGTGGTGCATCTCGCCCAGCCAGATCTCGTCATAGAGGCGCGCGGCGGGGGTGAAGATCGCGGCCAGCGCCTCGTCGCTGCGGGCCGCGACGGCAAGGCGCAGGAATGCGCCATATTCGCGGCTTTGCACCGAACGCCAGTGCAGCTCCATCGCCATGCGATAGGGGTCTTCTCCGGTCGGGGCCTGCTTTAGCCGGGCGAGGAAATCGTCGAGGAACTGGCGCATGCGGTGATAGAACACATGCTCGATCAACCCCTCGACCAGATCGGCGCGCGAAGCGAAATGGTGATGCATCGCACCGCGCGAGACGCCCGCCCGGCGCGCGACATCATTGGTCGAAAGCCCCGCATAGCCGGTGTCCACCAGACTATCGACCGCGGCCTCCAGAATGGCCTCGCGCGTCATCGAACTCTTGCGCTGCTGCCAGCGGGTGCGGTCGTCCGGCCCGCCGCCCGGCCTGATCCGGTGGAGCGCCTGCGACCTTCGCGTCGTGATCGGCCTTATCGTTGCCATGCTGTCCTCGCCAGATTTCGGCTGTCTGCGGCTACCCTATCCTTTCCTTCAGTAGAGCCGATGCAGCCGATCCGTCAATAAAACAGGCAGGGTTGCCGGTTATCTCTTGCCAGAAGGGCGCGCGGGGTGCGACAATCCTGCGAAACACGCCGGCTGCGGCACGAATCGCAGCCGGGAAATGCGAGGATGACCATGCGAAGGCCCACAACCGGCTGTCTCAGACGCGGCACTTTCAGGACCGGCGCGGGCGCGGCGGAGTTGCCGCAATGAGCGAGACCGATCTGGCTGCCGAGATCCGCGATCTTGCCGCACGGCGCGACATCACCGACGCGGTTCAGCGCTATATGCGCGGCGTCGACCGGCTCGACCGCGACAGCCTGCTGAGCGCGTTCCATGCGGACGCCTACGTCGATTGCGGGCTGATGACGGGCACGCCGCTAGAGTTTGCCGATTTCGCGCTGGGTTTCCTGGCGGACATGGACGCCTCGCATCATCAGCTGGGGCAGGTGCGGATCGAATTTTCCGGCGGCGATGCGGCATCTGGCCGGGCTAGCGGCGAAAGCTATTTCCGGGCGTTCCACGATGTGCGGAACGAACAGGGCGAGGTCCGCGACCTGTTCATCGCCGGACGCTACATCGACGAATTCACCCGCGAAAACGGGGAATGGCGCATCGCGCGCCGCCGGCTGGTCACCGACTGGGCCAGCGACAATCCCGGCAGCCGCGCCTTCTTTACCGATAATCCGGGCGCTCCGCGAGGAGCGCGCCGCGGCGAGGATTTCAGCCAGACACGCGACTGGCCCGAAACCGCAGAGCCGCGAACCGAACAACAGGAGCCTGTAAGATGAACGTACAATCCGGCGCAGCCCGCTATTCGGCGGAATATGACCAGCCCGTTCGCGGCGATACCATCACCGCCGACCGCTATACCTCGCGCGAGTGGATGGAGGCGGAATACGAAAACCTCTGGCCCAGCGTGTGGCATCTGGGCGGCGTGACCGCCGACCTTGAGGAAGAGGGCGATTTCATCCGCCATAATTTCGGGCGCGAGTCGGTCATCATGGTCAAGCAGGCCGATGGCGGCGTGCGCGCGTTCTATAACACCTGTCCGCACCGCGGAAACCGGCTGGTGCTGGGCGATGTGGGTTCGACCCCGCGCATCACCTGCGGCTATCACGGATGGCAGTTCGATCCGGACGGCACGCTGGTGCATGTGCAGGACGAGGACGATTTCCCCGGCGGCAGCCCCTGCGGCAAGGTGCATTTGTCCGAACTGCGCTGCGAGACATGGGGCCCGTTCGTGTTCTGGGCGATGGACAAGGACATCGCGCCGCTGGAGGAATGGCTTGCGCCGTTCCCCGAGAGGCTGGAGGGCTACAAGCTCGACAACTGGGTGCGCGTGCTGAACGTATCGGCGGACTGCGAATTCAACTGGAAGATCATCCGCGACAATTTCAACGAGAGCTATCACCTGCCCACGATCCATCCCGAGCTGGCGACCTTCATCAACGACGGCCTGCCGACCACCCTGTTCGAGATGTACGAAGGCGGCCACAATGCAATGTGGATGATCGGCCATCAGGCGACCAGCCGCAAGGATTACGTCAGCGGCGACGTGCCCCCCGGCCTGTACGAAGCCGCCGAGGCGTGGGGCATCGATCCGAAAGAATATCGCGGCCGGACCGCCGACATCCGCGAGGCGGTGATCAAGGCGAAGCGTGAACTGGGCCCCGAGCGCGGCTACACCAATTACCACCACATGACCGACCAGCAGCTGGTGGATTATTTCCATTGCACTTTGTTCCCCAATCTCACCATCACGATGAGCCCGGAGCAGTGCCAGATCCTGCGCACCGAGCCGCATCCGACCGACCCCGCCAAATGCGTGTTCCAGCACTGGTGCCTGTATCCCCCGGTCGAGGGGATGAAGGAAGTCGAGACGCCGGTCGGCACCGCGCCGCTGAAGCATGACGCGATTCACCGCCATTCGGTCTATGGCGACGGGGTCTCGCTGGGCTTCGTGGCGGATCAGGACCTGTCGATCGGCACGACGCAGCAGCAGGGCCTCAATTCGCGCGGCTTTCAGGGATGTCTGCTGACCTATCAGGAAAAGCGCATCCAGCGGTTCCACGAATTGCTGAACGACGTGGTGCTGGGCCACCCGACCGAGCAAAAGGCCGAAGCAGGCGAATGAACGCGGGCACAGGTCCCGGCGAGATGCCGGAAGAGGTGTTCCGCGCGCTGAAGCGGTTGATGGTCGAATATGCGGACGCGGTCGACACGCGCGGCGATCCTGAGCGTGTCGTCGCCTGCTTCACGCCCGATGCGGCCATCGATTTCTCGTCCGTCGGGTTCCCGGTGATGCGGGGCGAGGACGAAATCCGCGCCTTCTATGCCGGGCTGGTCGAAAACATGGCGCATGAATTCCACATCGCCGCCAATCCCCGCGCCGAGTACTGGGACGGCACGGTGGGGACGATCACATCCTATGTCATGGGAATGGGGATGCCGAACAGTGGTGACGCCATTTCGGTCCAGGTGAAGTACCGGATGGAATGCGTGCAGCATCAGGGCGCGTGGCGCTGCCGCCGGTTCACGCTGGACGCGATGATGCCGCTAACCGCCTGAATGCCTGCCAGACCGGCCAACAGAACGACCCCGTGAGAGGATAAATTATGTCTGAAATGCCCGAGAATGTCCGCACCGCGCTGGAGCGGCATCTGATCGAATATTGCTATGCCGTCGACGGGCTGGAGGATGTGGGGCCGCTGATGGACCTGTTCACCGACGATGCGGTGGCGGATTTCTCGGCCATAGGCCTGCCCGCGATGACGGGGCGAGAGGAGATCGGCGCGTTCTACAAGGCGGTGTTCGCCGACATGACTCATCATTTCCATTTCATCAGCAATTTCCGGCCCGACGGGTGGGATGCCGATGAAGGCGCAGGCGCGATGACGGCCTATGTCATCGGCATGGGCGCGGCGAAGGATGGCAGCAGCATCACCGTGCAGGTCAAGTACCGGATGGAATGCGTGCAGCAGGGCGGCGCGTGGAAGTGCCGCCATTACGCGATCACGCCGATGATGCCGATGCCCGGTTCGCTGGCCGAAGTGCACGGCCAGCGCTGAGCATCGGCGCGGCTTCGGTCAGATTTGCGAGAAGCCGCCGTCCATCACCAGCTCGTCGCAGGTCATGAAGCTGGAGGCGGGTGAGCACAGGAACACGACGCCGCCCGCCATCTCGCCGGGCCGGCCCAAACGTCCGATCGGATGCGCCGCGATTGTGCCCTGCTCGGCCGCCTCGACCGAGGGGGCCGCGCCCATATCGACATAGCGCTGCATGATCGAGCCCAGCATCGGGGTTTCGATGCCGCCGGGATGCACCGAATTGACGCGGATGTTGTAGCCCAGCGCCGCGAATTCGGCGCCCAGGCACTTCGACATCATCTTCACCGCCGCCTTGCTGGTGCAATAGGCCGCGTTGAACGCTGCACCGCGCAGGCCCCCGACGCTAGAGAAATTGACGACCGATGCGCCGCTGTCGCGCGCCTTGCCGCCTTCCTTCAGCAGCGGCAGCATCGCCTGCGTGCCGATGATGATGCTGTCGACGTTCACCGCGTTCAGCCGGTGGAATTCGGCCAGCGGCGTATCCTCGAACTTCGTGACGATGGAGATCGCCGCATTGTTCACCAGCGCGTCGAGCCGTCCGTATTCCGACGAGATGAAATCGGCGATCCTTTGCCAGTCGTCGGCGCTGGTCACGTCATGCGCGAAATAATGGTCCGCGCCGGTGTTCCCGTCATCCTCGCCAAGGTCGGTGGCGATGACGGTCGCGCCCGCCTGCTTCATGGCGGACACGATCTCGCGCCCGATGCCGCCCTTCGCGCCGGTGACCAGCGCGATGCAATCGTTCAATCCAAACATCGTCATTTCCCCCTGATCAGCGCGCAATATAGCCGCCGTCGACCACCATTTCGGACCCTGTCATGTAGCTGGCTTCCTCGCTGGCGAGGAAGGCGATGGCGTCGCCGATTTCCTGCATCGTTCCCACCCTGCCAAGGGGAGTGGATTCGCTGACCTGCTTCTTCAGGTCGTCGGCCTTCTCCGCGACTCCGCGTTGGACCATGCGGTCAAACCCTTCGTCCAGCAGCGGGGTCTGCACGAAACCGGGATGCACCGAATTGACCCGGATCGGCGCGCCATAGGTGGCGAATTCGACCGCGCAGGCCTTGCTGAACTGGCGGATCGCGCCCTTGGACGCGCAATAGGCGCTGCTCTCGGGAAAGGCGACGAAGCCCATGACCGAGCTGACATTGACGATGGACGATCCGCCCTTGCGGTCCTTGCCGCTTTTTTCCAGCAGCGCATAAGCGTGCTTGGTGCCCAGGAACGCGCCGTCGCTGTTGACCGACATGACCTTGCGCCACAGATCGAGCGTCATGTCCTGCACGCGGCCGGTACCGTCGATCCCGGCATTGTTGACGAGGATGTCGAGCCTGCCGTCCTCATCCTCTATCCGGGCGATGGCGGCCTGCCACTGCGCCTCGTCCGCCACGGCGAGCGAGAGATACGCGCCGCCCGGCACCGATTCCAGTGCCTGCGAGACCGCATCGTCGCCTTCGGCCTTCAGGTCGGCGATCCAGACCTTCGCGCCCTTTGCCGCCATGCTGTGCGCCGCGGCGAGGCCGATGCCGCGCACCGCGCCGGTGACCAGCGCCACGCGGCCGGTCAGATCGCCGCTCATACGCCCGACATTCCGGCCGTCGACGCGCCGTCGATGGTGTATTCCCCGCCCGACATGAACGCCGCCTCGTCGCTGCCGAGGAAGGCGACCAGGGCGGCTACCTCCTCGACCTTGGCCATGCGGTTCAGCGGCGACATGCCTTCATACATCGCGCGCGCGGCGGCAGGATCGGGCTGCGAGTTCATGATCGTCTTGATCATCTCGGTTTCCACCACGCCGGGCAGGATCGAATTGACGCGAATCTGGTATCCGGCCTGACCGCAATAGTTCGCCGCCGACTTGCCCAGCGCGACCACCGCCGTTTTCGTCACCGAATAGGCCATGTAATTCCCCATCGCCCTAAGCGCGTTCATCGAGCTGTTGATGATGACCGATCCGGTGGGGCCGCCGGGATTGTCCTTCATGATCTTTACCGCGTTCTGCACGGTCAGCATCACGCCGGTCAGGTTCACGTCGAGGATGCTTTGCCAGCCTTCCAGCGTGATCGTTTCGATACTGCCGTCGTTCTTTTCGATGCCTGCATTGGCAAAGGCGATGTCCAGCCGCCCGAAATCGCGCCGGATACGGTCCGACAGGCTTGTCCAGGCCGCCGCATCCTGCACGCGGTGGCTGACGAAGGTCGCCCCCGTGTCGGCGCAGATCGGGTCCGCCGCTTCCTGCCGCGAACCGGTGAAGATGACCTTCGCGCCGTCTGCAGACAGCCGCCGGACCGCGCCTTCGCCTATGCCCCCGGTGCCGCCGGTCACCAGCGAGACCTTGCCCTCAAGCCTGTTAGCCATGTGCATCCTCTTTCATGCTTATAGGCCGGGGAAAATCGCGCCAAGCGGGGCGACTGGCAACCTATGACTTCGGCAAGGTGACCGGGGCATGTAAAAAGTGCAGTCTGTGTTCAAATCCCGGCGTAAAGCGCCGCAAGAACTGACAAAGAGGATGACAGGCGATGGCCGACATCGAACCCACCGAACGCTTTGGCGAAGACCGCAGCGAAGGCATCAGCTGGAACGAATTGATGGAGCGCGATTCGCGCCCCGCACCCGAGATTCTGGTCGACGATTCCTATGAATATCGCGGATCGGACCCGATCCCGGTCGAACGCTATATCGACGAGGATTTCGCCGCCAAGGAGCGCGAGCGGATGTGGCCCTATGTCTGGCAATTCGCCGCGCGCGAGGAAGAGCTGAACGATCCGGGCGATTTCGTGGTGTTCGAGAATGCGGGCCGCAGCTTTCTGCTTGTGCGGCAGGACGACGGTTCGATCCGCGCAATGCACAATGTGTGCCTTCACCGCGGGCGCAAGCTGAGGACCGAGGACGGCAATGCCGAGAAGTTCACCTGCCCGTTCCATGCCTTTACATGGAATAAGGACGGCAGTTTCGACCATGCGCCCTGCCAGTGGGATTTCCCGCATCTGAAGAAGAAGAACATGGACCTGCCCGAGGCCGAGGTCGGCGTGTGGCAGGGTTACGTCTTCATTCGCGAGATCGCCGGCGGGCCGAGCCTTGAGGAATATCTCGCCCCGCTGCCCGAGCATTTCAAGCGCTGGCGCCACGACGAATGCATCACCGTGATGCATGTCGCCAAGGAGGTGCCCGCCAACTGGAAGGTCGTGATGGAGGCCTTCATGGAGGCCTGGCACACCATCGTCACCCATCCGCAGCTGCTGCCCTTCACGGGCGATTCCAATGGCGCCTATCGCACATGGGGCGACAATGTGAACGCCAACCTCGTCCCGTTCGGCGTGATGAGCCCGCATATCCAGGAGGGGCAGGGCGAACAGTGGATCGTCGACCAGTTCATCAAGTATAACGGCCGCAGTTCGGACAATTACGATCCAGACGGCGATCCGATGGCGATCGAGGTGCCCGAGGGCAAGACCGCGCGCGAGGCGCTGGGCGACCGGATGCGCGAGGTCTATGCCGAGCAGACCGGCTATGACCATTCGCACGCGACCGATGCCGAAGTGCTGGATGCGCTGGTCTATAACGTGTTCCCCAATTTCGGGCCGTGGGGCGGGTTCATGCCGAACATCGTCTATAGCTGGTCGCCCGGGAAGACGGTGGACACCAGCGTGATGGAGGTTCGCATCCTCTCGCGCGTCAAGAAGGGCGAGCCCAAGCCCGCCGCAGCGCCGCGCAAGTTCCTGACGCTCGACCAGAAATGGACCGAAGCGCCCGAGCTGGGCGGTCTTGGCGAAGTGTTCGAGCAGGACATGGACAATCTGCCCTATGTGCAGGAAGGGTTGCACGCGTCGAAGACGGGCGAGATCCAGCTGGGCAATTACCAGGAAATCCGCATTCGCCAGTTCCAGGACACCTTGATGAAATATATGAACGGCGAACTGGGCGGCTTTGGGAAGGATGGGGCGCAGGCCTGATGGAGCGTATCGACCACGGGCCCGATCCACTGGCCAGCGCGACTGCCGAAAACCATCCCCAGCGTATCGACTGCGTCCTGATCGCGGGCGGGGTGTGGCACGACATCGACTTCGCGCGACTGGAACTGCTGAAGCTGCTGGCCGAGGATCCCCGCATCCGCACCCGCGTGTTCGAGGATTACGAGAATGTCGAGGCGATCGCCGCCGCCGACATGCTGATCAGCTATACCTGCAATGTGGTGCCCAGCGAAAAGGCGCAGGAAGCGCTGCGCGACTGGGTCGAGGCGGGCGGGCGCTGGGATGCGCTCCACGGCACGAACTCGATCCTGAAGCTGATGGACGACGGGCTGTTCCACGCCCCGCGTGAGGCGCCGCTGTTCATGGACGTGCTGGGCAGCCAGTTCATCACGCACCCGCCGATCGCGCCCTATACGGTAACCGTGGCCGATCCCGATCACGAGCTGACCGCCGGGGTGGAGCCGTTCGAGACGACGGATGAGCTCTATCACCTGGAAACCCACGGCGATCTGCACGTGCTGCTGGAAACCGAATGCACCGAGGAAGGCACCGGCTTTGCCGAAGCCGCCGATGCGCCCGGCGTGCACCCGGTGATGTATATCCGCCAGCGCGGCAAGGGCGCGGTGCTGTACAACACGCTGGGCCATTGCCGCGGGCATTACGATTTGCAACCGATGGCCGAATGGTGGCCGACGGTGGATCGCTGCGCGTGGGAACTGCCGGTCTATTACGATCTGCTGCGCCGGGGTATCGGTTGGGTCCGGCCCGAACGCTGAGGGGGTGGGCCGGACCGCTTCCTATAACGCCTGACGTTCACACTCCGGGAAGCGGCGGCTTCCCCATTGGAATTGCGCCCTGTCGCCGCGCAGCCACAACATCGCGTATTCGGGCGATCCGGCGGTGCCGCTTTCGTATTTCTCGCCCGACGCGCTGGGTACGCGGGGCAGCGTCATCTGGCGCCCGTCGAAAGTGACCGCCGTGCTTTCGGCAGAGGCTGCGACGCGAATGCGCGCATCGCCGCAGACATAGGCGGTTTCGCCCGTCGCCTTGCTGCCAGCCGACCCGCGTGCGGAGACCAGCGTGATCATACCGAAATCGCGGTCGCCCGATCCTTTCTCCACCGGCATGGCGGTGTCGGTCGTCCACGCCAGTGCGCCGTCGGGGCCGCTGATTGTCGCGCGCAGCGAATAGCGACTGCGTTCATACAGCTGCCCATCATCCACCACCAGTTGAAACGGGACCGGCACCTGCCGATTGCCCAGTTCGATCGTTTCGCTGGCGATCATGGTCGATGGCGCATCGGCGCGCGAAACATCCTCAAGGCTGACGGTCGCGGTGCTGCCGGGAAGCAGGGCGATCCGTTCGCGATAGGAAAGCTGGCCGCTGAGCGTCATGATCTCGCTTGCTTGCGTCATGAGATTCGTTTCATTTCCATCGGTCATGCACGCCGCCAGCGAAGCACAGGCAAGCAAGGCTGGAAGAAAATGGATTGCTCGGTTCATGGGCCTCTTCCTGTTCGATCCTGTCCGGATGATCCCTCAAGTCAGCTATATCCTGCCGGTTCCCTGGTGGAAACACGGTACATTCCGCCAATCCGCCAATCCGCCAATCCGCCCAATCCGGCTTGCACCGGTCGCCCCATCTGCGCTTCATGGCGCGATGAACCGGCCGTCAACGTCTGCTGGATCGGCCGGAAACCGGCCTAGGCGCGGGCCGCGGTCACGCCAAACAGCATGGCCGCACCGTCCAGCAACGCGCTTGCCGTGAAAGGTTTGGCCACGACGGGCGCCTGCGCAAAGCCCTCTGGCAGATGGTCGCGCCCATAGCCGCTGACGAACAGGAACGGGATGCCCCGCGCGGCAAGAGCGGCGGCGATATCATCAACCGTTTCGCCCTGCAGGTTTCCGTCGAGCAATGCCGCGTCAATCTCTGCCGCTTCGGCCAGTTCCAGCGCGGTGGAATGCGAGGATGCTTGTCCCGCGATGGACGCGCCGGCACCCTCCAGCAGGTCGATCAGCTCGAACATCACCAGGGGTTCATCCTCGATCACGAGGAAGCGCTTCCCGGTAAGCGGCGATGCCGGGGCAGGGGACGGGCCCTGCACCATGGTCTCGGCCTTGCGCAGCGCCTCGTTCACGCGCGGCTTGCCGTTAAAAGGCATGTTCAGTGTCCAGCGCAGGCCGTCCGGGGCATAGATCGAATGCGCGATGCCGCCTTCGGCCGACATGCTGTTCTCGATCAATACCGAACCGAAGCCGCGCTTGTCGGGTACGGCGACGGCCGGACCGCCGCTTTCGATCCATTCCATGTTCAGGAACCCGCCAGACAGGGACCAGCGTATGTCCGCACGGCCCTCGGGCACCGAAAGGGCGCCATATTTGTTCGCATTGGTGACAAGTTCGTGCAGCACCAGCGCCAGGTGCAGCGCAGTTTCGGGCGGCAGGTCGAGATCGGGTCCCTCCATGCCGAGCCGGTCCGCGCCGACGGCGCCGATGCGCAATTGCCCCTCGATCACTTCGCGCAACTGCGCGCCTTGCCATGTGCAGCTGCTGAGGATCGAATGCGCATTGGACAGTGCCTGTATGCGGCCGGTGAAGGTCGGCACGAAATCTGACGGTCCGCCCGACCGGCGCAGGGTCTGGCTGGCGATGGCCTGCACCGAGGCGAGCGTGTTCTTCACCCGGTGGTTGAGCTCGCCGATCAAAAGGCGCTGCGTTTCCTCGGCACGTTTGCGTACGCTGACGTCAAGGATCTGGATATCGATGGAGGCAGGGCCGCCCGCCTTGCAGGGCAGCGCCGAGCAATAGCATTCGCAGTCCAGCATCGCGCCCGTAGTCGTCCGCATGCGCAGCGGGACCATCTCGCTCAGCCGGTTGCCCGCCACCATGTCGTCAACAAGGGCAGTGAAGCTATCGGCATCCTCGGCCGCGATCCAGTCGAATTCCTGCGGCGTGTAACCGGTGACCTCATGCGCGCGCCAGCCGAAGAGCTTTTCCGCCCCGCATGACCAGCCCAGTATCCGCTGGTCCCCGTCCAGTTCCACGATGGCAAGCGGCGAATTGTCGCGATGCGCGGTCAGCCGGTTCAGAATACCTGCCATTTCGTCTCGCTGGCGGGCAAGCTCGATCCGCTGGCGGAACAATTGAACGAAAACGTCAGTCTTGCCCCGCACGATCTGCGGATCGACGGGCTTGAGCAGGTAATCGACCGCGCCCGCTTCATAGCCCTGGAACTTGCGCCGTTCGTCGGTGGCGACGGCGGTGAGGAAAATGATCGGAATGCGCCGCGTCCGCTCGGTCCCGCGCATCAGTTCGGCCAGTTCGAAACCGTCCATTCCCGGCATCTGCACGTCGAGCAGGGCCACGGCGAAGTCGCGCTTGAGCAGCAGTTCCAACGCTTCGGAGCCGGACCGTGCCTGCACCAGTTCGATGCTGTCGCCGTCCAGCAGCGCTTCCAGAGCGGCGAGGTTTTCCGGGATGTCGTCGACCGCAAGGACCGGCACGCGTTCAGGCAGCATTGGCCGTCCTTTCCAGCGCAAGGGCATTGCGGCGATAGATCTTCTGCTCGGCGTCAAAATCGTCGAAGCCGTCGCCGTGATGCGAGAAGCGCAGGGTTTCGCGTGATCCCAGCCCCAGGAATCCGCCGCGCACCAGCGATTCGCCGAACAGCCCCAGCGAGCGGTCCTGCAATTCGCGGTCGAAATAGATCAGCACGTTGCGGCTCGACACCAGCTGCGCCTCGGTAAAGACGTGATCACTGGCGAGGTTGTGCTGCGCGAATACCGCGCGGCGGCGCAGGCTCTTGTCGAAGACCGCCGCGCCATAGGCAGCGGTATAGTAATCCGACAGTGACGAGTGCCCGCCCGAAAGGCGATGGTTCTCGGTATAAAGCTGGATGCGGTCGAGATCGAAAATACCCGCTTCGGCCTTTTGCAGCGCGGCGGGGCTGATGTCGGTGCAATAGAAGATGGTGCGGTCCTCCAGCCCTTCCTCGCGGAACAGGATGGCCAGCGAATAGAATTCCTCGCCATTGGCGCAGCCCGCGATCCAGACCTTCAGCGAAGGGAAGGTGCGCAGATGCGGGATCACCTTTTCGCGCAGCGCACGGAAATAGGCGGGGTCGCGGAACATCTCGCTGACCTGGATGGTCAGAAAGCCCATCAGTTCGCCGAACACCGCCGGATCGCGCAGCAGCATGTGCTGTAACTGCGACAGGCTTTCGCAATCGAAACGCTGCATCGCGCGGATCAGTCGGCGATGCAGCGAACCGCGCGAATATCCCCGGAAATCATAGTGATACTGCCGGAATATCGCTTCCAGCAGCAGCTCGGCCTCGATCTCCTCATGCGGTGCCAGCGTATCGTTCATCGCGGCATCCAGACACGCACCAGCGACAGCAGCTTGTCGACGTCGAGCGGCTTGGCCAGATAATCGTTCGCTCCCGCCTCGATACATTCCTGCTGGTCCTGCGCCATGGCCTTGGCGGTCAGCATGATGACGGGGAGGTTGCGGCCCCAGTCGGCCTTTCGCATCTCACGCGTGGCGGTGAGGCCGTCCATCTCGGGCATCATCACGTCCATGAGCACCAGATCAACCGGCTCGCCTCCGTCGGCGGCATTCTGCAGCGCGGTCAGCGCCTCGCGCCCGTTGCGCGCGATTTCCACTTCGACGCCGTGCGGTTCGAAGATGCTGGTGACGGCATAGACGTTGCGGATATCATCCTCGACCAGCAGCACGCGGCGGCCTTCCAGCGCGGCATCGCGGGTCAGCGACTTGGCGATCAGCGCCTGCTGCGGTTCGGGCAGGTCGGACACGATCTGGTGGAGGAACAAGGTCACCTCGTCCAGCAGGCGTTCGGGGGACTTGGCGCCCTTGACGATGATCGACTTGGAATATTTGCGCAGGCGCAATTCCTCGTCCGCGCTGAGGTCGCGGCCGGTGTAGACGATCACGGGCGGGAAGCCGAGATTCTCGTCCGCGCTCAGTTTTTCCAGGAGGTCGAGGCCCGAGGCGTCCGGCAGGTTGAGGTCGAGCACCATGCAGTCGAAGGTCTCGCTGCCAAGGCGTTCGATGCAGTCGGCGGCGGAATGGGCCTCCACCGTCTCGACGTCGCGGCTGGCCAGCAGCAGTTTGACGCTTTCGGCCTGCCGCTGGTCGTCCTCCACCACCAGCACGCGGCGCATGCGCTGCGCCATGCGCGCTTCCAACCCTTCGAGCATGTCGACCAGTTGCTCGCGCTTCACCGGCTTGAACAAATAGCCGATAGCCCCGCTGGACAGCGCCGCCTGGCTGTCGTCGTCGACCGACACGACATGAACGGGGATATGGCGCGTGCGCACGTCGCGCTTGATCCGGTCGAGCACCGACAGGCCGGTATGGTCGGGCAGGTTCATGTCGAGGATGACCGCGTGCGGCAGATACTGACGAGCCATCAGCGCGCCTTCGTCCGCCGTGCCCGCGACGAGGCACTGGAAACCCTGTTCGTGCGCGATGTCGGACAGGATGCTGGCAAAGACCGGATCGTCCTCCACGATCAGGATCACGCGCGCATCGCCCGACAATTGCTCGCGGTCGTCGGCGACCGGCACCGCGCTGCGGCGGCGGGCGGGCAGAGGGTTCGACGGCTGCGAGCCGGTCGCTGCAGGGGCAGGGCGGGGCGCGACGGACGCGGGCTGGTATTCGGCCGGCAGGACCAGCGTGAAGGCGCTGCCCTCGCCGGGCTGGCTGCTGACCGACACCTCGCCGCCCAGCAGATGCGCCAGTTCGCGCGAAATCGAGAGGCCGAGGCCGGTGCCGCCATATTTGCGGCTGACGGTGCCGTCGGCCTGCCGGAAGGGTTCGAAAATCGCCTTCTGCTTGTCGGCGGGAATCCCCACGCCCGTGTCGCGCACGGTAAAGGACAGACGCCCGTTATCGCGTCCCGAAAGCTCGATGGTGACCTTGCCGTTGTCGGTGAACTTGATCGCGTTCGACAGGAAGTTCTTGAGCACCTGCTCCAGCCGCTGGGGATCGGTCTCGATCTCCTCGGGCGTATCGGACCCGGTGGACACCTCGAGCGTCAGCCCCTTGTCGGCGGCGGAAGCGTTGAACTGCGAGCGCAACTTTTCGAGCGTCGGCCCGACGCGGAAGCGGCGCGGCTGCAATTCCAGTTTGCCCGCTTCGATCTTCGAAATGTCGAGGATGTCGTTGATCAGCGCCAGCAGATCGTTGCCCGACGTCTCGATCGTCTCGGCATGCTTGACCTGCGTGGCGGAAAGATTGCCGTCGCGGTTCTCGGCCAGCAGCCGCGCCATGATCAGCAGCGAATTGAGCGGCGTGCGCAATTCGTGGCTCATATTGGCGAGGAATTCTGACTTGTAGCGGCTTGCCTGTTCCAGCTCGCCCGCCTGGCTCTTCAGAGAATTGGTCGCGCGCGCCAGCTCGTCGCGCTGCATTTCAAGCTGGCGGGTCTGTTCCTCAAGCTGGGCGTTGGTCTGTTCCAGCTCGACCTGCTGTTCCTCGAGCTGTTCGGCGGAGGCCTGCAATTCGCGGCTCTGCTGTTCCAGCTCGTCATTGCTGGCGCGCAACTCCTCGCTCTGCGCCTGCAGTTCCTCGGCCTGCTGCTGCGTTTCCTCCAGCAGTTCGCGCAGCCGCGCGCGATACTTGGCCGACCGGATCGTGACACCCATCTGCTCACCGGCGCGGTCCAGCATGGCGAGCGCGTCGGGCGATGCTTCGCGGAAGCCGAGTTCGATCACCGCATTGACGTCGCCGTCAACACAGGTGGGCGCAATGACAATCTGCGCGGGTTTCGCGCTGCCGAGGCCCGACCCGTAATAGAGATAGCCGTCGGGCACATCGTCGATGACGAAGCTGCGGCCTTCCTTCGCCGCCTGCGCCAGCAGCCCATCGCCGTCGCCGAAGCTTTCCGGAACGCGCCCGTCCGCGGGGACGCCATAGCTCGCATGACGGCGGAATCCCTCGCCATTGCGGATGAAGATCGCGCCCGCCTGCGCGTCGAGATAGTCGACGAGGAAATCGAGCGCGCTGGCCCCCAGCCGGTCGAGCGGCTGTTCGCCGCCCATGGCCTGCGCAAGCCCGACCTGTCCCGTCTGCAGCCATTGTTCGCGCCGCACGACCTGCCGGTTCTGGATGAAGAAATAGCCGATGATCGCCACCGTCCACACGACGGCTGTTCCCAGCGCGCGGTTCATCATCGCCAGCGCCGGATCGATACCGGCGGGGGCCAGCGTGAAACCGGCGATCGTCAGCAGCGTCGCCACCGCCGCGATGACGGGCGGCAGTTTCGGATGCGGCGTCAGATAGGCCAGCGCCACGGGCAGCAGGTAGATCACCCATGACGCAGTCCCCAGCGCGAACACGAGGTCGGCCAGAAACGGCAGGGCGACGAGCACTGCCAGCAGAACGTAAAGCAAAAGCAGACGATTGCGGGCGGTGCCGCGCGCGGTTTTGGTGTTCAAGTTTGGTTTCCTACGGTTGACGTCTTGTTACGAACGCCGCTCCCGATGGCAAGATGCCGGTGCCGCAGATGCACGGTTTTGGGTTGTCACCGCATGAATAGCCATTGTCTGAAAACCGTCCCTCCAGCCAGATTAATCACGCGGAACTACTGACAGGCCGGAAGGTTCCCGGCCGGGATGCTGATCCGCATTTGCGTTACCCGACCCTGCATAATGCCACAGGTTTCAGCGTTGCGGCGTTGATCTAGTCTGCCTCTTCAAACCATAAGGGAGAGAGAGAATGGGCTATACCGGACCTGCCGAGGACCGCCTTGCCATACGCGAACTGATCGAGGCCTATGCCGATGCGGTCACGCGCCGCGACGCCGAAGATTGGGTCGCCTGCTGGGCCGAGGATGCGCGTTGGGAAATGCCCGATTATCCTGAGTTTCCGCCCCAGACCGGACGCGAGAATATCGTCAATCTGTGGGTGTCCGCAATGGCGCAATATCCCGGAATCATGTTCCAGGCCTGGCCCGGCGCGATCGAGGTGGAGGGCGACCGCGCCAAGGTCCGCTGCTGGACCGCCGAGGTCTATGACCAGGACGGCGACACGGTGCGCGACCGCGGCGCGTATGAGGATGAATGCGTGAAGGTGGACGGGCGCTGGCTGTTCTCGAAGCGCAGTTTCCGCAATATTCACAAGCAGAAGCAGCCGCGGGGCGCGTGAGATGAACCGGATCTCGCTGGCATCGGGAGTGATGCCCGATATTCCCGCGTCCGAAGTGATCTGGGCCGCCGAGGAGGGCGGCTTCGACATGGTGGGGCTGTGGGTCGAACCGGGCGAATGGTCCGCCGCCGACACGCGCGAAGCCCGCGCGATCCTGGCCGCGACCAAGCTGCCGGTGCTGGATGTCGAGGTGATCTGGCTGCGGCCCGACCGCACGCTCGACGATCAGCGCATCGTGCTGGACGTGGGGGCCGAGCTGGGCGCGGCCAATGCCTTGTGCGTGTCCTCGCTGCCCGATGCGGGCGAGACGGCGGCGCAATTGCGCGCCTTGTGCGAATATGCCGAAGGGTCGGGCATGCGGGTAGCGCTGGAATTCGGGATCTTCACCGAAGTGCGGGACGGCGCGGCGGCGATGGACGTGATCGGCGCGGTCGATCATCCGCTGGCGGCTCTGCTGGTCGATCCGATCCATGTCGACCGGTCGGGCACGCCGCTCGACCTGATCCGCTCGGCCGATCCGCATCTGCTGCCCTATGCGCAATTCTGCGATGCGCCCGCCGCGCGGCCTGCGCTGGACGACATGGACGCGATCCTGACCGATGCGCTCGACCTGCGCGAGCAATGCGGGGAGGGGGCGCTGCCGCTGCGCGAGCTTTATGCGGCGCTGCCCGGCGATATCCCGCTCAGCATCGAATTGCGCTCGCGCGCGCTGCGTGAGGCGTTTCCCGATCTGGGCGAGCGCGCAAAGGCCGTGGCGCAGGCGACGCGCCGCTGGCTGCAAACGCAGGCCGTGACGGAGGCAGCGCGATGACGGTGCTGGAGCGCCCCGACGGGCTTGCCGCGGACCGGCTGGTCGATGCCGACATCTATGCCCTGCCCGGCATGGAGCAGGGCTTTCACGACGCGTGGAAGCGGCTGCAGGATGCGAGCCCCGACATCGTCTGGACCGACCGGAACGAGGGGCACTGGATCGCCCTGCGCGGCGAGCTGGTGGCCGAGATATTGGCGGACCACGAACGCTTCTCCTCGCGCGTGATCATCCTGCCGCGCTCTGCGGGGGAAGAGCATTCGGGGCTGATCCCCACCACCATCGATCCGCCCGAACACCGCTGGTATCGCAAGCAGCTGAACGAGAACCTGTCGCTGAAATTCGTGCGCGACCTCGAACCCGGCATCCGCAAGCTGGCGGGCGAGCTGATCGACGGTTTCGTGGACGACGGCGAGGTCGAGTTTATCGAGCATTACAGCGCGATCCTGCCGATCCGCATCTTCATGGACCTTGTCGACCTACCGGCCGGCGATGCGCCGCGGCTCAAATACCTCACCGACATGATGACCAATCCCGGTTCGGAAATGACCATGGCCGAGGCGCGCGACGAGATGGCGGCCTATCTGCTGCCGGTCGTCACGCGGCGTATGGAAAACCCCGGCGAGGACATGATCAGCCGCATGGTCGGCCGCCCGTTCGAAGGGCGCAGCATGACGGCAGAGGAAGCGCTGGTACTGACGCTGCAGGTGCTGGTCGCGGGGATGGACACGGTCGTCAATTTCCTCGGCTTTGCCATGCTGCATCTGGCGGGCGATGAAGAGATGCGCCGCCGCCTGATCGCCGATCCGGATTTGGCCCCGCGCGCGGTGGCCGAACTGTTCCGCCGCTATGGCTCGGTCACCATCGCGCGGATCGTGCGGCAGGACATGGAGTATCACGGCATCCATCTGCGCGCGGGCGATCTGGTCGCCTGCCCGACGGTGGTGCACGGCGTCGACGAGCGCGAGAACGAGGATCCCATGAGCGTCGACATCGACCGCGCGCGGCCGCGTCATTCGGCGTTCGGGCAGGGGCCGCATCGCTGTCCGGGGCAGGAACTGGCGCGCAGCGAAGTGGCGATTACGCTGCAGGAATGGCTGCGGCGCATTCCCGATTTCACCGTCGCCAATGCCTCCGAACTGCGGCAGGCAGGCGGGATCAACGCGCATATCGACCGGCTGGTGCTGCGCTGGGATGGCTGAAGGGCGCAGGCGCTAGGCGGGCGCCTGTCGCATCATGTCGGCGCAGCGCAGCCCGATGGCCATGGCGGGCGCATTGGTGTTGCCGGTGACCTGTCCGGGCATGATCGAGCAATCCGCCACGCGCACCCCCGTCACGCCGCGTACCCGGAGCTGTGCGTCCACCACGCTGTCGTCGCCACTGCCCATCCGGCAGGTGCCGATGCCATGCAGCCCGCAGGTCGAATAGCGCCGGAAGAACGCCAGTATCGCCTCGTCCCCCTCGACATCGCGTCCCGGCAGCAATTCCTCGCCCACCCGCGCGCCCAGCGGCGGCGCGTCCATGAAGGCACGCATCCGCCGCACCAGCGCCACCGCGCTCGCCCGGTCATGCTCGGTCGAGAGGAAATTGGGCTGGATGTCGGGCGCATCCGACACGCCCGCTCCGCCGATCCTGATACTGCCTTCGCTGCTCAGCCGCAGCAGCGAGGCATAGATGGTGATGCCCGGCTGCCGGTCGATCTTGTCCAGAGGGACCGGATTGTTCTCGTCCCCCACCTCGAAGGTATAGGCGCCCAGATAGAACTGCGCATCGACCCGCCCGTCGGGATGCGCGACATTGAGGAACGCGCCCACTTCGAACGGGCCGGTCGCCATGATCCCGCCGCCGGTCAGCATGTAGCGCGCCATTGCCAGCGCCGCGCCCGCGCCATAGAACTGGCGATTGGTGCCTTTGCCCGACTTCAGCCGATAGGGCATCGACAGCGACAGATGCTCGTTCAGATGTGCGCCGACATGGGCATTGTCGATCAGCGGATCGACGCCCTTGCCGCGCAGCCATGCCGCATCGCCGATGCCCGACCGCTGGAGCAGCAGCGGGCTTTCGATCGCGCCCGCCGACACGACGATCTCGCCCGAGCAGGCGAAATGCGTCATTTCTCCATCCACCAGCACGTCGATGCCGGTGGCCCGCTTGCCGTCGAAAGTGATGCGCTCGGCCCGCGCGCCGGTCACCACGCGCACGTTCGGACGCCTGCGCGCCGGATCGAGGAAGGTGCGCGCCGCACTCTCGCGTTTGCCGCGCCGGATGTTGTGGCTGTAATATCCGACGCGCGGCCCCGGCTGTTCGTTGAGTTCGCGCACGCGTTTCAGTTGCAGCGCCTCACCCGCGGCGATCATCTCGTCCGCTAGCGGATAGGTGTAGATCTCGGGCTCGACGTGTACCGGCCCGCCCGAACCCAGCATCGGCGAGGGGCCATAGGGATGATCCTCAAGCCGCAGGAATGCCTCGGTCATACTGTCGCCGTTCCAGCCGGCCGCGCCATGATCGCGTTCCCACGCGTCGTAATCCTCGCGCTCGCCCCGGCTCCAGATCATGCCATTGACCGAGCTTGACCCGCCCACGCCCTTGCCGCGGATCCAGACTTCGTTCGCGGGGCCGTTTTCCTCACGCGGCTGCGCGACGGGATAGGCCCAGATTCGGTCGGGATTAGTGACCAGCTTCGCCACGCCTTTGGGCACGCGGTTCCAGAAACCGCTCTCGCCGCCCGCTTCCAGCACCAGCACGCGATTGCGCGGATCGGCGCTCAGCTTCTCGGCAACGACACAGCCGCTCGATCCCGCGCCGACGACGATATAGTCCCAGTTCTCGTTCATGCATTCATCTCCCAGAATGGAATGCATGCCATATTCGCGCGGCGGCTCGACCTAGCCTTTTGCGCAATGGCGCGGCGCGTCGATCAACCGCGCGAGACCTGTGCCGGAAGCGCCGCATGCCAGCGCCGCAGCCGCGTCTCGCGCTCACCGCTATCCATGCGCGGGCGGAACGCGGTCGCCGGGCTGGCCATGGCTTTCGTGTCCTCCAGCGAGGTGTAAAGCCCCGCGCCGAACGCCGCTAGCATGGCCGCCCCGCGCGCGGTCGTCTCGATATCGGCGGGGCGTTCGCACGGAATCGCCAGCATGTCGGCCAGGTCCTGCGCCAGCCAGTCGTTCGCGCTCATCCCGCCGTCGATGCGCAGGCTGGACCATGCCGCGCCGTCGGCGGCAAAGGCGGTCTTCAGGTCGCACAGCACATGCGCAATCGATTCCAGCGCCGCGCGCACCACATGCGCCCGCGTCGTGGCAAAGCTCATGCCCGAAAGCGAGGCGGTCGCCTCCGCATCCCAATAGGGCGCGCCAAGTCCGGCAAGACCGGGCACGAAGACCACCCCGCCGCTGTCCTTGACCGACCGGGCCAAAGCCTCGCTCTCCGCCGATTGCGACAGCAGGGCCAGCCCGTCGCGCAGCCACTGGAAGATGCTGCCCGCGGCGAACACCGATCCCTCCAGCGCATATATACGCTCATCGCCCGTGTCCCACAGCACCGTGCCCAGCAGGCGGTGGCCGGAACGCGGCGGCTCGCTGCCCGCATTGGCAAGGATGAACGCGCCTGTGCCCATCGTCGCCTTGCACTCGCCGCGCGCGAAGCAGGCCTGTCCGATGCTCGCCGATTGCTGGTCGCCCGCCAGCCCGGTGATCGGAATGGCCCGCCCGAACAGCGCCGAATCGGTGGCAGCGATGGAACCGGTGCAGGGCACGATGTCCCCCAGCGCCGAGCGGGGCACGTCGAACAGATCGCACAGCCCGCCGTCCCAGTCGCGGCCCTCCAGCGGCAGTAGCAGGGTGCGGCTCGCGTTGGTCGCATCGCTGACATG
Organism: Croceicoccus sp.; assembly: GCA_002694745.1. Classification (GTDB taxonomy): domain Bacteria; phylum Pseudomonadota; class Alphaproteobacteria; order Sphingomonadales; family Sphingomonadaceae; genus Croceicoccus. The sequence goes on along the minus strand of NZMY01000013.1, from coordinate 60,441 downwards.
CAGCCCGCCGGTCAGCTTCCACACCAGCCAGCTTTCGATCGTGCCCATCGCCAGCCGGTCGCCCAGCTCGCGCGCCTGCGGCACATGGTCCATAATCCAGCGCATCTTGGTGGCCGAGAAATACGGGTCGAGCAGCAGGCCCGTTTCGCGCTGGACGCGGTCCTCGTGCCCTTGTTCGCGCAATTGGCGGCATTGCGCTTCGGTCCGGCGGTCCTGCCAGACGATGGCGCGGCAGATCGGCTGTCCGGTCCGGCGGTCCCACGCCGCCACCGTTTCGCGCTGGTTGGTGATGCCGATGGCGGCGATCCGGTCCGCACCGCCCGCCTTGTCGATCATCGCCCGCGCGCAGGCAAGGGTCGCGTCCCAGATCTCCTGCGCGTCATGCTCGACTACGCCGGGGGCGGGGTAATGCTGGGTCAAAGCCTGCTGCGCGGTGCCAAGAACCTGGCCCGCCGCATCATAGAGGATCGCCCGCGTCGAGGTGGTGCCTTCGTCGAGCACGAGGATCATCTTGTCCGTGCCCGTCATTCCCGTCCCCTGCCGATGGCCGCCGCCTGTTGGGGCAGCTTGCCTTATCTGTTGCACTTCCATAATTTTTAGCCGCCAAGCCAGCCGGGCGCAAGCAAGCGGCTCGTCCTCCGACACGCGCGCCACAGGGATATTGTTTTGAGCCTTCTGCCCGCCCCGCCAGCCTCGCGCCGCCTTGGCCAGAGCGACATCGTCATCTCTCCGCTGGCGTGGGGCATGTGGCGCCTTGCCGAAAACGGGCGCAGCGTGTCCGAAGCGTCGAGGCTGGTTCATGCCGCGCTGGATGCGGGTATCACCCTGCTCGACACGGCGGATATCTACGGCTTCGACGGCAATGGCGGGTTCGGCGATGCCGAGGCGCTGCTGGGCGAGGTGCTGGCGGCGGAACCGGCGCTGCGGCCGCGCATGGTGCTGGCCAGCAAGGGGGGCATCATGCCGCCGCTGCCCTACGACCAGTCGCGCGGCTATCTGTCGTCCGCGATCGACGCCTCGCTGCGGCGGATGCGGGTGGACATGATCGACCTGCACCAGATCCACCGGCCCGATATTCTGACTCATCCGCAGGAACTGGCCCGCACGCTTGAAGATGCGGTGGCGGCGGGCAAGATCCGCACCATTGGCGTGTCGAACTTCACCCAGCCGCAGATCGAGGCTTTGGCGCATTTCATGGACCTGCCCATCGTCTCCACCCAGCCCGAGATCAGTCCGCTGAGGATAGACTGCTTCGAAAACGGTGAGCTTGATCAGGCGATGCGTCTGGGAATGACGCCCTTCGCATGGTCGCCGCTTGGGGGAGGGCGGCTGTTGTCGCCCGGCAATGCGCGCGATGCCGCGGTCGCGGCTGAGCTGGACCGGATCGGACAGGCGCAGGGCGTCGGCCGGTCGGTCGCGGCGTTCGGCTGGCTGATGGCGCATCCGGCGGGGATCGTGCCGATCATAGGATCGCAATCGCCGGAAAGGATTGCCGAGGCCATGCAGGCGCTGGAGATGCGCTGGACGCGGCAGGACTGGTATGCCGTGCTCGTCGCCGCGCGCGGGGAACCGCTTCCCTGATGGCGCGCGGCGTCGATCCTTCCGGGCCTTACGACCTTGCCGTCATTGGCGGCGGTATCAACGGCTGCGGGATCGCGCGCGATGCGGCGGGGCGCGGGGCCAGTGTGTTGCTGCTGGAGGCAGGCGATCTGGCCAGCGGCACGTCCTCGGCCTCCAGCAAGCTGATCCATGGCGGGCTGCGCTATCTGGAGCACCGCGAATTCGGCCTCGTGCGCGAAAGCCTGATCGAGCGTGAGCGCATCCTGGCCATCGCGCCGCATATCGTGTGGCCCATGCGCTTCGTGCTGCCCCATGTGCGCGGGCTGCGGCCGCGGTGGCTGCTGCGTCTGGGGCTGTTCCTGTATGACCATATCGGCGGGCGAAAGACCTTGCCCGCGACGCAGAGCATCGACCTGACGCGCCATCCCGCGGGCGCGCCGCTGAAGGACGAGTTCGCGAAGGGTTTCGTCTATTCCGATTGCTGGGTCGACGATGCGCGCATGGTGGTGCTGAACGCGCGCGATGCGGTGGACCGGGGCGCCGAAGTGCGCACGCGCTGCCGCGTGACGGGGCTGGCGCGCGAGGGAGATATCTGGCGCATCGAGGCGGGGGACGAGATTTTCCGCGCCCGCGCCGTCGTCAATGCGGCGGGACCGGCGGTGCTGGAATTGCTGCGCATCGGCCATCTGCCGACGCATCGCAAGATGCGACTGGTGCGTGGATCGCATATCGTGGTGCCCAAACTGTTCGACCATGCATTCGCCTATTTTTTCCAGCTTCCCGATGGACGCATCTTCTTCGCCATTCCATACGAGCATGATTTCACCCTGATCGGCACCACCGACGCGGACCACCGGGGCAGCCTCGTAAAGGTCGAAGCGAGCGCTGCGGAAATCGCCTATCTGTGCGAAGGGGCCAGCCGGTTCTTCGCGCGCCCCGTCGCGCCCGCCGATGTGGTGTGGTCCTATGCAGGAGTGCGCCCGCTGATCGACGATGGATCGGGCAGGCCGGAGGCGGCGACGCGCGGCTATTCGCTCGATCTGTCGGAGCGGTTCGCAGGTGCGCCGCTGCTGTCGGTGTTCGGCGGCAAAATTACCAGCTTTCGCCATCTGGCCGAGGATGCAGTGGGGAAACTGTCCTCGCGCCTGCCCGAACTGGCCGGACCGGGCTGGACGGCGGACGCACCGCTGCCGGGCGGCGATTTTCCGGTCGGCACGGCGGACGAACAGATCGCGGCCTTGCGGCGCGACTACCCGTTCCTTTCGCCCGAAATGGCGGACAGGCTGATCCGCAGCTATGGCACCTGCGCGCGCGACATTCTGGGCAATGCGCATGCGCTGGCCGATTGCGGCGAGTATTTCGGCCACGGTCTGACCGCGCGCGAGGTGGATTACCTGCGCGCCCGCGAATGGGCTATGACTGCCGACGACATATTATGGCGCCGCACCAAGCTTGGCCTCAGGCTGGACGCCGCGCAGCGCGAGGCGCTCGAACGCTACTTCGCCGCGCGCTGACCGCCGCCTATTTGGCGAGCAGCCGCCGCCACCATGCCTCGTTGTCGAGATACCATTGCATCGTCTCGGCAAAGCCGGTCGGGAAATCGCGGCTTGGCGTGTAGCCGATTTCCTCGCGCGCCTTGGTCTCGTCGATGGCGTAGCGACGGTCGTGGCCCTTGCGGTCGGTGACGAAGGTTTTCAGCGTCTCGGTCGGCTGGCCCTTGGCGGCGAGCGCGTCGGGATAGCGCTGTGCCAGCGAGGGATCGGAGGCGAAGATCGCATCGACGCCGCGGCAGATCTCCTCGATCACCGTCAGATTGGGCAGTTCCTGCCCGCCGCCGATGTTATAGGTCTCGCCGGGCTTGCCGTTCTTGAGAACCGCTTCGATCCCGCGGCAGTGATCCTCGACATGCAGCCAGTCGCGCACGTTCATGCCGTCGCCATAGATCGGCAGCGGCTTGCCCGACAGCGCGTTCAGCAGGAACAGCGGGATCAGCTTCTCCGGGTACTGGTAAGGCCCGTAATTGTTCGAGCAATTGCTGGTCGTCACCTCAAGCCCGAAGGTGTGGTGATAGGCGCGCACCAGATGGTCCGATCCCGCCTTAGACGCCGAATAGGGCGAGTTCGGCTGATATTGCGTCGTCTCGCTGAAGGCCGGATCGTTGGGGCCGAGCGAGCCATACACCTCGTCGGTCGAGACATGGTGAAAGCGGTGCGGACGGCCCGATCCCTTTTCGACCCAGACATCGCGCGCGGCCTTGAGCAGGCTGTGCGTGCCGATGACATTGGTCTCGATGAAATCGTCCGGCGCGCTGATCGAGCGGTCGACGTGGCTCTCGGCCGCGAAATGCACGATGGTGTCGATCCCGCGCTCTTCCAGCAGGCGGGTGACCAGCGCGGTGTCGCAGATATTGCCGACGACCAGTTCGATATTGTCGACATCCTCGATCGTCTCGCGGTTGCCGGCATAGGTCAGCGCGTCGAGCACGATGATCGTGTCGCCGGGATGCCGCTCGCGCCAGTAATGCACGAAATTGCCGCCGATGAATCCGGCCCCGCCGGTGACGAGCAGATCAGCCAAGCTGTTTTACCTCTTGAAGCATGTGGCGCAGGTTCTCGCGCCAGTGAACGGGATCGACGCCAGCGGCCTCGCGCGTCGCGCGGCTGTCGAGCAGCGAGAAGGCGGGGCGCACGGCAGGCGTCGGGTAATCTTCGGTGGTGATCGGCTTCACCGTGATGGTCCGGTCGATCAGCCCGATGGCGGCGGCTTCCTCGCCGATGGCGACCGCGAAATCGTACCAGCTGGCGACCCCGGCGTCGGAGAAATGGTGGATCCCGCTCGACCCATTGGCGACAAGGCCCCAGATCGTGCGCGCCAGCGAAGTCGCCCATGTCGGCGCGCCGATCTGGTCGGATACGACGCCGATCTCGTCCCGCTCGCGCATCAGGCGCAGCATGGTGGCGACGAAGCTGGCGCCGCCCGCGGCATAGACCCAGGCGGTGCGCACGATCAGCGCGTCGGGGCCGGCCATGTCCTCGCCTGCGGCCTTGGTGCGGCCATAGGCGGACAGCGGATTGCGCATGTCGTCGGTTGTGTAGGCGGCGGACGCGCGGCCATCGAACACGAAATCGGTCGAGACATGGACAAGCCGCGCGCCGATGTCGGCGCAGCTACGCCGCAGCAGGCCCACCGCGTCGGCATTAATTCGCTGCGCAAGATCGGTCTCGCTCTCGGCCTTGTCGACCGCGGTATAGGCACCGGCATTGATGACCACGTCGGGTTTGCGCTCCGCGATGGCCGAGGCGATGCTGTTCGCATCCGCGAGGTCGAGTTCGGCGCGTCTCAGCGCGGCAATCTCGTGCTGCTCGGGCGCGGTTGCTGCCAGCGCGCGGCCCAGCTGTCCGTTCGCGCCGGTGATCAGGACCTTCATGGGAACGTCTCCACTTCACCCAGCGGGGTGCCCTGCGCGTCCTTGCCCGACAGGATCGGCTCGATCCCCTCCAGCGGCCATTCGATGCCGACATCGGGATCGTCCCATGCCAGCGAATGCTCCGCCTTGGGGTCATATCCGCCGCGGCACTTGTAGAGGAAGTCGGTGCCGTCCTCCAATGTCAGGAAGCCATGTGCGAAGCCTTCGGGCACCCACAGCATGCGGTGGTTGGCCGCGCTCAGTTCCACGCCGAACCACTGGCCGAAGGTCGCGCTGGAACGACGCAGATCGACCGCCACGTCATAGACTGCGCCCGATACCACGCGCACCAGCTTGCCTTGCGGACCGGGGTTCTGGAAATGCATGCCGCGCAGCACGCCGCGGTTCGACCGCGAATGGTTGTCCTGCACGAAATCGATATCCAGCCCCGCATCGGCAAAGCGCGCGCGGTTCCAGCTTTCCAGGAAAAAGCCGCGCTCGTCCCCGAACACCTTGGGCTCAACGATCAATACGCCGGGCAGGCGGGTCTCGACGATGTTCATGCGTGCGCCTTTCAGTCCGGTCCGTGTTCGAGCAGGCCCATCAGATAATCGCCATAGCCCGATTTCCTGAGCGGCGCGGCGATGCTGCGCAGCTGGTCGTCGCCGATGAAGCCCTTGCGCCAAGCGATTTCCTCGGGACAGCAGATCTTCAGCCCCTGCCGCTCCTCGGTAATGCGCACATAGGTGCCCGCGTCCAGCAGCGATCCATGCGTTCCGGTATCGAGCCACGCATAGCCGCGCCCCATGATCTCCACCGAAAGGGAACCGTCGTCGAGATAGAGCCGGTTGAGATCGGTGATCTCAAGCTCTCCGCGCGGCGAGGGCTTGAGGTCGCGGGCGCGGTCCACCACCGTCTCGTCATAGAAATAAAGGCCGGTCACCGCATAGTTGGACGTCGGCTGCTGGGGCTTTTCCTCAAGGCTGGTGGCCTTGCCCTGCTTGTCGAAGCCGACCACGCCATAGGCCGAAGGATCGGCCACCCAATAGGCGAACACGCTCGCCCCGTCGGTGCGCGCGTCGGCGGCGGCAAGCTGTTCGGGCAGGCCGTGGCCGTAGAAGATATTGTCGCCCAGCACGAGCGCGCTGGGATGGCCCTTCACGAAATCGCCACCGATATGGAAGGCCTGCGCCAGCCCGTCGGGGCTGGGCTGCACCGCATAATCAAGCGAGACGCCCCAGTCCGACCCGTCGCCCAGCAGGCGCTTGAACTGCGCCTGATCCTCTGGCGTGGTGATGATCAGGATCTCGCGGATCCCCGCCAGCATCAGCACCGCCAGCGGGTAGTAGATCATCGGCTTGTCATAGACCGGGACCAGCTGTTTCGACACGCCCTTGGTCAGCGGATAGAGCCGTGTTCCCGACCCGCCCGCCAATACGATACCCTTGCGCTGCAATGTCATGTTGGCCTTACGTCCGTGCGTCTGCGTGCCGTGCCGCTAGAAGGGGCGTGCACCGTGATGTCGGGATCGGGTGCCTAAGGACAATGTTTTCGCGTGGCAAGTGATGGATCGCCGCTCATTCCGCACATTTTCCGGCAGGTGGTTTTCCTGACAGGGCTTGCGTCCCGCCGCCGCCGCATTAACGCCTGCCGCGATGACGGGATCCGTTTCCATTGCCGGCGCCGTGCGGCGGACGCTGCTGCGTCTGGCCGTGCACGGCGATGCCCTGCGCGCCCACCCGCGTGCATGGGCGGTGGCGGCGTGGTGGCGGCTGTTGGGGAAACGGGTGCGTTCGCGCTCGCAGATGGCGCCGCTGCTGGGCGCCTCGCCAAGGGCCTATCGGCTGTGGCTGCTGCAGGGTGAGGACGATCCGGTGCCCGAGGCTGGCGAGCCGGCTATCCTCGCGCTGATCGAGGAAGGGGCTGGTCTGGACCGGACACTCGCCAGCTTGCACCGGGAAGCCATCGCGCATCGTGTCATCGGGCGGGGTTCCGAGGTGCCGACCGACATCGGCGCGGGGTGGGTCATGCCGCTTTTGGCGGGCGATGCGCTGGCAAGGGGCGCCGGGGCATTTTATCGCCAGAGCGCCGCAAACGCCGATGATGCCACGCGTATCCTGTACGCCGACGACGATCTTCTCGGGACGGCCGGCCAGCGCGAGAAGCCGCATTTCAAACCGGGCTGGAACGCGGAACTGTTCCATCACCACGATTACCTGACCGGCGCTGCGCTGCTGCAGGTGGAGGACGGCGATCTTGCGGATTTGCCGGGCGAAGGCTGGGCCAAGGCGCTGACCTGCCGCGTGCTGGACCGCACCCTCGCACAGGGCGGAAAGCCGGAGCATGTGCCGCGCATCCTGCACCACCGACGCGTTCGTCCCGACCCGGTCCGACCCGCGGCGATCGATCACGCCGCCTTCCGGGACTTGCCTTCCATCACGGTCATCGTCCCGACCCGCAACCGCGTGGATCTGCTTCGCATGTGCCTGACGGGGCTGGCGGGCACGGAATATCCGGGCGCGCTGCAGATCATCGTCATCGACAATGACAGCGACGATCCGGAAACGCTCGACTATCTGAACGCGCTGGACCCGGATTTCGCGCGGGTCATGCGCCATCCGGGCGCATTCAACTTCGCCGCGATGAACAATCGCGCGATCGAGGAAGCCACGGGTGATCTGGTCTGCCTGCTCAACAACGATATCGAGATTCGCGATCCGGATTGGCTAACGACGATGGCGGTGCAGGCGCTGCGGCCCGAAGTCGGCGCGGTGGGCGCGCAATTGCTCTATCCCGACGGGCGGATCCAGCATGCCGGGGTCGTAACCGGGATCGGCGGCGGCGCGGCGCATGCCCACCGGCTGCTTCGCCCGGAGGACGAAGGCTATTTCCGCCGCCATGCGCTGCCGCAATTCGTGTCGGCGGTGACGGCGGCCTGTCTGGTGGCACAGCGGTCAAAGCTGCTGGCGGTCGGCGGCATGGATGCGGCTCATTTCGCGGTAGCTTTCAACGATGTCGACCTGTGCCTGCGGCTGAATGCGCGTGGCTGGCAATCGTTCTACGAGCCGCGCGCGTCGCTCATCCATCACGAATCGGTGTCGCGCGGGCTGGACCGCGATCCCGTCGGCGCGGCCCGTCTGGCCCGCGAACTGGTCGCCCTGAAGGCGCACTGGGGCACCGGGGGCGGAATCGATCCGTTTCACCATCCGTCGCTCAGCCCGTTTTCGGAACGCTTCGTGGTGCGGCTCTGACATGACGACACGCCTTGATCTCAGCCAGGTGACGCTTTGTGCGGCGAGTTCGGTGAACCTCGCCGCGACCGTCCGCGCGCTCGAACTTTGCATGGCGCAGATTGATTTCGCCGAAGTGCTGCTGTTTACCGACAGCGCCTCTACCGCGCGGCTGGCGCCTGTCGACCCCGCGATCCGGATCGTCGAGATCGCACCGCTGCTGTCTTCGCCGGCCTATTCGGACTTCATCCTGCATGGCCTGCCCGACCATGTGGCCAGCGATTTCTGCCTGGTCGTGCAATGGGACGGCCATGTCATCGATGCGGGCCGCTGGCGGGACGAGTTCCTCGACTACGATTATATCGGTGCCAGCTGGCCGCAGTTCGATGACGGTCATGACGTTGGAAATGGCGGTTTTTCGCTGCGCAGCCGCCGCTTGATGGCCTTGTGCCGCTCAAGCGAGTTCACCGCGCATCACCCCGAAGACATCGCCATAGGCCGCACCAATCGCGCCTTTCTGGAAGCGCGGGACATGCGTTTCGCGCCCCGCGAACTGGCCGACCGCTTCGCCGCCGAGCGCGCGGGCGATCCGGACGCCAGCTTCGGATATCACGGCGTTTTCCTGATGCCCCGCGTGCTGGGGGGCGAGGATTTCTGGAACGCCTATGCCTCGCTGGACGAGCGATCCAGCCTCAGGCCCGATTTCGGCGACCTGTTGCGCAGCGTCCTGCGCGGGGATAAGGGGGCGCGGCGCGCCGTGACGATGATCGGTCGCAAGCTGGCCGACGCCAGGCTTTGGCGACGCTTTCGACGGGCAAACTAGCCGGGGAAGAAACGCGAAACCCTTTGCATAGCGGCCATGAATGATGATTAAGGCCGTTTAACCGTATTAACTTGCGCTTCAGAGGCGCGCTGTAAGAACACTCCCGATGCATCACGATACGGAACTTCAGCGTCTGGCCGTAGAGGTCGGCACCGAAAAGCAAGGCGGCCTGCTCGGCAAGCTGGGCGCACGCCTGCGCAAATGGCGCTGGTTCGCGCTGTTCGTGATCGCGCCCACGGCGATCGCCTCGCTATATTACGGCTTGATCGCGGCGGACGTCTACGTGTCGGAATCGCGTTTCGTGGTGAAGGCTCCGGACAAGCGTAACAGTTCGATGGGCTCGTTCAGCAGCTTCATGCAGGGTGCGGGCCTTGGCGGCGGACAGGAGCAGAGCAGCGAGATCCTGGGCTATCTGCGTTCGCGCGATGCGCTGCAGGACGTGTCGAAAACCGTCGACGTGCGCGCGATCTTTTCGGCGGAAGAGGCTGACTGGCTGAATCGCTTTCCTCGCCCATTAAGCGCAGGCAATTTCGAAGACCTCTACAGTTATTACAACGAGATGGTCTTTGCTGCTCCCGATGCCGAAACGGGACTGACGGTTCTGAAGGTCAATGCCTACCGACCGGAAGATGCGCAGACGCTGAACGCCGGGCTGCTGGACCTGAGCGAACAATTGGTAAACCGCTTGAACGAGCGCGTGAATGCACGGGCTATCGACGAGGCCGAAGAGCGCGTGCGGCTTGCCGAACAGCGCGTGCGCAATGCGCGCGTGGAACTGGCCGCATTCCGCAACCGGTCCGATTTGCTCAACCCCGAACAGCAGGGACAGGCCGTGCTGGCGGTGTCGAGCAATCTCGTCACCCAGGAAGCCGCCATGCGTGCCAAGCTGGCCGAAGTGCAGGCCGCGACGCCCAACCACCCGTCGCTACCCGCCATGCGCAAGCGCGTCGCGGCGCTGGCGCAGCAGGTGGCCGAACAGACCGGCCGCGCCGTGGGCACGCCGGGGGGCATCGCGTCCAAGCTGGCGGGTTATGAAACGCTGCTGGTCGAACAGGAATTCGCCACCCAGATGCTGACGACGGCGCAAGCCTCGCTGGAACAGGCCCGCGCCGAAGCGGTCAGCCAGCAATATTACCTTGAGCGCGTGGTGGAGCCGAACCGGCCCGACGATGCGCTTCTGCCCAATCGGGTCAAGAGCGTGCTGGCCGTGTTGTTTGCCTGTCTGTGCCTCTATCTAGTCGGCTGGATGCTGGTCGTCGGCATACTCGAGCACGCGCCGGACGACTGATGACACGCTTTGCTGAAGGCCTGCGCGTCCAGGCCAAGGTCATCAAGGCGCTGATGGTTCGCGAACTGGTGACCCGCTTCGGGCGCGAGAATATCGGCTTCCTCTGGATCATGGCCGAACCGCTTCTGTTTGCAGGACTGGTCGGCGTGGCGTGGTCGTTCATGAAAGGGCCCGAAAGCCACGGCATCGGGGTCATCCCTTTCGTGGTCAGCGGTTATATCCCGCTGACCTTCATGCGCCATTCCTTTGCGCAATCGGCCAAGATCTTCGTTGCTAACAGTGCCTTGCTTTATCACCGGCAGGTCAAGGTGCTCGACTTCATCTTCGTGCGCGTCTCGCTTGAGGCTATCGGCGCGATGATGGCCTATCTGTTCGGCGGTACGGTGCTGCTGTTCCTCGGCCAATTCCCGGTTCCCGCCGATGTCGCCCTGCTGATCGCGGGTTGGGCCATTTACGTGCTCTTCGTGCTCTCCGTCTGCCTCGTCCTTGCCCCCCTGTCCGAGGTTTCCACCGCAGTCGAAAAGCTGGTGCCGGTCAGCGTCTATCTCGCCATTCCATTTTCCGGCGTGTTCAACATGGCGTCGTGGCTGCCTGAAAACCTGCGCGAATATCTGATGTGGTCGCCGCTAGTGACGGGCATGGAACTGATGCGTGCCGGTTTGTTCGGTGAACTGGTGATACCCTATTACGACGTGCCCAAAGCACTAACGGTCAGCTTTGCCTGCATTTTCGTGGGCCTGGTCCTTTGCCGCCGGGTTCGCCGGACGCTGGCAGTCTCATGATTCACTGCCGCGACCTTCACAAGCATTACCGCAGCGGTGCGATGACCAAGACGGTTCTGCGCGGCGTCGATTTCACGATCAATCCGCGTGACCGGATCGGGCTGCTGGGCCGCAACGGCGCGGGCAAGTCGACGCTGATCCGGCTGATCGGCGGGGTCGAGATGCCGACATCGGGCAAGATCGTGCGCAAGATGAGCTGTTCGTGGCCGCTGGGCTTCAACGGCGGGTTCCAGGGCAGTCTGACGGGCTTCGACAATGCGCGCTTCATCGCCCGCATCTATGACAAGCCCTATCGCGAAATGCGCGAATTCATCGAGGAATTCACCGAGTTGGGCATGCAGCTGCGCATGCCGGTCAAGACCTATTCCTCGGGCATGCGCGCGCGGCTTGCCTTTGCGCTGTCGCTGGCGATCGAGTTCGAATGCTATCTGATCGACGAGGTCATCATGGTGGGCGACCGCGCCTTTCAGAAAAAATGCGAAGAGGAATTTTTTGAACAGCGGCAGGACCGCGCGCTGCTTCTTGCCTCGCACAGCACGACCATGGTCAAGAAATACTGCAATCGGGCGATCGTCCTGCACCAGGGCGTCGCCACCATGTATGAAGACGTGGGCGAGGCGCTGGCCATTTACGAAGCCTTGTGAGCATGCCAACAGAAGCTGCCTGCCAGCGCCGTCGGCGCCGTTGCGCCGGAGTTGCTTATTGAGAGAGTGCTGGCATCGGCCATGCCGCGCGCCTGTGCCGACAGATCATGCATTATGGCGTTCTCAGTCGCTACTCAAAGAGCAGAAGGCTGCTACGGGAAGTCAGCCACTTGTACCTTTCCCCAAAGAGCAGAACCGAACCGCTACGGGAATTGCTTCGGTCGATACGGCCTCGACTATCACGATCGCTGATCATTCATCGCACGCCTTAGCAGCCCGCCCTGATCACAGTGCATTGTCGTGCGGTTTTGCCAGGATGCCGCGATAGAGGTCGAAATATGCGGCGGCCATGGTGGCGACTGAGTTGCGCGCGGCCTGTTGGTTCTGCCATTGGACAAGTGCGGCATCCACGACAGAACGCGCTTCCCGGTCAAAGCCAATGTTCACGATATTTGCGTAGAGCGAGGCGATGTCGTCGTGCCGCAGTACCCAGCCTCCGCCGCTCTCACGGACGCGACTGGCCAAGGTAGCAAAATCCAACACAAATGTTGGCACGCCGACAGACCAGAGTTCGGTCAGCGTGTGGCAATAGGTTTCATCCCAGATCGAGAAGACAGCCCCGAGATGGGGACGGATTGCTTCGACCCGCTCGGCAAAGCGGTCGCGTTCGTAGCGGCCATGGCAGATCAAACGCGGATGTCTGCGTTTGGGCGCCCCGCTATCGTCCAGAACCTCACCCAGAATATGGAATTCCAACCGTCCCGCTTGATCCTGTGCAAGCAACTCATGCACGATATCGAGGCCCTTCGCGCGCGTGATGGTGCCAGGCAGGAGAATGCGCAGGACTGCGTCGTCATCGGGCAAATGGGCGAGGCGGCAAAAATTGCTGAAATCGCGCCCGTGGGGGATCACCGTGAAACGTTCGGGCGACACCGCCGGCATATGTTCGAGGATCCGTGCCCGCGCGCTCTTCGATGTGGTGACGAAGGCATCGCAGGGCGCCAGGGCTTCGGAGAAACGCTGCCGCCAGACATGGACCCATTTATGCTTAAGCTCGGGGAGAGAACCATCAGGCCATAGTTCTGTTCGGCAATGCCCATCCCCAGGGGTACAGGCGCCACCACAGAACTGCATGGTATCGTCGAGCAATTTGACGGTAGGACATAGTGCGTAGAAATCGTGAAAGGAGAACACGACCTTGCTGCCAAGCGCTTTTGCGATTTTCGGCAAGGCCAGTCCGTGCCAGCCCAGATGGCGGATATGCACGATGTCGGCATCGAGCCTCAGCAACCATTCACTGATTACGGCGTCGTATTCTTCCGAGCGGTGAGAGACCGGGTCAATGGCTTCATCCAGGCGGTGGATCCGCCGATCGCCCGAACTATCTTCGGCGCCATCTTCAGGCCCAAGCATGCGCTGCAATTCGAGCGTCTTGCCGTCGCATTGCAACAGCCAACAGTCCACCTTATCCGCGAGCCCGGCCATGAGATCGCGATTGGTCTGTGGGGTTCCGCCAGTCTGCGTCGACACAACGAAGAGGACACGTGGAAGCGGCGAGGGGCGGTTGGTACAATCGGTCAGGGCAACCCGTGCGCGTTGCCGTGCGAGCCCGATTTTGGCGCTTTGAGTGAATTTGCGGATCGAGATTTCGTATTCAGGATAGCGTTGATCAAGCACCGCCCGCCCGGCCTGCATTAATGCGTGCCGCTCTTCACCGAAGCTTTTCGACCTTGCGTGGAATACGTAAGTCCGGTCGTCGATGATGTGTCGCCAGCCATTCCGCATGGATCGCATGCAGAAATCGTTCTCCTCACCATACCCGCGCGGAAAAGCCTTCGCATCGAAACCGCCGACCTCATCGATGCAGGCGCGGCGTATGAACATGCAGAACCCGTTGCCGGTTGGCACGGTTGGATAGAGCCCCAGGCTCTGCCGGCGGAAAGCCCGGGCGTAGGCGATCTCGCCGACCATCTCGGGCAGGGTGTTGTCATTTCCTGGCCGAGGCGCTGAAAAAAGGCCTGCCCGATCGGACATGGGTGTCACGGTGGCGATGCCAGGTGCCGAATGCGCAGCAACGGCCAGTCCCTCTACCCACCCTCTCGTGACCCGTGCATCGGAATTCAGTATGATGACATCGTCGCGGCCGGTTTCGTCGAAACCTCGATTGACACTCCGGGTGAAGCCCAGATTCGCTTCGTTGCGCAAAAAGCGCATGTTTGGCCGCTCGGCTGCGCTTCGCAACAGATTCGCAACTTCCGGGTCCGTTGACGCGTCGTCGATAAACAGGATCTGGACCGAGTCCGGCGTCCACGCGGACAGGCGCTGGATGCAGACTTCCAGATCGCCGGGTGCGTTGAAAACCGGAACAATGATCGAGACATCGCGAATAGGCTTTGCGACCCTCCGGAGATCGACGAAGGCGCGGTGTTCCGGGACATTTACCGAAGTTTCCTGCAACGTTCTGCCGGACGCTCGAATTCCGACGATGTGAGGGCCGGGATCGAGCCAGCGAAGAGGCAAGTCAGCTCGAAATCCACCAAGGCCTTTGGAAATTCCCAGCTTCTCCAGATCGCCGCGAGGCCCGTCATTTCTAATGGAAACGAAGAATTCGCCGTCGACAATGATATCGAGCTCGAGGATCCGCCCTCTTTCGCTGCTGTCGACGCACCATCCTTCGAGGGCGTCATCGGTCAGACTGTCGATCGTGATGGTGATGTCCGAGGCCGCGTTTATGCTCTGCAACGGACGATATTCGCCATGCTCGCGGTGGAATCTCATTGCCTGTGTCAGGCCTGCCTGTTCGCTGCCATGCGGACGGATCGTGACAGAGAGCGTATCTGGCCCGAGGCATTCAGGGGGCACCGCAATTTCAAAGCCATAGGCTCCATCGCCTATCCCGGCGTCACGAAGATCGGGACGCAGTACATTCGCCGGTTCATCAATGGCTACGACCCGCCCGTCGATCAGGAGGTCGATACGGATCGGACCGTCGTGGTCCGCTGACCGGGCCCAGCCCAAAACGCGCCCGTCAATTATGGCATCGAGCGTTCCCTGAAACGGTTTCTCTCGCGAAAACCGTTTGCGAAGCCAGTTCGGCACGACGGTCGTAATGAAGTGTTTCATTGTGTTCCGCGTTAGCGATCAGCAACGCAAAAGGGAAATTCTCGTCGCCACTCTGGGCTCGATTGTCCCTTCTTCTGGCGCAGCGCGCGGTTCCTCCAGACGAACCCGTTCATTCTTCCGTGACAGATCGGTATCGGGCCTGGCAGGCAAATCGCCCTACCGATGCAAACTCACCAAGCGCTTCAATTGGCGGACCAAAATCAAGACGGGCGCACGGCCTTCACAGTGATGGCACGGTTGGCAATTTCGCTCGGCGTGCGAGGATAGACCAGTTCGGTTTCGAATCCTGTTTCTGCCAGCATGTCGACGATATCCCGCCCGAAATTGGCATAGACCAGCGACCTGCCGCCACGGCCGTCGCCATGATATTGCTCTTCAAGGAGATGCACGTCTTCCGGTCCGCTGGTATCCACGCGCCAAGTGGTTTGTTGCCTCAATGGCTCTTGAAGCGGCACCGTGAACAGATTCAAACCGCCAGGCTTCAATACTCGAAAGATTTCGGCGAAAGCTGATAAAGGATGTCGAACGTGTTCGAGGACATCGGACGTTACGACCAGGTCGAAACGGCAATCGGGAAAGCTGAGAGCCTGCAAATCCTCATGGCGGACTGGCGCGGCGGCGCGTTCTTCGGGAGTGTAGTAGAAGGACTGTGTATAATCCGCGATCCGGCCCAAATACGGGCGCAGGGTTCCGCTGAGTCCCGGTTCGTATACGGAAAGCCTGGCAATGCTTGTCGAAGTGACGAGTGTTGCCAATGACGTCACGCCGGGTAGGGCGTAATGCCGCACGAGGGCATCAGCCTGTCCCTGCTCGCGCAATGAGGCTCGACAGCCGCCGCAGTTATAGGTTTCCCGGATCGCGCGATGGTTGCGCACGAATTCTCCGACCCATCCGCACACAGGGCACGATCCGAAATAGCTGTCCGCGTCGAATTCCATGTTACCTCCAGTTTCGGTCGCTGCCCTTAGGATCGGACCGAAGGTCTTATCTAGATCAATCCGACGGGTTTGCCTGTTCGTCAAAACCATGCCGGACAGGTTTTGGCGACGAATTCTCGTCCGTCAGGATTTCGTCGACGAACCCGGAAAGCCGTGCGTCCCAACTGTGCTCGCGGATGAAATCCTGTGTTGCGACTGCCGCACGTGGGGCCTCCAGGGCTGCTCGCACAGCGATAACGAACGATTCCTGATCAGAGGCCACGGTAATACCTGGCACGTCCTCGAGGCCGCTGATGTTCGTGGCGACGACTGGAACACCGTGGGAGAGGTAGACGTATTGTTTCAGCGGGTTCATTGACTCGGTCAACGCCATACGCCGATGCGGAATGATGGCGACATCGAAGCGGCTGACCCATGCTCCAAGTTCTTCGTAAGGCGCCACCCCCGGCATCAATACGTTCGGCAACTCCGCCAATTCCCGCACGGATGGGTTGGCGTGTGTCGAACCGACGAGTACGATCAGCGCATCCGGAAGCTCCCGAGACAGGCGTTTGATCAACTCGTCGTCGATCTTTGCCTCAAGATTGCCGGTAAAACCGATTACCTTGCCCGGCCATTCGGTCACGCGCTGGAATGCGGAAGAGGAAGGCGTGGTATCCGTAGAGGGCATATCGCAGCCATTGGGTATCAGGCGGATATCAGGGCGTATCTTCGCCATCGAGGCGCGCACCGGCTCGCAATTGGCCATGGCAAAATCGGCAAAACCCAGCACTCGGGTATAATGCTGATCGAGTTCCCGGCGCTGGTCTTCCGACACATTTGGCCAGGCGCGGTGGTCGTCGACGATATCGGTAACAACTCGCGCAGGTTTGAACGTGTCGACAAGAGTTTCGAGGAAGGGATTGCGCGGATAAAGCCAGAACACGGCCTGCGACGGATCGACACCTTCCTGTTCGAGCGTAGCCCTGACATGGTTGACCACTTGGTCCTGCAGGGCATTTGACTTCACGTTGCGCACGTGACGTGGCTGGTAGACCAGAACCCGGCGCGCGATTTTGCCTTCGTCGCGAAGCCCCATCTGCTTCTCGATGGTGCGCGTGTAGATGAGGCGGTCCTGATCGCCGGAACGCCCGCGGTCGCGTAATTCTATTAGCTTGTTGCGTGAGATCGGCGCATCGAACACAATGACCCGGCGGACGTCGTCGCGTGAGGCAAGATAGCGCGCGACCATGTCGTTGCGGCGGCCATAAAGTGCACTGTCGTTCTGCTTCCAGAACATGACGATGTCTCGGCCTTGCTCGGGAAGTGTCTTGGAGGGTTGCGGAGGCTCGCAGCCAAGAGCGCGATATTGCGCAGCGACAAGTCGTGTGCCGCTGCCAACCGCAGCTTCAGAGGGCTTCTGCGCAACCGCTTCGCCGATGATTTTTCGCAGGCTTTCTCCGGCGGAAAGATAGCTGTAGCCCCTCAGGAAGCGCTCTCGCACAGCGGCCTGCGATTCTGGCGTAACCGGCTTGTTCAATGCCGCGACAATGGCATCTTTCAGACCCTTCGGTTCGAACGGAACCGCAAGCCCTGCCGAAACGAGGTCCATCAACGGCGGAGTCGGTGTGACCAGCAGCGGCAGCCCTGCAGCAATCGCATCGATCGCCTTTGCAGGAAGCTGGAACTGCGAGATCGGATGGTCGACATCCTGGGGCAATGCGACCACATCGCCCAGCGCCATGATCGTAGGAATAGCCGAGAATGGCTGCCCGGGTATCTGGATGACCCGGCCCGGCGCGATCTGGTTGAGCTTTGCGGTTACCGACTTATCCGGTGCGTCGCCGATGATAACAAGTCGCACCCGTGGATCATCGATCGCGGCCACGGCGGCGGCAAGTTCGCCTATCCCTTTATGCAACCGCGGCGTGCCGAAAAACAGCACGACGCGTGCGTCGATCGGCACCCCGAACCGGTTGCGGACCGCCACCCGCGCGCTGGCATCGACCGGCTGGAAGGCCGATTCGTCGCGAACATGCGGCACGACAACGCCCCCGAACCGCTTCTGCAGAGCCGTATTGGAGACGAGGATTCGATCTGCGGTTCCAGTCAAGCCTTCGCACAAGCGGGTCCATTCCTCGCCGTAAGGCTCGACATGATTTGCCCATTCGCCGGGCTGGACTGCCTCGAACTGTTCCATCGTAATCGGATCGCGATTGGCGAAGAAGCTAAGTTCGTGATCGTCAATATCGAGGATCAGCGGGCAACCGGCTGCATCCCGGATCTGCATGCCCAGTTGCAAGGCCGGCAGACGGGGCTTGCAGGCGATGACGACATCGGGGCGGACCTGATCCGCAATCGAGCGTGCCAGTTCGATCATGTCTGGCAGATTGTGTCCGGGGATCGGGATTACGGGCAGGCGCGAATCGCGCAGCGGCTCCCAGACCCGCGATCCGTATCGCGGGAACTGAAATCCCGCGATGACCGTGTGTTCGACCACGCGGTCCACAGCTTCGGCCAGCATGTAAGCGCGGCCCACCGGATTATGGCCGATATCCCAGGAGATCAAAAGCGCGCTTAGCGGCAGTTTGTTCTGCCTGGAAGGCTTCGGGCTGGCGGAGAGTGGCGCAACTGGCCGCATCGTAGAGAGGTTTGCCGGCACGGGCTGCGGCGATTTTTGTTGCTGCGTAGACCCGTCGGTAGCGGTTGGATCACCGATGCCCCGAGGATTGCGGCCCTCGTAACGCCCGAAAAGCTGGTAATGCATGAGCGGGTTCTGTGCGCTGCGCACGACATCGGGGTACGATTTCAGATAACCGCTTGTCGAGAAATCTGGTGCGGGATCGCGCCCCTCGTCCGTGCCGTGATCCAAATAGTGCAGCAGGGGATTGCAGCCGGCAGCTGCCACATCCGGGTACATGTCCAGATACCAGCGCGCGTCGAAACAGGGGCTGGGCGATCGCCCTTCCTGTCCGCCGTGCAGTATGAAATGGACCAGCGGGTTCATGCCGCTCTCGACGACATCAGGATTTTCTGTCGCGTAAAAAGCAGGATCGAAAAGCGCGTGGGGGCTGAGGCCGGCCGTTGCTCCGCTTGTCAGATAGTGGATCAGCGGATTGCGGGCCGCTTCCTCGTCTTCGCCGATAGTTTTCGCCGACGCGAGGTAGAAATCGACATGGAATAGCGGACCGGGATCGCGGCCACGGACGGCCCCTCGCAGCAAATAGTGATCGAGCGGATCCAGACCGGTCAAAGCGACGTCGGGATTGCGCATGCGATACCAGTCGGGATCGAACAGCGCCATCACCTCGGCCATCGAAACGCTGCGCGCCACTCGATCCCGCCGCCGTCTTGCAGCGATGGGATTGTGCGTCAGTTTGCGGATCCGAGAGAGCACGCGCCAAAGCGTCGATCCCAGAATGGCATCGAGTAGAGCGGCTTGAGCGGCCCGTTCGGCTTCGAGCAACACCTTGTCCCTGACGGCCAGGTTCAGGTTCCACTCGAATTTGGCGATTTGAGTGGCCGCCTTGTGGCGTGCCCGGCCAAACGCACGGATCTCATCGGCGGAACGCTCCATCGCTCGCCGGAGTATGTCCTGATGTGCTCGCGCCTGCTTCTCCGACAACCGGCGTTGGGCCGTCAGTTCACCCTTCAATGCCTCGCGCTCGCCGACCAGCCGCTCGCGATCTTCTCCGAGCTTTGAAAGCGTCTTGTTATGATGGTCGCCGATTTCCAGAAGTCGCTTTGTCGTCACCTCGAGTTCACGGCGTGCGCTGTCGAACCGATCGTTTAGCCCAGCCAGATTCGTGCGTGTTTCATCCAGTTCGCGTGAGACTTTACCATGCTTCGCTTCAGTCTCGGCCGAACGCGCCTTTGCTGCTTCGAGCTCGGCGCGTGTCGTCTTCAACTGTGCGTCGGTCGCGCCTAGCTTCGCTCGCGCTTCGTCGGCCGCTGCCTGATGTCGCTGTAGGTTGGCCTCGGCCTTGCTGCGTTCACGTTCGCTGGCTTCCTTTTCGGAAATCAAGGAACGTCGCGCTGTCTGGTCGATTTCGAACTCGCGGAGAATCTGTGTGGCATGTAGCGAAACTGCCGGGATTTCGAGTCCGGCACCGTCTACGCCAAGGTCCTTCAGCATGGCCCAGAGGTGTGCTTGCTCCGGCGAAAGGCGCCAATCCTGCCCGCCGTCTTGCTTTTCCCGAAAAAGTGCGGGATCGATCGCTGCTACACCCTGCTCGGGATCCAGGCCGCTTACCCCGAGGCTTTGTAGCCGCGTCGCCAGCCGTTCCAGTGTAGCAGCAGGATCACGGATAAGCGCATCGTAATGAACGAAACAGCGGTCTAGACCATCGGAATCGCGCAAAGCACGCAGGATGTAGGTTTCCCAAAGTGCCAAAGAGGCCTGGATTGAGAATCCATTGCGATGATAAAGAGAATGAGCGATTTCGATCGGATGCCGCAAAGCGACAATCGGCAAAACCCGTCGCAGCAACGGCAGGACGATCGGCAGGAGCACGCACAGGCGCGGCTCCTTGATCGCCCAGTGACCTTTGGCGTCCAGCTTTTCGGTTAGAGAGATGAAATCCTCGCGTGCCGGGCCCAGGACCGGATTGGTCAGTTGCCCAGCGTCGAAACGAGAGATTTTCCACCAGTCGGCCTCGCCGCGATGCAAAAGCGCATCGCAAATACGCCGCGCATCCCGGCGCTCAAAGAAGCCATGCGGGTTTTCCCAGTTGCTTGCAGTCAGTTCGTCCTGATCACCAACAAACACGCCCATGCGGGCGAGGGCATTGGTCAGCGCGGATGTGCCTGAGCGGTGCATGCCCAACACGATCATCTGGCGAGGCTGCTCAACTGGCCCCCTCTTCTCAGCCTCGGACAAAACCTGTGATGTATTATTCTTAATTTTCACCGGCTTGCATCCGAATGCTGCAGTTTTTCATCAGGGCCTCTATCTCTCAGTAGTCCTTGGGCGGTTCTGTAAAGCCCTATAGCAGCGTTGTCGTCATGATAAGCTGTTGCTGACGCATTCCCCTGAAATGTGACCGGTTTTTGGCAGATTCCGACGCGTTGGAATCCGCCTCCTTGTCAGGGCCGGGCTCTAACCGAGTTGCTACGGATCGTAGCAGAACGTCGTATCGTCTTTATCAATAGACCTCACTCGTCCGGTCGAGGTGGGGGTGATGCCATGCATCGACATGTCCGATGCTGTCCCAGCGCTGCTGGAACACGGCGAGTTCGCGCAAATAGCGTTCCATGTGTTCGGGCGCGAAGTCCAGCCCCCGCGACTTGCTTTCGTGATGCACCAGTGTCGCGGCGGGGGTGTAGATATTGGACAGGCCCAGGGCGCGAAGTTTCAGGCACAGGTCGACGTCGTTATAGGCGACCGCCAACCCTTCCTCGTCCAGCCCGCCAACCGCGTCGAAATGCGTCTTGGCCACCAGCAGGCAGGCAGCGGTAACCGCGCTGGCCCCGCGCGCGACATGGGCCTGCGCGAAATAGCCTGGCTCGCCTTCGGGCAGTCCGCGATGCGCGTGACCCGCGGCGTTGCCCATGCCGATGACGACGCCTGCGTGCTGGATCGAGCGGTCAGGATACAGCAGCCGCGCGCCCACCGCGCCGACGCCCGGCTGGACGGCCTCGCGCATCATGGCGGTCAGCCAGTCGGGATGGATGATCTCGATATCGTTGTTGAGCAGGCAGAGATATTCGCTGGCCGCATGGCGCGCGCCATGATTGTTGATCGCCGAATAGTTGAACGGATGCGGCCAGCGCAGCAGCTGGACCCGCGGGTCGGCGGCGACGCTGTCCATGTAGTCCAGCGTTTCGGGATCGCGGCTGTCATTGTCGACCAGAACGATGTCGAAATCGGGATAATCGGTGCCTTCCAGCAGCCCTTCCATGCATTTTCGCAGCAGTTCCACGCGGTCGCGCGTGGCAACCACGATGCTGACGCGGGGCAGCGGGGAGGGCAGGATCCATTGGACATCGACCGTGCCGTGCTGACCGTTTTGCACTTCGGCCCGCCCGTCCAGCAAACGCGCCACGGCGGCATGGCGGCTGTCCTGTTCGCGCTGCCATGCACCCGCCGGCGTACGGGCTGTGACGCGGGGGACGTGGCCAACTGGAAGCGCGGGGCCCGCCGGATCGACCGTCAAGCGCAGCAGGACTTCGTAGAGACTTTCCCCCTCGCGCGGCGGGGCGGCGGTTAGCGGGGCAGACACCCGATCCACCCGCAGTGCGCAGGCATGGCTGACGTAGTCCTGCGACAGAAACAGCCGCGGATCCCATTGCGGTTTCAACCAGGGTTCGCGGCCTATGCCGCCGCGCCCGAATTCGTCCTGATCGCCATAAAGCACAGCCGCCGCGCCCGTATAATACGCCGCATAGGCCGCCAGCGCATTGCCCGGCAGCGCATCGCCGGATGCGAGCGGCACCATCAAATCGACACCGCAGCCAGTCGCCGCATCGAGCGCGGCGCGAAGCCCCGCAGTCCTGTCCGGAAAATGCCCTTCCACGATCTGGACCGCACCGGCGGATGCGATGTCCGGCGTGCCTTGCGCGGACGTCACGAATATCGCCTCTGGCGGCAGGCTCTGCCGTTGCACCGACGCCAGGGCGGTTTGGAATGCGTCGGGCGCGTCCCCCGCAGTCAGGTGCAAATGCACGCCGATCCTGGGTATCTCGCCGTCCTCGCGGGCGGACAGCGTTTCGAAATCGGTCAGCGCGCCGGCCTGCATCAGCCTTTGATGCGCGAAAGGCAGGCTGGCGATGGCGCTTTGCAGCCGGTTGCGCGCCCGCACTCGCTTGCCGCACAGCCGCGCCCATCCTGCGCCTGCCAGACGAGCGGGGCGGCACAGGATCAGCAGCGACGCATCGCGCATCCACGCAAGCCGTCTCGATGTTTGAAAACGGGAAGAAAATCGTGTCATTGCAGTTGGTTGAAGCGCGTTCCTCGACCCGGCCATGCCGTGCGCGCCCATGCAGCGGCGACAGCGTTCCCCGCAAGGCGACATCGGTTCGACGAGTAGAGCGAGTTCGGACTAGGCCTGCCAGTGGTAATTCGTTAGGTGGGCCGATCGCTATAACAGACTGGTTTGCAATTGCGCATGAAATTTCAACATTGCTTGGTGCCCGTCGCGCTGGGCGTCCTGTGCGGCTGTTCGACGCTGCCCAGCACGGGGCCCACCGGCAGCCAGATCCGATCGACCGCGGAAGAAGCGGTCGAGACCGGAGCGGGCCCGCAGATTGCCATTGTCGAAGTGGACCGCGCGGAAGTCGTGCCGCCGGTGCTGCCCCCCGTTCAGTGGGCTTTGCCGATGCAGCCCACGACGCCGACCGACATCGTCGGACCGGGCGACGTGCTGGCGATCAGCATCTATGAAGCGGGTATCCCCCTGTTCGGCAGCACGGGCGCGAGCGCGGAGATCGGCGGCAGTTTCGACCCCGCGGTCAAGATGCAGGCGCTGCCCGCCAGCCGCGTTAATGACGATGGCGAGATCACGATCCCCTATGTCGGCCGCCTTAACGTGATGGGCCGTACCGTCACCGAAGTGCAGGAGATGATCGGCCAGTCGCTGCGCACCCTGTCGCAGGACCCGCAGGTTCTGGTGAACCGTGAGCAAGTCATCACCAATTCGGTGATCGTCGCGGGCGAAGTGGTGCAACCGGGTCGGCTTGTGCTGGAAACCAACCAGGAAAGCATGTCCGACGTGATCGCGCTGTCGGGCGGCTATCGCGGCGATCCCAAGGACCTTGTCCTCAGGGTGAAGCGCGGCGAGAACGAGGCGCGCATCCGGCTGAGCAAGGTCATGGCCGGCGCGTATGAGGATCTGAAGGCCTATCCGGGCGACCGGCTGACGATCCTGCCCGAACCGATGATGTATTCGGTGATGGGGGCATCGGGCCGGGTCCAGCAGTTCGCGTTCACCCGCGACACTATGACGGTGATGGAGGCGATCGCCAATGCAGGCGGCCCGGATCGCAGTACGGCGGACCCGCAGGCGGTATTCCTGCTGCGCTTTACCGGGCCGAACGGGGCGGAGCCGGTGGTCTATCACTTCAACCTGATGAAGACGCCGACCTATTTCCTGGCACAGCAATTCGCGCTACGCGACGACGACATCCTCTACTTCGGCAATGCCGAGGCGAACCAGCCGCGCCTGCTGATCCAGACGATCAGCCAGCTGTTCGCGCCGGTCGTGACGGTCACCACCGTCGCCAACAGCCTGGGCAATTGATCCGTCGCACCGACGGTCCCGGCCATGCGCCGGGGCCGTTCGGGCGGATCATTCGGGTAGCAGCGCCCTGCCTTCGAACCGCGCGACGGCGTGGCGCACGACCTTGTCCAGCGCTTCTTCGGAAAAGAACCCGCCGGGAATCAGGCAGCGTTCGATCAGCACGCGCCGGAATGCCGCGAAGGTGTCCTCATCGGGCGCGACCGGATCGTTCCAGAACGCATCCAGCCCGTTCTGATAAGTGATGTCGGGAATGTCATAGACCGCGTGGCCCAGCACGACGACGGGCACGCCCAGCGCCAGCGCCAAAGTGCCGCTGGTGCTGTTGATCGTCACCATGCCGCGCGAATGCGCCGCGACCGGCACGATATCGCCCCAGCCGATGTAATCCACGCGTTCCGAAATGCCGAACAGGGCGGCAAGGCTATCCGCTTCTTCCCGCCAGTTGCGCACCCCGTTGTCGAGCGGATGCTCCTTTACAACCAGCCGCGTATGCGGCGGCGCGTGGCGGGCGAAGGACTCGAAGACCAGGCGCATCGCGTCCGCGACGCCCGCGAAAGGCGAATGCAGCCGGATCTGCGCATCGCTGTCGAGCTGTAGCGGGAACAGGTAGTAGTCGGGCTTCTCGACCAGCAGCCGTTCGATCAGGGCGGTGGCATGTTTGCGCACCTTCTTGCGGCGGGCCAGCTTGCGCGTCCATCCCACACCCTCGATCACTGGGTGCCATGGGCGATGATTGGTCCAGTGCGGATAGAAACGGCGCGTGAAGATGTCGGCGCAGTTATACAGCAGCCCTTCCATCGCGCGCCTCCGGAACGAGAACGGAACCTGCTGATGTGCGGGAACGGGCGGCAAGGCGGCGGCCGTCTTGCGATACCAGTTCGGGTCGCGCGGCAATTGCGAATGGCCATTCACGCCGCCCAGTTCCAGCGTCACCCAGTCGGGCCTGATATAGCCTTCCTCGAACACGTGGACGGGAACCTCCATCTCGCGGCAGACGGCGGTGGCGGCGAGGTGATGGACGCGGCAATCGCCGAACAGCACGACATCGGTCACCTGCTTTTCGCTCAGGATGTCGCGGAAGGCCCCGGACCATTGCTCAAGCGATCCGCGATACTCGATGCCGCCGGGCAGCCGCCAGTATAGCCGGTCGCCGCCGTTGAAGTTCACCTTGTGAACGTCGTGCCCCGCATCAATCAGCTCCTGCCCCAGCCTGCGGAACAGGGGACCCATCAGGCCCTGCAGCAGCAACACGCTGCGCTTTGGGGCGTGGCTGCGCGAATGCGGTCCCGCGACTGCCAGCTCCGTGGCCACGTCAGGCGCACGCGCATCCCCGGCGCCGTCAGCCGGCTGCGCGGCAGCGGCTTTCGCGGGTGAAGCGGTATTTTCTTTGTCTATCGAACGAAACATGTGCCTTTGCCGCTACTGCGTTCTGGCCGGAAATCCAAGATTGCCCGGCACGGTTCATCGCAATAGACGGATCCAAAGCGGACCAACCTTGACCCTGCGCTGAACTATGCGCAACGGACATGGCCCTGATGACATGTTTCAACCGGACCTTCGCGTCCTGACGGATCCCTCGGTGATCGGACCTATACTGCTGTTGATCCTTCCGCTGGTGGCAGGTGCGCTGGCGCTCGACTGGCTGGTGCGGCCGCGGCCCTTGCGCCGTTTCGGCCTGCCCTGGCGCAGCGCAAAGGGTGCTGTCCTGCTCACGCTGGTTAGCACGGCGCTTTATGGTGGGTTCCTGGCGCTGTGCGGCAATGCCGGTCTGTCGGCGCTGCTGGCCTTCGCGCTGTTGGCGTTGCTGGCGCTGGCGTCGAACGCAAAGCGGGCCATGCTGGGCGAGCCGCTACTGTTTTCCGACCTTGCGCTGATGGGCGCGATATTCCGCCATCCGCAATTCTACCTATCCGCTCTGTCGGGCTGGCAAAAGCTGGCAATGGCGGCGGTGGCGGCGTTGCTGGCGCTGGCGCTGGCGTGGTTGTTCGTGGCCGATCCGGTACCGCATGGCATCGGGGCGGGGCTGGCGCTGGTCGGTGTTGCGGCGCTGACCTCTATCCTGCGGTTGCCGGGTTTTCGTGCGCTCGCACCGCGGCCCGATCCCGATGCGGACATGACGCGTCTGGGGCTGGTTCCAACGCTGATCCTGCATTGGCGGCGCTGGCGCGAAATGCCCGATGCCCCGCCATGCCCGCCCGTTCAGAGGAGCGCCATCGCCCCCGGCCTCGCCCCGCCCGAGCTGATCGTCGCGATCCAGTGCGAATCCTTTGCCGATCCGGTTGAGCTCTTTGGCGATCCCGCGATGGCTCTGCCGGGGCTGACAGCGGCGCGCGCCGACGCGTGGCATTGGGGCAATCTGCTGGTCAGCGGGTTCGGCGCCTACACGATGCGCACCGAATATGCGTTGCTGTTCGGGCGCGAGGAGAGCGATCTGGGTTTCCGCCGGTTCGATCCGTTCCTGACGGCGCTGCGCGACAGTTCGTATGCCTTGCCGATTCGGCTGCGACCGGCGGGGTGGCGCAGCCTGTTCATCCATCCGCACGACATGCGCTTTTACGGTCGCGACCGGATCCTGCCCGCCAGCGGATTCGACCGGCTGGTCGGCGAGGAAAGCTTTGCCCCGCCCGCAAAGGGCGAGGGTCGCTATGTCACCGACGCGGCCATCGCGCACGAGATCCTGACCCGTGCAGCCGAAGCGACCGATCCGACGCTGCTTTATGCCGTGACGATCGAGAACCACGGCCCATGGTCGGCGGACAAGGACGCGGCGGCGCAGGGATCAGACAGCCGCTCGCCCGGTCTCCTGGTCGAGAAATATCGGAGGCTGGTGGGCAAGGGCGATACGATGCTGGCCGAATTGCGCGCCGGGATCGCGGCCCTGCAGAGGCCCGCCCTTCTGGTCTTTTTCGGCGATCACCGGCCCAGCATTCCGGGTGCCAGCGAACCGGGCGGCAACCGTCACACGCCCTATGTGGTGCTGCGGTTCGATGCTCGCGGACAGTTGGTCAAAGGGGATGGGCAGCCCCGCGACCTGACGCCCGCCGCGCTGCATCATCTGATCCTCGACAATGCGCTGGGCGCCGTGGTCTCCGTTGCCGATTGATCGGCGCTTCCCGCCTGTCTCGACAATGCCGTGCAGCGCGTGATAGCGCTAACACCCGATAACAGGAACGAGGGGGGTGGATCGGTGAAGTATCGCAGGCTCTGCGTGTGGACGGGCGCTTTGATCGGCGCGCCGATGCTGTTGGCGGCGGGGCCGGAAGACAGCGGGGAACTGACGCTCGATCCCGACAAGGGCTATCTATCCGCCCATGGTCTCGACGTCATCGTGTTCGACGACATCTATCCCGATGGGCACCAGACCGGCGTCACCATCGTTCAGCACGGAAGCCGGGTTGCGGCGAACGGCGATGTCCGGCTTGAACCGGAACCCGGCCAGTGGTCGCCCATGCCCGTATCGGCGGGTGAGCGGACTATCGATCCGGCTACCGGAACCATCCGCCAGACCCTGCGCTATCCGGACCCTGCCAAGAACGGTAAGGGTTTCAATCCGATCTTCTATCCCGACCTCGACCTTGCCTACACGGTTTCGGTGACGCCTGCGGGTGGCAATTCCTTCCGCGTGAGCGTCGACCTCGACAAGCCGCTGCCGGCGGAATGGGTCGGGCGCGCCGGTTTCAACATGGAGCTCTTTCCCGGCGAATTGTTCGGCAAGGCATGGCTGCTGGACGATGCATCGGGCCTGTTCAATCGCCAGCCTGAGGGGCCGCTGGTCACCGCAGAGGGCGGCAAGGTTCCGGTGCCGCGCAACGTGCAGGTGAACGGGCCAGTGCAGGACCCCAACGGCCAGGTGCTGGCCGCCCCGCTGGCGAGCGGGCAACTGCTGACCGTCGCGCCCGATGCTGATCTTCAGCGGATCCAGTTCCGCAATGTCGGGCAGGGCGAACTGCAGCTGATCGACGGCCGCTCGGCGCATAACAATGGCTGGTTCATCGTGCGCACCCCGATCCCGGCAGGCGTCACGAAGGGCGTGGTCGAATGGATCGTCACCCCGAATACCGAACAGGACTGGCGATATGAGCCCGTCATCCAGGTATCGCAGCTTGGCTATGCCCCCACGCAGCCCAAGCGCGCGGTGATCGAGACGGCATCCGGCAGCGCGCCTGCGGGCGAGGCCACGCTTTACCGCCTGACGGCTTCCGGCCGCGAGAAAGTCAAGGCGGCCGCGCCTGCGAAATGGGGTGACTTCCTGCGCTATGACTATGCCCAGTTCGATTTCAGCGCGGTGCAGCAGCCGGGGCTTTACGAGATCGAATATGGCGGTTCGACCTCGCACGTTTTCCGTATCGACCCGCAGGTCTTTTCGCGGCACGCGTGGCAGCCGACGCTGGAATATTTCCTGCCTGTCCAGATGTGCCACATGCGGGTGAACGAGAAATATCGCGTTTGGCACGGGCTCGACCATCTTGACGATGCGCTGATGGCGCCGACGGATCTCAACCATATCGACGGTTATGTGCAGGGGCCCACGACGCTGACGAGATATGCACCGGGCGATCACGTGCCTGGGCTGGACCGCGGCGGGTGGCACGATGCGGGCGATTACGATCTGCGCGTGGAATCGCAGATCGGCACCACATACATGCTGGCCAAGATGGTCGAGGAATTCGGGCTCGACTATGACGCGACCACCATCGATCAGCAGAACCG
The DNA here is from genome assembly GCA_002694745.1 of Croceicoccus sp. Lineage (GTDB taxonomy): Bacteria > Pseudomonadota > Alphaproteobacteria > Sphingomonadales > Sphingomonadaceae > Croceicoccus. The sequence continues at coordinate 31,721 of NZMY01000013.1, read as the reverse complement.
GCTGGTCGAGATCCACGACCCCGACGGCGTCAATGACGCGGTCCAGCAGATCGAGCACGGGCTGCTCACGGTTCTTGGCGGCTATCGCGCGCTCGGGCGCCTCTATCGCGGGATCATCACGCCCAGCCTGCGGGCCTATGTGATGCTGGGCGATGCGGCCAACCATACCGACAATGTCTCGAAAAAGCCGGTGGACGGGCTTGGCCTCGACACCAGTGGCGACCCGATCCGCTGGGACGACCGCTGGGTTTTTACCGAGAATAATCCGGACCGCGAACTCTATACTGCGGGCGGTCTGGCCGCGGCCGGGCGAGTGATGCGGGCGAATGGTTCGCCGCTGGGGCGGGAAGCCATCGACGCCGCCGCCGCGATTACCGCAGCGGCGCTTGGCAAGTCGGAGAACACCTCTAACCGGACCTTCGCGCTGGCCGAACTGGCGCAATCGACCGGCGATGAACGCTATATCGCGCAGCTTGCCGCGATGGAGGGTGAGATCATCGCCGATGTGGCGGGCAGCGCTTGGCGGCTCGCTTCGATCGAGGATAGGCTCCCCACAGGTTTCCGGCAGCGCCTTGCCGCCGCCGTCGCCGAACACCAGCGCAAGGTCGAGGACAGTGCCCGCACTGATAGCCCCTATGGCGTGCCCTATGAACCCGAAATCTGGGGCGCGGGCTGGACGATCCAGTCGCTGGGCGTGCGCCAGTGGTTCTTCCACAAGGGGTGGCCCGATGCGACGTCGCGCGACGGCTTCCTCAATGCGCTCAATTTCGTGCTGGGCGTCCATCCGGGCGCGAACGGGGAAAGCTTCGTTTCCGGTGTCGGGGCGGATTCGCCGATCGTGGCCTATGGCGTGAACCGGGCGGACTGGTCCTATATCCCGGGCGGCGTCATTTCAGGCACCAATCTGGTGCGGCCGGACTTGCCCGAACTGAAGGAATGGCCGTTTTTCTGGCAGCAGGGCGAATATGTGATGGGCGGTGGCGCGACGAACTACATGTTCCTCGCGCTCGCGGCGGACGCGCTTTATGGCGGGCAGGGCAATCCGCCGGAATGATCAGGCTGGCGTGGCGAGTGCAGTTCTGCTGCGCGGTCGCCCCCGCATGGCGACGTAGCCGGCCATAACCGCTGCATAGGACAGCCAGAAGATCGCCGTCAGCGGTGCCTCGTTCCCCAGCGTCATACGCGCCGCGAAGCTGATCGCCAGCGCCACCGGCGCGCCCACCACCACGCCGCTCCACAATGCACGCAATCGCGGCTCGTCGTGACCGCGTCGGCGGCGCTTGCCCAGCCAGATATAGGTGCCCGTCGCACAAACCGCCGTCAGCGCCGCGCCGAACAGAACATAGGCAAGCTTGACCCAGATACCGCCGAATGTCCCGAAGTGTAGCTGATAGATGGAGGCCGCCGCTTGCTGGCCCCAGTCGCCGTCCGCCAGTCCCGCCGTGCCCATAAAGCGTCCATCCGCGTCGAATCCGTAATATTCGCCGAAAATCAGCCGCTTGTCGTGCAGGGCGATGATCTGCACATGCTGGCCGCGCGTGAGCGGATCGTGCAGGATGGCGTAGCTCGGTTCGATCTCGGGATGGTTCGCCGTCATATAGGCTAGCGCGGCGGCGACATCGGGTGCGGGAGCGGGCGCGTCGTATTCTTCCGGTTCGTCGCCGAAGATCGGCGCATAGACCGCCGCGACGTCGCCTTCGTAGTCATTGGCGGCAATCGCATAGGCGGTCACGGTCGCCAGCCCGATCAACGCCCCCGTCAGCGCGATGGCGATGCCAAACGGCAGGGTCCAGACGCTGAGCCGGTTATGCCAATCGGCAAGCCCGACGCCGCCCGGATTGCGCGCCCGAAACCGGAATGCATCGCGGAAGATGCGCGGCAGCGCGACCACGCCCGACAGCGACAGCGCCATCATCATGACGCCCAATATGCCGACGATGGTAATGCCCACCAGTGAAGGCAGGTTCAGCGTGTAGTGCAGCTGGACGAGGAAATCGGACCACGCGATTTGCTCGGGCATGGCAAGATCGCCGTTGGCAGTCAGGTGCATGGCTTCGGTGTCGGTGGTGATCGTCGCACGGGGCAGGTCTTCCACGGGCAGATGCACGTAGAGATGGGTGGTCGGTGCCTCCGCCGGCTGGCGGCCGAGCACGGTTTCGACGGCCTTTTGCACCGCTGCGGGCGTGATGGATGTCATCTCGGGCGCATCGGGCTGCTCGATGCGTTGCAGTTCGGCATAGAACACCGCGACCGTGCCCGTCAGCGACACCAGATAGAGCAGCGCGCCGGCGATAAGCCCGATGGCGGCATGGGCGGACAGGGCTCGCTTCACCGTGCCGGCTTCGACGGGCTTGCTCATGTCATAGCTCCTGACAGGACCGGGGGAAGGGCAGTCAGGATCGTCCCGCCCAGAATCGCGAATTGCCGCTTTCGGCTGCCGGTCATCAGCAGAAGATAGGCCAGCATCGTCCAAACCAGCGGCGCCGCGAACAGCGCGAGGACCGAGGCATTGCCCTCTGCCGCGCCGCATAGCAGCGCGGCCCAGCGGACGAACAGGGCGGCTGCGATGGACGCCGCCATCGACAGCACCGCGACAATCGCAAAGGTCAGCACGCGCCCGCCAAGACGCAGCGGCTCCGTGCCTTCGGGCAGCATGCCAGCCCGCCGGTCGGACGCGCGCCTTACCGAGGGCTGCGCCGTCCATCCGGCGACGGCCAGCAGCACGAAGGCGGTTGCCGTCGCCCACAGCGAGACGACCGTGATCCCCCACGCACCTGCCGCGACCGCCCCGCACAGCACGGCGGCAGCCAGCGCCGCCCAGCCTGCGGCATTCAGCATGCGCGACCGTCCAGCGAGGCCCCAGGACAGGCGCAGCACGAGCACCCCGGCGACGGCCAGCAAATAACCGGTGAGGAGGATCACGTCGCCCATCGTCAGAACCGATAGCTCACGGTGCCGAACACATTGCGCTCGCTGCCCATGAAGCAATCGCCGCGGGCGAGGCAGGCGGAATAATAATCCTTGCCCAGCAGGTTCGTCGCGTTGACCGCAAGGCTCCAGTTGCGCCAGCTGACTTCGGCGACCGCATCGACCAGGGTGAAGCCGGGCGTCGTGATGCCGTCGGGGAAGGCGGGGCCATAGGACTTGTTCTTGCCGACATGACGCACGCCTGCGCCCAGCCTTGCGGTCGTCTCGCCGCTCAGGCGAAAGTCCTTCATCGCCCAGAGCGAGGCATTGAACTTTGGCACATTGTCGAGCTGTTGGCCGGTATCCTCCACTTCCGCCTCGTTATAGCTGGCGTTGGCGATCAGCAGCAGTTCGCCCGGCAGCGTGGCATTGGCTTCGAACTCGACGCCCTTTGACGTCAGCGATCCGATCTGCAGCTGGCCGTTCAGGACGATGTCCGGGTCGTCCGGGCTGGGCACCACGGCGGCGATGGGGCGGTTCGCTTCCTTGATGTGATAGGCGGTTGCGGTGACGAGGATGCGATCGGTCGGGTGCAGCTTCACCCCCGCCTCGAACTGGCGGCCCGTCTTGGGGACGAAGGGATCGCCGTAAAGGTCCGCGCCGCTGATCGGCTCGAAGCTCTCGGTATAGCTGAAGAAGGGCGAGACGCCGGTGACGACTTCGCCGATAACCCCGGCCCGGAACGTGGTCGCGCCCTGGTCATAGACTTCCTCGCCGAAAGAGGTCGAGCGGGCCTCGTCGCGCCGGACGCCCAGCACCACCGAAACGCGGTCCCACAGGCGGATCTGGTCCTGCAGGTAAAGGCCGATCTGGGTCTGCTTCGTGTCTTCCAGGACGCTGTAGAGAAAGCCGGGATCGCCGGTTATCGGGATCGAGCCGCCATAATCCGACAGCGCATCGTAATCGATGTCGTAGATGTCGATCGGCTCCAGCGCATAGCCGCTGTCCTTGCGGACCCGGTTCCAGCTGTAGTCGACGCCCGCCAGCAGCGTGTGTTCGACCGCATCGCCGGTGCGGAAATCGTACTGCAGATTATTGTCGGTCGAAAAGATCTCCATGTTCGCAAGGCTGCCGCTTGCGTAATTCGAGATCAGCCGCTGCTCCTCGTCCAGATAGGGATCGAGCGGGTTCGAATAGCTGTTCGGATAATGGGTGAAATAGTCGAGGTCGCTGTCGATATAGCGCGCCTTGGCATTCAGCGTCAGGTCTGGCGAGAAGGCGTGGCTGGCGATCACCGTTCCCTGCAGCAGGCGGCCGTCATAGCGGTCCCAGCCGGGCTTGCCGATGAAGAGATCGTTGCCCAGCTGCCCGTTCGGATTGGGCAGGATCGTGCCAACCAGCGGCAGGAACTGCGACGTCGAACCGCCATCGTCCTCCTGATAAAGGCCGATCAGCGTAACCTGCGTGGCATCGGTCGGCGCAAAGGTCAGGGAGGGCGAGAACAGCACGCGGTCATCGGGCACATTGTCGGTCTGCGTACCCGAATCGCGCACCCGCGCCACGACGCGGCCTGCCAGATTGTCGGTGATCGGACCGGTGATGTCGGCCAGCGCTTCCTTGCGGTCGAACGATCCATAGCGCAGCGACACCTCGCCGCCGGTTTCGAACTGCGGGGTCTTGGACACCATGTTGATAATGCCGCCCAGCGAACCCTGACCGAACAGGACCGAAGCGGGCCCGCGGATGATTTCGATGCGGTCGAAATTATACGGGTCGGCGCGAATGCTGGCGTAAAAGCTGAAGATGTCGCGCATGCCGTCACGGAATTGCAGCGCGCTGATCCCGCGTACCAGCGCCCCGTCGACGCGGCTATCGGGGCCGTAGGGATTGGCGGTGACGCCCGCGACGTAATTCAGCGTGTCGCTGACCGAGATGGCGCCCTGCGCCTCGAACACTTCGTCCTCGATGATGGTGACCGGCTGCGGAACCTCGATCAGCGGCGTGTCGGTCTTGGTTGCGGACGCGCTTTCCTGCTTTGCGCCGGACACGACGATGTCGCGCGGCTGCTCCGCTTCCACCGCGTTTTCATTGGCGAGGGCAGCGACCGGCGCGAGCATGGTGGCCGACAGGATCGAGAATTTCAGCAATTGCATGGGGTCCCCTTCGTTTGATGGGGCTGCAAGTAATGCGAGTCATTCTCAGTTGCAACAGGGTATTTCCACTTATCGGGAAATGTCATGTACGCAATTCAAAAGCGAAAAGCAGGCGCGAGCGCCCGTTGTTTGCTGGAAGTGCAGTCCGTGCTTTTTAGCTCGGGACCCTGCGCAGGGTCAGACCGCAAGGGCGCGTAGCAGCCGGTCCCGCAGAGGCGCGGGCAGAAGGCGGTCCACCAACCTGAGTATCGAGAAGGGCCACGGCGTCACGTAATATCCCTTGCCGGCCAGCGCTGCCCGCGCGATGCGGCGGGCTGCTTCATCGGCGCTCAGCAGCATGGGCTTGGCCCCCGGCACGGCGCGCCCGGCTGCGGTGTCGATGAAACCCGGCGCGGCCAGCGTCACGCTGACGCCCAGCGGCGCGGCGGCTATGCGCAAGGCCTGTGCATAGCGGGCCAGCCCCGCCTTGCTGGCAGCATAGGCGGCGGCAAAGGGAAGCGCGTGCTGCCCCGCCGCCGATCCGATCAGCACCACCCGTCCGCCGCCGCGCTTTGCCATGACGCCGGCAAGCGCGCTGGCCATTGCTGACGGAACGCTGAAATTGATCTGGCCAAGGCGCAGCGCCAGTTGCGGGCTTTCGATGGCATCATCCGGTGCGCGCGTATCGCCGCGTCCCGCCACCAGATAGGCCAGATCGAAAGGAAAACGCTCGTCATCCTCCGTCAGAGCGCGCAATGCAGCGTCTCCGTCGGCGAGATCGAGCGAGCGTATCTCGACCGATGCCCCCTTGGCCCGGCACTTCGCTGCAACTTCCTCCAGCCTCGGCAGATCGCGGCCCCACAGGCACAGGAACACCCCTGGCGCGGCATGATGGCGGGCCAAAGCCCAACCCAAGCCGCCCGATGCGCCGCTAACAAATATGCGTTCTGGCGGGCCGAGGCGGCCTAAAGTGCGACCTGTTTTCGACATCTTGCAGCTATCTGCCCCGTAATGGTGCCAATTCGATGCGAAGCGCTTGACAGGGAGTTCCGCGTTCTGTCCAGACTTGGGGCGATGAAACGCGCCGCATCCATCGATAACCGCATGGCTTTGTTCCAGAATGCATGGCTGGAACGGCTGACGGTCGTATCCGCATTCTGGTTCCTGGCGACCTGGGCCGTCCTGCTGCCCCTGATCGCGCTGGCGGGCTGGGGCGCGGTCGAACCGCTGCAGGGGCTGGGTCTGATCGCGGCGGGGCTATTGGTGTGGAGCCTGTTCGAATATGCGATGCACCGTTACCTGTTCCACTGGACAGGCCGGTTCGCGCCGCTGAGGGCAGTGACCTTCCTAATCCATGGCAGCCACCATGCTCAGCCGAATGACCGGCTGCGCAATCTGATGCCGCCTGTCGTCAGCATACCGGTGGGGCTGTGCATCTGGGGTATCTTCGCGCTGCTGCTGGGCGATGCGGGAACGTGGCTGTTCCTGGGCTTCATGATCGGTTACGTGATCTATGACCTTACCCATTTCGCCTGCCATCAATTGCCGATGCGCGGCCGGCTCGCGCGGGCGATCAAGCGGCATCATATGCGCCATCACCACATCGACAGCGATGCGAATTTCGCGGTGACGCTCATCGTGTGGGACCGCCTGTTCGGCAGCAGGGTGCGCTCGCTGAAACGCTGAGGGTTCAGCGGCGCAGCGTTTCGATGGCCTTGCGCGCGATATCCATATGCGCAGGCCAGTCCGGCGCATGCCAACCGCCGATTCGCGCGATCTGTTCCTTGTAGAGCGTTCCGCCGTCTGGCGCGGCATGGTCCATGATCGCCTGCCGCCAGCCCGGACCATCCAGCGGATCGCGGTAATCGGACACGTCGCCGCCCACCTCGCGATGGGCAGGCAGATCGCTGGCGATGACGGGCGTGCCTACGCTCAGCGCCTCGGCAATCGGCATGCCGTACCCTTCGGCGAAGGAGGGCATGACGAGCGCGCGCGCACCGCGCAGCAGTCCGGCCAGTTCGCGGTCGGAACAGCGGTTAATCTCGGTCACATGCGGTTTCAGCGCCTCGCAGCGATCCAGCAGGTCTAGGATCTGCTCGTTCTCCCATCCCCGGCGCCCGACGATGACAAGGCGAGGGATCGATTCCGCGGGCAGGCTTTCGGCCATCTGCCGCCATAGATGGAGCAGCAGCAAGTGGTTCTTGCGCGGCTCGATCGTGCCTAGGCAGAGGAAATAGGGCCGCTTGTCGTCGAAGCCGAAAGGCGGCGCTTCGCTCACGGGCTCCGTACCCAGAAGCGCGACATGCATGGGCGGGACCTTGTGCCCGTTTGCGCCCATCCAGCGGGTCAGCGATGCGCCGGTCGCCTGCGAATTGACGATCACCGCATCGGCGTGGGTCGCCACCGTATCCATGCGCCTTGCGTGCAGCTCCGCCCCGCCGGGACGCGCATATTCGGGATATTCGATCGGGATCAGATCGTGAACCAGAACGAGGTAGCGAGCCTTCTCACGCGTCAGTATTCTGCCGACCTGACCCTTTCGCGTGAGATGATGCGGCGAGACCTGCACCAGCACACCGCCGGGTCCGCTGCCGCGCCCAATCCCGCGCGCAATGGGACGCAGGGCCGTCAGCCAAGGCACAGCCGATCCCAGCGACCGCTGGCGGCTGTCTTCCTTGTCATGCGCCCAGCGCCGTTCCAGCTCGTCGAGATAGGCGAGCGCCGCCTCTCTCTTCAGCCTGCCGTAGGGGCCCGAGGGATGCACGGCAGCAAACGACAGATCCTGCCCATATGCGTCCAGCAATCCCCGCGCATAGGCCATTTCCACGCGGTCCACGCCCGACGGCGTGACATGGCGCACACGCGAAATCAGGCGCGAGATGTCGAGTATCACGCCGCTCATCGCGAGCCTGGCTTTAAGCGGCTGCGCAAGCGGGACATGGCACGGCCCTGCCAGCGGCGGAGCGGCCCGACCCATCCCTGCCGGTTGACCGCGCTATCCTGCGACATGCGGGCCACCAGCGTTTCAGGCGGGCAAGGCAGGCGCGTCACGGGATCGAGATAGCGCGGATAGAGAATGAGCACAGCAGCCACTAACTGGTCGATATCCAGCTTGCGCCCCCGCCGATCGGGAACCGGACCCAGATCGCGCGTGAGGCCCCAGCCTGCATAGAAGGGCGTGCCGTGGCAAATGACCTCGCGACTGCGCATCAAAGCCTCGAACCCGGTCAGCGAGGTCAGCACATGCACTGCATCGACCCGGTCGAGCAGCGCCGCCATGCTGCCTCCGCGCATGATGCGGTCGGCATGGATCATCGCGTCCTCGTCCGCCACCGCGCCGCGCCTGTGGCCGGCATCGACATCGGGATGGGGCCGCCACCAGATTTCGGCATCGGGCTCAAGCGCGCGGACGCGGCGCAGCAGTTCGCGATTGGACGTGAGCCCGCCGCCGCCTTCCAGCACCGACATGTCATCCTCGACCTGACCGGGCACCAGCACCACGCGGCGGTCCGTGCGCGGGGGCAGGGCGCTGTCGTCGCGGCCAGCGGCATATTTGCTGATCCCTGCGGACAGGATGGTCTCCGCCAGCGCGCGAGCGCGGATCAGCAGCTCCTCGCTGAAATCGGCAGTGGCGAGGATGTCCTCCAGCGCGCTCGGTGCCGACGGGTCGAAATGAATGCCGCGCCGGTCGACGATGATCGACGATGGCGGAACGAGATTGCTGCCCAGCCCGACCGAACGCACGAAGCCGTCCTCGACCCGCACGACCGGAACGCCCTGTCGCTCCGCATCGGCCAGAAGCGCGGGAGACACGCGCGAGGGCCAGATCGCCAGCGCGCCGCCTCTCTTGGCGGCGACGGCAACGGCGCGGCGCGGGCTGGATACGATGCGCAGGCGCTGGCCGGGGGTCCAGAGGAAATGGCGGATTTCGGCGCGCTTCCACCATGCGATGCCGCTGGCCGCGACGATGGTATGGCCGGGTTCGCCGCGATTGGCGTCGATCGTGCGGCGCCAGTCGGCAAGCAGTGCGATGGCTTGCCGCGCGTTCAGCCACCCACTGCCGAAGGGATCCGCCATCCCGCGATTCAGCGCCGCAGCGGCGCGCGAATCCAGCGTTTCGGCATCGTCGCCGGGCTTGCCGTATCGTCCGGGTGCAATGATTTCGACCCGCACCCCGGCGATCCGCGCAATCGCCAACCATTCGTCATCGCCATGCGCGCGAATAAGGCCGGTATCCGGAAGCACCGACCATGGATCGACGTCGCCCGCGCACAGCACCTCGCCGCTTGCGCCCAGTTCGTGAAGCAAGCGCCGCAATGCCGGATCGCGCACGATCCACAAGGTCGCGGCGCGGTCTAACAAGGGGAGCAGCTTGCGCACATCGGAAAGGCTGCGCGGACGAAAGACGACCTCGAATGGCGAGGTCGGCCGTGCACGCGGTCCCCAGAAATCACCGCCGACGCGGGCCTGCCTGACCTGCTCGAACAGCGCCTCGCGGTCCGCCGTTGCAAGGGGCGTATCGGCGGGGGGTGCGGAGCGCTGCGAGCGCACGGGCAGGCCGCCCGGAAACGTGGGCGGGCGCAGCAATGGTTGTGCGGTCATGGCCGGATGCCCCAGCCTTTCAGTTCCAGCGCACCCTTGGCATCGCGTGTGATCACGCCGTAACCCCCCGTCGGCAATTTCAGCGTCCCCGCCGCCGTTGCCGCATCGGCAAGCCCCGGATCCGCCATCAAGGCAAAGCGCGCCGCGCCATTGCTGGTGACGAGCAGGATATGACCGCTTTCGCCGCCCTGCGCAAACAGCGCGCGCCACGCGGCGATACGCGCATCAACATCGACTTGCCAATCGGGGGGCGGGACTGCCCGCGCGTCCCATCGGGCCAGCGCCTCGGCACCGATGCGGGCGGTTATGGCCTCTTCGGTGGCGTTCTCGTCGGGGCCGTGGTCGATCTCGCGCAGGAAATCGGCTGTTTCGGGGGACGGGCCGCCGCCCGGCTGATGCGACAGGATGGCCTCGGCCGTCTGGCGCGTGCGCAGCAGCGGCGAGATCAGCGCCTTGGAAAACCGGACGGATGCCCCCGCGAAATGCTCGCCCAGTGCATCCGCTTGCGCCTTGCCCTGCGCCGTCAGCGGCAGGTCGGTGCGCGCTCCGATGCGGCGCGGCGGTTCACCGGCTTCGAACGTATTGCCATGGCGGACGATGATGAACATGACGGCCAATGCCCGGCGTCAGGCCGGTCCGATCTCTGTGGATACTGGAGTCGCAGCATCTGCCGGAAACGGATCCCCAAGCCGCGTGATCGCGTCCTCGGCCAGCGCGAGATCCTCAGGCGTATCGATGCCCGACAGCGCATGTTCGGGCGGGTCGACCGGCACGGTGGCGATGGTCCAGCCATTCTCGATAAAGCGCAATTGCTCCAGCCCTTCCAGCGCCTCGTAATGACCCTGCGGCGCGGCGGCGAACCATTCCAGCGCTTCCGTCCGATAGGCATAGAGACCGAGATGCTGCCACACGGGTGAGACACCGCTCTCGCCGCGCAGCCGCGCCTCGTCCCTTATCGCGGGAAGGATCGACTTCGAAAACCACATGGCGCGGCCTTCGGCATCGCGTACGCAGGTCGTCCCGCTGAAGGGCGCCGCCAGCTTGTGCGCGCGAAGCCGGTCGAGCCGTGCCCAGTCGAGCCGATAGACCGGCGTCGCGACATCGGCCGAACCCGTGCGCAGCGCGCCGATCAGAAGGGCGATCGTGGCAGGCGCGACGAAGGGTGCGTCACCCTGAAGGTTGATCACATGGGCTGGTCTGGACGCTTGCTGCTGCGCGGCGGCAAAAGCGCGCGCCGAACCGGAATTGCAATCGGGCGAGGTCATGGCGACACACGCGCCCAATTCTTTCGCATGATTGGCGATGCGCTTATCATCGGTGGCGACAACGATTTCGCAATTGCCCGCCACGCGTGCCGCGGCCCTTGCATTGGCCAGCACGCGTTCCAGCAGGGTTCGTCCCGCGATGGCCAGCAAGGGTTTGCCCGGCAGGCGGGTCGATCCAAATCGGGCGGGAATCACTATCAGCGCGCGCGCGGACGTGTCACTCCCGGGCACGGCTCAACCCCGCTCGATACCCAGCTTCACGATGTCGTGCATGTGGATGATGCCCACCAGCGTGTCCTTGCGGGTCACGAACAGCACGGACACGGCGTTCTCGTTCATGACCGTCAGCGCTTCGCTGCACAGGCTGTCCGGGTCGATGGTGACCGGGTTGAGCGACATGTGGCGCGCGATCTCTTCCCTGAGGTCGTGCACCGTGATGCAGCGCCTGAGATCGCCATCGGTAAAGGCACCCACCAGCCGGTCGCGCGAGTCCACCACGGCGGTGCAGCCATAACGCTTGCGGTTCATCTCGATCGTGGCGTCCATGATCGAGGTGGTGGTCGATACCTGCGGAACCGCCTCGCCCGTGCCCATCACTTCGCCGACCGTCGCCAGCATCGCGCCCAGCTTTCCGCCGGGATGGAACACGCGGAAATCGTTCGGGGAAAAGCCCCGCGCCTCGATCAGGGCGACCGCCAGCGCATCGCCCAGCACCAGCTGCAACGTCGTCGAGGACGTCGGTGCCAGCGCATTGGGACATGCCTCGCGCACATGGGGCAGGGCAAGGCAGATGTCGGCGGCGCGCCCGGCGGTGCTATCGGGATGCGCCGTCGCGACCACCAGCGTGATCCCGTAATGGCGGCAGTAATGGAAGACGTCGTCCAGCTCGCGCGTTTCGCCCGACCAGGTGATCGCCAGCACGACATCGCCTGCGGCAATCACGCCAAGGTCGCCGTGGCTCGCCTCACCAGGATGCAGATACAGCGCCGAGGTTCCCGTCGAACGCATGGTGGCCGCGATCTTGCGCGCGACATGCCCGCTCTTGCCCATGCCGGTGACGATGACGCGTCCCGAGGTGCTGGCGATGGCCTTGATCGCCCGTTCCAGCGATTGGCCGAGATCCGGATTCGTGACCGCGTCCTTGAGCGCGACGAGACCTTCGATCTCGATATCCAGCGTGCGGAGAGCCGACAGCCTGTGCGGCGACGGCGCGACGTGAAAATTCATGTTCGGTTTCAACTTAGCATCGGCCATATCGGCCCACCACCCTGCGACCCCGGTGACATACGCCAGGAATGGTTAGCAATTGCCTGACACCGGTTTTTTTGTCAAAGGAGCGACACAGTTTGATCCACTGATGTTCCGGCCCCGCCGTTTTCGTCCAGATTGATCAACGATTTCAATGCCATCCGTGTCGGCATGGCGAGATAGCAGCAGCACAGCCATGGACCTTTGCGGACAGCAATTATCGACGACCAGCCCGCTTTTCGCGATCGCGGGACCTTGCGTGATCGAAAGCGAGGCGCATGCGCTGATGGTCGCGGAGACATTGGCTGACATCGCGCGCCGTCTTGATATCCTGCTGATTTACAAGAGTTCTTTCGACAAGGCCAACCGCAGTTCGGACCAGTCCTTTCGCGGCCCCGGACTGGAAGAGGGCCTTCGCATCCTTGAAAAGGTGCGGGCGGAAACGGGTTTGCCGGTGCTGACCGACGTTCACGAGCCTGCGCAGGCGAAACCGGTCGCGGAAGTTGTGGACGTGCTTCAGACCCCCGCATTTCTTGCACGGCAGACCGATTTCATTGCCGCCGTGGCCGCCACGGGCAGGCCCGTGAACATCAAGAAGGCGCAGTTCATGGCGCCCGCAGATATGAAGCAGGTCGTCGCTAAGGCGCGCAATGCGGCAAGGGCGGCGGGGCACGATGGCGAGAATATCCTGCTGTGCGAGCGGGGCACGTCCTTTGGCTACAACACGCTGGTCTCCGACATGCGCGGATTGTCGATCATGGCGGAGACCGGATGCCCGGTGGTGTTCGACGCGACCCATTCGGTGCAGCGGCCGGGCGGTTTGGGCACGAAATCGGGCGGGCAGCGCGAATATGTGCCGCTGCTGGCGCGCGCGGCGGTCGCCGCCGGCGTGTCGGGCGTGTTCATGGAAACCCATCCCGATCCCGACAAGGCGCTGTCCGATGGCCCCAATGCGCTTCGTCTCGACATGTTCGAGCCATTGCTGCGCCAGCTTCAGGCCATCGATGCGCTGGTGAAGAGCGGCGATCGGGCCCCTATGACGGCGCTGCAGCAAGGGTAAGCCATGACGGTCGCTGCCGGCCTGAAGAGGATCGTGCTGACGCCGCTGCATGTGCTGCAGCTGGCTACCTCGGCCAAAAGTTTTCTCGACCATCCGCTGATCGGATCGGCGCGGCTGAACCGTATGGGGCTGCACCGCGGCCGCGTCAGGCTGGCGGACATGCTATGCCGTTGGCGGCGGCGCAGGCTTGCGCGCCATGTCCGTGCGGACTGGCGCAAGGCATTCGACCGCGACGGTTTCGTGGTGATCGAGGATGTCGTTCCGCCCAGACAATTTCCCGCGCTGCGCAAGGCGCTGCTGTCCTATGAAGGCCCCGCGCGCGAAATGCGGCAGGGCGATGCGATCACGCGGCGCATGGCGGTCGATCCCGACATGCTGGACGCGATCCCGGCGCTGGGGGCGCTGCTGGCGCGGCGCGATATCCGGACCCTGTTCCATTATGTCGCCAGCTTCCGGACCGAGCCGCTGCATTACATCCAGACCATCGTCAGCCAGTCGAGCGGCGACGGTCCCGATCCGCAAGAAGCGGTGCATGCGGACAGTTTCCATTCCTCGATGAAGGCGTGGCTGTTCCTCAATCCCGTCCGGCTGGAGGATGGGCCGTTTACCTATGTGCGCGGATCGCATCGCTTCACGCCCGAACGGCTGGCGTGGGAATATCGGCGCAGCCTGTCGGATCCAAAACAGATCGACCGCCTGTCGGCCCGCGGTTCGCCGCGCGTGACCGAGGAGGATCTCGCCTCGATGAATCTTGGTCCGGCGGAAGGGCTGGCAGTTCCGGCCAATACGCTGGTGGTGGCCGACACCGGGGGCTTTCACGCGCGCGGCGCGGCGGCGCAGGCGGGGGAGCGGGGCGAGATCTGGTCCTATGCGCGGCGCAATCCCTTCCTGCCGTGGCTGGGCGGCGACCTGCTCAGCCTGCCCGGCGTCGCCGAGCGGCGAGTCGGATGGCTGTGGGCTTTCCGTGATCGGTTCGCGGCGCAGATCGGGCAGCCGTGGCAACCGGCGGGTGTGCGGCGCGCGATCGACACGCCGCTGGACGAAAGCGAATAGGGACCATATCAGGCGCGGCGAAACGGAAACACGGGCAAGGCCATCGGAAGGGGTCGCATCCTTGGAAAGGCTTGGCGCTACACGCCGGATTGGGGCCGCTGGCCCGGTTTCCGGCAAGGATGACGGATTGCCTGTCGGGGTAGCCGTTCTGCCATGGGGGCATGCATGAAGACGAGGTTCCAGCTATCGACCGCCCTTGCGCTGGCCCCGTGGCTTGCCGGGTGGCTGTGCGCCGACGCCGCGGCGCAGGATATCGGTCCGATGCCGGAGCTGGCCGCCCCGCTGGCCGTGCAGGGCAATAGCGCGATGGTGACGATCGCTGCGGAATGGGACCTCTCTCGCCTGGCGCAGGTCGATGGCAGCGCGATCTCGGCCCAGCCTGCCGCCGGGCCCGAAGCGCCGCAGGACGCCGATCTGACTTTCGGCCCCGCCGATCCGGAGCCGAACCTGCCGCGCGACGCCACCGGCCATGTCCCGCGCGAATTCGCCTCGCACCGGGAATTCTTTCAGCAGGCGGGCAGCGTGGGGACCGAGATGGCGATCCTGACCGCCTATGTCGGGCTGCAATCCGTGCCAAAGCTGTTCAAGCCGACCACCGGGTTCCATTTCAAGGACGAAGGCTGGTTCGGCAAGGACACGCAAAGCCTGGGCATGGACAAGCTGACCCATGCCTTCAACACCTATCTGATCGCCGAACTGCTGCATTACCGAATCCATCGCAACACCAACGGCAGCGAGGGCGATGCGGTTACCGCGGCGGTGCTGGCATCGGGCCTGATGGCGGTGAACGAGATATCCGATGCGATCGAGCCCGACAGCGGCTATTCGATGCAGGACATCATCATGAACGTCGCGGGCGCCGCCTTTTCCGCGCTGCGCAACACGACTCCGGGGATGAAGGAAAAGCTGGCGTTCAAGCTTGAGATCGTGCCCAACGACCAGATCTACAGCCATGTCGGCAAGAAGCATTACGAGCAGCAACGCTTCATGATGTCGGTGAAGGGCGCCGGGTTCGAGGACGTGCGCGAAACGCCGCTGCGCTATCTCGACCTGCAGGTCGGCTATTACGCCAGCGACTTCCTCAACAGCGACCGCGAACAGGGCATCATTCCCAAGCGGCACCTGTTCGTCGGCGTGGGCCTGAACGTGGGCGAGCTGCTGTTCTCCAACTCCTCGTCGCGGGTCGGGCGGGCGGCGCGTTCGGCGCTGGATTATATCCAGCTGCCCTATACCTCGGTGCGCCGCGATACGCAGGGCGAGTGGTCGTTCTGAGGGCAAAGTAAAGGGGCAGGCGGTTTGCCCGCCTGCCCTGTGATCGCCTGCCCCGTAATCGCGGTCAGAAGTTTACGCGTCCGCCCACGGTGAAGAAGCGCCCCACCACGTCGTAATGCGCGTTATAGGTGGTGGTCACCAGCGGCGGATCCTTGTCGAACAGGTTCCGGACATTCCCGAACAGCGTGAAATTGTCCATGACCGAGAACTCGGCGCCTAGATCGATGTAGGTGCGTGCGCTGATCTTGCCGTTTACGATGTCGAGCTGGTCGTTGAAATCGCCGCCGCCGACATAGCGGGCACGGGCATTGAGGCTGAAATCCTCCGTAATGTAGTCGATGTCGAAGTTTGCCCGCCAGTTCGGGAGCCCGGCAATCGCATCGCCCACGTCGCCTGCGGTGTCGTTCGTGTTCGTTCCCGTCTTGGTGACCAGCTTGTCGACATAGGTGGCAAGCGCGCGGAAGGACATCATGCCCGGCAGTCCCGCGAATTGCGGAATACGATACGAAGCCTCGATATCGAAACCGCTGGTTTCGAACTTGGCGAGGTTCTGCGAGGTGGCGAATACGTCGGTGATCGTGCCGGTCGCATCGCGGATCACGGCATCGCACGCGACCTGGTCCCCGGCGGCGCAGGCGGCGGTGATGTCCGATGGCGTCACCGTGGCGATCGCCCGGTTGATGCTGATGTCGTAATAATCCACCGACAGCTGCAGGCCCGGCACGAAGGACGGGGTATAGGACCCGCCCAGGATCAGGGTCTCGCTGACTTCCGGAACGAGGTCAGGATTGCCGCCGCTGATGACCCGTGCCGTCGGGTTGGGATTGTAATTGGGATCGTTGCGGCCCGCAGTGTCGAGGTCGACGATGGGCCGGATGTTGAGCCCGCCCTGCGAGAACAGCTCGCCCACATTGGGTGCGCGGATGTCGCGTGAACGCGTTGCACGCAGCAGGAGGTCGTTAAACAGGCGGGTCGTGCCGCCCAGCTTCCACGACCAGATGCCGCCGCTGAGGCTGTAGTCGGAATAGCGGGCCGCGCCGTTGAAATCGACTTCGAAGCCATCGTTCTTGAGAATGGGGACGAGCGCTTCGACGAAGCCCTCCTTGACGTTGAAGCCGCCCGAAAGTGCCTGCGGATAGAGCGGCGTGGCGAAAGCGCTGGCGGCGTCGAGTTCGCCGACCGTTTCGTCCTGCTCCTCCCAGCGGGCCTCGGCGCCAAAGGCGATCGAAAGCGGGCCGGCAGGCAGGTTGAAGAGATCGCCTTGCACCCGGACGGCGGCGGCATCCAGTTTCGACACCGCGTCCGACCTTTGCGTGCCAGTGGTATAGGCGCGGGCCTCTGCCGATGGCGCGCCATTGCCGAACGGGTTGAAGGGCGCGCAGGCAGGATCGTCATTCGCCGGATCGGCATCCGCGTTCACGCGGCACACGATCGCGCCATTGGCTTCGACCGCGTCGATGGCGCGCGCGAAATTCGCGCTGATTGCCGAATTGGTCAGACGTTCGCCGGTATCAACCTCGCCGTGGCTGTAATGCGCGTCATATTCCCAGCCTCCGCCGAATTCGCCCTCGATACCGATGGCGCCTTCGATCGTTTCGCGCGTCGCGATGAAGCCGATGGGGAACGCATCGGCCGACAGCCTTGCCAGGAGGAAGAAGGGTTCGCCTGCCGCTGCCAGCCGGTCCTGAACGCTTTGTTCCAGATACGGGTTGTCGGCCATGACCGCGAATGCCAGCACCGAACCGCCGGGATCGGGCAGGAAGAACTGGTCCACCTTCGACCGGCCATAGCTGACGTCGGCCCAGAGGGTCGCGCCGCCGATGTCATAGGTCGCACGGGCATAGCTGCCGATGCGGTCGAGCGGGCTGCCCACGATCAGATTGTCGTAGAGCGAGCGGAAATCGCGGTCCTGCGCCGGGCGCAGCGATCCGTCGGGATCGAACACCTGTCCGGCAAGCGAGCCGCTGAAGATCGTGCCGCCCAGCGTGATCGGAATGCCGGGCGCCACGACCAAATTGTCGACGTCGGGCTGCAGCTCCACCTGGCCATTGCCGACACTGACAAGGCCCGCACCATACCACGGGCGGTCCCTGCGTCCGCCGGGGCCGATACCCTTGTCGTGGACATATTCGGCACCGATCATGAAATGGCCGCGGCCATCGGCGAAATCTGTCCCGAACGCGCCGTCGAATTGATAGCGGGCACCGTCGCCGCGATCGGAGATCCCGGTCTGCGCACCGAGTTTGAGACCATCGAAATCATCGTCGAGGATAAGGTTGACCACGCCTGCTACTGCGCCCGAACCCCAGGCTGCCGATGCGCCGCCGGTCACGATCTCGACACGTTCGAGCAGGTTGGCGGGGACGAAATTGAGATTATTGTCGCCAACGAAGCGGCGGCCATTAACCAGGGTCAGCGTCCGCTGGGTGCCAAGGCCGCGCAATTCGACGGGAGCCGTGCCTGCCGACGTGTTCGCAATGGACTGGTTGGCGGATACCGAATTTCGCAGCTGCGGCAGATCGTTCAACGCTTGCTGGATATTGACCGGGCTGCCTTGCATCAGCTCTGCGCCAGTGACGACAGTGGTGGGGGTGGGCTGGTCGAAACCGGCGCGCCTGATCCGCGATCCGGTCACGACGATGGTCTCTTCCTCGCTCGGCGCGACTTCGGTGAGTTCCAGTTCGTCCGACTGCGCTTCCTGAGCAAGCACCTGTCCTGCACCGACAAGTGCAAGGCCGGCCGCGGATAGCGAAAGTGTCGCGCGAAACGCGGGCTTGAATGAACGCATGTGCAATTTCTCCCTGAACCAAGAGCGCGATGCCACCACGCCTTGCAAATCTGGCTGCGGACCCCCGGTCGATCGAACGACCAGGGTTTCGCCGGTCGTCCCTTACCGCCGCCTACCCGATGGCCTTCCGTTCACGATCATATTGACCTGATCGAGACGACAAAAGCCTATATGGAGAAAGTTCTGCTCTAATCTGGACGATTGTCAACGTATTCTTGCACAAAACCCAATGCTGTGGGTTCCGTGCAACTATTCGCAGCGTAAGGCCGGGCGTTCGCTGCCGATGGCTTTGCGCCTCAGTCCGAAGCAGATCGAGCATCTGACGGTTTATATCGCTGGCACACCTGCTCACCAGGCGGCCCGCGATGGGACCATGATGTCCTGAGCAGGATGATTTTCTTGTCGTTAACGACACGACGGGTCGAATTTCGGGCAGCCCCTCACTTCTGCAACCCGAACATTGTTTGATGTCGACATACGGTCCGGGGGATTGCTGCTGCCCGCATAAAAGCGTGACAAAAAAAGCAGGCCGGGCGCATCACGGCGCCTGGCCTGCCGTCAGCCGGAATACGGGGCGAGGGGGACTAGTCCTCGCCCGCCTCCGCGGCATCAGGGGCATTCGGGACGAAGTGATAGGTCTCGTACGGGTGGTCGGAGAAGGATAGCCGCGGGTTGTCGGGCAGGCCGTAGAATTCCAGCTGCGTGAACGGTCCGCCTTCGCGCGCCGCCGTGACCTTTTCGTAGAGGTTCGGTCCGATTTGTTCCCACGCGGTGGTTCCGTCATAGCTTTCCACCAGCACGAGATGCGGTTCGGGCATCGAAACCTTGAGGTCGTATTCGGCGCGCGGCTCCTTGCTGTAATCGCGGCGGTTACTGCGATAGGCGCCCAGCGGAGGCTGCACCGCATCGGTCCCGGTCCAGCGCGGGGTCGGTTCTTCGGAGAATACGCGGCCAAGGATCGCATGGCCCAGATCGGTGCGCCCCGCGCCGCTTTCCTGCCCGCCGGTTGTCGATACGAAGAAGCCGAAACCGTGTTCGGGCGCGATGATCAGGTCGGAATGGAAGTCCCCGGTGTTGCCCGCATGGCCGACGAGCCGCGGGCCGGCTTCGTTATAGACGAGGAAACCATGCGCCATGCCCGGCAGGTTCGGCGTGTTGGCGAAGGAATCGCTGAAGAGGAATTCCACCGACTCCGGCTTCAATATGCGCGCATCGCCCAGTTGTCCCCGGTTCAGCATGGCCAGCATGAATCGCGCCATATCGGGCGCGGTGGCGGCCACCGATCCCGCCGGCAGGACGGGGCTGACGAATTCATAGGGCTGGGCCACGAACTGGCCGTCCTCGAGCGTATAGCCCAGAGCCATGTTCGCCTTCAGCGAGGCGGGCAATGGCTCGCGGAAGGTGGAGGCGTTCATCCCGAGCGGCCTAAAGATATGCTTCTCGACATAGTCGGCGAAAGGCTCGCCCGAAACACGCTCTACTATATAGCCTGCGATGACCGAGCCATAGTTGGAATAGGACACCTCGGTCCCCGGTGCCCACATGCGGTCCGGAATGTTCTCCTTCATCCAGTCGGCATAATAGGGCAGGTTTTCCGGATCGCGCACGATGATGCCGCCAATGTCGCTGAGGCCCGGCGTGTGCTGGAACAGGTCGCGCACGCGGATCGGCGGGCCGTCGAAGGGCGGCAGGTCGTAATCGAGATATTTGGCAACATCGTCGTCGAGGCTGACATGCCCCGCCTCGATCTGTTGCATCAGCGCGGTCCAGGTGAAGAGCTTGGACACCGAACCGGGCCGGAACAGGGTCTGCATCGGATCGACCGGCCGGTCCTGATCGATATCCGCATAGCCATAGCCGCGGGTGAACAGGATCTGCCCGTCATGCACCACCGTCACCACCGCGCCCGCAACCTCGCGAGAGGCGATCTGTTCGACCATGACGCCGTCGACGAAATCCTGCAGCCCGCCGAGATGCGCGTCGGGATCGAAGGCGGTGGCGGCGACCGGGGCGGTTTGTGCTGCGGCGGCGGGACACGCAAGTGGAGCAGCCGCGAGAAGCGCAAAGGTGAGACGCGATGCGGTCGTGAAAACCGGCATCCGGTTGCGGCCAATAGCAAACATGATTCCACCTCCGTAAATTTTCTGTTTGGAAACCTAACCGATATCCGGGACAGGTCAACCGTGAGAGCGCCTAACCCCTAAAGCAGCCGTGGAGGCTACAAATCCGGCCCATATCCGGGGGTTTCTGTAGCGAAATCCTGTCTCTTTGCCCCGCCAACGATCGGTCCATTTGACAATTTCTAAACAGGCGTCATCATCCTGATTTGAAATGACGCAGCCGGCGCATTGCGCTTTGGCCGCGTTGGCCAGAGGGGAAGTCTTGATGAAATCGACCCAATCGCGCCGCTCTGCGCTCAAGCTTTCCGCCGGGGCAGCGGCTGCGGCGTTCATGATCAACAAGGGCAGCTATGCGCTGGCCGCCGCGCCGGGCCGCACCTATTCGCGGCGCGCGATGGATCTTGTGAACGAGGCGCTGGTGATCGACATGCTGGCCCCGCTCAAGATCGATTTTCGCGAGGACTTCTTCGACGAGCCTTTCGACGCGAAATCGCTGGAGGAATTCAAGTCGTCGGGCATCACCGGTTTCCACCAGGCGGTTGGGCTGGGAGGATTTAACGGCAAGGACCAGGCGATGGAGTATCTGGGCCGCTGGTCGTACTACATCGGCAGCCAGTCCGACCACTTCACACTGGTCGACAAGGCGCCGGACCTGGAACGCGCGAAGGCCGATGGCAAGATCGCCGTCATTCTAGGCATCCAGAACGCCGACCAGTTCCAGAAGCCCGCCGATGTCGAATATTTCTACCGCATGGGGCTGCGCTGTGCGCAGCTGACCTATAACAGCCAGAACTTCATCGGATCGGGTTCGACCGACAGGGTCGATGGCGGGCTCACCAATTTCGGCGCCGCCATCGTCGAGGAAATGAACCGCGTGGGGATGCTGGTCGACGTCTCGCATTGTGCGGAGCGCACGACGATGGACGCGATCGAGGCCTCGCCCAAGCCCATCGCGATCACCCATTCCAATTGCCGTGCGATCAATCCGCATGTCCGCAACAAGAGCGACGAGGCAATCCAGATGCTCGCGGCAAAGGGCGGGGTCATGGGCATCACCGAAGTACGCATGTTCGTCAGCAAGGACGAACCCGTCACCGTCACCGACATGGCCACGCATATCGACCATGTCGCGAAGCTGGTGGGGATCGAACATGTCGGGATCGGCTCCGACTCCGACCTCAACGGCTATGACGATATGCCTGCCGACCAGAACAAGATGCTGCGCAAGGCATATGACCAGACGGCCTATGCATTCCGCGAGAAGATCGACACCGACGGCTTCGATCACCCGCTCAAGACCTATGACCTGACCGAGGAGTTGATCCGACGCGGCTACTCGGACGAGAATATCAAGCTGGTGCTGGGTGGCAATTTCAGGCGGCTGCTGGGCGATACGTGGATTTGATCGGGGCATGGTCCGGGAGAGGGGAATGGAAATGACGATCCGCAACGGGTTTGCCGCGCTGACGCTTCCGCTGTTGTTCGGCTGTGCGACAATGTCCGGCGAAGCGCTGGAAGCGGACGACGCCTATGACCTCGTGATCCGGGGCGGCACGATCTACGACGGGTCGGGCGGCGCGCCTTATATCGGCGATGTTGCGGTGGAAGGCGACCGGATCGTGGCGGTGGGCATCTTTTCGGGCGCGGCGGACAGGGTCGTCGATGCATCGGGCAAGGCCGTCGCCCCCGGCTTCATCAACATGCTGAGCTGGGCCAATCGCTCGCTGCTGGAAGACGGGCGCGGCATGTCCGACCTGAAACAGGGCATCACGCTGGAAGTGTTCGGCGAGGGCTGGACGATGGGCCCGTTGAACGACGCGATGCGCGGCGAAATGGCCGAGGAATTGGGCACGGCCCCCGGCTGGACGACGCTGGGCGGATATCTCGACACGCTGGCGGATCGCGGCGTCTCGCCCAATGTCGCCAGCTTCGTCGGCGCGACGACGATCCGCATTCACGAGCTTGGCGAGAAGGACGTCGATCCCACGCCCGAACAGCTGACTCGCATGAGAGCGCTGGTGCGGCAGGCGATGGAGGAAGGCGCGATGGGCGTCGGCAGCGCGCTGATCTATGCGCCCGCCAATTATGCCGAGACGCCCGAACTGGTCGCGCTGGCGAGCGAGGCGGGGCGCTGCGGCGGCATGTATATCAGCCACATGCGGTCCGAAGCCGACAATATCGGCGAGGCCATCGACGAGGTCATCACGATTTCCCGCGAGGGCGGATTGCCGGCCGAGATCTATCATCTGAAACTCGCCGGAAAGCGCAACTGGACCAGGCTGCCCGAAGTGGTCGCACAGATCGAGGAAGCACGCGCGTCCGGCCTTCGCATCACCACCAACATGTATCTCTATACCGCGGGCGGGACGAGCCTCGATGCGGTGATCCCGCCATGGGCACATAGCGGCGGACGCGAGGCGATGGTCGAACGCTTGCGAGATCCGGCGACCCGTGCGCGCATCCTTGCCGATATGCGCGCGGAGGAGAACGACTGGGAAAACCTGCTGCGCGCCGCGGGCGGGGGCGAAGGCGTTCTGCTGGTCGAGGCCGAGACGGCGGAGGCCGAGCCGCTGCTGGGCAAGACGCTGGCCGAGATCGCGGCGGAGCGCGGCACCAGCATCGAGGACACGGTGATCGATCTCGTCATTGCGGACGGCGGGATCGGCGCGGTCTATTTCATGATGTCCGAAGACAATGTGAAGGCTCAGACCGCGCTGCCGTGGATGAGCTTTGGCTCGGACGCAAGCGCTCCGGCGGCGGAGGGCGAGGCGCTGGAGAGCGCGGTCCATCCGCGCACCTATGGGAACTTCGCGCGGCTGCTGGGCAAATATGTGCGCGAGGACAAGGCTTTGCCGCTGGAGCAGGCGATCCATGGCCTGACCGGACTGCCTGCATCGAACCTGGGCTTGCGGGGCAGGGGGCAGCTTACCCCCGGATATCAGGCCGATATCGTGGTGTTCGATCCGGCAACGATCACCGATCACGCCACCTATGCGCAGCCGCACCAATATGCGGCCGGCGTGCGCGACGTGTTCGTGAACGGTACGCAGGTCATCGCGGCGGGCGAGCATACGGGTGCGGCACCTGGCAGGGTGGTGCGCGGGCCCGGCTGGACCGGATGGCCCGATGGCGGGGCCTGCGCGAACTGAGCCGGTCGCGTCGTCGGCGTGATCAGCCGTGCAGGTCCATCAGCGAATCCATCAGCCCTTCGCCCGCGCTGGAACACATGCCCAGCACCACGGCCTCGTCGCAGCCGTCGGCGGCGACATAGGCGTGGCCCATGTTGGAATCGAGATAGATCCCTTCGCCCGCGTGCAGCACCACGGTGTCGTAGAATTCCGAATGCACCTCGATCGCGCCCTCGATCACATAGATGAATTCCTCGCCCGGATGGTGAACCAGCTCGCCGAATTCGCTGGCGCTGCGGGCGCGGATGCGGGTGATGATCGGGATCATGCGCTTTTGCCGCAGATCGGTGCAGAGGTAGAAGTAATCGTAATTGTCGGTCGTGACCCGCACCGCCTTGTCCAGCGTGGCAAGGCTGCGGCGGCCAGTGACCTGCGGTATCGCCTCGTCGGACTGCTCGGCGAACAGATCGGACATGCGGATGTTCAGCCGCTGGCTGACTTGCTGCAACTTGTCATAGCTCAGCGTCAGTCGGTCATGCTCGACCTTGGACAGGGTCGAGACGGGGATGCCCGACTGCTCGCTCATTTCCTTGAGCGTCCAGCCATTCCGGGACCGAATGCCGCGCATCACTTGCCCCAGAGTGGGCGGTTTCTCACGCGTGGCCATCAGATTTGCAATTCCAAGTTTGACAATTTTCCAATCAGGATCATTATGTCCCCCACGGGCTGAACTTTCAGCGCAGTCTAGGCGGAAGGGCGAAGGCCCGCAAGATCGGCAGAAAGCAAGAGGGGTAGGTTATGCATTTTGTCCGGGTGTTGATCGTGCTGATGGGCCTGCTGGGTCTGGGCGCGCTTGCGGCGCAGGTTCCCCAATTGCAGCCGGAAACGGCGATGGAGCAGGCTCCGCCATCACAGCCGAGCCCGGAGGGCGTAGCTACGCTGAACAGGCAGGACGTGACCGCGTGGCTCGACGGTTTCATGCCCTATGCGCTGGATCATGGCCGGATTGCCGGCGCGGTCGTCGTGGTCGTCAAGGACGGCGAGACGATCGCCGAGAAGGGCTATGGCTATGCCGATCTGGCCGAGCGTGAGCCGGTCGATCCGCAGACCACGCTGTTCCGCCCCGGTTCGGTGTCCAAGCTGTTCACCTGGACCGCGGTGATGCAGCAGGTCGAGGCGGGGAAGATCGACCTCGACGCCGACATCAACACCTATCTCGATTTCGAAGTGCCGCATTACGAGGGCAGGCCCGTCACCATGCGGCACCTGATGACACATACGGCGGGGTTCGAGGAATCCGTCCGGCACCTTATCAGCGACCGGCCCGACGCGATCATGCCGTTGCGGCAATTCGTCATCGAAGATCTGCCCGCGCAGGTCTATGCGCCCGGCACGACGCCAGCCTATTCGAATTACGGCACCGCGCTTGCGGGCTATATCGTTGAGCGCGTCAGCGGGATGACGTTCGATGACTATATCGATCAGCGCATTTTCACGCCGCTGGGCATGCAATATGCGACCTTCCGCCAGCCTTTGCCCGACAGGCTGCAGCCCTTCATGTCGAAGGGCTATGTCGACGTGACCCAGGCGCCCAAGGATTACGAGCTGGTGATCCCGGCCCCAGCGGGCAGCCTTGCGGCCAGCGGTTCGGCCATGGGCAAGTTCATGATCGCGCATCTCGCCAATGGCGGGCCGATCCTTCAGCCCCAAACCGCGCGGGAGATGCATGACTACCGCGCGCCGGGCGTGGGTCCGCTCAACACCATGGCGCTGGGTTTCTATGAACAATGGGTCAATGGCCGCCGCGCCATTGCCCATGGCGGCGACACGCAATGGTTCCACAGCGACCTTTGGCTGTTCCCCGAAGAGAACGTGGGCGTCTATATCTCGGTCAACAGCGCCGGCAGGAACGGCGCGGCGAGCGCAATCCGCAGCGCGCTATTCCACAATTTCGCCGACCGCTATTTCCCGGCGCCCGACGATCTGACGCCGATCGACGCGGAAACCGCGCGCCAGCATGCCGAGATGATGGCCGGGACCTATGTTTCCAGCCGCGGCTCGTTCACCAATTTCATGAGCGTTCTGGGACTTGCCGGCGGGATCGAAGTAACCGTCGGACCGGATGGCGCGCTGATGGTACCGGGTCTGGACGGTATCGCCGCGGGCGCACGCGACTGGATAGAGGTCGCACCCTTCGTATGGCGCGACCGCGCAACCGGCGAACGTCTGGCCGCCACCGTCGAGAATGGCGAGGTAAAGCGCTTCAGCATCGACGCGGTATCGCCCTTCATGGTGATGGAACCGGCACCCGCCGCGACCAATCCGGCCTGGCTGATGCCGGTCGTTCTGGCCGCGCTGTTCATCGTGGTGCTGGCTGCGCTCGCATGGCCGTTGCGCGCCATCGTTCGCCGCCGATTCAGCGCCGAATTCATGCTTCAGGGTCGCGCGCTGACCGCCTTTCGCCTGTCGCGCCTGTTTGCGTGGCTGGTCATCCTTGCGGTTGCGGGATGGGTGGCGCTGGTCATGGCCTTTTCGGCTGATATCGGTGCAATCGGCGGCCCGCTCGACTGGCTGATCACCCTGCTGCGCATCCTGACGCCGCTTGCCGCGCTTGGCCTGATCATCACTGCGGGCTGGCACCTGTGGCTTTGTATTCGCGGCAAGCAGCGCTGGACAATGGTGCTCGGCGCGGTGCTGCTTCTGCTTGCGGGACTGGTCTTCGGATGGGTCACAATTCAGTTCAATCTCTACGGCTTTGGCATGGTGTATTGATGGAAGGATCATGCGCCATGGCAGGTTGCCTTATCGTCTCAGGCCACTATTCTCCATTTGGAAAACCGGCCTATTCCTTTGCCTTTATCCGGGACTGACATGAACGCGCCATCGCAAACGCTCGCCGGCTCATTGAACCTGCCGCAGCCCTATCTTCTCTTTCTCGGCGACGTTGCGGAGCCCAGCTTTGCCAAGACCGCGTTCGGCCTTGCCCATTGGGCCAGCGACCGCTGCGTGGGCGAGCTTGCGATCGGCGGCTCGGCGCTTTCGGTCGGCCTGACGCCGATGACACCCGCCGAAGCGGTGGCCGCAGGGGGCAAGGCGCTGGTGATCGGCGTCGCCAATTCTGGCGGCGTCATTCCCGAAAGCTGGCAGGCAACGCTGGTCGAGGCACTGGACGCCGGCCTCGACATCGTCAGCGGGCTGCATGTCCGGCTTGGCGCGATCCCGGCGATTGCCGAGGCGGCCAAGCGCAATGGCCGCCGCCTGATCGACGTGCGTACGCCGCCAGCGGGCATCCCGGTTGGAACCGGACGCAAGCGGTCGGGCAAGCGCCTGCTCGCCGTCGGCACCGATTGCGCGGTGGGCAAGAAATACACCGCGCTCGCCATTCACCGCGCGATGGCCGAAAGGGGGATCGACGCCGATTTCCGTGCGACTGGCCAGACCGGCATCATGATCGCGGGCGGCGGAATTCCCATGGATGCAGTCATCTCGGATTTCGAGGCCGGGGCCGCCGAGGTACTCAGCCCCGATGCGCCTGCCGGGCACTGGGACGTGATCGAAGGGCAGGGGTCGCTGTTCAACCCATCTTTCGCCGCGGTCACACTGGGCCTGCTGCATGGCAGCCAGCCCGACGTGTTCGTGGTCTGCCACGATCCCGCGCGCAAGGCGATGCTGGGCATCGACGGGTTCGGCCTGCCGCCGGTCGAGGAGGTGATCGACATGACGGTCCGTCTGGGCAAGCTGACCAATCCGGACATCCGCTGCGGCGGGATCAGCTTCAACACAGGCTCCTATTCGGCCGAGGAAGCGGATCGCCTGATCGCGCGCGAAAGCGACCGGCTGGGCATCCCGGTTGCCGACCCCGTCCGGGGCGGGCGGGCCTTCGACGCGCTGGTCGACCATTGCCTCGCGTGAGCGAGCAACCCGCTAAGGCTGGCGTCTTCAGGCGCTATCTGCTCCCTGCGCTGGCGCTGAAGGGTGTCATCATCGGCGGCGGCTATTCCACCGGGCGCGAGCTGATCGAATATTTCCTCACCATAGGTCCGGTGGGCGCGATGCTCGCCATGGCGGTGGCCGCCGCGATGTGGAGCCTGATCGCGGCGATGACATTCGCGCTGGCGCATCATTTCCGCAGCTACGACTACCGCGCTTTCATCGAACGCCTGCTGGGCCGCGCGGCGGTGATTTTCGAGATCTGCTTCCTGCTGTTCTCGATCCTGCTGCTCGCCGTCTTCGGCGCGGCCGCGGGAGAGCTGGGCGTCAGCCTGTTCCGTCTTCCGGCGCTGGTCGGCACCGTGGCGCTGGCCGTGTGCATCGCGATCATCGCCGGACTGGGCGAAAACGCGGTCGAGGCGATGTTCAAATATGTCTCGATGCTGCTCTACACCGTCTATGCGGCGTTTCTGGTGCTTGCGCTGACCAGTTTCGGCGACCGCATCTCGGCCAGCTTTGCCGCCGGAGGGATCGAGCCGGGCTGGGCGTTGTCGGGCGTGACCTATGGCGCCTATAACATCGTGGCGGCGGTGATGATCCTGCCCGTGCTTCAGCACCAGACCTCGCGGCGGCAGGCCTTTGTCGCGGGGGCTATCGCCGGTCCGATGGCAATGCTGCCCGCGCTGTTCTTCCTGATCGCGATGGTCGGTTTCTATCCGCAGATCCTGACCGAAACGCTTCCGTCCGACTATCTGCTGCAGCGCATGGGAAGCCCGGCATTCCGCTTCGTCTTTCAGCTGATGGTGTTCGGCGCCCTGCTGGAAAGCGGGGTCGGGGTGATCCATGCGCTTAACGAACGCGCCCTGGCGTTTCGCGCGGCACGCAAGGGAAAGGGGCCGGCGCCGCGATGGTTCCGCCCCGCGCTGACGCTGGCCATTCTGGCTGGCTGTATGTTCGTGGCCAGCCGGATCGGGCTGGTCGACCTGATCGCCTCGGGCTATCGGCTGATGGCCTATGTGTTCCTGGCAACCTTCGTCCTTCCGCTGATGACAGTGGGCGTATACCGGCTGTTCCGGTCCTCAGCGCAAAGTCACAAGACGAGCGAGCAACCCGCATGACCCGCCCTAATCCGCTTCTCTCGCTTGCTACATTGGCCCTGCTGGCCGGCTGCGCCGTGGCCCCCAATACCGCCCCGATGCAGGCCGATCCGCAGCAGGTGCACCGCGATCTGCTGGTGCTCGACACCCACCTCGACACGCCGGTCAACTTCGGGCGCGAAGGCTGGGATTTCGCCGCGAGTCACAGTTTCGAAAGCGATGTCGCGCAGGTCGATCTTGGCCGCATGGCGCAGGGTTATCTCGATGGCGGGTTCTTCGTCACCTTCACCGATCAGGGCCCGCTGACTGCCGAGGGCTATCGCGACGCGCTGGCCTTCGCTCGCGGGCGGTCGGACGCGATCGACCGGGAAATCGCCCGCCATCCCGATATGATCCGCCTTGCGACCAGTGCCGCAGAGGTCGAGAGCCTTGCCGCGGCAGGCACACTGGTCGCGCTGAAGAGCATCGAGAACAGCTATCCGCTGGGCGAGGATGTCTCGCTGCTGGAGGAATTCTACCGGCGCGGCGTCCGCATGGCGGGACCGGTGCATTCGGGCACCAACCAGTTCGCCGATTCCGCCACCGACGATGCGCGCTGGAACGGGCTGAGCCCGCTGGGCCGCGAATGGGTGGCCGAGATGAACCGGCTGGGCATGGTGATCGACGGCAGCCATTCTTCGGATGCCGCGTTCGACCAGCTTGTCGAACTGTCGAAAACACCGATCATCCTGTCGCACAGCTCGCCGCGCTGGGCGTTCGATCATCCGCGCAACCTTGACGATGCAAGGATCAAGCGCCTGGCGGAATCGGGCGGGGCAATCTGCATGTCGACCATCTTCATGAGCGAGATGCAGATGGGGCCCGAACGCTCTGAACTGTTCGATCAATATGGCCATATCGCCAGCATGAGCCCCGAAGAGCAGCAGGATTTGACCCGCAGGACACGCGCACTGGATGCGGCGGATCCGCTGTGGACCATCGATTTCGACCGTTACATGCAGGCGTTGTTGCACGTGATCGACGTGGCGGGGACGGATCATGTCTGCTTTGGCGCGGACTGGGACGGCGGCGGCGGTGTCGAGGGACTGATGGAGATCTCTGCCTTGCCCAGTATCACCGAAAGCCTGCTCGCGGCGGGATATTCGGCCGAGGATATCGAGAAGATGACCAGCGGAAACGTGCTGCGCATCATGCGCGCCGCCGAAGCCGCGGCGCGGTAGCAGGGACGCCATGTCGGAACCCGATACGCTCGACCGGTATGAGAAGCAGATCCTCGCGCTGTTGCAGGAGGATGCCTCGCTCTCGACATCGGCGGTGGCGGAGAAGGTCGGGCTGTCGTCCTCGCCCTGCTGGCGGCGGATCGACCGGTTGGAGCGCGAGGGCTTCATCAAGCGGCGCGTCGCGATTGCCGACCGCAAGAAGCTGGGCCTCAACGCCCATATCTTCGCGCAGGTGAAGCTGAACGCGCATGGCCGCGCCAATCTCGACGAGTTTTCCAAGGCGATACAGGGCTTTCCGCAGGTGCTGGAATGCTATGTGATGATGGGATCGGTCGATTTCCTGCTGCGCATCGTCGCGCCCGATATCGAGGCCTATGAGCGCTTCTTCTTCGATTGCCTGTCGCAATTGCCCGGCGTGCAGGAGGTCAATTCGACCGTCGCGCTGTCAGAGATCAAGGCGACGACGGCTCTGCCGGTTCCGTAGTACCGCGGCCCGGGGCAAAATTCGCCCGGTTTGATGAATATTGCGGTGAGATCATTCCGAGACAGCACGCGCCGGCCCGCAAATAGAACAGCAATACCGTTCGAAATCCCCGACAAGACTCCTCGACACAAAGGAGTTTCCATGTCCGAACTGACCAGTCTTGCCGCCCACCCAGCCGGTTCCCCGCCCAAGGCTGTGCACATGATTTCCGATCCCGAAAGCGGTCTGGAAGGGGTCATCGTGCTGCATTCCACGCGCCGCGGTCCGGCGGCGGGCGGGTGCCGGTTCTGGCACTATCCCGACATCAGGGCCGCGACGCGCGATGCGTTCCGCCTGGCAGAGGGCATGGCCTACAAGAACGCCATGGCCGACCTGCCGCTGGGCGGGGGCAAGGCGGTGCTTCGCCTGCCGTCAAAGCCGTTCGACCGCAGCCGCCTGTTCGAAGCCTTTGGTCGCGAGGTCGCCCGGCTGGGCGGGTCCTATGTCACCGCAGAGGATGTCGGAACCAGCGTCGCCGACATGGAGGACGTGCGCAGCCACACTGATCATGTCGCCGGATTGTCAGCGCGGTCCGGCAGGCCCGGCGGCGATCCCTCGCCATGGACGGCGCTGGGCGTGTTCCTGTCGATGGAGGAAGCCGTGCGCCGCAAATTCGGATCGGACCTGCGCGGAATGACCGTGGCGGTGCAGGGGCTGGGCCATGTCGGGTCGCATTTGTGCCGCCTTCTGGACCGTGCGGGCGCGCGTCTGGTGGTCGCGGACATGCGCCGCGACGTGGCAGAGGCCGTCGCGCAAGAATGTCATGCCAGCGTGGTGTCGCCCGATGCCGTTCTTGGCGCGGATTGCGATGTGTTCGCCCCCTGTGCGCTGGGTGCCGTCATCGATGCGCAATCGGTTGTCAGGCTGAGGGCCCGCGTCGTGTGCGGAGCCGCCAATAACGTACTTGCCACCGATGCCGATGGCGACAGGCTGGCTGAGCGCGGTGTGCTCTATGCGCCCGATTATGTCGTCAACTCTGGCGGGATCGTGAACGTCGCGGGCGAATATCTCGGCTGGACGCAGGTCGAGGTCGAGCGCCGGGTGAAGGAAACCGGCCAGCGCCTGTCCGCCGTTTTCGACCTTGCGGACGAACGGAAACTGCCCCCGCATCGCGCGGCCGATGCGCGGGCACGCGAACTGATCGGCCTGCCGCCGGGGAGGGTGAAGGCGGCATGAGCGGGCAGGTCCGCATAAGCGCTGTCGCAGTGTCCGACAGCGGGCTGCTGTGCAAAATGCTGGGCTATTTCGCGCAGCTCGACCTGCCGGCGCCCGAACTGATACCAACCTGCACTGATCAGAACCTACGGGCCCATTTGCGGCGGCCGATGGTCATGATGCGCCACGGCTGATCGACGAGCTTGTTCCAGGCCTCGCAG
>NZMY01000012.1 GCA_002694745.1 Croceicoccus sp. | reverse complement strand
CCTTCCCGGGTGGGCAAGCGGCTGCGCCGCACGCCTCGGGCGGGCCGGCGAGCCGGCCGCTGTCGTGGGTGCAGTTGTCGTGGCGGTGCCCGGCAGGTCCGGCTCGCTGCGCTCGGCCGGCCTCGCCTCGATTCCGAGCGCGGTCGACACCGCGGCTCCCCCGGTCAGCGGGGGTGATGGGTACGGGTGGCTGTCGCGATGCGCTCGAGTGCGGTTTCGACAGGAGTCCACGGACGCACGATCTCGTCGACGGTGTCCTGAGTGAGGCCGAGGCTCTCCATCTGCCAGGTGATGCAGAGCCGTCCGTCCTCGAGGTACATCGGTCGACCGTCGTCCCAGGTGGCGTAGCTGCCGATGACGCGGGTTGCGTCACGAGCTCGCATGCGCACATCGGTTTCGACGATCGCAGTGATGATGGCGCCGGGCGCGCACCATGAGATCTCGTGGCCGGCGAAGTCGGGATCTTCCTCGGTGGCGCCGATCGGCTCGACGGCGTAGAGGGTGCCTCGCGATGTCAGGGTGCCGGAGGGTGTGGTGATCTCGGTCTGGAACGCGAAGGCGCGAGCGAACTCCTGGCGCGTGCTGAAGTAAACGCGATCGGTGCGAGAGACGAGGCCGATTTGCGGCCGATCGCGGGGTGTGTATGAGATCGGGATGCGCGCGGCCGCGGCGTCATAGGGACTCAGGAGGCGTGAGCCGACCGTGAGGCCGGGGAACCCGCCATGCCAGAACGTGGGGCCCGTGTGCCCCTTGCTCACGGGGTCTGCTCTCTGCCGACTGCTTCTTCTGCTTCGATACCGGTGGCGAGGATGCGCAGCGCTCGAGCCTGCTGAGTGGGCGTCATTTTGAGCGGGGCGTCGACGATGTTGTGGATGCTCAGGCTGTACTCCCCGGCGCCGTCGAGCGTGATCGTGGCGACGGCGAGAAGCTCGTCCTCGTCGGGAAGGTTGAGCGGGAGCTGTCGGAGCATGCCTCTGCCGCCTGTCAGTCGCTCTGTTCGGTGGTCTTGCGGACGCTGGTGCGGGCACGCTTCCGGTAGGAGCGCAACGTCTTGCGGGGAGCCTCGTCGAGGAAAGCCTTGCCAGCGCCGCTGGCGAGCTTCGTGTTGCGCAGCTGGACTCGGTAGGGGTAGACGTCCTCGAGGAGCTCGCTACGGGCGACGATGGCTGCCCAGTAGCTCGGGAAGGTCACGCGCTCGACGAGCTCGCCGCCGGCGACGAGACGCTTGTCTGCGGCGCGGTCGCGGTCGGTGCGGGCCATGCGGACGGTGAGGACGGGCATTCCCTTGATCTTGATGATCGCGAGATCCCACTGCTCGAGGTAGCCCTTGTAGCCCCAGAGTGCGACGGCGTTCTCTGGATCGGTGGTGATCTTGGTCACGGCGCCGCGGGCGTAGACGAGATCCTTGCGCTCCTGGTCGAATGCGCCCTGTGGTGGGCGGACGAGCGAGATGACACGCTCGAGTCGACTGGCAGGAACTCCGTCGCGGATCCACCGGCGGATGGTGCCCTCCGAGACGCCGAAGGTGTCGGAGGCGGTGCCGGCGTTGACGTGGCCGAGCCGGTTGAAGCTGCCGAGGGCGGCGCCCATGATTTTGCTGAGCTTGTGGGCTCCCCAGGCTTGCTCGAGCGCATCGACGTCGGCGCTCTCGGGGGTGAACCACAAGGGTGCCGGCGTGTCGATCTCGTCTGGCATTACCTGACTCCTACTAGTGAATGTGACATTCACAGCCTAGAGGCGTGGGCGCGCTCCGTCAACCGAGCTGGTGCCGGCGCTGCGGCGAGCGCGAGGCGATCACTCGACTGCAGCGCCGCGGTAGGCGAGTACGTGGGCGACGAAGGTGGATCCGGTGTCGGCATAGAGCTTCTTGAGCGCTGGCGTCGAGACGGAGTCCTTCTCGGTGCGGGGCAGGCTGAGATCCTCGAAGAGGGCCTGCTGCAGCTGTTCGCGGCTGCGCAGGTTGATCTCGCGGCCGAGCTCGGCGAATGCGCTGTGAGCTGCCTCTTCCTGGGCGGTGTCGCCGGCGGTCTCGGTGAGGCGTCGCTGGATGAACGCGTCGGCGTCCTTCTTGCGGAACAGCGGCGAGCGCGCGGTCTTGGGTGCGACCGACTCGGGGAAGCCGGCCTTGCGCTGCTTGGTGCCGGTGGCGTAGACGCGCACCGTCTGCTGAGAGACGTTGAGCTTCTCGGCGATGTAGGCGTAGTCGACGAGCTCGGGCATGGAGGCTGCCATCGGCTGGTCCTTTCTCTGGTCGTCAGTCCGGTCACACCTGATAAAAGCGTGACATTCACTACATACAGCGTAGCGTGACGAGGCTGTGGTGCCGGGTCATTCGTGTCAGCGGAACTCGACGCCCTTCATGCCGTGGAACTGCCAACCGTCGACGTAGCGGTTGTCGTAGAGGCCGGTGAGGTAGTCGGTGGCGCCGGTGTCGCCGCCTTGCACCCAGGCGTCATAGAGCTGTTGCTGCTCGGAGGGCGACATATCGAGGTTGCTGAACCGTTCGGCGACGTACTTCTTGTCCGTGGGGTCTGCGGACGGGCCCTGCAGCGCGTTGATGCGGATGGTGCGCTGACGGGTGGGGATCTGGGATTGGATGCGCTTGGCGAGCTGACCGCGGCCGCGCTTGGTGGTGACGGACTGGCGGACGCGCTTGGTGAGCTCCTGGGTGATCGCGGCGCGGGGATTCTGCGCCCCGCGGATCCAGCGCTGCACGGTGCCCTGGGAGACTCCGAGCTTCGTGGCGGCGAGCTTCGTGGCGATCGGGAACCGGTCGCTCTGGCCGGGGAAGAGGAACTTGAGCATGGATTTGGTGTCGCGGGAGACCTCGGGGAGCTTGTGCCCGGTGAGTCCCTCGAACATCGCGGCGAGCTGCCGCGCTTGCGCTTCCTTGCTCAGTGCCATCAGATCAACTCATTCAGGTGTCGCTTGCCCTTGTAGGTGCCGTCGCCGTTGAGGAACTCGGCGTGATGCGAGAGCTGGTCGGAGCCCTCGTACTTGTACTGACCGAGGCCGCGGCCGAACCAGGACGGGTCGCCGGGCCAGGCCTCGAGCGGGTCGATGTGGTCGCTGGTGTAGACGACGGTGTCCTTCTCGATCGCGACGGGCCAGCGGCCGGTGCGCTCGGCGTTGGCGAGGACGCGGCGGATGATGTTGGCGCGGGACTTCGCGACGATCATGTCGTGGCGGTGCGGGGCCCACACGGCGAGGGTGTCGTGGTCGCCGCGGTAGTCGAGCATGCCGATCGCGGCCGCGTAGACGATCTTGAGGAGGTCACGAGCGGCCTGGTCGTCGACGTCGGTGGTGTCGAGGGTGGTGCGGGCGTCGCGGACCCGCTTGTACCAGGCCTCGAAGACCTTGGCTTTGCGGTCCCACAGCCAGGCTTCGTGGATCTCGAGCTCGAGGCCCATTTCGCTCGCGAGCTCGAGCGTGGGGGTGGTGACCCAGATCTGCGATCCGGTGAACCCGTCACGGACGATGCCTTGGGCGGCGAAGATGTCGGGCATCAGCCAGCTGCCGGGTTCCGGTGCGGTGATCAGCCAGTAGCCGGGCTTGTTCGTGGCCTTGGTGAATTGCAGCGGGCCGTCGTAGTGGGTGGGGGCTCCGACGCCGACCTCGGTGCTCGCGGCGGCGAGGTAGGAGCCTCCACGGTCGAAGCCGTGTACCCAGCGCTGCTCGAGCTCGTCGCCGAAGAGCTTGCGCTGCCAGTTGAAGTCACCCTCGGCCATCATCTGGTCCTTGACCGGGCCGGGGCGGTCCTGTGGGTAGTAGATCTCGTCGTGCTTGTCGCGGGGCAGCAGCGCGCGCATGAGCTTGGTGCCGGTGGTGCCGGCGCTGCTGCGGTAGGGGAACTTGAGCGCCGCGGTGAACTTCCCCAGGCGACGGGCGATGGTCGCGGGGTCTGGGTCGCCGTCGAGGATCGTGCTGATGAAGCGAAAGTCCTGGGCAGGGATGAGGGCGATGTGCGCGCCGATCCGGCGGTCATCCTCGCGCCAGATGTCGATGCTGCCGGCCATGGATCCGTCGCCGCTGAGCGAGAATCCGGTCTCGGTCGCCATGGTGATGAACGGGTGCCCCTTGGTGGCTTCGCGCAGCAGCTTGCCGTAGTCGGAGTCGGTGGACTCGGGCAGGGTGTCCAGCGGGAGTCCGAGAGCGAGAGCGGCTTCCATGGTGAGGAAGATCTGGCCGCGCTCGGTCTTGCGCGCCCCGTTGGTGCCCTGGTTGATGCGGGTGCCCAGGTTGAGGTCGGTGGCGAGCTGCGCGAGCTGGCCGGCGTGCTCGAGCTGACCGCGGATGGTGATCAGCTCGCCCGTGGACAGCCACAGCCCGTCCGTGTGGAGCACGCCGAGCGGTGCACGGAAGTCCTCGGCCGACGTCGCGACGGCGGGCTGTGCGGGCGCTGCCGGTCGGGGGGCAGGCGCGGCGGGTGATTCTGCGGATGCAGGCTGCTGGGGCTCGGTCACGGCGGGCTGTGCGGGCGCCTCGGGGGTGGTTGTGGCCTCGTCGACCTTGGGCGCCTCGAACAGCGACGGGATGTCGTTCTCGGGCGGCGTCTGGGGGCCTTCTCCCCCGTCCAGGCCGGTGTCGTCGTTCGGGGTGTCGGGGCCGCTGCCGGTGAGCGCGGACAGTGGGATGTCCCACACGCGGTGCTGCATCGACCGTCCGGTGCGGCGGACGACGCTGCGCTTGCCGGCGCCGTCCGCGATGAGCCAGCCGTGGGAGAGCATCGACGAGGAGAGCGAGGTCTTGGTGTCGCTGAACGCTTCATCGGCGCGCTGCGACATCTGACGGGCCACGGCGACGGCCGTCGTCGGGAACAGGTAGAGGCGGTCTTTGTTGATGACGCCGACGCGCTGCCCGTTGGGGCGCCACTGCGGGTTCATTCCGGTGGACTGGTCGGCCCACCCCAGCGAGCTCGCATCGTCGGGGACTGTGCCGTCCATGCCGGCTAGGTGAGCGTTGCCGTTGGCGATCGCCTCGCGCAGGTACTCCATGAGTTGCTCGGCGGGGTCGGATGCGGACGAGTCCTGCAGACTGATCGCCTCGGCGATGCCCGCTCGCGCCCACCCGTAGAAGTCGCGGGCCTCGTCGTCGCTGATGACGTCGAGGTCGCGGAGCATCATCAGCATGATCATGATGCCGCGGTCCAGGACCACGGCAGACTGCACGAGGCGGTCGTGGAGGCCCGCGTGCCCGTTCTGGCGGGGGATGGCCTCACGCCAGTAGGCCTGCGTGCACAGGCGGTGCTCGCTGTCCTCTTCGGCCTCGGTGAAGTCGTCGACGAGCTGCTGACGGCGCGCGGCCGTCCACTGCACGAGCGAAGCACCGATGAGCGCGCGAGCGTGGCGGGCGCGCTTGGACTCGAGGCGACCGAAGATCACGCCGCCGTTCTTGAGCGTGGCGGGATCCAGCGGGAGGTTGACAATGCGGGAGTCGGCGGAGCCCTGGGCGGAGAGTTCGCCGGACGTGATGATGCTGGCGAGGATCGGGCGGTCGGCCTCGGCGCCGCCGCGCTGCTTGCCGCGGATGCGACCGATGCCGTTGAACACGGTGCGGCCCAGGGTGCTGATGCGGCGGATCGCGTCGCTGGCGTTGCCGTCCGGGGCGAAGTCGTCGACGATCACCGGCACGTTGCTGATCGCGGAGAGGGGGCGCTGCAGGCCGATCGCGGTGGATCCGCCGGATGCGCCGGAGATCAGGCCCTTGGTGTTGTGGGTGAGGTTCGGGGCGAAGTACTGCACGGCCAGACGGCTGTGTGAGGTCTTGTAGGAAGCGAACCCGCCCACCAGGTGCAGCAAGATCGGGCCAGGCAGGACCGGGGCGGTCCAGGAGTGGCCGAGCAGCGGTGCGATCACACGGGCGGGCAGCTCGGATTCCCGCAGCGCCACGGTGCCGTCGAGCCACGCCTGGCGCAGCTGGTCGCGGTCGGTGGTCGGCTCGGGCATCGCGTAGATTTCGGAGGTCGTCGCGACGTCGACCTCGACGCCGAGCGCGCCGTTCTTGGCGATCGCGCCGGTCGCGTGCACGAAGTAGTCGCCGGTGTCGGTGGTGCGCCATCCGACCGTGGTGTGCACGATGCTGTTGTTCCGCGGCGGCTTGATCGCGTTCATCGCATCCCATGCCTGATCCGCGCCGCGGCGGCTGTTCGACTCGAGGAACCCAGGCCAGGGCATCGCCTTGGACCATGACCCGTCGCGGATCTGGTCTTCGGTGTACTTGAGCACCACCGACTCGGTCTGGAACTGGCCGGTCTCCTTGTCGCGGATCGGGTAGCCGCGATCGTTGCGGACCCACCGGGAGAACTTGATCACGTACAGGTGCGGGGGGCGAGCGATCTCGTTGTCCGTGCCGTCGTCTTCGATGGCGACTGTCTGGACCTCTGCCCAGCCGTGCATGACCCGATGGTACTGGTCGTCCTCGTCGCCGGGGGTGTGCTTGATGAGCACGGTCTGCCCCTCAACCACGCCGTAGTGGTTGCCTCGGATGAAGGGGCGCTTCTCGGGCTGGTCCTCGGGGTTGTCGTTGCCGAAGAACACTCCCCCGCCGCCGCTGCCGGTCTGCGTGAGGGGTGCGGAGGGGGTGATCTCGATAGTCTCTGCCGGCTGCTGCTCGTCGACGACGGGGCGGGTTGCGACCACGGAGGAGGCGACCGCTTGGGGCACGTCGAGACCTGCGACGATGTAGGTGTCGCGGGAGATCCGCGCGCCCTCCGCGACCGCGGCCGCGTGCTCGGTCAGGGCGACGCGGCCCCGGTCGCTGAGTTGCTCCGCGGTCAGGTCCGGGTTGATCGCGTGGATCCGCTCGAGGCGGTTGAGGGACTCGCGCGCCCACGCCTCGGCGTGCTGCTCGGAGGTTGCCCGGTCCTGCTGGTTCTGCTCAAGCTGGGCAGTCGCTTCCTTGAGGCACACGGCGACGCCGGTGCGGCCGTGGACGAGCTTGTCTGCCTCGGCCGCGGCGACCATGGCGCGGGCGTCGTCGACGGAGATCTCGACGAGCGTAGCGACGGTGCCGCCGGCGTCCATGTGGTCGGTGAAGTCCGACTTGCGGTCGTCGAGGTTGGGCAGGTAGATCCGTGCCGGGATGCCCAGCTCCGCCAGCTGCGCGCCGACCGCCGCGGCCCGCTGTGCGCCGGCGGGATCGTTGTCGACGACCAGGTTGACGGTGGCGCCGCGGAACTGCTCGAGCAGCTCGGCGGGGAACGCCGTGGCACCGCCGGCGTTCGTCGTCGCGGCCAGGGCCTCGGCGATCGCGCTGTCGGCGTCCTTCTCCCCCTCGAGCAGCCACACGTCGCCGCCGGCGGCGACCGCTGCGCGGATCGCGGCGAGGTTGTACAGGAGGGGCGCAAAGCCTTCGGGCTTGCGCTTGACCCACCGGCCGTTGGCGCCACGGTAGCTCTGCGTGAACCTCTTGTGCCGCTGTCCGTCCAGGGTGGTCTCTTCGCGGTGCACGCGCTGCAGGACGACGCCGTTGTCGTCGACGTACTCGTAGACCTTGACCTGGCGCCATGTCGCGCCCGTCAGATCCGGAGTCTTGGGGGCGAGCTCATCTTGCGTCAGCCGCGGCGGCAGCGAGGGCCGCTTCGCCCGCGGGGTGCGCGAGCCGGTGCGGCGATCGGCGGGCAGCGGTGCGTCGAACAGGTCGCTGACGGTCAGGCCGAGCGCGCCGCACACGTCGCGGAGATCGAAGGCATCGCCGCAGCCGAAGCAGTGCAACATCACCTTGCCGCCGGTGCGGTCGTAGCGGATGCTCAGCGACGGCATCGCGTCGCCGTGCACTGGGCACAGCGCCATGTGCTGGCTTCCCTGCCGGCGGGGCTTCCACCCGCCCCGGTCCAGGGCCTCGAGAACACGATCGAGAGAGTTCGTAGCCGTCGACGTGCCGGTGTACTCAAGCGTCATCGCTGCAGCACACCCCCTCGGGTGCACGCTGCAGCGCCCAGCGTGTGCGACACGACGGCCACACCAACGCTAGACATCCGCAATATCGCGGCTATAATCATGAACATCCGATCATGGATTGACTGACTCAGCATCAGTAACTTGATCAGCCTCTGGCAGGAGGCTGTGACCCAAAAGCACTCAAGACCCCCGATGGTTGGCAGACCGGAGGGGGTTGAGTCTTTCTACGCGGACTTTGGCATGTCGAGCATGTCGAGCTCCTGTTCTGCCTCGCGCGTAGCGCGCTCGCGCGCCGCCTTTTCCAACTCGTCCTTGACGTAGTCCGGGATCTCAAGCCCGGCCTGCTGTGAGACAGCCAGCGCAAGCCAGCTGCTGAGGGGGATCCCAGACTCCGCAGCGAGGCGTTCGAGGATCGGGTCGTAGGCCTCCGGATATCGAACCGTCCTGACGGCGCGAGGGCCGTATGAACGACGTCCTGGCTTCGCTCTGGCTGGCATGCCCTGTTTCTAGCACGTAGCTGATTCAGAATCACGGATTGGTTCGGTGCGTCGCGCAGACGGCTCTGAGCTCTCATGCCAGGTATAGGCCCAGCCTCGGACGCTTCGCGGACATCGGTTCCCGAAAAAAGTTTGGCTTCGCTGTTGGTACACCTTTTACGCCTCGCGCGGGCGCGCATGTGTGAGGGCTGCCGCTGAAAAGGTGTACCAGGTGTACCAAACGCGATAAAAACACTGATCAGAAGGCAAAAATGCTTGGTACACCTTGCGAATCGGCAGGGGTACCAGAGGTAATGAAACCCCAGGTCAGCGCTAATTTCGTTGGTACACCTCAATTGTGTACCACTGCGCGCGAGTCGGGCTTTGCTGTTACAGCGACGTGCGAGCAATACTGCTGCGTCGACGAGGGTTGTGTGTCATCCGACGCTTCCTCGGAGTGGATTCCTCGGGTGGTGTGGCCCGTCTTCGCTCGCTGAGCTCGGCGTGTCGCGCTAGATCTCTCGATCGGCGGGGATCTTCCAGACGCGGGTGGGTTCTCCACCGATTCGCGCGGTCACGGTTCCGGTCTTGGTGCCGATCAGATGTAGCCGGCGCAGTGTCGTGGTGATCGCTTTGATGCTGAGGGTGGGGTCACCGTGCGCGGCCCGGATGAAGGGCAGCGCTTCGGTGGGGCGGATATACAGGTAGCGGTGGTCGGTGCGTCCGATCACCCACTCCTTGGTCTGGCTGGCGTTGTCGGTGAGCTCGCCGCCGTTGGCGAGCAGGTATCTGACGGCCTCGCGTAGGGCCCAGATGATTTGGTCGTCCTCGCCGAGCCATGACGTCGCGGGCTGGGCGGGAGCATCGAGGCCGAGGGTGCTCAGGATCGTGTCGCCGAGGTAGAACGCGGCGTCGAGGCGCCGGGGCTTGGCGAAGTCGGGATGTCGGGCGATGTTGATCCCATGAGGGTCGAGATCCAGGTGGGGCGCGTTCTGCTGCAGATAGCTCGCGATGATGCGTCGGCCGGCAGCGGCGGGTTCACTTCCCAGCGAGCGGAGCGGTTGAAGGCTGCGCGGACGCTGGGGAAGCTCGATGGTGATGGAGCGCTCGGCGCTGAGCGGCTGAATTGTCTGAGAGCTGGCGATGATCAGCGCGGAGGCCTTGCTGAGTGGGGTGGCGAATGAGACGAAGCTCTCGATCTCGATCTCGTCGAGCGCGCTGAGTGGTGCGCGGGGGCTGACGTGGGGGGCGCTGGTGAGGACCAGTGGCCTGCCGGGCACGACGGCACGTCGGACTCCTGCGAACGTGAGGGGGTCGATGTGTGGTCGTTCGATCTCGCCGGCGAGCTCGGCGAGTGCGTCGGCGAGCGCGTCTCGGGTTGTGGGGGTTCCCCCGATGATGAAGATCGGTGTCGGGAGGGGCTCGATGTAGGAGTACGCGATCGCGCGGACGAGCTTGTCGGCGTGGAGTGGGAACGCCTCACGCAGGGGCTCGATACCCGCAGCCCAGGCGCTTCGCGCGTGAGCTGCGGGTATCGAGTCTGCGAGTGTGCCCATGGTCAGCTGGCGTCGGTGTCGTCGGTGCGGATGGCGATGAGTTCGTGGCCTTCGGGGATCTGCGCTTCGAGCATCTCGCGCGCTTCCTGGTAGCTGCCGGCCTCGACGGTGATCCGCTCTGTGGCGGTGCTGCGGATGGTTCCGATGACGCGCATGGGCGGACCCTAGTGGTCGTCTCCGACATTCCCCGCTGTCATGCGCTGGCTTGCAGGTGCCGTTGCACGTACTCGTCGAGGGCGGCTCGGACGACGTCGGAGTCGGTCTTCATCCCCAGCTGCGCGCGCAGCTGGTCGACCTCGCGCTTGCGGGTCGGGGTGACGCGGGTGCGGATCGTCGGGGACGCGCCGGATCCCGCGGCCGTGCCGCCGACGCGGGGTCGTCCTCCGACGGCCCGTGCGACAGCCTGTGTGCTTCCGAGGGCCTCGAGGAGGAGCTGCTGCCCGATGGCTGCGGCGTCGGCGCCGTGGGCGCTATCCCCCGGCGTTGACGCGCCGGTGGGCTGCTCTTCGAGCGCGGCGAGGGTGGCGTAGCGCTCCTGGTCCTTCTTGCTGAGGGTCATTCGTTCTCCTCCTCCATCTGTCGGCGGTAGTAGGCGCCCAGCGGCATGACGTGGTAGACGACGAAGTTGCCGCCGGGCTTGAGTTCAATGAGCACTTCGATCAGCCGATCGGTCTGTGCGTGCTGTGGGCCGATGAAGACGCGACGCTGGTTGCGGGTGTCGCCGTCGTTGATCTTGACCTTGGTGCTCGTGTAGGTCGCGTTCTGCATTGCGTAGAGAGCGTCAGCGTGGGGGATGTCGTGCTTGTCAGCTGACTCCGGCCACTCGATTCCCATATAGGTATTGTGCCACAAATCACCTGTCTGGGGAACGTGCTGTGGAGAAGTCGATGCTCGCGGCCGCGCGGGGGCGTAGCTTCGCAGGATGGTCCACGACTGGCTGGCAGCCGGCACCCAGCCGCATTGCTGCGGTGTGGTGATGCGCGATCGCCCTGCCGCGTTGGCGTGCGTGGTGTGCGGCCGTGAGGAGGCGCTGCCACAGGTGGCCTCTCCCCCGGTCTTCGTCGGCGCGAGCATCCACGGAGGATGACCCTCTGCTACCTCGAGCTGGTGATGACTTCGATGATCCGGGGGGCGATCGCGGCCGGCGCCGGCGTGATGGGGTGTTCGGCGAGCTTGGTCGGGTCGGCTTCGCGCCAGATGATCCGCCGCTCGTTGCACCAGGTGCAGCTCGCCCCCCAGTGGTACGGGTCGGC
Source organism: Croceicoccus sp. (assembly GCA_002694745.1). Classification (GTDB taxonomy): domain Bacteria; phylum Pseudomonadota; class Alphaproteobacteria; order Sphingomonadales; family Sphingomonadaceae; genus Croceicoccus. The sequence goes on along the minus strand of NZMY01000012.1, from coordinate 46,353 downwards.
GTCGTGCAGCCTGGTGCGCAGCGGCGCCGCATAGGGGCTCTGGATACCGGCACGCCAGCGGACGTGTGGGTGGAGGTCGGCCGCGGAGAGGTACAGGCGACGCCCGATGCCGAGACCCGCGTACAGCTCCCAGCGGTTGCCATCGTCGTGCGGGTTGTCCGGGTTGATCGACGGGATGTCGTAGGGCTTCGAGAACACGTCACCGAACCCGTCGAAGGGATCGACGGCGAATCGTCCACGCAGACCGCTCGCAGCGTGCTGCAGCACGGTCATCGGGTTCCCCTCTGGCGTCGTGGTGCGCAGCAGGTAGATGGTCGGGTCGTCCACCACGCGCCTCACCCGATCGACGTTCTCACGCGCGAGCTGTTCCGCGGCCGCGGCGGTGAGCAGCGGGTGGAGCAACTCGTCGTCACCGGCCTGCAGCACAGCCTCGGCCGCGGCCTCCTCGGCGAGGCCCGGAAGGTGCTCGAGCAGTCGCGGATGCCACTCGTTGGAATGCCGGGAGGTCCGCGCCCAGGCGTTCGCGATCTCGGTCAGCAGCATCGAACGCGCCCATCGCTGTGCTGCATCGTCGAGGCCGTCGCTCTCTTCGAGCTCACGGAGCTGGTCGCGTGCGCGTCTGCGGCCGAACCAGCCCGCGGCCGCGACTTCGGTCCGCGCGCGCCTGCGCCGCAGCACGCGCCGTAGGTACTCCCCTTCGGGGCTGTAGTACTCGTCGGACATTCAGCTGGCGAGGGTGGCGAGGGTGGCGACGATCGCGACGACCAGGCCGGCGGCGATCATGTAGGGGCCGAACGGGAGGTCCGTGCTCTCGTGTCCGTGCTTGCGTCGCACCGCCGCGATGATCGCGTGGGGGAACGCGAGGACGTAGGCGACCGCGATTGCGATGAACGGGAAGTACCAGGTGTGCCACCCGGTGAGCAGCCCCACGCTGAGAGCGAGTTTCACGTCACCGAAACCGACTTGCCCGAGCAGCCCGAACGCTGCCAGCAACACCGCGAGGCCGAGTGCGCCGCTGATTGCAGAGATCGCTGCACCGCCGGCGCCGGCAGTGATCGCGAGAGCGAGGACGGTGCCCGTCAGGAAGGCGGCGAGCGTGAGTGTGAGCGCGTCGGGCAGTCGACGCTCCTGCAGGTCCGTGCGCGCCAGGAGCGCCCCGTAGACGCTGTAGACGCTGATCATGACCCAACTGCCGACCGTGAGCCCGAGATCGGGGCTCAGGGGCGCTGTGATGGCCGCTGACAGAGCGAAGCCCCCCACAGCCGCGAGCGGGTACCGCAACGCCGGGAAACGTCCCGCGCGCGCGCTTTGGGGGGCCTCACGAGTTGTGGTCATGGGTCAGCTGGCGATCGCGTGGCGCTGTCGCAGCTGAGCGATGAGGGACTGCGTCTCGGTGTCGGGCTCGTAGTCCTCGTCGACGGCGGCAAGGTTCTGCTCGAGCTGCGTGATCAGTCGCTCGACGCCGGCGTGGTCGCCTGCCTGGTGCTCGGCGCGCAGACCGTCACGCCAGAAGACCTCGTTGATGGGGTCGACCATGCGTCCGATCGCGGAGGCGAGGCGTGCGTGTCGGACCTTCCCTGTGGACAGGCTGCGGGTGGCTACCTCATGGGCGACGTCGCCAATGGTCGCGATCATTTCGTTGCGCAGCCGGTCGGCGAACACGTAGCGCTTGTCGGGGACGCCGCTGATGGGCTGTCCCTTGACGAGCTCGAGCGCAGCGAGCAGCCGGTCGGTGGGGGTGTCAGAGATCTCGTCACCGATGAGACCGAGGAAGTCCTGCCAGTCGGAGCGGACGTCCTCGTGCAGCCGGTACTCCCCCGTCGTCACGAGCGGCACATAGAGCTCGCCGTCATCGTTCTGTCCGAGCCAGCGGCGAGTCTTGGAGGTCAGCCCGTTGCGGTCGTCGTTTGCCTTCTTGCCCGAGGCGATCTGGCCGGGCCAGAACACGGCGTGTACCTGCTCGGCGGTGGCGTTCGGGTTCACCGACAAGAACGCGACCAGCTCGGTCCCCTTGCGGATTGCCGATCGCCACTGCGCGGCGGTGTTCGGGTTCACCGGCGCCTCTCCACGCGCGCCGCGAACCTCGACGGGTCCGAGCAGCTGCAGGTACGGCCCACGGTGCAGCGGTGTGATCGCCGCGAGCGGCTCGTCGTGCTCGGCCGCGGCCTCCTCGTCGACCAGGTCGACCGTGACGGTCTCCGCCGGCTCCTCGTCGACGGCGGCGGGTGCTGCCTCGTCCGCCTCGGAGATCTCCGCCTCCTTCTCGGCGGCGACAGGCTCGGAGATCTCGACGTCGGGCTCGTCGACGAGCGGGAGCTGCTCGGCTTCGACCTCGTCGGCTTCGACTGCAGCGGCGGGGATCTCGTCGAGCTCGAGTTCGTCGTCGAGCGCGACGCCGGTAGCGGCGCCCTCTGTGGCGACGTCGAACAGCGCGAGGATCTCGTTGTACTCGCGCGTGCCGACAAGCTGCGGGGTGATCGGGATGGCGACGCCGGTGCCGGGGATCTCGAGCTGAGCTCGACGGTCCTCGGTGAGTGCCAGGTTCCAGCTGCCCGTCAGGTGGCCGGCGCTGACAGCTGCGATACCGACCCGCGGGATCCGGGTGACCAGCTCGCTGATGGCTTCACGGGTGGCTTCGTCCGGGTTGTCGCCGAGGATGATGATTTCCGGCGCCCAGGCCTCCGCATCCGCTCCGGTAGTACGTGCCTGCTCGAGCCCGTCGACGCCGAGCTCAGCGAGAGCAGCTTCGACCGCCGCGGCCTGTCCGTGCAGGTTGCGCAGCAGCGTGTCGGTGTCCTCGACGTGACGCCCGCGGCCGCTGCCGAGCGCGAGCGGGAGGCGATCGCCGACGCCGACGAGGGTGACCTGGACGTCCTCAGACCAGGTGTTCGCGGCGAGCTCGATCGCGATGGCGGTAAGCACGCCCTGGCGCAGCTCTCCGGTGGCGCCGGTGACGTTGAGCGCACCGATCCGTTCCAGGTCGACGAAGATGTGCCCGTTGTTGTCGTCGTGGCCGAGCATGACCAGCGCCGGGTACGGCGCGGACGGGACCGTGTCGAGAGGCTCGAGGTCGGTCAGCGCGACCATCCAAGCGAGCTTGTCTTCGGGGTCGTACTGGGTGAACGGTGCCGGAAGGTCGGTCGGCTCGTCGAGGTAGACGGCGACCGAGCTCTCATCGAGGCGGAGGGCGTACAGCGCGGGGAGCCGGCTGCCGGTTTCCTGCGCCCACACGGCCAGGTGGCGCAGGGCTGTGTCGACCGCCTCGGCGCCCAGCGGGTTCTCCACGGCGCGCAGCTCGAGCTCCACGGAGGACACCGTCTCGTCGGGCATCGCGATCCGCTGGCGGGGCTTGCGGTCGCGGCGCTGCTTGAGACGCCGCCACCCGAGGAGGGTGAGGAGGCCGGCGGCGAGTGTGGCGCCGATGCCTCCGATGGTGGCGACCTGGAAGTAGTCCTCAATGCCGCTCGTGTCGTCCTCGTCGACGTCGACGGCCGCGGCCGGAGCTGCAGCCTCGTCGACGGGCGCCTCGTCGGCGGGCGCCTGGGTGGCATCCGTGGTGAACCCCAGACCGCTTGTGGCCTCGTCCTCGGCCGCGGCATCCGCACCCGACGCGCCAGCGCCTTCGTCGGCGCCGCCGCCAGCACCCGCGGCACCAGCACCCTCGTCTGCGTCGACGTCGACGGCGCCGGCAGCGCCCTCGTCCGTGTCGATCGAGCCAGTGCTGCCGGTGGTGCCCGCCGCGTCGTCGGTCGGAGCGATGGGGACGACGGTGGCCACGGGGATGTTGACCTGCTGGCCGGGGTAGATCCAGTTCGGATCGGTGATGGTGCCGCCGCCAGGCTGAACGATGTCTTTCGAGGCCTCGAAGATCTCGGGGTAGCGGGTACCGTCGCCGAGCTCCTCGGCCGCGATGTCCCACAGGGTGTCGCCGGAGACGATGGCACGCTGCTCGTAGGTGATCTCGGTGACCGTCTCCGCCTCGGCGCTTGCAGGCGCTGCCGCGACATCCGCTGCGGCTGGCACGACGGCGTCTGCCGGCAGGGGGAGCACCCATCCCTCCTGCAGCCATCCCGATGCGGTCAGCGCTCCCCCATCGGCCTGCTGCACACCGAGGTTGAGCGCGGAGATCTCTGCAGCGCGGCTGCGGTCGCCCAGCGTGCTCTCCGCGATCCGGGCGAGTGTGTCCGTACCCGTCACCACGTACTGCGGGCCTGCCTCGACGACAGGGGCCTCCTCAGTCGCAGCCTCGGTGGTCGCAACCGAGACGACAGAGGTGCTCATCGACACCGAAGGCTGTGTGGGTACCTCTGACGCAAACGCGGCCGCGGGCGAGAACAGTGCGATGACTGCGGCGAGCAGACCGCCCATGACCTTCTGCTGGACGCCGAGGCCAGGGATCCGCGGCCGCGGCACGCCGCGCAGCTGCGCGGGCAGCTCGGCGAGGAAGCCGACAGCGAAGGTCGCCCACGCGATCCACGCGACGATCGGCATGATCGTCCCGATCAGGAAGGATCCGGTGTAGTCGCGCATCGTGAACCCGGCCACGAGCTCGTCCCACGACGGCAGCGGGTTGCCGGCGAAGAACACGAGCCCGGCGGGGATACCGACCAGGAGCACGGCGAGCAGGATCAGCGACCCGAGGCCCTTTCCGATGCGGTTCATGATGCCTCCTTGGGGGTCAGGGGACGATGACCGTCTGCAGCTCGTTGACCTCGAGGTCGACTGCGCTGTTGGTGGTCAGGTTGATGGTGCCGCCGGGGCCGGCGAGAGAGGTCCACGTCACGGTCCAGTTCGTCGTGGCCGTGACCGTGAAGCGATCGCCGGGGTTCCGGCTCGAGGTCGACGTGTACTGGTAACCGCAGGTCGGCGACGTCGTCATGCCGTAGCCGACGTTGTACGGGGTGCCGGTGTTGCCGCAGGTCGTCGACGCGCCGTCGCCCATCTGCCAGCGAACGGACGTGGCCTGAGCGGTCGCCGTGATCGTCTGCCCACCCAGCGTCGCGGTCTCCGTATAGGGGCCCCAGGTCAGGGGCTCGGGGTTGTTGACCCAGAGCCAGATCGGCACCCCGACGTAGCCGCGACGGTGACCCCATTCCGGGTTGACCTCGGGAGCCATGCCGATGTCGATGCCGCGCAGGGCGAACGTGGAGATGAGCTGTTGAGCAGCGGCACCCGGAGTGAGCACCCGCAGCCCCGGCGGGACCGTCTCACCCCAGAAGTTGCTCTCCGTGCCCAGGCCCGGCGATCCACCGGGCGTCGGGTTGAACATGATGCAGCCGTAGTAGCCGGCCTCCTGCGAGTAGCCCGGCGGGCGGGCCGGCCATACGCCGTCCTTCATAAAGACGTAGCACTGCCGCGTGTTCGACCAGTACGAGTCGGATCCACCGCAGTCGATGATCGCGTAGAAGCGCTGGTAGGTGCCGCCCTCGAACACTCGAATCTGATCCTCGGTCCAGCCCAGCTGCAGAAGGCCAGACTGCGAGTTCTCGTAGTAGCAGGTCGGTGCGCCAGGGGTCCACCCGTTGCTGTCCGGGTTCGGCGCCGGATCCGAAGGTATCGAGATCGTGAGGTAGCAACGCGAAGACTCCGGGTCACACCAAACACCACCGGCAGCATTAGCAGGCGCAGCCGTGGCCATCAAGGTGCCTGCGATCAAGGCGATCGAGGCAAGGGCGGTGACTAGTCGTTTCAGCATGCGATCTCCCGAGCTACGGTCAGCAGCTCTCCCCCAGACTGATCAGGTTGTAAACCAGCCAGGTCTCGCTCTCGCTGTCGTAGACGACCTGGTAGTCGAAGGTGCTGCGAGCTTCGGGGCGCATGGCCTCCGACCCGTCGCTAGCCCAGACCTTGTACTCGCTCGCGTCCTGGCAGGCATTGATCGTGACAAGACCGTTCTCGATGCCTTCCCACTCCTGCCCGTAGGAAGCAACCGTTTCGTACTTGATCGCTCCCTCTGTGGTTGCGGGGCCTTCGACGTTCACCTGGTCGACGTTGAGAATCGGCCCCTCTGCGATGCCAGCTGCATCGTTGACAGCGACCTCGAGAGCTCGCCCGGTCGCCCACGCCTCAAGCGGCGCAGTATCGGTACCACCAGCTGCGTTGACCTCGCCCCGTGTGACGAAGTACTGGGTCAGCACGGTCTCCGCTGCGGTGATCGCCTCATCCTCGCTCGCCGGCGGCGGAACCTGTGCGTTGCTGGCGGTAGGCGTGGGGGTCGGGGTGTCTGTGGGGCTGGCGGTGGGGTTCTGGTTGCCGGTGCCCGTGCATGCGGTCAGCGTCAGTGCGGCGGCGATGATGCCGGCGATGGCGAGGCGCTTGATGCTCATGGTGGGGCTCCTATTGGGTGATCAGCTCTGCGGTGGCTGTGGCTTGGACGGGGAACGGCACGGGGAGGAAGGTTGCCGAGTAGTCGGTGTCGACGGTGACGGTGATGCGGTCGCCGCTGACGGCGACGCTTCCTCCGACGCCAGCGGCGGCGAGGTAGCCGTTGGCGGCGCTGACGGCTCGGTTGCTGTCGATCGCGGTGGTGCCGTCGATGATCGCTTGGCCGCTGACCGCGTTCGCTGCGGCTCGGGCGGCACTGGCTGCGGTGGTGTAGGCCTGCTGGTTGGCTTGCACCTTGCCGGCGCCGTCGACGACGAGTCCGACGATCGCGAGGAACGCGACGGTCATGATGACGAAGTAGATCGTCGCGACGCCCTTGTCGTCACGGAACTTGGCTTGGAGCCTCTGGATCATGGTTTTCATCGCCGCTCCCTGTAGGCGTCGACCGGAGAAGCAGCGGTGCCTGTGAGGTCGCGGGTGCCGGGGAGGCCGATCATGGCGGCGTCGCTGAGTGCGACGGTGCAGGAGACGGTCGCACTGACTCGGCCGGTGGTCCCGATCGGGGCGCTCAGGCCAGAGGCGTCGATGTTGACGGAGAGGGTGGTGCAGTTGACGCCGGACTGTTCCATCGAGATCCGCGCCATGTCTTCGGCGGCTTCCTGCGCCTCGGCTGTGGTGCGCGCGAGCGAGGCTTCGCGAGCTGCGGCTGACGCTGCGGACTCGACGGCATTGCCGGCCAGAGCGAGACGTCCGGAAGCTGCGAGCAGCACGAGCACGGCGGCGAGGGCCGGGGCGAGGATGGCGATCTCGAGGCCGGCGGAGCCGCGGTCGTCGCGGAGCTTGGCAATGAGGGTGCGGATGGTGCGCATCAGTTGACCCACCTTTCAGTGGGGCCGGTCACGGTGACGTCGATGTTGGTGGTCAGTCCGGGGACGAAGGAGGGGGCGTTGCCGGTGACGGTCACTGTCACGGTGTTGGCGCCGCGGTCGACCGCGACGGACGCGCCGCTGATCGGTGAGCCGGACTGGTTCAGGACAGCGAGGCCGGCGGTGGAGCCGTCTGTTCCGCTGGCGTTGTAGGCGCGGGCGGCGTTGTAGGCGCTGGTGGCGGCGGCGTGGGCGAGGTTGTTGGCGTGAAGGATGATGCCCAGGTGCAGGAAGACCGCGAGGACGAGCAGCAGTACCGGGGCGATGATCGTGTTCTGCAGCGTGGCCGCACCCCGATCACCGGCGAGCGCTTCTCTGAGGCGCTGCCGGTGACCGGGGTTGGTGGTGCGGACCATCTGCGGGTGGCTCTTTCAGCCGGTGGGGATCTGACCGGCGTAGGCGTTGATCGCGGTGACGATGATCGCCACGACGGCCACCGCGGCGAGCGCGATCCCGGCGGTCCAGATGACCTGCTCGAGGGTGATGGAGCCACGTTCGGGCTCTTCGGTGAAGCGAGCTGCCCGCCCGCGCATGCGGGACAGGAACTCTCGGCTCAGGGTCGACATAGGATCCTGGTTCCTTTCTCTCTCTGGGTGGGTGGTGCTTGGTCTACTAGGTATAGGCCCCGGTTTGGAGCCTTCGCGGACATCGGTGGATAAACAACCTTTCAGAAGAAAGCGTTGAGAACGAACGGTGTGCCGAGGAGGAGCATGAAGAGGACGCCGGTGAGGGTCATCGGGATGGTCATCTTGTTGGTTGCTTTGTTCGCCTCCGTCACTTCGTCATTCAGAAGTCGGTCCCGGAGGTTCTGCCCCCGTGCCCTGAGTGTCTCATATACCGATGCTCCTTGCTCCCCTGAGAGCCTGATCACCTTGGCGATTTCACCCAGGTCGGGGACGTTGATCTCGACGGAGAGCTGCTCGAGCGCGTCCCAGGGGGCGGTACCGGCGTAGCGGGCTTCGGTGAGGGTTTGGCGGATACGGACGAAGGCCCAGTTGCGTCCGACTTGGGCTGCGGACTCGAGGGCTTTGCCGGGAGGGGCGCCGCTGATGCGTTCGGATCCGACGAGCTCCATGTAGACGGCGACCGAGCGGGAGAACTCCTTGCGGGCGGCTTCGGCTTGGTCGCGGACGAGCAGGTTGGGCAGGTACCAGCCGCCGATGGCGAGGGGGATGCCGAACAGTGCGGGGATGTAGAACGCGGTCAGGCCGAGGACTTGGAAGATCAGTCCGATCGCGATGGGGGCGATGAGGCCGAGGCCGGCGGAGAGCACCTTCTGGTACAGGAACCGGTTGACGCTCATGCCGATCAGGCGCAGATCGCGGGTGGGGATCTTGAGCGAGGGGCTGTCGCCGACGCGACGGAGGACGGCTGAGCCTACCCGGTTCTCAAGGGTGGCGGCGTAGGCGGGGTCGGCGGCGACGGTGGTGGTGCCGATCCGATCGAGCGCTGCGGAGAGGCTGGGCTGGGTGGGCACCAGTGCGGCGATGACCAGCGCGAAGCCGAGCCCCAGGACGAGGCCAGGGAGGACGATTAGTGCGAGGTTCACTTCTCACCAGCTTTCTCGGAGGCAACGAGCAGACGGGGTGCCGGCACGCCGCGGCTGATGCGTCGCATCCACAGCAGTACGAGGGCGTAGCTGACGAGGTACGCGGCGAACAGGAGTTGACCGATCGGGGTGCCGTAGGGGGCGGAGTACTGCTGGGCGAGGACCAGAAGTACGAGCAGCGCGACGGTGAAGTAGACGACGAACCTGGCCTCGTTGCGCGGGGTGGCGCGGTCGGCTTCGATCTGTCGGCGCATCTTGACCCGCTCGAAGATGCTCTTGGCGAGATCCTCGAGCGAGGCGGCGAGACCGGAGCCGCGGAGCTCGGCCTTGCGGAGAAGATGCATCACGAGCACGTCCGCGGTCTCGTCGTTGAGATCGTCGGCAAACGCCTGCAGCGCCGCGGTGGTGGTCCACCGGGCGTTGATGCGCGCGACGAGCTGCGTGACCTGTGGGCGGATCGCTTCGGGGCAGCTGCTCAGCGATGCGGCGATGGTGCGTTCGAGGCCGGCACCGGAGACGGTGAGGCCGGCGAGGCTGCGGGTCCAGGACTCGAGGGCGTCGAGCTTGGCGATCGTGTTCTCCTCGGGGCCCTTCTGCAGCAGCCATGGCAGGCCGACAGCGGCGACGGGCACCGCGATCACGAGCAGCCACCATCCGGTGATCAGCGCGAACACCAGACCGACCGCGGCGCCGCCGACGAGCTGGATCTGCTGCGTGCGGGTGAAGTCGCGTGTCGCCTTCCCGCGAAGTGCGCTGCGCGTGGGCAGCCCACTGGTGCTGGGCTTATGGGCGGCGCTGAGGATGACCAGGATCGCGCCGGCCACCGCGACGATGATGCACAGAGCGAGGGTTGCGGTAGTCATCTCACACTCCCAGGTTCGCGGGATCGAAGCCGTAGAACTTGAGCTCCTCGAGGAGCCGCGGCGATGGCATGTCAGCGGTGATGAGGCTGCCGGTGGATCGGTCGAAGCGGAACACCTGAGAAGCCACAGGGCGGGAGTTGTTCTGCTCCTCGCCGGGCAGGATCTCGGCGATCTCGGTGACGACGCGGCGGGGCTTGCCGGTAGCGGGGTCGATGATCTTCGAGATCTGCACCACGATCTTGATGTTCTGCTCGATCATCCGGTAGGCGTACACGGGGGTCGTGTTGTTGCCGCGCGACAGCATCAGCGCCGACATGCGGTCGATCGAGTCGTCTGCGCTGGCGGCGTGCAGAGTGGACAGCGACCCGACACCGGACTGCATGGCCTGCATCATGGCGTAGATCTCAGGCCCGCGGACCTCACCAACGATGAAGCGCTGCGTGTCCAGTCGGAGGGTGTCGTAGACCAGGTCTTCGGGGGTGATCTCACCAGGCAGCCGCCCATCGGCGCCACGCTCCCCCTCCCCCGGCTTCGCCTCGAGCGAGACCACTCGAGGGTGGCGGTCGTTGATCTTGTGAAGGTAGAGCTCACGCTCCATCTCGATTGTGACGATCTTCTCCTCGGCCGGGATGCAGTCGGCGAGCGCGCGCAGCAGTGTGGTCTTGCCTGCGCCGGGGAAGCCGCTGGTGACGACGGAGACCCCGGCGATGACGGCCGCGCGGAGGAAGGCTGCCGCCTGGCGGGTGATGGTGCCGCGCTCCACGAGCTGGTCGAGGGTGACGTCGACGAGGCGGTGGATACGGATGACGATCGTGGGGCGGGTGGCGACGGGTTCGGCGATCGCTGCCAGGCGCGCTCCGCCGGGCAGGTCCATGTGCAGTCGCGGCCGGGCGCTCGTGAACGATCGTCCGCCCTCACCCGAGCGGGCGGCGAGCAGGTTGATCTCTCGCTCGAGCTCACGGTCATTCTCGGCGATCGGGTACTGGTACTTGACCACGCGGCCGTCCGCGTAGGAGATCCAGACGTCGTCGAACCCGTTGATGTGGATGTTCTCAACGTCGGGCTCGTCGACGAGCGGCTGCAGCCGACCCAGGCGGAACAGCTGGTCGAAGACGGCCTGCCGGATCGCGGTCTGCATCGGCGCCGGCCAGCGGCCCTCGCCGGGGCGTCGGGTCTGGTCGTCGACGCGAGCTCGGACCCGGTCAACGATGTGGTCCTGCGCTGTCTGCTCGCGCTGCTCGGCAGTGATGTCCATGGACTCGCTGAATACCGCGGCGAGCTCACGGGAGACCTCGTCGCGAATGGCGGCGATGTCGGCCCAGGGCAGATCGCTGCGCGCGTCGAGGGTGGTTTGCGGAGTGACCTCGGGTGCAGGCCGTTCGGGGGTGGAGGGCGGTGTCGGCACGATCGGAGCAGCAGGTGTCGTGGGGGCGGCTTCGGCCGGAGCGTTCCGCTGCGCCGCACGGGTCAGGTGCGCGGCGGCGTGTCCCAGGTTGCGCAGGCCCGTGTCGGCCGGTGCGGTCGTTGGTGCCTGCGGTGTTGCCGGTGCCGGCGCGGTGGCCGGTGCTGGCGCGGTGAAGAACGGGATGTTGCCCAGGTCTGCAGGGTCGGGCGTGGAGTCGCTCACTGCTGTCCCTCCCAGTCGGTGGTTGTGTATGTGCGGGTGTTGAGGACATCGCTGTAGCTGTGCAGCAGTGCGCCGATGGCCCGCGAGTAGGGGGTGCGCTGGGCACCGAGGGTGGGTGCGCCGACCGAGTAGATAGCGGCGCCCTTCGGATCCCAGGGGATGGTGCCCAGCAGGTTCATGCCGATCTGCTTGGTGACGGTCTTGAGAGGCCAGGTCTCCTGCGTGGTGGAGCGTTCGGTAACGAGGAGATCCACGTAGCTGGCGTGCCCGATCTCGTTGAGCGTGTTCAGCAGCCACTCGGGGACGGTGTTGCGGTTCTCGTCGAGGGATCGCCAGTGTGCGAGCACGGCTGCCACGGAGGGCAACGTGCGATCGGTGAACAGGGTGATGCTGTCCGCCTCGCGCAGTAGCGGGAGACGAGGGTCGTTGACGTGGGGGCGCCCGCCGTCGACGAGGATGTCGTAACCGGCGGACTCGTAGGGTCGCAGCGCGTCGAGCAGTGCCCGCCAGAAGTGGGGGCCCGCGCCGGCGGCGCCCTGCAGGCTCTTGAAGCCGGGGATGAGCACTGAGCGGGGGCTGAGCTCGACGGTCTGCTCCCAGAGCTTGTCAGGGGTCAGAGCGCCGTACTGGTCTGCGACGGCCGCTTCGGTCAGTCCGGTGCTGTGGTAGACCTGCCCGCGGATGAGTCCGGGGATGATGCTGCTGGTCTTGGTGGTGTCAGCCTCGACGAGGATCACGGGCTTGGACCAGTTGAGGGCCAGGGCGCCGGCGGCGGTGGTCACGCCGGGGGCGCCGGACGCGCTGGCAAGGAAGATGATCGCCATGCGGGGTCACTCCCCCGTCGAGTCGATGACCAGCGCGACACGGCCGGTGGCGGCACGAGCGGCGATGTCGGGTGCTTCACGGTTCGGCACGACCAGGTCGACAACCCACACCTGGGTCTCAGTGTCGTAGGTGGCGGTGAACACCGTGGCGTCGAAGCTCTTGGGGGTTTCGACGGGCGGGTCGCCCTGAGTGACGGGGGTCTCGACGACACGGACGTTGTCGCCTGCTGCGAGCTGGTAGCCGGGCATCTGCGCCTGGGTGAGCGTGACGCCCACGATCGAGGAGCCGGACGGCACCGCGAGGGTGTCGCCGGTGTTGGCCGACGTGATGAGGGTGCCAGCGGGCAGGTCGACCAGCGCGGTGGTTCCGACGAGGTCGGCGGCATCCGCGGCGGAGACGGCGTCGACCTGCTGCCCGCCGGCGAGCTGGATGGTCGTGAGGTCGTCTGTGGTGATCGTCTCCCCGCGTGAGACATCGACGCTGGTCGCCATGACGCTGACGGTGCGGGTGAGGTTCGTGGTGACCCACCACACGCCGATTCCGCCGAGGAGGACAAGCGCGATGCCGAGGGCGATGATCGCGGGGCGCCGGCGAGACTTCGTCGGCTGCAGGACTGCAGGAGTGAGTCCTTGCTTCTGCTCGCCCTGCTCGGTGGTGTCTTTCGTGCGCTTGCTCTTGCGGTCAGTGGTGGTGGTCATTGGAAGTCAGTCCTTCAACGTGGGCGGATGTGGCGTAGGTGTCTAAGCAGTTCGGTGAGTGTCTCATATACCGCTGTCGCGACAGCTGGTCTTCTGCTGTAGCTGGACACCGCACCGTCTATTCGAGAGGCGGAAGGAATGCCTCGTAGGCGGTGATGATGACGAAGTTCCGGGAGGGAGCATCGAGTTCAGCGGTGACGCGATCGAGGATCGCGCGGTACGACGGGGCAACGCGCACGGTGTGCTTGACGCGAGGCCCCGCATCAGTGACGGGGGCGGGACGCTTCTGCCGGTTGAACAGATCCGTCCAGTCCTCGTCAGTCTCTTCTCCGCCGGCGGTGGCCTGGCGGATCAGTTCAGGAAGACGCTTATAGGTGGCCGAGACGGCGTCCAGGAGGACCGTCTGGTGGCTCTTGCGCGTCTTGGCCATGTACGCCTGCAGTCGGTCGTTCAGCGGGACCGGAAGGTGGACAGGGACGCCCTTGGTCGCGGTCTCCCGCTCCTCCCCCTCTCCCCCGTCTTCGTCCTCCGCGCGGGTCGTGCGAGTCGGCTGCTTGCGCGGCGCCTGCTTCTTCGCAGGAGCGGCCGCAGGTTCGACCGCCGCTGCAGGGACGGGCTCGGTGGGCGGAGCCTGGTCGACGGTGGGCTCCACGGGTTCTGCGGGAGCCGGCGTCGGCACGGCGCGGCGGGTGAGTTTTCCGAGATCCTGGCGTGCCACGTCAGGCCTCCTTCATCTGGTTGGCCCACAGCGATGTGAGCTCCAACGCGACACTGGTGTAGTCGGAGATCGCTGCTTGGTTCTTGCGGGAATCGGTGTACTGCGTGACGACCTTGCCGTCGTAGGGAGCGTCCTCGATGCTCGCGGACAGGCGGATGTGACGCTGGAACCGCGGGAGTCCGATCTGTCCTTCGATGAACTCGACGGTGTCGAGCTGCTCTTCCCAGTCCTCGAGTCGCCGCCCGCCTCGGCGGGTGTCGATCTTGTTCAGCAGGAGTCGGTAGGGCACCCCAGTCGGGATGATGTGCTCGGCGAGCGTGTCCGCGACGGACTCGATGGCCATGGTGGCCGCTTCGAGCGGCAGGACGATGAAGTCGGCGACCTGCAGGACTGCGGTGAGAACGCCGGTGTTCTCATGGCTGCCAGGTGTGTCGACGAGGACGATGTCGTATCCGTCGAGGTCACGCAATCCCATGATGTTGTTGGGGTCGACGTCGGCGGCGAAGTCGAACGGAAGGTCATCCCCCGCGCGCTCGGCCCAGCGTGCTGCGGACTGCTGCGGGTCGACGTCGACCACGAGCACATTGTTAGCGCGGGACAGCGCGGCCGCGAGGTTCATGACGGTGGTGGTCTTGCCCACCCCGCCCTTCTGGTTGCAGACGCCGATGATTCTCACGATCGGCCTCCACGGCTGAGGGCGTTGGCAGCGGTCGCGCCAGTCGAGCGCGCGGTGTGCGGATGTGTGGCGCGGGTATGGGGCAACTGTGGCGGGTTCATGGGCGCCAGTATAGCGTCACATTCACGCCTATATGCAACAACAATCGCGCGTGTCTGGCGCGACACATGCGCTAGAGCATGTGGAGCTACGGCGCTAGAACTGTGCGATGAACGCGCTCTGTCGGTGCAAGAACAACGCAAGCAGAGCGCTTGACAGTGCGCATCATCTAAAACAAGACCCGCGCCATAGTGGCTACATACGGGCACAAGCAATGCGCAAGTAAGGGGCCGTACAGGCGACAGCCGGGCGCTCGTAATGCGCACGTTAGAGCGCAACAGCATGCGCGGGTAGGGCGATGTAATAGCGCGAATATTGCAGTTGATATTGCGGATGTCTGGCGCGGGTATGGCGCGGGGGTTGCTCAGCGTATCGCGCAAGTGATGCGGTGATCTGGCGGGGGAGTGGCGGAGGCTATCGCGGTGTTGCTGCGAGGGTACAGCGCAGAGCATGGCGGCGGGGTGGCGCGTGTGTAGCGCGGCGCTGGCGATGGTGGGGTGCGCGGTGTCGCGAGGGCTGGTCATGGAGTCGTGGTGGGGCATCCAAACGATGGATGCGGGCGTAGACGGGCCTGTGCGGCCTGCTGAGGCGATTTCGGCCATGAGGAGGGCTCCGAGTGAGGCGGAGGGGAAGACAGGGCCCCTGGGGGCCATCCAGAGGCCCTGTCTGTCTGGGGGGGCGGAGCGGGAGTGTTGCTCCGGCCTGTGGGGAGCGCTCGACTCGTCGACTGCGCTTGCCCCCTGGATGGCGGGTTGGCTCAGCTGCGGCGCGGGGCGTAGGAGACCTTGGCCTCCATGTCGCCGCTGACGGCCTGCATGAGCTTGGTGCGGATTCGGCACACTCGGCGGTTGAGCGTCTCCCGGCTGACGCCGAGCTCGACAGCTGCTTCCTCACGCGCCACACCGGGATCACCCTCCGCGAGCTCGATGCGAGCAAGCAGCTGGACCTCGTCGCGGCGGAGGGTGCCGGAGTCGATCGCCCAGGTGAGGATCGTCACCAGATCCCGGAAGACGTCATCGCTCTCGTCGGGGCCTGCGATCTTCTCGAGCAGCTCGTCTTCGACCGGCATTGCGTCGACGCTGTGCTCGCTGCCGAACCAGACTCCGAGGTTCTTGATCGTCTCGAGGCGGATGTTTCCGGAGACGGAGTGGACCCGCTCGAGCGGGTAGGTGTGAATGACCTCCCAGAGCACGCCGATCGTCGCGGTACGGGCGTCGGCGGGGGAGTGCTGCCACAGGCTGCGCATGCTGCTGCAGCTGCTCGGCAGCCGCAGCGCGAGCGGCATGAACGACTTGAGCAGGACGCGGCCGGCGATGGTATCGCCGGCGTGCTCGAGGGTGAGCAGCTCGAGCAGGAGCGCGTCGCGCTGTTCGGGAGCTTGCGGCTGCCGGATGAGGTTCACGGCCTCATCGCCAGTCAGCTCGCCGAGCGTTCCGAAGTGGTGAGTGGTGTGGGAGTGGAAGCTGTTCCACTCATCGAACAGCTGGTCGGCAAGAGGTGATGTCTTCGCCCAAGCAGTCATGAGAAATGGCCCTTCGTCGTGACGTCGGTTGACGAAGGGCCACGTTCCTCAGCACCCCTGGTTCAGATCCTGGAAAGTTCCGGCCGGGCAGGAGAGCGCCCGATCGGCGGATGCTGGCTTCGGTGGATCTGAGTTGCGATCCGATGCTGTAAATACCTGTTCAGGGGCGGTTTCCATGCCTCGCTGCATGGGCGCAATATCCACGCAAGATTTCTTCGATCCGCGATGTCCGCGAAGGGCCGAAAACCCGGCCTATACAGATATGCCCCCGTTGGTCGGGAGGCATCAGGACTCCGCGGAAGGGACAGAAACGTGAGCGAGAGCAGCACCGCAGACAGCGCCGACGACGCCATGTGGGAAGGATTCAAGCCCGACGCTGCACGCGCGATCCGTGCGCGCCAGGGGTTCGAGGAAGCAGTGGCGAGCACTCTCGACGCACCCTTCGACCCCTCCACGCATGGTCGCGTGGTGAAGGCGGTTGAGGAGCTTTCGGCAGCGGTGCCGGCAGCTCTGCGGGTGGCGCAGCTGCGAGTGGGAGGAGCTGCATAATGGCGCGTCGTGAGAAGACGTCGAAGCCGGCCAAGGAGACGAAGACCGTCCCGGCACAGGGGAGCAGCTGGACCCATGGTCGGCAGCTGGGCGGCAAGCTGCTGTCCGCGCTTCTGTTCGCCGCGATCGCGTGTGGGCCTATCGCGCTCTTCGCCGCGGCCGCACGTCCGGCGCCCGTCGTCGCCGCAGCGCCCGAGGCGCAGGCAGCGGGACTGAGCACGCAGCAGCAGGCTGCCGGCGGTTACGCGGAGGGCTTCGTCTCCTCGTGGCTGAGCGCGACGAAGGACGCACCGGGCGACCTGGCTACCTACGTCGACCTGGCGGCGCTGCGGCAGCTGTCGGTCACGGCCTGGGAGTACCGCGACCTGTCCGTGGTCTCCATCACGCCCGTCGACGGCTCGGACTTCGTCAACGTCGTCGTCGCGGCGAACATCAAGGAGCTGTCGGTGACGGACTCCGACGACACCAGCACGACGAGCTGGCCGCGCCGCTACTTCCAGGTGGCGATCGCGGTCAACGGGGACACGGTGAGGGCAGTCGGTCTCCCGGCCCAGATCTCCGCTCCCGTCCAGGGCGAGACAACGTCGCTGGTCTACAAGCAGACCATCGGATCCTCTGACCCGTCCGCGGAGACAGTGTCGGCGTTCCTCGGCGCGTACCTTGCCGGCTCGGGTGACCTGTCCCGATACAGCGCCCCGGACACATCTTTCGTGGCGATCTCGCCCGCCCCCTACGTGATGGTCAACGTCGAGGAGATGCGGTCAGACCTGACGCCTACGGAGTCCCCGAGCGATGGCGACACCCTCAAGGTGCTCGCGACCGTCTCACTGCTGAGCCCGCTGGACCAGCAAGTGACCTCGACGTACACGCTCACCCTCACCGCGCGTGCCTCCCGCTGGGAGGTCAGCGCCATTGATCTTGCACCGCAAGCGGTCTCCGACAAGGGATCGACAACCCCCACGCCGACACCGTCCGGTAACGGCAACTAAGGAAGGAACACCAACCATGTTCGATTGGATCAACGGGATCACCGCTGATGCGACGACTGCTTTCCGGGCGGTCGTGTTTCTCGCAGCAGCAGTGATCTTCTTCGTCGTCGCCGCCAAGGTGCGGTTCGCCATGGCGACGACCATCATCACCGGCATCGCGTGCGGCCTGGCCATGTTCCTCGCCACCGGCGGTGGCGAGTGGGTCATGGGCCTCATCCAGACCGAGACCGTCGACGCCATCGGAGTCACGATCCATCAGATCGCAGCTCCGGCGGACGCCCTGGTGCTCAACGAGACCACCACCGCGGCCGGCGACACGGTCTACCGGCTGGTCGCGTAAAGGGGCGAACGTGGCCGATCGCGACGAAGAGAGAGAGGTTGCGCGCTTCTACACGCGCAGCCGCCGGTTCCCAAAGTTCATCGGCCGTCTCCACGACGGCACGAAGATCCCCGGGGGCCCCTACACGCTGACGCAGGGCGTCGTCCTGGCGATCGTCCTGGTCGTCGCCCTGCTGACGCAGAGCGTGTGGGGGACTGGCTCTCCGATCGTCGATATCCCCGTCGCTGCCTTCGTGTCCTGGGGAGCAGCGTGGGGAGCCGGAAGGATCCCGGCCACACGCCGGAACCTGCTGAGCATCATCACCAGCGGCCTGTCCGCGATGACCCGCCCCGCAGCCGGCCGCTACCGCGGAGTGACCATGCGGGTTCGCCCGCCCCACTTCGCAGGCGGCGGAACAACGATCGCCGAGCCGGTCGGAGCCACGCTCACCACCCCGGATAGCGAGACCACCGCACCCGCACCGGAAGCGCCCGTCGTGGCGCAGCCGGTCCTGCAGCCGCGCTCGACGCCGCTGCCGGCGCACGCACCCGCACACGCGGTCAGCGGCGTCGAGCGCCTGCTGCAGCAAGCCCGAGGAGGCAACTGACCATGAACAACACCGACATCCCGCTCGGCATCATCGGCCGAGGCCGCGGCTACGTCATCAAGACCCTCGTGGTCAAGGCGGAGACCGCGCGTGGGCCGATCTGTGCGGACCCCGCTACCACGAGCTACGCAGCCCTCCTCCCCATCCTCGGCGGCACGCCGATCACGGCACCCCTCAGCGGCGGTCGCGATCTGCTGCTGGCCACGCCGACCGACTGAGAAACGAGACGACGATGCAGATTCCGGCAACAGCGATGACGAGCAACCTGATGTGGACCCGCTCGGGCGTGGTCTGGGCTACGTGGCGGCTGCAGCCGCTCCCGTATGCCTACGCCACCACGGCGGCAAAGCAGCTCGTCAAGGCGCACCACCAGGCGCTCTTCCAGGCGCACCGGGGCGAGGGACTGCTGCTGGGGCTGTGCGCTGACCTGGATCCGGTGTCTGTCGTGGAGCGGATGCTGGACGGTGTTCGCATCGACGAGTGTCCGGACTGGGCGCGCGAGGTCGAGCTGACCCTGGACGCGCTCGAGCAGATCCCGCTTGGAACGCGCGCGTTCTGGTTCTCGGTCCCGCTCGCGGCCGGTTCGATGAAGGCTCGCGCGAGGTCGGCAGTGCGCGCCGCCGACACCAAGCTGCGCGACACGTTGGCTCTTCCCCGTCAGCTGCCTACCGACTCCGAGATCGCTGCGGCCGCGCGGATGGCCAAGGAGATCGAGGTTCGCATCCCGGCCGCGTTCCAGCCGACCCGTGCAACGCCGGCCGAGCAGATCTGGATCGCCCTTCACTCGCAGCAGCGCGGCCTCTCCGCAGATCTCGCCGCCCCTGTCCCGCCCGCCGAGGGTACCGAGGACGGATTCGGCGTCGACGAGCTCGCGCACTTCCAGATGCCCTCCGCGATGCCGAACCCATGGCTCGACGAAGGCGGACAGAGCGACCTTCCCAAGGGGCAGCAGTTCCTCCCGTTCAAGCGCCGCTACCTCAAGGTGCACAGCCCCTACGCGGACGAGACGTCGTCCTACCAGGTGGTGCAGGCCATGGTCGCCGCACCCAAGGCCGGCTGGGTTTCGCCCGGCGTCGAGTGGATCTCACACGTCGACCAGTTCCCCCTTGACGTCGACTGGGGGATCCGTTTCACCGTCACCGGCGCCGACGAGGTCAAGCGTCGCAACAAGAAGGCCGAAACCGCCCTCGAGGAGCAGTACAAGCACCAGGAGGGCACCGCGACGATCACCGGCGGCGGATCCGACCTCGGAGAGATCGCGGAGACGCTGGCCGCCTACCCCGCCTCCCTCAACCGCTCCGATAAGGAGGTCGAGGTTCAGGCGACGGTGCTGTTCGCTGTGGGGGCAGATACCGCCGATCTCGCGAAGGCTAAGGGCCGGTTCGTGGCAGACGAGTACAAGCGCGCTGACTTCCTCCTCGAGGCTCCCCTGGGAGGTCAGGAGGAGCTTTGGTGGGCGATGATCCCCGGCACGCCCACCGGGCGCATCGTCCGTGAGCTCACCCAGATCACGACGGGCCGGGAGTTCGCGACCGGCGTTCCGCTTTCCAGCAACGAGCTCGGAGACGAGAAGGGCGCCCGCTTCGGCGAGAACATCAGCACCGCCCGGCACACCCCGATCCTCCGCGACGCGGACGGCAGTATCCAGGCCGACACCAGCGCCAGCTTCGGCGTGGTCGCCGAGCTCGGCGCCGGCAAGAGCGTGCTGCTCAAGGGAGACATGGGCGACACGGTCGACCGCAACGGCCGCGTCGTCGCGATCGACCGCACAGAGGCCAAGGAGTACGCGGTTTTCGCGCAGAGCCTCCGGCCGGACACCACGACGATCGTTGACCTGATGACCCCGGAGTACTCGCTGGACCCGCTGCGGGTGTTCGGCCCTCTCGTCGGCGCACGCATGGTGCAGTCGCTCTTCGCGGTGATGCTCGGCATCCGGGCCCGCGACTCCCGAGGCGTCGCCCTGTCCCGCCTCCTCGAGCCGGAGTACGTCGCCGCGCACGACATCACCAGCCTCGGTCGCCTGCGGGCGCACCTCAAGACGATCTCCTCGGCGGAGAGCGATGAGCTGTCGGGCCTGATCAACCTGGTCGCGTCGAAGGACATCGGCGAGGTTCTCTTCAATGACGGGCTGACCGCTGTCGACCTGAAATCGCGTGCCCTGGTCTTCCTCACCCATGGGCTGTCGCTGCCAGACAAGACCGAGCTCGAGCACGCGCACCTGTTCGAGGAGATGCCCCTGGAAAAGATCTACGGCCGCGCCATGTACGCGATGCTCATGGGGATCTCCCGCGAGGTCTGCTTCATGAACCCCGGCGAGCTCGCCGGCGCCTACTTCGACGAGTGCCACCACATCACCCAGTCACCGGAGGGAGAGCGCGACCTGCGCATCGGCATCCGCGACGGTCGCAAGCACCGCGCGTTCTTCGCCCTCGGCTCGCACGACCCCGCCGACTTCGGAGAAACCCAGACCCGAGGCCTGCTCAAGACCCGCTACGTGATGCGCCAGACCGACAAGGAGCTCGCTCGCCGCGCGATCGAGTGGCTGACCGGCGAGCCCGCGGACCCGGCGATGGTCCAGGTGGTCACCGAAGACCTGTCCCCGCTCGGGGCGGACGGAAAGGTCGCCCCGGAGCGGCGCGGCGAGGGACTGATCCGTGACCAGCGCGGTCGAATCGGGAAGTTCCGCAAGACGCTGCCCGAGCGCCCCGACCGCCGCGAAGCCGTGCTGTCGACCCCGTCTCTGGTGACACCATGATCACCTTCTACCGGCACACCTTCGAGACTCTGGGCGGCGCGTTCTGGCGGGTCCGTTTCTGGGCGCACGATCACCCGCGGTGGAGCAAGGTCATCGCCGTCGTCCTGATCGACCTGTTCCTGGTCCTGTTCGGCAACACGTACTGGGCCTTCGCCGCTGACGGCGGCGGCTCGTCCCCGTTCATGCTCGGCGGCGACATCACTGACAGCGACGGCGTCCCGCTGACCAACTACACGGTGCTTCCACTGGACCGCGGCGATGTGTTCACGATGGGGAAGTTCTTCATCTCCATGTGGATCGACCCGATCTGGACCGGGCATCTGGGTCTGGTGTCGTGGATGATCTGGTTCTGCAACTGGCTGCTCTCCTTCGAGTGGGTCGACATCGTCGCGGCACCGTTCGGCGCGCTGGCCGACCTCTTGCAGGACTTCCTCGGCGAGATCGCATGGATCCCGTTCGCGCTGACGATCGCCGGCGGTGTCGCGGGCCTGGCGATCATGCTCGGCCGGCACTCCACCGGGTGGGCGGAGTTGTTCATCTCTGCGTGCTGTGCGGTGCTGGCGACCGGTCTGCTCGCTAACCCGATCGCCTCGCTCACCGCCGCAGGCGGAGCATTCGACACCGCCCAGGAGTACGGCGGTCAGATCGCTGCCGTCGTCGTCACCGACGACATCAACAGCACGGAGCTCGACTCCGAGAACCTGCTGTCAGCTGCGGTCACGTCGCAGCTGGTCGACATCTTCGTGAAGATCCCTGCGCAGACGATCGCGTTCGGCCACGCCCTCGAGGGGCAGTGCGCCGCGACGTTCACCGACACGATGACCAACTCGGCGCCCATCCAGACCGGCGGCAACGAGGTCCGTGACGCGGTCGGCGGGTGCGACGAGGCGGCGAAGACGTTCAACCAGAATCCGAACTTCGGCCAGGTGCTCACGGCCGTCACGATGACCCCCGGAGCGCTCACCCTGTTCATCCTGCCGATGGCCTTCGGGGTGCTGTTCCTAGTCACGGTTCTCGGCTTCCTGATCTCCGCACTCAAGACCATGTGGAACGTCTACATCGGGATCCTCCCGGTCAACCGATACCCGCTGTGGAAGTCCCTCGCCGACACCTTCATGGGCCTGGTCGCCATCGTCTTCATGGCAGTCGTCATGGCGGCCGTCCTCAAGCTCACCGTCGCAGCGATCACCGGGCTCAGCAGCCTGGGAATCCCGCTCGTCGCGCAGATGACCTTTGCGACGCTGGTGATGATCGTGCTGCTGTTCCTCATCATCCGAGCGCGTCGCATTGCCAAGAAGACCGGCCGGTCGATCGCCGAGCAGCTCTCCAAGTACGGCATCGGCAAGGGCGCGCCGGCGCAGCGCGACGGGGTCAAGACCGTCGCGGCGATGAGCGCCGTATCCACCGTCGCGGCCGCGGCGCTGCGTCGCCCTGACAACAAGGTCGACGCGCGCTCCATCAACTTCGGCGCGGGGGCTGCGCAGGACATCGGCACAATGACCGCTACACGCCCGCCCGCGGCTCCCAAGCCGCCCTCGACGCCCTCTGGCGGCTCACCGAGCCGTCCCGCCCTCCCGTCGCCTCAGATGGGCTCTGGGGGCGGCGCTGGCGCGGGTGCTGCCGCCAAGGCCTCGAAGACCGCGGACCTGGTCTTCACGGCCGCGCGGATCGGCAAGGGTGCCGCAGCGGGCGGTGTGGCCGGCGCCGCCGGCGCCGCGGCGCTCGAGGTCGGTGGCCGAGTCGCGAGCAAGGGAGCGTCGAAGGCTGTCTCCGCGGCCGCGGCAGGCGCGAGCAAGCCGCGAGCTGCGGGCGACCCGAAGGTGGTCTCGATGGTCGTCGACCAGGGCCCGGCGCCCACGCGCACCCCGGACGGTCCTCGACGGATCGTCGTCGACTCCTCGGGCATGGGACACATCGAACGGCGCCCCTCGTCAGGTGTCGTCGACATCTCGTCCCTGCCGGCGCGCGCGCCTCGCTCTCCGCGCAGCGGTGAGATGCGCGCCCGGCTCGCGATCGCACAGAAGTAACCCCGCATGTCCGCATCGGGAGTACTCGAGCGCTCTGCCGACGTCGCCGGCGCCGTCAATGGGGGAGACGACGGGGACGGTGGTGGTTCGCGCAAGGTCGTCCTCTGGGTGATCGCGCTCGTGCTGGTGCCGGTGGTGCTCTTCGCCGGCTACACGATGTTCCTGATGATGGCGATCGCCGGCGCCTCCGGCGGTGGGTCGTCGCAGTGCACCGCGGGGTCGCTGACCACCGACAAGCTCGAGGTCCAGACCACAGGAGGATCGACCCGCACCCTCGGTGCGACGGAGCTCGGCCACGCGGCCACCATCCTCTCGGTCGCCCGCTCACTGGGCGTGTCCGCGCGGGGCCAGCAGATCGCGATCATGACCGCGCTGCAGGAGTCCGGCTTGAAGATGTACGCCAACTCCTCCGTGCCTGAGTCCCTCGATTACCCGCACGACGCGGTCGGCAGCGACCACGACTCCGTCAACTACTTCCAGCAGCGTGTGTCGGGCTGGGGCACCGTCGAGGAGCTCATGGACCCCCTCTACGCAGCCAAGGCGTTCTTCGGCGGCGAGGAGGGCCCCAACGGCGGATCGCCGCGTGGGCTGCTCGACATCCCCGGCTGGGAGGACATGGGGCTGGGGGAGGCCGCGCAGACCGTGCAGGTCTCCGCATACCCGACCGCTTACGACAAGTGGGAGCCCGCAGCACAGCAGATCATCACCGCGGTCGGCGGGTCGATCAGCTGCGACAGCAGCACTGTCGTCGGGCAGGCCGCTTTCCCCCTTGCGGCCGGCTACCAGATGACCTCCGGCTACGGGCCGCGCGACATCACCGTTCCGGGTGCGTCGAGTTGGCATGTCGGAATCGACCTGCAGCGCTGGCCAAACCCGTGCGGCGACCCTGTCTACGCGGTCCTGCCGGGCACGGTGACTCTCAGCAGCTCACTGTGGTTGTCGATCAAGCACCCCGATGGGTTCGTGGTGTCCTACCTGCATATGTACAAGAGCGAGCGGCTCGTCGACGTCGGAGACACCGTCACCGCCGGCCAGCAGATCGGTGTCGTCGGGAACGTGCCGCCCAGTGGGGGATGCCACCTGCACCTGGCCGTCAACAAGAACGGGACGACGAATCAGGCCGTCGCCGGGCTGCAGGAGGCGACTGCACTCGGTGCCCCCTCGCAGTACGCCGGCTACGTGAACCCCGAAGAGTTCCTCCGCCTGTATGGCATCGAGATCTGTCCCACAGACGGCACTTGCCGACGCCTCTGACCCCCCTGGAAAACCGAGTCAACTCGCGGCATGTAACCCTCCTGACGGCCTGGAAACCGGCCTGTAGGCTGGGGGCAGCCCCGGCCCGAAACGGGGCCGAAGCCTCTCCCACCCAGACGGTGACTCGTGCCCTCAACAGATGTCAACGCCGCTGGTGACACCGACCGCCCCGCCGGGTCAGTGTCGGCCACCGGCTACCGCTCGATCGCATACTTCCTGCCGGTCGCGCTGCATGCACGGCTCAAGGCTGCGTGGTGGTCGACGAGGGATGAGCCGGAGGGTGCGCCCGCGCTGGCCGGTCTCGTCGAGGTCGCCATCGGCCGCGAGACCAACCGCCTCGAGCAGCTCTACAACGCCGGCTCCCCTTTCCCTCCTGCCCCCGACCGTGCCCAGGGTGTGAACCCAAGAGGAGCCGCGGGATACCGCCATCAGACCTACTACCTGCCGGTCGCGCTGCACGCGCGCCTCAAGGCTGCGTGGTGGTCGACGAGGGATGAGCCGGAGGGTGCGCCCGCGCTGGCCGGTCTCGTCGAGGTCGCCTTCATGCGGGAAGCCGACCGCCTTGAGCAGCTCTACAACGAGGGTGCCCCGTTCCCGCCGGCGCCGGCCAAGGCGCGAGGGATCAGCCGCGCTGCAGCACAACGACAGGGCGAATGGCTGCGAGGCGAGTGGGAGCGCCGGCGACAGGCGCAGACCCCGCCGACCGACTCCAACGACTGACCCGACTCCGCGCCACGGCGACGTGTTGCACCGGGTGTGCGGTGCAGTATGCCGCCGATGTGCGGCGCAGTATTGCGCCATAATGTCGGATCTCGCTTGACTTGTCGGATCTCGGATGGGCTGACCGGGACTTCTCTCATTCGCGGTGCAGTCCCGGCAGAGCGGTCTGTCTCACACGAGTTGTCACGAATCCGACCCTGCTGCTCCCGCCTCGAAGCAGCACTACGCGGCGCGCCGAGCATCGGACAACTGGAGTGAGAATCCGACAAGTGGAGTGAGACGACTCGACAGGTCCGTGAGAATCGGACAACTGGAGTGAGACACGACACATAACTGCGCGGGTGTGCCTGCTGGAAATATTTCCCAGGGGGAGGGGTTCAAGCTCGATTCGACAACCGTGCCTGCGGCAGAACGCCGATCGGGCTTGATCCTATCACCCGTGTCAAGCGCGGGTGTGGCGGAGGTATTGCGCTGGTCTGCGCCGCGATGTGGCGCAATAACCCTTTCCAGCCGCCGTGGCGATCTCCTCGAGCACACTCTTGCACAGGGGACATCACGAGTGCGTCAGACGCGGGGAGAATCCGCGATGTCCGCGAAGGAGCAGATCTCCGGCCTATACCTCGCAAGAGGGTCGTGAAGTACTCGGCCCACTCAGGAGGCTCGAATGGCAACGACAACTCGTGTGGCATCTCGTCCGCCGGCGCGCCCACCTGCACCGGCGACGGTGGCTCTGGGTGTTCTTCCTCGGCGTCAGCTGACCGGGATCATCCCGGCGCTGCTGTGCATCGCACTGGCGACCGCCGCCACCGGGTTGAACGCGGTGCGCCCGTTCACCGATCTGATCCCGCTGGTGTGGGTCGTGGCCGTGTTGCTCGCCGCCGGCGCGGTCGCATCCGGCGTGCGGACCTTCCAACGGGAAGGGCGGATGGACCCGGCGATCGAGGCGGTCCTTCCGATGCTCGGTGCGGCACAGCCAACCCGTGCTCTCGTCGTGCCGGTGAAGTGGACTCGTGGATGGGTGGGCCTCCCGGAGCGCATCAAGATCCGGTACGCCTCGCACGTCGATGACACCGACCCCCGCTTCGTCGACCAGATCCTCGCAGGCCTTGCACGCAGGCTTGGTGCCGAGTACCGGGTACGCAAGCACAACTCGAGGCGGTGCGTGCTCGTCGTCGAGCTCGCACCCGTGAGTGATCCGGTCTCCCGTGAGCAGCAGCGCGCGATCGAGGTCGTCAAGCTGGTCATCGACCCGACCGCGAGCGTCTCGGTGAAGAGTGCCGATGACGGCTCGGTCTCGAAGATCGACGTCAAGCACAACGTGGGACCGAAGATGGCGATCGCGGCGCGGCGCTCCCAGGTCGAGAAGGTGGTCTCCTCGATGCTCCCTGGCCGGTGGCGTGCGCACTGGGATCTCGAGGGCGACAAGATCACGTTCGAGGTCCGACCGACGATGCCCGACATGGTCCTGCACGAAGTGGAGCCCGCGGCCGCACTCACCCACGCCGCCTACAAGGCGTTCAAGATCCCGATCGGTCCTGACGAAGACGGTCAGATCCAGTCGTGGCATCCGGCGGTCTCCCCGCATTGCCTCGTCATCGGTGGAACCGGATCGGGAAAGACCAGCTTCCAGCACACGGTGCTCACCCATCTCGCGCACGCTCACTGGCGGGTGTGGGTACTCGATGGGAAGCGGATCGAGTTCGCCGGATTCCGGGACTGGCCCAACGTCGAGCTCGTCGGCGCGCGGGTGGAGCACCAGGTGCGGATGCTGCACGCTGCGCACGAGCTCATGGAGGAGCGGTACTCGCAGCTCGAGAACGGCACGGCCCGGCTCGAGGACTTCGACCCCCTCGCGTTGATCATCGACGAGTACGCGACGTTCAAGGCGCGCGTGCAGCGCTGGTACAAGACGGTGAAGCCGAAGGGTGCGCCGGCGCAGGCCCCCGTTCTCGATCTGCTCTCCGATCTCGCGCGACTGGCACGGTCGGCGAAGATCCACATCCTGCTCGGTCTGCAGCGCCCCGACGTCGAGTTCCTCGGCGGTGAGATGCGAGACAACTTCGGCGCCCGCGTCAGCTTCGGTCGTCTCTCCCCGCAGGGCGCCAACATGATGTGGGACAGCTTCGCGGTCGGTGTCGCGATCCCTCGCAACAAGCGTGGCCGCGGTGTCACTCTGAACGCCGAATCTCAGCCCGTCGAGATTCAGGCGTTCTACACCCCCGACCCCGCCAAGCTCGACTCCACCGACAAGGCGGACTGGGATCACCTGGCGGCGCTGCGTCCCGACGCTGCCGACTACGAGCGGATGATGGTGCGCGACCCGGAAGCGGAGCTCACCGACGACGGCGAGGGGGAGGAGCTCGAGCCCGACTACTTCCAGTGGTCCTCGGCCGAGATTGTCGCTTGGGATGCATCGGTACCGTCGACGACCAAGCACGACGCGCTTCGACCCTCCAATGTCACCCCACTGGACTCTCGTGAACGGGTCCGGTTCGTGCCCGAAGTCGACGACGATGCACCGGACGTCGACGCGGCCGCTGACGGCGACGGATACGGCGAATCCCTCGAGGGCCCCGCGGTGGAGCTCGAGGTCGGAGATCTCCTGCTCGTCGACGCGACTCTGGGGCTGTGGGGAGTGGTCGAAGGAGTGGAGCCCGACGTCGTCGACGACGAGTACCTCGCGATCGAATACCGCGACCTCGACAGCGGTGAGGACGGGCTGCTGACGCTCTTCGACAACTCGGTGATCAGCTACCGCCGACCCGAAGCAGCCTGATCGTCGTGGCCGTCATGATGCTGCGGGCCTACCGGCCCCGAGAGAAGGGATGAATCGCGTGTCGAACCAGAGCGTGTCGGAAGACGACTGGATCTCGCTGCTGCTGATCGCCGTGCTCGTCCTGGCCAGTGGCGCAGTGTCGCTGGGGATGTTCCTCGATCCGCTGCGCGCGTGGATGTTGAAGTACCACTTGCTCGAGCAGGGTGAAACCGTGGCGATCCCCGTCGTCGACGGCGTCGGCCTCGGCTGGGGACAGATCCTCGTCATCCTCGCGATCCTGATCGGTGCGATCGCGCTCATCGTGTGGCTCAAGCGCCGCGCGGCTGCCCGTGTCTGAGCTGCCCGCCATGCTCAGCAAACGAGACCCAGGAAGGAGGAGAGATCACCC
Organism: Croceicoccus sp.; assembly: GCA_002694745.1. Lineage (GTDB taxonomy): Bacteria > Pseudomonadota > Alphaproteobacteria > Sphingomonadales > Sphingomonadaceae > Croceicoccus. Next base: position 18,142 of record NZMY01000012.1, on the reverse strand, counting down.
ATGACAACCACACTGACGAACGGCGACAAGACGATCACGCTGTTCACCAAGAAATCATGCGTACAGTGCGTCGCGACACACCGCGCGCTCGATGCTAAGGGAATCGAGTACGACGTCGTCGACCTCAGCGAAGACGCCGCAGCGCTCGAACAGGTCAAGTCGCTCGGCTACCTGCAGGCACCGGTCGTCATCACGGATGAGGATCACTGGTCGGGCTTCCGTCCCGACAAGATCGACGAGCTCGCGCAACGGCTCGCGTGATTGACGACAGAGGCCCCACCGGCAGCTCTTCGCCGGTGGGGCCTCTGCTCTGCTCATCGGAGCGGGACATCATCTGTGCGGCATGTGCGCCGCTGCCCACCGCTGCAGCAGCTGCTCCCGCAGAGGCCCGTTCCGCTCGAGCATCATCCGAACCCCTGCCGGCGCCGCGCCTGCCGGCGCACCGGCCTCGAGGGTGCGCAGCCCGAGATGCTCGCATGCCCAGTCGGCGAGCTCGTCGAGCTCCACAGTGACGGTGGCGGTGACGTCGACGCGCTGCTGCCATTGGACCTTGTAGGCGGGCATCGGACGCTCAATCTGGGTTGCTGAAGAAGTCGATCACGAGCGCGATGGTGATGGGGACGAGGATCACCGCCGCGGCGGTGACGATGATGCGATCGAGGATCGGCGCGGCGAGGATCCCGAGCCACCCAGAGAGGACCGCGGCTGCGATGTACAGCAGCGCGATTACGAGACGGCGGAGCCAACGAGTCGTGGGCTCCGGGATCGTGCGGGGGCGGGCGGCGATGGTCATGAGATCGCTCCGCTCTGGCCGGCACGGTGCTCGCGGATGTGCGTGTAAGGGACTGTGCCGCGGTGGCCGTAGGCGTCGACGATGGTGGCGCTCTTCGGGTTGGTGCGGGTTACGGTGCACCAGGCGCCGAAGTACTTGATCTGGTCGCCGACGCTGATGGTGTCCTTGCTGTGGTCGGTGGCCGCGCCGGTCGCGACCTGCTCGGCGCGGACCTCCTGCCAGTAGGTGAGCTGATCGTCGGTCGCGGCCAGCTCCCTCTCGAGCCGTTCGGCGTAGGCGCCGGTGGCTGCAGCCGTGACCTCGACATACCCGCCAGGAAGGGTGCGGCTTGACCCGTCGAGACGTCGACGGATGCCGGCGCGATCTGCGCGGAGCTTCTCGATCCGGTTCGCCACGGTGATCGGCGCATACCGTGCATCGGTCGCCGCGGCCGCGACGTCGGCACGCACCTGGGCGCGCCGTGCCGCCGCGTCGGCGTCGATGGAGCGGCGGATCGCCGCGTCCGCCTTGCCGATCGCTCGGCGGTGGCCGGCCTCCGAGTGGTGTCCGACCTTGATGGGCTCGCCACCTTCGGGGAGGCGTCGCAGCGCGCGGGCCGCGCGCTCTGCCTCTTCGGTGGCGTCCTGGTGTCGTCGATCTGCGCGCACCGCCAGGGCGGCAGCGCGATCGTTCCTGCGGTCGACCAGGTCAGCCTCGACGACGGCCGCGGCCCGGCGTTCATAGTCGATCGAGATCTCGACGACGAACCCGGCAGCGGTGAGCTGCTCGGCGGTGCGGTTGATGATCGCGATCTTCGGTTCGCGGTCGCGGGAGTGGGGGATGTACCAAGATCCGAGCGCCCGGCTCCACCGCCAGCCGTTGGCCTTGAGAGTATCGGCCGTGCCGTCGCCCCGGCTGGTCCCTTCGATGAGGGTGCCTTCCGCGGCCGCGTGGATGATCGTGAGCATCATGGCCGGCTCCCTTCCCGCGCGGCCGCGTCGTGCGTGAGAGGGTGGCGGAATCCGATCTCCCGTTCCCAGACCTCGGCGGCGCGATGCAGGCCCTCATACTCCTTCACGCCCAGGTGGTCCGGGGAGTCGACGAGCGGGCGGTGAGCGAACCGTCGCGCGATCGCGTCGCCGAGGCGTTCGACGAGGTCACGCGCAGGGGACTGATCCCATCCGGGGTGATGGCAGGAGACTTCGGCGAGCAGTAGACGGCTGCGCTCGATCTGCAACGCCTGCTCGTCATCGGCATGGGGGACGATCTCGGCGACCGGCTGCCATTCGTAGCGCGGTGCGGCGATGTGCTGCTTGATCGCGTAGCTGACGCTCGCGTAGTTCTCATCCCAGAGGCTCTGACCCATCCGGTCGGCGTTCTCGGCGAGCTCGCGCGGAGTGCTGCTGCGGTAGGCGGGTGTGGAAATGTAGGCGGCGGTGACCAACAGGTCGATGGTGTCGCGGTTCACGGGAAACGCGCGCATGATGACCCCCTCAGGTGGTGAATGTGACATTCACTACCCTAGAATCAGTCGGCGCTCATGTCAAGACGTCGTCGTCGTCGTCGTCGCTGTGGTGGTGGCGCCAAGCAGCCGCCACGCTGCGGACGGAGGTCGGGTAGTACCGGGTGCGAGTGGTCTGGCCGGATAGCGTTGGGATCGTGCCGAAGTCGTTGTCGATGAATGAGATCCGAGCCCGCGCTGCGCAGTTCACCCGTGACTGGCAGGACGAGCCCGGCGACGAGCGACAGCAAGCGCAGTCCTTCGTCCGGGATCTGCTCGGCGTGTACGGGATAACCCAGACCCGCGCGGCGTTCTACGAGAAGCGTGTCAAGCGCTCGTCGACCGGCTCGCGCGGATACATCGACGCGCTGATCCCTGGTCTCGCGCTGATCGAAATGAAGTCCGCCGGCAAGGATCTCGTCGCGGCTGAGCAGCAGGCGCTCGACTACATTGACGACCTTCCTGACCCGGAGGTTCCTCGGTGGGTAATCACGAGCGACTTCCGCCGGTTCCGTCTGCTCGATCTCCACGCTGAGAGCGAGGGTGTGCAGGAGTTCGCCCTGACCCAGATGCGGGATCGCGCTGACGTGCTCGCCTTCCTCGCCGGGTACGGTGAGCGCACCTTCGGATCGAAGGCGCAGGAGTCTGCGTCGATCAAAGCGGCAAAGCTGATGGCGTCCCTCTACGAGGCCCTCGAGGGGTCTGGGTACGACGATCACGAGGCGTCGGTGTTCCTGGTGCGCACCTTGTTCGCCCTCTACGCCGATGACGCCGGAGTGTGGGATCGCGATCTGTTCCTCGAGTTCCTCGAGACCCGCACCGCGACGGATGGTTCCGACCTCGGGCCTCAGCTGTCGTTGCTGTACCAGGTCATGGGACGTGAGCCGTCTCGTCGGCAGTCAAACCTCGACGAGCTAATCTCGCGATTCCCCTACGTCAACGGTGGAGTCTTCGAGGAATCGGTGTCGATCCCGTCGTTCGACGCAGGCATGCGTGACCGGCTGATCGCGGCTGCAATGTTCAACTGGTCGGCGATCTCGCCGGCCATCTTCGGCAGCCTCTTCCAGGCCGTCAAAGACAAGACCGCTCGGCGTGAGCTCGGCGAGCACTACACCACCGAGACCAACATCATGAAGGTCATCGGCCCGATGTTCCTCGATGAGCTGCGGCAGCGGTTCACGGACGGGTACCACGACACCGCCAAGCTCAAGAAGCTGCGTGCGGACATGGGGCTGATGCGATTCCTTGATCCGGCGTGCGGCTGTGGCAACTTCCTGGTGGTCGGCTACCGACAGATGCGAGCCCTCGATCTTGAGGTTCTGCTGCGGATCCAAGAGCTGTCCGGTGAGACGGCCCGCACAATGTTCTTCACCGAGGAGCACCTCGCCGTGCGGCTGTCGAGCTTCCACGGGATCGAGCTCGAGGAATGGCCCGCGCAGATCGCAGCGACGGCGCTGCACCTGGTGGAACACCAGGCAAACCAGGCGATGGAGCTGGCGCTTGGATCTGCACCAGATCCGCTGCCGCTGGACAAGATCAAGAGCATCGTCGTCGGCAACGCGCTGCGTGTCGACTGGGCAGCTGTCCTACAACCGACTGAGCACCTGTACATCATGGGCAATCCGCCCTTCCTCGGCCACGCCACCCGCTCGACCGAGCAAGCGCAGGAACTTCGCGACGTGTGGCGGAGGGACGACATCGGTCGGCTGGACTATGTCACCGGCTGGTACGCGAAGGCTCTCGAGCTGCTCGGCCGTCCCGGCTACCGAGGCGAGTTCGCGTTCGTCTCGACAAACTCGATCGCACAGGGAGAGCCGGTGCCAGCGCTCTTCGGCCCTGTGTTTGCCGCAGGGTGGCGCGTCAAGTTCGCGCACCGGACGTTCGCGTGGACCAGTGAAGCGCCCGGCGCTGCGGCAGTGCATTGCTCGGTGATCGGTTTTGACCGGCCGTCGAGGAAGAGAGCGCGGCTGTTCGACTACTCAGGAAACCTCAAGGGCGAGCCCGTCGAGATCCCCGTCGTGGATCAGCTCAACGGATACCTGGTCGACGGTCCCATTGTGCTAATCGATCAGCGGCGAAGCCCGCTGGCGTCGGCTCTCCCTCCGATGGTGTTCGGGAACATGGCTCGCGACGACGGCAATCTCCTGATCGAGCCGGCCGACTATGCGGAAGTGATGGCAGATCCGATCGCCGCGAAGTACGTCCGGCCGTTTGTCGGCGCCCGACAGCTCATCCACAACGAACCCCGGTGGTGCCTGTGGCTCGTGGATCTTGACCCCAGCGACATCGCCCGATCCCCGATACTCCGCGGGCGGCTGGATGCCGTGCGTCAGTTCCGCGCAGCGTCGAAGGCCGAGTCCACGCGACAGATGGCGGACACGCCGCACCTGTTCGGTCAAAGGTCGCAACCCGACACGCCCTATGTCTGTGTGCCGCGGCATGTGAGCGAGACACGCAAGTTCTTCCCGACCGCCCTGTTCACCCCTGATGTGATCTGCGGTGACGCGAACTTCAAGGCAGACGACCCAGACGGCCTCGCCTTCGCAGTGATCTCGTCGTCGGCATTCATCACCTGGCAGCGCACTATCGGCGGTCGCCTTGAGTCTCGTCTGCGCTTCTCGAGCACCCTGACGTGGAACACTTTCCCCTTGCCCGCCCTCACCGACACGCAGCGTGCCGCCATCATCGCCGGGGGGCAAGCCGTTCTGGATGCGAGAGCGCTACGCCCAGAACGCTCGCTCGCAGACCACTACAACCCCCTCGCGATGTCGCCCGAACTGCTCCGGGCGCATCGTGAGCTCGACACTGCTGTCGACAAGGCCCTGGGCCTGCGGGGGATAGCGACGGAGGCTGACCGACTGCGAGCGCTGTTCGCCAGCTATGCGAAGCTCACCACGGTCGACGAGCTCGCGATGCCGAAGAAACGTCCCCGCAAGGCGACAGCAGCGAGTGCGGCATCGTGAGCTGGCCGTACCCGACCGTCCGCGTCGATGGGACCGCGACGGTCGATGAGGAAGGGGAGAATCAGGTCTGCGCCTGTGGCAATGATTCGTGGACTCAGGACTGGCGGAGCGCCGATCGTCTTGGGCGTCTTGCCTTCGATGCTGCTGGTTCGGCCGACCCCGACGAGTTCGCGGTCTGCCCAGTGTGCGGCCGTGTGTATCCCAACGCTGCTCTGTTCCACGGCGCCGCGGCCGCGGTGGCTCGCTATGAGATCACTAGTGCCGAGTTCATTGCTGCGCTACAGCGGTATGACCACGACGCCTACGGATCCGGCGGGTCGCTGACGAGCTGAGTCACGCGGTCGTCGTCGGCACGGGGCTGTCGGTGCGCCGGCATAGTGTTCGCTGTTGTGGTGCAGCACTGGTCTCCGATGTCTCAGCTGCAGGCGTCGCCGGAGCCGGGGATCTGGTACGTGTTCGACCACAGCAAGAGGATCGCGATCATCCGCCATGTCGAGATCCGCGGCCGTAGGCTGCTGCGTTCCGTGACGTTCGATCGCGATCCCGAGCGGCGAGTGTTGATCGGCTACTTCCCCGACGATGCAATGAGGCTCGCTGTCGAGTGCACCTGGTCGGAGTATGTGAGGGCGACTGGTCCACCGGTGAGCAATCGTCGATGATCGCGTGCCACCGGGGCAAGAGAAAACGGCACCCGGCCGGAGCGTGGAAATTGTCACATTCACCAACGATCCAACTGAGGAGGAGCCATCGCCCCGAGGGGCGGAAGGGAACCTGCTCAACAGCCGGGTGCCGCGCCTTAGTGTACCGCGCGGGGCGGTCAGAGCGGGGTGGATTGGAGGAGCTCGTCAGCGACTCGGTCGAGCAGCTGAGGGGTGAGCTGCTCGTGGCGTCCTGCGCGCTTTATGGCGTCGATCGTCGCGAGGATCGTGGTGTGCGCGTCCGGTGCAGAGGGGATGGTCTTCTGTGCCTGTCGGATGCGTGCGCTGAGCTCAAGGATCGCGGTCTCGTCGCGTTCATTGTTCGCGTAGCCGGCGGCGAGCTCGAGCGACTTGTGTAGCAGGCGGGTCTCGGTGGTGGTGAGCGGTGCGGTCATCGTGTCCTCGTGTTCAGGAGATCTGCGGTCAGTCGGGCGAAGCGTGTGTCGACGTCGCGCTGGTCGGGGAGATCGACGTCGGCCGCGATGGGTCGGGCGTCGTAGAAGTGGTGCCGGATGACGCGGCCCCGGTGGTCGACCAGGCCCTCACCCTCGCCCTCGATCGGCTCGAGCAGAGCGACGATGGTGACGGCGAGCTCGCGTGCTGTCGCGCGCTCCCGGATGAGGGCATGATCTCCGAGGCGCAGTGCCGGCCACGCAGTGAGCTCGGGGTCGGTCATGAGGGTGTTCCTTCCTTGCTTCTGGGGGAGGAGCGGCGTAGCCGCCGAGCGGATTTGGGGAGGGGTTCGTTGCGAGGCAGCTTCGCGAGGCGCCAGTCATCGCGGACGGCGATCGCGGCGGCGAAACAGGTCATGAGCGTGGGGTGGTGGTGGTTGGCGCATCCGGCGCGGGTCTGACATCCGAGGTCGTAGCCCTCGGGGCTGCCGTGGATGATCTGTCGAGCGACCTCGTCGGAAAGCATGGCCTGGTCCTCAGTCGAAGCTGGCGTCGATCAGGAGGTCGAGCGCGTCGGCGAGCTCACGGAGCCTGTAGCTGCGTCGACCGGCGATGACGTGGCCGAACAGGTTGACGAAGTGCAGCTCGCGAGTGGTGGTGTCGGCGACGGCGACGGTATGGACGTCGTGAGCGTCGATGTACTGCCAGCTGATGATGTAGTTGCGGCCGGCGACGTGCGCTTGAGCCCAGCGGAAAAGCAGTGCACCGAGCGGACCATCTTCGGATGCGCGGGTCGAGTAGGGGTCGGCTGGCACGATCGCGTCGACGGAATGGAAGCCGACAGAGGAGCGGGAGATCTCGTAGCTGTCCAGCGGGATGTCGAGGAAGAGATCGTTGTAACGGGTGCCGGTGTCATCGGTGATGACGATGTTGTTCAGAGTGCTCATCGTTGTCAGTCCTCTCGGGTGGGGGGTCATGCGGCGCAGCTGGCGAGCTGCGCGCGGAGCGTGGAGTAGTCGGCCGGGTTGACCGTCAGCTGGTAGGCGGTGAGGACGTCGACGAAGCGCGCAGCGTAGGCGCATCCGTAGTCCGCGTTCGGGGGCATCCATTCGGAGGGGCCGCGATCGCTCTTCGACTGGTTGGTGCTGCCGTCCGTGGCCTGCAGATTGAGAGGATCGTTGGCGAAGCGCTCACGCTGGGCCTCGTCCCATTCGTCGGCGCCCTGACGCCACCCCCACGCGAGCGGCACGACATGGTCGATCTGCACGAGCTCACTCGTGCCCTGGCCGCGCTCGAAGGCGATCGTGAGCCCGGTGTAAGGGTCGTGAAGCGTTCCGGTGAGGACGACGCAGTCGTGTGTGCCGGGCTTGGTGGTGATGTTCTCGAGCGCGGCCGCGAGTGCGTCGTTGCGCTGGTCACAGCCGTTGCGGTCGATGTCGGCCCAGCGTTGCCCGAACGCGTCACGGTCGTAGCTGTCCTGGTCGGCTGCATCGGCCACGACGAGCTGCTCGAGCTCATCGAGGGCTGCGGCGGTGTCCGCGGAGATCTCTGCGGTAGGCACAGGCACAGGCGCGGGCGCGGTGTCGGTGAGGTCGCTGACGCCGGAGGGCTGGCTGGTGATCGCGATCGCGCCAGCGAGCAGGGCGACGACAACAGCGCCGGCGGCGGAGGCGAGGCGTGTGGTTCGGCGGTTCATGAGTGGTCCGTTCAGAGGAAGAGGGCGGCGCCGAGTACGACGGCCGCGGCGACCGCGGCGACGCTGAGGAGAAGGGTGACGAGGAACTTGAGGCTGCGCCGTACCGTGCGCTCTGCGCGGCGTGCAGTGTCGACGGTGACGAGGATGCCGACGAGGCCGCCGCTGCCCAGCAGAAGGGGAGCGAAGTCGCGGGCGGTAGACAGGGCGAGATCCATGGGTTCCTCCGGGGTATTCGTCTAGGGGTATAGGTCGCAGTTCGGGGTGTTCGCGGACAGAGATTCTCGGGGGCGGGCATAGGCGAGCCCGCCCCCCGAGGGCTGTTACGCGGCCGCGGCCTGGTCGTCGGCGCCGAGCATGGCGTCGGCGATCGCGTTGACGGCACGGAGGACGTTGCCGGCGACGCTGCGGATGAGGTCGACGTCACCGCCGGCCCATCCTGCGACGTACCCGATCGACCACGCGGACGTGTCGAGTCCGAGGAGGCCACCGGCGCAGTACGCGACCGACTCGGCTTCGGTCTCGATCACTCCGCGGTGCTCGCGGGTGCTGCCCTCGTCGAAGTGCAGAAGTGCGTGACTGATCTCGTGCAGGAGGGTCTTGACGCGCATGGCCGGTGCCATCTTGCTGTCGACCCGGATCTGTCGGGCCTGGCCATCGGTGTACCCGTTGAGCCCGTCCTGTGCGATGTCCTCGAGCGCGACATCCCAGCCCTGCGCGGTGATGAAGTCGGCGAGCTGGTCGAAGAGGCCTGCGACGTCGTCGCCCTCGAGGTAGATGGCCGGCTGCTCGGGGAGCGGCTCGCCATCGGTGTCGCGGACGTCGAACACGGAGAGCACCGGGTAGATCACTCGACTGCTGGTGGACTCTTCTCCGGTGGCCTCGTCGACCTCGACGATCCGCTTGGTGGAGTAGCCGAAGATCTTGATCGACTTCGCGCCCTTGACGACGTGACGGCCGAGGGTCTCCCACTGGCGGTAGCCGAGGCAGTGGGTGCCGCCCTGCGCGAGGATGAGCATCTGGTTGGAGAACGAGCGCCGGCGGACGATGCGCGCGAAGCGCAGCCAGGCCTTCCAGTTCTCGCTCTCGGCCAGCGTGGCGACCTGTGCGGTGAGCTGCTCGTGGAGCGCCTCGGCCTGTGCGCGGCGCTCTTCCGGGGTGCGGCGGGTGGTGCCGCTGCGGCGGGTCTTGGTGGTCATGGTGTCCTCCCTCAGAGTGGACGAGTAGTGAATGTGACATTCACTAGTATGAGGCATTCGATATGCCCCGTCAACTCCGATTTGCACCCGCCTGCAGCGGGGGTCTCAGCCCGGAAGGATGTCGGTGGCGGCTTTGGGGTACGCGGTGCGCGGCAGCCCGATCGGCAGCCGGCGACGCTGGGAGCTGCTGCCAAGAGGGAAGGCGTATCGGAAGTTCCCCGGATGCCTGATCTTCGTGACATCGAGCGCGGCGAGCGCCTCGCGCAGCCAGGCTCGCGGGTCTTGCCCTGCGCGGCGGATGGGGGCGCCGAGCGAGACCAGGTGTCGCTCGGCGGCGTCGGCGCCTCGCTCCTGTCCTCTTACCTTGGACAGAGATCTCTCGGAGAGCACGAGGCCGCGGCGGGGGAGGTAGTTCAGGGTGCGTGCGGTGCTGCGGCCGAGGGCGATCGCGTTGACGCTTTGGTATATCCCGCCGATGTGGCCGGGCGAGGTCTGTTCGATGCGCTCGATTGTGGTGCCGTTGTCGAGGGTCTCGGTGATCTGTCGGCGCCGTGGCAAGGGGTCGGCGAAAGAGACGACGCCGCGGATGCCCCGGTCGTAGGCGTGGCGGAAAGCGCGTGCGAGGAACCAGGATTCGGCGTTCGCGGGTGTGTCGGTGAGTACGAATCGGCCGAGCTCGATGCTCTGTTCGTAGGGCTCGAGCGTGCCGAAGACGGAGCTGAGGACTCCTCTGCTCATCGGGGTGGAGAAGGTGGCGACGCCGACCAGTGCCATCTCGTCGACCATGGCGCCGTTGATGGGGAAGCGGTCGTCGCGGGTGAGCAGCCCGATCGAGAAGCGTGCTGCGGGGAAGGATGCTGCGTAGTGCTCGTCGATGACGAATGCTCGCGCGGCGGCTTCCGTGATCGGGGCCACCTGGTATAGACGGGGGTCGAACCCGCCTTCGGAGATGTGGCGCCACGAATGGGCGCCGCGAGACCAACGCTGGCAGTAGTCGCTCGCGGGGGAGGAGGGCGGCTCGGCCGGCATGAGTACCGGCCGAGCGTTCAGGGTGGGCATGAGGTCAGATCTGCGCAGCGATCGCGCGGAGCTGCTCGTCGACGTCGGGGGCGACGTCGATCCACTCACCGGTCCTGGGGTGCAGCCCGACGATGAGCGCGGTGCTGAACAGCAGTGCGCTGCGGCCGTGCTCGGTCAGGTAGAGCGAGGCGAGCAGGTTCGGCTCTGTGACCTTGAGACCGGCTTCCTCGTCGACGAGCAGTGCGTGGCCGTTGGTCAGGCGGAGCTCTGCGACCCAGCCGCCGATCTCGCGCTGGTAGTCGGGCAGCTCGTCGATGCGGATGGTGTCGATCTCGCCAGCGGGGGTGATCTTGATGGCCGTTGTCATGGAGTCCTCCTCAGATCAGAACGGTAGTGAATGTGACATTCACTGATGGTACGCGGGCGACGTACCCTCGTCAACCGCCGTGGACTAGAGGAGTGCTGAGTCGACGCGGAAGCACTTCTGCTGCGCATAGGGGCGTTCACTCAGCGGCATCCAACCCGGTTCCCTTCGCCGAATGAGCCGGGGATGCCCGGCTTCCCCCTCCGTGGTCATGTGGGGGCCGGCGTTGGTCCAGCAGTTCTGCGCGCGCGTCTCGCACCACAGCGCGAGCCGCGCTTCGCGGGGGAGGCAGGCACGATGTGTCCACCAGGCGCGCTTCTCGCCGTAGGGTCCGAACTGGTGGCCCTCGCTGTGCGCGATCGCGTCGTGGACGGCGCGGAAGACGTCGTTGGCGAGCATCGGCGCCCGCTCGCCCGTGGGCAGGGTGACCGTAACGCTGCGAGCCATCGGATGATCCGGCGGAAGGGCCCCCTCGCTGTGCTGCGAGACCTCGGTGCGGAAGTAGAACAGGTGCTTGTTCTCGCGGAGATCGGCCAGCATCGCGGCAGAGTCGGCGTAGGGTTGCTCGGTCTCGCCGTGCCAGGGCTCGAAGGTGTAGCCGGCTTCTGTGAGCATGTCCCACTGAGCGCCGATGTGCTGCCGCAGTGATCGGTAGGAGCGGGCGACCTGCGGGTGCGCGGGCTCGTGCGGTGCGGCCGCGTATGCCCTCGCTGCAGCGATGTCGTCGAGCTCGGTCAGTCGGGGGATCGGCGTGCGCTGTGGGAAACCGTGCGCATCGGCGTACCGCTCTCTGAGCGACTGGATCTCCTTGATCGGCTGGTGGTGACGGTAGCTGTCGTTGCCGGGCACGAAGGCAACGTGCGCTCGAGCGAAGGTGGGTTCTGTTCCGAGACGGGCGGCGATCGCGTTCACGGCGGATGCCGGCAGCGGATACTCGGCGGGTTCCGCGATCTCGAGCTTGCCGTCATAGAGCCTGCCTCCCGGTGCGCCGGCGGCGCGGAGAATGTCGAGGGTCTCCTGGACCTGCTGCTGCGAGCCGGTGCCGGCGGCGAAGCTGTAGACCCGGTCGGGGCCGTCAGCGTCGAAGTACCCGGCCATGATGCTGTCCTGCTCATACCGCCCCGCCAGCTCGCCGGCCCAGTCGGTGACCTGCTCGAAGCTGTCCGCGTGGACGATGTAGGCGCCTGCAGGCTCCGACGTGCCCTCCCAGAGCCCGTCCGCGTGCTGCAGCTCGGAGATCTCGATCCCGTGACGTTCCGCGGCCGCGCGCAGGGTGTCTTCGTACTCGATCCACTCGTCGGTGTCCCAATAGCTGGGGCGCGAGCTCATCCGCATCAGCTCGCCCGAGACCGGCCGGAACGGGGTCGCGCCGATGAAGGCCTCAAGCTGCTTCTCGGCGTTCCGCTCGCGCTTCTCGGCGCGGCGACGCCGCTGCCCTTCGGCCGTCGACGACGGGCACCGCCGCCCTCCGTGGTCGATGTCGTCGCACATGGCCTCTCCCGTTCGTCTGCTGGGTATAGGCCGGGGTTGGGGGTGTTCGCGGACAGAAATCGGGGCCCCGCCGGTCGGCAGGGCCCCGATGAGGGCGGCATGGTCAAACGTCAGCCGTTGAGCTCCTCCCACACCTGGTAGGCGCGGTGAAACTCCGGGCTGTCATCGTCGCCGTCACGCACGAGCTGGTCGAGGTACTCGTCGAGCTCAGCCTGGGAGAGCTGGCGGGGATCCTTCATCCTTCGGCTCCCGCCTCGGCAGGCGGGCAACTGCACCGTGCACGCGGCCGCGAACCGTTCCAGTTCCCGACGTAGAACAGCGCGCACGGCCATTCGTGCTCGCCGCGGCGCCGCAGCCTGGGGACGGTCACCGTGAGCTCGCTGCCCAGGCTCAGCGCGTCCATGATGTCGTCCGCGATGTAGCCGGCCTCCTCGTCCGCCTCGTCCGTGTGCTGCTGGATCGTGCGCACGATCGTTGCGCGCACGTCCAGCGTGACGGTCGGCGATGCCTCGTTCATCGGGTGTCCTCGTCGGGGTCCACACGCTGGATCGCCTCGTGCAGGCGGGCCAGTCGGTCCTCTCGCACGATGATGACGAAGACCACCGCAATGCCGGCAAGAGGCAGGAGCACGATCGGGGCGGGGACCACGATCACCACGCCGACAGCGAGCAGCACGATCGGCAGGATCACCCTCAGCGTTGCGCGGCGGTGCTGACCGAGCTCGTTCCTGATGCGATCCTTGATGACCCCGTCCTGCTGTGCGAAGGCGGTGGCCGGGTCCGAGGAACGCAACATGCTCCGGATTGCGCGAGTTGTCCACTCGCTCAGCGTGCGCTGATGCCGATCCCTACTACTCTCACGCCCGGTCATCGCGTGTACTCGCTCGGGGACGGGATCGGCAGGTCAGGATCGCGGATCTCGTACTGCCGGTCCTCCACGTAGGCCGCGTACTCGTCTGCGAAGTCGTATGCCTCGGCCTCGCTGTGCCCTTCCTGGCGCGCATGATCGAACGCGCTCCGCCACGGCTGACCGGTCGAATCGAGCGGCGGGTACAGGCGGTCGATCAGCACCTGATTCGCAGCGTCGTCGATCCTTCCGCGAGCCTCGGCGTCGGCGATCGCTCTCGCAGTCGCATGTGTGCCGTCTCGCAGCCGCGACAGATCACTCGAAGAGGGCACCACCCGCGCATAGGTGCAGTCGTCCCACCGGCAGTAGGTGGTCGTCTCCTCTGGCGTGAGCGGGCGGGGAGTGACGCTCACCAGCGCGGCGCCGCGTCCGCACACGGGGCATCGTCGAGCCTCCGCGCTGCGGACACCAACGCCGCGGCGATGGGCTGTGTTGTTCCGGCGCTCGGTCATCGCTCGCTCCCGCTCTCGTTGGGCGGGTTGGTGATGATGAACCCTGTGCCGGCGTCGGGCTGGTCCTGGCGCAGTCCGACGATCTCGGTGTCGGTCGCGTCGGTGTCGTTGAGGGTCCGAGCGAGCAGGTCGGCGTACTCGTCCGCGGTGAGTGCCTGGACCGCGGCGGCGTCGGTGACGTCGACGGGCTTGCCGTTGACGTGGAAGATGCGGGTCATGGGGTTCTCTCCTGCTGATGCGTCGTGGTGTCCATCCTCGTCGTGGGTCAGCGGAGGTCGAGCTCGACGCTGTCGGCCTCGAGGTCGGGGATGGTCTGGGCAGGGTGGCTGAACGTGACAGCCGGGCCGTGGACGATTACACGGTCGCCGCGGTGGGTCGTCAGCCGGAGCATCTCGGCGAGGATCCCGTTGGCGTGGACGTTGTATGAGCCGGCGTCGGTCTCGACGCGGAACCCTACGCGCGCCTGACGGTCGGTGAGTCGGCGGACGAGGGGGAGCGGTGTGCGGACGGTTCCTGCGATGGTGACCGCGGTGCCCGTGGGGGCTGCGGCCTGGGTGATGGTCATGGCCTGTCTCCTCAATCAAATAGTGAATGTGACATTCACTGACTATACGCCTGCGAGTCTGGTAGGGGAACCCCCGTGCCTGACTGTGCCGCAGGCCCTTCTTGCTGGGTATAGGCCGGTCTTGGCGCTGTTCGCGGACACCCGAGTTGCGAAGATCGGTGAGGTTAGTCGTCGATGCTGCTGTCGGGTTCGTCACACGCGCCACTGTTGATGGCATCGACGCCGGCTTTCGTGAGCACCCAGCCGGGTTCGACCCATGAGTAGCGCTCGATCAGACCGCGCCTGCGGAGAGACTGGATGGTGCCACCGGGAATCCCCAGGCCTGTCGTATCGAGGTAGCTGGCGCCACCGGAGGGGGACCGGCCATCGGCGATCATCCGCATGGTGACCCGCTGCGACCAGTTCAACGGCGGGGCCTTCTTGCGGCGGTTGAGCTGTCGATGTCAGGCGGAACGTGCGAGCTGCGCAGCGGAGGCGGTCGGCTGCAGCGCGAGGAGCCGCTGCGCCTTCGCTGCTTCGATCTCGCCCGGCAGCTCTCCCTTACGAGCGCCGGAGCGGCCGTAGAGAAGGACTTTCACGCCGGTCTTGGAGGCCTGCGCTCGGTCGGCGATCTCGAGGATGGTCATGCCGGAGGCCATCAGTTGTCGGACGTGCCGGCGAACGGGGTCAGCGGGCACGCGCGGGGCCTGCGGGGCGATGCCGGCTTCCCGCCGCCGGCGTCGCTCTTCGGTCAGCGATGCGTCGGCGCAGGAGATCTCGGCAGGGCATTGATCTCGGTCCTTGCAGCCGAGCTGGTAGCCGTAGGCGGTCCCGTGGTGTTCGGCCGGGATGCTCTGTTCCTTCCGGTTTGCCATCCACTGCCGGTGATACTCGCGGCCCGCCTCGATGCACTCCGGTCGATCGCAGCCACGCGCCCGGCAGGCGTTGGTGCCGTGCGGCTGCAGCTGCCGCGGTCGGGAGACGCGAGGGGCCCGCGGGGTCTGCGGCCGCGGCATCCGCGGCCTGGCCGGCGGTGCCGGGCGATCATGCTTCGCGAGCTCGTCGACTGCTGCCTGATGCCTGGCGGTGGCGTCCTGCAGAGCACGCTCGATCACGCCGCCGACCGATAGGCCGCTTCCGGCGGCGATGGTGGCCGTCTTGAGCGTCTCGACCGCGGAACGCAGCTGGACGCGCAGATCCCGGTGGTCGCTGCGCCACTGTGCGAGCTCGTCGACGTGACGATCCAGCGCTGCTTCGTAGCCGTCGACCGTCTCCGCGAACGTGCTGGCACGCTCGACGGGGAGCGTCTCGGCCGCGAGGCGGGCCTTGTCGATCCACTGATAGCCAGGATGCGTGCGCGTCCTCAGCAACGTCGGTCGCGGGGTCGCGATCCTCAGCGGCGCCGTCTTCGGCGGGCGGGCGGGCCGTGCTGTCGGTGTGCGCTTCGAGGCCTGCTTGGGTCGGCGGGGCTGCGTGGCTTCGGCCGCGGCCCGGCGCTCTTCTCGAGCGGCGATCTTGTCACGCTGCCGGGACTGGTCGCGTGCGGCTGCGTCGCGCTCGAGGATCTCCGCAAGGGGCGTGCCGGCGTCGATGAGCTTCGCGAAGGAGAAGTCGCCGGCATAGCGGGTGTGGATGGTGCGGCAGGGGATGAGCGCGGGGCACGCTGCAGTGCGGCATCCGCGGCGGTACCCGTCCGGGGTGCCGTGCGGGAAGCTGTCGTCGAGCAGGTCGAGGGTGGACATCACGTTCGGCCTCAGTAGCGCAGGAGCTTCGCGGTGACGAGCGACAACAGCGCCGCCCGTTGCGGAGAGTTGAGGCGGGAGAAGTGCGCGCCCAGGGTGTCCAGTGCTGCGGTGAACTCGGCAGGCAGCCCGTCGAGATCCCGCTTGACGCGCCGCTCGTTCGCGTCGCGCTGCGCCTCGGCCTGATCGGTCACACGCCACTCGTCGGTGGCCGCGCGGTCGGCATAGGCGCCCGTGATCCGTGGCGCATGCAGCCCGCGGGTGTAGAGCGAGTTCGGCTCGTCGATCGGGCGAGTGATCGTGATGATCGCGCCGACCGGCGCCGACGTGTACGGCTTGTACGAGCCGAGCTCCTTGTCGGAGATCTCGCCGTCGACGAGCGTGCGGTACCAGTGCGCGAGCTTGCCATTGCCCGCCTGCCTGCGCCCGACGTAGACGACATCCTCAGTGACGGTCTCTGCCGATTCGCTCATGGGCGATCTCCTCAATCAATCAGAAAGTAGTGAATGTGACATTCACTGATACTAGAGAGGTTGCAGCGTTCTCGCAACCGTCGTCGTCGTCGTCGCCGAAAGTCGAGAGCGCTGCCTGTCGGCGGGCACGGTGCGCATGGGCTCATCACGAGGCGCTTCGATCTCGAAGCCGCACGCGCCGCAGCTGTGCAGTCCGACGCCATCGACGTCGTCGGATGGGATGTACATGGTGGTGGGCTCTTCGCACATCAGGCAGCGCATGGTGATCTCCGATCGTGTGGTCAGGCGGTAGCCGCCGGGGTGATCTGCTCGACGGTGGCTGAGTAGCCGCGGTGGGAACCCCAGGCGGCGGCGATGCGGTCGGCGACGTCGCGGTCTTCGCCGAGGTAGGGGCGGTATCGCTTGCCTCGCGGGTCGGTGATGACGACCTGGACGACGCCGGAGGGCTCGCGCACGGTGACTCGGGCAGCAGGGATTGGGTGGGCGTGGACGCGGCCGGCGATGATGAAGGTCGGGTACAGATCGCGTGCGAGCTCGGGGGAGCGGAACACGTCGTGGACCCATGCCGTGATGGCGATCGCGCCGGCAGGACTGAACCCGATGAGGCGGGCGGGGAGCTGCTCGAGCCCGGAGCGGACGAAGTAGTGCTCGTCGACGAGTATCGGCGCCGGCGGATGCAGAGACCGCTCGTCGTGGGCGGGGTAGATCGTCAGGCTGGTGCGGCTGTTCATGAGGCGCTCGTTCATGCGGTGCGGCGGATGCCTACGGCGATGATGTGCGCCTTGGTGGGACGGGAGTAGAAGCCGAAGCTGTCGTCGTCGTCCGAGGCGGAGACGGTTGCGGTGAATGCGACGACGTCGCCGCGCGTCGCGGAGGAGATCTCGGAGGGCTTGGTGCCCCACACGCGCCAGCCTTCGCCCTGGACGAGGATCTTGACGGTGATGCCCCACTGGGTGTCGGTGGTCTTGGTTGCGAGGATCTCACCCTGGATGAGGGTGCGTCCCGTGGGGACGGGGCGGCGCGCTGCCAGCTCGCGCTCGAGCTGCTCGAGCAGCTCGTGGGCAGTGCGGACCTCATCGGCGTCGAGGGTGCCGGTGGAGTCCTCGAGCGAGTCGAGGAGGTAGCCGATCTTCTCGCGCAGCGGGTTGCCCTCCCGGATGCTCAGATGAGCTTCGGTGAGCTGGTCGCGCAGGCCGGGGTGCTCGGCCTCGAAGGCAGCGCGACGGGCGGTGATCGCGCGCGTCGTGTCGATGTGCTCGGCGTGCGCCTTCGCGTGGGCGCGGGCGGTGGCGCGAGCGCTGCTGACGAGCCGGCTGCGAGTGCCGGTGCCGTGGCAGTCGAAGCAGATCGGGCGACCGTGGCCATCGGTGAAGTGGGTGGGCCCGGTGTACAGGCCGGTGCCGATGCACTTGCCGCAGGTGTCGGTGATCCGCTCGGAGCCCTTGCGGCCGGGGAAGGGGTCGACGTAGAAGTCGTGCCAGTCTGCCGGTGCGGTGGTGTCGATGCTGTCCATGGGATCCTCCGATGCGTCTGTGGGTATAGGCCGCGGATCGTTCTCTTCGCGGACATGAAGGGGAAGGTGCGGGGGCGGCTATGTCACGGAGCCGCCCCCGCGGCGGCGACCTGGTTGGGAGGACGGCGGTCGCCGTGAGGGACGGAGCGAAGAGCGCGGCGAGCGCTCGTCAGGCTGCGGTGTGGCGCCTGTCCCTGGGAGGGGAACGGCGTTGCGCGGTTCCCCTGGCTGTGGGTCTGTGGGGTCTCCCTCTACTCAGTTAGTAGTGAATGTGACATTCACAGAGTAGGGGGTTTCTGCGTGCGGGTCAAGCGTCGATCTTGTAGGGATCTTTCTGAAATGTCCATTTCGCAGTTGAAATGTCCACGCGATGTCCATATGGACATTTCGGACGCCGGCCGACCGTCGCGATCATGTGG
>NZMY01000011.1 GCA_002694745.1 Croceicoccus sp. | reverse complement strand
GCTTCAACTCAAATCATGTTCAAAACCGGACAGACCGCTAGCGGCCCAGAAGCTGCCCATTGAGACTTTCTTAAATCGTATGACTGGAATGGGGCCGGTAGCGGACTGGCAGCTATTGGCGTTCGAGCCGCGAAAATGCGACAATTGGAAATCAGCTCTAGACCCGCTCGAGCGCAATTGTCTGATAGTGATGCCAGCCGGGGTCGAGGCTTCGGCTGGCAGTTCGTAGTTGGGCACGCAAATTGCCTTCAGATGCCACATTCGCAAACAACAAATGTGTGCTCGGAGCAGCAGGGCCGCGCTCCTGCGAAAGCATATGAAAGTCCTGAGGCAGCAACGCTTGAGGCACTGAGAGATGACACATCTTCATTGATCGGTCCGCGCTAAAGGCGTCGGTAAAGCTCTTGCCTTCTCGGCGAGTATAGTCGCGGAGAGCACTTGCGGGAGAATTTCCGGCTCTGCGCCTGGCGCGTAAAATATGTAGAATGGAATTGAATTCCGGTCATGCTGGGCGAGGAAACGCGTGATAGCCGGATCTTGACGGGTCCAATCGCCAGTCAGTGTCACAATGCCAGCCTCTGCAAACGCCTCGCGCGTCGCATCGGTGTGGATCGCAACGCTCTCATTGACCTTGCAGATCAGGCACCAGTCGGCGGTGAAGTCAACGAACACCGGCGTGCCTGCTGCGCGCAGCTGAGCCAAACGCGCCTCGCTGAACGGCTCGTGCCCCGCATGGCGCTTGATGTCATCCGTCGCGGTTGCGGACGGAGCCTCCGGGATTCCGACCGCAATCAAGGCGACCAGCGCGAGCGCGGCCGGGACGAGTGTCGGCCATCCGACGACCCCGCTGCGCTGGCGCAGGCCGAACCACCACAGAGATACGGCGAACAACGCCGCAACGACTAGGCCCAGCGCCATTCCGTCCACCCCGGTCTGCCGACCGAGCAACCAAGCGAGTGCTAGCGCAGTCGCAAACATCGGAATCGACAGAACCTTGCGCAGCGTGTCCATCCATTGGCCCGGTTTGGGCAGGCGTCGCTGAATCGCGGGGATGAACGCGATGGCGAGGAAGGGTAGCGCCATGCCGAGGCCCAGCATCGCAAACACGCCCAGCGCGATCGGCGCGGGCAGCACCAGCGCCGCACCGAGCTCCCCGGCCATGAATGGTCCGCTGCATGGCATGGCGATGACCGCGGCCAGCGCACCGGTCGAGAAGCCGCCAATCCATCCCCCACTGTGCCCACCGCGCGCAGCGAAGGCCGGCAAGGGCAATTCGAACAGCCCTGCGAGGTTGAGCGCGATGGTGCCAGTGAGCACGAGCAACACGAGGATCACGCCAGGAGACTGGAGCTGGAACGACCAGCCAATCTCCATCCCGATTGCGCGAAGGCCAATGAGCAGGCCGCCGAGGAGCAGCGCGGTGAAGATCGCGCCACCAGCGTAACCCAGCCCCTCGATCCGCGCGGCGCGCCTGCTTGCCCCACTCTTAGCGAGCGATAGCGCCTTAAGGCTGAGGATAGGGAACACGCATGGCATCAGATTCAGTAGCAATCCGCCGGCCAGCGCGCCCAACAGCGCGATCCGGATAACGTCGCCAGATACGCCCGCAGATGGCTTGGGTGGCTCGACGGAGACTTGCTGGGTGTCTATCTGTGCGCTCTCAAAGGATATCCCGGTAGCGACTGCCGTGTCGGTGCTCGCTTCAACGCCGATCTGTGAAGTCATCGCAGAAGCGGGCGCAAACGCTGCCGCGGCATCGGATGGCGGAGTTGCACGATCAGCGGTGAAAGAACGGGAGCCACTACTGTTCGCAAGAACGCCGCGGAAACTGCCGCTCGGCGCGTCACCTTTGGCTTTTATGCGAATAAGTCCGCGGCCGTCTTCGGTGCTCGATCGCTGGGCTGACGCCGCATCGAACCAGCCGTCATCGATCGGGAAGAGATGCGCGGACGGCTCTTGCGCGACCGGAAGTGAGAAAACCCAGTCCGACCCGTCGCGCCAGTAACGCGTGCCTCGCAGCGGTCTTGGCATCGCGCGTTCGGCCGCCGCCACTATTTTGGCTCCGGCAGTATCGGGCGCTCCATTGCCTACGGTCAGATCGGCGGCCAAGTTCGCGCTTTCGGGCACGCACAGCGTATCGGAACACACAAGCCAATTCAGCGCAACGCGCACCGGCAGCTTCGCGCCACGAGCCAGGCCTTCAGGCATGCGCATTGTCGCAAGCAGTGTAAACGGCCCTTCGTGGACGTAACTGGCGATCCCCTGAACGTCGAGCAGATGCGGTGCCGGATGGCGCAGCGGAGTAAAGGTGACCCCGGTAGGCGCTTGCCAACGTGCTTCCACCGGTAGGCCGGCCTCACCCGGATTAGACCAGTAGCCGTGCCAGCCTGTCTCGGGCACCATTCGGATTGCGACCGTAACCTCATCACCCGCCGCTGGCTTGAGCGTCTCGAACGCCATCGAGGCTTCGACATGGCGTGCATTTTGCGCCGCTACGGAAAGCGGTAGGAACGCTGCGAGCCCGATCAAAAGCGAGGCGAGGAAAGCGAGGAGACGGGGCGCGATAGTCATCGGTTAGCCACCCTTGGTCTCGGCATTGAACTCCCGAGCCAGCGCTACAGCCTCGGTTAGACCCTCGAAGTTGATCGCGCCTGGAACCATATATGGCCCAATCAGGAGTGCTGGCGTGCCCTGCAGACCCATCTGTGCCGCCTGCATTTTCGTGCGTCCGATCAGTTCATCTATTTCGGATCGGCGTGCTTCCAGATCGCGCTGTAGCTGCGTCCAGTCGACGCCGGCGCGATCGGCGGCGGCGCGAATCTTGTCGGAGTCAAGCTTGCCCTGTGTCTGCATCAATGCATCGTTGAACTCAGCATGCTTGCCCTGCCATTGCGATGCGATTGCCGCACGTGCCGACTCCTCCGACGCTGCACCGAATAGCGGCAAATCCCGATAGACGACGCGCACGCGTCCATCTTCTTCAGCCAATCGGTTTAGCTCCGGATGCACCTTTCGACAGAAGGGACATTGGTAATCGGTGTAGAACACCACCGTCACATCGTAATCCGCCGGTTCGAGTTTGGGCGCGATTGGATCGTCGGCGATGGCAGCGCGCGCAGCCATTGCTTCCTCGCTGGCGGCAAGATCGCGCTCTTGCTGTCCGTGGGGCGCGCCGGAGGACGATCCATCGCCGGCGGTAGTCTGGGCATAGACGATCGCGGCACCGCCCAGCATCAGCGCCGAAATCGCAGTTATCAGGGGCCATCGAGCCATTATCATTCTCCTCGTAGTTCATCCATCTGAGCGGTCATCGCCGCACGCGAAATCTCGCCGACATGCGTCGCGACCACTTGGCCGGACTCATCGACAAAGAGTGTTGCCGGCAGCGCGGTATTCTCCAATGCACGCATCATCGCAGAGGACCGGTCGAGCACGACCGCGGCGGGGGAAACCCGGTTCGCGAGCAGATAATCTTGAATGGCGCGTGGCTCCTCGCCCTGATTGATGAGGAGGATCGGGATGTCCGAGGTTGCGGCCATATCAGCCAGCATTGGCAGCTCGCGGCGGCAAGGCGGGCACCAGGTCGCCCAAAGGTTCACGACGAAAGGTTGTCCTGTCAGATCTTCCGGTGTCACGGGCGATCCGCCAAGGCGCTCCAGTTGCGGCAAGTCCGGCAATGGTCGCGGATCGGGCGCAGCAACGCTGAGGCTGCGAACCACACTGCGCCGAACACTGCGACCGTCGCCAGTCCCTTGCCCATCGCCGCGACCGGTCTCATCCGCCAAGCGAGTATTGCTGCCGCCACGATCAGTCCTGCCCAAGCGGAGAAGCCGCCCTGCCAGAAGGCTAGGGACGACCACCAGTCATGCGCGAACGCATCGCCATGCTGGGCTACGTAGGCAATCCGCGCTGCAATAAGCCCTCCAACGATCGCAAGCCCAGTGGCCGGAACCGCGCTCGCACCTTCGCGCGGAAGAATGCGATCCATCGCGAACATAAACCCGATCAGCAGGGCAACCGCGAGCAGGCGATCGGTGGCCAGAGCCAAAGGGCCGAGATTGACTACGCCGTCCATGAGCAGGGCAAATCGCGGACCAATCTTAAATGGCGCTTACGTCCAAAGTGGAGCGGGCTAGTCGTAAACGACTGCCCAACCGCGCAGTTGCAAATTCGTAAGCGTCGTGAGCGCCGAGGCATCTATCCGCACGTTTGGCGCGAGATCGTCGGCGTTCAACTGCGCACGGTGCATTGCCTGACTGCAAATCGCTATCGTTACGCCGGCGTCTTGTAGCGCGGCAATCAGCGAGAGATTGGGGTTATTGGAGATATTCGCAACGATTGGCGTCGCAGGTCCGTGAACCACCGCAACGATGTTGGCCGCCTCTGGAAGGACGCCACCTGATGCAAGCAGGTTCAGATAGCGCGCTACCTTTTCGAGCGAGCGATTGACCTCGCCCGGGGGGGCTGCTTCCGTGATGCTGAAGACGACCCTGTAACGCAGATCAGGATCGGGCTGCTCCGCGGAGCCATCGATCGGCGCAATATTGCCAAAGGATGGCACAGCTACGGCACGCTCCTGCGCATGTGCCGTGGAATACATCAGAATAGTGGCTGTGAGTCCTAACAGGTAGTGACGAAGCATTCGAAAAGGGCCTCCAAGAATCCCGAGGTCGCTAGAAAACCAAGCTTACGGGCACCTTAAGCCTGCGCTAAGCTCAAAGGCCGAGAAGGTTGCGATATGCGTATTCTGGTCATTGAGGACGACGATGTGCTGCGTGACGGGCTCTTCGAAGGGCTCGCACTGGAAGGCCATACGGTCGATGCGGTAGCGAATTGTGCCGATGCGCGCGAAGCGGTGGCGAGCTTCGCGCATGACGTCATCGTGCTCGATATCGGCTTGCCCGATGGCTCCGGCCTTGAATTGCTGCGCGAATGGCGCCTCGCGAGCCGCTCGACACCGGTTCTGTTGTTGACCGCGCGTAATATGACCGAAGACCGGATAGAGGGCTTGGACCTCGGCGCAGACGATTATCTCGGCAAGCCGTTCGATCTTGGCGAACTCGCCGCGAGGCTGCGGGCTTTGACACGCCGTGACCGTGGACGTGCGGATCCGACGATACGCCTCGGGACGCTGGAGATCGATCCGGCTACACGCCGTGTCTGCGCCAAGGGCGAAACAGTATATCTCTCCCGGCGTGAATACTCAGTGTTGGAAGCGCTCACTCGGTATCCTGACCATATCGTCTCGCGCGCGCAGATCGAAGAGGCGATCTACGGTTGGAATGAAGAGGTCGGCTCGAACGCAGTCGAAGTGCATATCCACAAACTGCGAGCAAAACTCGGCCCTGACGTGATCGAAACGGTGCGAGGGCTCGGTTATCGGATCAGTTCGGAGCAAGGCGGATGACGTCGCTACGCCTCCGCCTTTTCCTGCTGATCGTTGCAGCGACTGCTCTGGTGTGGTCACTGGCGGCGGCTTGGACCGCCCTGAGCGCGCGAGACAATGTCGAGCGAGTGCTCGATGCAAGACTTCGTGAGGCGGCAGTGATGGTCGCTTCGCTTGGTTATGCGGACGGCGCCTCGTCGACCAATACCGTGCGTCCCGCACCAATCCCGCTGCCATCCTACGAGCGGCAGCTATCATGCCAGATCTGGTCTGTGTCCGGCAATCTACTCGGCATTTCCGAAGGAGCGCCGACGCAAGCCCTATCGGCGGGCAAGCGCGGATTCAGCGAGCCGGTGGTCGAAGGCGTCGCCTGGCGTGTCTACACTCATGTCGCGCCCGATACGGGAGTTACGATCATGGTCGGCGATACGTTGGCCGTGCGGCGGCAACTCATCACCGGCTTAGTGCAAGGTCTGTTAGTTCCCGCGATGGTCGGCCTTATTGCGCTGGCTTTCCTTCTTTGGATCGGCGTTGGACGTGGACTTGGCCCGGTGCGGCGGATCGCTGAGGCGATCGCGGCTCGCGAACCCGACGACCAGAGTCCGCTCGAAGTTAATCCAGTGCCGCGCGAATTGGCGGCACTGACGCAGGAAATTGACCAGCTGTTCTCGCGAATCGAGCAGCTGCGGAGCGGCGAGAAGCGGTTTATGGCGAGTGCGGCGCACGAGATGCTGACGCCGCTGGCGGGTCTGCGGACCCATGCAGACATTGCGCTGCGCGCGAGAGAGGACGAAACCCGTGAGCGCGCACTCGAACGCATCCGGCAATCTGTCGACCGAACTGCGCGACTTGTCCGTCAGCTTCTCGAATGGTCGAGACATGATGCGAAGAGCTCGTCCCTCGGCGAAACCGCCGTCGTCGGCCCCGCCGCCGAAATCGTGCAGGAGGAACTGGCACACCTATTGGAGCGGCGCGACGTAAGGCTGGTCATCACCGATGCGGCACGAGCGCAGCAAGTGCCCATACCGCAAGAAGCCCTGATCATCGCATTGCGTAATCTTGTTGAAAATGCAGCATTGCATGGACCGAAGCCCGGTATGGTTACGATCGACGCCGAGCGAGAGGGCTTCGCGGTCACAGATGAGGGTGGCGGCATATCGCCTGAAGACGCTGCGGCGATGCTGGAGCCCTTTTCGCGTGGTTCGGCAACCAATCTGCCGGGCAGCGGGCTGGGACTGGCCATCGCGGCCGCGGCGCTCAAGCCGCGCATGATACTTTCTTTCGAGCAGACTGAAGGCGGCTTCCGTGTTAATGTGGAGCCCTCGTTTAGGCTAGAAAGACCAGTCACTGCCTAGTCGAATCGCCAAGGCCTATAAATATACCATCGGTGATGATGACCTTGTCGCCCTTGGCGGTAATAGCAAAAAGCCTGTCCCATGAACGGATCTGGCGCCACCACACAGCCGTGGCTGACATTGCCATTCTCCATTTCCGATCCTCTGTGAATGGCGATGCCGTCCCAGGTCAGGCGTAGTGTCCACGGCATGGGCGCTTCGTCGTAGATGCTCATCGGCACGCCGATACGGGGAAAAATATCGACGGGCGTGCGTGCGACCGACAGCAGCCCCGCAGCCGCGATGACGATCGCGAGCACTACATAGCTAAGTGGTTTGGCGAGCGCCGTGCGCACCAGCGCCACCATCGGTCCGACGTTGGCGGCGCGATAATCTTACTCGGTTCGATCCTTCATAAAGCCTCAAAAGGCGCATGATCTTAAGCAGAGCTTATGCCCTCGGCATTCAAGCAGTTGCACTGCTACCCAACCATTGACCACTCGGGTCTGGAGCTTTCCGCCTTGCTCAGGTCCAGTGGGCTGGTTTCACCGGCTGAGTTTGCCAGCATGGCCGAGGGGATATTCCCGATCGCGCTATGCGGTCGATCTTTGATCGGACCGCGTGCCGGGATCATGCTTTCGGCACGCGATCACCCGTCTAGACACTATTGCGCCGGACCGCGAAAGGCGCACCAGCAGAATGCCTGCGAAGTGCCCCAGGGCGTGATATGGGTTTCGCGCCAGGTTTCCAGCAGTTCGAACGACGCCGGCATTTCGGCTGCAAGCTTTTCGGAGTCGTAACGAATGATCGGCAAGCCGCTGCACTTTTCCGGCCCGTCTGGTGCAAATGTCGCGATCAGGACGAGGCCATTTGGAGCCAGGCCCCGAAGCAAGGCCTGCCGATAAGCTGCCCGCTGGTCCGGTTGGACAAGAAAATGGAACACCGCGCGATCGTGCCAAACGTCATAAACGCGGGCAGGAACCCAATCCGTCATGTCGGCAACTACCCAATCGATCCGATCTGCCACACTGCCGAGCCGGGCCCGTGTCTGATCCAACGCCGAGGGAGCAATGTCGAGCACGGTGATGTCTTCCCAGCCGCTGTCGACAAGGGCATCCACCAGAGTGGAGGTGCCGCCTCCAATATCGATCACAGATGACCCAGGCGCTGCGCCGAACCGTTCTAACGCTTCGAGCGAGAGGGTTGGAACGGACTGGAACCAGCTGACTTCCGAGGACGCCTTCTCGGCATAGACACGTTGCCAATGACTCGGGCCAATATTGTCCATTTCACATCCTCTATTCACTCGTGAGCATAAGCCGGTCACGCGTTGCGCTTGCGAGCGATCAGGTCGATCAGCGCCGACTTGCCCGAATGGCCACGCCCTTCGTCGATCTCGGCGTCGTAGGCCTCCAGCAATTCGATTTCCCACGCCGAAAAGGCGCGGCGTAGACCGTCCTCCGTGTAAAGATTCTCGATATTAGGCGGCCCGCCTGTCCCGTAGACCAGCTGTTCTTCGCGGTAGCCTTCCAGCAGCAGCAAGCCGCCTGGTTTCAGCGAGCGGTGTATGCCTTCGAACATTTGCTCTCGTAATTCCGGGCCGGCAAACTGGATGAAGATGCCGACTACGGCATCGAAAGCGCTTTCGGGCCATTCCCATCCGGCGAGATCTACCCGCCGATATTCGACTTCGACGCCACGCCGCTCAGCGAGAGCTCGCGCTTTATCGAGCGCCCTTTCCGAAACGTCGGTCGCGACGACGCGATGTCCATGCTGGGCCAGGAACACGCTGTTTCGCCCTTCGCCATCGGCGATCGCCAGGACCTTCGACCCGGGAGCCAGGCGATGCACCTCGCGCGCGAGGAATGCGTTCGGTGCAGTCCCGAACAGATATTCGTCCGTCGCATAGCGCTCATCCCAGAAGGCTGCCTGATCCGGTTCAGCCATGTGCCGCTTTCCACGCACCCATGGAGCCAAGATAGACGTCCAGCTTTTCGAAGCCGCGGCTCGCAAGCCAGCCGGCAGCGACCGTGGCACGCATTCCGCTGGCGCACATCAACGTGTAGTGCTGTCCCGGATCAAGGTCGCGATATTGCTCGTTGAGTTCGCCCACGTAGATATGCTGGGAGCCTTCGATAGCGCCTTCTGCGCGTTCGTCCGCATCCCTCACATCAAGTAGCGACCAGCCACCTTCGTCGCTTTCCAGTCGTCGTTCGACTTCGTCGGTCCCGACCATGGGGATGGTTCGCATTGACTTGCCTTTGGCAGCTGCGGGAACGACGCCGACATAGCCGCCCTGGATATTGTCGAGCGCGATCCGCACGAGATGCGTCATGGCAGCTGCCAGCTGGTCCTCATCCGAAGCGACGAGCACGACGCTCTCGCCCTCACGTATGAACCATCCCGCGAATGCCGAGATCATGCCCACCGGCAGGTTCATCGCTCCGGGCAGATGGCCAGACGCGAAGGCAAGTGGTTCGCGCACATCGACGAGGTGATCTGCGTCGATGTTGCCAAGCTCCGACAAGGACAGGCGCCTGGGCCGCATTACGCGAGGCGCTGGCTCCCCGCCTTCTAGGTTCAGCCTTTCCATCAATCGGAAATAGGGTGGCTGGTAGTGGTTTTCCTCCAGCTTGAAATCGATGAAGGCATCCCGGCTCCCGAACTGCAGGCGCGGGTTGTTTGCGCGCTCATGGCCGAGTGTCGAAAATTCCCGCTCCGCCATGCCCGAGCCGCAGACCGAGCCTGCCCCGTGTGCCGGATAGAGAATGACCCGATCTCCGAGGGCCAGGATCTTCTCCAGGGAATCGTAGAGAAGGCCTGCCACTTCGCGCTTGCGATCAGGATAGAAGTCCGTGCGACCGACGTCGCCGACGAATAGAGCGTCTCCGGTGAATACGCCGACCGGGCCATCGGGATAGGCGGTATCGTGCAGCACGAATGCAAGGTGATCGTCGGTGTGACCCGGCGTTTCCAGAACCCTGATTTTCATCTGGCCGATCTCGAACTCATCGCCTTCATGCACAGTCTCGGCATATTCGACCGTGCCGTCTGCGTTGGGACCATGCAGGACGCGCGCGCCGGTCAATTCTTTCAGGACAGGCGCGCCCGATACGAGATCCTCGTTACGGTGGGTCTCGAAAATATGGGTGATCTCCAGCCCTTCAGCGCGCGCCATTTCGACATAGCATTCGCAATCACGGCGCGGATCGATGACGGCCGCCTTGCCGCCCGAACCGATCAGGTAGGATAGGTGGGACAGTCCCGGCGTCTTGATTTTCTCGAGCAGCATAGTGCCTCCTTCATTTGGAAAAAGCGGGATCGGCGCGAACCGATCCCGCTTCTAGAAATTCGATGAGGTATTTCGCTCAATCGATTTTTACCGTGCGTAGGTAGGGCCGAAGGGTGGTGAACCCTTGCGGGAAGCGGGTTTTTGCATCCTCATCGGAAACCGACGGGGGAATGATTGCCTCCTTGCCTTCGCGCCAATCGGCTGGAGTGGCCACGCCATGCTTGTCGCTGAATTGCAGGGCGTCGATCGCTCGCAGAATTTCGTCGAAATTACGGCCTACGCTCATCGGGTAGGTCATCGTGAGCCGGATCTTCTTGTTCGGGTCGATGATGAATACTGACCGCACTGCAGCCGTCTCGCTCTGGTCCGGATGGATCATGTCATAGAGTTTTGCGATCTTCAGATCGGCATCGGCGACGATCGGGAACACGAGGTTCGTGTTTTGGGTGTCGTTCACGTCCTCGATCCACTTGGCGTGTTCTTCGGCCGTGTCGGTAGAGAGGCCGAGAGGCTTTACGTTGCGCTTGTCGAACTCGCTGGCGAGCTGGGCGGTGCGGCCCATCTCTGTGGTGCAGACGGGCGTGAAGTCGGCCGGGTGACTGAAGAAGAATACCCAGCTGTCGCCAGCCCAATCGTGCAGGCTGATCTCACCATTCTGGGTGTCGACGGTAAAGTCCGGGGCGGTATCACCAATGTGCAGGCTCATGCAGATTTCCTTCCTTGGGGTTGGTGTGTCCTAAATAGAGCGTTGCAGCTAGATCAACCAATTCAAATTATCGATTGCATTAAATTATAAATCAATAATAGGGGAAATGTCCTGAATTGACGTTGATTATCCGAGCGTGAGCCATAACAGTTTACGCTCCTATGTAAGCATGAAGTTCCTTGAACGAGCTTTGGTCAAACTTTCAGCCAGAACCTGATTATGTAAGCGACCAGGCCCAGCACAGTTACACTGGCTAACCAGATCGCGGCCATCCAACCGAGCCGCTGCCAAAGCGGAATATCTTGGGAATCACCCATCAGTGATATCCTTCGTCTGCCACTTTGCCGCGGAAAACCCAGTAGGCCCATGCAGTGTAGGCAATGATGAGCGGCATAGTGATTGCCACGCCCACCAACATGAATATCTGGCTGCGTTCGGGTGCGGCGGCGTCCCAGATCGTAAGACCCGGCGGCACGACGTAAGGCCACATTGTGACCCCTAGGCCAGCCATGCCAAAGAAGAAGAGCGCGATGCTGAGCCAGAACGGCTTGCTGTGCCTGTCCACAGAGAGAGCTCTCAGCAGCGCAATGGCGATCACAGCGGTGAGAATGGGAACCGGCGCTGCGAAGTAGATTTCCGGTGCAGTTAGCCAGCGTTCGGCATATTCTGCATTCAAAAACACGTTATAGAGGCTAACACCGCCCATCAGGACGAGAGTTGACCAAGCTGCTTTTTTGGCGAGTGAACGCGCATGGTGCTGGCTGTCACCTTCCAGTTTCCAAACGAGCCATGTCGCGCCGAGCAATGCGTAAACGGCCACCGTGCCTAGACCGGTCAGCAATGTGTAGGGAGTGAACCAGTCGAACCAGCTTCCCGCATAGGATCGGTCGACGACTTCGATGCCTTGTAACAGTGCGCCCAGAGTCATGCCCTGCGCCATCGCTGCCACCAGCGAACCGCCGGTAAAAGCCGCATCCCAGTATCGCCGGTGCCCTGGATCGCGCCAGCGATATTCGAACGCCACGCCCCGGAACACCAACCCAAGCAGCATGGCGATGATCAGCGGATAAGTGGCCGGAAGGATGACGGCGTAGGCCAGCGGGAAGGCGGCAAAAAGGCCGCCGCCGCCCAAGACAAGCCAAGTTTCGTTGCCATCCCACACAGGCGCGATCGAGTTCATTGCCCGATCGCGCTCCGGCCCGACATCGAACGTCGGAAAAAGGATGCCGATGCCAAGGTCGAACCCGTCCATTACCACGTAGGCGAAGACGGCGAAGGCGATGATGAACGCCCAGATCGTCGTCAGGTCCACGTTAACGTCCATCGGTCGCCTCCTCGTGATCCCGCGGAAGTGTATCGGGATCACCCGGGTTCTGGGACGGGCCTGGCGTGATACCAGCGGTCCGGATCGGCCCGGTGTCCCCGCGCTTGACGCCGTATTCGCCTGCATGCGGTGGCTTGTGCATGAGGTGCAGGATATACCAGACGCCTGCGCCGAAGACGACGAAGTAGACGATCACGAAGGCGAGAAGCGAGGCTGCGACTGCAGGAGCATCCAGCGGGCTTGCCGCATCAGCCGTTCGCAGCAGATTATAGATCACGTAGGGCTGCCTGCCGACCTCGGTCGTAATCCATCCTGCGAGGACAGCAATGAATCCGCTTGGCGCCATGACCAGTGCGGCCTTGTGCAATAGCGGCCAGTCGTAGAGTTTCTTACGGAAGCGAGCGAACAAGCTCCAAGCGCCAATACCAAGCATGGCAAAACCGATCCCGACCATGATGCGGAATGACCAGAACACGATGCCGACCGGCGGTTCCTCGTCATCAGGAATCGTGTCCAGCCCGGCAAGGGGAGCATTCAGGTCATGCTTGAGAATGAGCGATGACGCCTTGGGTATCTCAATCGCGTAATCGACTCGCTTCTCCTCGCTGTTCGGGATGCCGAACAGAATCAGTGGCGCTCCATTGGGATGGCTCTCATAATGACCTTCCATCGCCATCACCTTTTGAGGCTGGTGCTCGAGCGTATTGAGCCCGTGCATGTCGCCAGCAAAGATCTGGATCGGCGCAACGATGGCCGCCATCCACATCGCCATCGAGAACATCTTGCGCGCGTGTAGGTTGGTCCGGTCCTTCAGCAGATGCCAGGCACCCCCCCCGCCGACAACAAAGGCGGTTGTTAGATAGGCGGCGATGACCGTGTGGACGAGGCGATAGGGAAAGCTCGGGTTGAACACGATGTCCCACCAACTTTCACCTGGCAGGTATTGCCCGTTCGCGCCGATCTCATATCCAACCGGTGTCTGCATCCAACTGTTGACCGACAGGATCCAGAAGGCGCTGATGAAGGTGCCGATGGCTACCATGAGCGTCGCCGCGAAGTGCAACTTCTTGCCGACTTTGTTCATGCCAAAGAGCATGACGCCGAGGAAGCCCGCTTCGAGGAAGAACGCGGTCAGCACCTCGTAAGCCATGAGCGGGCCGATCACTGGACCAGCTATGTCAGAGAATTTCGACCAGTTGGTGCCGAACTGGTAGGACATCACGATGCCGGAAACGACGCCCATCGCGAAGGCGATCGCGAAGATCTTCAGCCAGTATTTGAACAGGTCGAGATAAATCGACTTGCCGGTCTTCAGCCACAACCCTTCGAGCACTGCAAGGTAGCTCGCAAGTCCGATGGAAAATGCTGGAAAGATGAAGTGAAAGCTTACCGTGAAGGCGAACTGGATGCGAGCAAGCAGAAGGGCGTCTAGCTGTTCGAACATTTTTTATCCGTCTTGCTTTTCGGCGCGTGCCGTGCGCCAGCGGTAAAAGGTCTTTTCAGAGATCCCGATTTCGCGGCAACTCTCGCAAACACCTTTCCCTGCTGCGATCAGAGCTTCGATCTCCCGGCAGCGCGCCTCCTTGTTAGGAATCGCTGGCATCAGATCATCCCTCTCGCGGCGTCTGCTATCGGCTCGACAGGCGGACCACCATTAGCAGAGAGCTCCCGGAAGGCGCGGTTCTGCGATAGAAAGACCTGTCCATTGAGTTCCTCGACGAAATGCGTTCGCTTCAGACGGTCCATGACCGGGCCCTTTACTTCGGACAGGTGAAGGCCGATGCCCGCATCGATCATCCGGTGATTGATCGCTTCGAGGCTTTCGAGGCCGGAGGCGTCGATCTCGTTGACCGCGCTGCACATCAGGATGAGATGGCGCACGTCGGGTCGGTCGGCAATTTCCTCCAACACGTATTCCTCCAGCCAGCGCGCGTTGAGGTAGGTCAGGCTCTCATCGATCCGGATCGACAGGACATGCGGCACGGTGAAGACCTTGTGCCGATCGACATTGCGAAAATGCTCTGTCTCGGGGACGCGCCCGACGATGGCTGCATGCGGGCGGCTGGCCCGCCACAGGTAAAGCAGCAAGCCGACGCCCACGCCGGCGATCACGCCCAGTTCGACTCCCGCGAGAAGCGTGATGGCTATCGTCGCCATGTGCGCGGCAAAATCCGCCTTGGAGTAATTCCAAAGTTGTCCGGGTGTCTTAAGATCAACGAGGCTGAGAACTGCGACGATAATCGTGGCGGCCAAGGTGGCGATGGGCAGGCTGTATAGAAGCGGGGTGAGGAACAGGCCGGCAAGTGCGATGCCGACTGCTGTGTAGGCCCCGGCCGCTGGCGTTTCGGCCCCGGCATCGAAATTTACGACCGAGCGAGCGAAGCCGCCCGTGACGGGGTAGCCACCGGAAAAGGCGCTGGCGATGTTCGATGCGCCGAGGCCAATCAATTCCTGGTTCGGCGCGATCCTCTGCCTGCGCTTCGCAGCAAGAGTCTGCGCGACCGATACGCTTTCTACAAAGCCGATGATGGAGATGAGCAGTGCCGGAACCCACAACTGCCCAATCAAGCCAAGATCGGTGGATGGGAGGGCGAATGGAGGTAGGCCTTGCGGGATTGCGCCTACGAGGTTTACGCCGCGGTCTTCGAGGTCGAGGCCAACTGCCGCCAAGATCGTCGCGATCACCGCGACGACCGGCCCCGCCTTGGCAGCAATGTCGGCAGCACGCGGTGTCAAGCCCAGTTTGACCAAATTTGGCTTCAAACCCTTGCGCACCCAGAACAGGAACAGCGTTGCGGGAATACCGACTGCGAGGGTCCACGGATTGATCGTGTTGATCGTAGAAGCGAGCCCGCCGAGCATTTCGGGCCAATTGTCGCCACCCGCCGTGACGCCGAGGATGTGCTTCAATTGGCTCGTCGCGATCAGGATGCCACTGGCGGTGATGAACCCACTGATGACCGGATGCGAGAGCAAGTTAGCGAGGAAGCCCATGCGCAGGAAGCCGAGCAGGGCCAGCATCACGCCGGACAAGGCGGCGAGCGTGATTGCGGCTTCGAGATAAAGCGCGGTGCCTTGAGCCGCGACCGCTCCGGCTGCGCTTGCCGTCATCAGCGACACCACTGCCACGGGCCCCACCGCGAGGGTGCGGCTGGTGCCGAAGATCGCATAGGCAACCAGCGGCAGTATCGATGCGTAGAGGCCCACCACCGGCGGCAGCCCCGCCAGCAGCGCATAGGCGAGGCTCTGCGGGATCAGCATGATCGTTACGATGATCGCCGCGACGAGATCGTTCGTAAGGACCGAACCGTTATAGGTCCGGCCCCATTCGAGGATTGGCAGGTATTGCGCCACCAGCCCGAGCTTGTGCCTGCGCGGCAAGCCAGACGCTTCTGGATTGCTCTCGCTCACGATCAGGCAGCTTTCTTCATTTGCGGTTTGGCCAGCCACTCATGGCCCTTGAGCATGCCGTTCCAGTAGACCCAGGGCAGAGCTTCCGATTTCAGTAGCCAGCTGAGCCGTCGCGGTCGCGTGCCGTCGATAACCCATTTCGGGAAGCTCGGGAGAAGCTTTCCGTCATATCCGAACTCGGCCAACACAATCTTTCCGCGTTCGACGGTCAGCGGGCATGAGCCGTAGCCGTCGTAGTCGGCCCAAGGCTGCTTTGCATCGAGCTGGGCGAGCGCATTGACTGCAACGATCGGGGCCTGCTTACGCGCAGCGGCCATCGTCTTGGCATTGGGTGTGGAACCGGCATCGCCGATGCCGAAAACGTTCGGATAACGAACGTGCTGGAGCGTGAACTTGTCGATATCGACAAAGCCGCTTTCGGCGTTGGCGAGCGGGCTGTCGGCAACGAATTGCGGTGCAACCTGCGGCGGCACTGCGTGAAGCATGTCGAATTCGACAGTCTCCTCACCGGCTTCGGTCTTGAAGACGGCCTTTTTGCTGGGGCCGTCAACCGCGACGAGCGTCTGGTTGAGTTTGAGGTCGATTCCGTATTTCTCGACATATTCCATTAGCGCCGGGACGTATTCCTTCACCCCGAACAGGACGCCACCGGCATTGCGGAATTCAACGTCAATATCGTCGAGCACACCGCGTTCCATCCAGGCATCGCATGAAAGATACATCGCTTTCTGCGGCGCACCTGCGCACTTGATGGGCATCGGCGGCTGGCTGAAGATCGCGCGGCCCGATTTCAGGTTGCGCACGAGGTCCCATGTGTAGGGCGCCAGATCGTAGCGGTAGTTGGAGGTAACACCGTTCTTGCCGAGCGTTTCCTCCAGACCGTCAATCTTTTCCCAGGCAAGCCGGATGCCCGGAGCGACGATCAGAAGGCGGTAGGTAATTGTCGCGCCGTCGCTGAGCGTGACCTGATTGTTTTCGGGCTGGAAAGACGCGGCGGACTGTTTCAACCAGGTCGCCTGTTTCGGCATCACGCTCGCCGTGGTGCGCCTAGTGGCTGGCGCTTCGAAGACGCCTCCGCCGACCATCGTCCAGCCAGGCTGATAATAGTGATCCTCGCTCGGCTCGACGATCGCGATATCGAGCGATGGGCGCCGCTTCAGCATGGAAGATGCGGTTGCAATTCCTGCCGAACCTCCGCCGATGATGACGACTTCATGATTTAGGCTTCGGGCCATGACAAACTCTCCAGTATCTTTTCGTTATTCGCCAAGCCGGTCGCGCAAACCGGACAAATCGTAGCCTGCTCGCTCGGCGCGTTCGATGCGCGCGTCGGCGGTTTCATTCTCTACGTTGGCGAGTGCATCGAGCGTAATGGAGCGCGTCCCGGTCCGGCAAAAGGCAAGCACCTTGCCATCCGCTTCTTCGCGGACCGTGGCGAAGGCCTTGATCGCAACCTGCGGAAATTCGCCACCCGAGACCGGGATATGATGGAAGGCCAACCCAACCGCTTCGGCTGCTTCTCGCATTGATGCGACGGTGGGCTGGTTCGGCTCTTCGCCATCCGGCCTGTTGCAAATTACTGTGCCAAACCCACCATCGGCCAGTTCAGCCAGATCGCCGGGTTCAAGCTGTTGGGAGACGGCGAAAGTGTCGCTTACCTGTGTAAGCTTCATGACGATGCTCCTTCCATAAGTCGGACAACAGCCATGCCAGCGAGCATTGCGACGACGAATATCGCGGCAGATGCAGGTTCGATTACAAGCGCAGCGATGCCCGGTCCCGGACAGAGTCCGGCGATTCCCCAGCCGATACCGAACAGAGCCGCGCCGCCCACCAGGCGTGGCGTGAGATCGGATTTGGTCGGGAGGTGGAATTCTTTCGCAGCGAAGGGCTCGGCCATCCGCGGGACCAGTCGCCAAGCAACCGCCATCACAATGACGGCACCGCCCATGACAAATGCAAGCGTCGGATCCCAGTCGCCAAACACGTCAAGGAAACCGCGCACGCGCGCCGGATCGGTCATGCCACCGAGGGCAAGGCCCGCCCCGAACAGAGTTCCGGTGACCAAAGAGATAAAGGCGGTCCGCATCACAGCACCTCCAGCCCGAGCGCATTCATGATCGCGACCGTGGCAATGCCGGTAGCCATGAACGTGAGCGTGGCGACGATCGAGCGGCCGGAAAGGCGGCTCACGCCGCAAACCCCATGCCCGCTGGTGCAGCCGCTGCCGAGACGTGTCCCGATGCCCACCACCAGTCCAGCAATCGCAAGCGTAACCGGGTTTGCGAAGGTGGCATCAATTCCACCCGATGCCAGCATTACGATCAGCGCACCCAGAGGCAGGCCGATGACGAACATCCATGCGCCGCCCCTTGCAATGCCGCTGCCGCCGAGCCCGACTGCCTTCGCAGCAAGGCCGGAAACACCAGCGATCCTGCCAAGGCCGAGCAGCATGACCGCTGCGGCAAGGCCGATAAGCACTCCGCCAGCCAGTCCGGCGAGGGGTGCGGCTTCAGGAAAACCAGGCAACGTCATACGGCGTTGACCGGAATCTTGATGTAGCTGACGCCATTCTCTTCCGGGTCCGGCAGTCGCCCACCACGGATGTTCACCTGCACCGAAGGCATTATCAGCTTGGGCATCGAGAGCGTCCTGTCGCGGTCGGTTCGCATCGCGACGAAGTCCTCTTCGGTCACGCCATCCTTCACATGCACGTTTTCCTCGCGCTGCTGTTTGACGGTGGTCTCCCAGGCATATTCGTCGCGGCCCGGCGCCTTGTAGTCGTGACATAGGAAGAGCCGGGTCTCGTCCGGGAGCGACAGCAGCCGGCGTATCGAGCGGAACAGTTGTCCTGCGTCGCCGCCGGGGAAATCTGCGCGTGCGGTGCCGAAATCGGGCATGAAGATCGTGTCGCCGACGAAGGCCGCGTCGCCGATGATGAAAGCCATGTCGGCGGGAGTGTGACCGGGCACATGGAGGGCGATACCTTCGAGCTCGCCGACCTTGAAGGTCTCACCATCCTCGAACAGCTTGTCGAACTGCGATCCGTCGCGTTCGAAGTCGGTGCCCGCATTGAAGAGTTTCCCGAAGACTTCCTGCACGCGGATGATATCGCGGCCGATAGCCAACTTCCCGCCAAGCCGCTCCTGAAGATAAGGGGCGGCAGATATGTGATCGGCGTGGGCGTGGGTCTCAATAAGCCATATCACTTTCAGGTTATTCGAGGTGACATACTCAATGATGCGGTCTGCTGAGCCATTCGAGGTCCGGCCGGAAGCCGCCTCGAAGTCCAACACCGAGTCGATGATCGCCGCTTCATCCGTCTTGGGGTCGTGGACGACATAGGAGACGGTATTCGTCGCTTCGTCGAAAAATCCCGCAATCGAGGGGCGCAGGCATTTGTCGGCCTGGGCACGTTCGATCTGAGAAGCGGCATTCTTGAGGTTCTGATCGTCAGCCATAGCTTGATCTCCATTCATTTACATAAATCGTTTATATGTGTTGCTATTGATCTGTCAAGTGGTATGAAGGTCGGATGACACAGATGATCAAAGCTGATGCCGAACGAGAGGCACCCTGCGCAGGACTACGTATCGGAGATGTAGCTCCGGACTTTTCTGCGCGAAGCACGACAGGAGATGTCCGCCTTTCGGATCACCGGGGGCGGTGGTTGATCCTGTTCTCGCACCCGGCCGATTTCACGCCCGTTTGCACGACCGAGTTCGTGGCCCTGGCTGAGTCAGCAGGCGAGTTTGAGCAGCGCGATTGCGCGCTGATGGCGCTCTCTGTCGATAGCCTGTTCTCGCATTTCGCCTGGCTGCGACTGATCCGCGATCGCTACGATATCGAGGTGCGTTTTCCGATTGTGGAGGACCCCACGCTCGTAATCGGCCGCGCTTATGGGATGGTCGCGCCGAACGATAACGACAGCGCGACAGTGCGGACGACATTCTTCATCGACCCCGAGGGGGTGATCCGTGCGATGACCTGCTATCCTGCCAATGTCGGTCGCTCGACTCCTGAAATGCTACGGACTCTCGACGCGCTTCAGGCAGTAGACAATGGCCCCGTATTGGCACCTGCCAACTGGAAGCCGGGCGAGGCATTGCTGGCTCAGCCCGATGCTTCGCTCGACACCGTATTTTCCGCAAAAGGCCAGACCGACTGGTTCATGAAGGAAACCAAGCGAGGGTCGAAGAGATGACCGACGAAGATTTGGTCGATGCCTTGAAGGCTCTCGCGCACCCCGTGCGTTTGCGGATCATGAAGGCGCTTTCCGGCACGGAACGCAATGTCGGAGAGATCGACGACGCAGCCGAGATCGGCCAGCCGACGCTTTCGCAGCAGCTAGCGGTCCTTCGCAATGCGGGCCTCGTTAAGACCCGGAAGGATGCCAAGCTCGTCTATTACCGGATAGATGATGACAGGCTTGCGAAGGTTGTTGATGCGGCAGGAGATCTCGGCGGATTGGCCGTTAGACCCACGCGCCATCCGCGCCAGCCCGCACCTGGGGTGGCTAATTTTGCCAAGCTTGAAGGTCTATATCCGCTTGATGGGCGATAGGTCCGAACCGGCCTCTTCGAATCAGCGTGAATATTATCGATCAGCGCGTGGCCGACGACTGATTTGAAATGGCCGCTTACAGGCAGTTCTAGCGGGATCCTGAATGACCGCCTTGGGGCGCAAAGCTGACTGGCTCGAAGGGGCCGACAGCGGTCAGTCTGGTTTTAGCTAGAAAGCGGGCTTAGCGGCCACAGCAAATAATCGAGGTTCACG
>NZMY01000010.1 GCA_002694745.1 Croceicoccus sp. | reverse complement strand
TTCCGGCGCTCGAACAGCGGGTCCAGTCCCAGTTCGACCCAGGTTCGAACCTCGCGGGCCCGCTCACGTGCGACCGCCAGCGATATCTTCGATGCGCCTCCGAGACCGAAATCGCGGCGATTGCCGTTTTTCTGCCCCCGGACCATCCAGCTCTTCGTGCCCGACGACTTCACCACGAGGTAAAGCCCATCGCCATCGCCTAATTTGCCGGGTCTCGAGGCGGCCTTTACCGCTGTTGCCGAAAGCTTACCCATGGCTGCAAATTCTCCCACATTTATTCCCACAAATCCAATCGGACACCGATGGATGAGCAAGGACAGTGTGGGACCCGAATCACCTGATAAGCCGCGCAAATGCTTGGCTTTTTCAGGTCATCGGTGGAAAATGGGGGAAAGGGTGGTGGCGGAGACGGAGGGATTCGAACCCTCGAGACAGGTTACCCCGTCTGGTTCCTTAGCAGGGAACTGGTTTCAGCCACTCACCCACGTCTCCGGAAGAAGGGCGCCTATAGCGAGCGTTACGGCGGCCATCAAGGCTGCTTTTATCGTCAATGCGCCGTCGAACAGAAACTGGCGGATAAGTCGGGGTCCGGGTTCGATTGGCCGCGAAATGCGCTAGATTCACGGCACATTCATTGCCGGAATGGCTGCATGGTTACAGGCGGTCATGGCAATTGCCATCGCGATCCGGTGAGACGCGCCAGCGCGGCCCGGCACGATGCAAGGAAAGAACACGGGGTATAACCGATGAAAATGCGCTCTCAATTCGGCAGGCGGACGGCAGCGATGCTGGCGTTGTGTCTCGGGCTGGGTTCGGTCCAGCCCGCGTCGGCCCAGATCCAGACGATCGACCCCAACGATACCTACAGTTCGGGCGGCTATCAGTCGGGCGGGCAGTCGGGCGGGGCCATCGACGGCGATCTGAACGGTGAACTGCCCCCGGTTTCAGGCGGCGGCATGGCAGGCGATCCCTATGCGCCCGCGCCCGCGCCTGCACCCGCTCCTACGCAATCGCCCGCGCCCGCGCCGGCTGACGACCCCTATGCACCCCCGACGGCCCCGGCGCAGCAGCCGGGGGATCCCTATTCCGCGCCGGTGGCGGCGGGTGCACCCACCGACGTGATGCCGGCAGAACAGGCCGCCAAGGCTGCCGCCGCTTCGGGCGATACCTATCAGGAAGACGATCTGATGGGCGCGGCCGAAGGCGTGTTCGGCCAGGGCGCGGAAGGGCTTGCCGGTCTGATCGAGAAGATCCTGAAGGACCAGGGCGAACCCAACGCCTATATTGTCGGGCGCGAGGCGGGCGGCGCGTTCATCGCGGGCGTGCGCTATGGCTCGGGCACCATGTATCACAAGGTGGAAGGCAAGCGGCCGGTCTATTGGACGGGCCCTTCGATCGGGTTCGACTTCGGCGCGAATGCCGCATCGACCTTCGTGCTGGTCTATAATCTGTGGGACAGCGAAGAGCTGTTCGAGCGTTATCCGGCGGGCGAGGGCGCGGCCTATGTCGTGGGCGGGCTCAACGCCAGCTACATGCGCAAGGGCGATGTCGTGCTGATCCCCATCCGGCTGGGTGCGGGGGCGCGGCTGGGCATCAACGCGGGTTACATGAAGTTCTCGAAGAAGCAGGACTGGCTGCCGTTCTAGGAGAGGCAGACGCCGCCCGGCATCAGGCCCCAAACAGCAGCCAAGCGAGATAGATGACATAGGCAGCAAGAAGCGCGCCGCCGAGGGCGCGCCCAATTCGCTGCCACAAGATCGAAACCGCAAGCACGGCAGCGGCACTGGCGGCGACCAGCCCGATGTCCCACGGCATCAGATCGGTA
Organism: Croceicoccus sp.; assembly: GCA_002694745.1. GTDB lineage: Bacteria > Pseudomonadota > Alphaproteobacteria > Sphingomonadales > Sphingomonadaceae > Croceicoccus. The sequence continues at coordinate 27,448 of NZMY01000010.1, read as the reverse complement.
GGAAGCCGTAGCGGGGACACCGCCATGGTCACCCCGCCGATCCCCAGAATATTGTAGATGTTGGAACCGATGACATTGCCATAGGCGATCTCGGCCTCTCCCTTGCGCGCGGCGACCACCGACGTGACCAGTTCGGGCATCGAGGTGCCGATGGCCACGATGGTGAGGCCGATGACCGTCTCCGTCATGCCCGCCAGCCGCGCCAGATCGACCGCGCCGTTCACCAGCAGGCGTCCGCACACGACCAGCAGGACCAGCCCGCCCAGCGTGAGCAGCACCGGCTTGCCCCAGCCTGCGGAAGGCGCGTGCAGGGCCGTGTCGCTCAATTCCAGCGCATCGGCCCTGTCTTGCGGCGCATTATGCAGCGCGGCGGAAGGGTCGCTTCTCTCCTCGCGGTAGCAATAGGCGATATAGGCGGCGAGCGCGGCCACCATGGCGATGCCGACCCACCAGCCGGCCAGACCCGTTGCCGCAAGCACAACCAGCCACAGCGATGCCGCCAGCGCGACCCCGCCGTCGCGGCGTGCCACGGAGGGACGCACGGCGATTGGCGCGATCAGGGCCGCCGCGCCCAGTATCAGCAGCGTGTTGGCGATATTCGACCCGGCGACATTGCCCCACGCGATCGCGGGCGATCCGGCAAGCGCGGCCTGCACGCTCGCGACCAGTTCGGGCATCGATGTGCCGAAACCGACAATGACAAGGCCGATGACGAGCGGCGTGACCCCGGCGCGTTCGGCAATGCGAACCGCGCCGCGCACCAGCAATTCGCCACCGACCAGCAGGCCCGCGAGGCCGATGGCCAGCAGGATCAGCGTCATCAACATCGTGTCAGGTCCGGCGCGGGGCTTTGTCCGCCGCCAATCATGCCGTCATCAGCAACATGGCCTTGCGCGCGCGGATCGCGCGGTGCGGGTTGGCCCATCCGGTTGCCGCCCGCCGCAACGCGCAGCGGATCCGGTGGCGCAACAGCGTCAGTTTCAGCACGATCCATGCGTCCGGCTTGCGGCGCTGCTTTTCCAGGCGCAGCTGCCGGTCCACTTTCTGCATCAGTTCGGTCAGTCTGTAGATACGGCCCTTCATCGTAGTCTCCTTGTTCGAGGCTGTTCGATCGGACATCGCTGCGATGACGAGGCTACTAGGGCTGAACAGGTCCGCCAGTGTGCATCGGCCCCAGTGTGCATCGGCCGGTGTGCATCGACCAATGTGCGTCGGCATGTCCGATGCGGTCCGACATCACGCGCATTCGCAAGGAATGCGCGCCAGAGGGGCCCGGCCCGCATGATTATTATGCCAACAGGTGATTGCGGTTTCAAGTCGAACCGGGCCGGGCAGCGCTTCGGGGCTTGCCCGACGGGCCAAGCACCGGCATGGAGCGCGCGCCCTGACCGAGCCGTCGCGGCGCGAATCGATACCGGACCAACGGAACTGCCCAACAGGATCTCTTATGACCATGCTTGCCCAGCTCACCCAACAGCCCCCTGACGCGCTGCTCGCGCTTATCAAGCTTTATTCGGCTGACGACCGGGCGGACAAGATCGATCTGGGCGTGGGCGTCTATCGCACCGGGCAGGGGGACACGCCGGTCTTCACCTCGATCAAGAAGGCGGAGCGGATCCTTGTCGATCAGCAGGATTCGAAGGCCTATCTCGGCCCCGAGGGCGACATGGGTTTCGTCGAGGCATTGAAGCCGATCATCTTCGGTTCGGACTTCTCGAAGATCGACTGCATCGACGGCATGCAGACGCCGGGCGGCACGGGCGGCGTGCGGCTGGCGGCGGCGCTGTCCAAGGCGGCGGGCGTGAAGCGGATCTGGATGGGCACGCCCAGCTGGCCCAACCATGCGCAGATCATGAAAGACCTTGGGGTGGAGGTCGGCACGTTCAACCACGCGTCTGACGACGGCACCGCCGACATGGCGGCTCTGCGCGAGGCGATCGCCAGCGCTGCGCCGACAGATGCGATCCTGCTGCACGGCTGCTGCCACAACCCGACCGGCATCGATTACTCGCTGTCCGATTGGCAGGAAATCGCGGATCTGCTGACCGAGAAGGGACTGCTGCCGATCCTCGATCTTGCCTATCAGGGTCTGGGCGATGGGCTGGAAGAGGATGCCAAGGGCGTTCGCCTTGTGCTGGAAGCCGTGCCCGAGGCGCTGATCGCCTATAGCTGCGACAAGAATTTCGGCCTTTATCGCGACCGCGTGGGCGCGATCTACATGATGGGCAATGGGGCGGATTGTCTGCCCCGCATCGCGTCGAACGGCGCGGCGCTGGCGCGTGCGAACTGGTCGATGCCGCCCGATCACGGCGCGGCTGCGGTGCGCACGATCCTTGAGGACAAGGGCCTGACCGCCGAGTGGAAGGACGAGCTGGAATCGATGCGCACCCGCATCAACCAGGTTCGGGCGCGGCTGGCAGAGGCCGGTGTGGCCGGTTCGGTCGATCTGCGTCCGCTGGCGCATCAGCGCGGGCTGTTCGCGATATTGCCTCTTTCAAAGGACCAGATCGCCGCGATGCGCAGCGATCACGCGATCTATATGGCGGGATCGGGCCGTATCAATATCGCGGGCCTGACGATGGGCAATATCGACAAGTTCATCAAGGCACTGGCCGACGTCAGCGCCTGACGGAACTGCCTGACGAAACTGGGTGCGGGCGGGGCCGTGTGCCTCGCCCGCCGCCGGTTCCTGACAAAGCCTTCAGCCCTGAAGCGCCTGCATCCGCTTGAGATAGCGGGCGAGCACGTCGATCTCGAGATTGACGCTGTCGCCGGTGGCCAGCGCGCCCAGCGTGGTCACCTCGGCAGTGTGCGGAATGATGTTGAGCGCGAAACGCGCCGTCCCGTCCGCAAGATCGGTCACCGCGTTCACCGTCAGCGATACGCCGTCGACCGTGATGCTGCCCTTGCCCGCGATATAGGGCGCCATCTCGGCAGGGGCGTCGATTTCCATGTGGATCGATCCGCCGCGCTCTTCGCGGACCGCAACCGTGCCCACCGCATCGACATGGCCGGTCACGATATGGCCGCCCAGCTCGTCGCCCAGCCTCATCGCCTGTTCGAGGTTCAGCCGCCGACCCTGCGTCCATTGGCCGGGCACGGTGCGGCTGCGCGTTTCGCCGCTGACGTCGACGGCGAACCAGCCGTTGCCATCCGCGGTCGATCCGCGTTCCACCACCGTCAGGCAGACGCCCGAACAGGCGATGGACGCGCCGATGTCGATCCTGGCGGTGTCATAGGGGCATTCGATCCGCAGACGCGTGTCGCCCTGCTCTCGGGCGTCGCCGACGGTGCCGATGGCGGTGATTATTCCGGTGAACATGGCCTGCGCTCGTAAACGCAGAGTTCGTCCTTGCCAAGCATGCGCCGCTCGGCAATTCGCCACCGCCCATGCGCGGCGGCCAGCGAAGCCAGCCCGATATCGGCGACGCCCGGCTTTCCCCCGCCGATGACGATGGGCGCGCGATAGATCGCAAGCCGGTCGACCATGTCGGCGGCCAGAAACGCGGCGGCGGTCTGCGCGCCCCCTTCGACCAGCAGATATTGCGAGGGCAGCAGCGGCGACAAGTCGGCAGGATGCGCCAGCGCGTTCCACCCCTCGGGCGCATCGCCGCGCGTCAGCACCCAGCGCGCGGGACTGCAATGCGCCAGCCCCGGCAGGCGCACATCCAGCCGGGGATTATCGGCACGCAGGGTGCCGCCGCCGACCAGAATCGCATCGCTCATCGCGCGCAGCATATGGGTGTGGGCACGCGCTTCGGGGCCGGTGATCCACTGGCTTTCGCCTGCCGCTGTCGCGATGCAGCCGTCGAGCGACAGCGCGAGCTTCAGCGTCACATGGGGCCGCCCGCGCGTCTCGCGGCTGAGGAAACCGGCCAGCGATTGCCGGCTCGCCGCGCAGGGGATGTGATCCGCCGTGATCCCGGCTTCGCGCAGCAGGGCGATGCCGCGTCCGTTGGTGCGCGGATCGGGATCGCCGCAGCCGATGACCACGCGGGCGGGACGGGCCTCTACCAGAAGGCTGGCGCAGGCCGGGCCGCGGCGGCTTTCATGCGCGCAAGGCTCCAGCGTGACATAGACGGTGCTGCCGCGGACCGCTTCGCCTGCCTCGGCGATGGCGACGGCTTCGGCGTGGGGGCGTCCGCCCTCGGCCGTCCAGCCGCGGCCTATGACCCTGCCGTCCTTCACCGCGATGGCACCCACGGCTGGATTGGGCCGCGACAGGGGCCGCCCCCGCATGGCAAGCGATGCCGCCGCCTGCAGCCAGCGGCGGTCCTGCGAACTGGCCTTATTCGCCTGCGTCAACGGCCGGGCTGTCCGCATTCGTGTCAGGGCCGACGATGGCGCCGGTTTCGGGATCGATCGTGCCCCAGCGCGCCACGGCCTTCGCGCGCGCCTCGGCCAGTTCGCGTTCGTACTGGCGGCGTTCGGCCTCGCCCTCGGCGCGCGCCTCGTCGGTGTCGACACCGGTCGCGCTGCCCACCGTTTCATAGGCTTCACGCGCAGCCGCGCGGCGCGCGTCCGCCTCAGCAAAGCGTTCTTCCTTCTCGCGCTGGTTGGCGATGTTCTCAGCGATGATCTCGGCATCGGTCCGCTCGCCCTGATAGCTGGTGATATAGGTCACCTCGGGCGGGCGGGGCTGGATCAGGTGCGATTCGGTGAACATCGTGCCAAAGATCGCAAAGGTGGCCGCACCCGACAGCAGCAATATGCGCAGGCGGTGCGGGTTTTCCTGCACCCAGACCTCGCGAAAATCGCGCACGGCGGCAACCGGGTTGAACAGGCGGAACAAGCGGGAGAGTGAGAACATGATGTCCAGATAATAGCGCATGCCGCCTTGCGCCAGCATTACCGGGCCCTGCGTTCCCGAACGGCGCGACTCAGCCGAAGTAGCCGTAGAGCGAGCGACCCTCGCGCTTCAGCCAGCGATCCGCCGCCGGAAGCCCCGCACCGAACAGCCGGGCGAGCAGCGCATGAAACGCGGGCGAATGGTCGAAATGCACCAGATGCGCGACCTCGTGCGCGATGACCGATCGGCGCACCTCGTCTGGCGCCATCACCAGCCGCCAGTTGATCCGCACCGTGCCGCTGGTCGAACAGCTGCCCCAGCGGCGGGTCGCGCGGCTCAGGCGCAGATCGGGGCAGGGCACGCGGGCCCGCTCGCAATATTCGGCGAGATCGGCGCGGCACAGCTCCAGCGCCTCGCGTTCAAGCCAGCGCTGGATGCGGCGCGGCATGCTGTCCTCCGGCCCGCCGAGAGTCAGCGTATCGTCCGCCAGCATGGGCGCGCGCCGTGCCTTGGCGGCCCATTCGATTCGCAGGCTGCGTCCCCGAAACGGCAGCGTGTCGCCGTGCCCCAGCGACTTGCGCACCGGCGCGGCGGCCTTTTGCGCGGCGAGCCAGTCGGTGCGCGAGCGCGCGAAATTCGCGCCTTCGCGCAGCGGCACGCCCAACGGGACGGTGACACGCGCCTCGCTTCCGTCGGGTGAGAGGCGCAGCGTCATACGGCGCGCGGTGGCATGTGGGCGGACCAGCAGCGGCAGCGGTCCCGACGGCAGGGCCAGTTCCGCCCGCAATTCGCGCGGCGGGCGGGCACGGCGCGAAAGGAAATTCTCAAGCCCCCTTCGCGCGCGTTCGCTCATTCGTCGTCCCCGTCCAGATCGTCTTCCAGTTCATCGCCGTCCGGCGCGGCGACAAGCGTGAACCCCTCGATCATCGCATGCTCCTCGATGGGGCCCGCATCGTCCTCGGAAATGACGCGCCCCGCCACCGATACGCCTGCGCGCCTGACCGCATCCCGGTCGCCGCTGATCAGGTAATGCCATTCGGGCAGCGGGCGGTCTTCCGCGCGCAGACGGTATGCACAGGTTTCGGGCAGCCACGGCAGCGTCCCGGCCGTCTCGCGAGTCAATTGCAGGCAATCGGGCACGCGTTTCTTGCGGTTGGGGTAATCCATGCAGCCCGCCGTCGCCGTGTCCAGCAGGCGGCAGGCAACATTGGTGGGATAGATCTCACCCGTGTCGGCGTCTTCCAGCTTGTGAATGCAGCACTGGCCGCAGCCGTCGCACAGGGCTTCCCATTGGGCGCCGCTCAATTCATCGAGCGGCTTTTCCCAGAATCGCGTGTCGTCGGCGGTCTCTTTCGTCACTGCACCCACTTGGCAAGCTCGTCCGCCAGTACCTGCGGGCCCTGATGCGTTTCCAGTATGGCGACCGGCTGGCCATCGGGATCGAACAGCAGCGTCGTGGCCGTGTGATCGACGGGATAATAGCCGGTTTCGTCGGGTTCACCCAGATTATAGGTCGCGACGAAGGCCTTGGCCGCCTGATCGACCTGCTCCTTCGTGCCGGTCAGCCCGACCATGCGCGGGTGGAAGGTTTCTGCGAATTCGCCGACGACTTCGGGCGTATCGCGCTGCGGATCGACCGAGATGAAGATCGGCGTCACCTGCGCGGCGCGTTCGGGGTCCATCTGCTCGAACCGGGAAAGTCCGCCGCCGATTGCCGCCGCGTCGACCGGGCAGACATCGGGGCAGAAGGTAAAGCCGAAATAGACGATCCGCCACTGGCCCTTGAAGTCGTTCCAGGTGACGGTTTCGCCGTCCTTGTTCACCAGCGTGAAATCGCCCCCGATGGTGGCGCCCGCCAGCGGCCATTCCGCCTGCGCCTGTTGCGGCGCGCCGCCGCCACAAGCGGATAGCGCAAGGCCTGCCGCCAGCAGCGGCGCAAACAGGAAACGGCGAAAAGGGGAATTTCTACTCGTCATGGCAGGCGGGTTCATGTCGTGCTAAGGCCCTGCTGGCAAGGACCAAACCGCCGCATTACGTGTCGAAATTGCGGCAGGGCGCGCCCATATGCGGCGTACCGCGGTTTGGACGGGTCGACAGGAATGGAAAGATACGCGTGTCTCACAACTCAACGCTGCTGAACAAGAATCGCTCGCTGCGCCTTTTCGCTGGTCTCGCCGCTCTGGCCTGCATGACGGCGGCTCCGGCCGCGCATGCGCAGTTCTCTGCCGGCTACAAGTTCCTCGAGGCGGTGAAGAAGTCGGAAGGCAACGAGGTGGTCGACATGCTGGCCGACCCGTCGACCACGATCATCAACACGCGCGACCTGTCGAGCGGGGAGACCGCGCTGCATATCACCGTGTCGCGGCGCGACGCGACCTGGACGCGTTTCCTGCTGCAAAAGGGCGCCAACCCTAATGTCGCCGACAAGAACGGCGTGATGCCGCTGCAGATCGCGGTATCGCTCGGTTTCAACGAGGGCGTGGAGGCGCTGCTGGACGGCGGGGCCAATCCCAATGCGACCAATGCCACCGGCGAAACACCGCTGATCACCGCGACGCTGATGCAGAACGTCAGCATGGCGCGGCTGCTGCTGGACAAGGGCGCCAATCCCGACCGGGCCGATCGTTCGGGCCGCTCCGCACGCGACTATGCCCGGCAGGGCGAACGCAATCCCGTCATGGCGCTGATCGAGCAAAGCGACGGACAGTCTGACGATCAATACGGACCGGTGATGCACTGATGCCTATCGACGCGAACGAGCTGACGCTGGACGAGCTGGCCATTGCGCTGGCGCCCGCGGTTGCCGATTCGGCGGTCTTCGACGGTTGGTCCAATGCCGCCGTCGATGCGGCCGCGCAGATGGAGGGCGTCGATCCCGATGTCGCGCGGCTGGCCTTTCCGGGCGGCGCGATGGACATGATCGCCGCGTGGATCGCCTCGATCGACCGCGACATGGCCGAGGCTTTGCCCGCGCCTGCGCTGGATGCGATGGGTGTCGGCCAGCGTATCCGCGCGATGCTGGTGTTCCGGATCGAGGCCCTCGCTCCGCGTCACGAGGCGCTGCGGCGCGCGCTTGCGATCATGGCGATGCCGACCAATGTGGCCAGATCCGCACGTCTCGGCTGGCGCAGCGCGGATCTGATGTGGCGCATGGCGGGCGATACGGCGACCGATCTCAACCATTATTCCAAGCGCGCGATCCTGTCGTCGGTCTATGCCAGCACGCTCGCCGTGTTCTCGCAGGACGAGAGCGAGGAATTCGCCGACACCTTCGCATTTCTCGACCGGCGGCTGAAGGACGTGGCGAATTTCGGCAAGTTCACCGCGCGGTTCAAGCGCAGCGATGACGAGCGGTTTTCGCCGATGCGGCTTTTGGGGCGGCTTCGCTACCCCGCACGCTGATACGCGCCGCTGACGGCTCATTTCAATAATGCGAACGAGTTGCAATTCTCGCCCGACTATGCGAGCGCCGCATCCAGCATGACACACACAGGCGACTCACCTCCCGCCACTTCACTTGCGGACAGCGATGTCGGTGTCCCGGTCCGCGTGGTTGCGGTCGATTGGGACCGGCTCGACCCGACGGAGGGGCGCCGCCTGCGCGCGCTGGGCATGGACGCGGGCGCGGTGCTGAAACTGGCGCATCGCGGCATCCTGCTGGGCCGCGACCCGATGGCGGTCGAAGTGGGCCGGATGATGATCGCTCTGCGGCGGAGCCATGCGCTGGCCATCACGGTCGAACCCGCGCCCGAGGAAGCGCCCCATCCTGCGCTCGACACGAAAAAGGGCGCAAGGCTGGGCACGGCATGACCCGCCCGATCCAGACCGTCGCCCTTGTCGGGAATCCGAATTCGGGAAAAAGCGCATTGTTCAACGCGCTGACCGGTGCGCGCCAGAAGATCGCCAATTATCCGGGCGTCACGGTGGAGCGCAAATCGGGCCGCATGCTGCTGCCCAATGGCGAACCGGCCGAACTGGTTGATCTGCCGGGCAGCTACTCGCTCGATCCCTCCAGCCCGGACGAGGAGGTGACGCGCGCCGTCATCACCGGCCAGCAGGAAGGCCAGCGTCAGCCCGATGCGCTGATCCTGGTGCTGGACGCCAATAATCTTGAACAGCACCTCGTCTTCGCGCAGGAAATCATCGCGCTGGGCATGCCGGTGGTGGTCGCGCTCAACATGGTCGATCTGGCAAAGCGGGACGGGCTGGTGCTCGACCCCAAGGCGCTGGAAAGCGCGCTGGGCGTGCCGGTGGTGGAAACCGTGGCGGTGCGCCGCCGCGGCCTTGCCGAGCTGGGCGATGCGCTGGGCAGTGCCGCCGATGGCCACCGGATCGAACCTATCATCTCCGACGATCTCGACATGGCGGAGCGGCGCATTTCGGCGCGTGCGATGGCGCGGGCGGCGATCCTGTCCGAGACGCGGCAGCGACGCCTGCACCGCGGGCTCGACAGGTTGCTGCTGAACCCCTGGCTGGGTCCGGTCATCCTGCTGGGTCTGCTGTTCGTCATCTTTCAGGCGGTGTTCGCCTGGGCGACGCCCTTTGCCGATGCATTGGACGGCGCGGTGGTGGCGCTGTCCGACTGGGTGGTGGCGACCTTCCCCGAAAACCTGCTGCGCGACGCGATCACCGAAGGGCTGCTGGCGGGCGTCGGTTCGGTGGTGGTGTTCCTGCCCCAGATCGTGATCCTGTTCTTCTTCATCCTGCTGATGGAGGCGACCGGCTATATGGCGCGCGCCGCTTTCCTGATGGACCGGATGATGGCCTTCGTCGGCCTGTCCGGGCGCAGCTTCATCCCGCTCCTGTCCAGCTTTGCCTGCGCCATTCCCGGCATCATGGCGACCCGTTCGATCAGCGATCCCAAGGACCGGCTGACGACGATCCTGATCGCTCCGCTGATGACCTGTTCGGCGCGGCTGCCTGTCTATGCGGTGATCATCGCGGCCTTTATTCCCGCCCGTGACGTCGGCGGCGGCGTGGGGCTGCAGGGGCTGGTGCTGTTTGCGCTCTATCTCGCGGGCATTGTCGGCGCGATGCTGGTGGCGCTGGTGCTGCGGCGGTCGGTGGCCAAGGGCGGCGCGTCGGGCTTCATCATGGAATTGCCGCGCTATCAATGGCCGCGCATGCGCGATATCGCCATCGGCCTGTGGCAGCGCGCATGGATATTCCTGCGCCGCGCGGGCACGATCATCTTTTCGGTGACGGTGGTGCTGTGGCTGCTGCTGTCCTTTCCGCAGGCCGGGCCGGGCGAGGATCAGGTGGATGTTTCCATCGCGGGCCGGATCGCCAACGGGCTGGCGGTGGTGGTCGAACCGATCGGCTTCAACCGCGACATGGCGCTGGCGCTGATCCCGGCGATGGCCGCGCGCGAAGTGGCCGTTTCCTCGCTCGCCACCACCTATGCCGTCGCCAGCGACGACGAGGACGAGACGGCCGAAGCGCTGGGCGACCGGCTGGCGCGGGACTGGACGCTGCCGATGGCGCTGTCCTTCCTGGCCTGGTTCGTGTTCGCGCCGCAGTGCCTGTCGACCATCGCGGTTGCCCGGCGAGAGACGAACGGGTGGAAATGGCCGGCCTTCATGCTCGCCTATCTGTTCGCGCTGGCCTATCTGGCGGCGGGCGCGACCTATTGGATTGCCGTTTCGGCAGGGCTCTAGATTCCGGTCGGGAAGCGCCGCTTTCGGTGAAGATGGGGAAATCGCCCGCGCTGCCACTGGCAGCATGCGGCTAGGGTCCCTAGGTGTTGGACCAATCGATTCACGAAGGACTGGAATATGGCGGGTTCACTCAACAAGGTCATGCTGATCGGCAATCTGGGCGCTGACCCGGAGATCAAGAGCTTTCAGAATGGCGGGCGCATCGCCAACCTGCGGATCGCCACGTCGGAAAGCTGGAAGGACCGCCAGACCGGCGAGAAGAAGGAACGCACCGAGTGGCATAGCGTCGTGATCCAGTCCGACGGGCTGGTCGGCGTGGTCGAACGCTTTCTGCGCAAGGGCAGCAAGGTCTATATCGAAGGCCAGCTGCGCACCCGCAAATGGCAGGACCAGTCGGGCAACGATCGCTACACGACCGAGATTTCGGTGGGCGGCATCGGCGGCGTGATGACCATGCTCGACGGCGCGCAGGGCGGCAGCCGCGGTGGCGGTGGCGACTGGGGCGGCTCTTCGGGCGGCGGATCGTCGGGCGGCGGCTGGAATCAGGGCGGCGGATCGACCGGCGGCTCCAGCAACTGGAACCAGGGCGGCGGCGCTGCCGCTGGCGGAGCCGGTGCCGGTGCATCGGGCGGCGGCTATGACGATCTGGACGACGACATCCCGTTCTGATGCGGAGCCGGGATGGTCTGCCGACAGACCGATCTCGTCCTGCCGATGTCAGACGATTTTTTGAAAAATATCGCCAGTTCGCCCCGTGCCGGTACTGCGGCCGGGATGGAGTGACCGTTACTCGTCTTCGCGGCTAGAACCGCCCCGCGCAGGCGGATTTTCGGAAAGAGCCGGGGCTTTCGCCATAGGCCTGTCTGAAGGCGCGGCTGAACTGTGCAGGGTCGGCAAAGGCCCAGCGATAGGCGATCTCGGTAATCGAAAGCCGGTCGATGAGGGCGCCGTTCGCCAGATCCTGCCGGGCCGAGGCCAGCCGGCGGCTGCGAATGTGCCCCATCACCGTCTTGTCGGTCTGGCTGAAGGCATAATGCAGCTTGCGTAGCGAAACGCCGACCTCTGCGGTGATCATCTGCGGATCGAGATCGGAGGATTTCAGGTTCCGTTCGATCACCGCCATGGCGTCGGCCAGGATCCGCTCACCGCGATCATATTCCGCGCGCAGGCAGTCGCTCGCGTCGAGGAGGTTGAGCAGCATCGCGATGGACGCGTTTTCGATCTGGTTGCTGTTGATCCTTTCGAACGTGCGGGCGTTGTCCGCCAGCGACCGGAAATAGCATTCCGCGAAATCGCGCGCCGGGTTCGCCTTGTCGAAAACGCAGAAACGGCCGCGAAAACGCGGCAGATGCGCGTCGATCAAGTGGCGCGGAAAGAGCAGGTTGGCGAATTCGGCGCCCTGCTGGATCCGGAAGGAGACGTCGTCGGTCGACGACCAGAAGAACATCTCTGAAGGCCGCAGGTGAAACGCGGTGCCGTTGCAGGCCAGGTCGACCGAATCCGACGGGTTGAAGGTCAGGCTGTAGAACTGCGCGCCCTCGCGCGTCGGCTCGCTGCGGTCGCGCATGCCGTGGACCGACGCGAAATGCATCCGCGTCAGCAGCATGGTGTTGAAGCTGCGGCTGCCGACCATGATCTCGCCGGTGGTGCCGGGATCGCCGCCCAGTTTCCACGATCCGTTAAAGCCGCTGAGAAAGGCCTCGACTTCCGAATGCGGCCTGTTCCGCTGCAAGGATCGCTCGGTCCACTCGCATGACCATTGGGGTGCTGTCATGGCCTCTCCTCCCCCTTTTCATTCGGGCCCTAGCTGGATCCGACGAAGGGGTTTTCAGCCGCGGTGTATAATGCGAATTCCTCGCGCCGCCAAGCAACTCGCGGAACCGGCACGGCGAGGCGCGTGTCCGGCCCATGTGTGCACGGATCGACAATCGAAATGCGCGCAGCGGCAAGTCCGCGCCAACCATCCTGCCTAAAAGCATCGATCACGAGCCGGAACGGCCGCTTGCCTGGCAGATCTGCCGCGCACGGAGCTGCCGGATCGATGCAAAAAATGGGGGACATGGATGGCCATGGCGAAAACGGCGCGCCCTTCGCGCCAGCGACACTATGACAATCTCGAGGCGATGTTCCGCCACGACGGAACGGTGCCGCCGGCCGGCGTGCTCGAACCCGGGTTCGAGGATATCGACTGCGCCTCGGTGCCGACGTCGCGCTACACCTCGCGCGAATATCACGAGCGCGAGATCGCGCATCTCTGGCGCAAGGTCTGGCAAGTGGCCGGCTGGGCCGCCGACATTCCCGAGCCGGGCGATGCGATGACATATGACGTGGGCGACATCGCCGCGCTTGTCGTTCGCCAGCCCGATCTGTCGCTCAAGGCCTATCACAACAGCTGCCTTCACCGCGGCATGCGCATCTGCGACGGCGCGAGTTCGCTTACATCGCTGCGCTGCCCGTTCCACGGCTTTACCTGGAGCCTGGACGGCGCGGTGAAGTCGGTGCCGGAGAAGTGGGATTTTCCTGAGCTGCAGGATGCCGAACTGTCGTTGCCGCAGCTGCATGTGGGTGAGTGGCAGGGCTATGTCATGGTCAATCCCGATCCCGATGCCGCGCCGCTTGAGGACTATCTGGGGGCGCTGTCGCAGCAATGGAGCGATGCCGGCTGGGACCTCACCGGTCGCTTCAAGGCGGTGCATGTCACCAAGAAGATTCGCGCCAACTGGAAAGTGGCGCAGGAGGCCTTCATGGAATTCATGCACGGCAATTACGTCCACACCAATTCGATCGTCCCTGCCGCCCCGGCCGAGGCGATGCGGCAGGACGTGTTCGCGGGCGAGCCGCATTTCGCGCGCGGTATAGGCGTCGCCGGGGTGCTGAGCGGGGAGGGCGACATGGTCCGCGTGCGCGAGCAGAAGGCGGTGGACCATTTCATCGCCTATTACGCGCCGGAACTTGCCGATGACGCGGAATTCGAGGTCGCTCCCGGCGAAACCGCCCGCGACAAGATCGCGCAGATCACGATCCGCAAGTTCCGCCAGGATTACGGCGTCGACCTGTCGGGCCTCAACCGCTTCGATATGATCGATTATGTCTGGTACAATATCTTTCCCAATTTCATGCCGTGGCCGACTTTGGGCTATCCGCTGGGATACTGGTTCCGCCCCGATGGCGGGCCGTCGAACTGCACCATGGACGTGATTTTGCTGCTGCCTTTCGAAGGCGAGCGGCCCCCTTCGGCGGAGCGCGTCGTCGTCGGCCCGGACGAGCCCACCGAACCGCTGATCGGACCCATCGGGCGCATCCTCGACGAGGACATGGCGAACATGGAGCGCATCCAGCAGGGGCTGGAGGCCTCGGCCACGCGAACCGTCAATTTCGCCAGCTATAACGAGGTGCGGCTGCGCCACTTCCACCGGACGCTGGGCACATATGTGGAGGATGTCGGCGGCAGCTGACCCATGCCCGCCGCAAGGGCGCGGCCACCCGCAAGACAGATAACGACAACAAGCCGCTTCGGTCCGCCGGTCCGAAAAGCGGTGCTGGGAATGCCAAGGGAGAGCACCCGATGAGACGCAAGTTGCACGCCACATTGCCGACAGCCGCGTTGCTGGCCGCGCTGCTTCCGCAGGCGGCCCAAGCCCAGGCGGACGACCAGGATGCCGCGGCCCCGCAGGCAGACGCCGATGACGGGCGCCTCGACACCATCGTCGTGACGGCGCAGCGCCGGGTCGAGCCGCTGCAGGAAGTGCCGATCGCGGTTTCCGCCCTCGATGCGAACCGCATCCGCGAGGCCGGGTTCAGCGATGTCGAGGATCTGACCTCGACCGTTCCCAACCTCAATGTCTCGGCGCTGTGGGGATCGTCGAACCCCAAGATCTTCATGCGCGGCATCGGCAACAATAATTTCAACCAGACGGCGGAAAGCAAGGTCGCGGTCTATCTCGACCAGGTCTATCTCTCCGCTCCGTCGGGCCAGCTGTTCCAGATGTTCGACCTCGACCGGATCGAGGTGCTGCGCGGTCCGCAGGGAACGCTATACGGCAAGAACGCCACGGGCGGCGCGATCTCGGTCTATTCGCGGCTGCCGGATGACGAGTTCGAGGGCTATGCGCGCGCCGGTTATGGCAATTACGACGCGGTGGACCTGGAAGCGGCGGTCACCGTTCCGATGACCGATACGTTGTCGGCGCGTTTTGCCGGCACCTGGACGAAACGCGACGGCTATGTGCTCGATCTGGGCAGCGGCGAATATGTCAACGACGCGGACCAGTGGGCCGCCCGCGCGATCCTGCGCTGGCAGCCGAATGCGGGCGTGGACATCGCGCTCAACTTCCATGGCGGCGCGTCCGATGCGACGAACAACAATTCGGTGCACCGCGGCCTGTTCGATGCCGGGGAACTGGCGCAGGGCAATATCGTGCGACTCTCGGCGGACGAGATCGTCGGACGCGACGGCGTGGACGTGCTCGGCTACCGCAATCCCAATCCCGACCCTTATGTGAACACCTATGGCGTCGATACGTTCGGCAAGGTCGATCTGTTCGGGATCTCGCTGGTCGGCGATTTCGACATCGGCAATATGACGCTGACCTCGGTCAGCGGGTACGAGCGTTCCGAACGCAGCGTGCTGCAGGACGGCAATAGCGCGCCCAGCACGATCTTCACCATCAACTGGGGCCCGTCGACATTCGAATCCATATCGCAGGAGCTTCGCCTCGCGTCCCAGAACGATGGCGGCTTCAATTGGCTGCTGGGCGTCTTTGCCTTTCACGAAAAGGGCGAGGTCGAGAACTTCTACAATCTCGCCTCCGTTTCCTTCGCGCTGGGCGGGATCGAGGCGTTCGATCAGGCCTATACGCAGGAAACCGACACGCTCGCGGCCTTTGCCCAGACCAATTTCGCCCTGACGGACCGGCTGAACCTGACGCTGGGCGGGCGCATCAACTACGAAAAGCGCACGATTGACCACCAGTCCTTCGCCACGAACGAGGCGGGGGTCTCGCTGTTGCCCGGCCCGTTGTTCGATCTTCAGCTCGACGAAAGCTGGACCGAATGGTCGGGCCGCGCCGCGCTGGATTACGAGATCGCACCCGACGTCATGGCCTTTGCCAGCATCAATCGCGGCTTTACCAGCGGCGGCTTCAACACGGGCGCGTTCAACGATCCGGTCGGCGCGGAGCGGGTCTTCGACCCCGAAACCGTGGTCAGCTATGAAGTCGGCATCAAATCGACGCTGCTGGACCGCCGCTTGCGGCTCAATGTGACGGGCTTCATCTACGACTACAGCGACCTGCAGGTCTTCACCTTCACCCCGTCCGGACTGCAGTTCATCGAGAACGCATCGAACGCACGGGTCGAGGGCGTGGAGATCGAGATCCAGTCGAAGCCGTTCGACAATCTCGAACTGGGGGCCAGCGCCGGGTTGCTGAGCAGCGAATATCGCGATTTCACCCGCGATCTTGGCGGCGCGACCGAGGATCTGAGCGGCAACCGCCTGATCGGCGCACCCAATACGCAGTTCAACATCGTGGGCAAATACAGCCTGCCCATATCGCCCGGAGACATCTGGGTGCGCGGCGATTTCACCTATACCGGCAACCGCTATTACGACGAACGCGAGCTGGAGGAGATCAGCAGCGAGGGGGCGACAACGAACCTCAATGCCTCGATTGGCTTCACCGATGCGGGCGAACGCTTCGAAGTCAGCGCATGGGCTAGGAACCTGACCGACGAGGTCAATATCATCGACATCCTCGATGTCGGCCTCTTCGGCTATCAGAACGTCTGGTACAACATGCCGCGCACTTACGGCTTCACTGCCGAATACCGGTTCTGACGCCGTGCCCCCGCTCCCCCTTGCATCCAGTACCTTCATGCGACCCCGGCCTGCCGCCGCGCGGCGCACAGTTTCAGGATCGAACACATGACCGAGCAGAACACATCAGGCGACGCTGCCGCGCGCGCATCGGGCGTCTTTGCCGAGCGCTATGACAATTTCATCGGCGGCGAATGGGTCGCACCGCGAGGCGGCGAGTATTTCGAGAATCTCTCGCCGGTGGACGGGGCTCGGCTGAACGAGATCGCCCGGTCGCGCGAGGCGGATGTCGAGCGCGCTCTGGATGCGGCGCACAAGGCAAAGGACGCATGGGGCCGGACCAGCCCCGCCGACCGGGCGCGCGTGCTGAACCGCGTGGCCGATGCGATGGAGGCCAACCTGGAACTGCTGGCCAAGGCCGAAAGCTGGGACAACGGCAAGCCGATCCGCGAATGCATGGCCGCCGACCTGCCTCTCGCCATCGACCATTTCCGCTATTTTGCGGGAGCAATCCGCGCGCAGGAGGGCCGCCTGTCGCAGATCGATGACGATACCGTCGCCTATCACTTCCACGAGCCGCTGGGCGTGGTCGGGCAGATCATCCCGTGGAACTTCCCGATCCTGATGGCGGCGTGGAAGATCGCCCCCGCGCTGGCGGCAGGCAATTGCATCGTGCTCAAGCCAGCGGAGCAGACGCCCGCCTCGATCATGGTGCTGGCCGGGATCATCGGCGACCTGCTGCCGGCGGGCGTGCTGAACATCGTCAACGGCTATGGGCAAGAGGCCGGCAAGGCGCTCGCCACCTCGCCGCGCATCGCCAAGATCGCGTTTACCGGCGCCACCTCGACCGGGCGCCAGATCATGCGATACGCGACCGAGAACCTGATCCCCGTCACGCTGGAACTGGGCGGCAAATCGCCCAACATCTTCTTCGCGGACATTGCCGACGAGGACGACGAATTCTTCGACAAGGCGGTGGAGGGGGCGCTGATGTTCGCGCTGAACCAGGGAGAGGTGTGCACCTGCCCCAGCCGCGCTCTCGTGCACGAAAGCGTCTATGACCGGCTGATGGAACGCGCGACCCAGCGTCTGAAGGCGATCCGGCAGGGAAATCCTTTGGACAGCCAGACGATGATCGGGGCGCAGGCTTCGCAGGAACAGCTCGACAAGATCCTGAACTATATCGAGATCGGGCGCGGCGAAGGGGCCGAGGTCGTCGCGGGCGGGGGCCGCGCGCTGACCGATACCACGCTGGCAGGCGGCTATTACGTCGCGCCCACGATCCTGCGCGGGACCAACGACATGCGCGTCTTTCAGGAGGAGATCTTTGGCCCCGTGCTGGCGGTGACGACCTTTCGCGACGACGAGGAAGCGATCCGCATCGCCAACGACACCGCCTATGGCCTTGGAGCCGGCGTGTGGAGCCGCGACATCAACCGCTGCTATCGCGCGGGGCGGGCGATCCAGGCGGGCCGCGTGTGGACCAATTGCTATAATCTGTACCCCGCCCACGCGGCATTCGGCGGTTACAAGCAATCCGGGATCGGGCGGGAAAATCACCTGATGATGCTGGCGCATTATCAGAACGTGAAGAACCTGCTGGTCAGCTATAGTCCCAAGGCGCTCGGGTTCTTTTGACCATGGCGGGGCATCCTCCTCAACCCTCTGGCGTATCCGGCCCGCACGACTGGCTGGCGGCGGCCGATCTGATCGACTGGTCGGCTGTGCCCCGGATCGATGTGGATACCGGCGATGCGCCTTTCTGCCGCTGGTTTCCGGACGGGCGGCTCAATCCCTGCCACAACGCGCTCGACCGCCATGTTCAGGCGGGGCGGGGCGATGTCGCCGCGCTGATCTTCGACAGCGCCATGACCGGCGAGCGGCGGCGCTACAGCTATGCCGAATTGCGGGACGAGGTGGCGCGGGTCGCGGGCATGCTGCGCGGCATGGGCGTGGGGAAGGGCGACCGGGTGCTTATCTACATGCCGCTCGCCCCCGAAGCGGTCATGGCGATGCTGGCCTGCGCGCGGCTGGGCGCGGTGCATTCGGTGGTATTCGGCGGTTTCGCCGCTCCGGAACTGGCGAAACGGATCGTCGATGCGCAGCCAGTCATCATCGTCACCGCCAGCTGCGGGCTGGAACCGGCGCGGGTGGTGGAATATCTGCCGATCATTGCGCAGGCGCAGGCAATTGCCGGCAGCGCCGTGCCCCGGATCGTGCTGCGCCGCCCGCAACACGCGGTCACGCTCGATCCCGCGGGCGAACACGACTGGCATGCCAGCCTGAAGAACGCACAGCCCGCCGATCCCGTCGATGTCGCGGCGACCGATCCGCTCTATATCCTCTACACCAGCGGCACGACGGGCACGCCCAAGGGCGTGGTGCGCGACAATGGCGGACACGCGGTGGCTTTGGCGAAAAGCATGCAAACCGTCTATGGTGCGCGGGCGGGCGACGTTTTCTGGGCCGCGTCCGATATCGGCTGGGTCGTCGGCCACAGCTATATCGTCTATGCGCCGCTGCTGACCGGCTGCACCACCGTGCTTTACGAGGGCAAGCCCGTCGGTACGCCCGACGCCGGGGCATTCTGGCGCGTCGTTCGCGACTATGGCGTGAATATCTTGTTCACCGCGCCGACCGCGATCCGTGCGATCCGGCGCGAGGATCCCGAAGGCTCGCATATCGCGGCCGCCGACATGGAAGGCCTGCGCGCGCTGTTCCTGGCGGGCGAGCGAGCCGATCCCGACACGCTGCAATGGATCGAACGGCAACTCGGCGTGCCGGTGATCGACCACTGGTGGCAGACCGAGCTTGGCTGGCCCGCCATCGCCACCTGCCTTGGCCTTGGTGAGCGCGAGACGCGGCAGGGCAGCGCGGGGCGGCCCGTCCCGGGTTTCGATATCGCGGTGCTGGGCCCCGACGGCGCGCGCTTGCCTGCCGGGGAAAGCGGCGACGTTGCCATCGCGCTGCCGCTTCCGCCCGGATGCCTGACGACGCTGTGGGGCAATGATGCAGGCTTCGTGTCGACCTATCTTGCCGCGCATTCCGGCTATTACGCCACCGGCGACAACGGCTTCTTCGACGCGGACGGGTTCCTTCACATCATGGGGCGGAGCGACGACATCATCAATGTCGCGGGCCACCGCCTGTCGACCGGCGCGATGGAGCAGGTCGTCGCGGCACATCCCGACATCGCCGAATGCGCGGTTGTGGCCGCCGCCGATCCGCTCAAGGGGCATCGGCCCGTAGGCTTCTTCGTCCTGCGGGCCGGTGCCGAGCATGACGAGGCGGCCGTAGCGCGCGACATCGTCGCCCGCGTCCGCGCCGAGATCGGCCCCGTCGCAGCATTCCGTGAAGCCGTTGCCGTCCCCGGCCTGCCCAAGACAAGGTCGGGCAAGGTCCTGCGCGCAACCTTGCGCTGCATCGTCGACGGCCAGCCCTACACCCCCGCCGCCACCATCGAGGATCCCGCCATGCTGTCGCATGCCCGCGATGCGCTTATCCGCGCGGGCATCGCGCAGGCCCCACTCTCGCAGGAAGACTCCGCATGACCAAGCAAGCGACCACCGCGCAAAAGCTCTGGATGTACGAGAAGATGGTGACCAGCCGCCGTTTCGAGGAGGCGATCGCCCGCATCTATCTGGAAGGCAAGCAGCCGGTCTTCAACATGGCGAACGGGCCCATACCGGGGGAAATGCACCTGTCCGATGGGCAGGAACCCTGCGCGGTGGGCGTCTGCGTTCACCTGACCGCAGGCGACATCGTGACCGCCACCCACCGGCCCCACCACCAGGCGATTGCCAAGAATGTCGACCTTAAACGCATGGCGGCGGAAATCTTCGGCAAGAGCACGGGGCTGAGCGGCGGGCGGGGCGGTCACATGCATCTGTTCGATCCGGCGGTGAATTTTGCCTGTTCGGGCATCGTGGGGCAGGGACTTGGCCCGGCGGTGGGCGCCGCGCTCTCGCGCAAGATGCAGGGCAAGCCCGGCGTCGCGGTCGCCTATATCGGCGAAGGCGCGGTAAACCAGGGCGCCTTTCACGAGGCGCTGAACCTTGCCTCCGTCTGGACGCTACCCGTCGTCTTCGTGATCGAGGACAATGCGTGGGGCATCTCGGTATCCAAGGCAGCCTCTACCGCGGTGCCGCACAACCACGTGCGCGCCGACGCCTATGCGATGCCCGGCCACCGGGTGGAGAACAACGACACGCTGGCCATCTTCGCAGCCGCCGGCGAAGCGATAGAGCGTGCGCGCAGCGGCGGCGGTCCATCGCTGATCGAGATCGAGACATCCCGCCTTGCCGGGCATTTCATGGGCGATGCCGAGGCCTATCGGCCCGAGGGAGAAAAGGACGGGCTTGTCGCGAAAGACCCGATCCCCGCCTTCCGCCGCCATCTGCTCGAAAGCGAAGGGGTCGATGAGCAGGATCTCGTCCTGATCGAGGACCGCGCCCGCGACGCCGTGGACGAGGCCATCGCCTTCGCCCGCCAGAGTCCGGATCCCGATCCTGCCGACGCGCTGTCCGGCATGTTCGTCGAAACCGCCGGCAAGGGAGCGGACGCATGACGACCGAAATAAAGGAGAATGAACGCAAGCTGACCATCGCGCGCGCCATGGCCGAGGCGCTGGCGCAGGAGATGCGGATCGATCCGCGCGTCTTCGTGATGGGTGAGGATATTGGCGCGCTGGGCGGGGTATACGGCAATACGCGCGGCCTGATCGACGAATTCGGGGCAGAGCGCGTGCGCGACACGCCGATATCGGAAACCGCCTTCGTCGGCGCGGCGGTCGGCGCGGCGCAGGACGGCATGCGGCCGGTCGTGGAGCTGATGTTCGTCGATTTCTTTGGCGTGTGCTTCGACGCGATCTACAATCTGATGGCCAAGAACACCTATTTCTCGAACGGGTCGTTTCGCGTGCCGATGGTGCTGATGACCTCCACCGGCGGCGGCTACTCGGACGGCGGACAGCATTCGCAGTGCCTGTATGGCACCTTCGCGCATCTGCCGGGGATGAAGGTCGTCGCCCCCTCGAACGCCTATGACGCCAAGGGCCTGATGACCACCGCGCTGCGCGACGACAATCCCGTGGTCTATATGTATCACAAGGGGCTGCAGGGCATGGGCTGGCTCGGCACCGAACGGGGTGCGACCGTCCATGTGCCCTCCGATCCCTATGAGGTCGAGATCGGCAAGGCCGCCATCGCGCGCGAAGGCAGCGATCTGACCATCGTTTCCATCGGCATCGGAGTGCATCACGCGCTGAGAGCGGCCGCGCAACTGGAAACGGAAGGCGTCAGCGCAGAGGTCGTGGACCTGCGCTCGCTCGTCCCGTTGGACCGGGACGCGATCCGCGCCTCGGTCGCGAAGACGGGCCGGCTGATCGTGGTGGACGAGGATTACCGCAGCTTTGGCATGAGCGGCGAGATCATCGCCACCGTGGCGGAACACGATCCGGCGATGCTGAAGGCCGCGCCGATCCGCGTCGCCTTTCCGGATGTGCCGATACCGTTCGCGCGGGTGATGGAACGCCATTGCCTGCCCGATGCCGACAAGATCGTCGCGGCCTGGCGGACCATCCAGCCCGGCGCCCGCAGCTAGGAGAATACAGTGGCAACCGATGTCGTGATACCCACCGATCTGTGGGACGAGGACAGCGAGGCGGCGATCACCGCATGGCTCGTGTCCGATGGCGCGCAGGTGGCGAAGGGCCAGCTTGTCGCCGAGATCATGGTGGAGAAAGTCCAGCACGAGGTGCTTGCCCCGGCGGACGGAACCATCGCCATCGTCAGGCAGGCGGACGAGGTCGCCGCCAAGGGCGAGACGATTGCGCGGATCGGCTGACATGGCCTCCACCGATGCCCCGGCGCAGCCGCCCGCGATGACGGTGACGAAGCTTCGCGGCCCGCGCCGGATGATCGCCGACAAGATGGTCGCCAGCCTGCATGACGCGGCGCAGCTTACGCATCATGCTTCTGCGAATGCCTCGGCGCTGATGGCTGCCAAGCAGGCGCGCGACGAACGGGGAGACAGAACCTCGATCGAGGATCTGGCGATGTTCGCGGCGATCCGCACCCTTGCGGATCATCCGCAGATGAATGCGCGGCTGATCGACAACGAATTGCATTGCGGCCCCGCGGTCCATTTGTCGGTCGCCATTGCGCTTGCGTACGGGCTTCTGGTCGCGCCCGCCATTTTCGATGCGCAGGCGATGTCGCTGACTCAGCTGCGGGCGGCACGGCAGGACCTTACCCAGCGTGCGCGCACCAACCGCCTTAACGTGCGCGAGATGACGGGCGGGACGTTCACGATCAGCAATCTCGGGCTGACCCGGGTCGAGCATTTCACGCCCATTCTGAACACGCCGCAGGTCGCCATTCTTGGTCTGGGGAGCATGTTCGACAGGCCGGTTCGGACCGCCGACGGCAGGGTCGACCTTGCACCTCATATCGGCCTGTCATTGACCTTCGATCCCCGCGCCATCGATGGAACGCCCGCCGCGCTCTTTCTGAGCGCGCTTTGCGATCGGCTGGAAAACATCGGCGCCATCGTGTGAAGGACATTCGCCATTTCGACCGCATCGCCGATGCGCTGGACGAGGAGGCGCGTCTGCTGGCCCTCGTGGCAGAGGGTGACAGCGATTTCGAAGCCATGCTGTGGACCGCCGGCCAATCGCTCGTCGCGCCCCGATCGATCGGGCGGCTGCCCGGTTTCGAGCGTGCGGCGAAGGAGAGTGCGCAGCGCGGCTGGCCGGTCGCGCTGCGCTCCTCGGGCGGGGGCATCGTTCCGCAGGGGCCGGGCATCCTCAACCTGTCCCTGGTGCATGTTCTGCGGGGCGAAGACGCGCGCGATCTGGCGAGTACGTACCGCGTCCTGACCGCGCCGATTTCCCGCGCCGCCTCGCATCTTGGCGCGGTTTCTGTCGGTCCGGTTGCGGGGAGTTTCTGCGACGGAAACTATAATGTCGTTCTCGATGGACGCAAACTGGCAGGCACTGCCCAGCGATGGACGCTGCGGCGGGACGGATCGGGCGATAGCGCGGTGCTTGCCCATGCCATCATCCTGTGTTCGGCTGAACTGGAAGACGCCTGTCGTGCCATCAATCGCCTTTGCGCCCTTTCGGGCGTCAGGCCGGGCGTCAGGCGCGATAGCCATGTCGCGGGCTTGCCGATGGATCGGGCGGCATTCGGCGCGATGATTATGCCATGGCTTGCCGAGATGGACCGGGATTACCGATCGCGCCTTGCATTATCCGTGTAATCCCGGCCGGTGACCAGCCCTCGCATGACGGCTCATGCGCTCGCCGCGGTGGACGCGATTGGGCCACATCCGCTAGCCTGCCGCCGGTCCACGCCGGGAGCCTTGCATGAAAACGATCGTCTACAGCACGCGCGCCTATGACCGCGAATTCCTGACCGCCGCCAATCAGGCGGCCGGGGCCCCGCACGAGCTCGCCTTCGTGGAGGCGCATCTGTCCGTGCCCACCGCGCGCATGGCTGAGGGATATGAAGCCGTCTGCGCCTTCGTGAACGACGATCTGGACGCGGAGGTGCTGACATCGCTGGCCGGATGCGGCGTGCGGCTGGTCGCGCTGCGCTGCGCGGGTTTCAATAATGTCGATTTGGACAAGGCCGGCGAACTGGGCATCGCCATCGCCCGCGTGCCCGCCTATTCCCCCGATGCGATTGCCGAGCACACGCTGGCCCTGATCCTGTCGCTCAACCGCCGGATCCACCGCGCCTACGCCCGCGTGCGCGAGGGCAATTTCGCGCTCGATGGGCTGCTGGGGTTCGATCTCAAGGGCAAGACCGCGGGGATCGTCGGGACGGGTCAGATCGGCATCAGGGTCGCGGCGATCTTGCGCGGGTTCGGGTGCAGGGTGATTGCCAGCGATCCGAACCCGGACGATGCGCTGACGGACGCGGGCGGGCGTTATGTGGAGTGGGGAGAGCTGCTGGCAACGTCCGACATCGTCTCGCTCCACTGCCCGCTGACGCCGCAGACTCATCATTTGATCGATGCGAAGGCCATCGCCGCGATGAAGCCGGGCGTGATCCTGATCAACACCAGCCGCGGGGCGGTGGTCGATGCAAAGGCGCTGATCGGCGGGCTGAAGAGCGGGCGGATCGGCCATGTCGGCCTCGACGTCTATGAAGAGGAAGGCGATCTGTTCTTCGACGATCTGTCGGGCAAGGTGTTGCAGGACGACGTATTCGCACGGCTGCTGACCTTTCCCAACGTGCTGATCACCGGCCATCAGGGCTTTTTCACGCGTGAGGCGATGGAGGCCATCGCACAGACCACCATCGCCAATATCGTGGCCTTCGAGGCGAATGGCGCTCCCGATCACGCGGTGACTGCGGATCTGAGGGGCTAGACAGCTTCCCTTGGACATGGCGGATTGACGGCCGGGCTTGCGCCATCGGGCGCGGGCAGGCAGTCACCGCCCGTTCGCAAAGGCCGGGCACGCCGCCGCGGGTCTGGCAAGGAGAGAGAAGAATGGCAGGACGGTTCTATGACCAGTGGAGCGTGGGCGACACGCTGACGCACGAGATCGGCCGCACGGTCACGGAAACGGATAATCTGCTGTTCACGACCATGACCCATAACCCCCAGCCCCTGCACCTCGACGCGGAAGCGGCAAAGCAGAGCGAGTTCGGCCAGATTCTGGTCAACGGGACCTTCACCTTTGCGCTGATGATCGGATTGTCGGTGGGAGATACCACGCTGGGCACGCTGGTCGCCAATCTCGGCTATGACAGGCTGACCATGCCGGCGCCGGTCTTTATCGGCGACACGCTTCGCGCGCGGACCGAAGTCGTCGAACTCAGGGATTCGCGGTCGCGGCCGGGGTGCGGCATCGTTACCTTCCGGCACGAGCTGTTCAACCAGCGCGATGAGATCGTATGCGAATGCCTGCGCATGGCCCTGCTCAAGGGATCGCAGGCGTAGCAGCGGCGGGCCGCGACTTCCCGCCAAACGGCGAGGGTCAGAGCCGGCCAGCCAGTCGCAGCACGGTTTCAGCGCGCGCGAGATAGGGCCGGTCGAGCATGCCGCCCTTGTAGCCGATGGCCCCGACGCCCGGATTGGCGGCGAACAGGTCGACGATCTCTTGCGCGGCGGCAATTTCCTCCTCGCTGGGGGTAAAAGCCTCGTTGATGATGTCGACCTGCGCGGGATGGATCGCCAGCATGCCGCGATAGCCTTGCGCGCGGACCTTTTCGGCGCGGTCGCGCAGCCCGTCGAGGTCGCGGAAATCGCCGTGGATCGTCTCGATCGGCAGCACGCCGGCACTGGCCGCGCCGATCAGGCACAGGCCTCGCGCAAGCTTGTAGGTGAAATCGTAATCGCCATCGGCATCGCGGTTGTTGCTGGCGCCCAGCGCATCGGCAAGGTCCTCCGCGCCCCATGTCATGCCGATCAGGCGCGGCGCGCCCGCGTAATCGCCGGTGGTGAACATCGCCTCGGCCGCTTCGGTGACGAGCGCGATCACCTTGGTCGAACCCTGCTCGATCCCGTTGGCCGCTTCCAACGCGGTGAGATAGTGGTCCAGCAATTCGACATCGTGCCGCCCGCGCGACTTGGGCAGCATGATCCCGCCGGGCCTGCCGGGCATCACGGCGGCAAGGTCTTCGGCGGCGAAGGGTCCGTCGACCGGATTGATCCGCACCCACAGGCGTTCGTGGCCGGTTTCGCGCGATTGCAGGAACTCGCGCACAATGGTCCGGGCGGCGGGTTTCTGGTCGATTGTGACTGCGTCTTCCAGGTCGAACAGCGCAATATCCGCGCTGCTGCCCGCGCATTTCTCCATCTTGCGTTCGCTGTCGCCGGGCGCGAACAGCCATGAGCGCATTGGAATGTCTTGGGGCATGGAACCTCTCTTCATCGTGTCCAGCGCAGTTTCGCAAGGACTCATGCGGGCTTACCCCTCCGACGCGGCAGATCAAGACCCCATACAGACTTGCGCGGCCGATGTTGGGATCGGTTCGTCATGAACTCCAGATCGGGCACGTTGACATCATACGTTCCAGACTAGTATCTACTGGCCAGTATAAAAGACACTTGAGGAAAGATGGCCGGGGCGCAGGCGCGCGGGATCGGGTTCTCGCACGGACTGTTCGTATAATCGAAATGCACAAGACCGGTGCGCGCCGATCGAGGCCCCGTCTATCTTCGGACCAATGGAAAGGACCAAGCGAATGAAAGTGGAAGGGCTTGCCGCCATCGTGACCGGGGGCGCATCCGGTCTTGGCGGGGCTACGGCCGCTCATCTGGCAGGGCTTGGCGCGAAAGTGACCATCTTCGACCTCAATACGGACGTCGGCGAAGCATATGCCGCCAAGATTGGCGGACGTTTCGCGCATGTCGACGTGACGGACGAGGCTGGCGTCTCGAAAGCGATCGAGGATGCCGAGGCGGTCAATGGCAAGGCCCGGATCCTCGTCAATTGCGCCGGCATCGCTCCGCCCAAGAAGGTGATCGACCGCGATGGCGCGCCGATCCCGCTGGCCGACTTTACCAAACTGGTGAACATCAACCTGATCGGCAGCTTCAACGTGTTGTCCAAGTTCGCCGCCCGCATCCACGATGCCGATTCGATCGGAGACGAGCGCGGCGTGGTGATCAGCACGTCGAGCGTCGCCGCCTATGAGGGGCAGATCGGTCAGGCGGCCTATGCGGCGTCGAAGGCGGGCGTCGCCGGGATGACTTTGCCGATTGCGCGCGAATTTGCGCGTTACGGCATTCGCGTGATGACGATTGCGCCGGGCCTATTTCTCACCCCCTTGCTGGAAGGACTGCCCCAGGAGGCGCAGGATTCGCTGGGCAAGCAGGTTCCGTTTCCGAACCGGCTCGGCAAACCGGACGAATATGCCATGCTGGTGGAATCGATCATCGCCAATCCGATGCTCAACGGCGAGACGATCCGGCTCGATGGCGCGATCCGGATGGCTCCGAAATAAGTCCCGCGGACAATGCCTGCTGGTGCGGTGCCCCGGAACGCGGTGACGAGCAGGGGATTGGATGACCAAGGGCAAATTGGCGACTGCACGGCGGACGCGACGATAATTTTGAGTAAGGAACCGACATATGAAAGCGCTAGTCCCGGTAAAGCGGGTGATCGATTACAATGTGAAGCCGCGTGTGAAGGCGGATGGCTCGGGTGTTGATCTTGCGAATGTGAAGATG
>NZMY01000009.1 GCA_002694745.1 Croceicoccus sp. | reverse complement strand
CTATGTCCCCAACGACTACCAGGTCGGCCAGACCGGCAAGATCGTCGCGCCCGAAGTCTATATCGCCATCGGCATCAGCGGGGCCATCCAGCACCTTGCGGGCATGAAGGATTCCAAGACCATCATCGCCATCAACAAGGACGAGGACGCACCCATCTTCCAGGTCGCAGACATCGGGCTCGTTGCGGATCTATACAAGGCCGTGCCCGAGCTGACCGAGAAGCTGTGAGGTGAGGGGCGGCGCGCCATTCGCCTGGCCCCGGTTCCGATCAGGGATTGCTTGGTCGGGATCTGGGCAGGAAACCCGCGGCGAGATTGTCGACCAGTCTCCTCGCGGTTTCCTCGGGCGGATGGCCGCGGCTTTCGTCATACCATCGGGCAGGCCAGTTGAGCGCGCCCGCAAGGGTGAAGGCCAGCAGATTGGCATCCTCGCAGGCGATCGAGCCGTCGGCCTGCCCCTCGGCTATCAGGCTGCGCATCTCGGCGTGGATCTGGCGCTTGAGCCCGCGCAGCACCTCCCGGCTTTCCTCGCTCAGCGCTTCGTCGGGGGTGCGGATCACGCAGCGCCCGAAATCGCTCATATTGACCTGCGTGTAGACGATGAGAAAACTGCGCAGCCGCTCCGCCGCCACGCCCGTTTGCGCGCGCGCATGGGTCGCCGCGTCCAGCAATTGCTTCAGGCCGAAGCGCAGGCATTCCAGCAGCACGTTCTCCTTGTTGCCAAGGTAGTGATAGACCGTGGGCTTGGTAACGCCGAGCGAGGCTGCCACGTCGTCGAGCGAGCTCGCGTGAAATCCGCGCGTGTTGAACATGCGCACCGCCGCTTCCATCAGCGCCAGTTTCTTGGCCTGCCGGTCGCGGCTGCGCTGTTCGGCGGTTCTGAAGGGGGAGGGGGTTTGCGCCATGCGTGCTCCTGACCATTGCTCCATATTGTCATATACTAACAAGTAATATCTATTCTCAAGCGTAATAAGAAAGATCCCGCCATGACCGATCCGATCGTGATTGCATCCTATGCCCGTACGCCGATGGGCGGCCTGCAGGGCGCGTTTGCCGATGTGAAATCCACCCAGCTTGGCGCCGCCGCGGTCAAGGCCGCGATCGAGCGCGCCGGGATCGCGGGCAGCGACGTCGACCAGGTGATCATGGGCTGCGTGCTTCCGGCGGGGCTGGGGCAGGCGCCCGCGCGGCAGGCCGCGATCCATGCCGGGCTGGGCGAGCATGTCCCCGCAACCACCATCAACAAGATGTGCGGATCGGGGATGCAGGCCGCGATGATGGCCTATGACGCGATCGCGGGCGGCAGCGCCGACGTAGTTGTCGCGGGCGGCATGGAGAGCATGACCGGCGCGCCCTATCTGCTGCCCAAACATCGCGGCGGTGCGCGGCTTGGCCATCACACGGTCAAGGATTCGATGTTCCTCGACGGGCTGGAGGATGCCTATGAGGAAGGGACGCTGATGGGCGTGTTCGCCGACCGCGCCGCCACCGAGTACCAGTTCACGCGCGAGGCGCAGGACGATTACGCGATCCGCTCGCTGACGCTGGCCAAGAAGGCGCAGGAAACCGGCGCGTTCGAGCGCGAGATCACGCCCGTCGAGGTGAAGACCCGCAAGGACACGCAGACAGTGAGCGAGGACGAGCAGCCCGCCAAGGCCAATGTCGACAAGATCCCGGCGCTGCGTCCTGCCTTCGTGCCCGACGGCACGGTGACGGCGGCGAACAGCTCGTCGATCTCGGACGGTGCGGCGGCGCTGGTGATGTGCCGCGCCAGCACGGCCGAAAGGCTGGGCATGACGCCGGTCGCCAAGGTCGTCGGCCATGCGTCATTCGCGCATGAGCCTGCCAAGTTCACCAGCGCCCCGGTCCATGCCACACGCAATCTGATGGAGCGCATCGGCTGGACCATGGACGATGTCGATCTGTTCGAGGTGAACGAGGCTTTCGCCGTGGTCGCGCTGATCGCCGAGAAGGAGCTGGGGATCGAGCGCGACAAATTGAACGTCAATGGCGGGGCCTGCGCGCTGGGCCATCCGATCGGCGCATCGGGGGCGCGCATCATGGCGACGTTGCTGGGCGCGCTGGAAAACCGTGACCTCAAGCGCGGCATCGCCGCCATCTGCATCGGCGGCGGCGAGGCGACCGCCATCGCGCTGGAGCGGATCTGACCGCTAGTTGAGGCCGAGCCCCTTCAGCTTTGCGAAGGGGTTCTCTCTGGCCGGTTCTTCCAGCCCCACTTCCTTGCGCACCCGGTCCGCATCGGGACCGGTCGCGAAGGGGTCTATGGCGAGCGCGAGACTCTGTGCGACCGCCTCGCCAAGGTCGAAGCGGTCGCCCTCATAGGGGATCTCGTCGAGATCTGCTTCCTCAAGCTCAACTTCCTCGTCCGGGCTGTGGTCCTTGGTGGCCGGGACGAATTGGAAAGCCAGTTCCTCGTCGATGCGGGCAGGCAGATCGTCGCCCGATATGGCGCAGCTTTGCACGATATCGGCCTTCAGCGTGCCGCTTGCATCGACGGTCTCGCCATCGCGCGACAGCGTTACCGATGCCGTCAGCGCATGGATCGCCACCAGAGAGAAACGCTGGGCGAGGGCGGCGCGCTCGGCCTCGTTCGCGGTGACGTCGAAGGTGCGGCCATCGCATTGCCGCACCGCCACCCAGCGCGTAAGTTCGGACGCATCGGGCATGCCGCTCATCGCTCGATATCCCCTTCCAGCAGGCGGTCCATCGGGGTTCCGGCCAGATCCGCCCACAGGCCGCGCAGGCGTCTGGCAGCCGCGGCAGGTCCGGCCGCTTCCAGCAGGGTGACATTGCGGCGCACCGCATCCTCCAGCACGGCGGGATCGCCGCTATCCAAGCCTTCGCGATAGGCGGTGATGCGCCCGCCCAGCGCGGCCACCAGCTTGCCCATGTGCTTGCCGACCATCAGGTCGCCCACGCCTTCCTCGCGCAGCTGGCCGTCCATATCGGTGATGAACATCTCGGTCAGCTGGACGCCGTGGCGGGGATTGTTCGATTCCTGCAGCCGCATCAGCGTCAGCGCCGTGACCGCGCTCACCATGTCGAAGCGGCCTTCGATCGTGTCGGCGACACCGGCATCGCGGTACCATTCCTGTTCGCGCGCGATGGCGACGACCCGGTGCCACAAGGCATGGATGCCGCTGGGTTCGACAGGCTTGAACAGGCGGGAGAACAGGGATTTCAACGCGGGATGCTCCTGCCCCGACAAGGCTTTTCAAATGGGCCGTTCATCGGGGATTAAATCGAAAATGGGCAGGCCCTGCGGCGAAAGCCGGGCCGCCCGAAGGCCATCCATTGCGGTGATTAAGCTACGGACGAACTTGTGCGGCTTCGGCTCTGCCTCTAAGGGCTTGCCACAAGCGATATAGTAGGAACGCACGCCAAGCGGAAGACCGCCGTGCCAAGGTTGAGACAGATAAGGCGGATCATGCAATCCACGCGCCCATACCGATTTTCCCGAATGGCCACGGTCGCCGTGCTGTCGCTGGCCGCGATGGCGGCGGGGGGCTGCACCTCGATCCGTGACCACCGTGGTTATCTGTTCGACGCGGCGCTGTCCGACGCGATCCAGCCCGGCATCGACAATCGGCAGTCGGTCGAAGGCACGCTTGGTCAGCCCAGCTTTGCCAGCCAATATGGCGATCCGGTCTATTACTATGTCTCGTCGACCACCGAACAGCGCGTGTTCGGCATCCCGCAGACCGAGGAGCACCGCGTGCTGAAGGTCGCTTTCGACCAGAGCGGCACGGTGACCAGCGTCACCAACGGCGGGATGGAAGACGTCCGAAAGATCCGGCCCGATGGCGACGAGACCGAGACGATGGGCCGCGACCGCAGCTTTATCGAGGATCTGTTCGGCAATATCGGCACGGTCGGCGGCGTCGGCGCGGGCGGGGCTGGCGGCCCCGGTCCCAACGGCAGCTGATCGGCGCGGCCCGGTGCTGCGCGTCGCAGCCGGGCCCCCGCAGTCTTGAACCGGTTTGCGCGCGACCCATATCGCGCGGCATGCACGGATATTCACAACATAGCGCGTCAGCCCACGGCCTGACGCCCTGGCATGGCACTACCATCATCGGCGTGAAACGCGGCGACCGCACCGTGATCGCGGGCGACGGACAGGTGTCGATGGGCAATACGGTGATGAAGCCCAATGCGCGCAAGGTGCGCCGCCTGGGCGAGGGCGGTCCCGAGAAGGGCAAGGTCATCGCCGGTTTCGCAGGCGCCACCGCCGATGCCTTCACCCTGTTCGAACGGCTGGAGCGCAAACTGGAGCAATATCGCGGCCAGCTGATGCGCGCCGCGGTGGAATTGGCCAAGGACTGGCGTACCGACAAATATCTGCGCAATCTGGAAGCGCTGATGATCGTGGCGGACAAGGACGTGCTGCTGGTCATCACGGGCAATGGCGACGTGCTGGAGCCCGAGGGCGGGATCGCTGCGATCGGTTCGGGCGGCAATTACGCGCTGTCCGCCGCCAAGGCGCTGGCCGATTACGAGGACGACCCTGAGAAGATCGCGCGCAAGGCGATGAAGGTCGCCGCCGATATCTGCGTCTTCACCAATGACAATGTGACGGTCGAAACCGTCACCCCCTGATTCAAGAGCAAAACATGAAAAACCTGACCCCCAAGGCCATCGTGGCGGCGCTCGACGAACATATCGTCGGGCAAAAGGATGCGAAGCGCGCCGTTGCGGTTGCGCTGCGCAATCGCTGGCGCCGTCAGCGGCTCTCGCCCGAATTGCGCGACGAGGTGACGCCCAAGAACATCCTGATGATCGGCCCCACCGGCTGCGGCAAGACCGAGATCAGCCGCCGCCTTGCCAAGCTGGCCGATGCGCCCTTCGTCAAGATCGAGGCGACCAAGTTCACCGAGGTCGGCTATGTCGGCCGCGATGTCGAACAGATCGCCCGCGACTTGGCCGAGGAAGCGATCCGTCTTGAAAAGGACCGCCGCCGCGAAGCCGTGCGCGAAGCCGCGAGCGAGGCGGCGATGAAGCGCCTGCTCGACGCCCTGGTCGGCGACAGCGCCAGCGAGGCCACGCGCGAGAGCTTTCGCCTGCGCATCATCGACGACACGATGAACGACAAGGAAGTCGAGATCGAGGTCGAGGACCAGCCGAACATGAACATGGAGCTGCCCGGCATGGGCGGCAATATCGGCATGATCAACCTGTCCGACATGATGGGCAAGGCGTTCGGCGGGCAGAAGATGAAGCGCCGCAAGCTGACCGTGGCGCAGGCGTGGGACAAGCTGGTCGACGAGGAATCGGAAAAGCGCATGGATCAGGACGACGTCGCCCGCGTCGCGCTGGCCAATGCAGAGGCGAACGGCATCGTGTTCCTGGACGAGATCGACAAGATCGCCGTGTCCGACCAGCGCGGCGGCACCGTCAGCCGCGAGGGCGTACAGCGTGACCTGTTGCCGCTGATCGAGGGGACGACCGTCGCCACCAAGTACGGGCCGATGAAGACCGACCATATCCTGTTCATCGCATCGGGCGCGTTCCATGTGTCCAAGCCGTCGGACATGCTGCCCGAACTGCAGGGCCGCCTGCCGATCCGCGTCGAACTGCGCGCGCTGACCGAAGAGGATTTCGTGCGCATCCTGTCCGAGACGCGCGCCAATCTGGTCGACCAGTACCGCGCCCTGATCGGGACCGAGGACGTGACGCTGGACTTCACGCGCGACGCCATCGACGAGATCGCCGCCACCGCCGCGCAGGTGAACGAAAGCGTCGAGAATATCGGCGCCCGCCGCCTGCAGACCGTGATGGAAAAGCTGCTGGAGGAAGTCAGCTTTGACGCAGAGGAACGCACCGGCACCACCGTCACCGTCGACCGGGCCTATGTGAAGGACCGGTTGAGCGAACTGGCGGGCGACAGCGATCTGTCGAAATATATCCTGTAAGGACCAAGCGATGCCCGAAACCAGCCCACCCGATGGCCGCCTGCCCTATCGCTGCCTGACCGGCTTTGACGACCAGGCCTTTTGCGAACGCGTGTCCAGGGCGCTGGAGGAAGGCTGGACGCTGCATGGCTCGCCCGCGCTGACCTTTGACGGGGAGCGGGTGAGGGTCGCGCAGGCGGTGGTCTGGCCGGGATATTCGGGCTGATACGAAAAAGGCGCCGCCCTGACCGGGACGGCGCCTTTTTCTTGCAGCATGCGGACCGTCAGGGGTGAGGGGCCAGCCCGATCTCCACCCCGGTCTTGTCGGTCAGCGCGAACTTGTCGACCAGATCGGCGCTGGCACGGTTGAGGCCCACGACCTGCACGCTGCGCCCGTTGCGGCGCATCCGTTCGACCACCTTGTCGAGCGCGCCCACCGCGGAGATGTCCCAGAAATGCGCCGCGGTGACGTCGATCAGCACGTGGTCGGCGGGATCGGGCTGCTCGCTTTCCGGGCCCAGTGCGGCCTGGAACCGGTCGACGCTGGCGAAGAAGATCTGGCCGGTCACCGTATAGGTCGCGGTCTGGTCGGCGCGGGTGCGGACGATGCTGAACATGCCCATCACCTTTTGCGCGAAGAAGATGCCCGACAGGATCACGCCGATCAGCACGCCCAGCGCGAGGGTGTGCGTCGCGACCACCATGACGACGGTCGCCAGCATCACCACGCTGGACTGCCACGGATGACGGCGCAGATTGGGGATCGAATTCCAGCTGAACGTGCCGATCGACACCATGATCATCACCGCGACGAGCGCGGGCATCGGCACTTGTCCGACCCATGGCCCCAGCACCGACAGCAGGATCAGCAGCACTGCGCCCGCCGCAAAGGTCGATAGCCGGCCGCGTCCGCCGCTGGTGACGTTGATCACCGACTGCCCGATCATCGCACAGCCACCCATGCCGCCCAGCAGCGCCGCGACGATATTGGCGCTTCCCTGACCTGCGCATTCGCGGCGCTTATTGGAATCGGTATGCGTCATGTCGTCGACGATCTGCGCGGTGAGCAGCGATTCCAGCAGGCCCACGGCGGCCATGGTCAGCGAATAGGGCGCGATGATCGCCAGCGTTTCCCAGTTCAGCGGCACGTCGGGCCAGACGAAATAGGGCAGGCCTTCGGGCAGTTCGCCCATGTCTGCCACGGTGATGACCGGGGCATTCATGGCGATCGACACCACCGAAAGCACGATGATCGCGACAAGCGGCGATGGGACGGCGGTGGTCACCTTGGGAAACAGGTAGATGATGGCCAGCGCGGCGGCGACCATCGCATAGGTCTCCCACGTCACGCCCGTCAGCTGCGGCAGCTGCGCCATGAAGATCAGGATCGCCAGCGCGTTGACAAAGCCGGTGATGACCGAGCGCGACACGAATTGCATCAGCAGGTCGAGCCGCAGCAGGGCCGCGATGCCCTGAATGATGCCCATGAGAATGGTGGCCGCGAACAGATATTCGACGCCGTGATCGCGGACCAGCGGAACGACCACCACCGCGACCGCCGCGGTCGCGGCCGAGATCATGCCGGGACGCCCGCCGGTAAAGGCGATCACCATGGCGATGGCGACCGACGCATAAAGGCCGACGCGCGGATCGACGCCCGCGATAATGGAAAAGCCGATCGCCTCGGGGATAAGCGCGAGCGCGACGACGATGCCCGCAAGGATATCGGCGCGCGGATTGGAAAGCCAGTCGCGGCGAAGCGTCGCGGTGTCGATCATGGTCGGTTCCCGGGTCATGTGCGGAGCAGGACGGCGCAAAGGGTGCGTCGGTTCGGCGCGCATGTGCAGCAAGCGCGGCGCGATGACAAGGCCAGCCGTGCCGCCGGGGCCGTCAGACGGTTTCGGGCTGGACCGGACTTTCGCTTGCCTGCCGTTGCCACATTTCGGCGTAAAGACCGTCATGGGCCAGCAATTCGGCATGGCTGCCGCTTTCGACCAGGCGTCCGTGGTCGACCACCAGTATGCGGTCGGCATCCACCACGGTCGACAGCCGGTGCGCGATGGTCAGCGTCGTGCGGTCGCGCGCGACGGCGCGGATGGTCTGCATGATCTCCTGCTCGGTCCGCGTGTCGAGCGCGCTGGTCGCCTCGTCGAACAGGATGATGGGCGGATTCTTGAGCAGCGTGCGCGCGATGGCGACGCGCTGCTTTTCGCCGCCCGACAGTTTCAGCCCGCGTTCGCCCACCTCGGTTTCATAGCCGTCGGGCAGGCGTTCGATGAAATCGGCGATGGCGGCGCCGCGTGCGGCCGCCTCGATCTCGCTGCGGGTCGCACCTTCGCGGCCATAGGCGATGTTGTAGCCGATGGTGTCGTTGAACAGCACGCTGTCCTGCGGAACGATGCCGATCTGCGATCGCAGCGATTCCTGCGTGACGCTTTTCAGATCCTTGCCCGACACGAGGATGCGGCCGTCCGTCGGATCGTAGAAGCGGAACAACAGCCGCGCGATGGTGGACTTGCCTGCGCCCGAGGGGCCGACGATCGCGATCCGCTCGCCGGCTTCGACCTTGAACGACAGGGATTTCAGGATCTCGCGCTCAGGCTCGTATCCGAAGCGAACGTGATCGAAGCGCAGCGTTGGCTGCCGCATCACCAGCGCCGGGGCGCCGGGCGCGTCGGCAACCTCGACCGGCGTGTCGACGAGCGCGAACATCTCGGCCATGTCGATCAGGCCCTGCCGCACCGTGCGATAGACCATGCCGAGCAGGTCGAGCGGACGGAAAAGCTGCGTCAGATAGGTGTTCACCAGCACCAGGTCGCCGGTCGACAGCCGCCCCTGGCTCCAGCCCCAGACGGTATAGCCCATCGCGCCCGCCATCAGCGCATTGGTGATGAAGCCCTGCACGATATTGAGTAGGCCGAGCGAATTCTCGCTCTTCACCGCGGCATCGGCATAGGCGCGCGCGGAGCGGGCGTAGCGCTGCTCCTCGCGGTGCTCGGCACCGAAATATTTGACCGTCTCGTAATTCAGCAGCGAATCCACCGCCCGGCTGAGCGCCTGCCCGTCGAGCGAGTTCATCTGCATGCGCAGCTTGGTGCGCCATTCGGTGATCCAGCGCGTCGCCAGAATATAGGCCACGACCGCCACCGCGGTCGCGATCACCAGCGTCCAGCCGAAATTGACATAGAAAATCACGCCCACCGCGATCAGTTCGATCACCGTCGGCGCGATGTTGAAAAGCAGGAAATAGAGCATGGTGTCGATGCTCTTGGTGCCGCGTTCGATGGTCTTGGTCACCTCGCCGGTGCGGCGCGAGAGATGGAACCGCAGCGACAGCCGGTGGAGCTGTCCGAACACGTCCTGCGCCAAGGTGAAGGTCGCGTCCTGCCCCACGCGCTCGAACGCGATATTGCGGAAATTGTTGAACGCGACCGATGCGAAACGGCCCAGCGCATAGGCCATGACAAAGGCCAGCGCGACCATTGCGGCCTGGTTCGCCGGGGTCGTCATTTGGTCGATGGCGCGCTTGTAGGCAAAGGGCAGCAGCAGGGTTGTCGCCTTGGCCGCCAGAACCATCGTCATGGCGACGACGATCCTTATGCGCAGCGCGCGGTGATCCTTCGGCCAGAGATAGGGCAGGAAACGCTTGAGCGTTCGCCAGTCGGCCTGTCGGCCAATCTGGTCGGATCGGGCATGATCTGGCGGCATCGGCGCCTATTTAGGAAGCGGGGGGCCAATCGCCAATGGCGCCCTATTGCGCGAGATCGAAAGCCACCTCGCGGCGGGAGAAGTCCACCGACATGCGCGAGAAGGCCCTGAGGTGATTCATGCCGAGCAGCATCGCCGGCTCATCGTCAAGGCCCAGCTCGGCAAAGGCGGGCGAATCGCTGATCAGAAGGAACGACTTGTTGAGCCTGAGCGAATCGAACTGGATATTCCTGATCACGACGATATCCGTGCTCAGCTCGGCACCTGTCACGTCCATGATCCCGGCAAAGCCGAAGGTCGCATCCTCGCGCAGCCTGTCGCGCAGGGCCGTGTTGCCGATCGAGTAATTGCTGCCGGTGTCGATGATCATCTGCACCTTCACCCCGTCGATCCGGGCATTCGAAATTACCATGCGATCCTGCTTGCGCTTGGCGCGGACCACGATCTCGTATGAGGCGCCCGGACGGAGGCGAACGGAATCGGCTATCGAGATGCTGTCGTTGGCAAAGTCGAAGATCACCCGGTGGCCGCGCAGCGTATCTATTCCCAATATGCCGGCAGCGCCCAGGTGATTTCCGTCGAGCAGTACCGCAGGCAGATCCTCGATGGTCTTGCGACCGACGCTGAGTGTCGAGAGCCGGGTCGTGCCGACACCCTTGGTGGCGACCGACCCGATCAGCGTGGCCGTACCCGACGTCAATATGCCGAGGCTCTGGGCCAGCTGGTTGCTGATGACCGTTGTTTCCGATCCCGTGTCTACCAGAAACGCGTGCGGGCCATCGCCATCGATAGTGACGGGTACCGTCATTCGGTCATGGTGGTACCGGGCAGAGACATCATCGGTTTGATCGTCTTTTTCGAAGATGTCCGATGTGCTGGCGGGCAGAGCCGACGCGTCGGCCAGGGTTTTCTCTGCGGCTGTTATGGCCTGCGCCTGCGCGTACGGGCCGGTGCAGGGCATCATTGCCAGCGCGGCAGCAAGGGGCAGCGCGGCAACAGAGGGCAGGGCGGCGGCATTCTTCAAAGACATGACATCTCTCCCGCAGGAGAGCTTACGCCTATTTGAGCTAGGGCACAAAGCAGCATTATCCGGCGAAAGCATGCCCGGTTCGCGATCGGCCCGGGGCCGATCTGGCCCATCGCCATTTTTCTGAAACTTTTTTGAAAAGATGTGTTGACCGACTCAGAAGGGGTCCATATATGCCGCCTCACCGACGGGGACACGACGCTTTAACGGCCTCGGACACGCCGCTCGGTCGCCAACATAGACGGACAGCTAGTCCCCCG
>NZMY01000008.1 GCA_002694745.1 Croceicoccus sp. | reverse complement strand
CCCCGTGTCCAGTGCGCTCGTTAAGATGCCATCTTCCATGGCCCACAGCGTCTGCACCACTCAGCCAAACTCGCAAGGTGGCCGGAAAACACCGCTTACTCTAGATATGAGTGTGCCATATATTCGTACCCATCCGGTGAGGCCCGCCTTGTCCGGCGAGTGAACGACCGGTCTTAAGAGCGCTCGTATGAGCGAGCTTAGGAGCGGAGCATGGGTCAGATCACGGTGATGACGGGGCCGGAGCGTCGTCGGCGTTGGAGCGAGGAGGAGCGGCTTGAGATTCTCGCCGAGGCCTTTGCGCCGGGCGCCTGCGTTGCCGATGTATCCCGGCGGCGCGACGTTTCGACCAGCCTGATCTACACATGGCGTCGCAAATTGCGCGAACAGTCGGCGGCTGCGTCCTTGCCGGTACCGGAGATGACTTTCGCCCAGGCCGTGCTCGCCGATGATGAGCTACCTGCCGATCATGATCCGTGCGCCGCGATTACCGTCGAACTGGGCGAAGGCCGGCAAGTTCGTATTTCGTCGACTGCGCCTGCCGCACTGGTTTCGGCGACCTTGAAGGCGCTGCGATGATCCCATCGGGCGCGAGAGTCTGGATCGCGATGGGCCACACGGACATGCGCAAGGGCATGCAGGGGTTGGCCCTGCAGGTTCAGCAGGGCCTGAAGCGCGATCCGCATGGCGGCGACCTGTTCGTGTTTCGCGGGCGTACAGGATCGCTGATCAAGATCATCTGGCACGATGGTATCGGCATGTCGCTCTATGCCAAACGGCTTGAGAAGGGACGCTTCGTCTGGCCCTCAGCTCGGGAAGGCATCGTCTCGCTGACCAATGCCCAATTGTCCTGCCTGCTGGAGGGGATCGACTGGCGTAACCCGCAGTATTCGTGGCGGCTGCAAGGCGCCGGATAGACGCTGCATTTTTCTTCGTTGGCCTGCGCATTTTCAGCTTTGACCGAAGACCGATCTGTGATTCCATGCCCCTTATGGACATGGCCGCATCGCCCCTGCCGGACGACGTCGAAGCGCTTAAGGCGCTGCTGGCCGCCGCGCTCTCGCGCGCCGATGATGCCGAGGCGCGCCTTGCCAAGGCCAGGGCCCGCGAGAGCGCGATCGAGGCGCTGATCGCTCACCTCAAGCTGCAGATCGCCCGGCTGCGGCGCGAGCAATATGGCGCCAGCGCCGAACGCAGCCGCCGCCTGCTCGACCAGCTGGAATTGCAGCTTGAAGATCTCGAGGCCGATGCCTGCGAGAATGATTGCGCTGCCGAAGCCGCTGCGGCGAAGACGAGCGAGGTCGCCGCGTTCGACCGCAAGCGCCCGAGCCGCAAGCCGTTCCCCGAACATCTGCCCCGCGAGCGCGTCGTCATCCCCGCGCCCTGTTCGTGCCCGTCCTGCGGCGGCGTACGCCTGTCGAAGCTGGGAGAGGATATCACCGAGACGCTGGAAGTGATCCCGCGCCAGTGGAAGGTGATCCAGGCGGTGCGCGAGAAGTTCTCCTGCCGGGATTGCGAGACGATTACGCAGCCCCCGGCGCCGTTCCATGTCGTGCCGCGCGGATGGGCCGGCCCCAGCTTCCTCGCCATGCTACTGTTCGAGAAGTACGGCCAGCACCAGCCCCTCAACCGGCAGGCCGAGCGCTTCGCCCGCGAAGGCGTTGCGCTCAGCACCTCGACCCTGGCCGACCAGGTCGGTGCCGCCGCCTTCGCGCTCATGCCGCTCTACCGGCGGATCGAAGCCCATGTGCTGGATGCAGCCCGGATCCATGGCGACGATACGACCGTGCCGGTCATGGCAAAGGGCAAGACCGATACCGCGCGCCTGTGGATCTATGTGCGCGATGACCGGCCCTTTGCCGGCTCCGATCCGCCAGCAGCCTTGTTCCACTATTCCCGCGATCGGCGCGGTGAGCATCCACGGGCGCATCTGGCGTCCTGGGCAGGGATCCTGCAGGCCGATGCCTATGGCGGCTACAACGAGCTTTACGCGCCCGGTCGTCAGCCGGCGCCCGTGATCGAGGCGGGCTGCTTCGCGCATGCGCGCCGCAAATTCTTCGAACTGGCCGATGTGGAAGCGGCCGCACGCAAGAAAAGCCGCGGCGAGCGCACCGGCATGATCTACCCGATCGCGCTGGAAGCCGTACAGCGCCTCGATGCCCTGTTCGAGATCGAGCGCGGCATCAATGGCAAGACGGCAAGCGAGCGCGTTGCACTCCGGCAGGAACGCAGCGCGCCGCTGATGGCGGGCCTGCACGCCTGGCTCACCGCGCAGCTCGCGAAGCTGTCGCGCAGCCATGATCTGGCCAAGGCGATTAATTACATGCTCCGGCGCTGGGATGCCTTCACCCGCTTCCTCGACAATGGCCGGATCTGCATCACGAACAATGCCGCCGAGCGGGCGCTGCGCTGCGTGCCCCTCGGGCGCAAGGCATGGCTGTTCTGCGGTTCCGACCGCAGCGGACAGCGCGCGGCCGTGCTCTACACGCTGATCCAGACGGCCCGGCTCAACGGTGTCGATCCGCAGGCGTGGCTGGCCGATGTTCTCGCGCGCATCGCGGAGCATCCCGCCAACCGGATCGATGAACTGCTGCCCTGGAACTGGCAAGTCCGACCCAGAGTGCTATCGCAGGCGGCATGACCGCTCGATCCATGCAGAGGCCCACGGCCATCGACAGCTTCACGCAAATCGCCACGCTGCGCATCGACCTCAAGGACAGCGATCCGCCGATCTGGCGGCAGGTCGAAGTGCCGACCTCGATCACCCTCAAGGTCCTGCATGATATCGTCCAGGTCGCGATGGGCTGGTTCAACTATCATCTCTGGGAGATGGTGATCGACGGCCAGGCATACGGCATCCCGATGGATGACGGTTGGGGCGCTCCGCCGCCCAAAAATGCCTCACGGGTTCGTCTGCGTGATATCCTGGCCCCGGGCACCACCACGATCGCCTATTCCTACGACTTTGGTGACGACTGGCAGCACACGCTGACCCTGAGTGATGTCCGCCAGGGCGAGCCGGCCATAGCCTACCCGCGCTTCATCGCCGGCGAGCGCAATTGCCCGCCCGAAGATTGCGGCGGGATTAGCGGCTTCTACGAAATGTTCGATGCCAGGTCCGATCCCACGCACGAGGAACATGCTGACATCTGCCGATGGCTCGACGATTACGACCCAGAGGAACTGGATATCTTCCCCATCCAGGTCGCCCTCGGCCGTATCGCCGCCAAACGCAACGCCGCCGCAAAGCGCATCATCTCGAAAAAGGGCTCCTAGCCATCGCGCTGCGGTCCTCACCGGATGGGTACATATATTCTCTCCTGTGGCCTGTCCGTCGGTACCTGCCAGCGGTGCTTGATCGAACTGCAAAACTTGGGGTTCATCCGGTGCACTGAGAAAGGAGCCTTCAGCCCAAGACGCTGCATGCAAGTCTGTGGCGCTATACGTGGCAGGCTTGGCCAAAAGGCAAGATTGGGACCGACGCGCGAATACGAAGCGTGGCAGCCTCAAAATAATTCACGGATGCAAGTTTCGCACGAACCGAATGCAAATTTGTCCGAGAATGAAGGGAACACCCCCGTCACGGATGCAGAAACTGCTACCGGTCAATCTGGAAAACCGCTCGTTCCTACCAATTCGACCTCGGACAGAATTGCTTCACTTACTTGTTACCAGGGTTCCCTGAGCGAACAGCCCAAAACAGAACAACGTAAACAAGCCAATTCCTATGAACGGACCGATTTGGCCGATCTTTGGGAATGGACTGTCGACCACCTGCAGCGCAGCGAACCCGGCGAGTAATCGCGGCTGGCAAAGGAAGTCCCGATTCCGGCAGCAAGCCTCAGCAAGTTCATCAACGGAGGCGGCATGCCCGAGGAGTACAGGGAGCTGCTAACCGATGCGGTCATGGTGTTCTGATGGTTTGGCATAGAAACCGACCAGACAAGGCCCGCCATTACGGCGCAGCCTTCAAGCGGATTTGCAAGCGGCTGCTGGCAGGCAATCCCATGTGCGCGATCTGTGAGGAACGACCGGCCAAGATCGCCGATCACCGGACACCGATCTGCCTTGGCGGGGAAACAACCGAAGCCAACCTGCAGGCGATTTGCCCATCCTGTTTGATGTCGAAGACCGGCAAGGAAGGCGCAGCAATGCGAGCGGCCAAGTGTCGGGCAAGGCAACGGCAAGAGCCAAGAACGTGATGGCCGGGCACAACTATTGGCCCGACACGCAAAATCAAGGGATCGTGTTCCAGCCAAATTTCTGCATTAAGAGGTCACGCCAATTAGGATCTGCCGGTCGGATGATGTCGTCCGGAGCGTCCCCCCGTATTGCGAGCGATTGCCCGTCCTTCAGAAGCACGCCCCAATCGCCGCGCTTCAGTGATTTGAAACGGCGTAGTGCTCTCGCATCATCGGCGGCATCGAAATCGAGGGTTTGCCGCATGCCACCCTCGTCTTCACCCAGTGTTACGCGATATTTCGCCAAGCGTTCTGCCTTTGAAAACGTTGGAGCAAAGGCGAAGGCGCCCTCTTTAAATTGCTCGACCGCCAAAGCTTTAGGCAGTCGTGGTAAATATTCGGTTAGGACGATCATGCGGGGGGATCGGCATTCTCCGCCATGCATGCCAGCCGCTGAACCGCATCCGTCCCCATGCGGAGATTTTATCCCGCTGTTTGAATACCGGGGGGCGCTTTCAAACTCTGGCGCCTGCGGATCAAGGCCACCCGGTAACGTTTGGAAAACGGCAAGCACGGCGATGGCCGCTAAGCCCGGTAGCATTCTTTCGAAGAATTGCATGGAAGACCCCACTTGATCTATGCGCTGAGCATAACACGCTGAACTGCCTTGATCGAATCGTCCGCGCTCTGTTCCTAACAATGAATGGGCCGCATCAAGCTTGAAACGATCACCGATCTCGCCCGGCGCGGCTATAATGCAAAAATTCCCTGCCTAGGCTGCGGGCATGCCTCGCATTGGAATACGGTCGAACTGGCGATGGAACTGCAACGCCGCAGGAAATCGCTCAAGATCGATGCGGTGGAGCCGCACATGCGGTGCCGGGCCTGTGGGAAGCGTGGCGCTATGATTCAGCCGGTGGAGATGTTTTCGCAGATGCGCAGAAATGCGAGAAACCTGTCTTCGCAATCGGCAGACCGAGGGTTCGCCGCCAATATCGGTAATTTTGAAAGAGTGTGCTGACAGAGCTAGGTGAGACACCAAACTCCTTTGCTATGTCGACCATTGAACGGTCACACGCCAATGCTTCAATAATTGCAGTATTTCGTTCTGAATTAACGCGAGCATCCCAGAAGACGCGAAATGCCATTTCGTAGTCTTCGGTTTTAGGCACACTGCTTACTGCGGCGACCTTTTTCCGGAGATCAGAAAGGATTTTCTCTCCCATATTAGGAATTTTTAGCGCTTCGATATCACTTAGCGCATTGAGCTGACCAATAGTGGTGATCCCGTCTTTGGCGAGCGCATTAACTGCCTTGTCGGTCAAACCGCAGAACCGAAGTGATACATCATCAATTGTGTCTGGAAGAAACATATGAGTCGTCAATGAAGCAGTTCTAAAAATTGTTGAACTGTTCCTGATACCGGCTTCTTGCAACGATGGATTGAAATTGAACCATTATCAGCAGCGCCTGACTGGCATGGCCCGCGATACAGGTGTATAGCCGGTCGAGCATTCCTGATTGCGCAGTTTAGCCAGCAGGCTTTGAAACACCACCGGGTGTAGCGGTTGCTCAAATCTTAGACCTGCGTTGATGCCAGGCTGAACCCATCGCACTGTAGCGTGCAGCGGACCGATGTTTGCGATGCCGACCTTGATCCTATCTCCCTCGTACAGTGCTGCAGGTATACCTTCGATCTTGCATCCATGGCAGGTGAGATCAAGAATCGTGACGTTCTGGGCTGGCTGAAAAGCGTGGCGAAAGGAACCCACAGTCTCAACCGGTTCGCGCGAAGCCGACCTCTTCATAATTTACTTCCTTTGCGACCTAAGCCACAGTTTTTGCATACCAATTGGAGAATGAATAGCGCTGTGCGACCAAAGAACCGCCCCGCGGACCAGGAGCCATGCGGGACGGTTCCGAAGCGGTAGGTCGCAACCCTTGCCCCCGTGCGCGCCATGACACGCGCACAAGGCTTCCTTGGGGCAACGATGGTTAATGGCGTGTGAGGACGCCTCAATTCGGGGCTACGACATGAAACGCCCTCGGCATACAATAGCCGCAAAGATTGGAATGAGGAAGAGGGAGCCTGAGAGAAGCCTATGCTCGGCGGCTTCGCTCCTGCACTGCTTTTCGGGTCGTTTAAGCTAAACTTTGCAGCTGGCCCGCTAACCAATGTCGCCAATTTCGTCGAACCGTTCTGCCAATGCAGTTAGCTCACTTGAGTGGTTCGGCAAAGTCTCAAGGGCCACAAGCGCAT
Source organism: Croceicoccus sp. (assembly GCA_002694745.1). Lineage (GTDB taxonomy): Bacteria > Pseudomonadota > Alphaproteobacteria > Sphingomonadales > Sphingomonadaceae > Croceicoccus. The sequence continues at coordinate 815 of NZMY01000008.1, read as the reverse complement.
CCAGGGATTCCGTCAGCACAACCGCCTCTTTTGAATGTGGCTATCGGGGGCCAACCGTGTTCACAGACAACGTAGCGCCATCCGACCGGTTCCGCGCGTTGGCGAGACTTCCTCGTGTGACTGCTGGATGTGGCGGGCGATCATCCAACCGGTGGACCAGACATGAAGCAAGTCGTTTGGTCTAACTGCGCCTGACGCAATCATCCTAGGAGAATCAATCCTAACAAAAAGGCGTTCACTCCGATGGCAAGAGCCACAAAGACGGTCGCGCGAAACGTGCTGCAGGTCGGCGTTTGAACCCGCGGAGATTCTGGCAGTTCGCTGACGCCTTCCATGATCGCGCGAACGGTAGGCGAATTGTAACGATGTTTGTTGGACATCCGGTAGTCATAGCCTGAAACCCTTTCACTAAAGTTTTCAGTCACAGGTGTCTGCAGGAAAAAAACAGGGTTTCGCTTCATTGACTTTCGCAACTGGCTATCTGCAAAACGCGGGAACGGCGTGCTGCTGCTCGGGCTTCTGCCCCAGACGTTAAACAATACTATTTGAAAGAAGCCGATCGATGGGAATGGTTGGCCGCAGAGATCTCTCCCAATTCCAGCCGCCCGCATCCTGAGATATTTCCTGGAGAGTAGGAGCGTTGTCGAGTGTCCCGACAGCGCTCTTTTCCTGCAGGTTAGGGCGAGACGATTTAGGGAGTGACGTGACCCCCTGATTTTCCTCCAAGCTTGATTAGAGTCCGGCCCTACGATGCTCTGCTACCCAACCTTGGACCGCTCAGGTCTGGAGTTTTCGGCTTTGCTCAGGTTCGGTGG
>NZMY01000007.1 GCA_002694745.1 Croceicoccus sp. | reverse complement strand
TATCTTTGCGGCTGAACCGGGAACTGGTGCTTCGAATTCAGCGGGCTTTTCATTTGCCGACGCGGGCACAGAGTCGAGCTCGGAAACGGTCTCGTTGGATCTCGTAGATTCTAGAGCCTGTGTATCGAAGCCCGAGATCGCCCTGAATACATCAGCGAGCAATATCGGCAGCTCAGTCGCGCTGAGCTTATGGTTGTTTACAAAGGCCGTGACGAGGTCAAGCGAAGCACGGCGAGCGTCAAAGTCGTCCATAAATATCCATCGGAAATTGGTTGTCGCGAGCGGCGAAGCCCGTGCTGCCCCGCGGTCTATTGAATGTCAAACGCCTCGTCTCCGTCGCGCCCGCTAAAGAATACCTCGATCGGCGGAACGGAGAGATAGAACTACGTTCTGAGGACCGCTACCTACCCAGAATGAGCTCACCGCATTTCAAGCAAATCGGGATTATCGGAACCGGAAGGGTCGCGCTGGCGCTGACACTTGGCCTGATCTACCAATCCGTGGCGCCAATAATGGTATGGGGTCGCACGCTCGCGAAGTGTCGCGAATTGGTCGAAGAGGCCGACCATGCCAGGATAGTCTGTTCTCTCGCCAAAATCGTCGCCGGTTGTGACGTCATTGCAATCGCGGTTTCCGACGACGCGATCCCGGAGATAGTGCAAGCGGTCAGCGAAGTCGGGAGCCTCTGCCCTGGCGCCCTGGTATTTCACGTGAGTGGCAGCAAGGGGATAGCTGGGGGCATCGCAGAATCTGGTCGTAAACGTACGCTAAGCGCCTGACCGGCTGTTTTGCGTGCGCAGTGGGCGATATCCATCCTCGGGCAATTCCATGTCGCTCCAGAGATAATCGCCGGTAAGACTGATGTGCTCCCAGCCCAGTGGCGCGGCATGGCTCAATAGCTCATCCTCAATGACACGGCCTTGCTGGCGCAGATAATCGGCCGCCCGCCCGAGATAAACGGTATTCCAGAGGATTATCGCGGCCGACACGAGGTTGAGGCCCGACGCCCGGTGGCGCTGGTTCTCAAATGTCCGATCCCGCAGCTCGCCAAGCCGGTTGAAAAATACAGCGCGGGCCAAAGCGTTGCGGGCCTCGCCCTTGTTGAGATTGGCGTTGGTGCGGCGACGTAGGTCAATGTCATCGAGCCAATCCAGCATGAACAACGATCTTTCAACCCGACCAATCTCCCGCAGCGCCCGCGACAGCGAGTTCTGACGCGAATAGCCCGCCAGCTTCTTGAGCATGACGGAGGCGCTGACTGTGCCAGTGCGGATCGATGCAGCGAGGTGCAGCACCTCTGCCCAGTCATCCTCGATGGCTTTCACGTTGACGGCACCCCCGATCAATTGATCGAGGGCGGCAAATTCGGTGCCCTGGGCAAGCGTGTAGAGCCGCCTCTCGCTGAGATCGCGAATGCGCGGAGCAAACCGGAAACCAAGCAAATGGCACAAGGCGAACACATGATCGACCGCGCCGGCAGTGTCGGTGGCATGCTCCTGGATCTCCAGTTGGCTCTCATGATTGAGCAGCCCGTCGATCACATGGGCGGCCTCGCCGGCGTTGGCGGCGATGACTTTGTTGTAGAACGGGGCGTAGCGATCCGACACGTGCGTGTAGAAAAGCACGCCGGACTCCGAGCCGTATTTGGCATTATAATCCGCGCGGCCCTCACCTTTGGCGCCCGCTCGATAAAACTGCCCATCGGACGATGATCCCGTTCCCGGCCCCCAAATTGCCGAATGGGGTAACGCGTGATGATGATCGACGATGGCTGCCAGGGCTGCGGAATAGGTCTCGTCACGGATGTGCCATTGTGCGGTCCATATCAGGCGTGCGTGGGTCAACCCTTGAGAGCTTTCCGCCATGCGGCCCAGTCCCAGATTGGTGGCATCGGCCAAAATGGCGGCCATCAGCGCTTGCCCATCGTGGGACGGTGCCCCGTTTCGTACGTGCGTGAAACAATCGGCAAACCCTGTCCATACGCCCACTTCGGCCAGCAAATCGGTGATGCGTATGCGGGGAAGCAGGCCGTATAGCTGTGCCTTTAGGTTCTCGGCCTCATCAGGGACCGCGTTACGGAGCGGAGAAATCTTGAGACCGCCGTCGTCAAGGATCACATCAGGCAATTCGCCCTTCAGTGCCTTCGAGTTGACCTCTGCCATCCGGGCAGCGAGCCTCTCGCGCCGATCGTCGAGCCAGGCAGGGAACGAGGTGTCGATGGCGACGGGAACTCTTTGCTCGAGCAGCATGGTTTCGAAAGTGGGCTTGGGCAACAGATAGTCGGCCAGAGTTCGATAGGCCCTGCTGCCTTCAACCCAGATCGCGCCCGACCCCAGTCGTTCCCGCAAATGCACAATGACCGCGATCTCGTATGCACGGCGGTCCACCTTCCCATCATCGAGGACAAGCTTGCGCCAGCGCACTCGCAGAAAACCAAGCGGCACCACGGGCGGGAGAATGCGCCGGTTCGATCGATACAATTCGATGAGGGCCGCCACCGCCGCCAGAACGGGATCGTTCGACTTTGCCGCCTTGAAAGTGAATGCCGCTAAAAACTGCGGGGCAAATCGCCGCACCATGGGATACCGTTCCAGCACATCCGTCAGTCCATGCTCGCTTCCACGGGTAAGAAGCTCGGTTTCCTCAACGCTTCGCTCGATATTCGGCCAGCCAATTTCCCGTTCGATCGCGTCCCTGGGATCCTCCTGCTTCCAGCGCCCTTCGATCAGCAGCCGCCCGAGCGCCGCGTAAATTTTGCCGATTTCCTTCAGGCGACCCGCTTCTTCGACCAGTCGTGCAGAACGGGACCGTTCCGCGCGGCGGAATAGCGATCCAACCATCTTTTCCATCATGAATACGGCGGCGTCGGTCAACGTCACTTCCATTTCAATGACGAACGCGCAGAGCGTGGCAGTACGTCGTACCTCGTCCAGCCTGGAGAGGTGCTGCGCGCTCATGATCGCCGCCTCGCGAGACATGACGGCGTAGCGATTGGCGTGAATGGTGCGCGCGCGGGCCGGGTCGATGACCAACCCGCGCACGACGCTCAGTCTTTCGATTACAGCGGCGAGATTGCTGGCGCTGGGTGCTTCTGGATATTCACGCAGCCATGCCAGCGTGGTCCGACCGAGGGCAGGGTCTGTTGCCAGCAGTCGTACCAGATTGTGGCTTTGTTCGGCGGACAGCTCGCTGACGATTCCGGCATACGCAGATTTTCGCGCACGTGCGCGCGCAACCAACGCGATACGTTCGAACGTGTCACTGGCGGGCAATGTCACATTGTTGTCCCGAAGGGCTTGGACCATCGCTGCGACAATTGCCCCACCCCGATCGGTTGAAGTCGCCACTTCAACTGCGATGTCGAAAAGGGCACGCCGATCCGCAGTCATGAAAGGGCGCATGCCCAGCCAAGCTTCGGCTTGGGCGCGGTGTTCCCGCAGCGTCGGCAGCCGATCAGCGTAGAGGGCAAAATCGCTGACGGCGCATGCAAGCTGTTCGGCGAGCAACACCAACATCGGCATCGGCGGAATTTCATCGGCACGCAGGGGGCGGCCTGGCGCGCGCAGGTAGCAAAGCTGGACGGCAAAACCGATCCGGTTGGCAGGGCGACGTCTGCGGAAAATTTCTGCGAGTTCGTTGCTGCCGAGTGTGTAGAGCCGCTCGACGATGTCGGGTTCCGTCGGCGGATCGAACAGGGCGTCTCGCTGACCGGGGGTGAGGATCGTTTTGCCCGCCATATGCGCTTCCCGATTTCGAGGTGTCACTTATTCATATTGAACACCGTTTATCGATCATAGACAGCATGACGGATTATGTGACATCCTCGGCTATGGCAGCAGGCAGTCGGCTGCTGCGCTCCATAAACGGACGTATATGTGACAACTCAGATTGGTTACGCGCGGGTGTCCAAGGCGGACGGCAGCCAGGTCCATGACCTCCAGCGCGACGCCCTGATCGCGGCCGGCGTCGATCCCGAACATATCTATGAGGATGCCGCGTCGGGTCGGCTCGACAAGCGACCGGGGTTGGACGCGTGCTTGAAGGCGCTGCGCCGCGACGACACGCTCGTGATCTGGAAGCTCGACCGGCTCGGCCGCGATCTGCGCCACCTCGTCAACACGGTTGGCGACCTGACCAAGCGCGGTATTGGGCTCAAGGTGCTGGCGGGTGAAGGGGCGTCGATCGACACCACCACCGCCAATGGCCGGCTGATCTTCGCGATCTTCGCCGGCCTCGCCGAGTTCGAGCGCGAACTCATCGTCGAACGCACCAAGGCGGGGTTAGCCGCCGCGCGGGCACGGGGTAGAAAAGGCGGCCGGCCATTCAAGATGACCTTGGCAAAGCTACGCCTTGCTCAGGCCGCTATGGGCAAGCCCGAAACCGTGGTCGCCGATCTTTGCGCGGAAATGGGCGTGACACGCCAGACTCTCTACCGCTTCGTGGATCCGACCGGAGCATTGCGTCCAGACGGCCAGCGCCTTTTCGATCGTGGACGACAGCTCCGTTAAGCAGCTGTCGCCCCCTTGCGGACATTCGCGACACGGGGCGGATTCCCTGAAACCCGCCGTTCCCTCGCCCCCGGTTTATGACGGTGCCGGGCCGTTAAGCGAATGTCCGGATCGGAGCGAGCTCGCGGAGATAGCTGACGCTCGTGCGAAGTCGGCAGCCGACCAATCCAAGTCGTTGCTCAACCGACATGTGAATGGCCGCTCGTGCCGAAACTCGCCATTCCCTTTTTAGCCAAGCTGTCTGGCAGCAGTGCGCCGAACTACGCTGTTCATAGGGCAAGCCTTAATTGCTGACGCGCGCTGCCCGTTCTGGCAGCCCAATAGCGTTCGACAAACGACCGTTTCTAGATACACAAGCAAGTGCTACAGAGCGTCGGCGGTGGGCATAACTGGAGCTGCGAAACCCCTTCGGCCGGTCTTGGCGCCTTTGATCGGGAAAGCGCCGCGTGCCCTGATGGTGGCGGTGCCAATGAAGATCGAGCAATCGAACTTGATCGTAAGGGTAATGTCCTGAGTACCCATCGGGGCGTTCGCCACAAGGGCGCAGTTGCCGTTTAGATGGCATTGTCGGGGCAAATGTACCACTTGGTAAGGTGGGCCGAGGCAGGGCAGTGAGATGCCCCGTCCTCGCAAGCCAGCCAGCCCGTTCCGCTGTTTAAACTCTTCGCCGGAGGTAGTCCCCCTCGTGGTGATGATGTATGTGCGGTTTCCGCTGTCGCTGCAGAATGTCGAGGATTTGCTGTTCGAACGCGGGATCGACAGCAGTCATGAGAACGTACGGCATTCTGGCAATTTGATGCTGAGGCGTTCTACCGAGCCTGGCCATCGGAATTAGGAAACTTTTGCGTGGCTCTGCCAGAGCTGCAAGTAAATCGGTACAATGTTAGAAACTCACGCCAAAGATATTGTGCTGTCGCCGCACGCTGCTTAAACACAGCATGTGGAACTATATTTATACTTGGCTAGCTTGTCAGCCACAGGCTTGGCCATGAACGCGTCGGCGAAGGCTAGCGACCTGCACCGCAGGGAAGTCATTCCCGAATCATCAACTAGTACTCCGATCACTTCCGTTCAGGTGACGCCCACCCAACTGTTCGGTGTTGCTGACAACGCGCGCGATGCGGGCGATTTCGCCACGGCCGAAATTGCTTATCGGGCGTTGGCCACCAATCCTGATATAGAATTGCGGACCGAGGCGCGCTTTCGTCTGGCGATGATGCTCGCCGATAGGATGGCCCGCCCGCGTGACGCTGCTGTCGAACTGCGCCGCATCCTCGATGAAAAGCCCAATGCGCCTCGCGTTCGTCTCGAACTTGCGCGCATGAACACGGTGCTTGGCCGCTTCGGGGCAGCAGAACGAGAGTTCCGGGCAGTGCAGGCCGGTGGCCAGCTTCCGCCGGACGTCGAACGCGCTGTCCGTTTCTACGCTTCGGCTTTGGCAGCGGCTAAGCCGTTGGGAGGAAGCCTTGAAGTTGCAATTGCGCCAGACAGCAATGTCAACCGCGCCACACGGTCTGACACGCTCGGCACCGTCTTGGGCGATTTCACGTTGAGCGATGATGCGCGGGCAAAGTCGGGGCTTGGTGTTGCCACACGAGTCCAAGCCTATGCGCGTCTGCCCTTGGGCGTCAAGGCGCGCTTGCTGGCGCGTGTTTCGGGCAGCGGTGATTTCTACCGCGCTCATGAATTTGACGATTATGCTCTGGCTTTTCAGGTCGGGCCGGAACTTGTTTCCGGGGCTGACAGGCTAACGCTGTCGGCGGGGCCATCATGGCGCTGGTACGGGCAGGAACCGCTTTCGCGCGGCTGGGGCGGATCGGCCGTCTTCCAGCACCCACTCGGCAAACGCACCCAGATCAGGAATGAGGGCGCATTCTCCCGGCTGAAAAACCTGCGCAACAATCTTCAAGATTCGACCGTTTACGCCGGGACCGTTGCCGTTGACCGAGCATTCAGTGCCAGCTTTGGTGGCGGACTGCAAATCCGCGTAAGCCGGACGGCGGCGAGAGATCCGGGCTGGTCCGATTGGACACGCGGCACGTCAGGTTTTTTTTCAAGGAATGGGGCCGGACCACGCTGGTGCTCGACGGCAGCTATTCGCGCTTGACCGCTGACGCGCGGCTGTTCCTCTATCCGGCGAAGCGCGTCGATGACCGTTTCAGCATCGGCCTTGGAGCAACCTTCCGCGCCATCCAATGGAAGGGTCTGGCGCCCTACGCGCGCGTTCGCGCTGAACGCAACCGCTCCGCCGTGGGCATCTACGATTTCAGTCGCCGCGCCGCCGAATTCGGCGTGACTTCAGCATTTTGACAGGGAAAATCAGTGCAGACCAATCAAAACGCCATAAAGGCAACGACATCCGCCATGACTCTGGCGTTCATGCTCTCGGCATGCGGCGGCGGCGTTAACAGCACGCCGGTCCCTGCGCCCCCTCCCACTCCCGCGCCAACGCCAACGCCAACGCCAACGCCAACGCCAACCAATGTGTCTCTTGAACCTCTGACAGCAACTCAGTCATTCACAAACATTGCAGCAACGCAAACCGCGCAATTCGATTTGAGCAGCTCGAATACCAACTCCGGCAGTTCGGCCAGCGCACCGCTGTCGATCACTTATGATGCGACGGGGGGCACCTATACCATAAGCACGGGCGGACGCAGCCAAACCTTTAGCCCATCGGACATCACTTCTAGCGAGCAAGGACAAGCTGTATTCTCGAAAACTGAGACCGCCGGTCGTGATTTCCTGACTCTTTGGGCACCTAGCTTTGGCGGGACCGGGCCTCGCTATGTGGGCCGGGGCCTGTGGCAGCGCAACAGAGTCAGCGGAAACGTCCAGGATACCACACTGGACATGTTCACCTACGGAATTGAGACCGCATCTCCCGCCATTCCCCGTGTGGGAACGGCAGCATTCCTTACCGACGTATTTGGTGTCACGACCAAACCTGGGACTCAGCCGCGTTCATTCTCTGGCACCGGCAATTTCAACGTAGATTTTCTCACTGGTGCCTTCAATTCCGTCACGCCGGTCACCGAAAGGGAGCTGGTATCTGGCGCAGGTGCTTCGGGCGGCGGTATTAATGTGGTCCTCGCTGGAAGACTTTCGGCGGGTGATGGCACATTTTCCGGTTTTGCAGCTTACGGCGGATCAAATAGCCGGTCTCAGGGTTCAGTCGATGGTCGTTTTTACGGCCCGACAGCAAATGAGGTGGGAGCGACATTCACTACAGCAGGTGTGGACGGGAGCTCGGCGACCGGGGGCCTAATTGGTACAAAGTCAAATGGCCCAATTTCTGCAAATCTGGCGCTGACGAATTTTGTGGTAGACGAACTTTTTTACACGTCGAACCATTGGGTTGAACTGGTCAACAGTGGTCAGAATTCCCAAATCGGATCAGGCAATGGACAGCTGACAATCCGGACTGACGGTTCAATCTCCTTTTCTGGCCCTCGCTCAGACATGGCTAATGGGTCGATCGCGGCATCCGACAAGATTGCGCCTAGTGCGCCCTATTTCGTCACCTACCGCAAGTCCGTAGACGGCTTCACAGTTACCGCAGACTTTTACAAACCAAGTAGTTCTAGCAGCGAATTGGTTTTCACATACACGAGCTTCGCTCATTTTAACGAACTTCTTGAAATACTTAATGCGGCCAATCGTTACAATATCTACACGGTCTATGGTATTCCAACCGATACAGGAATCGTTTATGCGCGAAAAGGAACCGCAAGCTATTCTGGCGTTGCTTACGGCACAGGCATAGATGCTGCCGGAAATGCGGTTTACAAGGTCACCGGAACGTCCCGTTTCGACGCGAACTTTTCCGCCGCATCATTGAGTGGCGCACTGAACATTCAAGGCCAATCTGGTTCGAACACACAGAATTTCGGCACTCTCAACTTCGCCACTACTATCATAAACGGCTATCCGGTGACAGCAGATCTAACAAAAAACGGGACCAACTGGGGGACGATTTCAGCTCGCTTCTTTGGCCCCGTTGCACAGGAAATCGGTGCTACGTTTGGCTTCACCGTGCCGTCAGGACAACCGGGCGCCGGAATCGAGGTTACGGGCGCTGCTCTCGCCAAATAAAGGGGCATTCAAAGCACCTTTCCGAATATCCGCGAGTTCGGGCTGCGTGCGATAGCCAAGGCGATGTTGCTCAGTCCGCCAAATTTCGCTCATTGATGTAAATTATTGAAAAATGGATGCTACCTCAGGATTCCATGCCTCAAATTTGAAGAAAAGAAAGTGCAGAGAAAACAGGGGCAGCATCGGCCGTCCTTTGCCCTTGCATTTTGAGAACATGACCTGTCCTGCGGTGACAACGATAATCCGCTGGCCCGAAAACTGAGCTTCGGCTTTGGCCTTTTGCCCAGCCAGAACCTGCCATTCAACAAACCGGCCCAATAGCAGCCGCAATTCATGTCCAGCGCGGAGACGGCAGAGTGGCGGGTTTTAACATTGAACCGGCCGCTGAACTCGTCAGGCGGGAATGGCCGTTAAGTCCCACGATTCGGCGTTCCGCTTCCGGCAGCAGGCGACCAAACTTACGCCGTTCAGGGCTTCGGTGGGAAGGTCTGTTTGTGCCGGAACCTGCCAATTGCGATCATCTTGAGCCTTCGTCGCGCTCACGAACTTCGGGACCGAGGCAATCGGCGTGTTTTTTCCGAACAGGGCGACAACATGGTCCGGAAACACACTGCCAGTCATGTGCGATCCGCTGGGCTTTTGGACAATGGCGGCTGATGCCGGATCGTGACCGAGAAGCCAGGAGAGGCATCTCCCATCACGACTACGGCGTTCAGGCTGCTGGCGAGCGCGGCAACGATGTTCGTGCCGAGGCCGCCGCCAGCTTTGGGCATCCCGGCATCTTGTCGGCCCACACCATTATCGGTCACGGCCAGCGTCCACAACCCATCTACGATATGGTAGCAGACAGTGATCTGGTTGTGGCTGTCGGCATTCGGAAATGCGTATTTGATCGCATTGATAACCAGTTCGGTGACGACAAGGCCTATACTCACGGCGTCCGACGATGGGATCATGCAGTCGTCCGATGAGACCTTAATCTCGACTGGCTGGTCGGCGCTGATCATTGATGAACCCAACCCTGCACACAGTTTCATAAGGTAATTGCCGACTTCGATCTGATCGACGCCGTCGGTCATGTCGAGATAGCGCTGCACTGCAGCGACCGACATGACCCGCTGATGCGCGTCCCGCAGGTGAAAGCTGGTCTCATCCGAATTCACTGATCGTGCCTTGAGTAGCAGGATGCTCGCGATGATTTGCAGGCTGTTGGCGACGCGGTGCTTCATCTCCTGCAGCAGCACGTCGTTCTGGCGCCGTAATTCTTCCGAGCGCGCGAGGAGTGCATCCTTGTCGCGCTCGGCAGCGCGCCGTTCCGTCACATCACGAAACGCCAGCAGGATCGCCATCGTATCGCTCTCTTCATATAGTACCTTGCGCGCATTGAGCAGCATTACTCGTCTGCCGATTTCGGGAAAATCATGCTCGACCTCAAAGCCATCCATCTCCACGCGTTCGGGCAGGATAGTTTCGAGCAGCAGCCGCAGCGCGGGAATGTCCCACTGCCCGTGGCCCAGCGCATAAAGCATCCTTCCTTGGGTTTCAGAAGGCTCGACTTTGAACACCTCATAGAACGAGCGGCTGGCTTCGAGAACGCGCAGATCGACATCTAGCACTAGGAACGGCTCGGGGATGGTGTTGACGATCGCCTGCGCGAGCAGATTCGCTTCGTCCAGCGTCCGCACCGGGAGCGTGATCTGCATCAGGAGTTTCTCCGGACCGGCGATCGGGTTGTCATCGTTGCTCGCCTCGCGCATCAGGCGCGGGCACGATCATCCCACAGTCACAGGACGCCTGGATTTGTGGTCAGGTGATCCACTCCAATACCACGTCGAAAGGACATAGCCTAATCGAGGCTGTTATCCGTGTTGGGGTGCGCGGTCCCGTCGATGATACAGATGGATCTTTAGAACGACAGCCTTGTTGGCGACTCTCGCCGTCCTGCCGTCCGCGCTTGAGGCTTCAGTTGTCGACCACTTCCGGTCGTACAGGAGTCCGATGGCCAACGATAGGTTCAGTGAAAACCCGCCATTCAAATCGAGTGCGCGCGGTTGGTGCGCTCTGGCCGTGCCAATGGCAATGGTGGCGCGGGATGCAGTAATCGTTGATTCAATCCCTGCTCCAAGCGTTATTGGCTTTTCCGATCACTTCAGTTAGGTGAGGTATCGACGGGCAGACTAGTCCGCCTTTCATTGATCGCGCCGGTGCCCCCGAAAGGGGCTTAATCGGGAATGCGGTGCGGAAGCTTGCTTCCAAATCCGCGGCTGTCTCTGCAACTGTAAGCGGATAGCGCGATGTACATCGCTCCTCTTGGAAGGGGCAGCCACTGGGCCGGACGCTAAATCATGCGAGGTCTGGGAAGGCGTGCATCAAGCTGTGACCCGTGAGCCAGGAGACCTGCCGGCGTCTGGTCGCTCTTGCCTTGGTCCAGAGGATGGCTGCGGCACGGTGAACTCCGTCTGAGCGACGAACGAGCGGCTGGGGCCGCATCGGAGACGTGCGTCGGCCGCCCATGGCGTCCGGCCGCCGCGCGTGTCGCCCGTTCGCGCGGGTTTGCCCCGGCCACGTCGCAAGACGCCGGGGGACTATTTAGTGATCAAGACCATTACTACCAGCAGCGCCCTTGCGCTGATCTGTATCGGAAAACCGGCATTTGCCGAAACCTCTGAAAAGGCATCGCAAACAAGCGCGGATGCAGTCGTGGCGGGTAACGACATTGTGGTTTTCGGTCGCGGTGAGGCCATGATCGGCACTGCCAAATCAGCGAGCGAAGGAAGCGTCGGAGGGGCCGATCTCCTCGTGCGGCCTCTTCTCCGCGTGGCCGAACTGCTGGAAGCGGTGCCCGGGCTGGTTGCAGCCCAGCATTCTGGGAGCGGCAAAGCCAACCAGTATTTCCTGCGCGGTTTCAACCTCGACCATGGGTCTGACTTCAGTACCTATATCGATGATGTGCAGATGAACTTTCGTACCCACGGACATGGTCATGGCTATCTCGACCTCAACGGCCTCATTCCGGAGATCGTGGGCCGGGAGGATTTTCGTAAAGGGCCCTACCGCGCCGATGGCGGTGATTTCGCTCTGGCGGGAGCAGCCTATATGACGACCATCAAGGGTTATGACCGGCCATGGGCATCGGCCGAGACTGGTTCATATGGTTGGCGCCGCGTCGCTGCGGGTGGAACATTGCACGACCTGGGCGGCGGAGACCTCACGCTTGTCGCCCAGGCCAAGGCCTATGACGGACCGTGGCAGGAACCTGAACGTCTGCGCCATTACTCGGGGTTCGCGAAATATAGCATGCCGACCGGTGCGGGCACATTGGAGGCATCTCTCCATGCCTACCGGGCGACATGGCACCCAACCGAGCAAATCCCCGAGCGCATTATCGGCACGGCGTTGTGTGCGGATGTGTTCTGCTCTCCAGATCCTTCCGCGCGGGGTGAGACGACGCGCCTGGTGGCTAACATCGCGGTCAAGCAACCGACATGGCGCGCCAATGTCTATGCCCAGTTTTACGACTGGTCGATGTTCTCGAACCCCACTTACACCGATCCGGATGGCACAAGCGCGCAGATCAAGCAGTTCGACCGGCGTTGGGTCCTCGGGCTGTCCGCACAAAAACATTGGGAAATCGCTGACAGTCTGGCTGTGAGCCTTGGCACCGAAAACAGATACGACGCCGTCGGGAATGTTGGTGTCGATCGAACGGCTGCCCGCGCATTTCTTGAATCTCTCGGGCACTATCGGGTCGGGGAATTGTCTTCCGCGCTCTACGGCGAAGTCGCTTGGAAACCCTTGGCGGGACTGCGTGTGACAGGTGGTCTTCGCGGGGACTATTATCACTATTCCGTGCGTGCACGAGATTCTGTTGCGGCGTCGCTGGGCGAAGGCAGTGGCTCAGCGTCGATTCTCTCTCCCAAGGCGTCAATCGCCTATCAGGTTACGCCGCATCTTGAACTCTACGCCAACTGGGGCCGTGGATTCCATTCCAACGATGTTCGGGGTGCGGTCAACAGGGACACGCCTGTTCCCGTTCTGGTTCGCGGCATCGGCAAGGAACTGGGAGGACGCATTCAATTCTCCGGGGTCACGTTAACCGCGACTTACTGGTGGCTGCATGTCGGCAGCGAACTTCGTTTCATTGGCGATTCCAATGCTGTTGAACCGTCGGGTGCCAGTGGGCGTCATGGCTATGAAATCGTCGCCTTCTGGCGGCCGTTCCCTTGGCTTGCGCTTGATGGAAACTATACCGCCAGCCATGCGCGCTTCGACAATGGCGATCACATCCCCAATGCATTTGAGAACGCGGCTTCAGCCGGTGCCGCCATCATTCTTGATCCCTGGGAAGCCAGCATTCGGGTGCGCCACCTTGGACCTTCTCCGCTTGTCGAGGACAACAGTGTCCGGGATCGAGGCAGCACCGTCATGAATGCCCGGGCCGCGTGGAAGGGCAAGAAGGTCGAGATATTTAGAGAAGTGCTGAACATCTTCGACAGCCGGGACAAGGACATCGCCTATTATTACGAGTCCTACATCCCCGCCTTCGATGCAGGTGCTCCGGTGGAAGGCCGGTTGAGCCGCGTGGTCGAGCCTCGAACTGTGAGGATTGGCGCAAAGGTCAATTTCTAGCGAAATCCCTTGATGGGCGGCGCTGCAGCACGTCTGCGGCGCCATCCTTCGTTTGTATATTCCTCAATCGCCGAGCCAATCATGCACCTCACGAAGTCACTGCCATCCCTGTCTCTGCGCCGACGAATTGGTGCCTTGTTTGCCGGATTGATCGCCACCAACATTGGGGTCTGGGTCTGGGCATTCAGCCTGTTTCATGCACAGCCGTTAATGCTCGGCACCGCTGTGCTTGCCTGGGGGCTGGGCCTGCGTCACGCGGTTGATGCCGATCATATTGCGGCGATTGACAATGTGACCCGCAAGCTGATGCAGGACGGGCAGCGCCCGGTTTCGGTCGGATTCTGGTTCGCGATCGGGCATTCCGGAATCATTGCCATAGCATCGATCATCATTGCGGTGACGGCCAGCGCGCTGTCGCAGTTCGGCGCCTTCAAGGAAATCGGTGGCGTGATTGCAACCGTGATTTCCGCGCTTTTCCTGTTCACGATCGCCGGCATGAACCTGGTCATCCTGCGCTCTGTCTGGCGGACTTTTGCCCATGTTCGTGCAGGCGGCAGCTATGCCGAGGACGATCTTGATCTGCTATTGGGTGGGCGCGGTCTGCTTTCCAGACTGTTCAGGCCGATGTTCCGCCTCGTGAACAAAAGCTGGCATATGGCCCCGCTGGGGTTTCTGTTCGGGCTTGGGTTCGATACAGCAACCGAAGTTGCCATTCTGGGCATGTCGGCCAGCCAGGCCGCCGATGGCCTGTCGATCGGGACAATCCTGGTCCTGCCCGCCCTGTTCGCGGTCGGTATGGCCCTCATCGATACGGCGGACGGCGTGGTGATGCTGGGCGCTTATGAATGGGCCTTCGTGAAGCCGATCCGCAAGCTCTACTACAACATCACCATCACCCTGATCTCGGCCATCGTGGCGATTGTCATTGGTGGAATCGAAACGCTGGCCCTGATTGGCGACAAGCTGGCCCTTACGGGTGCGCCATGGCGGATCGCCATTGAACTGGGTGAAAATTTCAATGGTCTGGGCTTCGCCATCATCGGTCTTTTCGTGTTCTGCTGGCTGGCGAGTTACGCGATCTATCGATGGAAGCGGTTCGATGAAATCGAGGTTTCGGTCGGTGCCTGACCGTCCACGTTGCGTGAAGCAACATCATCAATTGGCTTGGCTGGCATTTTCGTCTAGAGCGCGCGGTGAAGGATCGGGGTAACCCGCCCTTCAATGATCGCGCCGGTGCCCCGCAAGGGGCTTAATCGGGAATGCGGTGCGGGAGCGTGCTCCCAAATCCGTGGCTGTCCCTGCAACTGTAAGCGGATAGCGCGATGCACATGCTCCTGAATTCAGGAGCAGCCACTGGGCAGCGCGCAAGCGCCAAGTCTGGGAAGGCGTGCATCAAGCTGTGCCCCGCGAGCCAGGAGACCTGCCGGCGCACCGGTCGCTCTTGCCTGATCCAGGGGATGGTCACGGCACGGTAACTCTCCGTCTGAGCGACGAAGCTGTGTGGCTGGGGCTGCACGGGTTGCGTGGTTACGGGTGCTTTGTCGCGCCCGCCCGTCGTCGCGCGCCGACCGGACTTGTCCGGCAAGCCCCGCCGTGTCTCGCTCTGGCGCGCGGGGAAGTTACTATGCCAGACCTGTCCAAGGCGTCCCTGTCCAAGGTGCCGGTCACCATCATCACGGGCTTTCTGGGCGCGGGGAAAACCACGCTCATCAGCCACCTGATCCACAATGCCGGTGGCCGCAGGCTGGCCGTGGTGGTCAACGAATTCGGTTCGCTGGGTGTGGATGGCGAGATTCTGCAGTCCTGCGCCATTCCTGATTGCCCGGCGGAAAACATCGTAGAGCTGGCCAATGGCTGCATCTGCTGCACCGTGGCGGACGATTTCATCCCGACGGTGGAAAAGCTGCTGGCGCTTGATCCGCGCCCCGATCACATCCTGATCGAGACATCGGGTCTGGCGTTGCCAAAGCCGCTGCTCAAGGCGTTCGACTGGCCTGCGATCCGCAGCCGGATCACCGTGGACGGCGTGCTGGCGCTGGCCGATGCCGAAGCGGTCGCGGCAGGCCGGTTCGCGCCCGATGTGGCAGCGCTTGACGCCCAGCGCGCCGCCGATCCGAGCATCGATCACGAGACGCCGCTGTCGGAAGTGTTCGAGGATCAGCTGGCCTGCGCCGACATGATCCTGCTGACCAAGGTCGATCTGGCCGGACCCCAAGGCGTAGCCGCCGCGCGCGCGATCATCGCGGCAGAGCTTAGTCGCCCGGTTCCGGTGATAGAACTGACCGAAGGCGTGGTCGATCCGCGTGTGATCCTGGGGCTTGATGCCGCAGCCGAGGACGACATCGCCGCGCGCCCATCGCACCATGATGGTGAGGATGATCACGAACACGACGACTTTGACAGCACCGTTATCGAATGGGGCGAGATCGCCGATCCGGCGGCGCTGGTCGCGCGGATCGAGACGCTGGCCCGCGATCACCATATCCTGCGCGTAAAGGGCTATGCCGCCGTTGCGGGAAAGCCGATGCGGCTGCTGGTGCAGGCGGTGGGCGCGCGGGTGCGGCACCAGTACGATCGCCCGTGGCGCCCTGACGAGCCGCGCCGCACCACGCTGGTCGCCATTGCCGAGCACGATCACGTCGACGCCGATGCCATTCGCGCGGTGCTGCTGGCGTAAGGCGCGGGCCATGCACGTCATTTTCCGCGAAACGCACGGGATGGAGGAAACCGCCGTCCCGCAGGATCTGGGGCAAGAGCCCGCGGATCTTGTGGTCCTGTCCTTTTCGGACAGCGATCTGGGGGCGTTCGCGGCGGCATGGCATCAGGCCCGTGCAGACGATGCGACATTTCCTTCGCTGCGGCTCGCCAATCTGGCGGCGCTGATGCATCCGCTGTCGGTCGACACGTATGCCGAGCGGACGCTGTCGGGCGCAAAGGCGATCCTGATCCGGCTGATCGGCGGCACGCCCTATTGGAGCTACGGGCTGCAACAGGTCGAGGCGCTGGCCCGGTCGCGCGGGATCGTGCTGGCCGTGCTGCCCGGCGACGGCTTTGAGGATGCGCGGCTGGATGCGGCCTCGACCGTGCCGGTGACCGCGTTGCGCGAACTTGCGCAGTGGTGCGATGCTGGCGGTGCAAGGGCGGCGCAGGCGGCGCTTGCCGCGCTGTCGCAGCTGGCGGGGCTGATTGATGCCCCCGCCCGGACATTCGATCCGCTGCTGATGGCGGGAGGCTGGCATCCCGGCCGGGGCGTGATCGATCTTGAAGCCTTTGCGCGCGATCCCGCAAGGCCGCTGGTCCTGATCGTGTTCTATCGTTCTTACCTGACCGCCCACGATCTGGACCCGTTTGCCGCCCTGCATACCGCGTTCGAGCAGCGCGGTTTCGATGCATTGTCGATCTTCGTCCCCTCGCTGAAAGCCCCGCAGGTGCGCGAACAGGTGGACCGCTGGGTGCGCGGGCTTGGCCCGGCAGCGATCATCAACGCTACCGCTTTTTCCGCGCGGGGCGATGACGGCGCCACCCCGCTTGATGGCGCGGGCGTTCCCGTGTTTCAGCTGGCGCTGGCCACGTCCGGGCGCGCGGGATGGGCAGCGGCTTCGCGCGGGCTTTCCCCGGCAGACCTTGCCATGCACGTGGTCTTGCCCGAAATTGACGGGCGGGTGTTTGCAGGCGTCGCCAGCTTCAAGGAGGCGGGGACGCGCGATCCCGCGCTTGGCTTTGCCCGCACCATCCATCGCGCCGATGCAGGCCGGGTTGGGGCGATCACCGCGCGGGTGGCGGGCTGGATCGCACTTGCCCAAACGCCGGTTGCAGAACGGCGGGTTGCGCTGGTCCTGTCTACTTATCCCGGCAAGACATACCAGATGGCCCACGCCGTGGGGCTGGATGCGCTGGCTTCTGCCGAGGCGATCCTGGCCGATCTGGCCGAGGCGGGATATGCCACTGACGCGCAGGCCGGACTGGCAGCGCTCCTTCAATGCACACATCAGCACTGGCCGATGGCAGAGTACCGCAAGGCTTTGGCAGCACTGCCCGATACCCTGCGCGCTGAACTTTTCGCCGCATGGGGCGAGCCGGAAGCCGATGCTGCCGCCGCCGATGGCGCGTTCCGTTTTGCCGCGCTGCCCATCGGCAACGCGCTGGTAGCCTTGCAGCCCGAACGCGGCGAACGCGCCCATCGCGACGGCGACTATCACGACCTGTCCCGCTGCCCGCGCCATGGCTATGTGGCGTTCTACCTGTGGCTGCGCCAGCGAAGCGTGGACGCGCTGGTGCATATCGGCGCACATGGCACACTGGAATGGCTGCCGGGCAAATCAGTCGCGCTGTCCGATGCTTGCTGGCCCGAGGCGCTGACCGGCGCGATGCCGGTGATCTATCCGTTCATCGTCAACGATCCCGGCGAAGCGGCGCAGGCCAAGCGCCGGATCAGCGCGGTTACGATCGGGCACGTTCCCCCGCCACTGGTGCAAACGCAAAGCGGTGCGGGGCTGGCCCGGATCGAGGCGCTGCTGGATGAATTCTCCAACGCTGGCGGGCTGGACCCGGCCCGCCGCGACCGTCTGCAAGTGAACATCCGCGACGAAGCGCGCGTGCTGGGACTTGAGGCGGAACTGGGCCTTGATGACGCGGCCACGCTGGTCGAGGCGATCACCCGGATCGACCGCTTCGTTTGCGATGTAAAGGACAGCCAGTTCGGTGACGGGCTGCATGTGTTCGGGCGGGGAGATCAGGGCGCAGCCGAGCGGGCCGGATTGCTGGCGGCACTCGACGGACGCCGCGTTCCGCCCGGTCCCTCCGGCTCCCCCTTTCGCGGGCGCAGCGATGTGCTGCCAACCGGGCGAAACCTTTATGCGATAGACCCGCGCGCCGTGCCTTCACGCGCGGCCCATGCCCAAGGGGTGACACTGGCAGAGGAGCTGATCCGGCGGCATCTGCAGGATCACGGCGATTATCCGCGCGGGCTGGTGGTCGATCTGTGGGGATCGGCCACGATGCGCACGGCGGGCGAGGAATTCGCCATGGCGCTGCACCTGCTGGGCGCAAAGCCGCTGTGGGACACCGCGTCCGAACGGGTAACAGGCATCGAAATCCTGCCGCTGGCGCTGCTGGACCGGCCGCGTATCGATGTGACGTTGCGGATTTCCGGCCTGTTCCGCGATGCCTTTCCTGCGCTGCCGATACTGTTTGGCCAAGCGGTGCGCGCGCTGTGTTTGCGCGATGAACCGGCGGACTGGAACCCGTTTGCAGGGCAGGCTGCGGCACCGCGCGTCTATGGCCCGGCCCCCGGCAGCTATGGACTGGGTCTTGGCGATGCAGCCGAGGTCTATACTGAAGCGGCCCGGCGCGCTGCTGGTGAGGCATGGCTGGCGGCATCGGACCATGCGTTTGACGCAGCCTCCGATGCGATCGGAACCTTTGCCGATCCTGACGGCCTGCGCCAGCGTGTTGAAGGAGCGGACGCCTTTGTCCATCTTCAAGACTTGCCCGAAACCGATCTGCTGCTGGCCGCCGATTATGCCGCGCACGAGGCGGGCTTTGCCGCTGCCAAGGCGCTGATCGGTGGTTCGGCGGCGCTCTACCACCTCGACAATCGCGATCCGGGGCGCACCGTTGCGCGCACCCTGACCGAAGAGATCGCCCGCGTGGTCCGCGCCCGCGCGGCGCACCCAGGCTGGGTGGCGGGCATGATGCGGCACGGCTTTCGCGGGGGGGCAGAACTGGCCGCGACGCTGGACCATATGGGTGCCTTTGCGCACCTTTCAGGCAGCGTACCGCCGCATCTGTTCGACCTTTATCACGACGCGACACTGGGCCAGACCGATGTTCGCGCATTTCTTGAACGCGAGAATCCGGCTGCGCTGGCGGCGATGGAAGCCCGCTTTGCCGCGCTCCATGCCGCCGGGCTGTGGCAGACCCGGCGCAATTCCATCCTCGCCAGCCTGCCAAGGCTTGAGGACAGGGCATGAGCAGTTTTGCGGTGAAGGGCTGGTGCCCCGATGCCTGGCACCCGATGATGGCGGGCGACGGGCTGCTGGTGCGGGTAAAGCCTCGGCTTGGCCGCCTGACGCGGGCGCAAGTGCTGGGCCTGTGCGATGCCGCCGTGGTGCACGGCAATGGCCTGATCGACATGACCGCCCGCGCCAATCTCCAGCTTCGCGGGGTGCCTGAAACTGGCTGGCAGGCGCTGCTCGACCGGTTGCTGGTGCTGGATCTGGTGGACCCTGACCCTGTCATCGAACAGCGGCGCAACATTCTGGTCGCGCCGGATTGGCGGGTCGGTGATGACAGCCATCGCATTGCGGGCGCGTTGCTGACCCGGCTGGATGAGTTGCCCGATCTGCTCGGTAAAGTGGGCTTTGCCATCGATGCCGGTCAGACCTGCATTCTGGGTGGCGAGGCGGGCGATTTCCGCATTGAGCGCGGCGGCGATGGCGGTCTGATCCTGCGCGCCGATGGCCGCGCCACCGGTATGGCGGTTGCTGCTGGCAGGGAAGTGGACGCGCTGATCGCGCTCGCCCACTGGTTTGCGGCCAGCGGCGGCGCGAAAGCGGGGCGCATGGCGCGACACCGGCTGGTCCTGCCCGAATGGGCCTGTGGCGACATTCTGCCCGCGCCGTCGGCTGCTTGCATCGTGCCGGGCCTTCATGATCTGGGCCTCCGTGATGGGAGTTGGGCCTATGGCTTGCCGTTTGGCCGGATAGAGGCGCGGATACTGGCCGGGATGGTGGAAGCATCGCCCGCCGCAGCGGTGCGGATCACGCCGTGGCGTGTGCTGCTGGTGGAAGGCGCGCCTGCCGTTTGCGCCGGTGGGCTGATCGATAATCCTGCCGACCCGCTGCTGCATGTCGATGCTTGCCCCGGCGCGCCCTGCTGCCCGCAGGCCTCGGTTGAAACCCGCGATCTTGCCCGCCGCCTTGCACCGCATGTCGCCGGGCGGCTGCATGTTTCGGGCTGTGCCAAGGGCTGCGCCCGCCAGCGCGCCGCCGATGTCACGCTGACCGGCCGCGATGGCCTGTTCGATCTTTCCCTGAACGCACCCGCCGGTGCGTTGCCAGTTCGCTCTGCGCTCAGCCCAGCCGAGCTTCTCGCCCATTTCGGAGCCGCTTGATGCCCCATATCTATGAAACCGATGGCGCGGCCATCTATCGCCAGTCTTTCGCCATGATCCGCGCCGAAGCCGATCTGGCGCCCTTTTTCGCTGATGAGGAACCGGTGGCGGTGCGCATGATCCACGCCGCCGGGATGGTGGACCTTGCCGCGCATATCCGCTTCTCACCCGGCTTTGCCAGTGCGGCGCGGGCGGCGCTGGCCGCTGGCGCGCCGGTGCTGTGCGATGCGCGGATGGTGTCCGAAGGGATCACCCGTGCGCGGCTGCCTGCTGATAATCAGATCATCTGCACCCTGAATGCGCCGCAAGTGCCCGACATGGCGCGGGCAATGGGTAACACCCGCTCTGCCGCCGCACTGGAACTGTGGCGGCCGCATCTGGCAGGCGCGGTGGTGGCCATCGGCAACGCGCCAACCGCGCTGTTCCATCTGCTGAATATGCTGGAAGATCCCGATTGCCCGCGCCCTGCGGCGGTCATCGGCTGTCCGGTGGGCTTTGTCGGCGCGGCCGAATCCAAGGCCGCGTTATGGGCCGCGCCGCCGGTGCCGTGCTGCATCGTTGAAGGGCGGCTGGGCGGCAGCGCGATCACGGTTGCTGCGATCAACGCTTTGGCGAGCGGCACCGAATGAGCGCGGCCCTTTCCTGCGGGACGATCCACGGCGTGGGTTTGGGTCCGGGTGCGCCCGATCTGTTGAGCGTTCGCACTGACCGGCTGGTGCGTGGCGCCCGCCACGTGGCCTATTTCCGCAAGGCCGGGCGACCAGGACAGGCGCGGCGGATTGTCGAAGGAATGCTGCGCCCCGACGTGATCGAAATCCCGATGGAATATCCGGTGACGACCGAGATTCCGTTATCCGACCCGCGCTACAACGACTGTCTTTCCGCTTTCTATGCCGAATGCACGCAGCGATTGGTCATGCTGGCGCAGGCAGGCGAAGACGTGGTCGTGCTGTGTGAGGGCGATCCGTTTTTCTACGGTTCATTCATGCATTTGCACACCCGGCTGGCGGGCACGGTTCCGGTGGCAGTGGTTCCGGGTATCACCGGCATGGCCGGGGCGTGGAACGCAACCGGCATCCCGATCACCTGGGGCGACGATGTGCTGACCATCGCGATGGCGACCCTGCCCGAGGATGAACTGGTGCGACGCATCCGCGATACAGATGCGCTGGTGGTGATGAAGATCGGGCGCAACCTGCCCAAACTGCGCCGCGCGGTGGCCGCTGCCGGGCGCGAGGATGCGGCATGGCTGGTCGAACATGCCGCCATGCCAGGTCAGCGGGTCACGCGGCTGATCGAGGCCGAAACGGTCACGCCCTATTTCTCGATCCTGCTGATTCACGGCCAGGGGCGCCGGCCATGAGTGCCGGGGCCATGAGCGGCTGGCTGGCCATCGCCGGTCTGGGGCCGGGCGACGAGGCGCTGATTACGCCCGAAGTCACCGCCGCTCTGGCCGGGGCAAGCGATGTCATCGGCTATATTCCCTATGTCGCCCGGATCGCCCCGCGCGCCGGGCTGACACTGCATCCGTCCGATAACCGGGTGGAGCTGGACCGGGCCGCCCATGCGCTGGAACTCGCGGCGCAGGGGCGGCGCGTGGTGGTGGTATCATCGGGCGATCCGGGCGTTTTCGCGATGGCCGCCGCCGTGTTCGAGGCGCTGGAGGCAGGCCCGGCCCACTGGCGCGATCTCGACATCCGGGTGCTGCCCGGCATCACCGCGATGCTGGCCGCCAGCGCGCGGGCGGGGGCGCCGCTGGGTCATGATTTTTGCGCGATCAATCTGTCGGACAATCTCAAGCCGTGGAATTTGATCGAAAAACGGTTGCGGCTGGCGGCAGAGGCGGACTTTGCCATGGCCTTCTACAACCCGAGGTCAAAAGCCCGGCCCGAAGGTTTCGAACGTGTGCTGGAATTGCTGCGCGAAGTGTGCGGCCCGGATCGCCCGATCTTGTTCGCCCGCGCCGTATCGACGCCCGACGAGCAATTGCGGATCGTACCGCTGGGTCAGGCCCGTGCAGACATGGCCGACATGCGGACCATGGTGATCGTCGGATCAAGCCTGACGCGGATCATCGAACGGCCAAGTGGGCGAAAGCTCGGTCCGATCCTCTACACGTCGCGTTCGGCCTTGGGTTCGGCGTCATGACCCAGCCAGACCAGTACATCTTCCGGGCGATAGCATTCGGCCCGGCCCGGAACGGCAGGGCGATCAATCATCAGGACCGGCAGGCCCAGATCCCGTGCGGCGATCAGCTTGGCCTCTGCGCCTTGCCCGCCAGCGTTCTTGCACACCAACAGATCGATGGCGTGCGCCTCCATCAATGCGCTGTCGCCTGTGGCGGTGAACGGCCCGCGATCGACGATCAGGGTGTGATGGGGCAAGCCCGGCGGCTGGTCTGGCGCATCGACAAAGCGCAACAGATAATGATGCTGCGGCTGGGCAGCGAAGGCTGCCACATGCATCCGGCCCAGCGCCAGCATTACGCGGCGGGAGTGCCCGGCCAGCGCTGCCACCGCACCGTCGATGCTGGCAACGCGGGTCCAGCGGTCTCCGGCGACCGGTTGCCACGCCCGGCGGGTCAGCGCTACATGAGGCACTCCGGCCAGGCGGGCCGCCTCCACGGCATGGCTGCTCATCGTTGCGGCAAAGGGGTGGGTCGCGTCCACCAGATGAGTCACGCGGTGGTGGCGCAGATAATCGGCCAGCCCCGCCACACCGCCGAACCCGCCGACACGCACCGGCACCGGTTGAGCGCGGGGGTTTTCGGTCCGTCCGGCATAGCTGAGCGTCGTCGCAATGCCCCGCGCGCCAAGCAGGCGGGCAAGCGCGCTGGCCTCTGTCGTGCCGCCCAGCAGGAGGACGTTGGGCATGGCTGATATGGCTCCTGAAGCGGGGTTGACGATCATCGGCATTGGCGAGGACGGGCCGGACGGCCTTTCCGCCGCCGCCCGCACGGCGCTGGCGCAGGCCGGACTGGTCATGGGACCGGCACGGCACCTGTCGCTGCTGCCCGCGATTACCTGTACCATGATCGAATGGCCAGTACCCTTTGCCGATGGCATTGCCCTGCTGATGCAACATCGCGGGCAGCGGGTGGTGATGCTGGCATCGGGCGATCCGTTCTGGTTCGGGGCGGGAAGCAGTGTGGCGCGCCTGCTTGATCCGGGCGAATGGGTGGCGATCCCCGCGCCTTCCACTTTCACGCTGGCGGTTGCGCGGCTGGGCTGGCCGGTTCAGGATGTGGCCTGTCTTGGCCTCCATGCCGCGCCGTTAGATCGGCTCAAGCCCCACCTGGCACCAGGGCGGCGCGTCATTGCACTGTTGCGCGATGGCGCGGCGGTGGCCGCGCTGGCGGACTATCTGACCGGCCAAGGCTTTGGCGCGTCAGCGTTGCATGTGATGGAAGCGCTGGGCGGGCCGCGCGAACGGGTTCGCACCGCGCGCGCCGAGGGGCTGTCTTTCACCGACATCGCCCATCCGGTAGCGGCCGGGATCGAGTGTGCCGGGCATGGCCCGTCCTTGCCGCTGACGGCGGGCCGACCGGACCACTGGTTTGCGTCCGACGGGCAGTTGACCAAGCGTCCGGTACGCGCGCTGACGCTATCGGCGCTGGCCCCGTGTGCGGGTGAGCTGCTGTGGGATATTGGCGCGGGATCGGGATCGATCGGGATCGAATGGCTGCTGGCCCACCTGGCCAACCGGGCCTGTGCGATAGAGGCGGATCCGGTGCGCGCGGACCGTGTGCGGGCCAACGCCGCTGCGCTGGGCGTTGATCGGCTGAAAGTTGTCGTCGGGATTGCGCCGGATGCCCTGCCACCGGGACCATTGCCCGATGCGGTGTTCATCGGCGGTGGTTTATCGGAAGCCTTGCTGGACACGCTATGGGCACGTTTGCCCGCCGGAACGCGGCTGGTGACCAATGCGGTGACGCTGGAATCAGAAGCGCTGCTAGCCCGGTGGCATGGCCAGAAGGGCGGGAGCCTCCTGCGCATCGAACTGGCCGACGCCGCACCGCTGGGCAACCGGCACGGCTGGCGCGCGCGCTATCCGGTGGTGCAATGGAGCGTGACGCTGTGATCATCGCCGGGTTCGGCTTTCGGTCAGGCGTCGGCCTGCCTTCGCTGCGCGCGGCGTTCGCGCTGGCGGAGCAGGGGCAACCGCCGGTGACGCATCTGGCCACGGCGCAAGACAAGCTCGCAGCGCTGCTCCCTCTGGCCGAAGCGCTGGGCCTGCCGCTGATGGGCGTGGCGTCCGATGCACTGGCTGCCGTTTCCACCCCCACGCGCTCCATCGCCAGCCTGAACGCTCGTCACGTCGGCAGCGTGGCCGAAGCGTCCGCGCTTGCCGCTGCTGGCGCGGGTGCGCGCCTGCTGTCGCCGCGCCACATCTCCCCCGATCGCATGGCGACGTGCGCCATTGCTGCCAGTGTCAACCTTCAGGGAACCCCGACATGACCGTCCACTTCATTGGCGCCGGTCCCGGCGCGCCCGATCTTCTCACTTTGCGCGGACGCGATCTGATCGCGGGCAGCCCGGTGTGCCTTTATGCCGGGTCGCTGATCCCGGTCGCCGTGCTGGATCATTGCCCGCCGGGCGCCCGGATCGTGAACACCGCGCCGCTGGAACTGGACCAGATCATGGCCGAAATCGCCGCCGCCCATGCCGCCGGGCACGATGTGGCGCGGCTGCATTCGGGCGATCTTTCGGTGTGGTCTGCCATGGGCGAGCAGTTGCGCCGCCTGCGCGCGCTGGACATTCCCTTTACGATCACACCCGGCGTCCCGGCTTTCGCCGCCGCCGCCGCCGCGCTGGAGGCAGAGCTGACCCTGCCCGCGCTGGCGCAATCGCTGGTGCTGACCCGCACACCGGGCCGCGCCAGCACGATGCCGCCCGCCGAAAGCCTGGCCAACTTTGCCGTGACCGGCGCGACGCTGGCCATTCACCTTTCGGTTCACAATCTGGCGCAAGTGGTGGCGGACCTGACGCCGGCCTATGGCGCGGATTGCCCCGTCGCGGTGGTCTGGCGCGCCAGTTGGCCCGATCAGCGGATCGTGCGCGCCACGCTCGACACTATTGAACAGGCCATCGCCGGGAGCATGGAGCGCACCGCCCTGATCCTGGTCGGGCGGGTGCTGGCGGCGCAGGATTTTGCCGAAAGCAGCCTCTATGCGCCCGGTTATGATCGCCGGTTCAGGCCGCAGGATGCCACGTCACGTTTTGGCGGTGCGGCCGAATGAGCGCGCGCCACCAGACTCCGGGATTGATGATCGCCGCCCCCGCATCGGGCACAGGCAAGACCACGGTGATGCTGGGCCTGCTGCGCGCCCTGACCGAAGACGGGCTGGCGGTGCAGCCGTTCAAGAGCGGGCCGGACTATATCGACCCGGCGTTTCACCGCGCGGCGAGTGGCAGGCCGTCGTTCAATCTCGATAGCTGGGCGATGGAGGACGATCTGATCGCTGCCATTGCGGCGCAGGCCGGGGGCGCGGACATGGTGCTGGCCGAAGGGTCGATGGGGTTGTTCGATGGCGTGGCCAGCAAGGGTGCGTCGGGCAATGGTGCCAGCGCCGACATGGCCCGCCGGATGGGCTGGCCGATCGTGCTGGTGCTGGATGTGTCGGGGCAGGCGCAGTCCGCCGCCGCCACCGCGCTGGGGTTCAGCAGCCTTGATCCGGGGCTGCCATTTGCCGGGGTGATCCTGAACCGCGTGGCCAGTCCGCGTCATGAACGGCTGGTGCGCAAGGGCATGGAGGCGGTGGGCATTCCGGTGCTGGGCGCCCTGCCAAGGCGCGGCGACCTGACCCTGCCCGAACGCCATCTGGGGCTGGTTCAGGCGGTGGAGCATCCCGACCTTGATCGCGCGATTGCCGAGTTTGCAGCGTTCCTGCGCGCCCATGTCGATCTTGACGTTATTCGCCTTGCCGCTGGTGCCGCACCACAAGCCGACGGCGGCAACCTGCCTGCCCCTCCGGCCCAGCGGATCGCCATGGCGCGCGATGCGGCCTTTTCGTTCGTCTACCCGCATCTGATCGAAGGCTGGCGGCGCGCCGGGGCGGAGATCCTGCCATTCTCGCCGCTGGCCGATGAAGCGCCTGCCGCCCATGCCGATCTGGTGTGGTTGCCCGGCGGCTATCCCGAACTGCACGCCGGGACCATTGCGGCGGCTGCAACATTCCTGTCCGGCCTGCGCTGCCATGCGCAAACGCGGCCCGTGCACGGCGAATGCGGCGGCTATATGGTGCTGGGGCAGGGGTTGATCGACAAGAGCGGAGAACGGCACCGGATGGCCGGGCTGCTGGGGCTTGTCACCAGCCATGCCCAGCGCAAGATGCACCTTGGCTATCGCCATGCCGAACTGCTGGTGCCGGTATCGCGCCTTGCCGCCGGGACCAGGCTGCGCGGGCACGAGTTCCACTATTCAACCATTGCCGAACAGAGCGACGCGCCGCTGGCGCTTGTGACCGATGCCGAAGGCGCGGCGGGGGCCGAAAGCGGATCGCATCGCGGCCATGTCACCGGCAGCTATTTCCACATGATCGCGCCCGCTTCGTGCCGAGATGCCCAATGATCGACCTCCACCTGATCGGTATCGGCACTGGCAACCCCGATCACCTGACAGCGCAGGCTGTCGCGGCGATGAACCGTGCCGACCTGATCCTGTTGCCGCGCAAGGGGCAGGCCAAGTCCGATCTGATCGACCTGCGCCGGGAGATCTGCGCGCAGGTGCTGACGGGGCCAACGCGGATTGTGGAATTTGACTTGCCAGTGCGCGGCAATGGGGCCACTTATCTGGATGACGTCAACGCTTGGCATGATGCCATTGCCGATGCGTGGCGGGTGCAGATCGCCGAACATTTGCCCGGCGGTGGCAAGCTGGCGCTGCTCGTCTGGGGTGATCCCTCGCTGTATGACAGCACCTTGCGCATTGCTGACCGGCTGCGCAGCGCGGGGGTGGAAATCGCCGTGCGGGTGGTGCCGGGCATCACCAGTATTCAGGCGCTGACCGCTGCCCATGCCATGCCGTTGAACCCGCTGGCCGGCCCGGTGACGATCACCACCGGGCGGCTGCTGCGCGCCCATGGCTGGCCTGCCGGAGCCGACACGATTGTCGTGATGCTTGACAGCGGTTGCGCGTTCGAGGGGCTGCAACCGCAAGGCATCACCATCTGGTGGGGCGCTTATCTGGGCATGGCGCACGAGGCGCTGGAACAGGGCCCCCTGGCGCAAGCCGGTCCCCGGATCGCGTTGCGCCGGGCGGAACTGCGCGCGCGCCATGGCTGGATCATGGATGTCTATCTCATGCGAAGGGAATTGGCCGATGGAACCTGAAAACCAAGTAGAAGTTGCAGGCGGCGATGCCCGCCACGCCGAAAAGATGCGCAAGAAGCAGACCGCGCAGGCCAAGATCATGGCCAGCAAGACCCGCGAACAGGGCCTGCTGATCGTCCACACCGGCAAGGGCAAGGGCAAAACCAGCGCGGCGCTGGGCATGGTGGTTCGCGCCATTGGCCACGGCATGAAAGTGGGGGTGGTCCAGTTTGTCAAAGGGGCGATGAAAACGGGTGAAAAGGCCGTGTTCGATGCCTTTCCCGACAATGTCGAATTCAAGCCGATGGGCGAGGGTTTTACCTGGGACACGCAGGACCGCACACGCGATATCGCGGCCGCCCGCGCCGGCTGGGACGAGGTCAAGCGCATGATCGCCGATCCCAGCTATCACATGGTGCTGGCCGACGAACTGAACATCGTGCTGCGGTATGATTATCTGCCGGTCGATGAAGTGGTGGCGGTGCTGACCGCGCGCGACATGATGAAGCACGTTATCGTCACAGGCCGCAACGCCCCCGAGGCGCTGATCGAGGCGGCCGACCTTGTTACCGAAATGACCATGGTCAAGCATCCATTCCGCTCCGGCGTGAAGGCCCAGGCCGGCATTGAATTTTGACCGGGGATCGAGTTCTGAGCGCGGTCCCGCCTGTGTTCGGCGCGGAATTTGCGGAGCAATTCATGCAATTGCTGCGCTGGCGGCGCGATGTCCGGCATTTCGACCGCCGCGCCGTGGGCGAAGCGGACATGCGCGCGCTGCTGGCCTGTGCCTCGCTTGCGCCGTCGGTCGGCAATGCGCAGCCGTGGCGATTTGTGCGGGTGCGGACGCCTGACATCCGCGAGGCGCTGGCCGCCCATGCCGATGGGCAAAGTGCACAAGCGGCGGAGCGTTATGCCGGGCAGGCGCGGCACGATCACTACCTGTCGCTAAAGCTGCACGGCTTGCGTGAAGCGCCCGAACTGATGGCGGTGTTCTGCGATGAACTGCCCGAGGCGGGGCACGGCCTTGGCATTGCCACCATGCCTGAAATGCTGCGATATTCCTGTGTGCTGGCGATCCACAATCTCTGGCTCGCGGCACGGCTGCGCGGCATTGGCCTTGGCTGGGTGTCGATCGTTGATCCGCCTTTGGTTCAGGCCATGCTGGATGTACCCGCGCATTGGTCGCTGATCGCGCTGCTGTGCATTGGCTATCCGGCAGACACATCCGACACACCCGAACTGGAACGGCACGGTTGGCAACCGCGTGAACCGTGGAGCGACCGGGTGTTCGAACGATGATTTTCAATCAAAGGACCAGAAAACCATGCTGATACCCGTGGAGGACGGCCCCGCTATCGTGGCCTGCAACACTTGCCGCCATAGCGCCGATGCGCGTGAGGACTCCGCCGGGACGCGCGGCGGCGCGCAACTGGTGGCGGCGCTGCGACAGGTACAGGAGAGCGACGCGCGCTATGCCGGGGTGGCGGTGCAGGAGATGCCGTGCCTGTTCGCCTGCACCGATTTCTGCACAATCCACCTGCGCGCGCCCGGCAAGGTCGGCTATGTTCTGGGCCGGTTCACGCCGGACGAGGACGCCGCCACCGCCATTCTGGACTATGCGGTCCACTATGCCGCCAGCGAACATGGCCGGGTGCCGTTCAAGCAATGGACGCAAGGCGTGAAGGGGCATTTCATAACCCGCACCCCGCCGCAGGGCTTCGTTGCGGAATGAGCCGGTTTGCGTCCCTTGCCGCCTTTGAAGCGGCGCTTGAGCGTTTGCCTGTGGCCGATGCGGACGCCATCACCGCTGCGCGGGCGCGGCAGGCCAGCCTGACCAAGCCCGCCGGATCGCTGGGGCGACTGGAAGACATCGCGGTGTTTATGGCCGGATGGCAGGGCACGGCGCAGCCGGTGATCGAACAGGGCCGCGCGGCGATCATTGCCGGGAATCATGGCTTCGTTGTCCACGGGGTCAGCGCCTTTCCCGCCAGCGTGACTGCCGCGATGGTCGGCAATTTCGCTGCCGGAGGTGCCGCCATCAACGCACTGGCCGGGGCCGCCGGACTTGATCTGCGGGTCATCGCACTCGATCTGGACCGGCCCACGGCGGACTTCACCATCGCTGCGGCAATGGACGAGACGGAGTGCCTTGCTGCACTTGCTGCCGGAGCGGCGGTGGTGGAGCCGGGGCTGCACCTGCTGGTCGTTGGCGAAATGGGCATTGGCAATTCAACCGCCGCCGCCGCGCTTTGCGCGCGCAGTTATGGCGGCAGTCCCGCGCAATGGGCCGGGCCGGGAACGGGCGTTGATGCGGGCGGAATTGCGCGCAAGGTAGCCGTGGTAGAGCGGGCGCTGGCCTTTCATGCCGATGCGCCGGACACCCCGTTTGAAATCCTGCGCCGGTTGGGCGGGCGCGAAATCGCAGGCGTTGCCGGGGCCGTGCTGGAGGCGCGCCGTCTGCGCATCCCGGTGGTGCTGGACGGGTTCATCAGTTGCGCCGCACTGGCGCCGCTGGCCGCCGCCGTTCCGGCGATCACCGATCATTGTCTGGCGGGCCATTGTTCG
Organism: Croceicoccus sp.; assembly: GCA_002694745.1. Lineage (GTDB taxonomy): Bacteria > Pseudomonadota > Alphaproteobacteria > Sphingomonadales > Sphingomonadaceae > Croceicoccus. The sequence continues at coordinate 10,786 of NZMY01000007.1, read as the reverse complement.
GCTGAACCGGGGCATATCCGCTTGCTGGAGCATCTGGGCCTTGATCCCCTGCTGTCGCTGGGGATGCGATTGGGCGAAGGCAGCGGCGCGGCGCTGGCCGTGTCGGTAATCCGGGCAGCGCTGGCCACGCACAACGGCATGGCCACTTTTGCGCAGGCCGGGGTGGCAGACGGCCTGTGAGCAGCTTTCCCCTTTATCTCCTGCGCCACGGTGAACCGGAAGGCGCGGGGCGGCTGATTGGTCTTACCGATGCGCCGCCTATTGCCGCCGGTATCGCGGCCTGCGCCGATCAGGCGCGGAATCTGGCGGCTGAAGTGCTGATCGCTTCCGACCTGTCGCGGGCGCGTTTGGCGGGCGAGGCCATTGCCCTTGCGACCGGTGTGCCGCTGTCAATCGATCCGCGCTGGCGCGAACTGGACTTTGGCGCATGGGACGGGATGGCTCCCGGCGATGTAGAAGGCGCGGCACTGGCGCGGTTCTGGGACGATCCCGATGGCCATGCGCCGCCCGGTGGAGAACGCTGGTCGGCGCTGGTGGAACGAGTATCCAGCGCCCTTGGCGATCTGGCCGCGCGGCCGACGCTGATCGTCACGCATGGAGGCGCGATGCGGGCGGCGCTGGCGGTGTTGTGCGGGTTTGACATGCACCAGACGTGGGCCGTTGACCTGCCCTACAATTGCCTGCTGACGTTGCGCGTCTGGCCCGGAGCAACCCCCACGGCACAGATCGCGGGGCTTTATCCGTGAGGGGCTTCATCATCGCCCTGCAATTCCTGACGCGGCTGCCTATGCCAGCTCCACTGCGGACAATCGTCGTGGATGATGCCGCGTTTGCCCGGTCGATGCGCTGGTTTCCCGCTGTAGGCCTGGTTATTGGTGCAGCGGTTGCGGGAGCCGCATGGGCAGGCGCGCTGGTCGATCACCGGCTGGGCGCATTAGCCGCACTGATCGTCTGGGTGGGCGTGACCGGCGCGCTGCACCTTGATGGCCTGGCCGACCTCGCCGATGCCAGCGGCGCGGCGCATAAAGATCGCGAGCGGCTGCTGGCCGTTCTGGCCGATCCCCATGTCGGCAGCTTCGGCGTTGTCGCGATTGTGCTCCAACTGCTGAGCAAGTTGGTGCTGCTGGATATGCTGGTGGATGCACGGGCGTTTGGCGCGCTGGTACTGGTGCCGTTTGCCGCGCGCATCGGCCCGCTGGTGTGGACATGGTGGCTGATGCCGCTGCATCAGGGGCTGGCGGCTCGATTCCGTTCCGCCATCGGCCCGATCGATCTTGCGGGCTGGGCGGCCGCGCTGGCAGCGGCGGCGTGGTTCACTCCGGCGCTGCTTGTCACACCATTACTCGTTCTGTGGTGGGGGTGGCACGTGCGCCGCGCGTTGGGCGGGATTTCCGGCGATGGCCATGGTGCAGGCATCGAGTTGATCGAAACCGGCTTGCTGCTGAGCGTGGCAATCACGGGCCTATGGATACACACGACATGAACAGCTTCAGTTTTCACGGCGGCAGGTTGGCCGATGCCATGGCGCAGTTCGGCATGGGCAAGGCGCCGTGGATCGACCTGTCCACCGGCATCAATCCGCATGGCTGGCCCGGCGCGGACAATCTGGCAGTGGACTGGCAGGCGCTGCCCGACACCGGCGCGCTGAACGATCTGGAGGCCGCTGCCGCCGCCTGTTTCGGCACTGACCCAGCCCATGTCTGTGCCGTACCAGGCACGGAGATCGGCCTGCGGATGCTGGGTGACATCCTGCCCGGCGCTGCCATCCACGCCCAGCCCAGCTATCGCACCCATGGCGAAATGATTCCCCGCAGCCGCCCCGTAGCCCTGACCGAGCTGACCGGAACGGAGGAGGCGACCATCATCCTTGCCAATCCCAATAACCCCGATGGCCGGATCATGTCGCCTGCCACCCTGCTTGGCTGGCTGGCGGCGCGGCGCGACAGCGCAGCGTGGCTGGTCGTGGACGAAGCCTTTGCCGATGCCGCCCCGCACAGCAGCCTTGCCGCCCATGTGCAGGACGGACAGCGGCTGATTATCTTCCGCTCGTTCGGCAAATTCTTCGGGCTGGCCGGGGTGCGGCTCGGCTTTGTGCTGGGACCGCGCGCGCTGATCGCGCAATATCGGCAGCGGCTGGGCAGTTGGCCGCTATCGGCAGCGGCGCTGGCCATCGGCACAGCGGCATATCAGGATGTGGACTGGACAGCCGCCATGCGGATGGCCTTGCGTGAACAGGCGGATGCGCTGGACGCGGTGCTGGCGCGGCGGGGCTACAGCGCGATAGGTGCTTGCCCGCTGTTCCGGCTGATCGAAACGGACGATGCCGCCGCGCTGTTCGAACGCCTTGCGCGCCATTCCATCCTGACGCGGCCGTTCGATTACGATCCGCGCTGGCTGCGCCTGGGCCTGCCCGCCGACCGACAGGCGCTGGATCGCCTTGATGCGGCGCTGGCTGATGATTGATCTGACTGCTTTCCTGGCCTTGGTGCTCGACGCGGCAGTGGGCTGGCCTCAGCCGCTGTATCGCCGGATCGGCCATCCTGTGGGCATCTTTGCGCGGATTATCGCCGCGCTGGAACGGCGCTGGAATGTCCCCTCGCGTTCCGATGGACAGCGGCGCATGGCCGGGGCGGTCACCGTCCTGATCCTGCTGGGTATGGCGGGCGGTGCGGGCTGGGTGCTGCAAAGTCTGCTCGTGGCAATCGCCGGGCCTTGGGCCTGGCCCCTGATCGCTGTGCTGGCCTGGCCGGGTCTGGCGCAGCGCAGCCTGTACGACCACGTCCGCCTCGTTGCCGATGCGCTGGAGCGGCAGGATCTGCCCGCCGCGCGCGCCACAGTCGGCATGATCGTTGGCCGCGATACAGCCGCGCTTGATGACGCGGGTGTTGCCCGCGCGGCGATCGAGAGTCTGGCGGAAAGTTTCTGCGACGGGGTGGTCGCGCCGTTGTTCTGGCTGCTGGTGCTGGGGCTGCCCGGTATCTGGGCCTATAAGGCGATCAACACCGCCGACAGCATGATTGGGCACCGCGAGGAGCGATGGCGCGCCTATGGTTGGGCTGCGGCCCGCACCGACGATGCGATGAACCTCATTCCAGCGCGCCTGTCGGGATTGCTGATCTGCCTGTGCGGCGGGGGTGGCTGGCGGATATTGTGGCGCGATGCGTCCAGGCACGCCTCGCCCAATGCGGGCTGGCCCGAGGCCGCGATGGCTGGGGCGCTGGGGCTGCGCCTGGCTGGGCCAATCGCTTATGACGGGATTCTTTCGGACAAGCTCTGGATTGGGGAGGGAGACCGCCCGGCCCGGACAGAGGATATTTGGCGCGGATTGGGCATCTACGCCCGTGCATGTCTGTGCCTGTGGTTCATGGCGGCCGGTATTGCAGGAGGTGCAGCATGGGCGCTATAATGCTTCAGGGCACCGGCTCTGATGTGGGCAAATCCGTGCTGGTGGCGGGGCTGTGCCGCGCCCTGGTGCAGCGGGGTTTGCGGGTCTTGCCGTTCAAGCCGCAGAACATGTCGAACAATGCTGCCGTCACCAGCGATGGCGGCGAGATCGGCCGGGCGCAGGCCTTGCAGGCAATCGCCTGCAAGGTGGAGCCGCATACCGACATGAATCCGGTGCTGCTGAAACCGCAGGCCGACCGCACATCGCAACTGATCGTGCATGGTCGGGTGCGCGGCACATTGGGCGCGGGCAATTTTCGGCAGGCACGGGGCGCGCTGCTCGGCGAAGTTCTGGCCAGCTATAACCGGCTCCGCCGGGCGTGCGACATCGTCGTTGTCGAGGGTGCCGGCTCTCCTGCGGAAATCAACCTGCGCGCTAGCGACATCGCCAATATGGGCTTTGCGCGAGCGGCAGGCGTGCCCGTCGTGCTGGTCGGCGATATTGATCGCGGCGGAGTCATTGCCGCCATCGTTGGCACGAGAACGATCATCGACCCCGCCGACACGGCGATGATCCAGGGTTTCATCATCAACAAGTTTCGGGGGGATCCCGCCCTGTTCGCCGATGGCTACGCCCAGATCGAAAGCCTCTCAGGCTGGCGCGGCTTCGGCGTTGTCCCATGGTTGAGCGCGGCGGCGCGGCTCCCCAGCGAGGATGCCGTGGTGCTGGAGAGCGGCAAGGCGCGGGCTGAAAGCCGCAAGCTGATCGCCTGTCCGATCCTGCCGCGCATATCTAATTTCGATGACCTCGATCCGCTGAAGCTCGAACATGGTGTGGACCTGCACATGGTTCCGCCCGGCCAGCCGATCCCGGCAGAGGCCGCACTCATCATCCTGCCCGGGTCAAAGTCGACAATCGCCGATCTGGCCGCTCTGCGTGCAGAGGGCTGGGACATCGATATTTTTGCGCATCACCGGCGCGGCGGGCTGATCCTTGGGCTTTGCGGTGGTTACCAGATGCTCGGCAAAAGCATCGCCGATCCCGATGGGTTTGAAGGTTCGGCCAGCGCTGCCAGCGGCCTTGGCCTGCTTGATGTTGAAACGACCTTGCACGCGCACAAGGCGTTGCGTCCGGTCAGCGGGCTGGCGATGGGCGCGCCATTCCAGGGATATGAAATGCACATGGGGCAAACCAACGGGCCGGATACGGAACAGCCCTTCGCCGTTTTCGCCGATGGCCGCCGCGATGGCGCGATAAATGCGGGCGGCACGGTGTTTGGTTCCTATGTCCACGGCCTGCTGGCTGATGCGGAGCTGCGCCGGGCGCTGCTGTCGCGCATGGATGTAGAAGCCGGGGGCGTGGACTATGGCGCCTCTGTCGAGGCGGCGCTGGACGAGATCGCAGCCGCGCTTGAGGAGCATCTCGATATTGACGCGCTGGTGGCGCTGGCCATGGCGGAGAGACCCGCTTCCGTCCCGGCGGGAGATAGCGCATGAGCAGCGCCTTGTCCCACTTGCTGGTGCTGGGCGGCGCGCGTTCGGGCAAGAGCCGCTATGCGCAAGGCAGGGCAGAGGCCCTGGCGGGTGAACTGATCTATCTGGCCTCAGCCCAGGCCTTCGATGACGAGATGCGCGAGCGGATTGCCCTGCACCGTGCCGATCGTGGGCCGCGCTGGTCAACCGTCGAGGCCCCCCTGGAACTGGCGGAGGCGATCACGGTATATAGCACGCCCGAGACGGTGGTGCTGGTCGATTGCCTGACGCTGTGGGCTTCGAACCTGATGCTGGCGGAACGCGATACGGCTGCCGCTACGGAAGGACTGACGCGCTCGCTTTCAGCCGCACGGGGGCCGGTCATTCTGGTCGCCAACGAAGTGGGTCTGGGCATTGTACCCGACAACGCCCTTGCCAGAAGGTTTCGCGATGTTGCGGGCCGCATCAATCAGGAAATAGCGGCATTGGTTGAAGAGGCAGTCATAATGTTCGCCGGCCTTCCCTTGACGCTGAAACCTAAAGGATGAGCGGCTAGCCATACCACTTGCCACTGTGCAACTCGTGGGGGCAGGTGGTATGGAGCAAAGCCAGATCCAGCGTGTCGGTGAGGCCGCCGGCCATCATTGTGGTGCACAGCTGCCACTAGATGATGTAGCGGGAATAACGGTGTCTGCGGCTCGCTGATTAGCGACTAGGCCTTCGGACGCGGGGATCCCCGACCGCAGAGGTAATCACCGAAGTGCGCCAGTGCTCGACTGTCGACCGGTTTTGACAGCCTGGCCCGTTTTTTGTCCCGGTGTTGACACCTGAGCCGGAAACCTTTTGCCCCAGACCCCCATCCGCCCCATCTCACGCTAGCTAAGGCGGGTTGCGGCGAAGCCTGCCGTTTGAGCGGCGCACGTCGAACGGCAGCATTGTCCCACCTCAGGTCATAAGCAGAATGTCTGCTCATTGGTTTGCCATGATCTCGGTTGAGCGACTTGAATGGGCGCGTTGCTGCCTCGGCGGCGTGCTCCACGGACCGCAGCTATTGCGCGGCGACATTTACGATGGCCAGGCCACCGTAATTTGCCGCGCTACAAGCTATAGCCGCGCCTTGGACCAGAATGGGAACGGCAGCTTCCACCAGAATCCACCGTTCAAAGGGAACGGATGACGCGTCGCAAATTGCCGTTCGCTTATCCTTTTGGGCTTAGCGTACGTTTACGACTAGATTCTGCGATGCCCCCATCAAGGGCTGCAGTTCGGCTTCGATTTCAAGCGGACCGACAATAATCTGGAATTCTCCGGCTTGCGGCTGCTCGATTCCGCTGTCGAGATCTTCCAGTTTCCGTTGATCTACACGGCCAATATTCCTGACGATGCCGGTGAAACCGAAGTGCAAGTTACTGCGGTATGGTCTCCCGGCAATATCACCGCGCATAATAACGACAATGCATTTGCCGATCTGATCGCCTTTTCCGACGCGATCTATGCCTATTCGCGATTTTCCGTCACCCGTACCACGCGGCTCCCCTATGGAATGAGCGCGGTGACAAGGGCGATGGCGCAATTCGCCAGTACCAACCTGCCCTATAGCGAACAGATCGGCGGCGGCGGGATTGGCAGCGTGCGCGGTTATGACACCAATACGGCATTGGGCAGTCAGGGCATGGTGCTCAGTCAGGAAATCCGCTCGCCAGCCTTCAGCCTGTTTGGCGACGAAGGCGATTTCAGGGACCAGATGCAACTGGGCGCGTTCATCGATTATGCATGGCTGCGCCAGCCCCATCGCATTCCCGATACAGAGCGGACCGAGAAGATGTTGAGCGTGGGCGGCGGCGTTCATTATCTGGTCGGACGTTACCTCGATCTTCAACTCGAGGTCGGCACCCAGTTGAAGGCCCCACCCGGATCCGACGACCGCGATACCCGCGCTGCTATCGTCGCAACTGTCAGCTATTAGCTACACCACATCTCTCGGATATCGACTGCTGTGTTAGCGGCCTACGCTCGTCTTTCAGTCAACCAATCCGATATGGCTGCTTCATCAAGTTCACCAGCGGCAAGCTGCAGGACCATCCGAACAGCGTCTTCGGGAGCATAAACAATTTCGACGCCGTTCAAAACGAGGAACAGCCGTGCGAGAACCCAGGCGGTCCGCTTGTTGCCATCCGTGAAGGGATGATTGCGCGCTAGGCCATAAGCATATGCAGCAGCGAGCTTGCACAGATCCGCCTCGCCATAGGCCCACTGATTGCGAGGACGCGCCAAGGCAGATTCCAATGCATCCGCATCGCGCAGGCCGATGGGGCCGCCATGCTCAGCCAGTTGCCGATCATGGATGGCAAGCGCCAACTCGGCCTCGATCCAGACCGGTTCGGGTGATTGTGCCATGTTACTTCGCTAGAGCGCGCAGGATATCCCGGTCTTCACGCATGATCCGTTCTGCCAAAGCCATTTTGGCTTCGAATGAAGGATCTGCAGCGGTAATGCGAATACCTTCCGGCGTTTCCGAAACGTAGAGTGTATCGCCCACGCCTGCACGCAGCTTTGCAAGGAGCTCCTTGGGGAGGACAACGCCGGCAGAGTTGCCGATCTTGGTGATCTTCAGACTTGCGTTCATACGGTCGTTATAACATGCGGTGCGCCAAGCTCAAGCAAGCTATCATCCCGATGGCCAATATCGGCCACTGGAGAAGTGCCATGGGACATTCAGATCTAGACCCCGCCATTCACGATCGGCGGCCTTGGAATGCAGGACAGACTATCGGTCCTAAACGTCCGCTGAAACCGAGAGATATCTGGGCTATTCGGTTCTTCCTTGATGAGCACAAGCGAATACGAGATCGAGCTTTGTTCGACCTCGCCATCGACAGCAAACTGCGAGGCTGTGATCTTGTGAAAATCCGGATCGGCGACTTGGTAAGCGGTTGTGCCGTTCGTAATCGAGCAACCGTCATTCAGCAGAAGACGCGACGCCCCGTCCAGTTCGAGATCATGACGGAGGCGCGAAAGAGCCTGACCGTTTGGCTTGAGCGACGGGGAGGATCATTCCTCAATTTCGTGTTTCCAAGCAGGATCGACTATCAGGGTCATCTGAGTACGAGGCAATATGCGCGGCTTGTCGATGAATGGGTTTCGACGGTCGGGCTCGACAAGCGGGAGTATGGGACGCATTCGCTTCGGCGCACAAAGGCTTCGATCATCTACAAGGCCACGGGTAACCTGAGGGCGGTGCAGATATTGCTGGGGCACACCAACATCGAGAACACGGTTCGCTATCTGGGCGTCGATATCGACGATGCTCTCACACTGTCGGAGCGAACTGAAGTTTAATGAGAATGCCGCCCCTTGGGCTGCAACTCAAGGGGCCGGTCTAGCCCGTGAACGAAGAACAGCTTCTAACTTGCTCATTCGGAGCAGCGAACGACGGCTATGTCGGCGGCTGCCGACCATAGTGGTAGCCAGTTCCAACGTCCGCTTTCACAGTTTGCAGCCCAAAAGCTGATGGTCCGCAATCGGCCAAATTTGCCCATAAGCTAAGCCATGAATTTACGGCAGCTTTCAGCGTGTGGGCCGTGAAGCGGTAAGGTCAGCTCTGTCGGCGGGTTACGCCAGTTGATCCCCTCCAGCAGGCAGGACAATTGGGCATTGGTCAGCGAGACCATGCCCTCTCCCGCCGAGGGCCAGACGAAACGACCCTTCTCGAGCCGTTTGGCATAAAGCGACACGCCGATGCCGTCGTGCCAGATGATCTTGACCAGCGATCCCGTCCGCCCTCGGAACACGAACAGGTCGCCGCCATGTGTTGAGGTGGTCCCGCCTCTTTGGACAGGTTGGCGGCGAAGTGAAGATTTTCGCTGTCTATGCCGCCACTCTGGTCATCAGCGGATCGGGGCATGCCTCCATGCGCTGTTTCGCCGATCCTGCCATAGGCCTCCGCGGAGGTTTGGCCGACGAGGCCAAAGTCCCGTCGCTGCGTGTTATAATAGGTGATCCACCGGGCAAGGCCAGGACGCAATTCCGAGCGGGTTTCGAAGGCGTGGAAATAAAACAAATTAGCAATATAAGTATGACGTCTCACGCGCAATGTTCAGAAATGATAAATAGCGAACTTATTGCCTTGAGTAGCGTTTGGGCATCGGGCGTGATAATGCCGCGCTTTATGGGAGCAGGTTTTGACTATCGCAAATTCGCGCACTTTTCGGCTCGATTTGCTATCAGCTTAACCGAGGTGCCCACCAATGATATATACCATTGAATTCTTTACGCCTTCAAACACGCACCGACCATTCGTTTTTGAGGCAGGAAATGACCGTGTTGCAATCGAATGGCTTCACTTGAAAGGGTGTGGCCTTTACGCTCGTTTATGGCGCGGTCAAAATTTGCTTTGTGCAATGCCAGGTTGTGTAGGGGAAGGATACCTCACTTATCTTAGAAATGGGGCGAGACCCTATGGCAAGGGCTGGCGTTGCCCGCCTGACTGGAAAGAAATGCCGAATCGGCAAAATTTCGCGCTTTAAAGCCACGAAGCCCTTTGCAAACTCGAATCGCCCGACGATCTTGACGGTTTGCCGATACGCTGCAGTGCATGAGCTTGTCGCCAATGACCTGACCCCCTGATTTTCCTCCAAGCTTGATTAGAGTCCGGCCCTACGATGACCCTGTCCCGGATTTGCCCCCGGTCAGAACGAGAGATCCGGCACTTCATCGGCCGGGGTTAACCCCGGCCGATGAAGCAAATTCGGCAGGCGTCATGAACCCCAGGGATGTGTGAGGTCGGCTCTCGTTGAAGTCCGTCCGCCACGCCTCGATCTTGGTCCTGGCATCGTCCAATGACAAGAACCAATGCGTGTTCAGGCACTCGTCCCGGAATCGACCGTTAAAGGACTCCACAAAGGCATTGTCGGTCGGCTTGCCCGGCCTGCTGAAGTCCAGCGTTACCCGATTGATGTAAGCCCAGTGATCGAGCGCCCGGGAGATGAATTCAGGGCCATTGTCCACCCTGATCTTCGAAGGAGCACTGCCTCGCTCGAACAGCAGGCGATCCATTACGTCGACCACCTGCTCGCCTTTGATGCCCTGATCGACGTGGATCGCCAGGCACTCTCGGGTGTAGGCATCCACGACCGTCAGGGCACGGAATCGCTTACCGTTGAACAGGGCATCGGACACGAAGTCCATTGCCCACACATCATTGGGGCAGGAAGGCAAAGACCGCTCCACCCGACGGGCAGCCATGACATGCCTTCGCGGCCGCTTTGCCCGCAAATTAAGCTCTTCCAGACGGTACAGGCGATGCCCCCGCTTCACATTCACCAGCCAACCCTCCCGCCGAAGCAGCACATGAATGCGGCGATAGCCATAGCGCACGCGTACCGCAGCAATCTCTTTGATCCTGTTTCGCAGTGGCGCCTGGTCACCCCGGACCGACCTGTAGCGATGGGTCTTGCGATCAAACCGGAGCACGGCGCAGCTGCGCCGCTCACTCACCCGATAGCGATCCTGCACCCAACGGACGATCTCGCGGAGCCGGCCAGGCGCTACACTTTTTTTGCCAGAACTTCCTGAAGCATGGCCTTGTCCAGCGACAGGTCCGCCACGAGCCGTTTCAGCTTCTTGTTCTCTTCTTCGAGCTGGCGCATCTTGCGCAGCTCTGATGGTCCCAAGCCGCCGTACAACTGCTTCCAGCGATAGTAGGTCGCCTCCGACACGCCCATCTTGCGACACACCTCCGCCACCGGTGTTCCAACCTCGGCCTGGCGCAGCGCAAACGCGATCTGCTCGCCCGTGAATTTCGACTTCTTCATGCAAAACCTCCAGCTCCTGGTACCCATCCGGTGAGCCCCGCCTTGTCCGGCGAGTGAACGACCGGTCTTTTGAGCGCTCGTATGAGTGAGCTTAGGAGCGGAGCATGGGTCAGATC
>NZMY01000006.1 GCA_002694745.1 Croceicoccus sp. | reverse complement strand
TATATGCAGAATGCACGAGGAAAGGGTGGCACAGATACACCTTGCCGGCCGGACCCGTTGCCAGTTGCTCCAGGCGATGGGCCGATCCGGCGAATCCGTCCGAGGTCAACTCTCGAAGGGTCAGACCGGCTTCCTTGGCCGGTGCGAGTTGTCGCGCTGTATCGATATGCGAGCCGACCCGAATGCGCGTTGAGGAATCGTGAATACCCACATCCGAGAATAGGAACAGCATCAACAGGGCGCGGCCCTTGCGGTGCACATTGGCCCGCCACTCCATGAAGTCGGGCTTCTCATAAGCGAAGCTGACCTCGATGTGCCACCCGTCGTCTCCAGGTTCTTCGGCAGATGGAAAGCCAACAGCAAATGTTCCGAGTCCGCCCCGCGGCAGCCACCGACCTTTGCCCACAAGCTGGTCGAATGCTGTATGCAGGGCGGTTGTGTTTGCCGCTTCGTGAAACGGAGCCTGATCGAACCGCTCGAGACGGGCCGGGTCCAGGTGGTCGAGTCATCGGGATCGCATCCCGTGGCCACCCACAGGATCGCGCGCGCTTCTGCGGCCACCTTGGATGAAAATGCAGCACCCACCCAGACGAAGCCGTCGCGAACGAAGCGGGCAATGGCATCTGCGCCAAGCGCAGAGAAGTATCGATTAGGCGCGTATGGTCGAGCGGCATTGCTGCTTCACGAGCCGGAAACCCGGCCAGCTCAGCCCAACGGAAAGGGTCGAGGCGCGATTGAGAGTGATGAACTTCATGGGCTTCTGCTACCTGATGTGTTGTAGAGACACGACAAACGGCTGCCATTGAACAGGTGCTGGGCATACATGGGTGGTCTGCCATGGGGTCGGAAGCAAAATGGCCGATTTGCATTGGTTGCCTGCCCAAAGCAGACAGTCAGCAACCGGCCCAATTGCAGCCGAAGAACTGCAACTTGAACGCGTGGCAGCTTTTGAGAGGCCGCTACGCAAGCTTAGACGGCAGGAAGTGGGGTGGAAAGCTGCCCGTAAATCAAGTAGCCGTGTTTACCTCGCCTTTGTATATGGTAACTTTTGATAACATCCATCCCATTATTATTAAACAAACGATGATACTTGCTACGAACCAGTAAGGCGCTTCTTTGAGTGTTGCTGAAAATAAAACGAACAACGAGATCGCTAGGCGGACGCTTGTCTTCGGAACGACGATCGATGTTCCGCATCTACGGCATTTGAAAGGATGGCCTCGACGCAACAAACAGCGCTTTAATGGTATCGTCGTCTGACAGCGAGGGCATCCACCTCGAGCAACAGTGTTCTCGTCAACCGTCATCGCAGGAACCTTAGGCTGGATAAACATGTATCCGCAACTGGGTCGCTAGCCGAATGGCAGCTTTTTGCGATCTGATTGCCGATAGCAGACAGTCTGCAACCGGCCCATGAAAAGCCATTGGCAGGAATCGCTACGCAAGCCTCGCGTGGGCCGCAAAGTCCCCCGCTTCGAGATTCTAGCGCAGCTTGGATGTTCGCACCGCGAACAAGGCCTATTGTGCGTGGGTCCCGGTTACGGAGGAATGCCCGACGTGTTTTTTCATACTCGTTTCATACAAATGACGAGTCGCGCCGTAAGTCTTTGAAAAGTGGTGGGCGCGGCAAGGATTGAACTTGCGACCCCACCCGTGTGAAGGGTGTGCTCTACCACTGAGCTACGCGCCCGCTGACGTCATTGCAGGAGAAGAATCATCCTTGCGTCGGCAGAGGCGCGCCTTTGCCAGAGCGTGAAGCCGTTGACAAGCACCCCGTTCCGGGTAGAGGCCCCGTCCTCATGACCGAAGAGAACAGCTCACCCGAAACCGCGCCCGCAACCTCGGGACCCGACGTGCCGCCCGATCATCTGGCGATCGATCCGCGCAGCAAGCATTTCGATGCGGATGTCCTGCGCCGCGGCGTGGGTATCCGCTTCAAGGGCACGCAGCGCACCAATATCGAGGAATATTGCATTTCCGAGGGCTGGGTGCGCGTGCAGGCTGGCAAGACGATGGACCGCAAGGGCCGTCCGCTGACGATAAAGCTGAACGGTCCGGTCGAGGCATGGTTCGAGGATCTGGGCGAGGACGCTCCGGTCGCGAAAGCCGGCTGACCGGCACAGCGCCTGCGCAATTGTGTTGCAAGGCGGCGTGATAAGCGCCACCTGACAGCCATGCTACCCCAAGTCGTGATCATCGGACGCCCCAATGTGGGCAAGTCGACCCTGTGGAACAGGCTGGTCGGCAAGAAGCTCGCGCTGGTCGACGACCAGCCGGGGGTGACGCGCGACCGCCGTTTCGGCGATGCCGAGCTCTTGGGGCTAAAGTTCCAGATCGTAGACACCGCCGGCTGGGAGGACGACGATCCCGCCAGCCTGCCGGGCCGGATGCGCACCCAGACCGAGGCGGCGCTGGTCGGCGCGGCGATGGCGCTGTTCGTGATCGATTCGCGCGCAGGCGTGACGCCGCTGGACGAGGAAATCGCCCGCTGGCTCCGCGGACAGAGCGTGCCGGTCGTGCTCGTCGCCAACAAGGCCGAGGGCAAGGCGGGTGACGCGGGTCTTTACGAGAGTTTCGCGCTGGGCTTTGGCGATCCGGTCGCGCTGTCCGCCGAACATGGCGAGGGCGTGGCCGATCTCTTCGAGGCGATCCTGCCGATCCTCGATCCCTTGCAGCCCGAACAGGAACTGCCGGTCGAGGACGACGGCGAGGAAAAGCCGCTGGGTCCGCTCAAGCTGGCCATCGTGGGCCGCCCCAATGCGGGCAAGTCGACGCTGATCAATCGCCTGCTGCAGGAAGACCGGCTGCTGACCGGGCCCGAGGCGGGGATCACGCGCGATTCGATCACGATCGACTGGCACTGGACCGATCCGCGCACCGACGAGCCGCGCGAAGTGAAGCTGATCGACACCGCCGGCATGCGCAAGCGCGCCCGCGTGACCGACAAGCTTGAGCGCATGGCGGTGGCAGACGCGCGCCACGCGGTCGATTTTGCCGAGGTGGTGGTGCTGCTGCTCGACGCGACGCTGGGGCTGGAGCATCAGGATCTGAAGATCGCCGCCCATGCGGTCGAGGAAGGCCGCGCGCTGATCGTCGCGATCAACAAATGGGACGTGGCGGCAGAGCCTTCGTCGCTGTTCAACGGGATACGCGCTGCGCTGGACGAAGGGCTGGCGCAGGTGCGCGGCGTGCCGCTGGTCGCCGTGTCGGCCAAGACCGGCAAGGGCACCGACCAGTTGCTGCAGGCCGCCTTCGACATTCGCGATCAATGGAACCGCCGCGTCCCGACCGCAGGGCTCAATCGGTGGTTCGACGATGCGATGGCCGCCAATCCGCCGCCCGCACCCGGCGGCAAGCGGATCAAGCTGCGTTATATCACACAGGTCGGCGCGCGCCCGCCGCGTTTCGTGATATTCGGCACCAGGCTGGACGAACTGCCCGAAAGCTATCGCCGCTATCTGGTGAATGGCATCAGGCGCGAGCTTGGTTTTGGCGCGGTGCCGGTCCGGCTGATGCTGCGTAGCGCGAAAAACCCCTACGCCAACAAGGACTGAGGCGCGGTCAAAATCGTCACGGGCCGTTCGTGCAATAGCGCGTCATCTCCGGCGAATTGAGATGCGCGCGCAAGGTCTCGCTGCCTTCGGACCATTGCGCAGTCGGATCGGCCCGCAAGGCGCAGACCATGGCCAGTGCCTCCGCATTGTCGGCCAGTTCGTGATATGCGGGCAGGCCAAGCACGGAGATGTCCTGTCCATCGATGCGCCCATCGACGCGCCCGACGAAATCCTGCTCCGGTCCACTGACGACAAGCGCGCCGGTTGCGGGGTTGGTGGTGATCTCGGTCGGCGCGTCAGCGGTGAAGGCCAGCCAGATCGCGACCACCATCGTGATCGCCAGCAGGCCCATGGCAAGGATCATCGCGCCCTTGAACCGGCTCTGGCGGCGGCTTTTCAGCGGCTCTCCGATTGCTGTCACGTCGCCCTCCGGCCGGCCACGCCCGTAGCGCCTATTCCTCGTCGTCGCCTGCCGGCCTGCTTTGCAGCTGTACGTAATTATGCAGGCCCATGCGTTCGATCATGTCGAACTGCGTTTCGAGGAAATCGACATGCTCTTCCTCGCTTTCGAGGATGCGCTCGAAGATCTCGCGGCTGACATAGTCGCGCACCTTCTCACAATATTCGATGGCATCGCGCAGCAGCGGGATCGCCTCCATTTCCAGCGCGAGATCGGCCTTGAGGATTTCCTCGACCGTTTCGCCCACCTTCAGCTTGTGGATCGCCTGGAAATTGGGAAGTCCGTCAAGGAACAGCACGCGTTCGGCCAGAACGTCGGCATGCTTCATCTCGTCGATCGATTCGTGGCGTTCGTAATCCGCCAGCTTGCGGACGCCCCAATGGTGCAAGGTGCGATAGTGCAGCCAGTACTGGTTGATCGCCGTCAGCTCGTTGGTGAGCGCCTTGTTCAGGTACTCGACGACTTTGGGATCGCTTTTCATCGAAACTGTCCTTGCATTCAAATGGCCGGTCGCACCCGCTCATCGCGAAGCAGGGCGGCGCATGCAAGCAATAAAGCCTGATGCGAGAGGTTTGAATTAGCAGTTTTCGAAAAGCACGGCTGCAGAAAGGTTCAGGCGGCGCAGGCGCGTTCTTCCATGCAAATGTCGGCGGCCTCTTCCAGGCACTGGCGGCATTGCGGCTCGACCCCCATGCAGCGATACACCTCTTCCGCATCGCCCGAACAGCAACGGGCCGCGGCCCTGAGGTCCCCTTCGCGTACGGCGTTGCAGATGCAGATGATCATCGGAAAAGAACCCTCTCAATCCTGTCGAATCACGTTCTAATGCGAGGCGCTCTCAAAAGCAATACGTTTGCGACTGAATTGCAAGAGCAGCTTTTTGGCCTGTCTCGTGGCTCTGAGGGACGAGGGAATTGAAAGCGGTGCTTGTAGAATATTATCAGCGATTAACCCAAAATTAGGTTTGAACCGCAAGATTGGAGGTCGACCGAAATGTTCAGGGGGATTCTTGGTGCGCGTTCTCGCATTGGCTTCACAAAAGGGTGGGTCCGGCAAGACCACGCTGTCCGGCCATCTGGCCGTTCAGGCTCAGCGTGCCGGCGCCGGCCCCGTCGTGCTTATCGACATCGACCCTCAGGGATCGCTGGCGGACTGGTGGAACGAGCGGGAGGACGAATTTCCCGCCTTTGCCCAGACTGCCGTCGCCCGTCTTGCAAACGACCTTGCCACGCTGCGGCAGCAGGGTTTCAAGCTGGCCGTGATCGACCCGCCGCCCGCCATCACCATGGCGATCCAGTCGGTGATCTCGGTCGCCGAACTGGTGGTCGTGCCGACTCGTCCCAGCCCGCATGACCTGCGCGCTGTCGGTGCCACCGTCGACATCTGCGCCCGCGCCAACAAGCCGCTGGTCTTCGTGGTGAACTCCGCGCTGTCCAAGGCGCGCATCACCTCGGAAGCCGCCGCCGCGCTTGCGCAATATGGCACGGTCGCGCCCGTCGTCCTGCATCACCGCACCGATTTCGCGGCATCGATGATCGATGGCCGCACCGTCATGGAAATCGATCCGCACGGCCGTTCGGCGCAAGAGATGGAACAGCTCTGGGCCTTCCTTGCGGAACGTCTGGAAAAGAATTTCCGCCGCAATGTTTTCGCCGGACAGCAGGGCGCAGCGCCTGCCGTTGGCGCTCCTCGCACGGGCGGCGGTTTCGGTCGCCGCGCGGCCGGATCCTGATCGGGAGGCGATGATGAACGGTATCACCATGAACGCCATGCCCGCCGGATTGCTGGCCAAGAAGGGCGCGGCAAAGCCCGCCATGCGGCGCCAGTCCCCGGTCCAGCAGACCGGTTTCGGAGCGGGCAGCAGCATGGCCGGCATGTCCGGCTGGCTGACCGGTGCCGAGGACGATTGCGGCTGGAACGACATGGGCGACACGCCCGCGCACGATCCGGCCGGAAGCGTGATCGGCCTTACACCTGTCAGCGACAAGCCCGATTCGCTCTATCTGCATTCGAATGGCGAGGACTGGGACGAAGCCGAAGGCTATGACGAAGACCAGCGGGCCGAACCCGGCTGGACTCCGGCGCCGGTCGCCGCTTCGAAGCCCGTCGCCGCCGCCAATCCCGTCGGCGCGATGCAGAACCGGCTGCGCGAAGCGGCCACGCCAGCGCCGGACTATGTCGCCAGCCATGCGCCGTCGTTCGAGCAGCCTTCCGCATATGACGAACAGGCATATGCGGAACAGGCCGGGCAAGCACCGGTTGGCCTGTTCGGCCATGTCCGCGCGATGTTCGCCCATCTGTTCGCCATGATCTTCGGCCGCGGTCCCGTGCTGGTGGTCCATCCGGACCATGCCATGCGCGAAAAGATCGCCAATGCCGCCGCCCGCGAGGGTTGCAGCGAGGTCGATATCGCCGAGCGCGCGATCCTGCGCTATGTCGATCCCGCGCCGAAAAGCGGCTTCACTTCCTCGCATGTCATGGGCAACGCCTGACTGCGAGCGATATGCAAGGACGCCAATCATGAATATCCGTATCCGCCACAAGGCCCTGATGATCGCATTGATCGGCGCGAGCGCCATGGCGCTTCCCGCCGCGGCACCGGCCCGCGACAATGCCGAAAAGGCCGAGGCCGCGCTGGCCAAGGAAAATGCCGACAAGGCCGTCTCCTATGCCGAGCGGGCCGTGCTGGAAAATCCGCGCGATCCGGAAACCCGCGTGCTGCTGGGCCAGGCCTATCTGAAGGCGGGCCGCATGATTTCGGCGCGCGATTCGCTGGCGGCGGCGGTCGAGCTGGGCGATGCCAGCCCGCGCACGGCGCTGATGCTGGCACTGGCGCAAACGGGTGCGGGCGAGCCTCGTCTTGCCGTTGGTACGATCAATATGCAGGGCAGCGCGATTCCGGCGGCCGATCGCGGTCTTGCGCTGGCGCTTGCGGGCGAAACCGCGCGAGGGGTTGAGATCATCGCGTCCGACATTCGCGCGGGCAACAACACGCCCAAATCGCGTCAGAACCTGGCCTATGCGTTCGCGCTCGACGGTCGCTGGCGCGAGGCGCGCGCCATGGCCGCGCAGGACGTGCCCGCGAACGAGATCGGTGAACGGATGACCGAATGGGCCAGCACCGCCCGCCCCGACCTTTATGCCCAGCGCGTCGCCGCTCTGATGGGCGCAGAAGCCGTCGAGGATCGCGGCATGCCGCAGCAGCTTGCGCTGGCCAATTCGGCCCCGGTGATGGCGGCCCCCGAACCGAAGCCCCGGATGGCAGCTGCGCCCGCACCGGCTCCAGCTCGCGAGCAAGTGCTCGTGGCGGCAGCGCCGACCGCCGAGGCCGAACTACCGCCGGTGAAGGCGGACACGGCGGTAAGGGCCGCGCCTGAGCCCTCGACCGTTTCGCTCGCGGTGGTCCAGCCGGCTCCTGCCGCGGAACCGAAGCCGGCCCCGATACCGTCGTCTCGCACTGCGCCCAAGGCGGTCGTGGTGGCTTCGCTGCCCGCCAGTTCGGCGGCGCGTTCGGCAGCACCGGCCGACAGCAAGCCCGCGGTTGCCGCGAAACCGGCAGTTCAGCCCGCACCTGCGCCGGTCAAAGTGGCTGCGGCGCCCAAGGCGGAGCCGAAGCCTGCCGCCAAGCCGGCTTCCAAACCGGCGGCAAAGCCGCCGCTGCCCGTGCCTGCCGCGAACGGCACGCATATCGCGCAGCTCGGCTCCTATGCCAGCCCCGAGGCAGCCGAGGCCGGGTGGAAGGTGTTCCAGAGCCGCTATGCCAATCTGAAGGGTAGCCAGCCGGTGATTACCAAGGCCAATGTCGACGGCAAGGATTACTGGCGCGTGGCTGCGGGCGGTTTCGATCGCCAGGGTGCGAACGCCATGTGCTCGGCCGTCAAGGCCAGCGGCAATGGCTGCATTCCGATCGCGCAGGCGGGCGGCAATGGGCCAAGCGGCAAATCGGTCCCGAACAAGGCCCGCCTTGCCAAGGCCGATTGATCGGGTCCAATTCCTCTGAAAACGGGGCGCTGCTAAACCGGCAGCGCCCCTTTCTTATTCAGACTTCTCCTCGACCACCCGCATCAGCCCCTCCTGCGCGGTGGAGGCAATCAGCTGGCCGTCGCGCGTAAAGAACAGGCCGCGCCCAAAGCCGCGTGCATCGCCCGACCACGGGGAATCGAGCGCGTAAAGCACCCAGTCGTCGATCCGCGCATCAGCGTGGAACCAGATCGCATGATCGAGGCTGGCGGCCCGAAACCCTCCGCGCCACCACGCCCGTCCATGCATGGCCATGGGCGCAGAAAGCAGGCCGTAATCCGAGATATAGGCAAGCACCAACCGGTGCATCGCTGTATCGGCGGGCAGCGGCGCCTTCATCCGGAACCAGAAATAGGCGTGCCCGCGATCGTTCAGCCTGCCGTCCGGCGAAATGGGCGGCATGCGGATTTCATAGGAGCGGTTGCGGCGGAACGCGGCCATTGCCTTTATCGGGCGGCCGAGGCGCTTCATCACCTCGTCCTCGGTTTCCAGATCCTCGGGCATCAGCACTTCGGGCATCGGCATTTGGTGCGAAAGCCCATCCTCTTGCCGATGAAACGAGGCGGTGAGGTTCAGGATCGGCACGCCGTTCTGCGCCGCGATAACGCGGCGGTTCGAAAAGCTGCCGCCGTCGAAATCGCGCGCGACCGAGAATTCGATGCGATAATCCTCGTCCCCGCCGCGCAGGAAATAGGCATGCAGCGAATGGGGTCGGCGTGCGGGATCGACGGTGTTCTGCGCCGCCGCCAATGCCTGGGCGACGACCTGGCCGCCATAGATGCGGCCGATGCCGCCCGGCTTGCGATGGCCGAGGAAATGATTTTCAGTCTGCTTGTCCAGCGTCAGCAGGCGCACGGTGGCGGCAACCTTTTCGGGGTCGCTCATCGTGTCGGGCATGGGGTTTTCGTCGTCTTCCATGCGAACGCGAATGGCCGTCCCCGCGCCCCCCGTCAATCGCCGCTGGCACAAAGAACCCCCGTCCGGACGATGCCGGACGAGGGTTTTGCTGATGTCAGCGATCAGCCCGCCAGAGCCGCCAGCAGCAGCAAGGCGACGATATTGGTGATCTTGATCATCGGGTTCACCGCAGGACCCGCCGTGTCCTTGTAGGGATCGCCGACCGTATCGCCGGTCACTGCGGCCTTGTGGGCCTCGCTACCCTTGCCGCCGTGATTGCCGTCCTCGATATATTTCTTGGCATTGTCCCACGCGCCGCCGCCGCTGGTCATCGACAGCGCGACGAACAATCCGCCCACGATGACGCCCAGCAGCAACGCGCCCAGCGCCGCAAAGCCGTTCTGCTGGCCCGCGACGAGGGTGATGACGAAATAGACCGCCACCGGCGTCACCACGGGCAGCAGCGAGGGAACGATCATCTCCTTGATCGCCGCCTTGGTGACGAGGTCGACCGTCTTGGCGTAGTTCGGTTTCGACGTACCCGCCATGATGCCGGGATCGGCGGCGAACTGGTCGCGCACGTCCTTGACCACGTCGCCCGCCGCGCGGCCCACCGCGGTCATGCCCATCGCGCCGAACAGATAGGGCAGCAGCGCGCCCAGCAGCAGGCCAACGATGACATATGGGTTCTCAAGACTGAAATCGACGTCCAGCGTGGGGAAGAAATGCGCCAGATCGGTTGTATAGGCCGCGAACAAGACCAGCGCGGCCAGACCCGCAGAGCCGATCGCATAACCCTTGGTCACCGCCTTGGTGGTATTGCCCACCGCGTCCAGCGCATCGGTCTTTTCACGCACTGCATCGTCCAGCCCCGCCATTTCGGCAATGCCGCCCGCATTGTCGGTAACCGGCCCGTATGCGTCCAGCGCCACGACCATGCCGGCCAGCGCCAGCATCGCGGTCGCCGCATAGGCGATGCCGATCAGGCCTGCCAGCTGATAGGCGATGATGATGCCCGCCACGATCACCAGCGTGGGCAGCGCGGTCGCCTCAAGGCTGATCGCAAGGCCCTGAATCACATTGGTGCCGTGGCCGGTTTCCGAAGCCTTGGCGATGGAGCGCACCGGGCGGAAATTGGTGCCGGTGTAATATTCGGTGATCCAGATGATCAGCCCGGTGATGACCAGACCCAGCATGCAGCACCAGAACAGGTCCCAGCCGGTGAAGGCGGTGATCTGGGCCGACAGTCCCTCCTCGGCGATATTGCTGCCGTCGACGATCTGCACGACATCGCCGATGGGTTCGCCGCCGATCAGCGTGTTCATGTCGCCCAGTACCAGCTGCATCACGAACCAGATCGCGGGCACGGACAGGGCGGCGGTAACAAGAAAGCCCTTGTACATCGCACCCATGATGTTGGTGCCGCCTCCCAGTCGCACGAAATAGGTGCCGACGATGGAGGTCAAAATACAGGCCCCGCCGATCAGCAGCGGCAGCACCATCAGATTGCCCAGCAGCAAACCCGCCGTATCGGCGAGCAGCAGCGCGGTCAGAACCATGGTCGCACCGACGGTGACGACATAGGTTTCGAACAGATCCGCGGCCATGCCCGCGCAGTCGCCGACATTGTCGCCGACGTTATCGGCGATCACCGCGGGGTTGCGCGGATCGTCCTCAGGGATGCCCGCCTCAACCTTGCCGACGAGGTCCGCGCCCACGTCTGCCGCCTTGGTGAAGATGCCACCGCCCAGCCGCGCGAAGATCGAGATCAGCGACGCACCGAAGGCCAGCGCCACCAGCGCGTCCACCACGGTGCGGTCCTCTCCGCCCACGCCATATCCGGCCACGGCGGTCAGGTACCAATAGAACACCGCGATCGCGAGCAGGGCGAGGCCCGCCACCAGCATGCCGGTGATTGCGCCCGCGCGGAACGCCAGCGTCAACCCTTCCTGCAGGCCCTTCTGCGCCGCCGCCGCCGTGCGCACGTTCGAGCGGACCGAAATGTTCATCCCGATAAAGCCCGCCACGCCCGACAGCACCGCGCCGATCACGAAGCCGATTGCGCTGAGTGCACCGAGGGCCACGCCCACGATCACCGCAACGACGACACCGACGATGGCAATGGTGGTGTATTGCCGCTTCAGATAGGCCTGTGCGCCTTCCTGGATGGCACCGGCGATTTCCCGCATGCGTTCCGACCCGGCATCCGCGCCGAGTACTTGCCTGCTGGTGACGAATCCGTAGATGATGGCCAGAAGGCCAAGTGCAATTGCGACCGTGACAAGACTCACTTCGCTTCCCCTCCAATAATGCTCGCGCCCTTTTCGGGCGTCGTGACGGGGAAGCTACACGCTAAACGATCTGGCGCAAGCAGGCATTGTTCAGCTGGGCGAAAGCTTTTCGCCCGATCACCGCAAGATCAGATGCCGTGCCGGTAACCGAGGGACTGGCCTGCCAGCGGCGGCGATCCGTCGAGCAGCAGCGCATGCGCCCCGCGCGGCTGGACGCTGCCTATGCGAACGGCTTCGACCGGGCAGGCAGCGCCTTCGGGCAGGGTGAACAGCAGTTCGTAATCGTCACCCCAGCTCATCGCCTCGCGCTTGCGGCGGGTGAGGGCGGGGTGGACGGGCACGAGGCACGTTTCGATGGAGATGGTGGTGCCGCTGGCTTCGGCCATGCGCGCCGCGTCGAGGAGCAGCCCGTCGGACAGGTCCATCATCGCGCCGGCCACGGGGGCCAGCGCCTGCCCTTCGGCAACGCGCGGTACGGGGCGGCGATAGGGGGCGGTCAGCGTTTGGTCGTCGCTGCCCGCCTGCAGCGCCTCGAACCCGGCGAGCGCGGCGCCGCACTGGCCGGTGATCCACAGGGCCTGTCCCGGCGCCGCGTCGGCGCGGGACGGGGGCGGATCACGCCGCGGCTGACCCAGCGCGGTCAGGCCAATGACCTTGGGCGCATCGGGGGAAGGGGCGGAAACCGTATCGCCGCCCAGCAGCGGCGCATCGAACGCGGCCAGCGCCTCGCCAAGCCCGGCGGCGAAGCGGGTGTTCCAGGCCTCGTCGCCCAGCATGAAGCTTAGCAGCAGGCCGACCGGGCGGCATGTCTTGGCGGCAAGGTCGGACAGGTTCGACGCGACCAGCTTCCACGCGACATCGGCGGGGTCCTGACCGGGCAGCCAGTGCACGCCCTCGACCATGGTGTCGTGCGTCGCAACCAGTGCGCCGTTCAGACGCAGCACGGCCGCATCGTCGGAAAGTCCGCGCGCCGCCGGATCGTGCGCCAGTTGGCGCAGCGCCGCGATGAACGCTTCCTCGCCAGACGAAGGCGCGGGTCCGCTCAGGCCCGCACCTCCCTGGCGATGGCGTCGAGCAGGCCGTTCACGAATTTCGCCTCGCGCGGTTCGAAAAAGGCATGGGCGACATCGACATATTCGGTGATTGCCGCCGCCTTTGGCACGTCGGGCCGGGCCAGCAGCTCATAGGTGCCGCAGCGCAGGATCTGCACCATGGTCTTGTCCAGCCGCGCCAGTGACCAGCCCTGAGCCAGTTTCTCGCTGATCAGCAGGTCGATTTCATCCCGGCGCGCATCGACGCCCTTTACGACATCGTCGAAGAAGGCGACTTCGGCATCGGCATATTGCTCTTCCTCAATCTCCTTGCCCAGCCGGTGCTGGTGGAATTCGTCGAGCAGGCGCGCGAGCGGCGTCTTCTCCATGTCCATCTGGTACAGCGCCTGCACCGCGGCGAGGCGGGCGGCGGAGCGGGATTGCGATTTGGCGGTCATTGCTTGGTCCAGTCCGGTCCCAGATAGTCGCGCTTGCCGATCGGAACGCCCAGCTGGCGCAGGATGTCATAGGCGGTGGTGGCGTGAAAATAGAAATTGGGGATGGAGAAATTGAGCAGGAAATTCTGCCCCGTGAATGGCACGACGAATTGCTCGCCCATGCGGAACTCCATCTCGGCGGTGCCCACGGTTTCCATGTCGGCCTCGGTCAACTCGCCCAGTTCTTCGCGTGCGTCCGCCAGCATCGCGCGCATCGCGGCGAAACCGCGCGGCGGCTCGCTGCGGTCGGGCGAGAACACGCCAGCGCGGATGCCCGCGACGGCGCCGACCGAGTGCGAAACGGTCGATTTCACCTGATAGGCGAAGTCCAGCATGTCGGGCGTGATGCGCGCGCTGCAGACATCCTCCTCGCTGCGGCCCTGCTCGGCGCACCATGCCTCGGCCTTGCCGATCAGATGGTCCATGTTGGCGAGCATGCGCAGGAAGCCGGGAATGGTGGCGGCGTGAAGGGACAGGGTCATTTCGCGTTTCCTTGCAGGCGCAGCGATACCGAGCGGGCGTGAGCGTAGAGCCCCTCCGCCTCGGCCAGCGCCACGGCGGCGGGGCCGATCGCGGCCAGCGCGGCCTCGTCAAGTTCGATAAAGCTGGTGCGTTTCATGAAGTCGAGCACCGACAAGCCGCTGGCGAAGCGTGCGCGGCGGCCGGTGGGCAGGACGTGGTTGGGCCCCGCGACGTAATCGCCGACCGCTTCGGGCGCGTGGCGGCCGATGAAGACGCTGCCCGCGTGCCGGATCGCTTCCAGCATCGGTTCGGGATCGGCGACGGCCAGTTCGACATGCTCCGCCGCCAGCGCGTTGGCGAGCGCGGGCGCTTCGTCCAGCGAGGCGACCTCTATTATCACGCCGTGGTCGCGCCAGCTGGCTTCGGCCACGCGGCGGGTCGGCAATTGCGCAAGCTCGACGCCGACCGCATCGGCGACGCGGTCGGCGAAATCATTGTTGTCGGTAATCAGGATCGCCTGCGCCAGCGGGTCATGCTCGGCCTGGCTGAGCAGGTCGGCGGCGATGTGGCGCGCGCGATTGTCCTTATCCGCGATGACCAGAATCTCGCTCGGCCCCGCGACCATGTCGATGCCCACGGTGCCGTAAAGCTGGCGCTTGGCCTCTGCTACCCAGGAATTGCCGGGGCCGGTGACGACATCGACCGGCGCAATGCGCTTCGTCCCGTGGGCCAGTGCGGCGATCGCCTGCGCGCCGCCTATACGCCAGATCTCGTCCACGCCCGCCAGATGCGCAGCGGCCAGCACCAGATCGTTGACCTGCCCGCCGGGCGTGGGGGTTGCGATCACCAGTCGTTCGACGCCTGCCACGCGGGCAGGGATCGCATTCATCAGCAGCGAGGAGGGATAGGCCGCGCGTCCGCCCGGCACATACAGCCCCGCCGCATCGACCGGCCGCCAGATCGCGCCCAGCCGCACGCCCTGATCATCGCGATAGTCGCGGCGCGCGGGCAATTGCTCGCGGTGATAGGCCGCGATGCGGTCCGCCGCGGTCTCCAGCGCCTGCCGCAATTCAAGGGCGAGCGCGTGGAACGCCGCCTCGCAGGCGCCCTTCGATATGCGCCAGTCGTCCTCGCCGACGGGTGTCCATTTGTCGAAGCGCGTGGTGTAGTCGGCCAGCGCCGCGTCGCCGTCGGCCTTTACCCGGTCGATGATATTGGCGACATCGCGGCTGACATCGTCATCCGCCTCGCGCCGGTCGGCGACGATGCGGGCGAAGGCCTTGGCAAAGCCGGGGTCGCTTGATTTCAGGCGCTTCATTCAGGCGGCCCCGACGGTTTCTGGCATCGGCTGCGCTGCCAAGGCGCGGAACTTGTCGATCAGCGGGCCAAGCCGCGCGCTATCGGTCTTGAGAGCGGCGCGATTGACGATCAGCCGCGCCGAGACGGGTAGCAATTCGGCGGTTTCGACCAGCCCGTTTTCCTTCAGCGTCTTGCCGGTGGAGACGAGGTCGACGATCCGGTTGGCAAGACCCAGCATCGGCGCAAGCTCCATCGCGCCGTTCAGCTTGACGCATTCGGCCTGGATGCCGCGCGCCTCGAACCAGCGGCGGGTGAGATTGGGATATTTGGTCGCGACCCGCAAATGGCTGGCGCTGCGGATCTCTGTCGGCGGCGCGTCTTTCGGTTCGGCGATGGAGAGGCGGCAATGGCCGATGCCCAGGTCCACCGGCGCATAGAGGTCGGCATAGTCGAACTCCTCGATCACGTCGGAACCGACGATCCCCGCCTGCGCCGCCCCATGCGCGACGAAGGAGGCGACGTCGAAGGCGCGCACCCGGATCAGGCGGATCGACGGATCCTCGCACGCGAAGGACAGCGAGCGGTTCTTCTTGTCGTGGAAGCCCGCCTCGGGCACGATTCCGGCCTGCGCCATCACGGGCAGGGCTTCGTCGAGGATGCGCCCCTTGGGCACGGCGAAAGTGAGCGGCTGGGTCATGACAGCCGCGACTTAGGCGCGCAGGCTGCGGCTGGCAATGGGCGTTACCCTTGGGTGCAGTCCAGAAAGCGGTCCATCGCGGCGTTGACTGCATCCGCGCGTTCCCAGACGACGAAATGGCCCGCATCCTCGATCCGCTCCACTGTCAGGTCGCTGACGTGATCGCCCAGCCGGTCGAGATTGGCGGGGCGCAGCGCGTGGTCCTCCATGCCCCAGACGACGAGCGTGGGGATCGTGATTGGCGGCACTTCGATCGGCCTTGCGTCGGCTGGCACGGCAAAGGGGGCATCCATCGGCGGGACATCGATGGTGGACGCGCGGTACCAGTTGATCATGCCCAGCGCGCTGTCCGGATCGGACCAGTCCTGCAGCAGCGCGGCCTGTTCCTCCGGCTCTGGCTGGGTGGACGATCCGCGGTCCGGGAAGGCCTTTGCAAGCAGGGGCAGCAATCCGCCCTCGCGTATCAGCGGGTCGTTGTCCGTGTCGCGGAAGGTGCGAATATATTGCGACGCCGCACGCTGGTCGCGGTCGGTGTAGAGAAGCCGCTGCATCACTGCGGGATGCGGCGCATTGGCGATGATCGCGCGCGTCACCCGGCCAGCATAAGGGCTCTGCGACGAGGACTGGCCCGCCATCGCCACGCCCCATGCGATCGCGCCGCCCCAGTCGTGGCCGACCACGGTGAACTCCCCCACGCCCAACGCATCGGCCAAGGCGAAGACATCGCCGACCAGCAGATCGGCGCGGTAATTCTCCGGCCCGCGCGGTCGGGACGAGTGGCGATAGCCGCGCTGGTCGGGCGCGATGCAGCGATAGCGATCGGCAAAATGCGGAAACTGGTGCCGCCACGTGCGGTGCGATTCGGGAAAGCCGTGCAGAAATATCAGCGCGGGTGCGTCCTGCGGCCCCTCGTCACGAACCTGCAATTCGATATTATTGCCCAGATCCACCTTTTTCATGCGTCAGCTCCATACCCTGTCTTCTTTCAGGGATAGCTGACAGTCTTTGGATGGTCCGGCAAGGGGATGAATTCCTTCTCGTCGCCCGGCACCTTGGCGAACTTGCCCGCGCGCCAGTCTTCCTTGGCCTGGTTGATCCGCTCGCGCGAGGACGACACGAAGTTCCACCATACGTGCCGGCGGGTCATCGCCTCTCCGCCCATCAGCACGACTCGCGCGCCTTTTTCCGAACGCAGGGTCATGGCTCGGCCGGGTCGCAGGACGGCCAGCTTGAACATCTCCAGCCTCTCGCCGCCCACCTCGGCTTCGCCCTCGACCAGCAGCAGGGCGCGTTCGTCGGCTTCGGCCTCGATCGGCATCGCGCCGCCCGCAGCGAGGATAATGTCGGCATTGATCGTGGCGGCATGGCAAGTGGTCGGCGCGGTGGCGCCCCACAGGCTGCCCATGATCACACGGGCCTTGGCACATGTATCCTCGACGATGGGCAGGTCGTCCGCCAATACGCTTTCGAAGTCCGCGTCGATCTCCTCCTTCGCCTCGGGCAGGGCAAGCCATGTCTGCGTCCCGAATATCCTGCCGCCCGCTTCGCGCTCCGACTGGGGGGAGCGTTCGGAATGGACGATCCCGCTGCCCGCCGTCATCAGGTTTACCGCGCCGGGACGGATGGTGGCGAAACTGCCCAGCGAATCGCGGTGGTCGATCGCGCCCTGCATCAGATAGGTGACTGTCGACAGGCCGATATGCGGGTGGGGCCGCACGTCCATGCCATTGCCGATGTCGTACTGCGCGGGGCCGAACTGGTCGATGAAGACGAAGGGGCCGACCATGCGGCAGGCCGCCTGCGGGACCGCTCGGCGCACTTCGAACGCGCCCAGATCGTGGCTGACGGGATCGACTGTAAGGGCGATGGCGGTTTCGGGGTTAAGCTCGCTCATGCTGCGTCCAGCTCCGGATAGTGGCGAAAGATGCCGTCTTCGTTGAAGTTCTGGCATCGGTCCGACACACGATAGGCGTTAATCGCGGGCAAATCCACGAAGGCATCGCGCAGCGCGTGCAGTTTCGGATAGTCCCCCTTCACCGCCGCCATGCGCTTGGGGAACATGTAATGCAGCCCGTCGATCAGCAGCGCGAGCGAGCTGTCGACATGGGTCCATTTCCCGCCCAGCACGAAGGGCCCGTCATGAAGCGCGGCGGCGCGCTCGAAATGGCCGAGGAACTTGGGGATGCGATCCTCGCGGAACTGCGCGGCGGCGCGTTTCGCCTCGTCCTTCTGGTCGTCGTAATAGGCGCCACTGCCGACCGGGTGATGCACATTGTGCACCTCGGCCACGATGTCGGTAATCGTCAATTGCAGCTGGATCAGGCCGAGATCGGTCTTCAGATCATCGCCGCCCAGCCCGTGCCTGTCGGCCAGCCATGTCAGTATATGCGCCACCTGCGCCACCGCAACATCGCCATCGACAAGATAGGGCGGTGCGAAAGGCGCGAAGCCGCCAGCCTCCTCGCGCTTTTCCATGTCGGAAAGCAGCGCTTCCACGCCGTCGTCGCGGGCGGGTTCGCTATAGGGGATCTCCGCCGCTTCCAGCGCCATGCGGACGAATTCGCCGCGTCCGGGCAGGCCCGGCCAGTAGAACAGGCGATAGGCCATCATGCGCGCTCCGGCAGTGGGTCGGTAGGGGCCAGCGCCTTGATCGCGAAGGCATGGACCCGCTGGCCGGGAATGTCGCCCAGCGCGGCCAGCACCTTGCGCTGGCGCTGCAGGCGGCTGACGCCCTCGAACGCGGCGGCGCGGATGATGACCGAGAAATGCGATTCGCCGCTGCCGTCGTCGCCCGCATGGCCCGAATGCATCGCGCTGTCGTTCGACACGACCAGCGTTTCGGGATGGAACGCATCGGTCAGAAGCTGGCGGATTTCGCCTTCGATCGGTCCGGATTCGGGCATGGGCTGGCTTTCGTGTGGTCTGCGGGGGTTCCATTTGGGGCGCGCTGCCATCATCTCAAGGGCGATGAAGCACGACAGGTTCCACGGACGATTCGAGAATGAGGGGCGCGCATGCGATGCGCCGGGTTGTAGAGAGGCAGGCGAATTCCGCGCACCGGGCCGCCGCGCGTCGGGATTCGACGGGCCCGGCGACTGGCGCTGGTTCTGCCTCGACCATGTGCGCGCATTCAACGCGGGCTATGATTTCTTCGAAGGGATGAGCGCGGACGAGATACTCGACGCCCAGTCGCCTGCCTATGGCTGGGGCGCGGGGTCGTCAAAGGGGCGCAATGCATTCTCGGCGACGGCGGGCATCGACGGCATGCCGCGCTGGGCCGATTTCGACGATCCGCTCGACGCGATCTCCGCCCGTGCGCGCAATATCAAAAGCCGCGCAAGGCAGGGCTGGGAGCGCGAGGCACAGGCCCGCGATGCCGGATTGTCCGGCGCCGACCGCGAGGCGATGAACGTGCTGGGCCTTTCGCATGACGCCGACCGGCCCGCGCTGCGGCGACGCTATTCGGAACTGGTGCGGCGCTATCACCCCGACCGCAACGGCGGCGACCGTAGTCATGAACAGCGGTTGCAGAACGTCGTGGACGCCTATCAGCACTTGCGCAAGGCGCGGCGGTTCGCCTGATCTTCAGGCCTTGACGGTCCAACCCTCGCAGATCGCCGCGAGCTGGTCGGCAACCGCGCTCCAGCCCGGTTCGAAACCCATTTCGGCGTGGCTTTTCATCGCCTTCTCGCTCCAGTGCAGGGCGCTGGCAGTATAAAGCGTGCCATCGCCATCGGGTGCGATTTCCCAGCAGCCGATCATGAAGGGCTCGGCAGGGACAAGACGGCCGCTGCCCGGATCCATCCGGACCGCGTCGGTCGATGTAAAACGAACGCCCTCGATCCATTCCAGGTAGATGCCATGCTGCGGCATTTCCTCGCCATCGGGGCCGTGCATGACCATTTCGCACCGGCCGCCGGGGCGGCGTTCCTGCGCGACCATCGTTACCGACCACGGGGCGGGGCACCACCATTCTTCCTGCCGGTTGGCCATGACCTCCCACACGGCGGCGGGCGGGGCGGCAATATGGCGGGAGATTTTCAATTCGCGCATCGGGAATGCCTTTCTTGCAAAATCAGTCACGGTCCGGTGCACCCGGCGGAAACCAAGAGCGCCAAGGCCGCGCCTCGTCGACGCAGAATGCCACTTCGTTCTGCGCCAGCAGCCATGCGCGATAGGCAGCAAGATGCGAGCGGTCCGCGCCGATCTCCTCGATCCAATCGGCATAGAACAGGGAAGGCGCGGCGGCGCAGTCCGCCAGGGTCAGCGGACCATGGCCGCGTTCGGGCAAATGCTGCTCCAGCCAGCCGTAAATGCGAGACAGCTTTTCCTTCGCCTCGTCCACACGCGCCGTGTCGGGCGCTGCGGGCGCGCGCAGATATTCGTTCACCACCGCTTGCGCCTCGGCCATGACGTAGAGGTCGAAGATCCGGTCAAGTTTCCGGATGGCGAGCGCCGCGGTTTCGTCCTCCGGTATGAGGAAGCGGGCCTGCGGATAATGGATGGCAAGATGCTCGACGATGCAGCTGGCCTCGAAGACCAGCCTTCCTTCGTCGTCCAGCACCGGAAAGCGGCCAAGCGGACCCGCTCCCGCGACGACGGCGTTGCGCTCCGCTGGCTGGTCGGGACCGAGCTGTACAAATTCATGCTCCAGCCGCGCCGCCAGCAGCGCAATGCGCGCCTTCCACGTATAGCTTGAGAAGGGATGGCCGTAGAGCTTCATCCGCTCAAGGGCCGCGCTGTGCGGCTTCGATCGCGGCGATATCGATCTTGCCCATCGTCATCATCGCTTCCATCACGCGTCTGGCAACGGCAGGATCAGGGTCCGCCATGCCGCGGGTCAGCGCGCGGGGCGTGATCTGCCAGCTATACCCCCAGCGGTCCTTGCACCATCCGCATTCGTTGGGCGTGCCGCCGTTACCTGTGATGGCGTTCCACAGCCGGTCTGTCTCTTCCTGCGTATCGGTATGGATCTGCAGCGAATAGGTCAGGTTCGGCTTGAACTCCGGACCCCCGTTCATGAGGATATAGGGGATTCCGACGATCGTCATCATCACGACCAGCACGTCGCCCGCCTTGCCGGCAGGGTAATCGATCGGGGAGCGCTGAACATGTGTGATCGTGCTGTCGGGCAAGGTGTCGGCATAGAATTGCGCCGCGTCCTCGGCATCGCCATCGTACCACAGGCAGACGATGGCCTTGTCGGCAGCCGGTTCTGCGCCGCCTTCAGCCATTCTGCGCCTGCGCGATCATCGCATTGTCCTTCTCCTTCGCCGCGCGATAAGCGTCGCGGGCACGGATGCGCTCGGCATAGGCGGCAAAGGATGGACGCTCGGGCATCGTTCCGAAGGCCAGCCCCCAATCGACGGTCGAACCGACATAGACATCGGCCATGGTGAACCGTTTTCCGCAGACATAGTCACGGTCTGACAGCCACCAGTCCAGCGTGTCGATGGTCAGGTCAAAGCTGCCGAAACCGACCATGCCAATGCGGTTTTCGGGCACTTCCCAACCCATCGACTTGCCGGTGATCGCCTGTTCGACGGGCCCCGCGGCAAAGAACAGCCAGCGGAAATAGTCGCCCCTCTCGCGCGGGGTCGGCAGCAGGGTCTGTCCCGACGCAATCTCGGCAAGATAATGGCAGATCGCAGGCGCTTCGCTGACCACGATGTCGCCGTCTGATGCGTGGTGAATGATGGTGGGGATCTTGCCCATCGGGTTCGCCGCCATCAGCGCTTCGGGCTTGTCGTTCCAGTCGACGATGATCGTTTCGAAATCGGCGCCTGTCTCGTGCAGCGCCCAATGGGCGATCTGGCCCCTGCTCATCGGATTATGGAAGAAGGTGATGTCTGCCACGGTTCAGCCTTTCCTGGGAGCGAGAAGGCCGAAGATCGTGCCTTCCGGATCGTGCGCCATCAATATGACTTCGTCGCCCGGTACGTCCTCAGGACCGAACACGATGGTTCCGCCATTCGTTTCCACGGCCGCATGGGCAGTGTCGATATCGGCCACGCGGAAATAGAAACGCCAGCATGGGGAACTTCCCGGCATCGCATTCATCGCCGCGCCGATGGTCTTGTCGCCCGCCTTCAGGAAGACGTAGTCGCCCATCTCGGGCGCCATGTTCATGCGCTCGCCGGTGTCGTAACCGAACACATCGCGGTAGAAGCCAAGCGTGGTTTCCAGTTCGGGCGTGATCAGCTCGTTCCAGCCGCATCGACCGGTGCCGCTGGCGTCGGCGGCGAACACATGGCTGTCCATGTCGGAAAAGCCGCGCATGACGTAGAACGGATTGCCCTGCGGATCGGTGACAAAGGCCATGCGCCCGACATTCTCGATATCGAAGGCGGGCATCAGTATGCGGCCTCCATTGGCGGTGACACGCTGAACGGCAGCGTCGACATCCTCGACGCAGAAATAGACCGCCCACATCGGCCGTGCCCCGCCAGACAGCATTTCCCCGGTCAGCTGCATCGCGCCGCCCACCATGTCGAATTCGCCAGACCCATGCTTGATGAAGCGGTAGTCGGGAACGCCGCCCATGTCCGATCCGGTGATCTGCCACCCGAGAACCGCTTCATAAAAGCGCGATGCGGTTGCCATGTCTCGGCACATCAGCTCGTACCAGATCGGCTCGCCTTGCGGGTTTGCCATGGCTTGCTCCTTTCCGTGGTTATTTCCGGCCAAGTTCGAGAATGGGCGAAAAGCCGCCATAGATCATGCGTCTACCATCGAAGGGCATGTCGCCCATTTCGGACATGATCGGATCGCCCTCCATCGCCTTTTCGGCCGCTTCGGCGGCGGCGCGGTCGGGCCAGATAACCCACGAGAAGACGATCTTCTCGCCGGGTTCGGCAGCGACCGCGCGGCGGAAATCGGTGTGTTTGCCATCCTCGATGCGTTCTTCCCACGCCTCGACCACCTCGATTGCGCCATGGTCTATCAGCCAGCGATCGAAACGCTCCGCGACCTTGAGATAGGCCGCCTTGTTGTCCGCGGGCACGGGGACGACGAAGCCTTGGATATACATCACGCGTGCTCCATGCCGGGGGCGTGGCTGGGGTCGAAACCGGCTAGCTGATCCGCAAGCGCCTGCTGGAATGCCGGGCGTTCGGTCCCGCGATCCACATAGGCGGCAAGGGTCGGATGCTCGGTCAGCGTCCCCATCGCCACGCTGGACCGCAGGACCGAGACCATGGCGATGTCGGCGATCGAGAATTCGCCGGCGAACCACTCGCGATCCTTCAGCGCATGGTCGAGCGATCTATGACGCCTGTCCAGATTGTCGAGCGCCACGGGCCTGCGCAGCTTCGCCCAGTCCTCGTCCGCATTGAACATCTCGATATTCGCCAGTTCGTTCTGCACCGGCTCGACACTGTTATAGGCGGCGAGCAGCCATGACAGGACATCCGCGCGGGCCTGTCCGCCCGCGGGCAGCAGCTTGCCGTTCTTTTCCGCCAGATGGATCAGGATCGCGCCGCTTTCGAACAGATGGATATTGCCGTCGCGCAGAACCGGTACTTGCCCGAAGGGCTGTTCGCTGCGCCATCCTGGGGGCTTTTTCACCGCGCTGATCAGCCGTTCGCGATAGGGGAGACCTGCCTCTTCGCAGAACCATCTGGCGCGCAGATCGCGCACGAAGCCTTCGGCGAACGGGGGGACCCAGTTGTAACCGGTGATCTCGATATCGGCATCGGCGGTGATGGGCATCGAAGCGTCTCCTGCTTTTTCACGGTGCAGACCGGCATTCGTCGCGCGACCGACTCGCGGGCTGCGCTTGCGAGTCGTGTGCCCTTCAGTTACAAAAAGCAACTATGAAGTTTCAAAATAAAAGCAATACTGGATCGGTGGAGCCTGGTCGTCGCGCGCATGGACGCTGGTATGAGGATGCATGCGCCGCCAGCTTTGCGTTCGAACTGCTAGGCGAACGCTGGTCGCTCCACGTAATGCGAGAGTTGATGCTTGGGGGCCGGCGCTTCTCCGACATTCGCGCCGCGCTGCCCGGAATCAGCGCCAAGGTGCTGACCGAACGCCTCGCGCGGCTGGAGGAACTGGGCGTGCTGACGCGGCGCAGGCTGCCACCCCCGGCGGCCAGCCAGATCTATGAACTGACCGAATGGGGCTACATGGCCGAACCGGTTATGCAGGAACTGGGCCGCTGGTCGGTGCGCTCTCCGCTGCATGATCCGACGCTGCCGCTGACGCCCGTATCGGCCATGCTGTCGCTGCGCACCATGATGGATCACCGAAAGGCGGAGGGGCGAAAGGCGCGGATAGGGTTCGATTTCGGTAGCGACCGTTTTCTGGCCGATCTCTGCGAAGGGGTGCTGGACATCCGCCGCGACGAGGAACTGGCAGGCGCGGAGGCGATATTCCGCGCGCCCGCCGCCAGCGCGATCCTGCCGCTGTTCTATGGCAAGCGCGACGCCGATAAGGTCATGGCCGCCACCGGGCTTAGGATCGAAGGCGACCAAGACGCGGCCTTGCGCTTCGCCGATATTTTCAGCCTCCCCCCGAAGATTGCCCCGAAGGCGTGACCGCAGATTGCTAATCGCGGTTGCAGCAACGCCCGCCCATGTATAACCCATCGGCGCGATGAACGAGATGATCCAGAACACCAATAGCCACGAAACGCTGATGCAGGCGCCCGATACCGAAGTCGACGTGCGCGACACCTTCGGCATCGATATTGACATGAAGGTGCCCGCCTTTTCCAAGGCGGACGAGCGTGTGCCCGATACCGACGAAGCCTATGTGTTCGATCCGGACACCACGCTGGCGATCCTGGCGGGCTTTGCACACAATCGCCGCGTGATGGTTCAGGGCTATCACGGCACCGGCAAGTCGACCCATATCGAGCAGGTCGCCGCGCGGCTGAACTGGCCCTGCGTGCGGATCAATCTCGACGCGCATATCAGCCGCATCGACCTTGTCGGGCGCGACGCGATCGTGCTGCGCGACGGGCTGCAGGTCACCGAATTCCGCGAAGGGCTGCTGCCTTGGGCGTTGCAGACGCCGACCGCGCTGGTGTTCGACGAATATGACGCGGGCCGTCCCGACGTGATGTTCGTGATCCAGCGTGTGCTGGAAACCGCAGGCAAGCTGACGCTGCTGGACCAGAACCGCGTGATCCGCCCCAATCCCTGGTTCCGCCTGTTCGCGACTGCCAACACGGTCGGGCTTGGCGATACCAGCGGGCTTTATCACGGCACGCAGGCGATCAACCAGGGGCAGATGGACCGCTGGAACATCGTGGTCGGGCTGAACTATCTGCCCGAAGAGACTGAGGTCAGGATCGTCCACGCCAAGGTCCCGTCGATGGAGACCGAGACGCTGGCCAAGATGGTCCGCACCGCCGAATTGACGCGGCAGGGTTTCATCAACGGCGACATTTCCACGGTGATGAGCCCGCGCACAGTCATCAGCTGGGCGCAGAACACGCAGATCTTTGGCGATCTGGGCTTTGCCTTTCGCCTGTCGTTCCTGAACAAGTGCGACGAGACCGAGCGCATGCTGGTGGCCGAATATTACCAGCGCGTGTTCGGCGTGGACCTGCCCGAAAGCGTCGTCGGACGCGCCTGAGGGCGCCAACGAACTGCCGATATGGCTCGATGAACGGCACTTGTCCGTCCGCGTCAGGGGTTTAGCCTGCCGCGATGAACACGATGCCCCAACATCCTGTCGACTATCCGCCACCGCTCATCGCCGCGAAAGATCGCGGCTGCTAGTGCCGCGACCGTGAAGAACCGCGATCTCCTGACGCAGGCCCGCGACCTGCTTGCCACTTCGCGCCGCAATCGCGGCGCAGACGCGGATGCGCTGGACGAGGAATGGTACCGGACCGACGCCGACCTCGAACTGGACGGTCTGGACGAAGACGATCCGCTGTCCGAACGCCGCGGTCCCTCGCTTGCAGGTCGGGCGGGGATGGGCTGCCTGTGGCTGCTGGCCCTGCCTTTCCGGCTGGCCTGGGCCTTCATCAAGTGGCTGGCGATCGGGGCAGCGGTCGCGGTGCTGGCCATCATCGGCTGGCTGGCGCTTACCAAGCCCGTCGAGCGAACGCTTGAGCCGCATGGCGATCCCTATGTGCTGGTGAGCCAGAAGGGCGAGCCGATCGCGCGCGGCGGCGATGTCGTGCTCGCTCCGGTCGAGGCGGAACTTCTACCCGACCACGTGGTGAATGCCTTCATCGCGACAGAGGATCGCCGGTTCTATTCGCACTGGGGCATCGACCCGCGCGGCATGGCGCGGGCCTTCGTGTCGAACCTGTTTTCGGGCACGCGGCAGGGCGGTTCGACAATAACCATGCAGCTCGCCAAGGTGACCTATTTCACCCACGACCAGACGATGGGCCGCAAGCTGCTGGAGATCCCCACGGCGCTGTGGCTGGAGGCATGGCTGACCAAGGACGAGATCCTCGAGCGTTACCTGTCGAAGATCTATTTTGGGGACCGCAGCTATGGCATTCGCGCGGCCTCTTTGCGCTATTTCGACAAGGCACCCGAGGCGCTGACCCCGGCAGAGGCCATGGTGCTGGCCGGCCTGCCCAAGGCGCCCAGCAATTACGCGCCCAGCTTCCACCCCGAGGCTGCGCGCCAGAGGGCGGCAGTGGTCAAGCAGGCGATGGTGTCCGCGGGCTATCTCACGGCCGCCGAAGCGCGCGCCATCGGTCCCGCGACCTTCCGCCTGACGCGTGAACGCGATTTGCCGCGCTATGCCCATTTCACCAACTGGATCCGGCGGGAAGCCGAGGCGCAGGGCTATGACGCCGATGCGCGGATCATTCCGACCACGCTGGACGTCGAGGTCCAGCGCGCGGCGGAGGCGGCGGTGAAAGCAGTGGACGTTGGCGATGCCGAAGTCGCCATCGTCGCCATGCGCCCCGACGGCGCGGTGCTGGCGATGGTGGGGTCCAAGGATTACAACGAAAACCAATTCAATCATGCGCTGGCCGGGCGCCAGCCGGGTTCGACTTTCAAGATCTTCGTCTGGCTGGCCGCGCTGGAATCGGGGATGACACCCGAAACTATGGTGGCCGACACGCCTTTGGCAGGCGGTCCGCGCAACTCTGGCGGCAAGTACGAAGGTAATATCACGCTGGAGCGCGCCTTTACGAAGTCCAGCAATGTCGCTGCAACCCGGCTTTACGAAGGCGTCGGCGGCGAGGCGGTTGTCGAACTGGCGCAGCGTTTCGGCATTTCGGCGCAGCTCGATCCCAATGACACCTCGATCCCGCTCGGCACGGCGGATGTGTCGCTGCTGGAACTGACGGCGGCCTATGCGGGCGTGGCGCGGGGCGAATATCCGGTGGTGCCTTATGCGGTGATCGATGCGGACGGGCAGTGGATCGACCATTCGGGCAAATATACGCTGGAACCGCGCGTTCGTCTGCAAATGGCCGAAATGCTGCGCGAAACCGTCAATGACGGTACAGGCAGGGCGGCGCAGCTGCAGATCCCCAATTTCGGCAAGACCGGCACCAGCCAGCAGAACCGCAACGCGGTTTTCGTCGGCTGGGCGGGCGGTATCGTCGCGGGCGTGTGGGTCTATGCCGAGGCGGACGACAAGGACCGCACCGGCCTGTCCGGCGGCGATGCCCCGGCACGCATCTGGAAGGCATTCATGCAGCGTGCTGTGCCGGGGGCCTAGGCCGCGCTATCCGTTTGGCTGCACCAGGAATTTCTGTCCGGTTTTCCGTGCGTTATAGGTCATCACCGAATCCTTCTGCAGCATCTGGTCCAGCGTGATCCTGTCGCTGTAATGGCTGGCGAAAGTGGGGGTCAGTTCGCTCAATACGCGGTCCTGCATCCGGCTGCGCACCTCGTTTCCAGCCTTCTGCAGGAAGGGGAACAGCAGCCAGCCGCTGACATCCCAGGTAAAGCCGAAACCGCGCGACAGCATGGTCGGCCCGGTGTCGAGCGAGCCGTAGATATAGACCTTTTTGTCTGCGCTGGATCCATAGCGGCTGAATTCCGCCCCGCGCGAAGCCTGCGCTTCCATGGCGGTCAGCATGTCGCTCGCCATCGTGCCGCCGCCGATGGGGTCAAAGCCCAGCATCGCGCCGGTTTCCTCCACCGCGTCGGCCAGTCGTTTGATGAAGCCGTCCTCGGTCATGTCGATGACGTGGGTTGCGCCAAGGTCCTTCAGCAGCTTCACCTGGTCCGCGCTGCGCACCACATTGACCAGCGGAATGCCGTCGTTTGTGCATATCCGAACCAGCATCTGGCCGAGATTTGACGCGGCAGCGGCATGGACGATGCCGGTATAGCCGTCTGCCTTCATGGTTTCGGTGAAGCCCAGCGCGGTCATCGGATTTACGAAGCTGGATGCGGCCTGTTCGGCGGTAATGTCGTCCCCGATCGCGAAGGCCATGGACGCATCGCATGTCGCATAGGTGCCATAGGCCGCGCCCGGCACGCAGGCGACCCGTTTGCCCATCAGCGCCTGCGCCGCAGGATCGTCGCCCGCCGCGACCACGGTGCCCGCGCCCTCGTTACCGGCGGGCATGGCCTTGCCGTGGCGCGCGGACATGGCGCGCGTGGCCTTTTCGGGCATTTGCGCGACCAGCCGGCCATCGCCGTAATCGGCATTCTCGACATCGGCGGAGGCGAACAGCAGGCCGAGGTCCGAGGGATTGATCGGCGCGGCCTCCATCCGGACCAGCACATTGCGCCCGGTGGGAGCGTCCCAGCTTCGTTCGGCAAGCTTCAGGGTCAGCGTGCCATCGGCATCCAGCTGCGTCGTCAATTGCCTGCCGTCGAAACTCATCGCTTGCTCTCCATGATCGTTGGCCGTCGTCAATGGCCGTTATAAATCGCTTCCATGAAATATAGGCCCTGCGGCGGGGCGTTGTAACCCAGTGCGGCGCGGTCCTTCGCCGCCAGCGCATCGGCCATGTCCTGCTCGCTCCATCGCCCCATGCCGACCAGCGCGAGGCAGCCGACCATCGACCGGACCTGATGGTGCAGGAAGCTGCGCGCCGCGGCGTGGATCGCGATTTCCGGGCCCCATGCGCCCTCTACCGCCTCGACATCCAGCCGGTCGAGCGTCTTCACCGGGCTGGCCGACTGGCAGTGCGCCGAGCGGAAAGTGGTGAAATCGTGCAGCCCCACCAGATGCTGCGCCGCGCGGTGCATGGCGTCGGCGTCGAGGTCCTGCGGCACCTGCCATGCGCGGTTCTTCAGCAGGGCGAGCGGCGCGCGGCGGTTGACGATGCGGTAGAGATAGCGCCGCCCGGTGCAGGAAAAGCGTGCATGCCAATCCTCGTCCACCGCTTCGCAGGCGGTGACCGCGACCGGATCGGGGCGCAGCTTGGCATTGATGCCTTCCATCAGGCGGAAGGGGGCGATGTCCTTGGCCACGTCGATATGTGCGCGCATCGCCGCCGCGTGGACGCCGGTATCGGTGCGGCCCGCGGCATGCATCCTAACTTCCTCGCCGGTGATCGCCTGCGCGGCCTCCTCCACCGATTGCTGGACGGAGGGGCCGTCGGCCTGGCGCTGCAAGCCGAAGAAGGCGGTGCCGTCATATTCCAGGGTAAGCGCGAAACGTGTCATCGGCAGCGCGTCACCGGATCTCGGTACCGGCGGGGATCGGCTTTCCGCGCAGCATGGCGGCGGTTTCCATCGCGGGCTTGCCGGCGCGCTGGACGATGGTGGGGCGCAGCGCGCTGAAGCCGCAGGCGATGGTGAGATCGTCGTCCAGCGTCATGCCGGCGACACCTTCGCGCCCGATCACTTCGGCGGCCAGCACGCGGATGCGCTCGCCCTCATACTCGAAGAACGCGCCGGGGCGGGGGGCGAAAGCGCGGACCTGCCGTTCCAGAAGCGCTGCGCCGTGGGTGAAGTCCAGCCGCGCTTCCGCCTTGTCGATCTTGGCGGCATGGGTCGCACCGAACGGGGGCTGCGGCTCGGCGCGGCGGCGGGGCAGGTCTTCCAGCACCTCGACCATCAATTGCGCGCCCAGTGCCGACAATTCGTCGGTCAGTTCGCCCGCGGTCTTGTCGTCGATGCGGGTGGTGCGGGTCAGGATCATCGGCCCGGTGTCGAGACCCTTTTCCATCTGCATGATGGTGACGCCGGTCGTCGGGTCGCCTGCAAGGATTGCGCGCTGGATCGGCGCGGCTCCGCGCCAGCGCGGCAGGATCGAGGCATGGACGTTGAGGCAGCCGTGTTTCGGCACCTCAAGCACGGCGACGGGGAGCAGCAGGCCATAGGCTGCGACGACCGCGACATCCGCATTCAGCGCGGCGAAGGCGTCCTTCTCCTCCTGCGGTTTCAGGCTGACGGGGGTGCGCACTTCGATCCCGTGCGCCTCGGCCGCGAGATGCACGGGCGAGGGCTGCAGCTTCTTGCCGCGGCCCGCCGGGCGCGGGGGCTGGGAATAGGCGCAGATCACCTGATGCCCGGCAGCGATCACCGCTTCCAGCACCGGCACGGCGAATTCGGGCGTTCCCATGAAAATGATGCGCATCGGGTTCGGACTTTCAGGAAAGAGGCGCAGTCCCTATCTGCCCACCCATGGCATCGCAAGAGATCGAAGCACTCGCCGGCGCATTGGCGCGCCTTCCCGGCCTTGGGCCGCGTTCCGCGCGGCGCGCCGTGCTGTGGCTGGTAAAGCGGCGCGAATCCGACCTGCCGCGCCTGCTGGAAGCGCTGGCGGTGGTGCAGGACCTGCTGGTCGAATGCGACATCTGCGGCAATGTCGATACGAAGAATCCCTGCGGCATCTGTAGCGATCCGCGCCGCGATGCGCGTTCGCTCTGCGTGGTCGAGGAAGTGTCGGACCTGTGGGCGCTCGACCGGTCGAAGCTGTTTCCGGGGCGCTATCACGTGCTGGGCGGCAGATTGTCGGCGCTGGACGGCGTGGGGCCGGAGGATCTGGCGATCGGTTCGCTGCTGGCGCGGATCGACGGCAAGGATGACGAGGGCATCGGCATCGACGAGGTCGTGCTGGCGATGAATGCCACGCTGGAGGGGCAGACGACCGCGCATTACATCGCGGAGCGGCTTGAGGGCCGCGCAGTGCGGATCACCCAACTGGCGCATGGACTGCCGGTCGGCGGCGAACTCGATTATCTCGATGAAGGCACGCTGGCGCAGGCCCTGAGGGCGCGCCGTCCGGTCGGCTGATCGACTCAGCCGGTTTCGTAGAGTTCGAGCGGCAGACCGTCGGGATCCTGAAAGAAGGTGAAGCGCTGGCCGGTGTATTCGTGGGTCCTGATGGCTTCCA
The DNA here is from genome assembly GCA_002694745.1 of Croceicoccus sp. Lineage (GTDB taxonomy): Bacteria > Pseudomonadota > Alphaproteobacteria > Sphingomonadales > Sphingomonadaceae > Croceicoccus. Next base: position 145,978 of record NZMY01000006.1, on the reverse strand, counting down.
CATCGACGCCAGCCGATTGCAGCCACGCGATCACGGGTTCGAGTGCCGGCACCGAAAAGGCGAGGTGCCGCAGGCCGGTCGCCTCTGGATAGGACGGGCGTTCGGCGGGGTCGGGAAACGAGAAGAGTTCGATTTGTGCTTGACCGATGCGCAGGTCCAGCTTCCACGACTGGCGCTCCTCGCGGAACACCTCGTGCACCACCTCAAGGCCCAGCAGATCGACGTAGAACGCGCGTGAGCGGGCATAGTCGCGGCAGATCAGGGCGACATGATGGACGGCATCGAGCATGGCGCCCGTCTAGACCGCCGCGCCGTGGCGGCCAAGCGGGGAGGGCGGTCATGGCCGCGCCATATTGCGGAATCGCGCCCGAGCGACTATTTCGATGCGATGGCAATACGCGAGATTCTTGAAGTGCCGAACCCGCTGCTGAAGCGCGTGTCGGACCCGGTCGAAACCTTCGACGACGAGCTGAAGCAGCTGGTCGATGACATGTTCGAAACGATGTACGACGCCCCCGGCATCGGGCTGGCCGCGATACAGGTGGGCGTGCCGCTGCGCGTGCTGGTCATCGATCTGCAGCCTGACGATCCCGATGCCGAGCCCGAGGTGTGCAACCATGGCGGGCACGAACACACGCATCAGCCGACCAGGAAGGAACCGCGGGTCTTCATCAATCCGGAGATCCTCGATCCATCGGAAGAGGTGAAGGCCTATCAGGAAGGCTGCCTGTCCGTTCCCGACATCTTCGCCGAGGTCGACCGCCCCGCCACCTGCCGCGTTCGCTGGCAGGATCTGGAAGGGACGACCCATGAAGAGGACATGGACGGTCTGATGGCCGTGTGCATCCAGCACGAGATGGACCATCTGAACGGCATCGTCTTCATCGATCACCTGTCGCGCCTGAAGCGGAACATGGCGATGAAGAAGCTGGAGAAGCTGCGCAAGGCGGCGTGAGGGCGCCCGGCTTTCGGCCCATGCCGGGCTGCAAACCGGCGTTCTCTGCGCTTCCGGTGCTCACGACCGAAAAGGTCGCTGCGCGCCGGTTCTCGATCACACCGGTTTTCGCTCCGGCCTGAGCCGAAATCCGCACGCCCTCAGCTGGCTGTCGGCCGGACTTACGCGACCGCTTCGTCGTGCAGTTCTTCCATCGCGGCCTTGCAGTCGCGGGCGCATTCGCGGCACATCTGGGCGCAGCGGCGGCAGTGCGCGTTGTCGTGCTTTTCGCATTCGTCGGCGCAGGTTTCGCAGGCCTTGACGCATAGCGCGAGCATCGCGCGAATGACCGAGCGGTTCTCGTCCGTGCGGCGGCTGGCCACGCGATAGGTCGCCTCGCAGATGTCGCTGCAATCGCTGCACAGGCGGATGCAGCGCGACATGTCCATCTCCTCGGCGTTGCACGCGTCGGCGCAGCTGTTGCAGATGGCGGCGCAATACATCGCGTGCCTGACCGCAAGGCCCAGGCTTTCGTTATAGTCGCTGCCGACGGCGGGATGTTCGGAAATCATCTTCTGGATAGACATGGCTTCGTCTCCTTCACACCATCAGCGGTAAAGTCGGGGATAGGTTCCGGATCACAGTCTGGCGATATTGCGCGCCTAGCTGCGTTCCGCCTATGTTCCGGCGATGGATATGCTTGCCCTTGTTCTCGTGATCGTTGCGCTGGCCGTCGGGGCCGGTCTTGGATGGTTCTTGGGATCCCGGCCCGTGGCCGAATGGCGGACGCGACATTCCGAGCGCGATGCCGAGGCGAAGGCACTGGACGAGAAGTTTCGCGCCGCCATCGCCGATCTTGCGACCATGAGCGAGCGGGCAGAGCGCGCGGCCTCGCTTGAAAGCGACCTGAGGGCGGTCCGGCTGGAAACCGATGCGCTGCGCGTCAGGATCGCCGAGGCCGAGCGCGACCGGCATAATCTGGCCGAGCGCGAGAAGCTGCTGACCGAGGCGCGCGAGGCGCTGGGCAAGGAGTTCGAGGCGCTGGGCAACAAGGCGCTGGAAGGCGCGCAGGCCCGTTTCCTGGAACGTGCGAACGAACGGTTCGAGGCAAGCGAAAAGGCCAATGCCGAGAAGATTCGCGCTTTGCTGTCGCCGGTGGGCGAGCGGCTCGACACCTATCGCAAGCAGGTCGAGGAACTGGAGGCGAAGCGCGTCGATGCGTTCGGCCAGCTGTCGGGCCTGATCGAAGGCATGCGCAAGGGGCAGGAAGACGTCCGGCGCGAGGCGGCAAGGCTGGGCAATTCGCTGCGCAATGCGCCCAAGGCGCGGGGCCGGTGGGGCGAGCAGCAATTGAAGAACGTGCTCGAACATTGCGGTCTGGCCGAGCATACGGATTTCCATCTCGAACATTCGATCGACACCGAGGACGGGCGGCTGCGGCCCGATGCCATCGTGCGCATTCCGGGGCAAAAGATGCTGGTCATCGACGCCAAGGTGTCGCTGAACGCGTATCAGTCCGCGTTCGAGGCCGAGAATGACGAGGCGCGCGAGACCGCGCTCGCCCAGCATGCTTCATCCATGCGCACCCATGTCCAGCAACTGGCGGCAAAATCGTATCAGAGCCAGTTCGAGGAAGCGCCCGATTATGTGGTGATGTTCGTTCCGGGCGAGCATTTCGTCGCTGCCGCGCTCGAGGCGGATCCGACTTTGTGGGACTTCGCATTTGCGAAGGGGGTGCTGCTGGCGACGCCGACAAACCTCGTGGCTATTGCACGGACCGTCGCACAGGTATGGCGGCAGGACGGCCTTGCCAAGGAGGCGCAGGAGATCGGCCGGATGGGCGGCGAGCTCTACGACAGGCTTGCTATCGCGGCCGAGCACATGAAGCGCGTCGGATCGGGATTGGAGACGGCAGTCAATAATTACAACAAGTTCGTCGGTTCGTTCGAGCGCAACGTGTTGTCCGCCGGACGCCGGTTGAAGGACAAGCATATCGAGATCGGAAAGCGAGAGATCGACGAAGTGCCGCAGGTCGAGACCGCGCCGCGTTACGGGAACAGCGATGTGCCCGTCTTGCCTCGGGCGGAGAATGCTGCAATGCCGCAGCCTCCGCACATGGACTGAAACGACTTACGGACCAATCCCCCCATGAAATTGCAGATTGCGAGCCTTTGCTCGCTCGCCCTCATTCTTGCGGCTTGCGGTGACAGCCCGGCCGAAGAGGCACCGGTTCCCGAAACCGTCGCACCCGCCGAAGAAGCGCCCTCGCTGGCGCAGGCCGTCGCATCGGCCAAGGGGCCCTTCGCCCCCAAGGACGATTGCGGCGAGCTTTACGGTTTCGACAGTTTCCGCGGCCAGCTGCGCCGCGCGATCACGTTCCAGAACGTCGACAGCCTCGTCGCGCTTGTCGACCCGGCGGTGAAGCTGGATTTCGGCGGCGGCGCGGGTGTCGACGAGCTCAAGACCCGTCTTGCCGACGATCCGGCGCTGTGGAGCGAGATGAGCGATGCGATCGCGCTTGGCTGCAGCGCGCAGGACGAGACCTCGGTCACCATGCCCTGGGTTTTCGCCAACCTGCCCGATGGCGCGGATGCGACGTCGACTTATCTGGTCACCGCCAATGACGCGCCAGTTCGTGCCGAGGCCGATGCCGCCGCCGCGAGCGATGCGTCGCTGGGCTGGGATCTGGTCAAGCTGGCCGGCGACGGGCCGGAAGAGGGCGCCGAATTCGTGCAGGTCAGCACGCTTGACGGCAAGACGACCGGCTACATGGCGCTCGACCACCTGCGTCCCGTCACTGACTATCGCATCCTTGCCAATCGCGGCGACGACGGATGGAAAGTCACGGCGTTCGTTGCAGGCGATTGATGAAATGGGACGCGCCGGGGGCAAAGCCTTCGGCGCGTTTCATCCCGATTCCCGCTAGGCGAGGGCCGCAAGCGCCTCGTAAGCGAGGACTGCGCCCGCCACCGCCGCGTTCAGGCTGTCGGCGCGGCCCAGCATCGGAATGGTGACGCGCAGGTCGCAGGCCATCTCGTAATCCTCGGGCAGGCCCTGCGATTCGTTGCCGACCAGCAGGAAGCAGGGCGCGGCATAGGGCGCGCCGCGATAATCGACCGCGTCGCGCAATGATGCGGCGACAAGCTGGCCCGTCCCGCCGCGCAGCCATGGCAGGAATTCCTCCCAGCGCGCCATCGCGAGAGGCACGGTAAAGATCGCGCCCATGCTCGCGCGCACCGCCTCGACCGAAAACGGATCGGCGCAATCGTCGATCAGCACCAGACCGCCCGCGCCAACGGCATCCGCGGTCCGCAACATGGTCCCCAGATTGCCCGGATCGCGCAGCGCCTGCGCGGCAAGAAACAGCGGCGCGGCATTGCGATCAAGCCGCTCCAGCGACGTGTCGAATTCGGGGAACACGCCGCACACTGCCTGCGGATTGTCCTTGCCGGTGATCTTCGAAAGCGCGGCTTCCGACATGGCCAGCACGTCGCCGCCTGCATCCTCGACCGCGGCGATCAGCGCGTCCAGCAGGGGGTGGGGATCGCGCCCCTCAGCCATGGCGAGCATTTGCGGCACGCGGCCGCTTTCGCGCGCATCGGTCAAGAGCCGCAGCCCTTCAGCCAGAAACACGCCTTCGCGCCGCCGATGCTTCTTGTCGCGCAGCGAGCGGAGATATTTGACGGTCGGATTCGAAAGGCCGCTGATGGTTTTCATGGCGTAACCGGGTTCGGGCCGATGCGGCCCGCGATGGCCCTCATTCTTCGCCGAAGCGATCTTCGACCAGGGTCACGAGCAGGTCCAGCGCTTCTTCCGCAGAGGGGCCGGAAGCGCGGATCTCGATCTCGTCGCCCTTGGCGGCGCCCAGCATCATCAGGCCCAGGATGGAACCGCCCGCAGCCTCGTTCCCGTCGCGGGCGACACGGACCGTCGTTCCCTCGGGCAATCCTGCTACCGCGCCCACGAACTTGGCGCTGGCGCGCGCATGCAGCCCGCGGCGATTGGCGATCGTGACCTTGCGGCGCAGCATGTCCGGCGACCCATCCTGCCCAGAGGAAAAGGCGCCGGGATCGCTCATGCGTCCTGGCCCAGGAATTCGGAGGCGACGGTGATATAGTTGCGGCCCGCGTCGCGCGCGGCGACGACCGCCTGCGTGACCGGCATGTCGACGCGGGCGCCGGCCAGACGGATCAGCATGGGCAGGTTGATCCCCGCGATCACCTCGACCTCGCCCGTTCGCAGCAGCGAGATCGCGAGGTTGGACGGCGTCCCGCCGAACAGATCGGTCAGGATGATCACGCCCGACCCGTCGCTCACCTCCTCGATGGCGGAGGCGATTTCGCTGCGTCGTGCTTCCATGTCGTCATTGGGGCCGATGCAGACCGGCACGATGCGGTCCTGCTTGCCCACGACATGCTCCATGGCGGCGAAGAATTCCTTCGCCAGATCGCCATGGGTCACCAGGATGAGGCCAATCATGTCAGTCCTTCTAAACAGCCAAAACCCACTATGGCCTCACCCAGATTTACGTCGCCTTTCCGGCGTACGCGTTTAAAAATACTCGTCCTACGGCTTCGGATCGTCCTTAACATCCGTGTGCCGCGCCGAAGCTCCGCCTTCGAACAGATCACTTGCACCGGTGTCAAGATTGCGATGCAGCACGCCGGGGTTATGTCCCGTTTTGCGCAACTCTTGCGCCATGCTTTCAGCGCTGAAAACCGACCGGTGCTTGCCGCCCGTACAGCCGAACGCGACATGCAGATAGGTCTTTCCCTGCGCCTCGTAGAGCGGGACGAGCGAGAGCACCAGATCGCGGATGCGGGCGAAATTTTCCTGCCAGGCGGGGTCGGCGGCGATATGCGCCGCGACCGGCGCGTCGCGGCCGGTCAACGGGCGCAATTCGTCGACCCAGTGCGGATTGTCGAGGAAGCGCATGTCGAATACCAGATCCGCCATCGGCGGCATGCCGCGCGCAAAGCCGAAGCTGGACACCGTGATGGTGATCCCTTGCGGCGCGCTGCGTGCGAACAATTCGCGAATCGTGCGGCCAAGGTCGTTGGTGGAATAGCCGGTGGTATTGACCACCACATCCGCCCAGCGGCGCAGCGGGGCCATCAGTTCGCGATCGGCGGCGATGCCCGCCGCCACGGTGCGGTCGCCCGCCAGCGGATGCCGCCGCCGGGTTTCGTTATAACGCCGCTCCAGCTCCTCGGATCCGCAATCGAGGAACAGCGTCGATATCGTGATGTCGTCCTTTTTGCCGAGTGCAGTCACTTCGGAAATGACGCGCTGCGGATCGAAGCCGCGGGTGCGCGAATCGAAACCGATGGCAAGCGGATCGCCTTCGTCGCCGCTGCGCTCGTGCCCCGGACCGGGCGCGGTGGAGACGAGGCGGGGGAGCAGGCGGACCGGGAAATTGTCGACCGGTTCCCAGCCCAGATCCTCCAGCGCGCGCAAGGCGGTTGTCTTGCCCGCGCCCAGCAGGCCGGTGACCAGCAGGATGCGGGTAGGCTTCTTGTCGCTCGCCGCTTGTTGGCCAGTGGGTGATTCGTCGCTCATCGCGCGCCGCTATCCCCGATTGCGCGGGAAAGCGAAAGTCCGTGCAATGAGAGACCGTGCAATGACAGGGCCCATTCGGCGCGCAGCGGCAGGGCGGGGGTTTCGGGCCAGAGGGACAGGGCGGGGATGGCGACGCCTTCGATGAGGCGCGTGCCCGCCTCCTCGATATATCGGGGCGCGTCTTCGGCCAGCGTCACTGCCAGTGCGACGGGCGCGGGGACCGAGGGCATGCGGGCTATCCCGACGTTGCGAATCTCTATCAGGCCTTGCGTGTTCGGATGCGGAAACGCCCATAGCACGCCGCCGATCTCGCCCAGCAGAACACCATCGTCGCCGACCAGCGACGCCCCGCGGTCGATCAGCGCGAGCGCAAGGCTGCTCTTGCCGCTGCCGCTCACGCCCTCGATCAGAATGGCGCGGCCGCCGATGGCCACCGCGGTCGCCTGATAGGCTACGGCATTGTCCGGCACGGGTACGAGGGTCATGCACGCGCCTCCTCGTCCAGCGCGGGAAGGGTGATGACGAAGACCGCGCCGCTTTTCCCGTCCTCGCGCCCGCGCACGACCAGCGTGCCGCCATGGCCAGTCACGATGGAGCGCGCGATGGCGAGGCCGAGGCCCGAATGCTTGCCGAAACTCTCGGGCTCGGGCCGGTGCGAGTGGAAGCGTTCGAAGACGGCTTCGCGCTCTTCCTCCGCGATGCCGGGGCCGTCATCGGTGACCGTCACCTCGATTGCCTTGCCAAGGTCGCGGAAGGCGATGGCGATGGTGCCGCCGTGGGGGGAGAAGCTGGCGCCATTGTCGACCAGATTCTCGAGCACGCGCTCAAGCTGCGCTTCGTCCCCGCGGACCATGGTGGCGCTGGTGGGCGCGCTCTCGACGACGAAATGCAGATCGCGCTCGGCGCTGATGCGCGTGGCGGCGGTGCGTCCGCCCAGCACGTTGCGCGCGACGCCCAGCAGGTCGACCGGTTCGAACGAGGCGCGCGACAATTCCGCATCCAGGCGGCTCGCCTCGGCGATCTCGGTGATCAGCCGGTCGATCCGGCGCAGGTCCGCCTGCGCGATTTCGGCCAGCTGATGCCGCAATTTGGGGTCTTCCACCGTCTCCAGCGTGTCGAGCGCGCTGCGCAGCGACGCCAGCGGATTCTTGAGCTCGTGACTGACATCGGCGGCAAAGGCCTCGCCCGCGTCGATCCGGTCGCGCAGCGCCTGCGTCATGTCCGACAGCGAGCGTGCGAGATTGCCGATCTCGTCCTGACGCTCGGGCAGGCGAGGGATCACGACCTCGCGCTCGCGCCCGGCGCTGACGCGGGTGGCGGCGCGCGACAGGGTGCGGACCGGCTGGACGATGGTGCGCGCAAGGAACAGCGACAGCTGGATCGAGAAGATCACCGCCAGCGCCAGCAGCACCAGCAGCGTCTGCCGCGCGGCGCGGATCGATGTCGTGATGTCGGTCGCATTGCGCATCGTCAGCAGCGTCTCGCCCTGCGCGCCATAGGGAGCGGCGGCGGTGATAACGGGGGTGCGGTCGGGCGCATGGCGCAGCATCACCGTGCCCGCGCGCGCCTGTTCGGCGACGAAGACCTCGGGCCACTGCGACTTGCGCGCGGGCTGTGCGTCACTGGCCGGATCGTAATCGGGAACGGGCGGCGCGAAGACGAGGAAATCGACGATCCGGTCCATCGTGCGTGCCAGCGAGTGGGTCCAGTCCTGCGCGTCCGGATCGGCAAAGGCGAAGGCCGGTTCGCCCACCACGAAACTGTCGGTTTGCAGCTTGCCTTGCGAATCGAAGGTCCGCAGCCTCAGCCTCTGCTGGTCGCCGATGCGCGCCAGCAGCGCGGCGTGTTCACTGGCGGGCGCCTCGGCGAGGGCATTGGCGATGATCTCCACCTCGGACCGGGCGAGGCGCGAGCGTTCGGCGATCAGCTGCTTGCGATTGGTGTCGAGCACGAACAGCCCGCCCAGCACCAGCCCCACGATCAGCAGATTGACCGCAAGAATGCGCGTCGTCAGCGAAAAGCGGCGCGTCCAGAATAGCGGATCAGGCCCATCGCCCGGTCCTTTCGAGTCGCCCGGTGCCCTTGCTCCGGCGAGACCGGCATCGCCATCGGAGGCGGCAGGCGATTCGGATGCCGCGTTTTGCGTGCCGCTCGGCAAATGCGCCGACTGGGAATGGGGTTCAGTCCCCCGCAAAGCTGTAGCCCGCGCCGTAGAGCGTGGAGATGCCCGTGAATTCGCCGTCGACCTGCCGGAACTTGCGGCGCAGGCGCTTGATATGGCTGTCGATGGTGCGGTCGTCGACGAACACATCGTCCTGATAGGCCGCATCCATCAGCTGGTTGCGCGTCTTCACCACGCCGGGACGCTGCGCCAGCGCCTCCAGAATCAGGAATTCGGTCACGGTCAGCGAGACGGGGTGGCCGTCCCACGTCACCCGGTGACGCTCCGGCTCCATGGTCAGGCGGCCGCGCGTGATCAGCTCGGCAGGCGGCTGGCTGGTGTCACCCGACAGCCGGCTCATCACCAGCTCCTCGCGCCGCAGCAGCGCGCGGATGCGGGCGATCAGCAGGCGCTGGCTGAAGGGCTTTGCGATATAATCGTCGGCCCCCATCGCCAGGCCCAGCGCCTCGTCCTGCTCATCCGTCTTGGACGTCAGGAAGATGACCGGCAGCGAGGATTTTTCGCGCAGGCGGCGTAGCAGTTCCAGCCCGTCCATACGCGGCATCTTGATATCGCACACGGCAAGATCCGGCGGATTCTCCACCAGCGCTTCCAGCGCGGCGGCCCCGTCGGAATAGACCCTCGTGTCGAAACCCTCGGCCTGCAGGGCAATCGAAAGCCCGGTCAGGATATTTCGGTCGTCGTCCACCAGGGCGATTACATGCGCCATAATCAAAACCTTCTTGTCGCGATTCCTGCCCGCCAGAACGTGCGCCTCGCCTTGTTCGTTTCGGCTTAGCCAATTCGTCCGCGCCAGCCAAACGGCTTGCGGGTGACATATGCATAACCCTTCCGGAGAGGAAGCGGGGGCGGATCGGTGCAATTCGTGACAGGCCTCGGCAGAATATTTGACTCGCACATGATTTGTGAGCATCTGAAAATCGATAACAGCGGGGCGAAGGTCGCAGGCTTACCGACCCCGGAAAATCCCGAGAGGATTGCATCAACTACCGCGCTTGCGCCGCGCGGTCGCCCCGTTTTCCGAGGGGCACTGGAAGGAGAGCAACGTGTCGCTGAACATTTCCTTGTCTGAACAAGGCTTCGCCACCAATGCCCGCATCTACGGCAATCTGGGCCGCGCTCAGCTGATCGAGCATGCACTGGCCAATGGCGAGGGCCGGCTGGCCGCCGATGGCCCCCTTGTCGTCGATACCGGCCGTTTCACCGGTCGCAGCGTCAAGGACAAGTTCGTCGTCCGCGACGACATGACGCAGGATACGATCAACTGGGGCAAGATCAACCAGCCCATGAGCCCTGAGCATTTCGCCAATCTCAAGGCGGATTTCATGGATGCTCTGGGTGACCAGGAAAAGCTGTATGTGGCGGACCTGTTCGGCGGATCGCAGCCCGATTACCGCGTCAACGTGCGCGTGATCACGCAGATGGCCTGGCATTCGCTGTTCGTGCACACCATGCTGGTGCGCCCGACGAAGCAGGAACTGGAAAGCTTCGTCCCCGAATTCACCATCATCAACCTGCCCAGCTTCAAGGCCGATCCTGAGCGTCATGGCAGCCGCAGCGACACGATGATCGCCGTCAGCCTGACGGAAAAGCTGATCCTGATCGCCAACACCGAATATTCGGGCGAGATGAAGAAGGGCGTGTTCGGCCTTCTCAACTATCTGCTGCCCGAACAGGGCGTGATGCCGATGCATTGTTCGGCCAATGTCGGCCCAGACGGCAAGACCGCGATCTTCTTCGGCCTGTCCGGCACCGGCAAGACCACGCTGTCGGCCGATGCCAGCCGCACGCTGATCGGCGATGACGAGCATGGCTGGTCGGATTCGGCGGTCTTCAATTTCGAAGGCGGCTGCTATGCCAAAATGATCGACCTGTCGGCCGAGGGTGAGCCCGAGATCTACGCCACGACCAAGATGTTCGGCACGATCCTCGAAAATGTCGCGATGGACGAGGATGCCCGCACCATCGACTTCACCGACACCAGCAAGACCGAGAATACGCGCGGCGCCTATCCGATCGATTTCATTCCGAACACCTCGGAAGAAAACCTCGGGCCCGTGCCGTCGAACGTCATCATGCTGACCGCCGATGCGTTCGGCGTGCTGCCTCCGATCGCGCGGCTGACGCCCGATCAGGCGATGTACTACTTCCTGTCGGGTTACACCGCCAAGGTCGCGGGTACCGAGATAGGAGTGACCGAGCCGGAAGCGACCTTCTCGACCTGCTTTGGCGCGCCGTTCATGCCGCGCCATCCCAGCGTCTATGGCAATCTGCTGAAAGAGCGCATCGCGCAGGGCGGCGCGCAGTGCTGGCTGGTCAACACCGGCTGGACCGGCGGTAAATACGGCACCGGCAATCGCATGCCGATCAAGGTGACCCGCGCATTGCTGAACGCCGCGCTCGACGGTTCGCTGAACGACGTGGAATTCCGCAAGGACCCCAACTTCGGCTTTGAAGTGCCGGTGGCGGTTCCCGGCGTCGACAGCACGATCCTGGATCCCCGCGCGACCTGGGCCGACAAGGACGAGTTCGACGCGACCGCGCACAAGCTGGTCCAGCTGTTCGTCGACAATTTCGGCCAGTTCGAAAGCCATGTCGATGAGGGCGTGCGCAAGGCTGCCCCCACCGCGGCCTGATCGACCGACTTTGATGCGAAACGCCCCGGACCAGCGCGTCCGGGGCGTTTTCTTTTGTGAGGTCGCGTCAGAACGTCGTGATTGTCACTGGTCACGGTCCTTATCCGGATTATCATGGCGCGCAGCGAAAGGTCGCTTCGCTGGGTCCACCGGTATCGAGGAACACGACATGGCCGTTTTCGATGAACTTCTGGGGCAGCTTGGCAGCGAGACGCCCGATGTCGACAATCTTGCGCGCAAGCTGGGTATCCAGCCTGCCACGGCAGAAAAAGCCATCGCCGCGCTGGGACAGGCGCATCAGGCGCCCGGCGACACGGTAGAGCTTGCCGCGGCGCGTACCGGGCTGGCACCGTCGATTCTGTCGACCATCGTGCAGCAGATCGGCGGCGAAGGATCGCTGTCCCATTTCGCGCAGATGCTGAGGGACAATCCGCAAGCGGCCAGCATCCTGGACATGCTCGACCGCGATGGCGACGGCAATCCGCTGAACGACATCATGGGAATGGCGCAAGGTTTCTTCGGAAAGAAATAGGCGCCTTGATGCGATTGTGGCGCCGTAACCGGGCGGGTGTCGTCCGCCCGGTCGGTTCGCCGATCCGTCAGTCGGTCAGCGAGGCCGGAACCTTGCCGCCATTCGCGGCCAGTGCGCGCATCACCTTCTTGTGCAGCCAGATATTGTCCTCGGCCGAACCTTCGTAATCGGTGCGGCCCATCTCGGTCGCCAGTTCCTTGCGATTGGCATAGCTGGGGTCGATGTCGAGCAGCTTCATCAGATCGACGATCGATGTGCGCCCGTTGAGGTCCTTGCCCTCGGCCATCTTCGCAAGGCGGGCCTCCACATCCACCTCGGCCATCGGCGCCGGTTTTGCGGGCGCGGCCGCAGGTTTGGGGGCGGCGGCAGGCTTGGTCGCGGAGGGCGGCGGCGCTTTGGGCTTCTCTTCCTTCTTGCCGAAAATCGAATCGCGGATCTTGCTGAAAATTCCCATGTCGAACTCCTTGTGATCCGTCCAAGCCCGTTCGCATCATAGCAAGGCGGGGACCATCGGGGAGCATTATTTTGGACTGTTCGCGCGCGGGGTGCCGGTCTATGCGCTCGGCATGGCCGATATTGCACTTTCCCTGATGGTTCTGTGTGCGGTGGTGATGATCGTCGCCGCCTTTTTCGCGTTCCGGCGCGGCGACCGCAAGCAGGGCGGCCTGATGCTGGTGCTGGCCGTGGTGCTGGCGATCAATGTCGCGATCTGGACCGTGCCGGGGCCGGATGGGGCATCACCGGAAACACTGACCAGTGAAAGACCGGCGGGCAATCCGCGCGCCGATTAATGCTCGATCCGCTGTCCGCCCTTGAACAGGGCGATGGCGCGCCCTTGCACCGGCTGCTTGTCGAAAGGCGTGTTGCCTGCCTGCGCTTCCATGCGGTTGGAATCGACGATCCACGGGCGGTCGGGGTCGATCACCGCGATATCGGCCTCCATCCCCGGCTCAAGCCGTCCGGCCTCCACGCCAAGGATGCGCGCCGGATTCACGCACAGCAATTCGCATAGCCGCGCCATGTCGATCACCCCGTCACGGACAAGGCTGAGCGTCAGCGGCAGCAATGTCTCTGCGCCCGCCATGCCGGGGGCTGCATCGACGAAGGGCAGGCGCTTGTCTTCCGGGCCGCGCGGATCGTGGCCCGATGCGATGGTGTCGATGGTCCCGTCCGCCAGCGCGGCCCGCACGGCCTGACGGTCGGCTTCGCTGCGCAAGGGCGGCGACAGGCGCGTGAAGGTCAGGAACCCCGCCGTCGCGATGTCCGACAGCATGAAATAGGCGGGCGATACGCCGCAGGTCAGGCGCAGGCCCCGTTTCTTCGCCGCGCGGACGAGGTCGAGACCCGCCGCCGTCGTCACCTGCCTGATGTGCAGATGCGCCCCCGCGATCTCTGCCAAAGCGATGTCGCGCATGATCGCCAGCGCCTCGGCTTCGGCAGGCGCGCTGGGCAGGCCGAGTCGGGTCGCCATTTCGCCCGCGGTCGCGACCGCGCCGCCGGTCAGCCCTGCGTCCTCCGCATGGGAGATGACGGGCAGTCCCAGCATCGCGGCATATTGCATCATGCGCAGCATCATGCCCGAATCGGCCAGCCATTGGCGGCCCGAGGACACGGCGCGCGCGCCCGCTTCCTGCATCAGCCCCAGTTCCGGCAATTCTTCGCCCGAAAGGCCGCGCGTGGCGGCGGCGATGGGGTGGACCCACAAATCGGGCTTGCCATAGCTGGCGGCGAAACGGACCCGCGCCGGATAATCGAGCGGCGGGTTCTGGTCGGGCATCAGGGCCGCGCGGGTGATGCCGCCGAAATGGAACGCGGGCTTGTCGATCTCAAACACGCCAAGGTCGATGATGCCGGGCATGACGATCTTGCCCTTGGCATCATGGGTGCGGTCGCCGTTTTGCGCTGCGACGTCTCCGGTCGCGACGATGCGGTCCCCTTCGCAGCGGATCGATCCGGCAGAAGGCGCGCCGCTACCGGTCAGCAACTGGCCGCCGGTGATGGTCAGGGGCTCGCGCGGGATCATAGCGAATTCCAACCTTCGACACCGCGCGCGCGCCGCGTCAACACGTCGAGGCAGGCCATGCGCAGCGCCACGCCCATCTCAACCTGCCGGGTGATGGCCGAACGTTCAAGCATGTCGGCGACCGACGAATCGATCTCGACCCCGCGGTTCATCGGGCCGGGGTGCATCACCAGCGCATGCGGCGCGGCGCGTTTCAGACGCTCGGGCGTCAGGCCGAACAGATGGCGATATTCGCGGGCGGAAGGAATGAAGGGCCCCGCCATGCGCTCCATCTGCAGGCGCAGCATCATGACCACGTCGACGCCTTCGATGGCCGCGTCGAAATCGTGGTAGGGCGTGACCTTCATCTGTTCGATCGCGGCGGGCATCAGCGCGGGCGGGGCGCAGACACGCACCTCGGCGCCCAGTGTCGTCAGCAGCAATATGTTCGACCGCGCCACGCGGCTGTGCATGATGTCGCCGCAGATCGCGATCTTGAGCTTCGCGAATTCGTCGCTGAGCGGGCAATCGTCGCTGCGCAGCCAGAACCGCATCGTCAGCGCGTCGAGCAGCGCCTGAGTCGGGTGCTCATGCTGCCCGTCGCCCGCATTCAGAACCGGGCAGTCGACCTTGTCCGCGATCAGCTGAACCGCACCCGACGATGAATGCCGGATCACGATCGCATCGGCGCGCATCGCGTTGAGCGTGGTCGCGGTGTCGATCAGCGTCTCGCCCTTCTTCACGCTCGACTGCGCGGCATGCATGTTGACGACATCCGCGCCCAGCCGCTTGCCCGCGATCTCGAACGACAGCAGCGTGCGGGTCGAATTTTCAAAGAAGGCGTTGATGATGGTAAGGCCCGCCAGCGCATCGGCATGCTTGGCCGGCTGGCGGTTCAGCCTGACCCATTGCTCCGCCTCGTCCAGCAGATAATGGATTTCCCATGGGGCGAGCGGCGCGATGCCGATCAGGTGTTTGTGCGGAAACGCATCGCCACCGGCGGGATAGCGGGTGGAGGAGGGGGTGGGTTCATCGCTCATTCTGAAACCGGGCGTCTAATCGCCCTTTCGCCGTCCGGCAAGGCCGATGCACGGCCCGGCTGGCGAAAGCTGTGCGCGTTTCGCATTTGCGACAGGCCATTCACGCTCCTAACTAGCGGGCGAATGCGCGCATCGCGGTGAATCGTCCCGCCATGCGCAGCAGGAAGGAAAAGCATGATGGCGTTCGCGCGCAAGGTCTGGAAGCTGCTGGTTGCGATCAAGGACGGTCTGGTCCTGCTGTTCATGCTGCTGTTCTTCGCGGCGCTCTATGCCGTGCTGACTTTTCGCCCGATGGCGGCATCGGTGCAGGAAGGCGCGCTGCTGGTCGGGCTCGACGGCGTCGTGGTGGAGGAGCCGCAGCGAGCCGACCCGTTCTCGATGTTCCTGTCGACAAGCACGCCGATCCGGGAACACCGCGCCCGCGACGTGGTCCGCGCCATCGAAGGGGCGGCCACTGACGAGCGCATCAAGGCCGTGGTCCTCGACCTCGACTATTTCCTCGGCGGCGGGCAGGTGCATATGAGCGAGATCGGCAAGGCGCTCGACAAGGTGCGCGCCGCGAAAAAGCCGGTGCTGGCCCATGCCATCGCCTATACCGGCGACAGCATGCAGTTGGCCGCCCATGCCAGCGAGGTGTGGGTCGATCCGCTGGGCGGCGCGCCGGTGGCGGGTCCGGGCGGAACCTATCTGTTCTTCGGCAACATCGCGGAGCGGCTGAAGGTCAACGTTCACGTCTATCGGACGGGCGAGTATAAGAGCGCGGTCGAACCCTATACGCTGACCGGATTTTCCGATGCGGCGCGCAGCGACATTTCGGGGACCTATGAATCGTTGTGGGAAGACTGGCTGGATGAAGTCCGCACGGCACGCCCCAAGGCGCAGGTGCGGCAGGTCGCGACCGATCCGGTGGCCTCCATTCGCGCGGCGGGTGGGAACGGCGCACAGGCGGCGCTGAAGACGGGGCTTGTCGACAGGATCGGGAGCTATGAGGATTTCTCGCTTCGCGTGGCGGAGCTGGTCGGCGGCGATCCCGAGGCTCCCGACGAACCGCATGGCTTTGCGCATACCTATTACGACGACTGGGTGAAGGCCGTCGCCCCGTCGCAGGCGGGCAGTGCCATCGGCGTCATCACCGTCGCGGGCAGCATCGTCGACGGCGAGGCGGGGCCGGGCACGGCTGGCGGCGACCGCATTGCCGCCCTGCTGGACGACGCGTTGCAGGACGATCTGGCGGCGCTGGTGGTGCGGGTCGATTCGCCGGGGGGCTCTGTCACGGCTTCGGAACGGATCCGGCAGGCGATCCTGCGTCACAAGGCAAGCGGCATACCGGTGGTCGTGTCGATGGCCAATGTCGCGGCCAGCGGCGGCTATTACGTGGCGACGCCGGGCGATGCGATCTTTGCCGATCCCGCAACCATCACCGGATCCATCGGCGTGTTCCTGGCGGTACCCAGTGCAGAGAATGCCCTGCCCGAATGGGGCGTGACCACGGATTCGATCCGCACCACCCCGCTATCGGGCCAGCCCGATCTTCTGGGCGGCTTCACGCCTGAAATGGATGCCATCCTGCAATCGCAGGTCGAACACAGCTATGACCTGTTCCTTGGACTCGTTTCCGACAGCCGGAATATCAGCACCGCGCGCCTGCGCAGCGATATCGCGGCGGGGCGGACATGGGCTGGGGGTCCGGCGCGGCAGGTCGGGCTGATCGATCGCTTTGGCAACATGGACGAGGCGCTGGCCTATGCCGCGCAAAAGGCGGGGCTTTCGGCGGGCGAGTGGCATGCCGAATATATCGAGGACGAGCCGGACGCATTCACGGCGTTCTTCGAAGCGATGGCCGCTCCCGAGGAATCGACGGATGACGGCGACATGGTCTCGGTGCTGATGGCGCGGCGGGACATGGCTGCGGGCCGGTCGCTGGCCGACATTACGGCCCTGCTCGACAGGCCGAGGATGCAGGCGCGGTGTTTCGCTTGCCCGTCGATGCCCACGGCGCAAGCGGCAGGGGATGAGAAACCGCTCTCCCGCTTGATATTGTCGCGCCTGGGTCTCTGATCCGGTCAATCGGGCGGGGGCGGCGTTTCCGGCAAGACCGGATCGGGATTGTCGATATCGGGTGTCGGCGTTTCGATCTCGTCGGGGCGAGCGGGCTCGCCGGGGGCTTCCTGCGGCGTGGGCGTCACGGGCGCTTCGGGCGGCGCGGCCGGTTCGATCGTGTCGGGCGATGGGATATTGGGTTGTGTAGCCATGCCGGTAAAACGCGTGGGCGCGGCGAATGATCCGGCCGCGGCTTGCGGCATCCGGCCGCCATCCGCCAATGCGCTTGCTCTTTTGCCGTACGTCCGATAGAGGCCCGCGAGCCTGAAAATCCTGTCCGCTGGTCGGCACGGGGCAACGCGGGCGTGGCGGAACTGGTAGACGCGCCAGATTTAGGTTCTGGTATCGCAAGATGTGGGGGTTCGAGTCCCTTCGCCCGCACCAGGCTCGCCGCGCATTGATCGCGGCCCTTTGCAGTCCGTGCGGCTCCCAGAGAACGCAATACAGCGACGCCTGAAAGAGACATCATGCAGATTTCCGAAACCAAGAATGACGGGCTTGCCCGAGCCTACACCGTCAAGATTCCTGCCGGCGAGATCGCCGACAAGGTCAGCGCCGAGATCAAGAAGATCGCGCCGCAGGTCCGTATGCCCGGCTTTCGCCCCGGCAAGGTGCCTGCGAATCTGGTCAAGAAGATGCATGGCGAGGCGATCCACGCCGACGTGCTGAACAAGACCGTGCGCGAAAGCGTCGACAAGGTCATGGCCGAGCACAAGCTGCGCCCCGCGATGCAGCCCGCCGTTTCTCTTGGCGAAGACTATGAAGAAGGCAAGGACGCCGAAGTCTCGATCGAGCTGGAAATCCTGCCCGCGATCGAAACGCCCGACACCGACGGGCTGAAGCTGGAGCGCCTGGTCGTTCCCGTCAGCGACGAAGCCGTGGACGAGGCGGTTGCCAAGTTCGCCGAGGGCCAGAAGAGCTTCGAGGACGCCAAGAAGACGCACAAGGCGGGCGAAGGCGATCAGCTGATCATCGATTTCGTCGGCAAGCTCGACGGTGAGGAATTCGAAGGCGGCAAGGCCGAGGACGCTCCGCTGGAAATCGGCGCGGGCCGCTTCATCCCCGGTTTCGAGGAACAGCTGACCGGCGTGAAGACCGGTGAGGAAAAGACCATCACGGTTACCTTCCCCGAAGATTATCCCGCCGCGCATCTCGCCGGCAAGGAAGCCCAGTTCGACATCACCGTGAAGGCGGTGAAGGTCCCGGGCGAGACCAAAATCGACGACGAGTTCGCCAAGTCGCTCGGCCTCGAAGGTCTCGACAAGCTCAAGGAACTGCTCAAGGCGCAGCTTGAGCAGGAAACCGCTGGCCTCACCCGCACGCAGATGAAACGCCAGCTTCTCGACGCGCTGGCCGCCGGTCACGATTTCCCGGTCCCCGGCCAGATGGTCGATGCCGAGTTCGAGCAGATCTGGCAGCAGCTTCAGCACGAAGCCAGCCACGAGGAAGATCCCGAAGCCGCGATGAAGGAAATCGAGGCCGAGAAGGACGACTATCGCAAGATCGCCGAGCGCCGCGTGCGCCTGGGCCTGCTGCTGTCGGAAATCGGCCAGGCCAACGGCGTCGAGGTCAGCAATCAGGAAATGCAGATGCTGGTCCAGCAGGCGGCGCAGCAGTACCGCCCCGAGGATCGCCAGCGCTTCATGGAATATGTCCGTTCGGAACCGATGGCCGCCGCCCAGCTGCGCGCGCCTTTGTACGAGGACAAGGTCGTCGACTTCCTGTTCGACAAGGCCGACGTGACCGAGCGCGAAGTGACGCGTGAGGAACTGCAGGCCGCGATCGAGGCCGAGGAAGGCGCGGAAGCGGACGCCGCACCCAAGAAGGCAGCGGCCAAGAAGCCTGCGGCAAAGAAGGCCCCTGCGAAGAAGGCCGACGACGCTGCCGAGGATGAGGCCGAGGCAAAGCCCGCGGCCAAGAAGGCTCCGGCGAAGAAGGCCCCTGCCAAGAAGGCCGACGACGCCGAGACGGACGCAAAGCCTGCCGCGAAGAAAGCGCCGGCCAAGAAGGCTCCGGCCAAGAAGGCGGCTGACGAGGGCGAGGCGGATGCCAAGCCTGCCGCCAAGAAGGCACCGGCGAAGAAGCCTGCTGCCAAGAAGGCGCCCGCCAAGAAGGCCGACGCCGAATAATTGCGGCCCGCAATGGGTAGTTACAGGAGGGCCGCGGGCGCAAGCCTTGCGGCCCTTTTGCCGCGCCGGACGCGCTGATCGGGTCTGCGCCAACGCTAATCCGGAACGCCCCCGCAAACTGTCCCGTGGAGGGTGCGCCGCACGGGGTTGAACAACGGCGGGGCAGGCCCGACATAGGCGGTCCAGACTGCATAGAGGATTTCATGAATCAGATCGGGAACATGCGTATCGACCCAGTGACCGGCGCGCTCGTGCCCGTGGTCGTCGAACAGACCAGCCGCGGCGAACGCAGCTTCGACATTTTCTCGCGCCTGCTGCGCGAACGCATCGTCTTCGTGACCGGACGGGTCGAAGACCACATGGCATCGCTGATCGTGGCGCAGCTGCTCTTCCTCGAATCGGAAGACAGCACCAAGGACATCTCGATGTATATCAACTCGCCGGGCGGCGTCGTCACGGCGGGCATGGCGATCCATGACACGATGCAATATATCAAGCCGCGCGTGTCGACGGTCTGCATCGGCCAGGCCGCATCCATGGGCAGCTTTCTGCTGGCTGCGGGTGAACCGGGCATGCGCATCGCGCTCCCCAGCGCGCGCATCATGGTGCACCAGCCTTCGGGCGGCGCGCAGGGCATGGCTTCGGATATTGAGATCCAGGCCCGCGAAATCCTGCGCATCCGCCGCCGGATGAACGAGCTTTACGTGAAATACACCGGCAAGCCGCTTGAAGAGATCGAGCGTGCGATGGACCGCGACACCTTCCTCGAGGCTGAGGAGGCGCGCGAATTCGGCATCGTCGACAAGGTCTTCGTCTCGCGAGCCGACGCGGCGGGCGAAATCTGACCCTGAATGGCAGGACCGGCGCACCTCTTGGGCCGCGCCGGTCCGACTGGCCCCGGTGCACGGCCCGCCGAAGCGTCATGGCTCTTATGAGCCATACCCCCTAATTCGCGCGTAGCATCGACAAGCGCTACATATATCCTTTTAATCGCACAGGCCTTTTAATCGGATATACAGGCCCTTTCGTTTATGCACTCTAAGGCCGGGTGCGCTATGTGCCTGCGGTTGATTCTCTGAAATCAACGCGTAAGTTTGAGTTTGGCCCGACTCTGCGGGCGTTTTACGAGACTTTTATGACCAAAGTGAGCGGATCCGACAGCAAGAGCACCCTGTACTGCAGCTTCTGCGGGAAATCGCAGCACGAAGTGCGCAAGCTGATCGCCGGACCGACCGTTTTCATCTGCGACGAGTGTGTCGAGCTTTGCAACGACATCATCCGCGAGGAAACGAAGGCGGGCATCGCGGGCAAGAAGGACGCGGGCGTTCCCCCGCCGATCGAGATCTTTCAGACCCTGAACGATTACGTGATCGGTCAGGACCGCGCGAAGCGCGTGCTCTCGGTCGCGGTTCACAACCATTACAAGCGTCTGCGTCACTCGGGCAAGTCGAGCGATGTCGAGCTGGCGAAGTCGAACATCCTGCTGGTGGGTCCCACCGGTTCGGGCAAGACGCTGCTGGCCCAGACGCTGGCGCGCACGTTCGATGTGCCGTTCACCATGGCCGATGCCACCACGCTGACCGAGGCCGGCTACGTGGGCGAAGATGTCGAGAACATCATCCTCAAGCTGCTCCAGTCCTCCGACTACAATGTCGAGAAGGCGCAGCACGGGATCGTCTATATCGACGAGATCGACAAGATCACGCGCAAGGCCGAAAACCCTTCGATCACGCGCGACGTATCGGGTGAGGGCGTGCAGCAGGCCTTGCTGAAGCTGATGGAAGGCACGACCGCTTCGGTTCCGCCGCAGGGCGGCCGCAAGCATCCGCAGCAGGAGTTCCTGCAGGTCGATACGACCAATATCCTGTTCATCTGCGGCGGCGCGTTCGCGGGACTGGAAAAGCTGATCTCCGACCGTTTGCAGAAGCGCTCGATCGGTTTTGGCGCGCATGTCGCCGATCCGGAAAAGCGCAAGGTCGGCGAACTGCTGTCCAAGGCGGAGCCGGAAGATCTGTTGAAGTTCGGCCTCATCCCCGAATTCGTCGGTCGTCTGCCGGTGATCGCCACGCTGGAAGACCTCGACGTCGAGGCGCTCGTCAAGATCCTGAACGAGCCTAAGAACGCGCTGGTCAAGCAGTATCAGAAGCTGTTCGAGCTTGAGGATGTGCAGCTGAGCTTCACCGACGATGCGCTCGAAGCGATTGCCGGCAAGGCGATCCAGCGCAAGACCGGTGCACGTGGCCTCCGTTCGATCGTGGAAGCGATCCTGCTCGATACGATGTTTGACCTGCCGACCATGGAAGGCGTGTCGGAGATCGTGGTCGACAAGGACGTGGTCGAAGGCCGCAAGGAGCCCGTGCAGGTTCTGAAGGGCAAGGAAGCCGCTGCCTGATCCTGGTGGTCCGCACGGCTTGATCGGCCGGACTTCTACAAAGCATTGAAGAGGGGCTGGAGGCTAGCGCTTCCGGCCCCTTTTTACGTTCCAAAAAGCGGGCGGACTGCCGATGGAATCGCGCCTAGACCCGCCCGGAATCTTCGAGGACGCAGCCAGCCTCAGCCGACAATTCGACTTGGAACGTCGAATGGTGAATGCCGAAATCGTGGTCCAGCCGGTGGGCGAGATCGTGCAGGAACGCATCGCCCGGGTGCCCTTGCGGCATGACCAGATGGGCTGTGAGGGCGGTTTCGGTGGTGCTCATCGGCCAGACGTGCAGGTCGTGGATCGCCGCTACGCCCGGCTGTTTCAGCAGCGCTGAGCGAACTTCTGGCATGTGGATCGTATCGGGCACGGCCAGCAGACTCATCTTCACGCTGTCTTTCAGCAGGCCCCAGGTACCGGCTGCGATGACGGCGACGATCAGCAGGCTGGCGACGGGATCGATCCACAGCCAGCCGGTCAGCGCGATCAAGATGCCGGCCACGACCACGCCGGCCGACACGGCGGCATCAGCGGCCATGTGCAGATAGGCGCCCCTGATGTTGAGGTCGTCCTTTCGACCGCGCATGAACATCAGGGCGGTCGCCGTATTGATGACGATGCCTATGCCAGCGACGATCATGACGGCCCCCGGCTCAACCGGTGCGGGGTCGAAAAGGCGGCGCACCGTCTCGATCGCGATGGCGCCCAGCGCGACCAGCAGCAGCGACGCATTGGCCAGCGCCGCGAGGATCGAGCTGGACTTCAGCCCATAGGTAAAGCGTTCCGACGGCGGCTTGCGCGCCGCGGCGCTGGCACCCCAGGCGATCAGCAGTGACAGGACGTCGGAGAGATTATGGCCCGCATCGGCGACCAGCGCCATCGATCCGTACCACAGCCCCGCCGCAGCCTCGACCGCAACGAAAACGGTATTGAGTGCAACGCCGACGGCGAAGGCTCGGTCGAAGCTGGCAGGTGCGTGGTCGTGTGAATGCCCGTGGCCCGGGGCGTGATTGTGCGACGATCCCATGCGCACCGTTCTAAGCGACCCGACATGCCAGGGAAAGTGCGCAGGTGTAAAGCGTTGCACATTTGCCGCAGGGCGGCATAAATGTGGTTTCATCTTTGTCAGTAGTGCCGAGATCAGAGGCCTCATCTGGCGGAGCGACCCCTGAAAAATCGCGGTTTTTAATCAGATTGTCCGGTCATCGCGGAGGGATATACGTCGTTCTGTCACTCGCTCGTCACATAGGCACGCTTATGCCGCGGCGCAGCAAGGGCGAGATTCGTATGCCCTGCCGTTCGGAAAAACACTCAGGGAAATATATTCAGCCATGAAGACTCTTCTTCTGCGCAGCACGGCGATCGTCGCAATCGCCCTGCCGGTCTCCGCCCATGCCCAGTCGACCGGCTCGATCGATTTCGAAGACGCCATCATCGTCACCGGCGCACTGTCGAGCGATGTCGGCGGTGTCGAGATCCCCGACACGCCCAAGGCCAAGGTCCAGCTCGATTCGGAACTGATCCTGCGCCAGATCCCGGGCCAGACGATCAACGATACGCTCAATCTCGTACCGGGCGTCAGCTTTACCAACAACGATCCTTTCGGATCGCTTGGCGGCAATTTCACCATCCGCGGCTTCTCTTCGGACCGCATCTCGCAGACGCTGGACGGTATCCCGCTCAATGATTCGGGCAATTACGCGCTCTACACCAACCAGATGGTCGATCCCGAGATCATCGAGAGCGCGACCGTCAGCCTGGGTTCGACCGACGTCGATAGCCCGACCGCATCGGCAGCGGGCGGTACGATCAACATCCGCACCAAGCTGCCTGATGACGAATTCGGCATCATGACCGCGCTGACCTATGGCAACATCATCTCGCGCGGCAATCCGGGCGATCGCATGATGTACCGCGTGTTCGCCAAGATCGAGACGGGCGAGCTGACCCCGGGCGGTCTGAAGGCCTATTTCACCGCCTCGAAGACGCAGAACGATTCGACGTTCTCGAACTATGGCGGCGTCGACAAGCAGCAGTACAACGGCAAGATCTTCCAGCCGTTCGGTGACTATGGCGATTTCGTCGCCGTGTCCGGCCACTACAACGAGAACCGGAACAACTTCAACGGATCGCCCTTCCGCTATACCGGTGAGCCTAGCCCGATTCAGGAGCCGAGCGATCGCTTCTACGACCTTTCCGACGGGACGCCCTGTACCACGGTCGAAGGCGTCACGGGCGAGCAGGACAGCTATAACAGCTGCGGCACCCCGTTCGAGCGTCGCTACAACCCGTCGAACACCGGCAACGTCCGCATCAATTCGCGCTTCACGCTGGCAGAGCCGCTCGTCCTGACGGTCGATCCGTTCTATCAGTATGTGAAGGCCAATGGCGGCGGCACGTCGGTCGGTTACGAAGGCTTTTCGCCCGACGGCTACACCGGCGGCATCTTCACCACCGATCCGCGCAACCCCGCGCGTCCCGATCGCAGCACCCAGTATTATTTCTTCGGCGCGACCGACCTGAACGGCGATGGCGACACGCTGGACTATGTCACGATCCTGTCGCCCAGCCAGACGCAGACCGACCGGTACGGCGTTATCGCCAACCTCGCGTGGGAGCTGAACGAGTTCAACCGCTTCCGCGTGGCCTATACGTTCGACCGTGCCCAGCACCGCCAGACCGGCACCTCGGGCCGCCTGCTGCCCAATGCCGAGCCTGTCGACGTCTTTGCGATCAACGATCCCTATCTGGATCTGAACGGCGAAGCCCCGCAGAAGCGTAACCGCAAGTCGGTCGCGCAGCTGCATCAGGTTTCGGGCGAATATCGCGGCGAGTTCCTCGACGATGCGCTGAATGTTCTGGTGGGCGCGCGAGTGCCGTTCTTCAAGCGCGAGCTGAACCAGTACTGCGTCACGACCGACACGTCGGGCAACGTCAACTGCATCAACGGTGCGGACGACATCGCGGCCTATCTGGCTGAGAACCCGGACTACGCGGGCCCTGTCTCGCGGACGGTGGATTACAGCAAGTTCCTCCCCAACGTCGGCGCGACCTTCAACATCACCGACGATTTCAACCTCTTCGCCAGCTATGCCAAGAACCTGTCGGTTCCGGGCACCGATGCGCTGTACGGTTCGATCCTCGCGAATGTGGAGCCCGATCCGGAAACGTCGGACTCGTTCGATCTGGGCCTGCGCTGGCAGAACCGGTCGATCCAGGCGCAGCTGACCGCATGGTACAACGGTTACGACAACCGCCTTGCCACGGCCTATAACCTCGATTGCGATTGCAGCGTCACGCGCAACCTCGGCAAGGTCGAGAAATACGGCATCGACGGCAGCATCGCCTATCGGCCGATCGACGACCTGCTGTTCTATGTCTGGGGTTCGTATCTCGAATCCGAGATCAAGGACGATGTGCAGACCGGCGCGGACAGCTTTGCCGCAACCGCCGGCAAGCGCGAGGCAGGGGCACCCGATTACATGATCGGTGGCCGCGTGCAGGGAACGCTGGGTCCGGTCGAACTGGGCGCGCAGGTCAAGCGCACCGGGTCGCGTTATCTGAACGACATCAACACGATCAGGCTGCCGGGTTACACCACCGCCGACCTGGATCTGCGCATCGCGCTGGGCCAGTTCGAGGAAGACCTGGAAAACAGCTATGTCCAGTTCAACGTCACCAACATCTTCGACGAGGTGTATATCGGCTCGGCGCCTACCGGGCTGACGACTTCGGGCGAATTCGTGAATATCGGCGCGCCGCGCGCCTTTACCGCTTCGCTGATCTGGGGCTTCTGATCCCGCTCAGCCGGACGGCATGAACACGGCGGCGGCGGCGTTCTTCGGAGCGCCGCCGTTTTCGTATTCACGGCTGTCTATTGATAGACGCAGCTGTCCAGCCCCTCGTTCGCGACCACGTTGATGCGCGACGAGATGGTGTTGCCATGACGGCGCAGCCAGCCGGAGGGGTTCACCACCGCGCGCTCCTTGGGAAGCGGCAGGGCGGCCGCCATGCGGGCGGCCTCGCTGCGGCTCATCGAACTGGCCGGATGCTGGAAATAGCGCTGCGAACCTGCCTCTGCGCCATAGGTCCCGATGCCGGTTTCCGCGACATTGAGATAGACCTCCATGATCCGCCGCTTGCCCCAGATGTTTTCGATCAGGAAGGTGAACCAGGCCTCCAGTCCCTTGCGGAAATAGCCGCCGCCTTGCCACAAGAAGGCGTTCTTCGCGGTCTGCTGGCTGATGGTGGAGCCGCCCCGGATACGCCCGCCCTGCGCATTGCGCGCCATGGCGGTGGCGATGGCTTCGCGGTCGAAGCCGTCATGCGTGCAGAACTTCGAATCCTCTGCCGCGATGACGGCGCGGACGAGATTGCGGTCGATATTGTTCAGCGGCTCCCAGTCCTTGGTGATGCCGTTCTCGTCCATAAGCATGGTCGCGGTGACCGGGACGGGGACCGCAGCGTAGATCGCGACCCAAAGGACGCTAAAAAACACGAGCAGGATGACGGCCTTGAAGGCCCAGACGATCAGACGCATCGAGGAGCGCGGGATTTGCGTGTTGCCATGGGGTGGATCTAGGGGCCCGGGGTGGCACTTCGCAAGCGGGCATGAAAAAAGGGCGGCAACCAATCGGTCGCCGCCCCGTCCATTTCGATCTGCGCCCGTCAGGCGAGGGCAGGGCTCATCCGGTCTTCCAGAATGCGCTGCATGGCCTTCTGGATCTTCTCGAACGCGCGCACCTCGATCTGGCGGATGCGTTCGCGGCTGACGTCATAGACCTGGCTGAGTTCCTCCAGCGTCTGGGGATCGTCGGTCAGACGGCGTTCGGTCAGGATATGCTTCTCGCGGTCGTTGAGTACGTCCATCGCTTCGACCAGCATGTCGTGGCGGACCTGCTTTTCCTCGGCATCGGCGACCGTTTCGTCCTGCAGCGGGCGATCGTCGGTCAGCCAGTCCTGCCACTGGCCCGAACCTTCCTCGTCCGCGCGCATCGAGACGTTGAGCGACGCGTCGCCGCCCATCATCATGCGCCGGTTCATGTTGATCACTTCCTGCTCGGGCACGCCGAGGTCGGTCGCGATCTTGGCCACGTCTTCGGGATGAAGATCCGAATCCTCGTAAGCCTCGAGGTTCTTCTTCATCCGGCGCAGGTTGAAGAACAATTTCTTCTGCGCGGCGGTCGTGCCCATCTTCACCAGCGACCACGAGCGCAGGATGAACTCTTGAATCGAGGCCTTGATCCACCACATAGCGTAAGTGGCGAGGCGGAAGCCGCGATCGGGCTCGAACTTCTTCACGCCCTGCATCAATCCGACATTGCCTTCGGAGATCAGGTCGGAAACGGGCAGGCCATAGCCGCGATAACCCATGGCGATCTTGGCCACGAGTCGCAGATGGCTGGTGACCAGCTGGGCCGCAGCCTCTGGGTCTTCATGTTCGGCATAGCGCTTGGCGAGCATATATTCCTGCTCACCCGTAAGCACCGGGAATTTCTTGATTTCCGACAGATAGCGGTTGAGGCTCTGCTCGCCGCCGAGGGCCGGAACGGTTGGCTTGGTGTTCGTCACGTCCTGTACCTTTCCTTGCGTCGGCCAAATTCGCGGACCCCTGATGGGCATCCCCAATCCATGGCCACATATTTTGTATAGGCGCGTTTTCCCCGCTTTTCCCGCCTAAATTCTCACTTTGAACGAGCGAGTTCTTCGATCAGTTCCGCCATATCGCGCGGAATCTCGCTGGAAAATTGTAACCGTTCGTTACTGACCGGGTGGATAAAACCCAGCAGGGCCGCATGAAGGGCCTGACGGTGGAAGGATAGCCGATTGAGAATCGGTCGGAATCGGGAATCGGGGCGCCCATAGACAGGGTCCCCTAATAGCGCATGACCGATTGACGACATGTGAACGCGGATCTGGTGGGTTCGCCCGGTTTCCAGCGTGCATTCGACCAGCGCCGCGCCGTGGAGCGGTTCCAGCATGCGGAAATGGGTCACGGCGTGCTTTCCGCGGCTTTCCCCGTCGTCCAGCACGGCCATTTTCTTGCGGTCCTTGCTGCTCCGGCCGATCCGCCCCTCTATCGTGCCCGACGGCGGCATCGGATGTCCTTTCACCACGGCGCGATAGGCACGGTCGATAGAGTGATCGGCGAACTGACGGGCGAGCCCTTCGTGCGCGACATCCGATTTCGCCGCCACCAGCAGGCCGGACGTGTCCTTGTCGATCCGGTGCACGATACCGGGCCGCGCCATGCCGCCGATGCCCGATAATTGGCCGGCGCAGTGATATAGCAGCGCATTGACCAGCGTTCCGTCGGGATTGCCCGCAGCCGGATGCACCACCATGCTCGCCGGCTTGTCGATCACGATCAGGTGTTCGTCCTCAAACACGATATCGAGCGGGATGTCCTGCGGCCTCGCTTCGGCCGGGGCGGGGGCAGGGACGGCGATAATGAACCGCGCTTCGCCCGGCGCCTTGGCCGAGGCGGATGAGAGGATGCGCCCGTCCAGCTTCACGGCCCCTTCCGCGATCAGCGCCTTTATCCGCTCGCGCGACAGTCCGCTGGCGTGGCTGATCGCCTTGTCCAGCCTTTCGCCTGCGGGGACCGTGCCCTCGATCAGCTCTGCGCCAGCCGCGCCTGACCCGTCGCCCGAAAGACTGTCGTCTTCCATGTCCTCGTCGGCGATGGCGATTGTCCTGTCCCCCATGCTAGGACAGATGGGTGCCGCAGCTCACCGTGACAAGAACCGCCATCAGCGCCATGATCGAGGCCGCGCGCAGTGCCATGCCGCAAGAGGCGTGCGGGCTGCTGCTGGGCTCCGACGGGCATGTCGAACGCTTCAAGCAGACCGCCAATGTCGCCGCCGACCCGCATCGGCACTTCGAGATCGATCCCGCGGCCCTGATCGCCGCGCACAAGGCCGAACGCGCCGGGGGACCGGCCATCGTCGGCTATTTCCATTCGCATCCGACCGGCCGCGCAGAACCTTCGGCGACCGACCGGGCGCAGGCGGCAGGGGACGGGCGTGTCTGGGCGATCGCCGCGCCAACCGGAGATATCGGCTGGTTCGTCAGCGCGGCGGACGGTTTCGCCCGCATTGTCCCCCAAATCGTCGCTGGCCCGCCCAAACCCTGAACGGCGGCCCGAAACCCGTGGAATTGCCGACATCGCGCTTTCTTGGCCGGCCTCAAGCGGTTATGGCGGTCGCTCACAATACGAAAGCGCCTGACGCCCATCATGAATACGGATTCCATCCAGCTCGCCAGCCTTATCGCCTCGCGGCTGTGCCATGATCTGCTGTCGCCGGTGGGCGGCATGGCGAACGGCATCGAGCTGCTGGTCGACGAAACCGATCCCAAGATGCGCGAGCAATGCATCGACCTGCTGGCGCAAGGCGCGCGGCGCACGGCGACGCGGCTGCGCTTCTTTCGCCTTGCCTTCGGCGCGGCGGGCGGGTTCGACGCGATGCTGCCCGCGGCCGAGATCGAGGAACTGGTCAAGGCGCAGGCGGCAGAGGGGCGCGATATCGATGTGCAATGGGCGGTCGGCCCCGACCGGCTTTCCAAATCGGCGGCCAAGGTGCTGCTGAACTATGCGCTGATCGGGATCGACGCATTGCCTCGCGGCGGAACGCTGGCCATCGCCGTGGAAGAGCGCGAGGGGTCCTACGAGATCGCGGTTCGCGCCGAGGGCATGCGCATCGCGTTCGACAAGGACGTTGGCCGCGCGCTTGAGGGAGAGATCGCGATGGACGATCTGTCCGCACATACCGCGCCTGCCATGCTGGTCCGGCTGATCGCGCAGGATTGCAAGGGCGGGGTGCAGCATGCGCTGACCAATGGCGACAGCCCGCCGGGCGGCGCGCTGGTGCTGGGCGCGATCCTGCCCAATGGCTGAGAAGGCCGCCAAACCGGGCAACGGCCTGCCCATGGTGCGCGATTGCCCTTCGCCCAATTTCAACGCGCGCGCCCTGCCCGTCACCATGGTCGTGCTGCATTATACCGACATGCCGGACGTGGAGGATGCCATCGCCAAGATGTGCGATCCGGATTCCGGCGTCAGCGCGCATTACTGCATCACGAGGCAGGGCGAGCTGGTGCGGCTGGTCGATGAGGAGCAGCGCGCATGGCATGCCGGGGTATCCTATTGGCGCGGCAATACCGACGTGAATTCCTCCAGCATCGGGATCGAGCTGGACAACCCTGGCCACACCTGGGGGTATGAGCGCTTTACCGAGCCGCAGATGGAAACGCTGTGTATCATGCTGGCCGACATCATGAAGCGGCACGATATTCCGCGCGCCAATATCGTGGGCCATTCCGACGTCGCGCCGCAGCGCAAGACCGATCCGGGCGAATTGTTCGACTGGGCGCGGCTGGCGAAGCATCGGCTGGCCTTGCCAAGGCCCGACATCAAGCTGGGCGACCCGTTCGAGAATGACGGTGCGTTCTATCTGGCGCTCGAACGCTTCGGCTATGACATTGCCGATGGGCATGCGGCGGTACGGGCGTTCCAGCGGCGGTTCCGGCCCGAATGCGTCGACGGCATCGTCGACGGCGAGATCCGGGCCATGCTGTTCGCGCTGCTGCTCGACCGCGACCGGGGCGTGACGCGATAGTTCCGCTTGCCAGCGGGGCGTTTGCCGCTATTGACCGCGCCTGCGCCGGGGAGCCGGGCAGCCGCGTCGGGGCGACCCGTACGAGGAAAGTCCGGGCTCCACGAAACAAGGATGGCGGGTAACGCCCGCCCGGCGAGGAAACGGCCGTCCGTCAGGGCGGCACGTCCGAAGCCGAGGGACAGTGCCACAGAGAGCAATCCGCCGATGGCCCTAACCGGCACAGGCAAGGGTGAAAGGGTGCGGTAAGAGCGCACCGGGGAACCGGCAACGGCGACCGCATGGCAAACCCCATCCGGAGCAAGACCGAATAGGGGCGGCGCGCCCGGCCGAAAGGCGCAGGGCAGGGGTGTTTCGCCCCGTGACCGCCCGGGTTGGTTGCTTGAGCCTTGCGGCAACGCAGGGCCTAGATGAATGGCTGCCCTTGCGGGGCCAGTGTGCAACCATTCGTGGAAGCATACCGCTCGCATGACAGAACCCGGCTTACAGGCTCCCCGGCGCACATCCGGCAAATGAAATCTGCCCCGTGTCTCTGCCCCGTGTATCTGGCACGCGAAAAGTGACAAAGGCGACACGTCCTACAGGCGCTGTCACCCGGCGCTCATCCGCGGAAATGCGCGAGATTCGTCCCAAAAGTGACACGTGCGTGGGTGCGGGAAAATTGACGAGGTGAAAGAGCGGGCGGGCCGGTGAAGGCCCTGCCGGCTTCGTAACCCGGACTTGCGCTGTAGGACAATAAACTGACCGGGTTCGCGGGAGGGTGTGATCGGCGACCGCTTTCGGGGACAGGCGATGGCAGGCTGAACGTCTGGAAGGGGATGGGGAGCGGACGTTCGGCTCCTGGCCTAACTGGGCTGGAAGCTGCCCCGCGTCCGATTTGCGATCGCCACCAGCGACAGCATGACTGGCACTTCGACAAGCACGCCAACAACTGTCGCCAAGGCGGCTCCGCTGCCCAATCCAAATAGACCGATTGCAACGGCAACTGCCAACTCGAAGAAGTTCGACGTGCCGATCAGTGCGCAGGGGGCCGCAACCGCATGTGGCACCTTCCACGCCTTGGCCCAGCCGTAGGCGATCAGGAAGATGCCGTAGCTCTGGATGATGATCGGCGCGGCAATCAGCGCGATCAGCAGTGGACGCGCCACGATGATTTCTGCCTGAAAGCCAAAGAGCAGAAGCACCGTCAACAACAGACCCGCGATCGAGAGGGGCTTAACCCGAGCCGTGAACTCGGGAATGGCCGCTCCATCGCCACCATGCGTCGCAAGAAGCCTATGACGAACAAGGGCCCCTACAGCGAGAGGCACGACCACATAGAGCGCGACGGACAGCAGCAGCGTCTCCCAAGGCACCGCGATGTCGGTAACGCCGAGCAGCAACGCGACGATGGGTGCGAAGGCGACAATCATGATGAGATCGTTCGCCGCGACTTGCACCAGCGTATACGCCGGATCGCCCCTGGTGAGCTGCGACCACACGAACACCATCGCCGTGCAGGGTGCCGCGCCAAGGAGGATCAAACCGGCGATATACTGCTGCGCATCGGCCGGCTCGATCAGATCGGCAAAGACGATCTCGAAAAACAGCACACCGAGTGCAGCCATCGTAAAGGGCTTGATCAGCCAGTTGACCACAAGCGTGATGACGAGCCCCCTGGGCTTGTCGCCCACACGTCGCACCGCACCGAAATCGACCGCGACCATCATCGGGAAGATCATTGCCCAGATAAGCACCGCGACGACGAGATTGACCGAGGCGTATTCGACCGCGGCGAGCAAAGCGAACAATTCTGGCGCGACATTGCCAAGCGCAATGCCTGCAAGGATCGCCGCGCCGACCCAGACCGAGAGCCATTTCTCGAACAGGCCCAGCCCCGCCGCGGGGGCGTCGATGTCAGCGGTCGCTGTGGTCATCTCTTGTCAGCCTCGTGTCCGATCGCTTGCAGTTTTTCGCGCAAGCCAATCTGTTCAATGCTCGCAATCGGAAGCGCCAGCATCAGGTCGATGCGGCGCTTCAGCATCCGGAAGGCATCGAGGAAGGCCGCTGCTTTCTCGGCATGGCTGCCCTCGACCGCTGCCGGGTCGGGAATGCCCCAATGTGCGCTGGTCGGGCGCCCCGGCCAGACCGGGCAAGTTTCCGCCGCTGCACTGTCGCAGACCGTGAGGATCAGGTCGAGCTCCGGGCCATCGGCAAATTCGCTCCAGCTCTTGGAGCGATAGCCTTCTGCCGGATAGCCCAGGGTCTTGAGCGTATGGAGTGCCCAGGGGTTGACCGTGCCGACAGGATTGCTTCCGGCGCTGTATGCCTTGAAGCGGCCTTTGCCGTCGTGGTTCAGGATTGCTTCGCCCAGGATCGAGCGAGCGGAATTGCCCGTGCACAGGAACAGCACGTTCAGCGGTTGGTCTGACATGGGTTGCCTCAGCCGCAGGAAGTCTTGGCAGCAGACATTTTCGGTGCACAGCAGGCGCTCGACGCAGCATTGGCGGAAGCGAGCTGACGGAAATCCGGACTGCCGCCATAGGTCGTGCTCGCACCTTCGGTCAGGAAGGCCTCCCAAACCACGCCATCGGGGTCGGCAATCCAGCTCTTTTCCGATTGCGCGTAGCAGCAGGTCGTTGCGCCTTCTTCCAGAACCGGTCTGTCGGCAGCCTTGAGGCGGCCATAGACCTTTTCAAGTTCAGCCTTGTCCTCAACCTGGAGGCCGACGTGCTCGATGCCTTTGCTCGCGTCCTCGCGCATCGAAATTGCGAAGTTGATGCGAGGGTCGTCGAGCATCCACTTGGCGTAGTCGGCCTTCACCACGGACGGTTCCGCTCCGAACAGGCTCGAATAAAATGCGACGGACTTGTCGATGTCTGTCACACCGACATGCAAATGAAAGCGTTTCATCAGGCGGTCTTTCTTTCGGGAGAGGGAAGACAGGCGGCATCTTCGGAACAGGACATGCCGGCGCAGCAGTTCTCGGTGAGGTAGCCCATCAGGCCGTTCATCGCGGTGTAGTCTGCCGAATAGATGATCGAACGACTTTCGCGCCGATGCGTGACCAGACCCGCATTGGCGAGCTGGGCAAGGTGAAAGCTCATCGACGATGGCGGAACATCGAGCTTTTCAGCCAGCACCCCGGCGGCAACGCCCTGTTCGCCTGCCTGCACCAGCAGGCGGAATGCCGCGAGGCGATGCTCCTGTGCCAACGCAGACAGGGCGCGGATGACATGGTCGGCTTGCACGATTTGCTCCAATGATTCGACAAATATAGAAATATGGAAATATGAGATCGCCGTCAAGCTGCTTTTGTCGCCCCGAACGGGCGGTGCCATCTTTTCGAAATTCCTGGGTAAGGTGGGGGCGATTCTGTTGCCAAGGTCCGCCCGCTTGGCCTGGTCGGGGGCAGGACCGCCGCGGACCCTGTATTCTGATGCGAGGGAAGGTGGGGGGACTTCTGTTGCTAGCCGCCCCCCGAGGCCCCGGAATCCGCTTCTGTTGCCCGGTGGGTCCAACCGCGCTTTAGCTTTGTAAATTCAGGGCGTTAGCCCCTAGAATTACGCAGCGAGAGCGAGTGCTTCGTTATCGTTGGCACTTGTGGGTTTTTGAGCCTTTAACGGGTTACTCAGCCCGGGCGAAAACAGTGCCTTTCAACACACGTCGATCCTGGTTCGGCCCCCTATACCAAGCCCTCGATAACAGGGGGTTTGGTGGAGCCGCCGGGTACTGCCCCCGGGTCCGCTGTGCCTATTGCACACCGCAATTTATCGCCATAGCCGGTCGAAACCGGCACGACCCATATAGCGACCCGGAAATTAATGTGAAGTGAGCGCGCGAAATTTGCTGCGCGCTCATTCCCGGCGGACCGGCGGCGTCAGACGTTGGCAGATGCCTTCAGCTGGTCGCGGATTTCCTTGAGCACGTCGAGCTGCGGATCGGTGGGGACGGTCGGCTCTTCCTGCGTGTTGTCGGCCTTGACCATCTTTTCCTCGATCTCCTCCATCACCTTGTTCGCGCTGCGCACCAGCAGGAACAGGGCAAAGGCGATCAGCAGGAAATTGACGATCTGGGTGATCAGGTCGCCATAGCCGATGACGGGCACCCCCGCCTCTTTCAGAGCGGCGAAGCTGGTGGGGTCGCCCTCGTAATCGGCGGGGATCGATCCGAGCACGAGGAAATGGTTCGACCAGTCGATCGTGCCGAAGATCCAGCCCAGCAGCGGCATGATAATGTTCTCGGTCAGCGAAGTCGTGATCTTGCCGAAGGCCGCACCGATCACGACGCCCACGGCGAGGTCGAGCACATTGCCGCGGGCGATGAATTTCTTGAACTCTGTCAGCATGTGTCTGCCATTCCCCTGTTGTAACCGCCTGCCAGAATTAACCGTCGTTTCGGGTGCGGCAATGGTAATTTCAGGGTTCCTCCGCTCTTGTTGCGCGGGCGCGGCGGCCTATACTGGGGGCGAGAGGGGGCGCGCGTCGTTGCGCCTCTGCCCAACAGAGGGGAACCGACCGCCATGGCCATTTCCAATCCGATACGTCTTTTGATCGCGGCCTTGCTGGCAAGCATGCTGGCCGCGTGCGGCATCAATTCCGTGCCCACCGCCGAGGAAGAGGCCAAGGAGCGCTGGGCCGACGTGCAGAACGCCTATGACCGGCGCGCGCAATTGCTGCCCAACCTCGCCTCTGTCGCCAGCAGCGCGAGCGAGCAGGAGCGCGGCATCCTGACCGACGTGATCGAGGCGCGCAGCCGTGCGACCAGCATACAAGTCAATGCGGACGATCTGGATAATCCCGAACTGATGCAGCAATATGCCGAGGCGCAGGGCCAGCTGTCGCAAGGGCTGGGCCGTCTGCTCGCCAATTTCGAGGCCTATCCCCAGCTGCAGTCGATCACCAATTACCAGATGCTGCAAAGCCAGGTCGAAGGCAGCGAGAACCGCATCAATATCGCGGTGCGCGACTATAACGAGGCGGTCCGCAACTATAACACCACGATCCGCACCTTCCCCGACATCATCGGTGCCAAGCTGGTGCATGGCGCGGAGCCGATGGTGCCGTTCGAGGCGGTGACGCCCAATGCCGAGCAGGCCCCCGACCTGAGCGAAATGCTCTGAAGCCGGAGGCCGCTTGGACCCCGGCGATCTTGTTCGGCACCCGCTGCGTCACTGGCGCTGGTTCACGCTGGCCTTCGTGCTGACGGCGGGCTTCATGCTGCCATGGAGCGGCGGGGCCTTTCGTTATACGGGTGAGGGCGGCGACAAGGCGGAGGCGGTTGCGGCAAATTATGGGGTCGAGAGGGTGGTCGACCCGATCGGCCTGTTCTCGCCGGCGGAAACCGCCCGTTTGTCGGATGCGGTCGATGCGGCGCGGGCGCGCAGCGATGCGCGTTTCGTGGTGCTGACGACGCGGGGGCTGAAGGGCGAGGCGTTCAATCGCTTTGCCAGCCGCTTCCATGGCGGGTGGGAACGTGCCACGGGTCGCAATGACGCGGCGATCGTGTTCATTTCGCCCGGCGACACGCTGGTCGGGGTTTCGACCGGCCACGACCTGCCGATCCGGCCCAGCGATGCAGAGCGGGACGCGATCGTCGACACGATGAAGCCGCTGGCGCGCGAAGGAGACTTTGCGGGCGCGGCATTGAAGGGAATGGAAGGGATCGAGGCTTTGCTGGCCGCTGCCCGCGACGGGGCTCCCAACGGACCGGATTCCGGACCGGACGGGATCGGCGAACCGGCTGCCACGGACGAGACATGAAACGCATTTTTGCCCTGTTCCTGCTTGCGGCCGCGATGGTGGCCGGACCTTTCGGTGTGTCCGCCGCCGCAGCGCAGGATTTTCCCGCGCTGACGGGCCGCGTCGTCGATGCGGCCAATATCATCCCGCCTGCCGAGGAAGCCGCGCTGGCGCAAAAGCTGCAGGCGTTCGAGACGCGCACCCAGCGGCAGTTCGTGGTGGCGACGGTGCCCGACCTTCAGGGCTACGACATCGAAAGCTATGGCTATCAGCTGGGCCGCACATGGGGCATCGGCAGCGAGGAGAACGACGACGGCGCGCTGCTGATCGTCGCGCCGAACGAGCGCAAGGTGCGGATCGAGGTGGGTTACGGGCTTGAGCCGATCCTGACCGACGGATTGTCCTTCCTGATCATCAACCGGCAGATCCTGCCGCTCTTTAAGCAAGGCGACATGCCGGGCGGGATCGCGGCAGGCGCGGATGCGATCATCCAGCAGCTGGAACTGCCGCCCGAACAGGCCGCCGAAATCGCCGCCGCCGCCAACGAGGAAGCGGCGCAGGCGCGCGAGGGCGACGGGATCGGGCTGTTCGAGGTGATCTTCCTGCTGATCTTCCTGTTCTTCTTCATCATTCCGTTGCTGCGCGGCCTGCGCGGCGGGCATAAATATCGCGGCGGCGCGCCGGTCATCATCTGGGGCGGCGGAGGCGGCGGCTGGGGCGGCGGTTCCGGTGGCGGCTTCGGCGGCGGCGGCGGCTTTGGCGGCGGTTTTTCGGGCGGCGGCGGCGGCTTTGGCGGCGGCGGCGCGAGCGGGGGCTGGTGAGCATGGCGGGACCGATGAAACAAAAGCCCGTCTATCTGGGCGAGGAGGATCACGTCCGCGTGACCGCCGCGGTCAGCGCCGCGGAAATGCACACCTCGGGCGAGATCGTGACGATCCTGACCGAGAAGTCGGACGATTACCTCGACGTCGCGCTGTGCTGGGCGGCGGCGGCCTCGCTGGTCGGGCTGGTCGCGCTGGCGATCAATGCCGAGTTCTATCTGGGCATGTGGGACCGGCTGACGGGCAACTGGGCCGCGGAACATACGCCTGCCGAGCTGTTCTGGATGGCGGGGCTGTTCGCCGCGCTGCAATTCGCGGGCGCGATGATCGTGCTGGCGTGGTGGCCGTTCCGCCTGCTGCTGGTGCCCGGACGGATCAAGACAAAGCGCGCCCACGCCCGCGCCGTGTCCTTCTTCAAGGTGGGGGCCGAGCGGCGCACCCATGGCCGCACCGGCATATTGATCTATCTGTCGATGCGCGAGCACCGGGCCGAGATCGTCGCCGATGCCGCCATCGCCCACAAGGTGCCCGACGAGGTCTGGGGCGAGGCGATGATCGACATGCTGGGCGAGCTGAAAGAGGGGCGCACGGCCGCCGCGATGGTGTCGGGCGTAGAGCATGTCGGCAAGGTTCTGGCCGAGCATTTCCCGCGCGCGCACGATGACGAGAACGAAATCCCCGATCGCCTGATCGAGCTGTAGGAATTTGCATGACCGCCGATAGGGACGCGCCCGAGCATATCCGCTGGGAAGGAAACTGGATCGTCGCCAAGCAGCGGGGGCGCTGGGAATATGTCTCGCGCGCAAGGTCGATCCGCGCCGCGGTGATCCTTGCGGTCGAGGACGGCCATGTCCTGCTGGTCGAGCAATATCGCGTGCCCTTGGGCAAGCCCTGTATCGAGCTTCCCGCCGGGCTGATCGGCGATGATGATAGCGCGGCGGACGAGGGTCCGCTGGCCGCGGCGGGGCGCGAGCTGGAGGAGGAAACCGGCTATCGCGCGGCCACGCTGGAGGATGTGGGCGAGTTCCATTCCTCGCCCGGCATGGTGAGCGAGAGTTTCACGCTGGTGCGCGCGCGGGGCCTGACCAAGATCGGCGAAGGCGGCGGTGTGGGCGGCGAGGACATCACCGCGCACCGGGTGCCGCTGGACGGGATCGAAGGCTTCGTGGCCGAGGCGCGCGCGGCGGGCAAGGCGATCGACGTGAAGCTGCTGTTGCTGCTGGGCGGGGGTCTTTTGACGGAAAGCGACTGATCGGTTCGCCATTCGGCCCGGATCGTCCATTTTTCTCGCCCGGAACGCTCGCGGCGCTTGTTATGGGGGCAGGGCACCCTAAGATCGCATGCACAGGCAATCCGCCAGAAATTTCCGGGAGAACCGATATGCGTTTGAAGTCGTATGCCGCTGCCATCGCGCCCCTTGCGCTTGCGGTTGCCGTTCCAACCGCCGCATGGGCCGATCATCACGCCAGTGCCGCCCAGCATGACCCTGCCATGCACGCCGCGCTGATGCAGGACAACCGCGCCGAGGACAAGGCGCGCGACCAGTATCGCCATCCCGCCGAGACGCTGGCATTCTTCCAGGTGAAGCCGGGCATGACGGTTGCCGATTTCATGCCATCGGGCGGGTGGTACACGCGCGTGCTGGTGCCCTATCTGGGGCCTGACGGGCGTTACATCGGGCTCAATCCCGATCCCTCGCTGATCGAGGACGAGGGCGGCAGGACCTATATGTCCAAGCTGGTGCCGAATTTCGCCGAAAAGAGCCCCACGTGGAACCTGTCGGGCGCGGCGGTCGACAATATCACCAGTGCCGA
The DNA here is from genome assembly GCA_002694745.1 of Croceicoccus sp. Taxonomy (GTDB): domain Bacteria; phylum Pseudomonadota; class Alphaproteobacteria; order Sphingomonadales; family Sphingomonadaceae; genus Croceicoccus. Next base: position 107,475 of record NZMY01000006.1, on the reverse strand, counting down.
TCTGGGCGCCGAGCATAACGGCACCGTCGACCGCGTGCTGATCTTCCGCGAGATGCATAATCTGACCCGCATGGGCATCGCCGCGACGGAGCTTGAGCGGATCCATGCGCTGCTGAAGCCGGACGGCATGCTGGGCATCGTCCAGCACCGCGCGCGCGCCGATGCGCCCGACGATTACGTGACCGGATCGAACGGCTATCTGCGGCAAGCGGACGTCATCGCAATGGTCGAGGCGCAGGGCTTCGAACTGGTCGAGGCGAGCGAGATCAACGCCAATGCCAAGGACCCCGCCAATTGGGAGGGCGGCGTCTGGTCGCTGCCGCCCAGCTATAGCGGCGCGGACGACGAGGCGACCCGCGCGGCGCGCGCCGCCATCGGCGAGAGCGACCGCATGACGCTGCTTTTCAAGAAAAAGGCGGCCTGATCCGGCAGGCTAGCCCATCAGGATCCGGTCGAGGGCAAGGCGGAATGTCTGCATGTCCTCGGCCGAACCGATGGTGATCCGGCTCATCGTCGGCCATGCGTCCCATGACCGGCCGATCTGGACACCCTGATCGAGGAATTTCTGCTGCATGTCGGCAGGGGTCCCCAATGCGCCCCAGTCGGCCATGAACATGTTCGCCTGCGATCCGATGGTGGCGATGCCGCGCTTTTTCATGTGATCCAGCGTTTCCTCGCGCACCGCGATCATCTGGTCCCGGCGGGCGGCGATCTTGGCGGCGAGCGGCAGGCTGGCCGTGCCGCAGGCGATGGCGGTCATCGGGACCATGAAGGTCACCTGCTCCCCGTCATAGCGCATCATCCGTTCGTACAGCGCAGGGTGGGCGAAGGTCAGGCCCAGCCGCATCCCGGCCATGCCGAACAGCTTGGAAATGGTGCGCAGCACGATCACATCGTCGCGGCTGGCGGCCAGCGCGGCGGCGCTGGGCGTGCCTGAGAAGTGGATATAGGCCTCATCCACCACCAGCACCGCGTCTTTCGGCTTGTTTTGCGCCAGCCAGACGATGTCCTCGATCGGGGTGACGGTGCCGGTCGGGTTATTGGGCGAGCACACGTAATAGAGGCCGGCGCGGGGATTGGCCGCCAGCATCGCCCGAACGTCGTGCCGGTGATCGGCGGTCAGCGGAACGCGGCTTAGCGGGACGCCCAGCCATTCGCTGGTCCGCCACGCCTGTTCATAGCTGGGGTTGGCGGTGACCAGCCCGCGTTCGGGCGAGCAGAAGGTGACGACCACGCGGTTCAGCGGATCGCTGGAACCGGGCCAGGCGAGGATGCGATCCTCGGGCAGCCCCTCCACCTCGGCGACGGCGGCGGCCAGTTTCGCGTGGTTGTTGTCGGGTTCATAGCGGTTGCCCTGGCTGGCCATCATGGCCGCGGCGGCGACGCCTTCGGAAAACGGGCCGGTCCAGCATTCGTTCGACGCGATCCGCAGCGCGCCGACCACGGCGGGGCCCGATTGCTGGGCCAGCGCGGGCCGGCCGAAGCTCGCCATCGCGGCGCCCCCGCCCAGCATCATCGCGATGCGCCCGATCTGGCGGCGGTTGAAACCGCGCCCCGAAAGCTCTTCCTGCCGATCGGCGGGCAGGGCGGTGTCGATGAAATCGCAATCGCCAGCGTATTGGTCTTGGGCGTAACGGTCTTCGGCGTAACGGTCAGGCAGCATCGATCAGGTCCCCCCGGATGAAAATCGCAGACCCGGCATCCTCTTGCTTTTCGCCCTGACAGGAATGCGGCCAGCCAGCCGCGCGGCCCCCCGGTGCGCTATCGGCGCGAGTTCATCAAATATGCGGCGAGATGTCCAGTTTCGTCGTGCATGGCGGACGATGTTTCTCAGGCGTGGGCCATGCGGGCAGGGCGGTGCGGACGCCTTGGCCGCCGCCGTTCATGATTAATTTCAGCTTTCCGTTAAGGCGCGCGGCAGCACCCTCGACCCGGCATTCATGCCAGCAACGGGGGGACTGAAATGACACAGATCGGTATCATCCTCATGGCCGTCGGCCTTGCGCTACTGCTGTTCCTGCCCACATTCCGCAACCGCCACGCGCGCATTGCCTCGCAACTGGGCAGCGCCGCCGTGTTCGGGGCGGGGACCGTGGGCTTCGTCTTCAGCGTGATGACGCCGCCCGTATAGGGGCGGCGCCGGATCGGGGGCGCTGTCAGTAGGGCACGCCCCAATAGCCGTAGATCTGCGTCGCAAAGGCGCGGTCCCAGGCCAGTCGGTCGGCGGGGTCGATGGTGGGGCTGGCCTTCAGCACGTCCTCATCGGCCGACACGACATAGCCGCCGAGGCCGGTGTCATAGTCCAGCGCTTCCCACGGGACGGGGCGATGTTCCGCGCCCATGCCAAGGAAGCCGCCAAAGCTGAGCACCGCATATTCGACGCGGCCATTGCGCTTGCCGACCATGAAGTGATGGATGCGCCCGATCTTTTCGCCATCGGGGCGATAGACGGCGGTGCCCTCGACCCGGTCGGAGGCGATGAGGTCCTTGCCCTCGTCGCGTTCCATCGCGTGGCCTGCGTCGACCATCTCGCGGACGGTCCTCGTGTTTCCGGCGGTTCGTTCAGTTGTGTCGGCCATGATCGTTCTCCGTTTTCGTAACAGAAGGGAACGATGGCGCCGCGGCGGTCTGTGATGGGGTCGTGGGGGCCTTACGGCGTCATCCTCTATATAGGATAAGCGCGAAAACGGTTCCGGTTCCGCGAAAACAGGCGATTCACGCCGCCAGCGGGGCGGTTCCGTCTGCCAGAGGGGGATCGTCTTCCAGCACCGCGCCCAATGCGGCGACGAACTGGTCGGTCGCCGCCTCCCAGCTGAAGCTGGCGCCATAGGCGGCGCAATCGCTGCGGCTGGCGAGCAGGGCATGGGCGATGGCGGTATCGAGGTCTTCGTCCACCGCGCCGATTACGCGGGCAAGTTCGCTCATCCCGCCGCGCCCCTTGGGCCCCACGATGTCGATCGGCCCCTGCACCGGATAGCCCGCGACCGGCACGCCGCAGGCCAGCGCCTCGACCATTACAAGCCCGAAAGTGTCGGACCGGCTGGGAAACACGAAGCAATCCGCCGCCGCATAGGCGCTGGCGAGCGCCTTGCCGGTCAGGCGGCCAGTGAACACGGCATCCGGATATTTCGCCTTCAGCCCGGCGAGCGCGGGACCGTCGCCGACCACGACCCTCGTGCCGTGATGCCGCGCGCCGAGGAAATCCTCGAGGCCTTTCTCGGGCGCGACGCGGCCGACATAGAGCAGCACCGGGCCGGGGAGGGCGCGCAGGGCCGGGTCGGGCACTGCGTCCACGTTGAACAGATCCGCATCGATCCCGCGCGACCATGGCGCGACCGGGCCGATCCGGCGGCCGGTCAATTCGGCGCGCAGGCTGGGCGTCGCGGCGAGCACGGTGCGCGAGGGTGCGTGAAAGCGCCGCATCAGCGGCCAGATCCGCTCTGCCGACAGCCCCGTGCGCACCGCGACATAATCGGGAAAGCGCGTGTGGAACGCGGTGGTGAAGGGCATGTCATGCGCAAGGCACCAGCGGCGCGCGGCCCAGCCGATCGGCCCTTCGGTGGCGATATGGACGAGATCGGGGCGAAATGCCTCTATCCGGCGCGTCACCCCGTTGCCGGGCACCATGGCGAGGCGGATTTCGGGATAGAACGGCATCGGCATGTTCATGAACAGGTCTGGCGTGACCAATTCGACCTGGTGGCCGCGCTGGCGAAGACGTGCGACCGTTTCCTCCAGCGTGCGGACCACGCCGTTCACCTGCGGCGTCCATGCGTCGGTCGCCAGCAGGATGCGGCGGGGCATGGGCGGTGTGCCGGGCGGCTGCGCGCCTGTCACGATCAGGCGGCTGCCGGTTCGGTTTCGGGGACGATGGCGGGGCCGGGAACGCCTGTGGGCGCGCTGTCTTGGGCGGAGGCGCTTTGCGGGGCGGGCGCGTTCTGGCGCGCCTCGCGGGCCAGCCGGTCGCGTTCGCGCACGTCGGCGGCGTGGTCGATGATCCGCATCGCGCCGTCGAAATCCTCTGCAATCGCGGTGCAGCTTTCGACCCAGTCGCCGTCGTTGTAATATGTGATGTCGCCGATCTGTCGGATTTCCGCGCAATGGATGTGCCCGCACACCACCCCGTCAACGCCGCGTTCGCGCGCGGCATGGGCGACCGCTTCCTCGAAATCGCAGACGAACTGGACGACGTTCTTCACGCGGTGCTTCAGATAGGCCGACAGCGACCAGTAGGGCAGCTTGAGCAGGCGGCGGCAGCGGTTCAGCCAGATGTTGGATTTCAGCAGCAGCGCATAGGCCTGATCGCCCGCGAAGGCGAGCCAGCGGGCATAGAGCACCACCCCGTCGAACGCATCGCCGTGCACGACCATCAGGCGGCGGCCGTCGGCGGTGGTGTGGATCACCTCGTTCGCGATCTCGACCCCGCCGAAATGCATACCGGCATAGCTGCGCAGCATCTCGTCATGGTTGCCCGCGACCAGAATGACGCGCGTGCCCCTGTGCGCCATCTTCAATATGCGGCGCACCACCTCGTTATGCGCGTCGGGCCAGTACCAGCCCTTTTTCAGCCGCCAGCCGTCGACGATGTCGCCGACGAGGTAGAGCGTCTCGCACTCCACCCCCGACAGGAAATCGATCAGCAGTTCGGCGTTGCAGCCCGGCGTGCCGAGATGGACGTCGGAAATATAGAGGGTGCGATATTTGCGCTTTGGCCGAAAGCCGCGCGGTTCGGGCAAGTCCAGCCATTCGGGCAGCGAGCCCGGTGACATGATCGTGTCGGCAATCGTGGTTTCAGACCCGGTTTTCGTAAAGATCTCGTTCCGCGCGATATTGGTCATGATCGGCCCCCTGATCTTGCGCTCAAGCTTGCGGTATCCGGCTTTTCATCTCTATTACGGCCTCTATGCCCGCCCGTTGTTGCGGTTCGGCGACGTTGTGACAGCGCTGTGACGGGAAACGGGGTAAAGCTGTGGAAAAGCTGGGGGCATATTGTGCGCGGGCTGGGGAGACGGTGGTGAAATCCGCGCCGACAGTCCATTTATCGACGCGACCATGCTGACCAGCCTGCAGATCCGCAATATCGTCCTGATAGAGGCGCTCGACCTCGATTTCCGTGCGGGGCTCGGCGTGCTGACGGGCGAGACGGGGGCGGGCAAGTCGATCCTGCTCGACGCGCTGGGGCTGGTGCTGGGCAACCGCGCGGAAACGTCGCTGGTGCGCGCCGGAGAGGACAAGGCGAGCGTCACTGCCACCTTCGAATTCGCCGCCATGCCGCCGCTGCTGGCGGACGCTCTTGAGGATGCGGGGGTCGAGATCGAGCCGGGCGAGCCGTTGCTGCTGCGGCGGCAGGTCAAGGCGGATGGCGGGTCCAAGGCCTTCGTCAACGGGCAGCCGGTGGGGGTGGCGGTGCTGCGCTCGCTCGCGCCCGCGCTGGTGGAACTGCACGGGCAGCATGACGACCGCGGGCTGGTGAACCCGCGCGGCCACCGCGAACTTCTGACCCGCTATGCCGGCATGGATGAAAGCCGCGTGGCCGAGGCGTGGGCCGCATGGCGCAAGGCCGAGGACGCGCTGGCCGAGGCGAAGCGCGTCGCCGCCGATGCGCAGGCCGAAGAGGAACTGCTGACCGCCCATGTCGAGGAGCTTGAGAAGCTGGCCCCCGTGCCGGGCGAGGAGGAGGAGCTCGCGCTGGCCCGCGCCGACATGCAGAAGGGCGAGCGTCTGGCGGACGACCTGTCCGATCTGGGGCATGTGTTCGCAGGGTCCGACGGGCCATTGGCGCAATTGCGCTCCGCCGCGCGCAAGCTCGACCGCATTGCCGAGGATCACCCCGCGCTGGGCGAGGCGCTGGCCGCGCTGGACCGCGCTCTGATCGAGGGGGGCGAGGCGGAGGAAGCGCTGAACCGTGCGAACGAGGCGCTGGCCTTCGATCCGCAGGTTCTGGACGAGACCGAGCGCCGCCTGTTCGACCTGCGCGCCGCTGCCCGCAAGCACGATGTCGAGGTCGACGCGCTGCCTGCAAAGCTGGAGGCGATGCGCGAGGCGCTCGACGCGATCACCCATTCGGGCGAACGCATCGCCGCGCTGGAGCGCAAGGCCTTCGATGCGGGCGCGCATTACCATGCCGAGGCGGAAACCCTGTCCGCGGCAAGGGCCGAGGCGGCGCGCAGGCTGGACAAGGCGGTCGCGGCCGAACTGGCGCCGCTGAAATTGGACGCCGCGAAGTTCCGCACCGCGGTTCAGCGCCTGCCCGAGGAGCGCTGGGGCCCGCATGGCATGGACGGTGTCGAATTCCTGATCGCGACCAATCCGGGCGCGCCCTATGCACCGCTGGCCAAGATCGCCTCTGGCGGCGAATTGTCGCGCTTCATCCTCGCGCTCAAGGTCGCTCTGGCGGAGGAAGGCGGCGCGGCGGTCATCATCTTCGACGAAATCGACCGCGGCGTCGGCGGCGCGGTGGCGAGCGCGATCGGCGACCGGCTGGCGCGGCTGGCAGGCGGTTCGTCCGGCGGCGCGGAAGGCGCGGCGGGGCAATTGCTGGCCGTCACCCACAGCCCGCAGGTCGCGGCGCGCGGGGGCAGCCATTACATGATCGCGAAATCGAGCGAGGGCACGGTCACGCGCACCTCTGTCCGCATGCTGGACGCGGGGCAAAGGGTCGAGGAAATCGCCCGCATGTTGTCGGGCGCGGAAATCACGCCCGAGGCGCGGGCGCAGGCCGAACGCCTGCTGGAAGGGGTATAGGCGCATGGACGAGCAGACCCGCAGAGCCAAGATCGAGCATGGCGGTTTCCTGCTGTTCCTGCTGGCCATCACCGTTCTGCTGGCGGCCATCGCATGGCCGTTCCTGACGCCGCTGTTCTGGGCGGTGCTGGCCGCGATCATGTTCCAGCCGCTCTATCGCCGCGTGCTGCGCAACATGGGGGGCAAGCGCAACCGGGCGGCGGCGCTGACGCTGCTGGTCATCACCTTCGCGGTCGTCATTCCGCTGATGATCATCGGCACCATGATCGTCGACCAGGCGACCGGCATCTATCTGGCGATCCAGGAAGAGCAGATGGATGCCAGCGAATATTTCCGCTGGGGCTATGACGCATTGCCCGCGCGGCTGCAGGCGATGGTCGACAATTCGGGATATGGCGAGTTCGACGTGCTGCAACAGCGCGCGCTGGAACTGCTGCAGCAGAGCGTCGGCATGATCGCGGGCAAGGCGCTGGAGATCGGCGGCGGCGTGCTGGGGTTCGTGCTGTCCTTCGCGGTGGGGCTTTACGCCACCTTCTTCCTGCTGCGCGACGGCGAGGAACTGACCGCGACGGTGCAGTCCAGCCTGCCGATGCAGCCCGCCATCGCCGAGAGGCTGGTTGCCAGTTTCGTCGCGGTGACGCGCGCGACCATCAAGGGGTCGATCGTCGTCGGGCTGGTGCAGGGCGCGCTGGGGGCGATCACTTTCTGGATCGTGGGCCTGCCCGCTGCGCTGCTGTTCGGCCTGCTGATGGCGATCTTCTCGCTGCTGCCCGCGGTCGGGCCCGCCATCGTGTGGGTGCCTGCCGCGATCTATCTGCTGGCGACCGGCGCGATCTGGCAGGGGCTGGTGGTGATCGGGTCGGGCGTGCTGGTGATCGGGCTGGCCGACAATGCGCTGCGGCCCATTCTGGTAGGGCGCGACACCGGGCTGCCTGACTGGGTGATCCTTGTCACCACGCTGGGCGGGATCGCGGCGCTGGGCATCACCGGTATCGTGGTGGGGCCGGTGGTGGCCGGGCTGTTCATCGCCGGATGGGCGATATTGCGCGACCAGCGCGGCGTGGCAGCGGTCTAGTCCCCCACTTTTCGCACGGTGATCATTTTCACCGGCTGGGCCAGCATCTGGCCCTTCATCCAGCCTTCGCCCTTGTCGGGATCGAGCGGGGCGTTCCAGATCGCCTCGACCACGTCCATCCCGTCGACCACGTGGCCAAAGGCGGCATAGCCTGCGCGGCGGGCGGGATCCTCGCTGGCGGGATCGGCGTCGAGTCCGGGCATGTCGGACAGCAGGATCGACCAGTCGCCGGTCGCGCTGCCGGGTTCGAGCATCGCCATCGAGATCGTGCCGCGCTTGTGCGTGATGCCGGTCTGGTCGGTGGGTTCATGCGCGATGGGTGGCAGCACGCGGTCGGGATAGCCCTGCGCGCCGCCTTGGATGAGCCCGTTGGGCTGTTCGCCCCAGTCGAGCCGCATCGCGCGGTAGAACTCCGCCCCGTCGAACCGTTCTTCCGCCGCATAGCGCAGGAAATTGGCCGAGGTGACCGGCGCGCGTTCGGTTTCCAGCGCGACGGTGATCGTGCCCAGCGCGGTCTCGATCGCGACCAGCTCGGTTTGCGGCGCGAGGCTCGTGTCGCTTGCCGTCGGCGCCTGCGGTGTGGCCTGCGCGGCTGTCGCGGCGGGCGTGGGCACCGGCTGGTCGGCGGCAGGCTGGGCGGCAGCGGGCATGGCCAGCAACAGGGCGGAGGCAAGGGTGAGCATGCGGATCATGGGCGTGAGTATTGCGCTGCCGCGGCGGGGGCGCAAGCGGTCATGGCATTGGCTGCTGGCCGACGAACGACATAGACCGCTCGACCGGCGACATGGTTGGGGCGCAACTGGCGTTTACAGATGTAGTCGGTTTCGTTTACAGCTGTAGTCGAACTTCAAGCCATCCGGGAACGATTCATGCCAGACCCCGCCGCCGACCGCATCTCCGAAGCCGAGCAATCGGTTCTGGAAGCGCTGTGGGATGCGGGCGAGCCGCTGACCGCATCGCAGGTGGCGGAGCGCGTGGACGAAGAAAAGGGCTGGAGCCTTGCGACCGTCAAGACGCTGCTGTCGCGTCTGGTCGCCAAGAACGCCATCGCGACACAGCCGGATGGCCGCCGCTTTCTCTATTCGCCGCTGATCGGGCGCGAGGCTTTTCTGGGCAGCGAATCGCGCCGCCTGCTCGATCGGCTGTTCGGCGGCCGCGCGGCCAGCCTGTTCGCCCATCTGGCCGAAGCCGAAGCGCTGAGCGAGCGCGATTTGACCGAGATCGAGGGATTGCTGAGGGAGCTCAGGAAATGATCGGGGACATCACCTTTCTGGACTATGCCGTCGATACGCTGATCGGGACCGGCGTGCTGATCGCCGCGGCGCTGCTGCTGCGCCGGCCCGTGGCGCGGTGGTTCGGGCCGCGCGCGGCCTATGCGCTGTGGGCGCTGCCGATGATCCGGCTGGCGTTGCCGCCGCTGGTGCTGCCTGCATGGATGCGCCCCGCCGAAGAGGCTGCGCCGGTGGCCGACGCCGCGATGACCGCAAACGTCCCGCTGTTCGCAGACAAGGCGCCGCCGGTCCTGCCGCCCGCCGACCTTGCCGCAATGGGCGACCCTGCGCCTTCGCTGATCGCGCCCGATGTGCTGGTCGGATCGCTGGTGTTCGTCTGGCTGGCTGTGGCCGCCGCGTTCCTCGTCTGGCGCTGGGGGTCCTATCACGCGATGCGCCGCATGCTGCTGAAAGGCGCGCGTCCGGTGGGCGAGTGGGAGGACATTCGCCTCGTCGAGACCGATGCCGTCCGCGCACCCGTGGCCTTCGGCGTGTTCGACAAGGTCATCGCCATGCCGGTCGGTTTCATGGCCGATCTCGACAGCACAGGCCGCGATCTCGCCATCGCACATGAGATTGCCCATCACCGCGGGCACGATCTGCTCGCCAATATTGCCGCGCAGCCCTTGCTGGCGCTGCACTGGTTCAATCCGATCGCGTGGCTGGGCTGGCGCGCGATGCGGCGGGACCAGGAAGCCGCGTGCGATGCGCGCGTCATGGATTCGCTTGCCGACGGGGGCCGCGATGCTGCCACCCGCGCGCATTACGGATCGGTGATCGCCGCATCGGCACGCGAACAGAACCTCGCGCTTGCAGCCCCCATGGCGGGATTTCGGGAGATCGGGCCATTGCTGGGCGAAAAGGCCATCGTACATCGTTTAAGGAGCCTTGCCATGTCCCCCTCCCGCCTGCGCCGCCGCACTGGATTGCTGCTGATCGGCGCGGGAGCCCTTCTCGCCGTACCGCTGACCGCCTCGATTTCCTATGCCGAGGCGCAGATCGCGGAAGTGCCCGCACCGCCGTCGGTGCCGGCCGCGCCCGATGTGCCGATGCCGCCCCCCGCGCCGCAGCCGCCCGAAGCGACGCTTCCGCCCGAGCCGCCGATGCCGCCCGAGCCGCCGCTGCCGCCCGAAGCACCCGCATTCGGCACCTATTCCGACGGCACCGACAGCTGGATCTTCGAAACGAAGCGCGAGCTGGAGCACGCCGATGCCGAAATGGCGCGCGAGCAGGCCGAACTGCGCCGCGAAATGCACGAGATCCGCGGCAACCACGACATGAGTAAGGCCGAACGCGCCCGCGTCGAGGCCGAGCTGAAGCGCGCCTCTGCCGAGATGGAGCGTGCGCGCGTCCAGATCCGCCATTCGACCCGCGAGGCGATGCGCGCCGCCGCTGCCGCGCCGCAGGTGCATGAAAGCGTGTCCGCCGATGGCAAGGTTCGTACCATCCGCGTGAGCCAGAGGGGACCCGATGGCCGGAACCGCATCGTGCAGGAACACGTGATCGACGAAGGCGCGATCGAACGCGCCGCGATGCAGGCCGCGATTGCCGGGGTTGAAGGCGCGCGCGTCGCGATCGCGTCCAGCGCGTCGATGTCGGCGGATGTGCGCGCCGAAGCGCTGGCCGAACTGGATGCCGAACTGGCCGAGATGCGCCGCGACATGCATGCGGACCATCATTGAGCGGGATCGGCCGGATTCCTGTCGACCCCAGGAGTTCATATTCAATTCATCGCTGAAATAGCACGGTTCGTCTCTCCATCAAAAGTGGGGAGACGACACCCGTGTCGAACGCCGAACAATCCTTTTCATACGAAGACCCGCCTGAACGAAAGCACCGATCGCCCGGCATGAAGCTGCTGTTCGCGCTGCTGGTGGCGGGCGCGCTCGCGGTGCCGCTGATGATGGTCTATGCGCTGGTGTGGGACCGGCAGGACCAGTCGCGAAATGCGCATCAGACGATCACGCAGGGCTGGGGCGGCGCGCAGCTGATCACCGGGCCGGTGCTGGTCATTCCCTATACGCAGACGATCACCGAAAACAGCGTGGTCGACGGCAAGCAGACCTCGAAACTCTCCAACGTCACGCGCGAGCTTTACCTCTCGCCGGTCGAGCAGGCGGTCGCGACCGCGCTGGACCCGCAGGTCAGGCAGAAGTCGATCTATGCCTCGGTCCTCTATAATGCGGCGGTGACGGGCACGGCGCGCTTTGCCATGCCGGAGGATCTGGAGCGGCAGGGCATCGATCCCGCCAGCCTGATGCCCGCCCGGGCGGAACTGCGTTTCGGCGTATCGGACCCGCGCGGTCTGCAGAGCGACAGCAAGGTCACCGCCAATGGCGAGGTGCTGGCGACGCGGCCCGGCGGCGGTCCGCTCGCGACGGGCGGAGCGGGGTTTCACGGCTTTCCCGATTGGGACGGCAGTGCGCCGCTGAATGTCGGGTGGTCATACGGCCTGCGCGGCAGCGAGACGATCAGCCTTGTCCCGCGCGGCGGCAATACCGAGTGGCAGGTGACATCCGCCTGGCCGCATCCCAGCTTTTCGGGCGGGTTTTTGCCGGGCGATCCCGCCATCTCAGACGATGGGTTCAATGCGGGCTTCGCAATTCCCGACCTCGCGCTGGGGCAGGGGCTGGCGATGACCAGCGATCTGGAAGCGCCTTTCGTCGGGCCGGAAACGGTCGACATCGCCGCACCCGGAGGATCGCAGGCGCGCGTCGCCACCATCGGGCTGGTCGAGCCGGTCGATCTTTACAGCCGCATCGACCGGTCGGTGAAATACGGCTTCCTGATCATCGGGTTCACCTTTCTGACCTTTCTGATGTTCGACGTGGTGGCAGGGGTCGCGGTCGCGGCGGCGGAATATCTGCTGACGGGCGCGGGGCTGGTGCTTTTCTTCGTGCTGCTGCTGGCCTTTGCCGAGGTGACGGGCTTTACCATCGCCTATCTGGTGGCGAGCGCGGCCATAGTCGGCCTGCTCACCGCCTATAGCGCGTCGGTGCTGAAAAGCTGGAAGCGGGCGCGGGTCATGGGCGGGCTGCTGGCGGGGCTTTACGCGCTGCTGTTCGTGCTGCTCAGCCTTGAGGCCTGGTCGCTGCTGATCGGTTCGCTGCTGCTGTTCGCGGCGCTGGCGGGCGTGATGTATGCGACGCGCAATATCGACTGGTCGGGCGTGGGGCGGCCTGTGCAGGCGTGACGGATGCAGGCATGACGAACGGGCGCGGGCGGGACATCTGCCCGCGCCCTTTCGCCTATCAGTCTGCGGAGGGTGCGGTCACGCCGGCCCCGTCGGTCAGCGGCCTTACGGGCGCTTCGCAGCCGCGTTCGATGCCGATGCCCTTTAGAAACGCGCGGCGCACGTCCGCGGCCACGATCAGCTGGCTGAGATAGCGTTCCTGCGCCTTCGCGCCCGAGATTTCGCGCACAAGACCGCGAAACGGGATCAGCCCGCCGATGATGTCCTGCGCCGTCTCGCCCGCAAAATCGACGCCCTTGTCGACGTCCGAACGTTCCTCGCGCGGGACGTCGATATCGGGGCCGAGCATGATGTCGATGTCGCTGATCGCGGCGCCGATGACTGCGCAATCGGTCAGCCCGCCCGTCGAATAGGGATGGTTGCCGATATCGACCAGCAGCGGCGGGATCTCCTCCTTCTCAAGGTTGAGGTCGCGCAGCGGCTGGAGCGGGATCTCCTCTACCTTCACGCCATCGTCATCGACCTGCTGGGCCGCCGCCGCCGTGGCGATCATGGCGGCCAAGGCGGCGGTACCTATCGTAGAAGCGCGGAAAATGTGTCGCATTGATCCTCATCGCCGGTCTTGAGACCGCGTTGCAGCCATTCCATGCGCTGGGCGCTGGTGCCGTGGGTGAAATTGTCCGGGCTGACCCGGCCCTGCGTCAGCGTGTCGTCGCCGATCGAGGATGCGGCGGTCATGCCTTCCTCGATATCGCCGGGTTCCATCAGTTCGCGGTTCTTTGCCGCCCATACGCCTGCATAGCAGTCCGCCTGCAGTTCCATCGCGACCTGTATGCGATTGGCCGCGCCGGGGTTCTGCTGTTGCAGCTGGCGGACCTGCGTCGCCTGTCCGGTCAGGTTCTGGACGTGGTGGCCATATTCGTGCGCCATCACATAGGCGCGCGCGAAATCGCCGCCCGCGCCAAGCTGTCGGTCGAGCTGATCGTAGAAGCTGGTGTCGATATAGATGCCCTGATCGGAGGGGCAATAGAACGGCCCCATCGCGCTTTGCGCCGCGCCACAGCCCGACTGGCCGCGCCCGTCATAGAAATTCAGTGTCGGCTGCGTGAAGGGGATTCCCGCCTGCTGAAACAGCGGCTGCCATGTCGCGTCGAGCGAGGATAGCGCGGCGCAGGTCTCGCGGCTGTATTCGTTGACGCTGCAGCTTTCCTCCAGCGTCTGGCCGCCGGTCTGCACGGGGGCATCGGTCTGCACCGAATCGACCATGCCCAGCGTGGACATCGGATCGAGGCCGAAGATGAAATAGCCCGCGATGGCCAGCACCACCGCGCCGCAGCCCAGCTTGCCGCCGCCGCCGAGACCGCCGCCGCCGCTTCCGCGCTGGTCGCGAACCCGGATATTGCGGGAAATGTCATTGAGCCGCATCGTTACCCCCGTAGACCCTGGGCCGCGATTCGGCCCGCCTGGCCCAAAGCCTAGCGATTTCCAAAACATGATGGAGACTGAAATGTTCCTTTCCGGCAAGACCGCCCTCGTCACCGGTTCCACTTCGGGCATCGGCCTCGCCTATGCGAAGGCCCTGGCGGCGGAGGGGGCGAACCTTGTCATCAACGGGTTCGGCGACGAGGCGGAGATCGAGAAGGAACGCGCCGCGCTGGAAGCGGCGAGCGGGGCGAAGGCGATCTATGCGGGCGGCGACCTGACAAAGACCGAAGGCTGCGAAAGCCTGATGAAGGCAGCGCTGGACGCGTTCGGCGCGGTCGATATCCTGATCTGCAATGCTGGCATGCAATATGTCGCCCCGGTCGACGAATTCCCGGTCGAGAAATGGGACCAGATCATCGCGCTCAACCTGTCGAGCGCGTTCCATTGCTCGCGGCTTGCCATTCCCGGCATGAGGCAGAAAGGCTGGGGCCGCATCATCTTTACCGCCAGCGCCCATTCGCTGACCGCATCGCCGTTCAAGTCGGCCTATGTCTCGGCCAAGCATGCGCTGGCGGGGCTGGCCAAGACCATCGCGCTGGAACTGGCCGAGCAGAACGTCACCGCCAATTGCATCAGCCCGGGCTATGTCTGGACCCCGCTGGTCGAGGACCAGATCCCCGACACGATGAAGGCGCGCAGCATGACCCGCGAGCAGGTGATCAACGACGTCCTGCTGGAGCGTGAACCGACCAAGAAGTTCTCCACCGCCGAGGATATCGCCGCGGTCGCGATGTTCCTGTGCGGCAAGGCGGCGGACAATATCACCGGCACGAATATATCGGTCGATGGCGGCTGGACGGCGCAATAAGGGCGATTCGGGCAATAATCCGATCGTCCCGCCCCCGTTTCGCGCAAGCGCGGCGGGGGCGAAATAAATGCGTGATCCCCCTCTAGCGGAAGGGGGGGCATCTGGTTACATGGGCCGCCACGATTCTCCCCTCACGCATATATGAAGGCAGGCAAGTCCCGTGGCGAACCGCATCACATCTGAAATCCCGCTGGGCCTGACCTTCGACGACGTTCTGCTGCGTCCCGCGGAATCGAACATCGTGCCCAGCATGGCCGATACCCGCACCCGCATCACACGCGAGATCGCGCTGAACATACCGATCCTGTCGAGCGCGATGGACACGGTGACCGAGGCGGACATGGCCATCGTCATGGCGCAGATGGGCGGCATGGGCGTGCTGCACCGCAACCTCACCATCGAAGAGCAATGCGCCGCCGTGCGGCAGGTGAAGCGCTTTGAAAGCGGCATGGTGGTGAACCCCATCACCATCGACCCCGAGGCGACGCTGGGCGAGGCGCGCGCGATCATGCAGGCGAACCGCATCTCGGGCATCCCGGTGGTCGAGGGATCGGGACGGCTGGTCGGCATATTGACCAACCGCGACGTGCGCTTTGCCGCCAATGACGCACAGCCGGTGAAGGAGTTGATGACCGCGGACGACCTCGCCACCGTCAGCGCCGACATCGGGCAGGAGGAAGCGCGCCGCCTGCTCCACCAGCGCCGGATCGAGAAGCTGCTGGTGGTCGACAATAATTACCACTGCATCGGCCTGATCACGGTGAAGGATATCGAGAAGGCCGTGACCTTCCCCGATAGCACGAAGGACAGCGCGGGCCGCCTGCGCGTGGCCGCCGCCTCGACCGTGGGCGACAAGGGTTTCGCGCGGACCGAGGCGCTGGTCGATGCGGGCGTCGATGTCGTGGTGATCGACACCGCGCATGGCCATAACAAGGACGTCTCCGCCGCGGTCGAGCGGGTGAAGAAGCTGTCGAACAGCGTGCAGGTCATCGCCGGAAACGTCGCCACCGCAGAAGCGACCAAGGCGCTGGTCGGCGCGGGCGCGGACGGGATCAAGGTGGGCATCGGCCCCGGATCGATCTGCACCACGCGCATCGTCGCGGGCGTCGGCGTGCCGCAGCTGACCGCCGTAATGGAAAGCGCCGAGGAAGCGATGAAGAACGACGTGCCGGTCGTCGCCGATGGCGGCATCCGCTCGTCCGGCGATGCGGCCAAGGCGATCGCTGCGGGCGCGTCGACCATCATGGTCGGATCGATGCTGGCCGGGACCGAGGAAGCGCCGGGCGAGACCTTCCTGTACCAGGGGCGCGCCTACAAGAGCTATCGCGGCATGGGCAGCGTGGGCGCGATGGCGCGCGGATCTGCCGACCGCTATTTCCAGCAGGACATCAAGGACCAGATGAAGCTGGTGCCCGAAGGCATCGAGGGTCAGGTCCCCTACAAGGGCCCCGCCAAGGATGTCGTTCACCAGCTGGTCGGCGGCATCAAGGCGGCGATGGGCTATACCGGCTGCGGCGATATTCCGTCGATGCGGCAGAAGGCCGAATTCATCCGCATCACCAATGCGGGGCTTTCGGAAAGCCATGTCCACGACGTCACCATCACCCGCGAGGCCCCCAACTATCAGGGCCGCTGAGGCCGCGATGGGTTTCGAGGCCCGCCTTGCGAAAGCCTTCGGGCTGAACGAGGCGGGGTGGGATCGCCACGCCAATCCGTGGAGCGGGTGGAGCCGCCTGATCACCGGGTGGCCGGTGATCATCGCGGTGGGCTGGAGCAGGCTGTGGATCGGATGGTGGGCGGTGCCGCTGGCGCTGATCGCCGCGTTCTGGCTGTGGCGCAATCCGCTGAGCTTTCCGCCCGCCCGCGATGACAGCCACTGGATGAGCCGCGCCGTGTGGGGCGAGCGGCTGTGGATCTGGCGCGGCGAAAAGGACGGTGGCGGATTGGAAGAGGCCGGTCTGGCGGTGTGGAAATTTCATGGCTGGAACGTGCTGGCCGGGCTGGGCGCGCTGGTCGCCATTTACGGGATCGTGATGTTCGACGTGATCGCCTGTTTCTCTGGCGCGCTGGCCAGTTTCTTTGCCAAGATCGGTTTTGTCGCGCGGTGCGAGACATTGTACCGCCGCGCAGTCGCGGTGCATCCCGAATGGCGGCGCGGGCAATCTAAAGGGGGAGCAGGGGCATGACGCCTGCCGCACGCGTTCAGGCCGCCATCGAACTGCTGGACAGCATCATCACCGCCGCCCGCGAGGGCGGTGCGCCTGCCGACCGCGTGGTGGCCGACGGGCTGCGTGCGCGCCGCTATGCCGGATCGAAAGACCGCCGCGCGATCCGCGAGCTGGTCTATGGCGCGATCCGCGCTTGCGGACCGGTGCCCGATACGGGCCGCGCCGCGATGCTGCGACTGGCCGAGGTGCAGCCCGAACTGGCCGAAGCGTTCGACGGATCCTCCTATGGCCCTGCGGCCATCGGCGCGGATGAGAGCGCAGCGCGAGGCGGGGTCGCACCCGCCTGGCTGGCCGAACGGCTGGCGGCATCGGATATTGCGGGTGAGGAAGCCGAGGCGCTGCTGGACCGTGCGCCGCTCGACATTCGGGTCAATGCGCTGAAGGCCTCGCGCGATGCGCTGGAACTGCCGGTGGCGGGCGAGCCTCTGCTTGCGCCCCATGCGCTGCGCCTGCCTGCGGGCACCCCGGTCGAGGGGTGGGATGCCTATCGGGATGGGCTGATCGAGGTGCAGGACGGCGGGAGCCAGCTGGCCTGCATGGCCGTGGGCGCGCAGCCGGGTGAGACGATCATCGATTTGTGCGCGGGCGCGGGCGGCAAGACGCTGGCGCTGGCCGCCGCGATGCAGAACGCGGGCACGCTGGTCGCCTGCGATACCGACAAGCGGCGGCTGGGCAATCTGCGACCGCGTGCCGACCGGGCTGGCGCGGACATTATCAGCGAGATCCTGCTGAACCCCGGACGCGAGATGGCAGCGCTGGACGCGTGGCGCGGCAAGGCCGATGCGGTGCTGGTCGATGCGCCCTGCAGCGGCACCGGCACATGGCGGCGCAATCCCGAATCGCGCTGGCGGATCAGCCCGCAGGAGATCGAGCGCCTGTCGGCCCTGCAGTTCCGCCTGCTGGAAATTGCCGCTCAATTGCTGCGCCCCGGCGGGCGGATCGTCTATGTGGTCTGTTCGCTGCTGGATGCTGAAGGCGCGGAAGTTTTTGACCGTTTTTCAGCGGCCTATCCGCAATTCCGGGCCGATCCGCCCACGATGTCGGCAGGCCGCGCAAGGGGCAAGGGAGTCCGGCTGACCCCGTATCACGACGGCACGGACGGATTTTTCTTCACGCGTGCGGTCTTGGTCTGATAGCCTTGGGGCCGATGGCTGACGTCCCGGCACAATCCGCCCCTTTGGGCACGGAACAGCACGACCGGGCGACAGTTTGATGACTGCGCCTTCCATCCGGCGCTCCACGCCTACGGAGCTGTTGATGCGTTATTCGCCCCTTGCCCTTGCCCTGTCGCTCGCTGTCGCGGTCACCGCCAGCACCAGCTTTGGGCAGGCGCCGCAAACCGACGATCCGCGCGTCATGGAACTGCTGGCGATGGGCCGCGCGGCGCTGGCGTCGGGCGATGCCGATGCGGCGACCGACCGGTTCGAGGCGGCGCTGGTGCTCGATCCCGGATATGCCTCGACCTATCTGGAGCTGGCCGATGCGGCCCGCGCGCGCGGCATGCAGGGGCAGGCGATCCACTATTACCGCGAGGCGGCGACCCGCGATCCCGGCAATCTGCAGGCCATCGCGGGCGAGGGCGCGGCCATGGCCGAAAAGGGAGCGACCGCCAAGGCGGAGCAGAACCTGGCCAAGCTGCAGAGCCTGTGCGGTTCCGACTGCGCCGAGGCGGCGGAGCTGGCCGCGGTGATCGCGCGCGGCCCGCTGCCCGAAGTGAAATCCGCCGATGCGGGATCGCACGAAGCCATGGGCGCCCCCGGCACGATGGCGGCGACGGAAAAGAACTGAAACGGCAGGCTCTTCAGATGAGGGGGCGGAACTCCGCCAGCACTTCCTCGTACACCGGGCGCTTGAACGGGATGATCAGTTCGGGCAGCAGATCGGGTTCGATCCAGCGATATTCCTGGAACTCTGCCGGATCGTGAGCGGCCAGGTCGATATGCTCGTCCCCGCCGGTAAAGCGCAGCAGGAACCAGCTCTGCCGCTGGCCGATATATTTTCCGCCCCACAATTTGCCGTGCAGATGCGGCGGCAGTTCATAGAACAATTCCTCGCGCGTGGTGGCGAGCAGTTCGACATGCTCGCGCACTATGCCCGTTTCCTCGTGCAATTCGCGGAACGCGGCCTCGCGCATGTCCTCGCCCGGATCGACGCCGCCCTGCGGCATCTGCCACCAGTCGCCTTCCTTGGTGTCGATGCGCTTGCCCACGAACACGCGGCCCGCCTCGTTCACGATCATCATGCCCGCGCAGGGGCGGAACCGGGCCGGGTCGCGGTCGGTCTTGGTGGGGGAAGTCATGGAAAGGAACGGCCTGTGTCTATGAAGGATGACGGTTTTTGCGCGGGGCCCGACAGGGTCTTGCGCAAGGCCACTGATATGGCCCAGCTTGCCGGGATACAAAGTATTTCTCGATTGTAACCCTTGAGCGGCCTACCTAGTTCGAAAACATAAGGGGCGTTTCCCATGCGGCCTGGCTCTCATGTAAGCCGCGCGCATGGCAGGAAGGCCCCACAGGAAGAGTGTACGCGATGGCAGAAACAGGCAATCCCGTGGCGGTGACAGACGCCGTAACCGTCCGCTTTGCCGGAGATTCCGGTGACGGCATGCAGTTGACGGGCGGGCAGTTCACCCTGTCGACCGCGCTGGCGGGCAACGATCTGGCCACTTTCCCCGACTTCCCGGCAGAGATCCGCGCGCCGCAGGGCACTCTTTTCGGCGTGTCGGCGTTCCAGATCAATTTCGGATCGACCGCGATCGAGACCGCGGGCGACGCGCCCGACGTGCTGGTGGCGATGAACCCCGCCGCGCTGAAGGTGAACCTGTCGGCGCTGAACCCCGGCGGGCTGATCATCGCCGACAGCGGCGAGTTCACGCAGCGCAACCTCGACAAGGCGAAATACGACACCAATCCGCTGGAAGACGGCAGCCTCGCCAAATGGGACCTGATGGCCTTTGACATCAGCGCGCAGACGCTTGAGGCGGTGAAGCCCTTCGGCCTTGGCAACAAGGAAGCGCTGCGCTGCAAGAACATGTGGACGCTGGGGCTGGCGCTGTGGATGTTCGACCGTCCGCGCGAACCGATCCACCAATGGCTGAAGCAGAAATTCGCCAAGGCACCCGAACTGGCGGACGCGAATATCGCCGCGCTCGACGCGGGACATGCCTATGGCGAAACGGCGGAGATTTCCGGACCGATCAGGCAGGTCCACGTCGATCCGGTCGAGAGCGAACCGGGGCTCTACCGCACGATCACCGGGGCGGAGAGCGTGTCGCTGGGCCTTGTCGCGGGCGCGCAATTGGCCGAACTGCCGATGTTCTTCGGCGGCTATCCGATCACGCCGGCCAGCGCGATTCTGCATCACCTTGCCCGCCTTCGCGAGTTCGACGTGACCACCTTTCAGGCGGAGGACGAGATCGCCGCGATCTGCGCCGCCATCGGTGCCAGCTATGCGGGCCATCTGGGCGTCACCAGCTCGTCCGGTCCCGGCATTGCGCTCAAGACCGAGGCGATGGGCCTTGCCATCATGACCGAGCTGCCGCTGGTGATCGTCAATTCGCAGCGCGGCGGCCCGTCGACCGGCCTGCCGACCAAGACCGAGCAGTCGGACCTGTATCAGGCGGTCTATGGCCGCAACGGCGATGCGCCCATGCCGGTCGTCGCCGCGCGCAGCCCCGCCGATGCGTTCGAATGCGCGATCGAGGCATGCCGGATCGCGGTGCAGTACATGACCCCGGTGATGCTGCTGACCGACGGCTATATCGCCAATGCGGCCGAGCCGTGGAAGGTGCCCGATCCCGAGACTTTCGAGCCGTTTCCGGTGCAGTTCCTGACTGAAAAGAATGGCGAGCAGTTGCTTCCCTACAAGCGCGACGAGACCGGCAAGCGCCCGTGGATCAAGCCGGGCACTCCCGGCCTGATGCACCGCATCGGCGGGATCGAGAAGGACGCGCTGACGGGCAATATCTCGTACGATCCGGCGAACCACCAGCTGATGACCGATGTGCGCAAGGCCAAGATCGACGGCGTGTCGGTGCCCGATCAGGAGGTGTGCCTCGGCAATGACAGCGGCAGGCTGGTGCTGGTCGGCTGGGGCAGCACATACGGCCCGATCCACCAGGCGGTGCGGCGCGCAAGGAAGCGCGGGCTGGACGTCAGCCACGTGCATGTCCGCCATGTCTGGCCGTTGCCGAAGAACCTTGGCCCGCTGCTGAAGGGTTTCGACAAGGTGCTGGTGCCCGAAATGAACACCGGCCAGTTCAAGACCGTGCTGCGCGACCAGTTCCTTGTCGATGCGCAGCCGCTGACCAAGACCAGCGGACAGCCCTTTGCCATTGCCGAGATCGAGGATGCGATCTGCGATGCGCTGGGCGAACCGCGCCCCGGCCAGATCGGCGGCGAAGTTGCCGTGAACGACACCCAGCTCCCGACGCCAGAGTCGGTCGAGCAGTAAGGACCCGCCCCATGAACGAACTCACCAAGATCGAAACCACGCTCAAGGACTGGGAAACCGATCAGGAAGTGCGCTGGTGCCCCGGCTGCGGCGATTATGCGATCCTGAAGGCGGTGCAGCGCACCCTGCCGCAGATCGGCGCGGATCCGTCGAAGACCGTGTTCGTCAGCGGGATCGGCTGCTCCAGCCGCTTTCCCTATTATGTCGAGAGCTATGGATTCCACACCATCCATGGCCGCGCGCCTGCCTTCGTCACCGGCATCAAGCTGGCCAATCCGGAGCTGGACGTGTGGATGGTGACGGGCGACGGCGACGGCATGTCGATCGGCGGCAACCACACCATGCACCTGCTGCGCCGCAACGTGGATTGCCAGATCCTGCTGTTCAACAACGAGATCTATGGCCTGACCAAGGGGCAATATTCGCCCACCAGCCGCCGCGGCACGACCAGCCCGACCAGCCCCGCCGGCAGCGTCGACCGGCCCGCCAACCCCTGCGCCTTCGCGCTGGGATCAGGCGCGCGTTTCGTGGCGCGCGGCTATGATGTGTCGAAGGATCTGGGCGACGTGCTGGTGGCGGCCCATGCGCACAAGGGCGCGGCCTTTATCGAGATCTTCCAGAACTGCATCGTCTATAACAAGGACGTGTTCGACGATTTCACGCAGAAGAAGGTCGCCGCCGAAACGCAGGTCTGGGCGATCCACGGCGAGCCTCTGGCGTTCGGCGCGGGCAAGGACAAGGTGCCGACCAAGGGTCTGGCCCGTGATGTCGACAACATGACGCTGAAGGTGGTCGATATTGAGGGTGGCGACTGGCAGGCGGCGGGGGTGATGGTCCACGACCAGACCAACCGCAGCCTTGCGCATATGCTGGTCGAGCTGGAATTCGGCCCGTTCCCGATGGTGCTAGGCGTGATCTACGACGATCCGCGTCCCACCTATGACGGCGCCATTGCCGAGCAGATGCAGGCCGCCCGCGCCAAGGGGACAGCCAAGAACCGCGGCGATCTGGCGGCTTTGCTGGCGAAGGGCCAGACCTGGACGGTTTCAGGCACAGCACAGGACCCAATCTGACCCATGTCGATCCTATTTACCCCGTTTACGCTGCGGGGTCTGACGATCCCCAATCGCATCGCCATGGCGCCGATGACGCGCAATTTCTCGCCCAGCGGGGTGCCCGGCGCAGATGTGGCCGAATATTACCGCCGCCGCGCCGAAGGGGGCGTGGGGCTGATTATCTCCGAAGGCACTGTGGTAAACCGGCCCGAGGCGCGCAACGACCAGGGCATTCCCTTCTTCCACGGCAAGGACGCGCTGGCCGGCTGGCACAGGGTGGTCGACGCCGTGCACGGCGAGGGCGGCTTGTTCGCGCCGCAGATCTGGCACACCGGCCTTGTGCGTGAGCAGTTTCCCGACAAGCCCCGTCCCTCCACGCCCGAGGGCCCGTCGGGCCTCTACCGTCCGGGCGAGCCATACGGCCAGGCGATGAGCGAGAAGGACGTCATCGACACCATCGCGGCGTTCGTCGAATCGGCGCGCGCGGCGGCGGACATGGGCTGCGACGCGGTCGAACTGCACGGCGCGCATGGCTATCTGATCGACCAGTTCTTCTGGTCGGGCACCAACCAGCGCAGCGACGGATGGGGCGGCCCGGCGCTGGCCGACCGCACGAAGTTTGCCGCCGAAATCGTCAGCGCCGTGCGCGAGGCGATCGGCGACACGCCGCTGATCCTGCGCATCAGCCAGTGGAACCAGCAGGACTATACCCGCCGTCTGGCCCCGACACCCAGCGAGCTGGAAGCATGGACCCGCCCGCTGATCGATGCAGGCGCGGACATGCTGCATTGCTCGCAGCGCCGGTACTGGGAGCCGGAATTCCCCGAGATCGATGGCGAGAACGGGCTGAACTTCGCGGGCTGGGTCAAGAAGCTGACCGGCGTTCCGACCATGAGCGTCGGTTCGGTCGGCCTGTCGAAGGATTTCTTCGGCGCATTCAAGGATCAGACGACCGAGACAAGCACTGATCTCGGCCAGCTGGAACGCCGGATGGAAGCGGGCGAATTCGACATGATTGCGGTAGGCCGCGCGCTGATCGCCAATCCCGATTGGGCGCGCAAGGTGCGCGATGGCAGGCTGGGCGATCTGGACGGCTATCGCTCGGAAATGCTGGGGGAATTGGCCTGAATTCGCCCGATTCGGACAAATTTTGAACAAAATTGGCCTCAGCCTGTTGGTTTTATGAACGGTGCCGAAACGGCGCCCATACCAACAGGAGGACAGCTCATGAAAAATCTTATGCTTACGACGCTCGCCAGCGCCGCCGCCCTCAGCCTTGCCGCATGCGGCAGCGAGGATGTCGAGAACACCCCGGTCGACGATATCGACGAGCTGGTGGACAATGACGTGAACGAAGTCGGCTATCCGGTCGCGGGCGAGCTCAACCCCGATCAGCAGACCGCCTATGACGCCATGGACCGCGATGCCATGAGCGAAGAATACGACATGAATTACGACGCCATCCGCACCGAGCGGGTTGCCAATGCCGACATCGACGCAGGCAGCATGGATGCCTCCGGTTCGATGAGCGCATCGGGCAGCGATGGCGGTTCGATGGACGGCGATTCCATGGACGCAAGCTCCATGGCGAGCGCGAACGGGTCGGGCACCATGACCATGCCGCCGCGCAGCGAAATGGATTTCGACTGGCTGGACCGCAATGACGACGGCAAGCTGTCGGTCGCCGAATATGCGATCTGGTCGCTGCCGACCAACCCGATGGAGCCTGCGCCGAACGATGCGAAGAAGCCCTATCTGACATCCGAGCAGATCAACGAGGCGGGCGAGAATTTCTTCTATTTCGACCAGGACGGTTCGACCTATCTGTCGCCGGACGAATTCGCGATGGCGCGCAATTCCGCGATGACGCCTTCGTAATTTTACACTCGGACTGAACGGTCCGATCCGACCGGCGGCGCTTCCCCAAAGGGCAGCGCCGCCGTTTTGTTTGGACGGCGTATTGCCGCGGGCAGCGGTGCTTGCCATCAAGCGGCGATGGACAATCTGACGCACGGCCTTGTGGGCGCATTGATCGGGCAGGCGGGGCTGAAGCGCAGAACCGGGCTGGCTATGCCCGCGCTGATCTTTGGCGCGAACCTGCCCGATATCGACGCGGGCTGCGTCATATGGGGGACCCAGAGCCTTGCCATGCGGCGGGGGCTGACGCACGGGCCTTTCGCGCTGGTGCTGCTGCCGCTGGCGCTGGCGGCGTTCCTGTGGTGGTTCGACCGCTGGCAGGCGCGGCGCGGCACGCGGCCCGATACGCGGCTGCCGGTGCGTTTCGGCTGGCTGTTCGCCTTGGCATTCATCGCCTGCCTGACCCATCCGGCTCTCGACTGGATGAATGTCTATGGCATCCGTTTTCTGGAGCCATTCTCGCACCGCTGGTTCCACGGCGACGTGCTGTTCATCATCGACGTCTGGCTGTGGGCAATGATGGGGCTGGGCGTGTGGCTGTCGCTGCGGCGCGAGAAGCGCGGCGGGGACTGGCGCGCGCCTGCGCGGGCGGCGATCGCGGGGGCGCTCGCCTATATCGGGGTGAATGCGGGGATCACGGCCATGGCCGAGGGGCGATACTACGGCGTCCGCGAAGTCATCGCCATTCCGCCGCCGCTCGCCTTCTGGGATCGCGGAGCCGCTGTCCGGTCGCTGGACGGCGAGTGGTCGCTGGCGGGATGGGATGTAGCGGACGCCGACCGCTGCCGCCTGCCCGATCCCCGCATCGCCAGCGCGGACCGTCCCGATGTCGCGGCTTTCCTGTTCTGGAGCCAGGCCCCCTTTGCCCTGCGGCGCGAGGAAGGCGGCACGGCAATCTATGACGCGCGCTTCTTCTTTGGCCCCTCACGCGGGAACTTCATGGTGGAATTGCCCGAAATGCCGTGCACGCCTCTGGCCGCCGAATAGGAACCGCACCCTGCAAAACGCCGTTCACCCCCTATGACCGCCCCGCACATCGTATGGCTGCGCCGCGACCTGCGCCTTGCCGACCAGCCCGCCCTCTATGCCGCCGCCCAGGAAGGGCCGGTGATCTGCGTCTATGTCCTCGACGACGAAGGGGCGGGAAACCGCGCAATGGGCGGTGCCTCGCGCTGGTGGCTGCATCATTCGCTGCAGGCGATGGATCGCGAACTGGGCAAGCATCAGGGGAAACTGATCCTGCGGCGCGGAAATGCGGCGGACGAGATTGCGAAGCTGGCCGAAGAAACCGGCGCGGCCGCCGTTCACGCCATCCGCCATTACGAACCGTGGTGGAGGAAGGCGCAGGGCAGGCTGGCCGACCGGCTCGACCTCAAGCTGTATGACGGCAATTATCTGCTGCCGCCCGGCACGGTCACGACCGGGTCGGGCGACCCTTACAAGATCTACACCCCCTTCGCGAAATCGGCGCGGCAATGCCTGCCCCAGCGCGAAGTGCTGGACGCGCCCAGCCTGACGAACCCCGATGAATGGCCGGATTCGGACGATCTGGACGGTTGGAACCTGCTGCCGACCAAGCCGGACTGGGCCAGCGGTTTTCGCGACGCGTGGGAGGTCGGCGAAACCGCAGCAATGGCGCAGCTGGAGGATTTCGCGGACCGGGTGAAGGATTACGAGGACGACCGCAACCGGCCCTCCATCGATGGATCCTCGCGCCTGTCGCCGCATCTGCACCACGGCGAGATCTCGCCGATGCAGGTCTGGGACCGGCTAACCCGCCACACGGGCGAGGGGGCCGAGACGTTTCGCGGCGAATTGCTGTGGCGCGACTATACGCAGAACGTGATCTGCCAGTTCCCCGCCTATCCTTCGGAAAGCTATCGCGACCTGGGCGGCGAGAAATTGTGGCGCAATCCCAATCGCGGCCATGTCATCGCCGAGGATCTGGAGGCATGGCAGCAGGGTCGGACCGGCTATCCCATCGTCGATGCGGGCATGCGGCAGCTGTGGCAGATCGGCTGGATGCACAACCGCGTGCGGATGATCGCGGCCAGCTTCCTTATCAAGCATCTGCTGATCGACTGGCGGCATGGCGAGCAATGGTTCTGGGACTGCCTTGTCGATGCCGATTACGGCAATAATGGCGTGAACTGGCAATGGGTCGCGGGCACCGGGGTCGATTCCAACATGTTCCCGCGCATCATGGCCCCGCTGTCGCAGTCGGAGAAATTCGACGCGGGCGATTATATCCGCGAATTCGTGCCCGAGCTGGCCGATCTGCCCGACGACCAGATCCACGACCCCGACGACAAGCATCGCCCCGATGACTATCCCGCCAAGATCATCGGCCACCGCGAGGCGCGCGAACGGGCGTTGTCGGCCTATCGCGAAGCCAAGGGGGAATAAGCCGGGCCCGCAGCTTGCCCGCTGCAATCTGGCTGCATATCTCTGTTTTCATGGAGAGACGGGGACTGCATCTGACCGAAGCGGCTGGCGAGGCGCGGGATTCGACCGGCCTGCTGGCGCGCATGATTTCAGGCGGGCAGGCACGGATCCTGCAGCGCATCGACCGGGGGCTTGCGACCGGTTCGATCACCGCCCGCCTGCCGGGCGGCGAGACGCGCGTGCTGGGCGGCAAGCGCAAGGGTTTCGACGCCGAGATCCATGTTCAGGACTGGCGCTGCATCTTCCGGCTGGCGACGGGCGGGTCGGTCGGCTGGTACCGCGCGTGGGAAAAGGGCGAATGGTCCAGCCCCGATGCGGTCAAGATCTTCGCGCTGTTCATCGCCAATGCCGACACGCTGGGCAATGCCGGGCGGGCGAAGGGGCCGTGGCGATTGATCTCGCGCCTGTATCACCGGATGCGGCGCAATACGAAGGCAGGATCGCGCCAGAACATCGCGGCGCATTACGATCTGGGCAATGATTTCTACACCCCGTGGCTGGGCGGGACGATGGCCTATTCCAGCGCGGTGTGGAGCGATGCGCTGACGCTGGACGCGGCGCAGCAGGCCAAGATGCTGGCGATGGCCAACCGCATAGAGGGTGCGCCCGGTCCCGGCGTGCTGGAAATCGGCTGCGGCTGGGGCGCGCTGTCGGCGCTGCTCGCCCAGCGCGGGCACGAGGTGGAGGCGATCAGCCTGTCGGAAGAGCAGCTTACCTATGCGCGGCAAGCTGCCCCCGATGTCGAGTTTCGCAAGCAGGATTATCGCGATGTCGACGGGCGATACGACGCCATCGTCAGTGTCGAGATGGTGGAGGCGCTGGGCCGGGAATACTGGCCTGCGTTCATGGATTGCATCGCGCATAATCTGAAGGCGGGCGGGCGCGCGGCGATTCAGTTCATCTCGATCCGCGACGAATTGTTCGACCATTATGCCCGCAGCGCCGATTTCATCCAGACCTATATCTTCCCCGGCGGCATGCTGATCCGCACCAGCGAATTCCGGCGGCTGGCCGAGGCGCGCGGACTGGAATGGCGGGACGAGGTGCGCTTCGGGCAGGATTACGCGCGCACACTGGCCGACTGGCGGCTGCGTTTCGACCGCGCGGTGGAGCAGGGGCGCCTGCCAGCCGGGTTCGACGAGGCGTTCACCCGGCTATGGCAATTCTATCTGATGTATTGCGAGGGCGGATTTCGCGGCGGCGGGATCGACGTTCATCAGGTGACCCTGGTCAAACCCGCCTGATCAAAAGGGGCGATCGTCCCGCCGGGCGAGGAATGAACCCGGCGGAACGAAACCTTTTCACACTACGCTGCGCTGCACGGCCCCTTCGCGGTAGCGCGAGACGATGTCGTCATAGATCACCGGGCTGAGCAGGTTCTGGAACGCGCAGCCGACAAGGTTGCTCTGCCACCAGATCACCTCGCACTGCAGCGCCTCGAGTCCCGGCAGCTTGAGCCAGCACAGCGACCCGATCGCGAGGCGATTGACGCATTGCGCGGAAAAACCGCCCAGCGACAGATCGTTCACGATGGTCGAAAAGCCATGCCCGCCCGTAGGCCGCAGCGAGGCCGGAACCGCCACGCGCAGGCGCGGCGAGGAGCGATCCTCTTGCGCGGCCGCGTAATAGCGGTCGGTCGTGTTGTAGCGATCCCTTGTTCTGTAATCGGTCATGCCCGCTGTCCTTCTGGCACAAGGAAACCTTGGTCCGTTGCTGCTAATGCAGGTCAGAACGTTCCTGATTGAGACAGGGTACACAAAATTGGGTTATTATTTGGTTAAGAGGCCGAAGAAACCCGAAGTTTTGTGCCGTTAACGAAACCTTCCCTTAAAAAGCAAAGAATTTCTTGCGCCACGACTTCGGGCAGCTTTACGCTGTTCGGGTCTTCGCCGGGAAATGCGCGGGCGCGCATCGCGGTGCGGGTCGCGCCCGGATCGACGATGGCGGTGGCGATTCGCGACACTTTCTCATTCTCCTGCGCATAGCAGGACAGCAGCGTGTCGAACGCGGCCTTGGACGCGCCATAGGCGCCCCAATAGGCGCGTGGGTTCGCCCCGACCGAGCTGGTGAGACCGATCACCTTGCCCGCTTCCGCCGCCTTGAGCATCGGGTGGAACGCGGCCAGCAGCGTCTGCGTCGCCAGCACGTTGACGGTCAGCGCCTGCGAGAACTGCTTGGCGTTGATGTCGGTGACCGACGTCAGCTCGGGCAGGATCGCGGCATTGATGATCAGCGCGTCGAGCTTGTCCCAGCGGCCCGAGACCGCCGCGGCCAGCCGCGCCACCGCATCGGGTTCGGCAAGGTCCAGCGGCGCGATGGTCGCGCTGCCGCCCGCCGCGTGGATCTTTTCCTCGACCGCTTCCAGCGCGCGGTCGTCGCGGGCGGTCAGCACGACATGCATGCCCGCCTCTGCCAGCGCCAGTGCGGTCGCCTCGCCAATGCCGCGCGATGCGCCGGTGACAAGTCCAAGCTGACCCGCAAGCGGGCGATTGTCGGTCTGTTCGCTCATGGGATCAGGCAACCTTTTCCGGCTTGCCGGGGGCAAGGTTCAGCTGCCCCGCATGGGTCTTTTCCGCCAGATCGGTCAGCCGCGTCGGATAGTCGCCGGTAAAGCAGGCGTCGCAATATTGCGGGCACTTGGGCTTGCGCTCCGCCTCTCCCACCGCGCGGTAGAGACCGTCGATCGACACGAAGGCAAGGCTGTCGGCCTGGATGAATTCGCGCATCGCGTCCATGTCCATGCGCGCGGCAAGCAGCTTGTTCCGCTCCGGCGTGTCGACGCCGTAGAAGCAGCTGTGCATCGTGGGCGGGCTGGCGATGCGCATATGCACCTCGGTCGCGCCGGCATCGCGCATCATCTGCACGATCTTGAGGCTGGTGGTGCCGCGCACGATCGAATCGTCGATCAGCACGATGCGCTTGCCCGCGACCAGCGCGCGATTCGCATTATGCTTGCGACTGACGCTGTTGGTGCGCGCGCCGTCCGACGGCTGGATGAAGGTGCGGCCCACATAATGCGAGCGGATGATGCCCAGCTCGAACGGCACGCCCGATTCCTGCGCATAGCCGATGGCGGCGGGCACGCCCGAATCGGGCACCGGGATGACGAGATCCACATCGGCGGGCGATTCGATGGCCAGCTGCTGCCCGATCGCCTTGCGCACCGAATAGACCGATTGCCCCGCCGAGATCGAATCGGGGCGCGAGAAATACACATGCTCGAAAATGCAGGGGCGCGAGGCGGTCTTGGTGAAGGGCCGGTGGCTGGTGGTCTTGCCGTCGAGGTCGACCTCGATCAGCTCGCCCGCCTCGACCTCGCGGTCGAACACCGCGCCCACGATGTCGAGCGCCACGGTCTCGGACGCGAACACCACCGCGCCCTTTCCGTCCTTTTCGGGGATATGCCCCATGACCAGCGGGCGGATGCCCAGCGGATCGCGGCAGGCGATCATGCCCGCAGGGGTCGAACAGATCAGCGAATAGGCGCCCTCCAGCATGCGCAGCGCATCGACGAACTTGTCGAGCAGCGTGGGATAGCGGCTGGTCGCGACGAGGGGGATGATCACCTCGGTATCGGCGGTGCCCTGAAAGATCGCGCCGCGCCGCACGAGATCACTTCGCAGGTGCATCGCGTTCGAGATATTGCCGTTATGCGCGATCGCGAACCCGCCCGAGGCAAGCTCGGCATAAAGCGGCTGCACGTTGCGCAGCCCGGTGCCGCCGGTGGTGGAGTAGCGCACGTGACCGCACGACATGGTGCCGGGCAGTTCGGCCATCGCCTCGCCCGTCCCGAAATTCTCGGCCACGTGGCCATTGCCGCGCAGCACGTGGAATTCCTGTCCGTCATAGGACACGATGCCCGCTGCTTCCTGTCCGCGATGCTGCAAGGCATGCAGGCCCAGCGCCGTGACGGCGGCCGCATCGCGCGCGCCGACGACGCCGAAGACGCCGCATTCCTCGCGCAGGGAATCCCCATCCTCGTCATGAAAGGGATGGTGGACGAAGTCCGTGGACGTCATGCCTTGAATGTTCCGCTGTATAGCCTGTGGCCCGAACCCGGCTGCCCTAACAGATGTGGGCGCCGTCGTCATGCGCGCCATTTGGAGATGTTTCGTTTCGATTACAACCTGAGTCTTTGTTCCGGCGGGTGAAGCCAGGCTTGCCGCAATCGGACGCCCTTTATTGGCACAGGAGCCTATTGCCACAGGGGCCTATTGCCACAGGGGCCTATTGCCACAGGGGCCTATTGCCACAGGGGCACGCGCATCCTAGTTCAGCTTCCTCTCATCCCGGCCCGTTCATGGGCGCTTTTTCCGATCCGCCCGTTCACTCCATCCGGAGCCGCCTTCTTGATACTTTCCCCCTTCGAATGGACGATTGCCAAGCGCTACATGCTGCCGGGCCGCGGCGAGGCGTTCATCGCCATGGTCGCGGGCATCAGCCTTGTGGCCGTGATGCTGGGCGTCGCCGCGCTGGTCATCGTGATGAGCGTGATGAACGGTTTTCGCGCAGAGCTGATGGACAAGATCGTCGGCCTGAACGGCCATGCCATCGTGCAGGGCTATGGCGGGCGGCTGCCGCAATGGCAGGACGTGCTGAAGGAAGTGCGCGAGACACCCGGCGTCGCCCGTGCCTCGCCGCTGATCGAACAGCCGCTGCTGGCCACCTTCAACGGGCGGGTCGAGGCGGTGCTGGTGCGCGGCAATCAGCCCGAGGATATACAGCGGCTGGCCGACAAGAACGTGCTGGGCAATCTGAACGCGCTGCAGCCCGGCGCGCAGACCGTGGCGATCGGATCGCGGCTGGCGCAGAACCTTGGCGCGCGCATTGGCGACACGATCACGATCATCAATCCACAGGGCCGCAGCACGCCCTTTGGCACCGTCCCGCGCGAGATCGGGTACGAGATCGCCGCCATTTTCGAGATCGGGATCTACGATTACGACCAGGCTTTCGTCGTCATGCCGATCGAGGATGCGCAGACCCTGCTGCTGGCCGGCGACCAGATCGGCATGATCGAGATCACGACCGAGGATCCCGACACGGTGGGCGAGACCTTGGCCCCCATTCGCGGGAAACTGCAGGGACAGGCCGTGGTGTCGGACTGGAAGACCATCAACTCCTCGCTGTTCGAGGCGCTGGCGGTGGAGCGCGTCGCCATGTTCGTGGTGCTGTCGATCATCGTGCTGGTGGCGGTGTTCAACATCCTGTCCAGCCTGATCATGCTGGTGCGCGCCAAGACGCGCGATATCGCGATCATGCGCACGATGGGCGCGACGCGCCGCTCGATCCTCAAGATATTCGTGACCGCGGGCTTCCTGATCGGCGCGCTGGGTACCGGCGCGGGGCTGGCGCTGGGCTTCATCGCGCTGGCGTTCCGGCAGGCGGTCGTGCGCGGGGTCGAGACGATGACGGGGCAGGAACTGTGGGATCCCTCGATCCGCTTTCTGACGACATTGCCCGCGCGGACCGATCCGGCAGAGGTCACGACCATCGTCATCATGGCGCTGGTGCTGTCGTTCCTCGCCACGCTTTACCCTGCCTTCAAGGCGGCCAGCACCGATCCGGTGCAGGTGCTTCGCTATGAGTGATCCCGTGACACAATCCCCCGGTGCACCTGTCGTCGTCCTGTCGAACCTGACCCGCAGCTTCACGCAGGGCGGCGTCACCATCGACGTGCTGCGCGGCGTGGACATGGAAATCATGCCGGGCGAGATCGTGGCGCTGCTGGGCCCGTCGGGTTCGGGCAAGTCGACCATGCTGCAGGCGGTCGGCCTGCTGGAAGGCGGCTTTGGCGGCGAGATCACGATCTGCGGGCGCTCCGCCGAAAAGTCGAACGGCGATGCGCGCACGGCTTTAAGGCGCGAGCATCTTGGGTTCGTCTATCAGTTCCATCACCTGCTGCCCGATTTCGACGCGCGCGAGAACGTAGTGCTGCCGCAGCTTGTCGCCGGGGTTCCACGCCCCGAGGCACGCGCGCGGGCCGAGGAGCTGCTGACCGCGCTGGGCCTTGGCGAGCGGCTGGATCACCGGCCCAGCCAGCTTTCGGGCGGCGAGCAGCAGCGCGTGGCCGTGGCCCGCGCGCTGGCGAACAAGCCGCAACTGGTGCTGGCGGACGAACCCACCGGCAATCTGGACGAGGCGACGAGCGACCGCGTGCTGGAGGAATTCCTGCGGCTGGTGCGCGGGCAGGGCAGTTCGGCGCTGGTCGCCACGCATAACGAGCGGCTGGCCGCCAAGATGGACCGCGTCGTCAGGCTGCACGAAGGCGTGCTTGCCTGACGCGCCCAATCCGCTGCCCGATCCCCCGGCCCAACGCCCCGCTGCGCGGAACGATCAGGGCCATTATGGCGTTTATTGGCTGAACCGCCCTTTGGCCCCCGCTCTGGACCCGGGGCCGACGGGACAGCCTTGCGAGAGAGACGATGAGTATGACCCGCCCCACCACTTTCCACGGAGAGTCCGACGTGCCCAATGGTATCGACTGGAACGACCACGCCTCGATCCATCGCCGCCCGGAAGGGAACAAGAGCGACATGTTCCGCGGCTTTCAGGTGATTCGCGACGGCACCTTCGCCGAAATGATCCGCTTCGTCGCCTCGATGCCTGAGGAAGAGCGCAAGGATCTCGTCATCCAGAAAGCCGGCGACCGGATGTTCGAACTGGGCGAGATCATGACCCTGTCGCGGCGCGAGGACATGCCGAAGGGCTGATTGTCCCCGGGGCCGGTTTTTCCCGGTCCTATCCACCATCCAGCGAGCCGCGGCCCTTGGCCCCGGCGCAGGCCATCGCCATAACTGGCGCATGGCCTCTTCGCGTCCGACTCTTGCCCGCTACATTCCGCTGCGCGTCCTTTCCAGCTATTCGATGCTGGAGGGCGCGATCGACCCCAAGAAGCTGGCCAAGCTGGCCAAGGATCGCGGCTTTCCCGCCATCGCGATCTGCGACCGCAACGGGCTTTACGGTTCG
The DNA here is from genome assembly GCA_002694745.1 of Croceicoccus sp. Lineage (GTDB taxonomy): Bacteria > Pseudomonadota > Alphaproteobacteria > Sphingomonadales > Sphingomonadaceae > Croceicoccus. Next base: position 73,833 of record NZMY01000006.1, on the reverse strand, counting down.
ATCGCGTTCGCGGGCGCATGCAAGGATGTGGGCGTCCAGCCGATCATCGGCACGCTGCTGGGCGTGGCGCGGCCGGATTCGGAAAACCAGAACGGCGATCCGGCGGTCGACTGGCTCGCACTCTATGCGCAGGACGAGCAGGGCTATGACAATTTGTGCCATCTGGTGTCCAATGCGCATCTGGAACGCCCGCTGCATCTGGAACCGCATGTCACCTTGGCCGACCTCGCTGGCCGTACCGAGGGGCTGATCTGCCTGACCGGCGCGGGCGAGGGCGCGCTGGCCCGATTGTTCGCGCATGGACAGAACAGCGCCGCGAACCGCTATGCCGATGCGCTGGTCCCGCATTTTCCGGGCCGCCTCTATGTCGAGATCGCGCGCAGCGGCGCCACGAACGAGCGCGAGAGCGAAGAGGCGCTGATCGATCTTGCCTATGCGCGCGACCTGCCGCTGGTGGCGACCAATCCCGCCCTGTTCGACGAGGCTGGCTTCCATGCCGCGCATGACGCCATGCTGTGCATCGCCAACAGCACCCATATCGATACCGAGGACCGCCCCCGCGCGCCCCGCGACGCGTGGGTCAAGCCGTCCGAGCACATGGCGGAGCTGTTCGCCGACCTGCCCGAAGGCCTGACGAATTCGCTGGTGATCGCGCAGCGCTGCGCGGTCGCGCCGCCCTATCGCAAGCCGATCCTGCCCAGCCTTGCCGGTGATTTCGAGGGCGAGGCCAAGGAGCTGGCCGAGGATGCGCGCGCCGGTCTGGCGAAGCGGCTGGAGGCGTACGACGACCTCACCGACGAGCAGCGCCGCGAATATGAGGAACGTCTGGAGTTCGAGATCGGGATCATCACCCAGATGGGCTTTCCCGGCTATTTCCTGATCGTTGCCGACTTCATCAAATGGGCCAAGGACAATGGCATTCCGGTCGGGCCGGGGCGCGGTTCGGGCGCGGGCAGCGCGGTCGCGTGGGCGCTGACCATCACCGACCTCGATCCGTTGCGGCTGGGGCTGCTGTTCGAACGCTTCCTCAATCCCGAACGCGTGTCGATGCCCGACTTCGACATCGACTTCTGCGAAACCCGGCGCGGCGAGGTGATCCGCTATGTGCAGGCGAAATACGGCCACGACCACGTCGCGCAGATCATCACTTTCGGCAAGCTGAAGGCCCGCGCGGTGCTGCGCGACTGCGGGCGCATCCTGCAGATGCCTTACGGGCAGGTCGACCGGCTGACCAAGATGGTGCCCAACCATCCCACCGACCCGTGGACGCTGAAGCGCACGATGGACGGGGCGGCGGATTTCCACGGCGAATACAAGCGCGACGGCGATGTGAAGCGGCTGGTGGATCTGGCCATGCAGCTGGAGGGCCTGCCGCGCAATTCCTCGACCCACGCGGCGGGCGTGGTGATCGGCGACCGGCCCTTGTCGCAGCTGGTTCCGCTTTACCGCGATCCGCGGTCGGACATGCCGGTGACGCAGTTCGACATGAAGCATGTCGAGACGAGCGGGCTGGTGAAGTTCGACTTCCTCGGCCTGAAAACTCTGTCGGTGCTGCGCAAGGCGGTCGATCTTCTGGGGCGGCGCGGGATTTCGGTCGATCTCGACGGGTTGGCGTGGGACGACAAGGGCGTGTTCGACCTGCTCAAGCGGGGCGATACGGTCGGCGTGTTCCAGCTGGAATCGGAAGGCATGCGCCGCACGCTGTCCGCCGTGAAGCCGACCAAGTTCGAGGATATCATCGCCCTCGTCTCGCTCTATCGTCCCGGCCCGATGGACAACATCCCGCTGTTCGGCCAGCGCAAGAACGGCCTTGCCGAGATCGAATATCCGCATCCCAAGCTGGAAGGCATCCTGGCCGAGACCTACGGCATCTTCGTCTATCAGGAACAGGTGATGCAGGCCGCGCAGATCCTGGCGGGATATTCGCTTGGCGATGCCGACCTTCTGCGCCGCGCGATGGGCAAGAAGGTGCAGGCCGAGATGGACCAGCAGCGCTGCCGCTTCGTCGAGGGCTGCAAGGCGGTGTCGGATATCGACGCGAAGAAGGCGAACGAGCTGTTCGACTTGATCGACAAGTTCGCGGGCTATGGCTTCAACAAGTCGCACGCCGCCGCCTATGCGCTGCTTGCCTATCAAACCGCGTGGCTGAAGGCGCACTATCCGCATGAATTCTATGCCGCTGCGATGTGCTTCGACATGCATCAGTCGGAGAAATTGTCGATCTTCGTCGACGACATGCGCCGCGCCGGCATTGCGCTGGCCGGTCCGTGCATCAACCATAGCGAGGCGGAATATACGGTCGAGCCGACCGAGGAGGGCCATCAGGTCCGCTATGCGCTGGCGGGGCTGCGCAATGTCGGCGAAAAGGCGATGGACGCCATCGTCGCGGAGCGCGAGGCAAGGGGCCGGTTCGAGAGCCTGAAGGATCTGTTCGAGCGCCTGCCCGCCGGATCGATGAACCGCCGCCAGTTGGAGGCGCTGGCCGCTGCCGGTGCGCTGGATGCGCTGGAGCCCAATCGCGCGAAAATCACCGCCAATGCCGAACTGCTGCTGGCCGTCACCGATGCCGCGGTGCGCGAAAAGGCGAGCGGGCAGGCCGCCTTGTTCGGCGGCGAGGACCATGCGCAGGCGGATTTGCGCCTGTCCGACTGCGACCCATGGCCGCGCAAGGAGCAGATGGAGAAGGAGCGCGAGAACTTCGGCTTCTATTTTGCCGCCCATCCCGTCTCGCAATGGCGCGCGGTCACCAGCGCAAACGGCGCGCGCAGCCACGCCAGCCTGATCGAGGGCGGCGTCGCCGAAACGCCCGCTGAACCGCAGAAGGGCCAGCGGGGAGCCAGTAGATCCAGCGCTGTCATGGCTGCGCTGGTCGAGAGCGTGAACAAGCGCAAGACCAAGCGCGGCAACGACTTCGTGGCGGCAGAATTTTCCGATCAGACCGGCAATTTTTCCGCCAGCTGTTTCGAGGAAACGCTGGTCGAGCCGTTCCAGAAATGGGCGGCGGCGGGCGAATGCGTGCTGCTCAATGTCGAGCTCGACCGCCCCAATCCGGAAGAGCCGCCCCGCATCACCGTGCGCGGCGCGCGTCCCCTGTCGGAAGTGACCGGCAGCGCGCGCATGGAATTGACGCTGACCGTGGCGAGCGAGGCGGCGCTGCCCGAACTGGCGCTGGCGCTGCCCGCCGAACCGCGCGCCAATGGCGAGGTGGTGGCGACGCTGCTGCTGGGCGAGGGGCGGCATGCGCGCGTGCTGCTGGGCCGCAATTTCGCGCTGGACGGTGAACTGACCGATCGCATCAGCGAGATTGCGGGCGTGTCCAATGTCGCCCTGAAGGCGCGCGCGGTGCCGCAGATGAAGCTGGTCGCCTGACGCCGGACGGCGGAGGCTGAAAAATCTTGTCGCACATGCAACAAGCCTCTTGATCGCGTCGGTCCTTCGATCTAACGGCGATGATATGTTATATCATGCACGAAACGCCCGCCGCCTTTCTCTTCTTGTCGGTGCCGCCGCATGGCTGATGCCGCTGGCCGCGCAGGCCCAGCAGGCCGAGACTCCGCCGCCGCCCCCTGCCGATACCGATGCCGATGCAGGCGCCGACAGGGACGACGATTTCCACGGCCCCGATATCGTCGTCACTGGTGGCGGCGTGGGCAGGCTGGACGTGCTGGCGGGCACCTCGGTCGTCAGCGGGGTCGAGCTTCAGCGCGAGATGGCGGGCCAGATCGGCGACGTGCTTGCCAATCTGCCCGGCGTGTCGGCGACCGGCTTCGCCCCCGGCGCCTCGCGCCCAGTGCTGCGCGGCTTTCAGGGAGAGCGCGTGCGCGTCCTCACCGACGGGATCGGCGCGATCGACGCGTCGAACACCTCGGCCGATCACGCGGTCACCATCGACCCGCTGATCGCCGACCGGATCGAGGTGCTGCGCGGCCCCGCCAGCCTGCTCTACGGCAGCTCGGCCATCGGCGGCGCGGTCAATGTCATCGACCGCCGCATCCCGCTGCGCATTCCGGACGAGCCGGTGCATGTCGACGGCACCGCCGCCACCGACACCGCGTCCGACCTGCGCCAGATCGGCGCATCGATCGACGCGCCGCTGGGCCGGGAATTCGTTGTCCATGTCGACGGATCGTGGCGCAAGACCAATGACCTCGAGGTTCCGGGCTATGCCCTCAGCGACGGCCTGCGCGCCGAATTGCTGGCCGAAGCCGCCGAACATGCGGACGAGCCCGAGGAAGCCGAGGAGCTGATCGAGGCCGCCAATGTGCGCGGCATCGTCGAGAATTCGGATACCGAGACATGGTCGGCGGGTGCCGGCGTGTCGTGGATCGGCGAGCGGGCGACGCTCGGCGTGTCGGTCGGCCTCTACGACACATTCTACGGCGTGCCGCTGCGCCCCGGCGCGGGCCACGCGCACGAGGAAGGGGGCGAGGACCACGGCGACGAAGATCATGATGAAGATCACGGCCATGAAGAGGAAGGCCACGACCACGAGACCGTCGACATCGACATGCGCCAGTGGCGCGCCGATCTGCGCGGGTCGCTGTCCTTCGATGACGGCCCCTTCGCCGAGGTCAGGACCCGCTGGGGCGTGACCAATTACACCCACACCGAGCTGGAAAGCGGCGAGACCGGCACGGTGTTCGACGTCAATGGCATCGAAGGCCGCGTCGAACTGGTCCAGCGCGGCGGCCTGCTGGGCGCGAATGGTGGCGGCTCGCTGGGCGCGCAATATTATCGCCGCGAACTCGACGCGGTGGGTGCGGAGGCCTTCGTGCCGCCCAATACCACCAGCCAGTTCGCGCTGTTCACGCTGCAGGAACTCGATCTCGACGCGGTGACGCTGGAACTGGCGGGACGCTACGAACACTCCGATCAGTCCGCCGACGGCTATGCCTCGCGCAATTTCGACAGCTTCTCGGGCGCGATCGGCGTCTGGCACGAGACCGCGAGCGGACTGCGCTTCGGCCTCAACGGCAGCCGCGTCGAGCGCGCGCCCGCGGGCGAGGAGCTTTATGCCGATGGCCCGCATCCTGCGACCCAGCAGTTCGAAATCGGCGACCCGTTCCTGGACACCGAAAAGGCGCTGGGGATCGAGGCCTATGTGCGCGGCGCTTTCGGCCCCGCGACCTTCGCGCTGACCGGCTTTGCCACAAAGTTCGACGATTACATCTATCTGGCCGCCACCGGCGAGGAAGAGGACGACCTCCCCGTCTTCCAGCAGCTTCAGGAGGATGCGGACTATATCGGCTTCGAGGCCGAGACCGCCTTCCCGCTCGTCAGGCTGGGCGGGGTGACCATCGGCAACGAGATTTCGGCCAGCTATGTCCGCGCGGAACTGGACGACGGTTCGCCCGTGCCGCTGATCCCGCCGCTTTCGGCGCGCTATGCGCTGACGGCGCAGACGCGCCAGCTGGAAGGGCGCGTCGAGGTCGGCCTGTTCGACGATCAGGACCGCACCGCCGAATATGAGACGAAGACCGACGGCTTCACGATGGTCGATGCCTCGCTGGCGTGGAAGCCGTGGCGCGGCAATCGCAACCTGACGGTGATTGCGCAGGTCGACAATATCTTCGACGTCGACGCGCGCCGCCATTCCAGCGTGACCAAGGATTTCGTGCCGATGGCGGGCCGCAATTTCCGCCTGAGCGCGCGGATCAGCCTCTAACGCATCGCTTCGCCTTTGACAGCCGCCCGCCCGCGCGGCAGCCTTCGTCCATGTGCAATCTCTATCGCATGACGAAAGCCGCCGACGAGGTGGCGCGGCTGTTCGGCGTGGACGCGCCCGCGGGCACCAACGTTGGCGAGGAGGTGTTTCCCGGCTATCCCGGACTGGTGCTGGACGCAGCAGGCCTGCGCAGCATGGTCTGGGGTTTTCCGCTGTCGCTGAAGGGCAAGTCGGGCCGGATGCTGAAACCAAAACCCGTCAATAATGCGCGCTGTGACCGGCTGGACAGCTTCATGTGGCGTTACAGCTTTGCCGAACGGCGCTGCCTGATCCCGATGACCGCTTTTGCCGAGGCGGAGGGGCCGAAAGGCGCCAAGACGCGCAGCTGGTTCAGCCTGCCCGATCAGCCCGTCTTCACCGCGGCAGGCATCTGGCGGCAGAGCGACGAGTGGGGCGCGGTCTATTCGATGGTGATGACCGATGCGGCGCCCGTTTGTGCTGATCTGCACGATCGCTCGCCGGTGCTGATCGATCCCGGCCAGCGCGATCTGTGGATGCGGGGTTCGCCGGAAGAGGCGCTGTCTTTATGCACTCCCTATGCCGGGCCGATGCAGGTCGACCGCACCGCCGAGCCATGGGTGCAGCGGGCGGCGGCGAGCTAGAACAGCGCCAGTTGCCCGTCGCGCGAAGGCGGGCGAAAATTGCTGCAATCGAGCGCGGGTTTCCGCTGCGGGATCGCGCTGCGCTTCAAGGCCAGCCGAAAGCGGGATTGCAGCATGTCGGCCCACGCGCCCTTTGGCCTGAACCGTTCGTGGAAGCGATGCTCGTTATCGCGGCCGCCGCGCATCTCCTGCACCAGCGCCATCACCTTGGCCGCACGGTCGGGGTAATGCACGTCCAGCCATTCGCGGAACAGCGGCGCGACCTCGTGCGGTAGGCGCATCATGATCCAGCCCGCGCTGTTCACCCGCGCCTCGGCCAGCCGGGCCACGGTGCGTTCGATGAACTCGTCGGTGATCGCGGGGACGACGGGCGCGATCATGCCATGCGTCGGCACGCCCGCCTCGGCCAGCCTTGCCAGCGCGGCCAGCCGCTTTTCGGGCGAAGGCGCGCGCGGTTCCAGCGTCTGCGACAACCGCGCGTCGAGGCTGGTGACCGAAATCCCGACCGCGACCAGCCGGTGCCGCGCCATTTCCGCCAGCAGGTCCAGATCGTGCAGCAGCCGGTCGGACTTGGTGGTGATGGTGACGGGGTGCCGGACCTCAAGGCATAGCTCGAGGATGGCACGCGTAATGCGATAGCGCCCCTCGATCGGCTGATAGGGATCTGTGTTGGTCCCCATCGCGATGGGGCGCGGCGCATAGCCGGGTTTCGCCAGCGTCTTGCGCAGCAATTCGGCGGCATCGGGCTTGGCGAACAGCTTGGTCTCGAAATCGAGGCCGGGGGACAGATCGTGATAGGCATGGGTCGGGCGCGCGAAGCAATAGATGCAGCCATGCTCGCACCCGCGATAGGCGTTGATCGAGCGGTCGAAGCCGATGTCGGGCGAGGTGTTGAACGTCAGGATCGAGCGGGGATGCTCATCGGTCACAATTGTCCGCCGCCGGCCCGCCGCGCCGTCGATGGTCTCGACCTCGTCCAGCCAGTCGCCGTCCGCCAGCCGCTCGGCCAGGCCGAAGCGCTGCGGCACCGCATTGCTGGGCGCGCCGCGGCCTCGCTGGGCCTCGTGATGCGCGGGATTAGGGCGACTCGGCATGGCCGCAAATTACTCGGCGGCAAAGAACAAAACAAGAACTTATAGCTTTGTTCACGCTACCCGATTATCGCCGCGGCATGGGAACCCACGGACCTTTTTTATATCGGGTGGACGAGAACCTAGTCGTCGAAGCGATGCGGCGACACATGATCCGGCGCATGACGAGCGGGCTGATCGGCAAGCTGATCGTCGCAGTGCTTGTCCTGCTGGTCCTTCTGATCGTGCTCGACCTTGTTGCCTATGGCCGCCTGTCAGGGATTGCGCTTGTGTTCGTCATGGCGGTTCCGGCGATCCTTGCGATCAACCATATCTGGCTGGTGCCCAATCTGGGACGCCGCCAGCACCGGCAGAGCGCCGCGCTGCGCCTGCCATCGCACATCGCTTGGGATGCAGAAGGCGTTCTCTTCACATCGGAGAGGGGTGAAGCGCGCGTGCCTTTCGCCGATTTCTACCGCTGGGACGAAACGCCCGGCACCGTGCTGCTCTACCAGACCGAGATGTTCTTCAACCTCGTCCCCAAGGCCGCTCTGGAAGGAGAGGCGCCGGATCTGATCGCAAGGCTTCAGGCCGCGGGCGTCAAACGCAACTAGCGTTCTTTCAGGCGCGGCATCAGCTCGACGAAATTGCAGGGCCGGTTCCGGCTGTCGAGCTGTTCGGCCAATATGCCGTCCCAGCCGTCCTTCACCGCCCCGTTCGATCCCGGCAGCGCGAAGATATAGGTGCCCCGTGCCACCACCGCGCAGGCGCGCGACTGCACCGTGCTGGTGCCGATGGTCTTCAGCGACAGATAGCGGAACAGCTCGCCAAAGCCCGGGATGTCGCGGGTCTTGACCCTCTCCAGCGCCTCGGGCGTGACGTCGCGGCCGGTCAGGCCGGTGCCGCCCGTCGTGACGACCGCGTCGATATTCTCATCCTCGATCCAGCGGTGCAGTTCGGCGGTGATCAGTTCGGCATCGTCGCGGATGATCGCGCGGTCGGCCAGTATGTGCCCAGCCGCCGCAATGCGGCCCGCCAATATGTCGCCGCTGGTGTCGTCCTCGCGCGTGCGCGTGTCCGACACGGTCAGCAGCGCGATATTGATTGGCTTGAAGACGCGCGTTTCGTCGATCGCCATGTCCGCCGCTCAGCCCCCGCTGCGCACGATGGGCGAGGTGACTTCCTTGCCGTGCATCGCCACTGCATCGCTGCCCTCGACACCCGGAAAGCGCGGCCACAGGTTCTGGGCATAGGCCTCGCGCGCATCGGAATCGCGGCCCATCTGGCGCTGGTACATCCAGTAATTGGTCGTCACGATCGCGACATAGGCGCGCGTTTCCCAATAGGGGATCGATTCCATCCACAGCAGCGGATCGCCCTGCGCGTTGATCTCGCTGTTCCAGCGCTGCACCGGCGACAGCCCCGCGTTATAGGCGGCCATGATCTTGGGCAGCAGGCCCTGCGTGCCGCTGGAATCGCGCAGCATTTCCAGATGGCGCTGCCCATAGCTCATATTGGTGGGCGGATCCTGCAGTGCCGAGGTGCTCTGTCCAAGGCCCAGCCCCGCATGGTGGCGCGCGGTGATCGGCATGATCTGCATCAGCCCGACCGCGCCCGCCGGACTGACGGCTTCGGGCTGGAAACGCGATTCCTGCAGCGTGTGCGCGAAGGCGAGCGCCGGATCGACGCGCCAGCCGTCGACCGGCTGCCAGCGCGTCAGCGGATAGCGCGTGGCGGAATCGGGCTTGGTCCCCGGCGGCGCGTTATAGGCCATCGCCAGCTGCGTGCCGGGAAGGCCCAGCGTGCGGGCCAGCCGCGCCAGAGGCTGATATTGCTGCGGGCTGCCGATCTGTGCCTGATGGCGCAGCACTTCGTCAGCCAGCCCCTCGCGCCCGATCTCGGTCAGGGCGACGGCGGTGCGAATGTTGGGATTGCCGGCCAGCGCGTTCCAGTCGCCCCGGTCGAAACCGGTGCCCGACTGGATCGGCGGCAGGCGCATGCCCAGTTGCTCGGCGGCCAGCATGCCGTACAGCGTTTCGGAATAGCCCGCCGCGCGGCGCAGCGCGGGGGCGGCTTCCTCCGGCTGGCGGCAGCGGGTGAAGCTGCGCGCGGCCCAGTAATGCGCGGCGGCGCGCAATTCCTGATTGTCCGCGGTCTGCGCGGCGCGGGTGAATCCGTCCGCCGCCATCTCGCAATTGCTCAGCCGCCATGCGGCCAGCCCCGCGACCCACCAGCCTTCGGCCACCCATGGGCCGGTGCCGCCATTGGCGACATTGCGCGCAAGGTTCAGCGCGTTGTTGTCGTCGTTCTCGATGTAATAGGACCACGCCACGCGCTGCCGCCATTCGGCTCGCGCGCTGCTGGAAAGGCCCGCATCCACGCCGTCGAGCAGAATGCGCGCGCCGCCGGGATCGTCATTGGTGATCCGCTCCAGAATGGCGCTGGCGATGCTCTCGGGCATCGACCCGTCGCCCACCGAACGCGGGCGCGTGCGCTTTTCGGGCGCGCGGATCGACACGAGCCGCTGCGTGCTGGGCAGGCTGGGCGCGCTTTCGAGGCCGCGCTTCAGCGCCAGCCGCCCGATCTGGCCCGCCTGCGGCAAATCCGTGCCGCGCGACAGCCATGCGTTCAGCGCGGGCAGCTCGATCTTGGGCGAGGTGGGCGCAAGATAATATTCGGCCAGCGCCAGCTGCGTCAGCATGCCGTCGGGCTTTTGCGCCAGCATGTAATCGACCTGCGCCCAGTTCTCCGCATCGATCTGGCGGAACACCTCGGCATAAAAGGCGCGGTCCTCGTCGCTGAGTTGCGCGGGGATATGGGCCGACTGCTCGACCGCGGCGACGGCATTCGCGACATTGGCCGCCGCGGGGGCGGTGCCCAGCGCGGCCAGCGCCAGAAAAGAGATAAGGGGCCCGGCCAGACGCCGGGACAAAACTGCAGCCATGGATCAGCGATTCCTTCTTGCCTGTTCCAGCCAGCGCAAAGACCGGGTGCTTTCCCGCGCCCGAGGGTAAAAAGCGTTGCTCAACAAAGGGTGAATCCGCCGCGCGGTTTCGTCAATACGGGCAAGAGAGCGATAGCCAGCGTCGCCACCAAAGCGCCTTTGCCTGCGGTCTGCCGCGCATGACCGCCAGTGGATAACTTGCCAGCACCGGGATTTCCCGCGCTTCTCCGCCGGTTTCGATGCGGATAGCGCCCTGCGCGGATGCCGCGTCGAATCGCTCCGGCGCGAGGATCGTGACCAGTTCGCCGCCGAGAATCGCCAGCATCTGCGGCGCGGTCAATGCGATGTGATGCCTTAATAATGCGCCGAGTTCCGCCTGATGCAGGCTGCGCCAGTCGGCGGCGGGGGTGGGGCGCGGCAAGGCGGAGGCCAGATAGCAGTCTTTGCGTTCCAGCCCCATCGCCGCCAGCATCGCGTCCAGCAGCCGCCCGTCCTCGCCCGACAGCAGGGCATCGCCGTCGTCGTCGGCCGGATCGGCGACAAGGATCATCAGCCTTGCGCCCGCTTCGCCTACCGGGGCCACGCGGCCCGCGGGGGCGCCCGCATCCACCATCGGCTCGGTCATCCACCAGTCGCGAAACGCGGGGAGCGTGGTGGGCCAGCGATCCGAAGGGCCGCCGATCGCGGGCGCTGCGGCAGGGGCGGCTTGGGCCGGACGCGGGCGGGGGGCGTCTGCCTCGCGCTCGGGCGCTTCGGGCGGGGGCGCGGCTTCGGCGATCCAGTCGCGCGGATCGTCATCGAACGACAGGTCCACGCCCGCATCTGCCCAGAACGCGGACCAGCTTTCGACCAGTGCCGAATTGTCGCTGCGATCAGCCCCGGGATCGTTGAAAGTGGTCACATTGCTGCCCGAATGGGAATCCGATTTTTCGCCCCCACCCTTGACCACGCGGCGTTCTGCAATCAAGTCCAATCGCGAGCGTAGAATAACCGGTCTGTCATTGCGCCGACAGATTTCGTGAGAGAGCCGAAGAGGGAGCCTGCCATGTCCGAACGCGAATCCATGCCCTATGATGTCGTCATTGTCGGTGGCGGGGTGGCGGGCCTTGCAGCGGCGATCCGGCTGAAACAGGTGAACGAGGCGCTGGAGGTCTGCGTCCTTGAAAAGGGATCCGAGATCGGCGCGCATATCCTGTCGGGCGCGGTGGTCGATCCGCGCGCGCTGGACGAGCTGCTGCCCGACTGGCGCGACGACGGCTGCCCGCTGGCCGAAACGCCGGTCACGGACAACCTCCACTGGGTGCTGACGCGCACCGGCAAATATTCCATGCCCGAGATCATGCTGCCCCCGTTCATGTCGAACGACGGCAATTATACCGGCAGCCTTGGCAATCTGTGCCGCTGGCTGGCCGAAAAGGCCGAGGGGATGGGGGTCGAGATCTTCCCCGGCTTCCCCGCGGCCGAGATCCTGTGGAACGACGACGGTTCGGTGAAGGGCGTCGCCACCGGCGACATGGGCGTCGCCGCCGATGGCAGCCACAAGGCGGATTACCAGCCCGGCATGGAACTGCACGGCAAGTACACTTTGTTCGCCGAGGGTGCGCGCGGGTCGCTGACCAAGATGCTGAAGTCGCGCTTTGACCTCGAAGCGAATTGCGAGCCGCAGACCTATGGTCTGGGCATGAAGGAATTGTGGGACATCGATCCCAAGAACTACGATCCGGGCTGCGTCATCCACACGCAGGGCTGGCCGCTGTCCGAGAACGAGGCATGGGGCGGGGGCTTCCTCTACCATCAGGCGAACGGGCAGGTGGCGCTGGGCTTCGTCGTCGCGCTCGATTACGCGAATCCCTATCTCTATCCGTTCGAGGAATTCCAGCGCTGGAAGCAGCACCCCGAGATCCGCAAGATCCTGGAAGGCGGCAAGCGCGTGTCCTATGGCGCGCGCGTGATTAACGAGGGCGGCTGGCAATCGGTGCCAAAGCTGACCTTCCCCGGCGGCGCGCTGATCGGCTGCGCGGCGGGCTTCGTCAACGTGCCGCGCATCAAGGGCAGCCACACCGCGATGAAATCGGGGATGCTGGCGGCCGAAAGCGTTGCCGCCGCCATCGCCGCCGAGCGCGCGGGCGACGAGGTGCTGGATTACGAGACGACCCTGCGGTCAAGCTGGATCGCGGAAGAACTGAAGAAGGTGAAGAACGCCGAGCCCGCCGTCGCCAAGTTCGGCAGCGCGCTGGGTACGGTGCTGGCCGGTGCCGACATGTGGATGCGCACGTTCAAGATCGGCCTGCCCGTCACGATGAAGCACGGCCGCGACTGCGACAAGCTGATGCGCGCGGACCTGTTCAAGCCGATCGACTATCCCAAGCCCGACGGAGTGATCAGCTTCGACCGGCTGTCGTCCGTGTTCCTGTCGAACACCAATCACGAGGAAGACCAGCCCTGCCATCTTCAGCTCAAGGACAAGGAGGTCCCGCTGAAGATCAACCTGCCGGTCTTCGCCGGGCCGTCGGCGCGGTACTGCCCGGCGGGCGTCTATGAATTCGTCGGCGTGGAAGAGGGCGATCCCAAATTCGTGATCAACGCGCAGAACTGCGTCCACTGCAAGACCTGCGACATCAAGGACCCGACCCAGAACATCAACTGGGTCACTCCCGAGGGCGGCGGCGGACCCAACTATCCGAACATGTAGGGCGCGACCGACCTTGCAAGCCATCGCCCATGCCAAGATCAACCTGGCCCTGCATGTGCGGGGCAGGCGGGCCGACGGCTATCACGATATCGAGACGATCTTCGCCTTCGTCGATGCGGGCGATGTGTTGTCGGTCAGGACCGGACAGGCCGAGGACCGCCTGCAGGTCGTGGGCGAGTTCGCCGATGCGCTGGGCGGATCGCCGGTGGGCGACAACATATTGATGCAGGCGCTGAACGCCTTTCCGCGCCCCGGTGCGGATGGGCCTGATGGATGGCACGTCACGCTGGAAAAGAACCTGCCCGTCGCCGCCGGGCTGGGCGGGGGCAGCGCCGATGCGGGCGCGCTGATCCGCATGATCTGCGACACCTATGGCTGGCCCGACGATTGGCAGGAACGCGCCGCGCGGCTGGGCGCGGACGTGCCTGCCTGCGTGATCAGCCGGACCGCACGCGGCACCGGCACCGGCACCGACCTCGACGTGATCGACAGCGAGCTGACCGGCATGGCGGTTCTGCTGGTCAATCCGCGCAAACCGCTGGCGACCGGCCCGGTGTTCAAGGCGTGGAACGGGCTGGATCAGGGCCCGCTGGCCGAGGGCAGCCTGCGCGAGATCGTGCCCAAGGCGCGCAACGATCTGGAAGACGGCGCGCGCGCGCTGGTCCCTGCCATCGGGCAGATCGTCGGCGCATTGAAGGCCACCCATCCGTGGCTGGCGCGCATGTCGGGTTCGGGCGCAAGCTGCTTTGCGCTGTACGAAAGCGGCGAGGCGCGCGATGCCGCCGCGGCGGAAATCGCCACCCGCCATCCCGGCTGGTGGCAGATGAGCGGGACGCTTTTATGATCGAGGAAACCGAAAGCTGGCGCCGCATCGGCACGCCCGTCCATGGCGGCATCGTGCTGGTGTCCGACCACGCATCGAACCGCGTGCCCGAAGGCATCGAACTGGGCATCACGCAGGCGCAGCTGGACGATCACATCGGCTGGGACATCGGCGTCGGCGCGGTCGCCGACCGCATGGCCCGCCGCCACGGCATCGCCGCACATCTCGGCAATGTCAGCCGCCTCGTCGTCGACCTCCACCGCGAGGAGGACCATCCAAGGCTGATCCCCGAGGAAAGCGACGGCGTCCTGATCCCCGGCAATATCGGCGCCGACCGCGAGGGGCGGCTGAAGCGGTTCTACCACCCCTATCACGACGCGATGGAGCAATGGCTGGAGGACGCGGCGCCCAGCCTGATCCTCTCGCTTCACAGCTTTACCCCCGCCATGGCCAGCGATCCCGGCAAGGAGCGTCCGTGGCATGTCGGCCTGCTGTATAACGAACAGGGCGAGGCGGCGGCGCATGCGATGCGGCTGTTCCGCGAATACGGGCTGACCGTGGGCGACAACGAGCCCTATTCGGGCAAGCAGCTCAATGCCACGATGAACCGCCACGGCGAGGCGCATGACCGCCCCTATCTCGCGATCGAGGTGCGCAACGACCTGATCCGCACCGAACGCGAACAGGCGCGCTGGGCCGACATCATCGCCGATGTCGCGAAACGCACCGACGAGCTGCTGAAGCTGTAGTCCAATCGCAGGATTGGGGCGGGACAATATTTCTTGCTTCGGTTACAGTGGCGCCTGCGCTAGAGGCGCCGCTGAACGCGCGGTCCGCGCAACAAAACACCACCGGAGTCCCGATAATGCCTGCCTATCGTTCACGCACCACCACCCACGGCCGCAACATGGCGGGCGCGCGCGGGCTGTGGCGCGCCACCGGCATGAAGGACGAGGATTTCGGCAAGCCGATCATCGCGATCAGCAACAGCTTCACCCAGTTCGTGCCGGGCCACGTGCATCTGAAGGACCTGGGCCAGCTGGTCGCGCGCGAGATCGAGGCGGCGGGCGGCGTCGCCAAGGAATTCAACACCATCGCGGTCGATGACGGTATCGCGATGGGCCATGACGGCATGCTCTATTCGCTGCCCAGCCGCGACATCATCGCCGACAGAGTCGAATATATGGTCAACGCGCATTGCGCCGACGCCATCGTCTGCATCTCGAACTGCGACAAGATCACGCCGGGCATGTTGATGGCCTCGATGCGCCTCAACATCCCGGTCGTGTTCGTCAGCGGCGGACCGATGGAAGCGGGCAAGGTCGTGCTGAAAGGCAAGGAGCATGCGCTCGACCTGGTCGATGCGATGGTCGCCGCCGCTGACGAGAGCTATACCGACGAGGAAGTGACCGCGATCGAGCGCAGCGCCTGCCCGACCTGCGGATCGTGCAGCGGCATGTTCACCGCCAATTCGATGAACTGCCTGACCGAGGCGCTGGGCCTGTCGCTGCCCGGCAATGGATCGATGCTGGCCACCCACGCCGACCGCGAGGCGCTGTTCCGCGAGGCGGGGCGCCTGATCGTCGATTTGTGCAAGCGCTACTACGAACAGGACGACGAGAGCGCGCTGCCGCGCAATATCGCGACCCATGCCGCGTTCGAGAATGCGATGAGCCTGGACATCGCGATGGGCGGGTCGACCAATACGGTGCTGCACCTGCTGGCCGCCGCGCATGAAGCCAAGGTCGATTTCACCATGGAGGACATCGACCGCCTGTCGCGCCATGTCCCCTGCCTCTCCAAGGTCGCCCCCGCAAAGGCCGACGTGCACATGGAGGACGTCCACCGCGCGGGCGGCATCATGGCGATCCTTGGCGAGCTCGACCGCGCGGGCCTGATCAACGGCGATTGCCCCACCGTGCACAGCCGTTCGATGAGCGAGGCGATCGCGCGCTGGGACATCACGCAGACCAATTCCGACAGCGTGCGCAATTTCTATGCCGCGGCCCCCGGCGGCGTGCCGACGCAGACCGCCTTCAGCCAGAACCGCCGCTGGGAATCGCTCGACACCGACCGCGACAATGGCGTGATCCGCAATGCCGAGAACGCCTTTTCACAGGATGGCGGGCTGGCGGTATTGTTCGGCAATATCGCGCGCGACGGCTGCATCGTGAAGACCGCGGGCGTCGATGAAAGCATCCTGAAATTCACCGGCCCCGCGCGCGTCTATGAAAGCCAGGAAGCCGCCGTCGTCGGCATCCTGGGCGACGAGGTCAAGGCGGGCGAAGTCGTGGTGATCCGCTATGAAGGACCGCGCGGCGGGCCGGGGATGCAGGAAATGCTCTACCCGACCAGCTATCTGAAATCCAAAGGTCTGGGCGCGGCCTGCGCTTTGGTCACCGACGGGCGCTTTTCGGGCGGCACGAGCGGCCTCTCCATCGGCCATGCCTCGCCCGAAGCGGCGGAGGGCGGCGCGATCGGGCTGGTCGAGACGGGCGACACCATCGCCATCGACATTCCCGGCCGCACGATCGACCTGATGATCAGCGACGCCGAAATGGCCCGCCGCCGCGCCGACATGGAAGCCAAGGGCGAGGACGCGTGGAGGCCCGTTCACCCGCGCCCGCGCAAGGTGTCCGACGCGCTGCGCGCCTATGCCGCGATGACCACGAGTGCTTCACGCGGGGCGGTGCGCGACGTCGACCAGCTCTATCGCCGCTGAAGAGGCTGCGGCGATGCATCACCAGCCGCACCCGATCGCGCCCGATCAGGTGCTGATCGCCGCGCAGATGCGTGATGCGGAACAGAGGCTGATGGATGCGGGCACCGATGTTCACACGTTGATGCAGCGGGCCGGGCGCGGCGCGGCGGAATGGGTCTGGCGCATCGCCAGCGGCGCGCCCGTCACCGTGCTGTGCGGCCCCGGCAATAATGGCGGCGACGGCTATGTGATCGCCGAAACCCTGCGCGAACGCGGTTTTCCGGTTCAGCTGATCGCCGCGCTGCCGCCCGCCACCGATGCGGCGAAACGCGCGGCCTCGCTCTATTCCGGCCCGGTCGTCGATGCCGCCGAGGCAAGGGGAACGGTGCTGGTCGATTGCCTGTTCGGCAGCGGCCTCAACCGCGAAGTGACCGGCGTGCTGCGCGACATGCTGCACGGATTATCGGCGCGGCATGCGCGCCGCATCGCCATCGACCTGCCCAGCGGCGTCGCGACCGACAGCGGCGAACTGCTGATCGACGAATTGCCGCAATACGACCTGTGCATCACGCTGGGGGCGTGGAAGCCTGCGCATTTCCTGATGCCCGCCATGGCGCATTGGCGGCAGGCGCGGCTGGTGGACATCGGCTGCGACACTGAACCGGGCGGCGCGCGGCTGATCGGCAAGCCCACGATCTCGGCACCCGCGGCAGACGCGCATAAATACCGGCGCGGGCTGGTCGCCGTCGTGGCCGGCCCGATGGCGGGCGCGGCGCTGATGGCTGCGCGCTCGGCGGCGCTGGGCGGGGCGGGCTATGTCAAATTGCTGGCGCAGGAACCGCTGTATAATGCGCCCGCCGATCTGGTCGTGCTGCGCGCGCCGGGCAACATGCCGCTGCCCGATGCCCTGTCGGACGAACGTATCGCCGCCGTCTTGTGCGGCCCCGGCCTTGGCCGCGATCATCAGGCGCGCGAACGCATGGAGGCGGCGCTGGCCAGCGGCCACCCGCTGGTGCTTGATGCCGATGCGCCGACCCTGCTGCGGCCTGCCGACCGCGCGGACCGCAGCGCACCGCTGGTGCTTACCCCGCATGAGGGCGAGATGGCGGCGCTGGAGAAATCCTTCGGCCTGTCGGGCAAGGGCACCAAACCCTGCCGCGCGCTCTGCCTTGCGCAGGCCGCCGGGGCCATCGTGATCGCCAAGGGCGCCGACACGCTGGTCGCGTCGCCCGGCGGCGCGCTGGCCTATGCGCCGCCGTCGCCCAGCTGGCTGTCGGTCGCGGGCACGGGCGATGTGCTGGCGGGACTCACCGCCTCGCGCCTTGCGGTCACGGGCGATGCATTCCGCGCCGCGACAGAGGCCGTGTGGCTGCATGCAGATGCCGCGCGACGCACCGGTGCCGATTTCACTGCCGCGATGCTGGCGGAATCGGTGCGCGATGCTATGTGCGCCGCCCTATGAGTATTGTTACACGCATCGCCGCCAAGGGCGATGGCCAGACGCAGGACGGGCGCTTTGTCGCGCTGACCGCCCCCGGCGACGATGTCGCGCCCGACGGCACCATCACGCCCGGCCCGCATCACGCACAGCCGCCCTGCCGACATTTCCCCCAATGCGGCGGCTGCCAGCTGCAGCAGTTGGACGAGGAAAGCTGGCGCGATTTCGTCACCAGCCGCGTCGCCAACGCCGCCGAGGGGCAGGGGCTGACACCCGAAACGCTGGAGCCCGCCGAACTCTCCCCGCCGCGCAGCCGCCGCCGCGCCACGCTGCATGCCGAGGCGCGCGGAAAATCGGCGCGCATCGGTTTCCGCGAGGAACGCTCGCACACTATCGTCGACATGCAGCAGTGCGAGGTGCTGGCGCCCGAAATCTTCGCGCTGGTCGCGCCGCTGCGCCGCCTGATCGCGGGCTTCGGCCGCAAGCGCCTGTCCGCCGACATCCAGCTGACGCTCTGCGATCAGGGGGTCGACTGCAACATCACCGGCTACACGCCCGAGGGGCTGGCCGAGACCGAGGCGCTGATTGCCTTCGCGCAGCAGAACGGTCTCGCGCGGCTGACGCTGAACGACGGCTATGGCCCCGAAACCCATTGGGAGCCGGAGCCTGCGACCGTCACCCTGTCGGGCGTGCCGGTGGCGCTGCCTCCGGGAAGCTTCCTGCAACCCACGCGAGAGGGCGAGGCCGCGCTGGTCGGTGCCGCGAGCGAATGGCTGGCGGGCGCGAAACATGCCGCAGACCTGTTCTCCGGCCTCGGCACCTTCGCCTTCGCCCTCTCAGCAGGCGGCGCGAAAGTGCTGGCTGCCGAAGCCGCGCGCGACGCGCATCTGGCATGCAAGTCGGCGGCGGGCATCGCGCAGAGGCAGGTCTTTGCCATGCACCGCGACCTGTTCCGCAATCCGTTGCAGGCCGACGAACTCGGCCGCTTCGACGCGGTGCTGCTCGACCCGCCGCGCGCCGGGGCGAAGGAGCAGGTGGCCTATCTGGCCCAGAGCGCGGTACCGCGCATCTGCTATATCAGCTGTAATCCGTCGAGCTGGGCCAAGGACGCCGCCGCGCTGGTGGCGGGCGGATACCGCCTCGTCAAACTGCGCCCGGTGGGCCAGTTCCGCTGGTCGACCCACGTGGAACTCGCCAGCCTGTTCGTGCGGGGTTGATTGGCGCGATCAGCCCAGCACCGACAGGAACGCGCGGATCGCCAGCACCACCAGCGCCAGGCTCGACACGACGAAAAGCGATGCTCGCACCGACACCACGTTGACGCGCGCCTGCCAGACCGAGTGGACCACGCGCACCGCGACATAGAACCATGCCAGCCCCACGTCGTACCCGCTCGCCCCGCCCAGCGACAGGATGACGCAGGCTGCGTAGAAGATCGTCGGCTGCTCCATCAGGTGGTTGTAGTTTTGCGCCACCCAGTCCTTCGCCTCGGGCGCGACGCGGGCGATGTCGCCGCCGATCGCGCCGGGCGGCATCTTGGCGACATTGATGCCGTGCTGGCGGAACAAGCCCATCCGGTGGACCAGCATCCAGCAGAACATCACCACCGTCCACACCACCAATGCGGCGGCGGGCACCAATATCGTCGTGTCGGCCATGATCATTCCCCCGTTTCCCCACCCGCCGGACAGTGCCGCCGAGCGCCTGTGCTGTCAAAAGCTTTGATTTCACCCCCTTTGCCGCGCTGCTGTCGCTTGCGTGTCACCAATGCGGGTCTATATCGGCGCACTGATGGATTTATGGCCCCGCCATGCTGCGGGGCGCGCTTTAAGGAGATGCATTGTGGGCAAGGTTCTGGTGATCGGCGCGGGCGGGGTCGGCTCGGTCGCGGTGCACAAGATGGCCATGAATGCGGACATCTTCAGCGAAATCGTGCTGGCCAGCCGCACCGTGTCCAAATGCGATGCGATCGCCGCCAGCGTGAAGCAGCGCACCGGCGTGACCGTGCCCACCCACGCGATCGACGCCGACGATGTCGCCGCGACCACCGCGCTGATCAACGAAGTGAAGCCCGACCTCGTTGTGAATCTGGCGCTGCCCTATCAGGATTTGTCGATCATGGACGCCTGCCTCAACGCGGGCGTGCATTACATGGATACGGCCAACTACGAGCCCAAGGACGTCGCGAAGTTCGAATATCACTGGCAATGGGACTATCAGGACAAGTTCAAGAATGCGGGCCTGATGGCGCTTCTGGGCAGCGGCTTCGACCCCGGCGTGACCAGCGTGTTCGCGATGTGGCTCAAGAAGCATAAATTGAAGACCATCCGCCTGCTCGACATCCTCGACTGCAACGGCGGCGATCACGGTCAGGCGTTCGCGACCAATTTCAACCCCGAGATCAACATCCGCGAAGTGACCGCCCCCGCCCGTCACTGGGAGAATGGCGAGTTCGTCGAGACCCCCGCGATGGGCGTCAAGCAGACCTTCGATTTCGAACAGGTCGGCGAGAAGACGATGTACATGATGTACCACGAGGAGCTGGAAAGCCTCGCCCGCTTCGTGCCCGAGATGGAGCGTGCGCGCTTCTGGATGACCTTTGGCGAAGAGTACATCAAGCACCTCACCGTGCTGCAGAACGTGGGCATGACCCGCATCGACCCGGTGATGTACGAGGGGCGTGAGATCATTCCGCTGCAGTTCCTCAAGGCCGTGCTGCCCGAACCGTCCAGCCTGGGCGAGACGACCAAGGGCAAGACCAATATCGGCGACATCGCGACGGGCGAAGCGCTAAACGGATCGGGCGAAAAGACGTTCTACATCAAGAACATCTGCGACCATGAAAAGGCGTATGAGGAAACCGGCAACCAGGCCGTCAGCTATACCACCGGCGTCCCGGCGATGATCGGCGCAGCCATGATCTTGACCGGCAAGTGGAAGGGTGAGGGCGTGTTCAACATGGAGCAGTTCGATCCCGATCCCTTCATGGAGATGTTGAACGAACACGGCCTGCCCTGGACGGTCGAGGAACTCGACGGACCGTTGCCGTTCTGATCATGCCAGAGGAGAGGACGACCGACACGCACCCGACCCTCTTCGTCCATGGCGCGCTGGGCGATGCGCGCACATGGGGGCCGGTGCTCGACGCGCTGCCCTTCGATGTCGATGCGCGGGCGATCACGCTTTCCTATTTCGGCACCGCCGCGTGGACCGGCGACGGCAGCGATTTCGGCGGCGAGCGCCACGCGCGCGACATGGAGCAGTTCATCGACGCGACCATGGATGCCCCCGTGGTCGTCGTCGCCTGGTCCTATAGCTGCCAACCCGCCTTGCTGCTGGCGATGCGCCGCCCCGATCTGGTGGCGGCGCTGATCCTGTACGAACCGGTGATCGGCAGCTTTATCGAGGATGACGATCGGCGCGGGCGGTTCGGCGCCGATGCCGCCGCCTGCTTCGGCCCCGTCGCCGAAGTGCTGGCCGAGCAGGGCGAGGAAGCCGCCGCGCACCGCCTGTTCGACAATGTCGGCCATCCCGGCTTTATCGCCGATCTGCCCGAAGACCGCCGCCGCATCGCCCTGTCCAACGCCCGCACGGTCCCGCTGCTGATGGGCAAGGGCGCGCCGCCGATCAGGATCGCGGCGGACGAGATTCGCGCGCTGGACCTGCCCGTGATCGCCGCGATGGGCACGGAGACCCGCCCTGCCTTTGCCATATCGGCCCGTGCGCTGGCCGATATCGCGCCGCGGGGGCGGCTTGAAGTGGTCGAAGGCGCGGGCCATCTTCTGCCTGAGAGCGATCCGGTGCGCTTTGCGGCTCTGGTCAGCGAATGGCTTGCGTATCAGCCCGGCGATGCGCGCTGAAAATGGCAGGAGCGGGAATGAAGGCAGGAAGGGCCGCGTGGTTGCGGGCAGGGGCGCTGGCCGGCGCGCTGGCAGGCGCATTGGCATTGGCCGCATGTCAGGGCGATCCGCCGGCTGACAGCGCCCCTGCCGCCGTGCCCGACATGCCGCGCGATGTCGCCTCGGCCATGCCGCAGCCCGATGCCGCCGCGTGTCAGGCGCAGGGCGGCATGCTGGACCGCAGGGGCAGGGCGCAGACGCTGATGTGCGTGCATCCCTATCCCGACGCGGGCCAGCAATGCACCGACAACCAGCAATGCACCGGCAAATGCGTGACCGCGCCCGACGACGGCCCCGACGGGCAGATCGTGGGCACCTGTCAGGCCGACGACGCGCTGTTCGGCTGCTATGCCGAGGTGGTCGACGGCAAGGCGGTGCGCGCGATCTGCGTGGACTGACGCAAAGGAGCAGCACTCATGACCGATTTCAGACCGCAGGGTTATCCCGCGATCTCGCCCTATGCGGTTCTGGACGACCCCGAGGCCTCGCTGTCCTTTGTCGAGCAGGCGTTCGGCGGTACGCGCCTGACGGTCATGCAGGACGATGACGGCCGCATCCGCCATGCCGCGATCCGCATCGGCGAAACCGTGCTGATGATGGGCCAGTCCAGCGCCGAATGGCCCGCGACCGACCTGCATCTTCACTTCTACATGCCCGATGTCGACGATATCTGGCGCCGCGCGCTTTCGCTGGGCGCGACCCGCGTGCAGGAACCGATGCGGCGCGGTGACGACTATCGCGGCGGCTTTCGCGATCCGGGCGGCATTACATGGTGGATCGCCTGCATGGGCGCGCCCGATACGAAGGACATAGACTGATGGAAACCCGCGCCGGCGATCCCGGAGCCTTTGCCGATTTCGACCTCAACCTCGTCGACAGCCCCGCCTTCGTGGTCGATGCCGCCAAGCTGCGGCAGAACCTGCGCGTTCTGGCCGATATTCGCGACCGTTCGGGCTGCAAGGTGCTGTCCGCATTGAAAGCCTTTTCGATGTGGTCGGTCGCGCCGATGATCGGCGAATATCTCGACGGCGTGTGCACCTCGGGCCTGTGGGAAGCGATGCTGGCTGGCGAGCATTACGACGGCGAGATCGCGACCTTCTGCGCGGCCTACAAGGACGAGGACATGGAGGAGATCTGCCGCCTGTCCGACCATGTCATCTTCAACACGCCGATGCAGCGCGAACGCTTTGCCGATATTGTTCAGGCCGCGCGCAACCGGGGTGAGACCTTCGACATCGGCCTGCGCGTCAACCCGCTCCATGCCGAGGGCGAGGTGCCCCGCTATGACCCCTGCGCCCCGCATTCGCGGCTGGGCTTCCCGGTCGACCAGCTGACCGAGGAGCATGTCGAGGGGCTCGACGGTCTCCATTTCCACACCCTGTGCGAACAGGATCTGGGGCCGCTGAAGCGCACCTGGGAAGCGCTGCTGCCGCATATCGAATATGTGATTCCCGACCTCAAATGGCTGAACTTCGGCGGCGGGCACCACATCACGCGGAGCGATTATCAGCGCGACGAGCTGGTGCAGTTCCTGATCGACGTGCGCGACATGACCGGCTGCAAGATCTATCTCGAGCCGGGCGAGGCGGTGGCGCTGGACGCGGGCATTCTGGTGGGCACGCTGCTCGACACGCATTACAACGGCATGCCTCTGGGCATCACCGACATCTCGGCCACCTGCCACATGCCGGACGTGCTCGAGGCGCCCTATCGCCCCGCCATGCTGCACGAGCGCGAGGATGTCGAACCGATCCGTCTTGGCGGGCCATCCTGCCTCGCGGGCGACGTGATCGGCGACTACGGCCTTCCGGGCGAGGCGAAGGTGGGCACGCGCTTCGCCTTCCTCGATCAGGCGCATTACTCGATGGTCAAGACCACGACCTTCAACGGCGTGCCGCTGCCCTCGATCTGGCTGTGGGATTCGGACAGCGGCCTGCTCGAAAAGGTGAAAAGCTTCGGATACCGCGATTTCCGCGACCGGCTGAGCTGACCGCCGCCTGCCCTGGCCATGAGCGCCGCGTCCCCGGACATGCCGGGGAGCGGGCCACCAAGGCCCGCGAGCGCACATCCCCCGACGGCACCCCGCAGCGTGGGAATGACCATAGCGGCCCGGCCCAGACGCTGAACCTGCACCATGGTGCAGCGGGCATGCGCTTCAGCGAAACTCGTTCATGGTTTCGGCAAGCCGCGCCAGCGTGCCGAACTGCTCGATCGTGCGCGCGACCATCTGTTCGTCCCTGTCGGCATCCATCTGCCCGCTTTCGAACATGTTGCCGGTGCGGACCGCGATGACCATGTCGCCGCGCTCGTGCCGCCCGTCGAACAGGGCGCAGATGTCCTTGCCGGCAAAGCTCCTCTCGATGTCGATCAGACGCTCGACGTATGAGGGGTGGATCAGATAGCGCGCCTCGACCGGATCGGTCGTCCACGCATCGAAGGCATCCTCGAAATCGGGATGCACGATCTCGACCGGTTCGAAGCGTTCGCCGTCCAGCTTCACCGAATCCTTGCGCCCGCCGAAAAAGCCGCGGTGCACCCCCTCGCGCAGCAGCAGCGTGCGCGAATGGATGCCCCGGCCATATTGCATGGTGATGATCGCGCCCTGGAACACCGTGACCCAGCGCCGGTTCTTCCCGCTGCCGCGCCGTTCCTCCAGCTTCGCTTCGTGCAGTTCGAAATGATGCCCGGCGATCTCGCCCGACCAGTGATCCTCAAATTTCGCGCGGTCGTGGCGCGGCAGCATGCCCAGCGCCTTGGCGCGGCGGAAACCCGTGCCGGGCAGGCTGTCGATGGTAAAGCGTAGTCCCAGCGATTCGGCGATGGCCTTGTTTATCCCGCTCTTGACCGACTTGCGCGCCTCGTTGACCGGTCCGCGCGTCCACGCCCATGCCAGCATGGCGACCACACCGGTGACTGCCAGCTTGGCCTGCAGCGGCACCGGCAGGGCAAGCCAAGCGACAAGCACGATCGGCCCAAGCACCAGCACCGACGTCCAGATGCGCTTTTGCGCCACCGCCTGCGCTTCGCTGCGCATCGCCTTCTGCTCTCGCAGCCAGCCGCCAAGCGGGCCGGCCATCAGGCTTTGTGTCTGCGGCAATTCGATCATCGTCCACTCCGACGCGTTGGCGCGGGCTGTCGCCCGTCGCTCTTTCCATCAAGCCACGCGGTGCTAGGCTGCGCAGCAAGACGGCGAATCGCAAGGGGAAATGCGGGCGATGACGGGCTGGATTATCGTTTTGGTCGTGCTGGTGGTGATCGCCGTGCTGGTGATCGGCATCTATAACCGCCTCGTTTCGCTGCGCCAGAGGGTGCGGCAGGGCGTGGCCGACATCGACGCGCAATTGCGGCAAAGGCACGATCTGGTGCCCAATCTCGTCAACACGGTAAAGGGCTATGCCGCCCACGAATCGGAGACGCTCGAGGCTGTGATCGCCGCGCGCAACCGCGCCGCGTCGGGAAGACCAAGCTCGGGGAACGAGGAACAGCTCGCCGTCGCGCTCGACCGCCTGCTGGCACTGGGAGAGGCCTATCCCGAATTGAAGGCCAGCGCCAATTTCCAGGAATTGCAGCGCGAACTTTCCGAAATTGAGGACAAGATCGCCGCCGCCCGCCGCGCGCTGAACGCCGCGGTGTCGCGCTATAACACCGGGATTGAGAGCTTTCCCGCGGTGATCTTCGCCGGGGCGCTCGGCTTTCGCCATGCCGATTTCCACCGGCTGGACGATTCGGAAGTGGGCACGGTGGATCAGGTTCCGAACGTGCAATTCTGATCCGCGGGCACGCGTTTCAGCACGGCCCGCCGAACACAGAATCCGCCCTGCCGCGCTTTCGGTAGCGGCGCGGAAACCGCGAAATTACCTTGCGTTTTCGTCCATGGCGCTTATATGCGCCCGCTCCGCTGCCCCATGGGGACTTCCAAACCGCAAGGCAGCTCTTGTCGAATGTCTACCTCTGGGGGTCCCTTGAATTGTCCATTTTCCCTGACGCCGCTGCTGTAGTCCGCGCCCTTTCGCCGGACGAACCGGTTATCCTCAACCGCCCGCATGCTGCGCGGCGGGCCGCGGAGTTCTTCGTCCGGAAGTTCCCCGGCAAGGTGCTCTACGCGGTCAAGGCCAATCCCTCGCCCGATCTGCTGCAGATCCTGCACGACGGCGGCGTGACGCATTACGACGTCGCCTCGATCGCCGAGGTGCGGCTTGTGCGCAGCACTCTGGGCCGCGACGTGACGCTGTGCTTCATGCACCCGGTCAAGACCGAGCGCGCGATTGCCGAGGCCTATTTCGAGCATGGCTGCAAGACCTTCAGCCTCGACAGCCATGACGAGTTGGACAAGATCGTGCGCGCCACCACCCGCGACGGTGTGGAGGCAAAGGACCTGCGCCTGTGCGTGCGCCTGCGCGTGTCGTCCGAATATTCCGAGCTTTCGCTCGCCGCCAAGTTCGGCGTCGACCTGACCGATGCCGCGGGCCTGCTGCAGGCCGTGCGTCAAAAGGCCGACTGGCTGGGCGTGTGCTTCCACGTCGGTTCGCAGGCCATGACCCCCTTCGCCTATGTGCAGGGGCTTGAGCGTGTGCGCGCCGCGATTGCCGAGGCCAGCGTCGTGATCGACATGATCGACGTGGGCGGCGGTTTCCCCTCGGTCTATCCGGGGATGGAGCCTCCGCCGCTGGAGGATTATTTCTCGGTCATCCACCGCCATTTCTACGAACTGCCCATCGCCTACAACGCCGAGCTGTGGTGCGAGCCGGGCCGTGCGCTGTGCGCGGAATACAACTCGATGATCGTGCGCGTCGAAAAGCGGCGCGAGAACGAGCTGTTCATCAACGACGGTGCCTATGGCGCCTTGTTCGATGCCGCCCACATCGGCTGGCGCTTCCCGGTCCGCCGCGTGGCCGGTCCCGAGAATGACGCCGAGACGGCCGATTTCGCGTTCTATGGCCCGACGTGCGACGACGCCGATTACATGGAAGGCCCGTTCCCGCTGCCTGCCGACATGCGCGCGGGCGACTATATCGAGGTCGGGATGCTGGGCGCCTATGGCGCGGCGATGCGCACCGCGTTCAACGGTTTCGGCGACGGCCCGGTGGAAGCCGTGTCGGACGAGCCGATGAGCAGCCTCTATCGCGGCGATCGCGCCGATCCGCGCGTTTCGGATAACGTTATTTCGCTGCGCTAGGCCGGGTTATTTCCCTGCGCTAGGCGGGGCGATCTCGCTGCGCCAGGCCGGGTCATCTCGCTGCGCTGAACGCCGCGACGCACCATAATCGCCGGAATCAGAGAGGCCCTGCAAGCGCGCTTGCGGGGCCTTTCGCCATGCGGCCATCGCGCGGGCAAGCCGGTTAATTCGGAAACATCGTGCCGTTCGCCCGTTGCAAGAGGGCCGGAAACAGAAAGCGCCGCCCCGCCAGCCGCCCGTCAGGGGCCTCGATTGGCCATGGGCCGCGGCGCGCAACAGAAGGAACCCTATTTCATGAAAAAGCTCATCCTGCTCGCCACTGCGCCCGCCCTTTTCGCGGTCACCGCCTGCGGCCCCGACTCTGCGGTCGAGGAACGGGGCGACGCGCTGGAAGAACGCGCTGATGCCGTCGAGGACTACGGCGACGATCAGGCCTCCGCGCTTGAGGAAATGGCCGACGAGGCACCGACCGACGCGCAGGAAGACGCGCTCAACGCCCGCGCCGAGGAGATCGACGACATCGGCGACGACCGCGCCGACGCGCTGAACGAAGTCGCCGACGAAATGGAGTGACGACACGCAGGCCGCGGAGCGCAAGGTTCCGCGGCCTCTTTTTCGGTTCCGGGCAGCGTACTTGCCGCTCTCCCGGCCATCCGAACGGCCATATCCCGCGTCCCCTAGGGTAAATCCCGATTATCCCGCACCTCGGCAGCGTTATACTTGTCTGCCTGCTGCCGGTGAGGAGGGTCGACCATGGGCTGGCTCAATCGCAAGAAAACGATTTTCGCATCCTTGGGCGTCTTCGCCGCCTGTTTCGCGGGACAGGCTGAGGCCACCGAAAACGGTGCCTCGCTGTATCTGCTGGGCTCGGGCGGACCGGGAACCGCGGTCATGGCCCCGTTCGAGGGCGTCTATCTCGACAAGCTGATCTGGATCTACGACGGCAACGCCTCGGCAGAGCGCGAATTCCCTGTGAACGGAAACATCGCGGTCGGCCTCGACATGACGGTCGTCGCGGAATTTCCCACCATACTGGTCGTGCCCTCGACCAATGTGCTGGGCGGCACGTTGGCGTTGGGCGTCACGGTTCCCGTCGGAGCCCCCATCGTCGATGTCGACGCGCTGCTGACCGGGCCGGGGGGCAACACAAGGGCGGCATCGGTCCATGACAGCGCGCTCACCACCGGAGATCCGGTCGCGGTGGTCATGATGGGCTGGAAATCGGGCGATCTGAATTTCCAGCTGTCCTCGATCATCAACACGCCCATCGGCCATTACCGCGAAGGACAGCTCGCCAATCTCTCGCTGCACCGTTGGGCCGTCGACGGATCCGCCGCCGTCAGCTGGCACGACGCTGAGGCGGGCTGGGACGTCAGCGCCAAGGCGGGCTATACGTGGAACGGCCGCAACGATTTTACCGATTACGACAGCGGCGACGAGATCCATGTCGAGGGCGCGATCGAACACAGCTTCTCCCCCGCCTTTTCGCTGGGCGCACAAGTCGGCTGGGCCAAGCAGGTCAGCGACGACGAAGGCCCGCTGGGCCCGTTTCGCGGCGAAGTGCTGGCCGTGGGCGCGACCGCCTCCACGACCGTCATGATGGCCGGAAAGCCCGGCACGTTCCGCGGGCGTTACATGCACGAGGTGGACGTGACCAACCGGCCCAAGGGCTCGACCTTCTGGATCGACTTTTCCTATCCGCTGGCGATGAAGATACCCGGTTGAAGACGATGCCGGCTTAACACGCCGCGCTAACCCCCTGTTAGCCAGCGCCGCGCTATGCGGCAGCGGATGACTTCATCCGCTGCCTCGCCCTCCGCCCGCCTGTGGATTCCCGCCCTGCTGTGCCTTGGCGCATTGGTGCCCGCGATCCTGATCCCGACCTTCGGCTTCCTGATATCGCTGGGCTTCATGGCGGCGGTGCTGGCGCTGTACAGGCCTTCGCGCGCCGCGACACTGGCGCTGGTCTGGAAATCGCGGGCGAAATCGATGCTGCTGGGCATCCTCGTCGGCGGCGCGCTGGCCGTCGCCATTGCCGAGCTGGTCCGCCCGCTTGTCGAAAGCCTTCTGGGCAAAGGCGTCGATACCGGCGCGCTGGCGGCGGTGGCGGGCAACTGGCCGGTTTTCCTCGTCACGCTGGTCATCGCGCTTGCCAGCGCGGCGGCAGAGGAACTGCTCTACCGCGGTTTCGTGATCGGCTGGGGCGCGAAGATATTCGGGCGCGGCGCGGTTCCGCTGCTGGTGCTGATCTCCGCCGCCGCCTTCGGCGCCTCGCACAGCTATGGCCCGTCGGGCGCGGTGGTGACGGGGCTGATCGGGCTGGCGCTGGGCGTGATGTACCAGCTGTGCGGGCGGCGGCTGCTGCCCTGCGTGGCCGCGCATATGACATTCAACCTGATCGGCTCTGTTGCCCTGTTCCTAGGCTAACGCCTTTGCTAACGCCCATCGACCAAGGATGGGAGAACACCGACGATGAGCCTGCCCGAATGGCTGACAAGCCGCCTGCAATTGCCCGCGATTTCTGCGCCGATGTTCATCGTGTCGCAGCCCGATCTGGTGATGGCGCAATGCCGCAGCGGCATCGTCGGCTCGTTCCCCTCGCTCAACGCACGCGGCGACGGCGTGTTCGAACAATGGCTGCAACGGCTGAACGCCGAGCTGACCGACAATGACGCGCCCTTCGCGGTGAACCTGATCGTCCATCGCAGCAATGCGCGGCTGCAGGAGGATCTGGAACTCTGCGTCAAATACAAGGTGCCGCTCGTGATCTGCTCGCTCGGCGCGCGTGAGGAAGTGAACGACGCGATCCATTCCTATGGCGGGATGGTGCTGCACGACGTGATCAACGACAAGTTCGCGCGCAAGGCGGTGGAAAAGGGCGCGGACGGCGTGGTCGCGGTGGCGGCGGGCGCGGGCGGCCATGCGGGCACGATCTCGCCCTTTGCGCTGGTGTCGGAAATCCGCGAATGGTTCGACGGGCCGCTGGCTTTGTCGGGCTCTATCGCGAACGGGCAGTCGATCCTCGCCGCGCAGGCGATGGGCGCCGACGTCGGCTATATCGGCAGCGCCTTCATCGCGACCGAGGAAGCCGTGGCGGTCCCCGAATACAAGCAGATGATCGTCGACAGCCGGTCGGAGGACATCGTCTATTCCAACCTCTTCACCGGCGTCCACGGCAATTATCTGCGCGGCTCGATCGAGCGGGCTGGCATGGACCCCGACAAGCTGCCCGAATCGGACCCCAGCGCGATGAATTTCGGCGGCAGCAAGGCGTGGAAGGACATCTGGGGCAGCGGCCAAGGCGTCGGCTCTGTCGACGCGGTGGTGCCGGCGGCGGATCTGATCGCGCGCTTCAAACAGGAATATGCGGCGGCAAAGGCGCGGTTGGGACAAAGCTAAGTCCGCAAGCATTCCTGCAACTGACGCATGGTTGCCGCGGAAAACCCCGTGCCGGAGCAAGGCGGAGCGGAAGGTAGGCCATCGGCCGAACAGTCGTTCTGGGCGGAATTACGTCGCGGTTATCCCACCAGCCGATACCACTGACGCATTGGTCGACGTGCTCCGCCGAAAGGGCGGTGACGACCGCCAATCGAACTGGATGACGGATTTGCGTGGCCGAATGATAATAGAATAGCCCCACCAGCGCACAGGCCAGCAGGAAATTGAAGCGCGCCAGCATCGCCTGACATTGGCACGAAGCGGGGAACCGGACAATCAATGTATCGGGCGCGACATCGCAAGACCGTCACCGGACGCCGAAGGCGACACCGGCAAGCGCGAATGCGCGCCCGAGCTTATGCGAGGAAGCCAAGAGGGCCGGATGGCCCGCGCCCGGCGTCTGAGGGCCTAAAGAAAACTACGCCGCCTTGCGCAGCTCCAGCTCAAGCCGGTCCCAGATCTCGACCAGTGCGCCGACCAGATCGCGCATCATCTGTTCGGTGTGCGCGGGGCCGGGGGTGAAGCGCAGGCGCTCGGTGCCGCGCGGCACGGTCGGGAAATTGATCGGCTGCACATAGACGCCGTATTCGGCGAGCAGAATATCCGAGATCTTCTTGGCCCGCACCGGGTCGCCCACCATCAGCGGCACGATATGGGTGGTCGAATCCATCACCGGCAGCCCCGCATCGCGCATCGCGTCCTTCAGGAACGCGGCGGAGGCCTGCTGCGCCTCGCGCTCGACGCTCGAGGATTTCAGGTGGCGGACCGATGCCAGTACGCCCGCGACCAGCACCGGCGACAGCGAGGTGGTGAAGATGAAGCCCGGCGCATAGGAACGCACGCAATCGATGATGCGCTTGTCCGCCGCGATATAGCCGCCCATCACGCCGAACGCCTTGCCCAGCGTCCCCTCGATGATGTCGATGCGCGATGCCGCGTCGTCGCGTTCCGAAATCCCGCCGCCGCGCGCGCCATACATGCCCACGGCGTGAA
Source organism: Croceicoccus sp. (assembly GCA_002694745.1). Classification (GTDB taxonomy): domain Bacteria; phylum Pseudomonadota; class Alphaproteobacteria; order Sphingomonadales; family Sphingomonadaceae; genus Croceicoccus. The sequence continues at coordinate 42,332 of NZMY01000006.1, read as the reverse complement.
CCTCGTCGATATAGGTCAGCGCGTTATACTTGTCGGCCAGGTCGCAGATCGCGTGGATCGGGGCGACGTCGCCGTCCATCGAATAGACCGATTCGAACGCGATCAGCTTGGGCGTCGCCTCGTCCTCGGCGGCGAGCAGCTCTTCCAGATGGGCGATGTCGTTGTGACGCCACACCCGCTTTTCGCAGCCCGAATTGCGGATGCCCGCGATCATCGAGGCATGGTTCAACTCGTCGGAAAAGATCACGCAACCCGGCAGCAGCTTGCCCAGCGTGGTCAGCGTGGTGTCGTTCGAGACATAGCCCGACGTGAACAGCAGCGCGCCTTCCTTGCCGTGCAGGTCCGCCAGCTCGTATTCCAGATCGACGTGGTAATGCGTGTTGCCGCCGATATTGCGCGTGCCGCCCGAACCCGCGCCCACATCGTGCAGCGCGCTTTCCATCGCCTCGATCACCTTGGGGTGCTGCCCCATGGCGAGATAGTCGTTGGAGCACCACACGGTAATCGGCTTGGGCCCGTTGTGCCCGGCAAAGCAGCGCGCGTTGGGATAGGCACCCTTATTGCGCAGGATGTCGATGAACACGCGGTAGCGCCCCTCGGCATGCAGCCGGTCGATCGCCTGGTCGAAAATCTGGTCGTAATTCACGTCGTACTGCTCGCCTGTGGGATATTGCCTGCCGGAACGCTTGCCGCGTCCTGTCAGGGTCTGCCCCCGCGCGCATTGCGCCAGATCAAATTCGCGCGCCGCGCCAATCCATGACCCCAACCGGCGGTCCGGGCCAATGCTTGTCGGGAAAGCCCCTACTGCATTGTCCACAGCCATGCAAAGCATGTTTGGCGATGACAGAACTGCGATCCGCCGATCACAGAACCTCGACCCGGTCCAGCCCGCGGGCCGCCAGCGCGGGTTTCAGCGCCGACAATCCCGCCTCGGCCCGGGTGAACAGCGCGGTGTCGGGCCGCGTGCGGCCGAACGGCTGACCCTGCGTCAAGGAAGCGATCCGCCGCGCGATTCCGTCCGCCCCGTCGATCAGCGAAACCTGCGGGCCGAAAGCGCCGGACAGTTCATCGGCCAGCAGAGGGAAATGCGTGCAGGCCAGCACCAGCGTGTCGATCCTCTCGCCGCCCTCCATCGCGCGCATCGACGATAATGTCTGCGCGACGATCGCCGGATCGACCGCTTCGCCGCGCAATTTCGCCTCCGCCGCCGCGACGAGGCCGGGGGCGGCCAGCCGCAACAGGGTCTTGTCCGCCGCGAATTCCGCCTCCAGCCGGTCGACATAGCCCTGCCGGATCGTCGCGCCCGTGCCGATCAGCCCGATCACGCCCGTCCGCGTCATGGCGGCGGCAGGCTTGATCGCGGGCACCGTGCCGACGATCGGGATATTGAGCACGTCGCGCACCATGCCCAGCGCAATCGTGCTGGCGGTATTGCAGGCGATGCAGGCAAGGCGCGGTTGGAACCGCTCGGTCATGCGGCCCAGCAGGCCCGCGACGCGCGCGGCGATCTCCGCCTCGCTCTTCTCGCCATAGGGCAGGCCCGCATTGTCGGCGGCATAGATCACCGGCGCCTGCGGCAAAATCCGGCGCAGCGCGTCCAGCACGGTCAACCCGCCGACCCCCGAATCGAACACCAGTATCGGCGCGTCGGGGCGGATGGGCGGATCGGTCTGGGTCATCGCCGCCCCCAATGCGTGAGCGCGAAAGATTGTGCAAGACGGCCCATCGGCAACGGAATGGAGCGAGCCGCGCTTGAGCCGCATCGGCCAAGCGGCTAACGGCTTGGGTTCCATTTGGCGGAGAGATGCCCGTGACCCCGATCGACCTGCTGTCCGCGCTGATCTTCGGCTATGTGCTGGGTTCGATCCCGTTCGGCGTGATCCTGACCCGCATGGCGGGCGCGGGGAATCTGCATGAGATCGGATCGGGCGGCACCGGCGCGACCAATGTGCTGCGCACCGGGCGCAAGGGGCTGGCGGCGGCGACATTGCTGCTCGATCTGGCCAAGGGAGCGGCGGTGGTGCTGATCGCGCGCGCGATCTGGCCGGGGACCGAGCATTGGGCGGGCCTTGCCGCGGTCGTCGGGCACTGCCTGCCGATCTGGCTACGCTTTCGCGGGGGCAAGGGCGTGGCGACTTTGATGGGCGTGGCGCTGGGCCTCGCCTGGCCGATCGGTCTGGTCTTCGCCGTGGTGTGGCTGGGCATGCTGGCGATCACCCGCATTTCCAGCGCGGGCGGGATGAGCGCGGCCATCTCCGCGCCGATCGCCGCCTTTTTCATGGGCTGGCCGCATTATGCGCTGGCGCTGGCCATCATGGCCGCGCTGGTGCTGTGGCGGCACCGCGCGAATATCCAGCGGCTGATCGCGGGTACCGAACCGCGCGTGGGCAAGAAATAAAGTAGCGGATCTCTCCACGCATCATGCCGATCAGCCAGGAAGAAGCCTTCGCGCGCATCCGCCTGTTGCGCTCGCCCAATGTCGGGCCGGTCAGTTTCCGGCAGATGCTGGCGCGTTTCGGCAATGCGGTCGCCGCGCTCGAGGCTCTGCCCGAAATGGCGGCGCGCGGCGGCGGCAAGCAGCAACCCGCGCCCGAAGCCTTGGTCCGCGACGAAGTGGCCGCCGTCCGTGCCGCGAACGCCCGCTATCTGTTCCACGACGACCCCGCATTCCCCGCCTTGCTTGCCGAAATGCACAATGCCCCGCCGATCCTGACGATCCGCGGCGATCTGGCGCTCTTGCAGAAACCGGCGGTCGCCATCGTCGGCGCGCGCAATGCTTCGGCCGCCGCGATTTCGCTGGCGCGGCAATTCGGGCGCGAACTGGCGCAGCAGGGGCGGCTGGTCGTGTCGGGCCTTGCGCGCGGCATCGACGCCGCCGCGCATGAAGGTGCCCTTGCAGCCAAGGAGGGTGGGGGCGCCACCGCCGCGATCATCGCCAGCGGCATCGACATCACCTATCCGCCCGAGCATGCCGATCTGCAGGACCGCATCGCCGCCGAGGGCCTGCTCATCGCCGAACAACCCGCCGGCACCCAGCCGCAGGCGCGCCATTTCCCCAGCCGCAACCGCATCATCGCCGGGATGGCCGCAGGCACCGTGGTGGTCGAGGCCGCGCCCAAGTCGGGCAGCCTGATCACCGCGCGCATCGCGGCTGATGCGGGGAGAGAGGTGATGGCTGTGCCCGGCAATCCGCGCGACGCAAGGGCGCGCGGCTGCAACTATCTGATCCGCGAAGGCGCGGTGCTGGTGCAGGGCGCGGACGACATCGCCGAACTACTCGACAGCTTCACCGGCGCACCGCGCAGCCGCTTTCGCGAGGAGACGCCGGTCTTCGCCCATCTGCCGCGCGAGGAGGAAACGGAAGGGCTTGGGGAGGGCAGGGACGACCCCGCCGCCGACATCGCCGCGCTGATATCCGCCGCCCCCGTCAGCGTGGACGAACTCATCCGCACCAGCGGCGCGGCCCCTGCGGCGGTGCAGCTTGCGCTCCTCGAAATGGAGCTGGCGGGGCGCATCCAGCGTCATGCCGGCGGGCGGGTTTCGCTTGCGTAGGCCGCGTTAATCGCCTTGACCGTTAATCGTCTTGACTGGGACTGGGCGCGGTCCCCATTTTCGCGCGTACACACGTAGAGGGACCGAAATCCGCCTCGGTTCCGCATCGGGAATACTTGAAGTAACATGCAACTTGTCATCGTAGAATCGCCCGCCAAGGCGAAGACCATCGAGAAATATCTGGGCTCGGACTACAAGGTGCTGGCCAGCTATGGCCACGTCCGCGACCTGCCGCCCAAGGACGGTTCGGTAAAGCCGGACGAGGGCTTCGCGATGGACTGGGAGCTTTACGGCGACAAGCAGAAGCAGGTGCGCGCCATCGCCGATGCCGCCAAGACGGCGGACCGCCTGATCCTCGCCACCGACCCTGACCGCGAAGGCGAGGCGATCAGCTGGCACGTCCTCGAACTGCTGAAAAAGCGCAAGGCGCTGCCCAAGGAGGTCGAGCGCGTCACCTTCAACGCGATCACCAAGACCGCGGTGACCGACGCGATGGCGCGCCCACGCGAACTCGACCACGATCTGATCGACGCCTATCTCGCCCGCCGCGCGCTGGATTATTTGTTCGGCTTCACCCTCTCGCCCGTGCTGTGGCGCAAGCTGCCCGGCGCGAAATCGGCGGGCCGCGTGCAATCGGTCGCGCTGCGCCTGATCGTCGAGCGCGAGCGCGAGATCGAGAGTTTCACGCCGCAGGAATACTGGTCCGTCATCGCGCATATGGAGCATGACGGCACCGCCTTCGAGGCAAGGCTGGTGAAGTTCGAAGGCAGCAAGCTGGAACGCCTGTCGCTGGGCGAGGAAGGCATCGCGATCCGCGCCAAGACCGCGGTGATGAACGGCGCCTTCACGGTCGAGGATGTCGAGACCAAGCCGGTCAAGCGCAACCCCGCGCCGCCGTTCACCACCTCTACCCTGCAGCAGGAAGCCGCGCGCAAGCTGCATTACTCGGCCAGCCACACCATGCGTCTGGCGCAGGGCCTCTACGAGCAGGGGCTGATCACATACATGCGTACCGACGGTGTCCAGATGGACCCCGGCGCGATCAGCGAGGCACGCAAGGCAATCAGCGACCGCTATGACGGCCATTATCTGCCCGAAAAGCCGCGCCAGTATCAGACCAAGGCCAAGAACGCGCAGGAAGCGCATGAGGCGATTCGCCCGACCGATTTCACCAAGCCGCGCGGCGGCAGCGGCGATGCGGCCAAGCTCTACGACCTCATCTACAAGCGCGCGCTGGCCAGCCAGATGGCCGCCGCCAATCTGGAACGCACCAGCGTCACCATGCGCGACGGAACCGGACAGCACGAATTGCGCGCCACCGGGCAGGTGGTGAAATTTCCCGGCTTCCTCGCGCTGTACGAGGAAGGCCTCGACCAGCGCAGCGACGACGACGATGAAGGCCTGCTGCCGCTGATGAAATCGGGCGACCGTCCGGCCAAGAAATCGGTCGACGCCAACCAGCACTTCACCCAGCCGCCCCCGCGCTATTCCGAAGCCAGCCTCGTCAAACGGCTGGAGGAACTGGGCATCGGGCGCCCCTCGACCTATGCCGCGACGCTGCAGGTGCTGAAGGACCGCGACTATGTCCGGACCGAGAAGAACCGCTTCTTCGCCGAGGATTCGGGCCGCCTGCTGACCGCGTTCCTCGAACGCTTCTTCGAGCGATATGTCGCCTATGACTTCACCGCCGGGATGGAGGACGAGCTGGACGACGTGTCGGGCGGGCGCGCCGACTGGCACACCGTGCTCGAGGCGTTCTGGCGCGACTTCAAGCCCAAGTCCGACGAAGTGATGGAGCAGAAGCCCAGCGACATCACCGTCGCGCTCGACGAATTCTTGGCCGACTATCTTTTCCCCCCGCGCGAGGACGGGCTGGCCCCGCGCGCCTGCCCGCAATGCATCGCCGAAGGGCGCGAAGGCGGCGAGCTGCATCTGCGCGGCGGACGCAACGGCGCGTTCATCGGCTGCGTCAACTATCCCGAATGCAAGTACACCCGCCGCTTCGGCCAGCCGGGCGAGGATGGCGAGAGCGCGGATACCGAGATCGGCAAGCACCCCGAAACGGGCGAGCCGATCGAGCGCAAGACGGGCCGCTTCGGCCCCTATATCCAGATGGGCGAGGGGAAAGAGGCGAAGCGCGCCTCGATCCCCAAGGACATTCCCGAACTCGATCTGGAATGGGCGGTCAAGCTGCTCTCGCTGCCGCGCATCGTGGGCGAGCATCCCGAGACCGGCAAGGAGATCGAGGCCAATATCGGCCGCTATGGCCCCTATCTGCGCCACGACGGCAAATATGCGAAGCTGGCGGGCACGGCGGACGTATTCGACACCGGCATGAACGCCGCCGTCACCCTGCTGGCCGAGGCCGCCAATCGCAAGGGCGGCGCGCGGGCCAAGGCCGAACCGCTCAAGACCTTCGGCGAACATCCCACCAGCGGCGGCGAGATCAAGCTGATGGCGGGCCGCTATGGCCCCTATGTCACCGACGGCACGACCAATGCCACGATCCCGCGCGACATGAAGCCCGAGGACGTGACCGAGGAAGACGCCGTTCGCCTGATCGACGAACGCGCCGCCAAGGGCCCGCCCAAGAAAAAGGGCGCGAAGAAAAAGGCCGCGCCCAAGAAGGCTGCCCCCAAAAAACAGGCAACCGCGAAGGCGCCCGCCAAGAAGAAGGCGCCTGCAAAGAAGGCCCCGGCAAAGAAGGCCCCGGCCAAGGCGAAGGAAACCGAAGGCTGATGCGTCCGCGCCCGGCGGCAGAGCGGAACGTTTCGCCGCCGTTCGCGTCCATCACCCATGCAGCAGACAGTCATGGATGACGGCGCGTCGCCCGGCGGACCCGGCGTGAGCGAGGACGGCGAGGGCCTGCCCATGCCCCGCCGCATCTGGGCGATCATCGCGGTCAGTTTCGGCACCGCGCTGTTCGTGCTCGATTCGGTCATCGCCAATGTCGCGCTGCCCACATTGTCGCGCGAGCTTGACGTCAGCGAAGGGGCGGTCACCTCGGTCGTCACGATCTATCAGCTGGTGATGGTGATGGGCCTGCTGCCCTTCGCCAAGCTGGGCGACCGCATCGGGCACCGCCGCATCTACCAGATCGGGCAGGTGCTGTTCTGCTCCGCCTCGGCATTGGTGTGGTTCATCGACAGCTTTGCCATGCTGCTGGTGCTGCGCGCGCTGCAGGCGCTGGGGGCCAGCCTGGCGCTGGCGGTCGCATCGGCGATGATCCGCAACATCTATCCGGACAAGAGCCTCGGCAGCGGGCTGGGCGTCAATTCGGTGGTGGTGGCTTCCTCCGCCGCGCTGGCGCCGACGCTGGGCGGGTTCATCGTGGCGCATTTTTCGTGGCAATATGTGTTCGTGGTCGCGGTGCCCTTCGCGCTGCTGTCACTGCTGCTGGGCCGCAGCCTGCCCAACGCCCGCCCCGGTGCGGAACTCGACGGCACCGGCAGCGCGTGGAGCGCGGTCACCGTCGCGCTGCTGATCGGCGGGGTGCAATTGGCCGCGCATGGCGGCACGCTGCTGCCCGGCATCGCCGCCTTCGTGTTCGGCGCATTGTCCGCATGGCTGCTGGTCCGGCGCGAGCGTCAGCAGGACCGCCCCGTACTGCCCGTCGACATCCTCGCGCTGCCCGCCGTCGGCCTGTCCGCACTGGCGGGCGCGGTGGCGTTCTGCGCGACCGGGCTGCTCACCGTGTCGCTGCCCTTCATCCTTGAACAAAAGCTGGGCTACACGCCCGATCAGGTGGGCCTGCTGCTGCTGCCCTTTCCGCTGACCATGCTGATCTTTGCGCCGTTCACCGGCTGGCTGTCCGACCGCGTCGCCCCGACGAAGCTGGGCCTGTTTGGGCTTGCGATCCTGATCGCCGGGTTCGTTTCCTTCATCTTCCTGCCCGCCGATGGCAGCTATTTCGATGTCGCATGGCGGCTGGTCACCTGCGCGATCGGTTTCGCCTTTTTCATGCCGCCCAATTCGCGCCTGCTGATCGGCAGCGCCCCGCGTGAGCGTGCGGCGGCGGCGGGCGGCGTGCTGTCCACCTCGCGCCTGTTCGGGCAGGCCAATGCGGCGGCGCTGGCGGGCCTGATGCTGGGCCTTGGTCTAGGCCTCGGCCCGGTGCCCTTCTATGTCGCGATCGCCCTGTCGATGGTCGCGGGCCTGTGCTCGCTCACCCGCTATCGCACCATCGTCGCGCAGCGGCGAATGGCGCAATATGTGCAGACGGGTGCCTAGGCGGGCCGATCCCGGTCCGCCGCCAGACTGCGGGCACGCACCAGATCCTTGGGCCGGCCAAAGCCGGTCAGCATGGCGTGCAGCTCTGCCCGTTCGGGAATGAACACTCTCGCGCCGCCGACATCGACCGGCTTGCGCGTCACGGGCTGCACCGGCACCCATGTCCCGCCCGAAAAATGGCAGAAACCCGCCATGAATTCGACCGGTAGAGCGGTCCCAGTCCATGTCGCGAAAATGCCCGACCGGAACGTCGGATGCGCGGGGCCGGGCCGGCATTCGATCCCGATGCCCGGCAGGATGGCCTGCGCATCGGCTTCGCTCAGCAGCACGTCCACATCGGCGACCTCGCCCGCATCGGCCCCGTGCAGCGCCACCGCCGCGCTCGAGATGATCCACCACGGATCCCGCGCCGCCGCCATCAGCGTGCCGACTGCACGAACCGAAGCGGACAGGGCAGGGCCGACCGGCATGCGGCGAACGCGGCCCTATTTCACCCAGTCGAGCCCCAGCACCTCGTAAAGCTCCTTGTCCTCGGCCCAGTTCTCCTGGACCTTCACATGCAGGAACAGGTGCACCTTCTGGCCCAGCAGCTTGGACAGTTCCTCGCGCGCGGCCTCGCCGATGGCCTTGATGCGCGCGCCGCCCTTGCCCAGCACGATGGGTTTCTGGCTGTCGCGGCCCAGCACGATCTGCTGGCGGATCTCGACCGAACCGTCGGGCCGCTCGACATAGGCCTCGGGCCGGATCGCGCTGTCATAGGGCAGTTCCTCGCGCAGCTGCAGATAAAGCTGCTCGCGCGTGATTTCCGCCGCCAGCAGCCGCTGCGACGCGTCCGACACCTGGTCTTCGGGGTACAGCCACGGACCTTCGGGCATCAGCGAGGCAAGATGCGCCTTCATCTCGTCCACCCCGTCGCCGGTCAGCGCCGAGACGAAGAAGATCTCGTCGAACTTGGCCTGCGCGTCGAGGTCCTGCGCCAGCACCAGCAGCGCCTCTTTCTTCGAGGCATCGACCTTGTTGATCACAAGGATCTTGCGCTCGGGCCGCTGTGCCAGCGTCTCGATCAGCGGCATCAGCTCGTGCCGGCGCTGCTTGATCGGATCGACCACCAGCAGGATCGCATCCGCCTCGTCCGCGCCTTCCCAAGCGGCATTGACCATCGCGCGGTCCAGCCGCCGCTTCGGCGCGAAAATGCCCGGCGTGTCCGCCAATACGATCTGGGTCGGCTCGCCCGCGGCGTTTTCCGCCAGCGCGATGCCCAGCAGGCGCGCGCGCGTGGTCTGCGCCTTGGGGCTGGTGATCGCCACCTTCTGCCCCACCAGCGCGTTCACCAGCGTCGACTTGCCCGCATTGGGCGCGCCCAGCACCGCCACCACGCCGCAGCGTGTTTCGGTTGCGGCAGGGGCGTCGTCTGCACTCTTGTCCATAATTCCTATCCGTGACGCTCAAGAAAGCGGGCCGCCGCGTCGGTTTCGGCCTGCTGTTTGGAAATGCCGGTGCCGGTTTCATCGCCCACGCCGTGCACCGATACGCGCACCGTAAAGCGCAGCGCATGGTCGGGACCGCTGCGGTCGACCAACTCGTATTCGGGCATCTTGCGGCGATTGCCCGCGGCCCATTCCTGCAAAGCCGACTTGGGATGCTTGGACTGCCCCGTGCGCCCCTCGACCGCGTCGGCCCACCAGCGGCGCACCATGGCGCGCGCGGTGTCGAACCCGTGCTCGAGGAAACAGGCACCGATCAGCGCCTCGATCACGTCGCCGAGGATATTGTCGCTGTTCAGCCCGCCATCGGCGCGCGCCTGCTTGCCCAGCCGCATGTAATCGGCCAGCCCCACCGCGCGGCCCACCTTGGCGCAGGCATTGCGGCTGACCAGCGCGTTCAGCCGCTGCGACAGCTTGCCCTCGGCCCCGTCGGTCTGGTCGTACAGCCATTCCGCGATGGTCAGCCCCAGCACGCGGTCGCCCAGGAATTCCAGCCGCTGGTAATCGAAACTCTCGCCCATGCTGCCATGCGTCAGCGCCGCCAGCCACAGCTCGTCGTCCTTCGGCGCCTGCTGCGTCTCACGCTCGATCCAGCCGCGCGTGGCGTCGCCGATCGTTCGTGGCTCCTGATGTTTCTGCCCGTCGGTCATGATGCTGCCGTCATGATGCTGCCCGTGACAATTGCGCTGCTCAGAACGTCTCGCCGATCCGGTCCCAGCGGGTCGCCTGGAACCATGTCCACGGCTTGATCCAGCTGGCCGATCCGTCGGTCGAGAACATGGTGACCTGTGCCTTGCCGACAAGGTTCTCCATCGGCACCATCCCGATCCCGCCGCCGATCCGCGCGGGAAAGCGGCTGTCCTCGGAATTATCGCGATTGTCGCCCATGGCGAATAAATGCCCCTCGGGCACGGTGAACACCGGCGTGTCGTCCTGCGGCGTGTCGATCAGGTCCAGCACCTGATAGCTGCGGCCCGAAGGCAGCGTTTCGACATAGCGCGGATAGCGGCAGAAATTCATCGCGCCGGGCCCCGTTTCCTCGAACCGCATGTCGATGCAGGGCGATCCGCGACCCGATGCGGCGGCGGCATCGCGCATGTTCTGCGTGACGGGCAGCAAAAGATCCTCGATGCGGCGCTTGGGGATCGCGGCACCGTTGATGAACAGCTGACCGCCGCGCATCTGGATCTGGTCGCCCGGCAGGCCGATCACGCGCTTGATATAGTCGTTCGCCTGGTCCGGCGGCGCCTTGAAGATCGCGACATCGCCGCGCTCGGGCGTGCTGGCAAGGATGCGCCCCGGGATCAGCGGCATCGAGAACGGCAGCGAATAGCGCGTGTAGCCATACGACCATTTCGACGCGAGCAGGTAATCCCCGATCAACAGGCGCGGCAGCATCGATTCCGACGGGATGTTGAAGGGCGAAAAGATGAAGCTGCGGAAGATGAACACGATCACCGCCAGCTTCAGCAGGAAGACGGGAAAGCTGTCCTCCTTCTTTTCCTTTTTCACGGGCCTTGCGTCGGCGGGCTTTGCAAAGGGATCGCCGGACGCGGCCGTGCCACCGGGCGCATCGTCGCCTTTATCGCTGGAACCGGAAATTTGCATGTAACCTGTTTTCGCCTGCCGATGGTCTGGTATCGCAGCGCGGCATAGGGCAGGAAGCGCACGGCGGCCAAGCGAAACCTTGCGCGCCGCCCGATTCAATCGACCAGTTACACGGCAACAGGGAACAGATCTTACCATGACCGACGCCGCCGCGATCCGCGACCGCCTTCAGAACCTGCCGACCCCCACGTTGAAGCAATTGTTCGACGCCGATCCGCAGCGTCTGTCGGCGCTGACGGGCCGCATCGGCTGGGGCGAAGGGGAGACGGCAGGTTCGATCCTGTTCGACTGGTCCAAGACCCATCTGGACGAGGTTCACATGGGCGCGTTCGAGGAGCTGGCCGATGCGATGGATTTCGCCGGGCGCCGCGACGTGCTGCTGACCGGCGGCATCGCCAACCCGACCGAGGGCCGCGCCGCCGAACACACCGCCCAGCGCGGCGTCGGCAAGGACAGCAGCGTCGAGGAAGCGATGGCGCTGCACCAGCGCATGAAGCTACTGGTGGAAGCGATCCGCGCAGGCGAACTGGGCGAGGTGAAGCACCTCATACACATCGGCATCGGCGGTTCGGCGCTGGGCCCGGCCTGCGCGCTCGCCATGCTGGCGCGCGACATCGACGCGCCGCTGATCGACGTGCATGTCGTCTCCAACATCGACGGCTGCGCGCTGGAAGACGCGATGCACGCCTGCGATCCGAAAACGACGATGATCGCGGTCGCCTCCAAGACCTTCACCACGATCGAGACGATGACCAACGCGGAAAGCGCGCTCGACTGGCTGAAGGAGAACGGCGTCAGCGATCCCTATGGGCGCGTCGTCGCCTTGACCGCCAGCCCTGAAAAGGCGGTCGAATGGGGCGTCGACGAAACCCGCGTGCTGCCGTTCAGCGAGACGGTAGGCGGACGCTATTCGCTGTGGTCCTCGATCGGCTTTCCCGTCGCCATCGCGCTGGGCTGGGACGAGTTCGAGGCGATGCTGGCGGGCGCGCAGGCGGTCGACATCCACTTCCGCGACACCGACGCGCGCGCCAACCTCCCCTTGCGCGCCGCCTTCGCCGACCAGCTTTACACGCGGCTGCGCGGCTGCCAGACCCGCGCGGTCTTCGCCTATGACGAGCGGCTGAAGCTGTTTCCCGACTATCTCCAGCAGCTTGAGATGGAATCGAACGGCAAGCTGGTGACGATGGACGGCAAGCCCGTCGACGGCCCCACCGCGCCGATCACCTGGGGCGGCGTCGGCACCGATGCGCAGCACGCGGTGTTCCAGCTGCTCCACCAGGGCACGGTGACGGTGCCGGTCGATTTCATCGCCAGCATCGCGCCGGGCGACGCATTGTCCGACGAACACCACCGCATCCTGCTGACCAATTGCTTCGCGCAGGGCGCGGCGCTTATGGCGGGGAAGGGCAGCGACGATCCCGCGCGCAGCTATCCCGGCAACCGGCCCAGCGCGACCATTCTGTGCGACGACATGGACGCGGCGACCTTGGGCGCGCTGATCGCGTTCCACGAACACCGCACCTTCTGCAACGCGGTGCTGATGGGAATCAACCCGTTCGACCAGTTCGGCGTGGAACTGGGCAAGCAGATCGCGAAAGAGATCGAGAGCGGCAAGGGCGAGGGTTTCGATCCCAGCACCGAGGCGCTGCTGGAAGCCGCCGGCCTCAAATAACGGCACCCGGAATGTCGGGCAGGGGGCGGACGGCTTTGCAATCCGCCCCGTACCGCCCATATCGCCCCCACCACTCAGGGAGCGATGAATGACCGACCGTACCGACAGCCCATACGACTTCGACCTCTTCGTGATCGGCGCGGGGTCCGGCGGGGTGCGCGCCTCGCGCGTGGCCGCCGCGCATAGCGCGCGCGTCGCGGTGGCCGAGGAACACCGCGTCGGCGGCACCTGCGTAATCCGCGGCTGCGTGCCCAAGAAGATGCTGGTCTACGGCGCCCATTTCGCCGAGGATCTGGAGGACGCGCAGCAATTCGGCTGGACGGTCGAGAATGCGCGCTTCGACTGGAAGAAACTGCGCGACACCGTGCTCGACGATGTCACCCGCATCAGCGGCCTCTATACCCAGACCTTGGGCAACCATGACGTCACCATCTTCGACGAACGCGCCGAACTGGTCGATGAGCATACGATCAAGCTGTCCGGCGGCCAGACGGTCACCGCCGACAAGATCCTGATCGCCACCGGCGCGCGCCCGCGCATCCCCGATTGCCCCGGCCACGAGCTTGGCATCACCAGCAACGAGGCGTTCCACCTCGACGAACTGCCCAAGCGCGTGCTGATCGCGGGCGGCGGCTATATCGCCAATGAATTCGCCGGCATCTTCAACGAATTCGGCAGCACGGTCACCATCATCAACCGCTCCGACCGGCTGCTGCGCGGCTATGACGAGAGCGTGCGCGACCGCCTGCTCCAGATCTCGACGATGAAGGGCATTAATTTCCGCTTCAACGCCGAATTCCGCGGGATCGAGAAGACCGACGAAGGCTGCCTCCGCGTCTCGATGACCAATCACGAGGATATGGAGGTCGATTGCGTCCTCTTCGCCACGGGCCGCGTGCCGAACGTCGAAGGGCTGGGCCTCGAAAACGCGGGCGTCGAACTGGGCGAGCGGGGCGAGATCAAGGTCGACCGTTTCTCCAAGACCAATATCGACAATATCTACGCCGTGGGCGACGTGACCGACCGCATCCAGCTGACCCCCGTCGCCATCCGCGAAGGGCAGGCCTTCGCCGACAGCGTGTTCGGGAACAAGCCGACGACGGTGTCCTATGACTGCGTGCCAAGCGCCGTCTTCAGCCACCCGCCCATCGCCGCCGTCGGCATGACCGAGGGCGAGGCGCGCAACACCCTGGGCGACGTGAAGGTCTATCTCGCCGATTTCCGCCCGATGAAGAACGTGCTGGCGGGCCGCAACGAACGCGGCCTCTACAAGATGATCTGCGACGGCAATTCGGGCAAGATCGTCGGCATCCACATGATCGGCCCCGACGCGCCCGAAATCATGCAGGCCGCCGCCGTCGCGGTGAAGGCGGGGCTGACCAAGGACGATTTCGACGCCACCGTCGCGATCCACCCCACCATGGCCGAGGAGCTGGTGCTGCTGAAGTAACTGGCGGCGTCAGATCCGCTTCATGTCCAGCCAGTCATCGTTGCCCGCCCAGACCTTGTCGAAGGCGGCTTCGGCGGCGGCGGCTTCCGGCTTGTGGCCCAGTTTCCTCTCGGTCTGCGCCAGCCCGTAAAGCGCCAGCGCATTGTTGGGCGCCTCGAACAGCGCGGCGCGGAACGCCTGCCGCGCATCCTCGTACCGCGCCGCCTGGTAATAGGCCGCGCCCAGCGACTGGCTGACCGGATAATACCAGAACGGCGGCTCCATATAGGGGATCGCCTTCTGCATCTCCGCCGCCTTGGTGAAATGGGCGATGGCCTCGTCCGACCGGCCTTGCGACAGGGCCATCCGCCCTTCCGCCACTTCCGCCGACAGGCGAACGATCAGGGGCGCGGGGAATCCGGCGGCCTCCATTCCAGTTACGCCTTCCGATCCCGCCAGCCGTTCCAGAACGGCCATTTCGCTCGCAAAACCGGCCTCGTCGCGCTGGTCCGCATAGGCGACCGCCCGCGCGTAACGCCGCATCGCGTCCACATATTCGAGCGGATGGGTCTTTCCCGTCAGCGCCAGCACCGCTGCCGAAGACCCGTATTGCGCCTGCGCGAAATAAGGCGCGGCATAGATCGCCTGCACCCACGGCAATTCGCGCCCGGTCTCGACATCCAGAATCGATTGCAGGCGCGCCGTCTGCGACATCACGGTGCCGACATCGCCCATCATCTGCGCCGACGTCAGCAGGAAATGGACATTATGCGGGTAATAGCCGAACCGGACCATCGCGTCGTCGCTCGCCCGCGCCAGATAGGCCTCGTCCGCGGCGACGGCGGCGCGGTTGGCGGCCAGCGAGTCCGCATATCGCCCGATCCGGTAATAGATATGCGAAGGCATGTGGACCAGATGGCCCAGCGCCGCCGGACCGGTATCGCGCAGCCGGTCCGCCGCCGCTTCGGCCTTCTCGGGCTCGGGCAGCTCCTGCAGATGGATATAGAGGTGCGAGGCCTGCGGATGCTGCGGGCTGCGCGCCATGACCTTTTCGATCAGCGCCACCGCCTCGGCAATGCGGGGCTGGGCGGTTCCGGAATCGAGGTCCCAATAGTTCCACGGCGTGGTGTTCATCGCCGCTTCGGCCGCCAGCACCGCCAGATCGTGGCTGCCGGGCATCTGCCGTGCCAGACCCAGCATCGCATCGGCATAATCCGCATCCAGCGCCGCGCGGTCGGATGCGGCATCGGCGGAATAGCGCGCGCTTTGCGCCTCCACCAGCGCGGCGACCATCGGATCGGCCCCGGCGGACAGGCTGCGCGCCTTGTCCAGCGCGGCCAGCGCGGCGCGGTTCTGATCGTCGTTCATGGCCGCATTGATGTTGGGCCCGTTCGCCATCGCCTCGCCCCACCAGCACATCACGCAATCGGGATCGACCCGCTGCGCATGGCGGAACGACCGGATCGCCGCGCGATGGTTGAAGCCATAGGCCAGCGCCAGCCCCTGCTCGAAATAGCGCCGCGCCAGCGGATCCATGTCGCCCAGCGGCAGATCGGTCGCCATCAGGCCGGGATAGAGCCCCATGGTGCCCGAAGCGTTGTCCGGCCCCATCGCCTCGGCCAGTTTCAGCCGCTGCTCGAGCGTGGCGCCCGACACATCGAGCCCCCTGCAGGCGATCCGCCCCGCCCGCGTCGGGTCAAGCGCCGCCAGTGTTTCGGGTGAGATCGTATTGTTCGATCCGCTTGCCGTGCCGCCAGACGCGCCGACCAGAACCAGCAGCGCCGCGGACAGAGCCATCCTATGCTCCATCGTCCACCTCCGATGCGACCCGCCGTGTAGCGCGCTAGATACCAGATTTCCGCAGTGGCGGTGAGGGAGAAGCACCCGCGCTTTACGCTGTCCTACACGCCGTCCGCGCGCTATTCCGGCGATGATCCGGCTCCTTGACCTCGTCCGATTTTTCCCCGCCCCTCCGCGGTGTAACTTTTGGCCCAAAAGCCGCGCATTTCCGCGGCGCGGCACGGGGTTACAGCCCCTGTAGGACCTGTCACCTTTGTCACTTTTCGAAGGGGTCTGTCCGCTTAGCCAAAGCGATAGGGCACCACGCCCCGGCCGCCCGGATCGACCACGATGGCGCGGTCCCCCGGCGGAAAGGCGCGCTGGTCGCAATTCTCGCGCGGGCACAGCCGGCAGGAAATGCCGATCGGGGTCGCCGCGCCCTTCGCCGCCACGTCCAGCCCGTCGGCATAGATGAAGTCGGCGGCATCCTTCGCCTCGCACCCCAGCGCCACCGCATAGCGGCGCGGCGGGCGGGCATAGCTGCCGGAAGGCTTCACCAACCCCTTGGCCATCGAGACATAGCGCCCCCCGTCGGGCGTCTCGGCCAGCTGCGTCAATATGCGGTCGGGTATCGCCACGGCCTCGTGCACGATCCACAACGGGCAGGCCCCGCCGAACCGCGCGAACTGCAGGGGCGTCGCCGAATGCCGCTTGGTGATGTTGCCCGCCATGTCGACCCGGCAGAAGAAGAAGGGAATGCCCCGCGCGCCGTCCCGCTGCAACGTCGACAGCCGGTGGCAGGCCTGCTCGAAACTGACCGCGAAACGCTGCCGCAGCCGGTCGATGTCGTGCCGCTCGACCAGCGCGGCGGCGCGAAACCGCTCATAGGGCATCAGCAAGGCCCCCGCCGCGTAATTGCCGAGACCGATCCGCAGCAATTGCCGCGCACCCGGAGAGGCCAGCCCCGACCGGTCGGTGACGAAGGCGATCTCGTCCGCCAGCGCGATCCCCGCCAGCTGCCACGCCAGCTGAAACCGCCGCGTCTCCGCAGGCTGCGCCGGGTCCAGCGTCAATTCCCGCCGCGCAGGGTCGTAATGGCGCAGTCCGGCTTCGCCCTCGCGGATCGTCAGGCCAAGCCCTTCGGCAAAACCCGCCAGCGCCGCCTCGACCGGAGAAGGCGCATCGCCCGCGATCCGCGCCGCCAGCGCTTCGGCGCCGCGGTCCAGCGTGTCGATGTAATTGCCCGCGCCGTGAAACCAGTC
Source organism: Croceicoccus sp. (assembly GCA_002694745.1). Lineage (GTDB taxonomy): Bacteria > Pseudomonadota > Alphaproteobacteria > Sphingomonadales > Sphingomonadaceae > Croceicoccus. The sequence goes on along the minus strand of NZMY01000006.1, from coordinate 25,316 downwards.
GCGCACCTCCTCCCACGGCAGGCGGCCCGACTGCGCGGGTTCGCCCGACTCCAGCGCCTCGTCCAGCATCTGCAGCCGCTCGCCCGCCTGCCGATAGGCAGTGTGCAGCGCGACGAAGCGGTCGGCCAGATGCGGCTGTTGGCGCACCGCACGGGCGGCGGCATCCTCGCCCAGCGGCTCGGCAAAGATCGGGTCCGACGCCGCGCGGCGCAGCGCCTCGGCCCGCTTGTCCGAACTGTCGCCGCCCAGATCGTCCAGCCGCAGGTCGAAATGCCGCGTCAGCGCCGCGATCAGCGGAGGCGTCAGCGGCCGGTCGTCGCTCTCAAGCTGCGACAGATAGGAAACCGAGATGCCCAGCGTCCCGGCCATCTCCGCCTGACGCATCCCGCGCCGCGAACGAAGCGCGCGCAGCGTCTTGCCGGCAAAGATGCGTTGTGGGCGGTCCATAATCGTCTGATAATCGGGGCGCCCAAGTTTTGCAAAACCTGCGTGCCAGATTTTGCAAATTCGCATTGGACTTGCAAAGTGCCGCCCGCGATAGGCAGTCTGGCAAGGATGGCGGCGCCTGCCGTCCCTGCAATCGTAAGCACACTGGAGGCCCTCGTCCGCATGTCCGCCAATATCGCCGAAGTCGAACGTCGCCGCGCCGCTGCCCATCTGGGGGGCGGCCAGAAACGCATCGATGCCCAGCACGCCAAGGGCAAGCTTACTGCCCGAGAGAGGCTTGACGTGCTGCTCGATGAAGGCTCGTTCGAAGAGCTCGACATGTATGTCGAACACAACTGCGTCGATTTCGGAATGGACGAGGGCCACATCCCCGGCGACGGCGTGGTCACCGGTTCGGGCACGATCAATGGCCGTCTGGTCTATGTCTTCAGCCAGGATTTCACCGTGTTCGGCGGATCGCTGTCCGAACGCCACGCGCAGAAGATCTGCAAGGTGATGGACGCCGCCATGAAGGTCGGCGCGCCGGTCATCGGCCTCAACGACAGCGGCGGCGCACGCATCCAGGAAGGCGTCGCCTCGCTGGGCGGCTATGCCGAGGTGTTCCAGCGCAACGTGCTGGCATCGGGCGTGGTGCCGCAATTGTCGCTGATCATGGGCCCCTGCGCGGGCGGCGCGGTCTATTCGCCCGCGATGACCGATTTCATCTTCATGGTGGAGGACAGCTCCTACATGTTCGTGACCGGCCCCGAAGTGGTCAAGACCGTCACGAACGAGGTGGTGACACAGGAAGAACTGGGCGGTGCATCGACCCACACCACCAAGACCAGCGTGGCGGATCTGGCCTGCGAAAACGACATCGTCGCCCTGCTGCAGGCGCGCGATTTCATCGACTACCTTCCGCTGTCGAACCGCGACGAACTGCCCGAGCGTCCCACCAGCGACCCGTGGGACCGGCTGGAAGAAGGCCTCGACACGATCATCCCCGCCTCGGCCAACCAGCCCTATGACATGCACGAAGTCATCAGGAAGACGCTGGACGAGGGCGACTTCTTCGAGATCCAGCCCAAGCACGCCGGCAATATCATCTGCGGCTTCGGACGGGTCGAGGGGCGCACCGTGGGCGTCGTCGCGAACCAGCCGATGGTGCTGGCAGGCGTGCTCGACATCAACTCGTCGAAAAAGGCGGCGCGTTTCGTGCGGTTCTGCGATGCGTTCGGCATTCCGATCCTGACCTTCGTCGATGTTCCCGGCTTCCTGCCCGGCACCGACCAGGAGCATAACGGCATCATCAAGCACGGTGCGAAACTGCTGTTCGCCTATGCCGAGGCGACCGTGCCCAAGATCACCGTCATTACCCGCAAGGCCTATGGCGGGGCCTATGACGTCATGGCGTCAAAGCATCTGCGCGGCGACCTCAACTACGCCTGGCCCACCGCCGAGATCGCGGTGATGGGCGCGAAGGGCGCGGTGGAGATCATCTTCCGCCAGGACCGCGACGATCCGGAAAAGATCGCAGCCAAGACCAAGGAATACGAGGACCGCTTCGCCAATCCGTTCGTCGCCGCGTCGAAGGGCTTCATCGACGAGGTTATCATGCCCCATTCCACCCGCCGCCGCATCGCACTGGGCCTGCGCAAGCTGCGCAATAAGGAGCTGGAGAATCCCTGGAAGAAGCACGACAATATTCCGTTGTAAGGGAGGAATGTGCGATGGCCGACCATACCGCGAAGGTACGCTGGGAGATTTCCGAAGGGGAGGATTTCCCGAGCAACACATACAGCCGGGCCCACAGCTGGAGCTTTGACGGAGGGCTGTCGGTTCCCGGCAGCGCGGCCCCGGGCTATCTTCCTGCCGCGCTCATCGATGAAAGCGCGGTCGATCCGGAAGAGGCGCTGCTGGCATCGGCGGCCAGTTGCCACATGCTCTATTTCCTCGCCTATGCGGCGAAAGCAGGGTTCACGATGACAAGCTATGAGGATAACCCCGAAGGCAAGGTCGAGAAGAACGAGACGGGTGATCCGTGGGTCTCGGCGATCATCATGCGGCCCAGAGCCGTGTTCACCGGCGACAAGCGACCGAGCGGAGATGAGATTGAGAAGCTTCACCACCGCGCGCACAAGAGCTGCATCATCGCCAACAGCCTGAAAAGCGCACTGACCATCGAACCGATAATCGAGAGCTGAACGATGAAATTGGGCAGGATGAACCACCTCGGCTACGCCGTTCCGGACATGGACGCCGCCATCGCGCATTACCGCGATGTCATGGGCGCGTCCGTCGTGACCGAGCCGTTCGACATGCCCGAGCAGGGCGTGAAGGTCTGCTTCGTCCACACGCCCGGCGAGCAGGGGACCGAGGGTACGCAGGTCGAATTGCTGTCGCCGCTGGACGAAAACTCGCCTGTGGCCGGTTTCATTGCCAAGAACCCGCTGGGCGGGCAGCACCACGTCTGTTTCGAAGTGCCCGACATCGCCGAGGCGCGCGCCTATTTCGAAGGGATCGGCAAGCGCATCCTTGGCCCAACGCGGATCGGGGCGCACGGAACCCCGATCTTCTTCGTGCATCCCAAGGACATGATGGGCATGCTGACCGAAATCATGGAAACACCGAAGGAGGCGCACTGATGTCTGACGTTCTCAGGACCGAACGCGATGGCGATGTGGTCACGCTGACGATCACGCGCGATCACCGTATGAACGCGCTGACCTCGACGTTGGTCGTGGAACTGCGCGAAGCGATGGTCGCCGCTGTCCAGCAGGGCGCCCGCGCCATCGTGCTGACGGGAGAGGGCAGGGCATTCTCCTCTGGCGCCGATCTGCAGGGCGACGGCAAGGATGGGCTGTCCCCGGACCTCAGCGAAGAGATCGAGAAATCCTATAACCCGCTGGCCCGCGCGATTGCAGACCTGCCGGTCCCGTTCGTGGTGGCGGTCAACGGGCCGGCCGTGGGTGCGGGCATGGGCTTCGCGCTGTCGGGCGATGTGGTGATCGCCGAACGCTCCGCCTATTTCCTGCTGGCCTTTGCCAATATCGGCCTCGTCCCCGATGCGGGAGCGACATGGATGGTCGCGCGCTCGGTCGGCCGCGCCCGCGCGCTGGAACTGGCGCTGCTGGGCGAGAAGATTCCGGCAGAGGACGCCAAGGCCATGGGCATGATCGCCCGCGTGGTCGACGACGGCACATCGCTGGCCGAAGCGCAGGCACTGGCCACAAGGCTGGCGGCGGGGCCGAGCAAGGCGCTGGGCATGATCCGCAAGCAGGTCGCCCATGCGCTGGACCATCAATTCACCGAAACACTCGCGGAAGAAGCGCGCAACCAGCGCGAGGCCGGTTTCAGCGAGGACTTCGCCGAAGCCGTCAAGGCCTTCCGCGAAAAGCGCAAGCCGGCCTTCAAGGGCCGCTGAGGAACGACATGACCGACAAGACCCTGAACGACTGGAAAGCCCTTGCCGACAAGGAGGTGAAGGGCCGCGACCTCACTTGGCACACGCCCGAGGGGATCGACGTCAAGCCGCTCTACACGCAGGCCGATGTGACCGACTGGGATCCCGGTCTGCCCGGCTTCGCCCCGTTCACCCGCGGCGTGAAGGCATCGATGTATGCGGGCCGTCCGTGGACGATCCGGCAATATGCGGGCTTTTCCACGGCAGAGGAATCGAACGCGTTCTATCGCCGCAACCTCGCGGCGGGGCAGAAGGGGCTGTCGGTCGCCTTCGACCTTGCGACCCATCGCGGCTATGACAGCGATCATCCGCGCGTCGTGGGCGATGTCGGCAAGGCGGGCGTCGCCATCGACAGCGTCGAGGATATGAAGATCCTTTTCGACCAGATCCCGCTCGACCAGATGAGCGTGTCGATGACGATGAACGGCGCGGTGATCCCCTGCCTGGCGTTTTATATCATTGCGGCGGAAGAACAGGGCGTCAGCCCCGACCAGCTGACCGGGACCATCCAGAACGACATCCTCAAGGAGTTCATGGTCCGCAACACCTATATCTATCCGCCCGAACCCAGCATGCGGATCATCTCGGACATCTTCGCTTTTACGGCGGACCATATGCCCAAGTTCAACTCGATCTCGATCTCCGGCTATCACATGCAGGAAGCCGGCGCGACGCAGGTCCAGGAGCTGGCCTTCACCATCGCCGACGGCATGGAATATGTGAAATACGGCGTGGCCAGCGGCCTCGACATCGACAAGTTCGCCGGACGGCTGAGCTTCTTCTTCGCCATAGGCATGAACTTCTTCATGGAAGTGGCGAAGCTGCGCGCCGCGCGCACCTTGTGGCACCGCGCGATGACCCAGCTGGGCGCACAGTCCGAACGGTCCAAGATGCTGCGCACCCACTGCCAGACCAGCGGCGTCTCGCTGACCGAGCAGGACCCGTACAACAACGTCATCCGCACCACGGTCGAGGCGATGGCCGCGATGCTAGGCGGCACCCAGTCGCTCCACACCAATGCGCTGGACGAAGCGATCGCGCTTCCCACCGATTTCAGCGCCCGCATCGCCCGCAACACGCAGATCGTGCTGCAGGAAGAAACCGGCATGACCAATGTGGTCGATCCGCTGGGCGGCAGCTATTACGTCGAGGCGCTGACCAAGAACCTCGTCGACGAGGCGTGGGCCATCATCGAGAAGGTCGAGGCCGAGGGCGGCATGGCCAAGGCGGTCGCCGCGGGCTGGCCCAAGGGGATGATCGAGGAAGCCGCCGCCGCCCGGCAGGCGCGTGTCGACCGGGGCGAGGACGTCATCGTCGGGGTCAACAAGTTCCGCCTGCCCGAGGAAGAGCCGATCGAGACGCTCGACATCGACAACACCGCGGTGCGCCAGTCGCAGATCCGTCGGTTGGAAAAAATGCGCAGCACGCGTGACGAGGCGAAGTGCCAGGCCGCGCTGGATGCCCTGCGCGAAGGGGCGAAGGGCGACGGCAACCTGCTGGCGCTGGCCGTGGATGCCGCGCGCGAACGCGCCAGCCTTGGCGAGATTTCCGACGCGATGGAGGCCGCCTTCGGCCGCTATGACACCATGCCAAAGCCGGTGAAGGGCATCTACGGCGCTGCCTATGCCCAAGACAGCCGCTATCAGGCCGTGGTCGAAGGCGTCGCCGCCGTCGAACGCCGCATGGGCCGTAAACCCCGGGTGATGATCGCCAAGATGGGGCAGGACGGCCACGATCGCGGCGCCAATGTGATCGCCAGTGCGTTCGGCGACATGGGCTTCGATGTGACCACAGGCCCGCTCTTCCAGACCCCGCAGGAAACGCTGGAAATGGCACTGGAACGCGATGTCGACCTGATCGGCGCCTCCAGCCTTGCGGCAGGGCACAAGACGCTGATCCCCGAACTGATCCGCCTGCTGAAGGACGCAGGCCGCAGCGACATCAAGGTGACCGCCGGCGGCGTGATCCCGTCGAGCGATTACGAGTTCCTGCGTAATGCTGGCGTGCAGGGCATCTATGGTCCCGGCTCGAACGTGGTCGAATGCGCCGCGGATGTGCTGCGCCTGCTGGGCCACAACATGCCCCCCGCCGATCTGGACGAGGCGGCGGAGTAACACGCGATGACCCTCGGCTTCTCCGTCGAAACACTTCTCCCTGACGCCCGGGTCTCCGGCCCGTTGCGCATGGGGCTGGTGCGCTTGGCCGAGGGTGAGTGGTTGGCGGCGGACCCCGATCTGGCACCGCGCAACGCCACTTTCGACGCTCATCCCGAAGCCGTGCAGGTTCTCCCCGAGGCACGCGCTGCCGAAGCGGAACTATGCGACATGCTGGGCGTGACCGGCGGCATCGAACAGGCCGCCCGCGCGCATTGGGAGGATTTCTGCCTCCTCACGCAGGATGCACCCGGCGCGCCCTATCGACTGACGGCGGCTGCCGTCGCGTTTCCGACCGATTGGCAGCTTGCCGAAAAGATGGGCAAGCCGATCGCCGCGGTCCATGAACCCATCGATGGCTATGCCGAGCAATTGTCCGCCGGTGTCGACCGATTCCTGGATGGCCTGCGCGCGCCGCATATTTTCGGCCGTACCAATGCCTTCGTCATGCCGAACGGCCTGTGGCGCTATCTCCCTGTCGACGATCCCGCCGAGCGCTATGCCCATGTCACGCCCGAAAACGCGGGCGAGACCCTGTACGTCCGCTGCGAGCGCGAGACCCTGCGCCGCCTGCCGAAATCGCACGCGATCGTCTTTACCATCGGCATTCATGTCGCGCCGCTGGGCAGCCTGTCCGATGCAGGCGTTGCGCGGATTGCCGAAACGCTCCACGGTTTCGGCGCGGGCGAGGGTGACCGCCGCGCCGCACCGCATTATGCCCACGCGCTTTCGGCCTATGCCAAGACGCGCCAGAGGAAAGCCGCATGACCACTACCGCTCCCACTCGCTCCAACGCCCGCAACGACTGGACGCGCGAGGAAATCGCCGCCCTGTTCGACCTGCCCTTTACCGAACTGGTCTTCCGCGCTGCCGAAGTGCACCGCAAACATCACCGGCCCAACACGGTGCAGCGTTCGACCCTGCTTTCGGTCAAGACGGGCGGCTGCCCCGAGGATTGCGGCTATTGCAGCCAGTCAGCGCATAACGACAGCGGGCTGAAGGCGACCAAGCTGATGGAAGTGCAGCAGGTGCTGCAATCCGCCGCGCAGGCCAAGGACATGGGCAGCACCCGTTTCTGCATGGGCGCGGCCTTCCGCAATCCCAAGCCCCGCGACATGCCCGCGCTGACCGAAATGGTGCGGCAGGTAAAGGCGATGGGGCTGGAAACCTGCATGACGGCGGGCATGCTGACGGGCGAGCAGGCCACGCAGCTGGCCGATGCAGGTCTCGATTACTACAACCACAACATCGACACCGGGCCTGAATATTACGAGCGCGTGGCCACGACCCGCAGCCTGGGCGACCGTCTGCTGACGCTGGAGCATGTGCGCGCGGCCGGCATCAACGTATGCTGCGGCGGCATCGTCGGCATGGGCGAGACGCGCGAGGACCGCGTGGGCTTCGTCCATGTGCTGGCCACGATGGAGGATCATCCCGAAAGCGTGCCGGTCAATGCGCTGGTCCCGGTCAAGGGCACGCCGCTGGGCGACATGCTGGCCGATACGCCGATGGCCCAGATCGACGAGATCGAGTTCGTCCGCACGGTGGCGGTCGCGCGCATCACCATGCCCGAGAGCATGGTCCGCCTGTCCGCCGGGCGTGAGAGCATGAGCGCCTCGACGCAGGCATTGTGCTTCTTGGCGGGCGCCAATTCGATCTTCAGCGGCGAACAATTGCTGACCGCGCCCAATGCGGGCGACGACAGCGACGATGCGCTGTTCGCGCGGCTTGGGCTGGAAGCGATGGCGGCCCCGAGTGCCGATGTCGCGGCCTGCGCCAGCATCCCTGCCGAGGCGGCCGAGTGATCGCAGCTCTCGTCCTGCTGTTGGCCGCGCAGGCCGGCCCTTGCGCCGATGCGGTCACGCAGACGGAGCTGAACCTGTGCTCAATGAAGGAGTACGAGGCTGCCGATGCCGAACTCAACGCCGCATGGCGCGATCTGCGCGACATCGCCAAACGGCGCGGCATGTCCGGCAGCCTGCTGGACGCACAGCGCGCATGGATCGCCTTTCGCGATGCGCACTGCAAAACGGTCGTCGCGCGCTATGCGGGCGGGTCGATCGCGCCGCTGATCGCCAATCGCTGCATGACCGAATTGACCGAGGCCAGGAGCGCGCAATTGCGCGAATTGGCCGAGACGAACTGAGCCAGAGAGGAAGCCGCCAGTGTTCAAGAAGATCCTGATTGCCAACCGCGGTGAGATTGCCTGCCGCGTGATCAAGACCGCGCGCCGCATGGGCATCGCGACCGTCGCCGTCTATTCCGACGCCGATGCGCGCGCGCCTTTCGTGCAGATGGCGGACGAGGCGGTGCATATCGGCCCCGCTGCGGCTTCGGAAAGCTATCTGGTGGCAGACAAGATCATCGCCGCGGCCAAGCAGACCGGCGCCGACGCGGTGCATCCCGGCTATGGCTTCCTGTCCGAACGCGCCAGCTTCGTCGAGGCGCTGGCGGCAGAGAACATCGCCTTCATCGGCCCCCCGGTGAACGCGATCGCCGCGATGGGCGACAAGATCGAATCCAAGAAACTGGCAAGGGAGGCGGGCGTCAACGTCGTCCCCGGCTTCGTCGGCGAGATTCGCGACACCGACCACGCGGTCGAAATTTCGAACGACATCGGCTATCCGGTGATGATGAAGGCCAGCGCGGGCGGCGGCGGCAAGGGCATGCGCCTCGCCTATAGCGAAAAGGATGTGCGCGAGGGTTTCGAGGCGACCAAGCGCGAGGGCCTCAACTCGTTCGGCGACGACCGCGTCTTTATCGAGAAGTTCATCGAAAACCCGCGCCATATCGAGATCCAGATCCTGGGCGACCAGCACGGCAATATCCTTTACCTGAACGAGCGCGAATGCTCGATCCAGCGCCGCCACCAGAAGGTGGTCGAGGAAGCGCCGTCGCCCTTCGTCACGCCAAAGATGCGCAAGGCGATGGGCGAGCAATGCGTCGCCCTGTCGCGGGCCGTCGGCTATTACAGCGCGGGCACGGTCGAGCTGATCGTCAGCGGCGCGGACAAGAGCGGCGAGAGCTTCTACTTCCTGGAGATGAACACCCGCCTGCAGGTGGAGCATCCCGTCACCGAGGCCATCACCAAGATCGACATCGTCGAGCAGATGATCCGCGTGGCTGCGGGCGAAAAGCTGGCCATGACGCAGGACGAGATCGGCATCGACGGCTGGGCGATCGAGAACCGCGTCTATGCCGAGGATCCCTATCGCGGCTTTCTGCCCAGCACCGGGCGGCTGGTGCGCTATGATCCGCCTGTCGAGGGCTGGACCGACGATGGCGAAGGCAATGGGCGCCGCGGCGTCGACGGCGTGCGCGTCGACGACGGCGTCTATGACGGCGGCGAGGGGTCGATGTTCTACGACCCGATGATCGCCAAGCTGGTGACATGGGCGCCGACCCGCGACGAGGCGGCGGATCTGCAGATCGCCGCGCTGGACGCGTTCGACATCGAAGGGCTTGGCCACAACATCGATTTCCTGTCCGCCGTGATGCAGCATCCGCGCTTTCGCAGCGGGGAACTGACCACCGGCTTCATCGCCGAGGAATATCCCGAAGGCTTTGGCGGTGCCCCTGCCGATGAAACGCTGGGCCGCAGGCTGGCCGCCGTCGGGACGTTCGTCGCCACCGCCCATGCCGACCGTGCCCGCCGGGTCGCGGGGCAGCTGGGAAACCGCCTTGCCCCGCCTGCGAACTGGGTCGTCGAACTGGGCGATGCGCGGCTCGAGGTCGTGCTGTCGGAAGACAAGGTGACCGTCGACGGAACGCCGGTCGATCTGGCGATGGAATACACCCCCGGCCAGCGGCTGGTCAGCGCGGTTTTCGATACGGACGAGGACGGCGAGAACGGCGAGACGATGACCGTCAAGGTCGAGGCCGTGCCGGCCGGTTTCGCGCTCACCACACGCGGGGCGCGGCACCGCCTGCGCGTGCTGCCCGCCAATGTCGCGCGCTATCAGAAGCACATGATCGAGAAGACGCCGCCCGACATGACGAAATTCCTCGTCTGCCCGATGCCGGGCCTGCTGGTGTCGCTGAACGTGGGCGAGGGCGACAAGGTCGAGCAGGGCCAGCCGCTCGCCGTGGTCGAGGCGATGAAGATGGAGAACATCCTGCGCGCCGAGAAATCGGGCATCGTCAAATCGGTGAACGCCAAGCCCGGCGAATCGCTCGCCGTCGATGCGATCATTCTCGAGCTTGAATGAATGCACGTCGATCAACGGCCCGCCACACCGCCTGCCGATCCGATCGGCTTTGAGGATTTCCTCAAGGTCGATATCAGGATCGGCACGGTGGTGGCGGCAGAGCCGTTCGAAAAGGCGCGCAAACCCAGCCTGATCCTGCACATCGACTTCGGCCCCGCGATCGGCGTGCGCAAATCCAGCGCGCAGATCGCCGCGCGCTATGATCCTGAGGCGCTGATCGGCAGGCAGCTGGCGGCGGTGGTGAATTTCCCGCCGCGCCAGATCGGGCCGATCATGTCCGAAGTGCTGACCCTGGGCTTTGCGGATGCGGAAGGCCGGGTCACCCTGTTCTCGCCCGACACCCCCGTGCCCGATGGCGCAAGGCTGCTGTGACCGGGTAGCGGTTCAGGCCGATGCCTCGATAAACCAGCGGTCGGTGCCTTCCAGCCCGATCGCGGTCAGCCTGCCCGATCGAAACGCGCCGGTGTCGATGCCGATGCGATTGGGCCGGTCCGTGCGCGGGCCGATCTCGACTTCCTCGCGGATCGTGTGTCCGTGGATCACGCAGACATCCAGCGGGCTGTCATGGCTGAGAAACGGTTCGCGGATCCAGCGCAGGTCGCGGCTGATCTGCTCTTCCAGCGGGACCGTCGGATTGATCCCCGCGTGGACGAACAGATAGTCGCCGATGCGGATCATGTCCTCCATGCTCTCGATCAGCTCGATATCTTCGAGCGGCACGGCCTCGCGCGCGAGCATGGCCAGATCGGGAAGCGACGCATTGCGATAGGTCTTGAGCGGGATCGGATAGCTGAGCAGTGTTTCGCGCCCACCGACGCGCAGGAAATGGCGCAGGTTCTCGTCGCTGTCGAGCGCGCGGAGCATCATCTCCTCGTGATTGCCCATCAGCATCCGCAGCTTGCGCGCGGCGCCCCATTCGCGCGCCCGCTGGATCACCCCCGCGCTGTCCGGGCCGCGATCGATCAGATCGCCCAGCAGGATCACCGTGGTATCCGCATCGCCGCGCGCAGCATCGTCGGCCTCGATCAGCTCGATGATGCGGTCGAACAGGTCGCGGCGGCCGTGGATATCGCCGACCGCATACACCCGCTCTCCCGCCGGGATGGCAGGCGAGGGCTGGGGCGTGCCGCGCTGGCGTTCCAATATGTCGCGAAAGAAGTTCATGTTGCGAATTCGGCCATTGATCAAAGCTAGTTAATAATCGCTGAATCCTGCGGCAAGCCGTACGTCCAAAGCGCTCACCGATAATTTCCGCCTGGGAAATTTATATGCGCCCGAAAGCTCTGCGTTGCAAGAAATCCACATCAATGGACCGGATCGACACAGAAAGTTAAGATTAGCCTTGTGCACTGCAGCAATTGCCTGCAGTGCAGCAGGCGCAGTTCTCGACATTTGCCGAACAACAGGCAAAGCGGCTGCATGTCAGGAGGAGCGTGGACCATGGACCATATCGAGGGATATTATGAAAAATCTTCTCCGCGCTTCATTGCTCGCCCCGTTGCTGGCCGGCTCGGCGCTGGTAGCAACGCCCGCCTTCGCACAGGACGAGAGCGAGATCACGGTTTCGGCCAACGTGGCGATGGTGACCGACTATCGTTTCCGCGGCGTCAGCTATTCGGGCGGTGATTTCGCCATCCAGGGCGGTTTCGACATCGCGCACTCCAGCGGCTTCTATGTAGGCACCTGGGCATCGTCGCTCGATCCGGTTTCGTCAGGCTATGGCAATACCGAGCTTGATATCTACGGCGGCTACAGCGGCGCGATCAGCGATACGATCTCGTTCGACGTCGGCATCCTCTATTACCTGTACCCCAGCGCGTCGGGCGACACCGACTACTGGGAGCCCTATGCCTCGGTGACCGCGGCCCTCGGCCCGGCAGAAGTGACGGCGGGCATCGCCTATAACTGGGAGCAGGATTCGGTGTCGAGCGATCTCGCCGACGACAACCTGTACCTTTATGGCGATGTCGGTTTCGGCATTCCCAACACGCCCGTCTCGGTCTCGGGCCATCTGGGTTACACCAGCGGTTCGTTCTCGCCCGAAACCTACACGATCTTCGGAACCGACGACACGACCGCGTTCGACTGGTCGATCGGCGCCTCGATGGCGGTCTATGGACCGATCGAGGCCGGCATCACCTATGTCGGCGTCGAAGGCCCCAACAACGACAACTCGCTCGCCGGCCCGGTCCTGACCGACACGATCGTCGCCAGCCTGTCGGCAAGCTTCTGATCCGGCCGCGCCCGGCCTTGGTCGGGCAGGTCCGGATTCAAGGTCAACTTGAACACGGCCCGCGTCCCTTTCGGATGCGGGCCGTTGTTGTTTGCGCCCGCTGTGCCGCCGATCACGGACTCCCGGCTATTGGCATCGGCCTTACGGCTCACTAGATCCCCGGCATGACCAAATATCTCCACACCATGATCCGCGTCGCCGATCCGGATGCAACGATCGACTTTCTCAAGCTGATCGGGCTTGAAGAAACCCGCCGCATGGAAAGCGAAAAGGGACGTTTCACCCTGATCTTCATGGCCGCCCCCGGCCAGGAAGGCGTGGCCGAGGTGGAATTGACTTATAACTGGCCCGCCGAGGATGGATCGCAGCCCGAAACCTATACGGGCGGCCGCAATTTCGGCCATCTCGCGTTTCGCGTCGACGATATCTATCAGACGTGCCAGCGCATCGCGGATGCGGGCCATGTCATCCACCGCCCGCCGCGCGACGGCCACATGGCTTTCGTAAAGACCCCCGACGGCATCTCCATCGAATTGCTACAGGACGGCCATCTCGAACCGGCCGAGCCGTGGGCCAGCATGGAAAACACCGGAAGCTGGTAGGCCGGATAACCGGACAAGCCGTCCGGGTTGCTTGCTAGCCGAATGAAGCCCCGCTAAGGCCGGACCGGAAGGACGCGCATCGGGAAATGCGCACCTTCCGGACGGGGGGTAGTCGATGGTCGCATTTGCGGAGTGGATGGCTTCGCTTCTCACCGCCGTAGAGGCTGTCCGGCTCGAATTGCTGCTGTTCGCCGGATTCTGGTTCACCATCGGCGCCATCGACGAACTCGCGATCGACTTCGCCTGGCTTTGGCTCAGGCTGAAGGGGGTCATCCGGCCGCGCAAGCTGGATCGCCCGCTTGCCACCGAACTGTCGGCACCGATCGCTCTTTACGTTCCTGCGTGGCGCGAGGCGCGAGTCATCGGCCCGATGCTGCGCCATGTGCTGGCAGTCTGGCCGCACGCCGATTTGCGAATCTATGTGGGCTGCTATGTCAACGACCCCGAAACCCGCGCCGCGATCCGGGCTGCGGGCAGGCGGGAGGACGGAAGCCATGATCAGCGGCTGCGCATCGTCGTCAACGACCGTCCAGGCCCCACGACCAAGGGCGATTGCTTGAACCGCTGCTTCGCGGCGATGCGGCAGGACGAGGAGCGGGAAGGACGGCGTTTCCGCGCGGTCTTGCTCCACGACGCCGAAGACATGGTGCACCCGCAGGCCCTGTCGCTGATCGATGCCGAACTCGACCGCGCCGATTTCGTCCAGATCCCGGTCAGGCCCGAACGTCACGAGGCCTCGCGATTCGTGTCGGGCCATTATTGCGACGAATTCACCGACGCCCATGCGCGCGAAATGGTCGTGCGAGCCAGTCTTGGCGCGGGCATTCCGGCGGCGGGTGTCGGCTGCGCATTCTCCCGCGATGCACTCGACCGAATCGTCGAGCGGCGGGGCAGGGCCGAGGGACCGTTCGATCCCGCCTCCCTGACCGAGGATTACGAGCTGGGCATGCTGATCGGTCGGGCCGGCGCGATCGGCCCTGATGAAGTGGGCGGCCGGGGCGGCAGCTTCGTCCGCGTCAGGGCGCATGACGGTTCGCTGATCGCTACCCGGGCCTATTTTCCCCATCGCCTCGACACCGCGATCCGGCAAAAGGCGCGCTGGGTTCAGGGTATCGCCTTCGACGGCTGGGAGCAGCTTGGCTGGAGCCGCAGCCCGCTGGAGTTCTGGATGCGGCTGCGCGACCGCCGCGGGCCGCTGGTGGCGCTGACCTCGATCCTGTTCGTCGCCGAGGCGGCAGGCCTGTACAGGCCTGCGCGGCTTCGGCCCCTGATCTACTGGATGCTGATCTTCACGACGATCGCCTTTGCGTGGCGGGCGGCGGTGCGCTTCGTGCTGGTGGGCCGCGAATATGGCTGGAGCGAAGGGCTGGCCGCCGTGGTGCGCATGGCGCGAGCGGGTGGCGGGCGATGCGCAGCCGGGCTCGGGTCCGGTCGTGACCGTGTCGGCGGGCTTTTGATCCGCGGGCCATCCCCGGCCGGGGGCGATAATTTTGCAAATCTTGCAACGCGTGGGCAGACAGGGGTGCACGCTTGCTGCATAGACTGAACGACAGCACGCCGCTGAATCGCCCCGGATCATGATAAGCCCGCCATGGACGTCTATCTCCCCATTGCGAACCTGTCGGTAAACGGCCTCGTTATCGTCCTGCTGGGCGGGCTGACGGGGTTGTTGTCGGGGCTGTTCGGCGTGGGCGGGGGCTTCCTGACGACGCCGCTGCTGATCTTCTACGGCATTCCGCCCACGGTCGCCGCCGCCTCCGCGGCCAGCCAGGTGACCGGGGCCAGCGTATCGGGCGCGATCTTCCACGCCAAACGCGGCGGGGTCGATTACCAGATGGGCGCGATGATGGTGGGCGGCGGGATCGTCGGCGCCGGGATCGGCGCGCTGCTGTTCCGCCTGCTGCAATCCATCGGCCAGATCGATGTCGCCATCGCCATCCTCTACGTCGTCGTGCTGGGCAGCGTCGGGATCAAGATGGCGATGGAATCGGTGCCCGAACTGCTGTCCAACCGGTTCGAACGGCTGAAACGCGCGCCCAGCAAGCGGCGGCATCACCCGCTGGTCGCCAGCCTTCCGGGCCGCTGGCGGTTCTACAAGTCGGGTCTCTATATCTCCCCGCTGGCCCCGGTCCTGCTGGGCATGGCGGTGGGAACCCTGACCATGCTGATGGGCATCGGCGGCGGCTTCCTGCTCGTCCCGCTGATGCTGTACGGACTGGGGATGAGCGCGGCTGTCGTCGTGGGCACGTCGCTGTTCCAGATCCTGTTCACCACCATCGCCACCACCATGATGCATGCGCTGACGACCAATGCGGTCGATATCGTGCTGGCCGCGCTATTGCTGCTGGGGTCGGTATCGGGCGCGCAGATCGGCGCGAAATTCGCGCTGGACGCACGGCCCGAACTGCTGCGTGCGGTGCTGGCTGCGATCGTGCTGGCGGTGGCGCTGCAAATGGCGGTCAGGCTGACCTTCCGGCCGGGCGAGATATTCACCGTCGCGCCGCTATGACCGTCCGGGCGCTTCTTCTGGCGATTGCCCTTTTGTGGCCGGCGCTGGCCGCTTCGCCGGTTCTTGCCCAGACGCGCGAACCGATCCTCATCCCCGAAATCTCGCAGCACGAGGTCGTGGTCCGGCAGGGCTTCACCGGCGCGAACCTGCTGCTCTATGGCGCGGTGCTGCAGCCCGACGGCACCCGCGCGACGGGCGAGGTGCCCTATGACATCGTGGTCGTGCTGAAAGGTCCGACCGAGGCGATCACCCTGCGTGAGAAGCGGCGCATCTGGGGCATGTGGATCAATGCCGATTCCGCGCAGTTTCGCTCTGCCCCTGCCTATTACGCAGTGGCCTCGTCGCGCCCGCTTTCCGAGATCGTCGACAGCCGGACCGCCGCGATCTACGAACTCGGCCTCGAATCGCTGCAATTGTCGCCCATCGGCGCGATCCGGCCCGAGGAAGTGTCCCGCTTCGTCGCGGGCCTTGTCGCCAAGCGCATGGCGAGCGGCCTCTATGTGCAGGATGAAGGCGCGGTCACGATCAGCGAGGGCGTGCTGTATCAGGTGCGCATTCCCTTGCCCTCCAGCGTAATGACCGGCGACTATACGGCGGAAACCTTTGCAATTTCCGATGGCCGCGTGATCGCTTCGGCAACCAGCGAGGTGACGGTCACGAAACGCGGGTTCGAGCGTGCCGTCGAATTGTGGTCGCGCAATCTCAGCATGATCTATGGCCTGATGGCGGTTGCGCTGTCGGTCTTCATGGGCTGGGCGGCGGGCCGCATCTTTGCGCTGGGCTAGGCCCCAGCCGCGCGGTCAGCATTAGCACCGCATTAACCCTGCCGTTCTAAGCTGCTTTGCAAAGGCATCGGACCGCTGATCGCGGTCTTTCAGCGAGGCGCTGCAATGAACGATCATTCTTCCCGCTTTCCGGGCAGGCCCTTTTCGGGCAATTCTCCGCCGGGCAATACTCCGGCAGGCAATCCCGATTTTCCCCGGCGTTCGGCCTTTGGCCGCTCCACCGACATGTCGCGCGGGCAGGACGAAGCCGAATCCGCCCCGCAGGAACGCCGCGCCGATCCCGGCCCCGCCGTCTCCCCCGCGATGGCGCGGCTGAACCGGTTCCGCAACAGCGCGCCCGAACCCGATCCCGAAACGATGAAGCCCGCCAGGCCCCATGTCAGGATGGACGACGAATCCGCAGGATCGCCAGCGGCCCCCCGCTTCGGTGACGAAGCAAGGCCCACCAGTGCGCCCCCGCAATATGCCGCCCCCCGTAGCGAGGCGATGGAGCGGCCGATAGACCCGCCGCGCCCCCCGGTCGAGGAGATCGAGCCGCAGCGTCCGGCATTCCAGCCGAAGCCTCCCAGGGTTGAGCCCGAGGAAGCGCCGAAAGAAACGATCCGCGACGTCGACCCCGAAGCTGGCGAACAGGACGAGCCGCGCGAACCCGCAGAGCGCAAGGCAAGCCAGGCGTCGAAGCCCATCGGCGAAGTGCTCGACATCGCAGGGTCGATGTCGCGCGTCATGCTGCAGCGCGACCGGCTGATGCAGTGCCGCGAGGACAGCGATCCGACGGTGCAGCTCGCGGGTCTCGTCGGCTCGCAGATCAAGGTGCGCGTCGGCCAGATCTGGCTGCTTGCCAGCGTTCGCACACAGTCGCTGGATCGCGGCACCGGCCAGATCATCGCCGAAATCGACTTTCTGGGCGAGGGGCAGGAAGAGAAGCTGACCGGACGGGTCCGCAATTTCACCCGAGGCATCACCAACTACCCGATCCCCGGCGCGGAGGTCTATGCCGCGACCAATCCCGACCTTGCGCAGATCTATGCCTCGGACGGGCGGGCCAATATCCAGATCGGCAAGGTGTTCCCCACCAAGGAAATCCGCGCGGGCCTCTATATCGACGCCATGCTGGGCAAGCATTTCGCTCTTTTGGGATCGACCGGTACCGGTAAGTCGACCAGCGCCGCGCTGATCCTCCATCGGATCTGCGAGGCCGCGCCCGAGGGTCACATCGTGATGATCGACCCCCACGGCGAATATAACGCCGCGTTCCGGGGCTTTGGCGAATTGCTCGACGTGTCGAACCTGCGCATGCCCTATTGGCTGATGAACTTCGAAGAACACTGCGAAGTGTTCGTCAATTCCGAAGGCTCGGACCGCATGGCCGACATTGACATCCTTGCGCGCTGCCTGCTGAAGGCGCGCAGCAAGAACAAGATGGCCGGCGGGATGAGCAAGCTGACCGTCGATTCGCCCATTCCCTATCTGCTGTCGGACCTCACCAACGCGATCCAGGAAGACATGGGCAAGCTGGACAAGGCGACCAACACCGCGCCTTACCTGCGCGTGAAGGGCAAGATCGACGAGATCAAGGCCGACCCGCGCTACCAGTTCATGTTCTCTGGCATGCTGGTCGCCGACACGATGACCGACGTCATCAGCCGCATTTTCCGCATGCCGACCAATGGCAAGCCGATCTCGATCATCGACGTGTCGGGCGTGCCTTCGGAAATCACCAGCACGGTGGTCGCGATGCTGAGCCGCATGGTCTTCGATTTCGCGATCTGGAGCCGCGACGAGCAGACCCGCCCGATCCTGCTGGTATGCGAGGAAGCGCACCGCTACGTCCCCAACGAGCGCAATTCGGATGGCAACTCTGTCGGCAAGATCCTGTCGCGTATTGCCAAGGAAGGCCGTAAATACGGCATCAGCCTCGGCCTCATCACACAGCGTCCGTCCGACCTTGCCGAAGGCGTGCTGTCGCAGTGCGGCACGATCCTTTCGATGCGCCTCAACAACGAACGCGACCAGGACTTCGTGAAGGCCGCCATGCCCGAAGGCGCGCGCGGCTTCCTTGCCTCGATCCCGGCACTGCGGAACCGAGAATGCATCGTCTGCGGCGAGGGTACGGCCATTCCCATGCGCGTGACCTTCGACGATCTCGAGGAACGCAAGCGTCCGGCGTCGGAAGACCCGCTGTTCAGCGAGTTGTGGTCCATGTCTGGTGGCGAGGAGGAGGCTGTAGATCGCACCGTCATGCGCTGGCGCGCGCAGAGCCGGTAATCGGAAGCGATAGCAAGCCACTGTGAGACCCGTGAGCGGGTAGGTGCACACGGTTCACTTCGAAGGTTTTTAGCCGCCTGAGCGCTAAGGACCGGCGCAGGCTGCCAGTCGGCTTGAAGCAACGCGCAGCAATTGCAGATCGGGATCGGCCAATTGGACCGAAAAGCCGTTTCAGGCCTGCCCCTCGAGGCCCGTTCGCACTCCGCATCAGCTTGTCTGGGCTCCGAGAATGTTCAGGTGCTCTTGAGATGTAGGCGATGGCGGTGAGGTGGACTTGGACGGCGGCTTTGGCGAGACTTCGCCATCGCATTCGGCGCTGACCGTAGCACCGCTTCCACGTTCCGAAGATCTTCTCAATCCGGCCGCGCACGCGATGGATCGGTTGGTTCCATTCTTGAAGCTTACATAGCGTTTCCTGTTCGTCACTACCCCACATGCCGGTGACGACGATCCAGGGTACGCCGCCCTTCGCCTACATGGCATCGCAAAAGTGATTGCCGCAAAAGGCGCTTTCGGCCAAGACCTCGCCGCGATTGTCAGGCAACGCTTCTCGACCTGCGTTGTCGTCATTGATACTGGCGGAGGTGACCGAAACCTCCTCGACCAACGCTGTACCGGCGTCGGCACCTACACTGACCATGAAGCCATGTACGGTCCGCTTTCCCTTGTGCTTTACCCAGCGTGCGTCGCTGTCTCCCTAGCTGGCGGACGCAATGATGGTCGCGTCGACCAGCGTGCCGGTTTGCACTGCCACTGCCTTCGACTTGAGCTGCATGGTCAAAGTTTCAAACAGCGTCCGGTCAAGCTCGTGCGCACTCAGCAACTGACGAAATCGGACAAAAGCGGTACGCTCCGGCGTCGCTTCAGTTACCCAAAACCCGTAGAAGCGACGAAAGGATGCTCGATCGTCTAGTTTTTCGGCCAACATCACATCGGACAGATCATACCAGATCAAAAGAAGCAACGCCCTCAATATCGCGATTGGCGGCCAGGCAGGCTCACAGCTAGTCGATGGATAGAGCGGATCGAGAAGTATCGCGAAAGAGTTCCAGTCGACCAACTTGCCAAGCTCGTCGAGCGAGGATGAGTGTCGTGTTCGCCCAGCACAACTGAACTGCTTCTGATCTATCGAACGCTGCGCCAAAGCCGGATCTCAACGTGGAAAACAGATGGGATCAGTGTTCAACGCTCTCGTCTATCCCTACCCGCGCCTACACGTGACGGCGCGAGCTGCGGTATACGCTTGAAGCGAGCCGGCCAGTTGAACACGAGACCGGACCTGCTTTCATCCTTGTGGTTGCGGACTGCCCCAAGCCCTTGCATGAAGACGTGGCTATCGAGTCGAGGTAGTAGGCGCAGTGGTGCGGATTGGACGCGTAGCAAAGCCCGGTTTGGCGGTCGCCGTTCTGAAGGCACTGCAGGTGCAACGATGATCGGTCCGGCACCCGGCGCCAAAGTGATGGTGGCAACCCGGCCTGTGGATTTCCGCAAGGGAGCGGACTCGCTCGCGGCACTGGTCGCGGCAGAGTATGGCAACAAGCCTTATTCTGGCGTGATCTACGTGTTCCGCGCTAAGCGTGCTGACCGGATCAAGCTCGTCTGGTGGGACGGAACGGGACTGTGCCTGATGGCCAAGAGGCTGGAGCAAGGCACCTTCCAATGGCCCCGCATCCAGGAAGGCGTTATGCGGCTGACCGCTGCCCAAATCGGCGCTTTGCTGGAGGGTCTGGACTGGCGCCGCGTGCATGGCGGACGCCGCCCGATCGCGCCCCAGACTGCCGCATGACGGGGTGCGTCGGGCCTGATTCAACTGGCTCATGCTCCTTGAAGCGAACCTTCCCGATGACGTTGACGCGCTGCGCGCGCTCGTCCTCGAACAGGCCCGCGCACTGGCCGATCTGAGCGATGCCAAGGGCAAGGCCGATGCCCGGATCGAACGGCTGCAGGCGATCCTCGAGGCCTTCCAGCGGCATCGCTTTGGCCGCAAGTCCGAGCAGCTCAATCCCGATCAATTCGAGCTCGCCCTCGAAGATATCGAGACGGCACTGGGCAGTGAGCATGCCGCACGTGACGTCGCAACGGCCAAAACCAAGAGCGAGCGCCCCCGCAAGACCAACCGCGGGGCGTTGCCCGCCCATCTCGAGCGGATGGAGCAGGTCGTCGATGTCCACGAGAAGGTTTGCCCCTGCTGCGGCGGCGCGCTGCACCAGATCGGTGAGGATGTTGCCGAACGCCTCGATGTCGTTTCCACCACGTTCCGCGGGCTGGTCACCCGGCGCCCGCGCTATGGCTGCCGCTCATGTGAGAACGCGGGAGCACCCCACGATGCGTGCGGCAGTGGCCGAACTGGCACGCTTGCGCCAGGGGCTCTCGGAAGAAACGGGTGTGGCTGGAAAATCGCTTTCCGTCAAAAGGCTGCTAATGCCCGCCGTGCCGGACTTGAGGGGCTGTACCGAAAGCAGCAGTCGCGCATGGTTTTGCTCAATTCCAACAGGAGCTATCTGATTCTGCTGCAAGCTGATGCCAATCGTGCTCTGCAGCGTTATGAATAGCTTGCGCAGAGTCTGGATCGAAATCGCCTTGAGCAGAGCGTGCCGGTCATCGATGTCCGCGTCCTTTCCCTCGCGGTGCCCGCACTCAAACCGTCAAGTCCGAACGTTCCGGTGATCTTCTTACTGGGCATTTTGTTGGCTTTGCTCGGTGGGGCAGTATCCGCCATCGCGATGGAGTATCGAGACCCGAGAGTTCGATCACTGACCAATCTCCGCCCGAATACGTCCGGTCAATTAATCGGAACAATCTATTCCGTCGCTGATACCCTGGCTTTTGCCCTAAATTCGGTCCACACTCATGCTTCATAGCAAGATAGATGACAGCCTCGAAAACGGTTCGGGATTTGCCCAAGATTTCAGTGAACAGTTGCTCCAATTTTGGGCAGGTGCGCCCAAGTCCGGTCCAAACATTGTCGTTTTATTCGGCGTCAGCGCCAATGCTGAAACCAGTGCATTAGCGGCCGAGCTTGCCCGTTTTGCGAGGATCGTTGAATTGTCGGTTCTTTTGGTTGACGCCAACATAGATGGTGGGTCCCAGCATGAGGCATTCGGCTGTGAACAAACGCCGGGTCTTGCCAGTGCCCTGCTTGGTAAAGCGGCTTTTGACGATATCATTCAGATCGGTGACGGTGGTCTTTCGCTTATTCCGGCGGGCTCAGATTCAAGCCATTCTTGCGCAATGCTTTATCAGGTGAATGTCGCCGACCGGTTTCGCTCTCTCGCAAAATCCACGGATCTCATCATTGTCGATGCGGCCACATTGAATTTGCGCGCTTCGATACAGATCGCCTCCGGTGCGGACCAGGCAATCGTGGTCATACGTCGTAATCAGTCGTCGTTGCGAGAGCTGCAAGCGATTGTGGAACTGGCAGGGGCGAACTTGCCTTCCCGGCCACTGGTTATCATGGCTGATCTTGGCTGAATTCCGATTACTGACGCCGGATTGCGTAAGATGGGGCAAAACGTTTCAAAAAACTCGCTGCTGGCCAATATTCTGCAGAGTATCGGCGCCGGTATCTTCACTTCGGCTGCAGGCTTCTTTTCCTCAATCATCGTCGCCAGGACGCTTGGCGTGCATGGCACCGCCAGCATCGCGATTGCTCTGTGGATCGTCTTTTTCGCCACGACCATTTTCGATCTCGGTCTCGCAGCAACCCAGTCTCGATTCATCCCGGAAGCGCAAGAGAGCGAAAGTCCGGAATTAGCGCAATCGATCGAAGCATTGGTCTTCCGTCGGTTTCTTTGGGCCATTATAGCTGGCTGCATCGTACTCGGCCTTGCGTATGTCAGTTACTGGCGGGATAGGCTTGACCAATATACCGGTGGCGTCGTCGAACCGGTGTCCTTCTACAGCTTGATAGTCGTATGTTTCATCATCCACATGACTTACGCGTTCGCATACAATAAGCTTCGTGCGCGACGGGAATTTTCTCGGATCGCATTGTTGTGCCTGTCTGGCATGCTGCTTCAGATTATCTGCGTGCTCGGCCTCTCCCTGGCATTTGGAGGCGTCGGTGCGCTGGCGGGATATATTGTAGGAAGCGTGCCGCTCGCCTCCGTACTCGTGCGCAATTACCACATGACCGGTTCGCCATCACCAGAAGTACGAACGCGGGTCACACGATATGCGAACAGTCTTTGGCTCGCCTCGCTCTTGTCGCCTTTAATATGGAGCAGGGCCGACTTGTTTCTTGTCGGGCTCTATATCGATTCCAAGGCACTAGGCGTGTTTGCGGCGGCGGCAACGCTTGCAGCGCTACTTTTGCAGCTCTGCCAGATGATCTGCAACGGATTGCTACCGAACCTCGTACGGCTCACGGCCAAACAAGCGCATGACACCCTGCAGGATGTCAGCCGCCTGACCGTCGGTATCCTTCTGCTGGCGCTTTATCCGATCTGCTTCGGCATTTCGGCATTGGCACCCATTTTGATCGCCTTGTTGTATGGCAAAGAGTTCGCGGATGCCTCGGGCGTCGCCGTGCTGCTTGGCCTCGCGGCTGCCGCGTCCTCAACCACGATTGTCTGCTCCAATGTGCTAAACCTGGTCGAAAAGAATACCAGCCTGATCCTGAGCGGGATCGTGGGTGCAGTGTTGACGATTGTTGTTACGATCTGGGCGCTACCGCGCTTTGGCTTCAATGGCGCTGCGACGGCTAGGATCGTGTCGCAAGCCGCTGTCGCGGCGATTACGCTGTTTCAACTTCGCATGCACCTCCCAGGCTCAGTGAGCTGGTCAACGCTCTTAGCTAAGCTGATTGCATCCGCCTTGTGCTTCTGCGCTGCCACCTATTTTGTAGACCCCTGCGCGCCCGTACGAAGCCTAGTGCTTGCTATTATCGCAGGGGCGGCAACTTACGTTCCGATTGTGACCGCATTGCTGGCGATCAGCCCGAGCGGTCGTCAGGAAATTTCGTTTTTGCGCAGATGGTTCAAAACACACCATTCCGTGTAAAAAATCTATCGTGTCCGTGTTCGCATCGCTCGTGTAATTAAAATCAAAAACCTCAGGGCGCTCATGAAATGCTGCCGTTTCAATTTGGGACAGATGGGCGTTCGGCCGTCCGATACCACAAATGTATTCGCCGCCGCGTAAGCGTGGGTAAGCGGTAAGCGTGGCGTGGAGGCCGCCGATTATGCGGCTTCGGCGATCAACGGTCGCTTGGGATTTTCCCAGTTCCAAGGCATGAGTTCGTCCCAGCAAGAGGCTGGCCATCCGTCTGCAATCTTTGCGATGACGTCGGCGATATAGGCCTGCGGCTCGATGCCGTTAAGTTTCGCGGTTTCGATGACGGAATAGATAGCAGCGGCGCGCTCTCCTCCAGCCTTGGAGGCAGCGAACAACCAGTTCTTGCGGCCTATCGCAACGCTGCGCATCGCGCGTTCGGCGATATTGTTGTCGATCTCGGCCCGTCCATCATCGATGAAACGCGTGAGGGCAATCCAGCGCTTGCGGCCATAGGTCAGCGCCTTGGCCATTGCAGACTGGGGCGATAGCCGGCGCAACGCATCATCGATCGCCGAGCGTAACTCGTCGACCAATGGCCTGGCTTTTTCCTGCCGCCATTGCCGGCGGATATCGGGAGGAACGGCTGCAGGTGCGCAGGCGTGGCGGTCGCAAACGGGCGCTTGGCACGCGGGCACCGATGACGATCCCACAGAGTGGCAACCAGCGCTGGTCGCTCGACTTCGTGTCGGATGCCTTCGCCTGTGGGCGCCGATTTCGCATTTTTGCGGTGGTCGATGACTTCACCCGAGAGTGTGTCCGGCTTATCGCCGACATCTTGATCTCGGGCCTGCGGGTTGCGCGGGAGTTGGACTGGGCGATTGCCGAGCGTCATTTACCACCCCGCCTGATATTCGGGGAGTTCAAGCAACAGCAACGTGTTGCCACCGAACAACAAAACCGTTCTATACGTCGAGACATTTCTCAACCTTGCATCTGCCAAGATAATTCTGAAATCATTCGCAGTAACGGATCAATATCCAATTATTCTCACAGTTCCTTGGCTTAGTTATTGCTCTTCAGGCTTGATACGAAACATGATAGTAGATATGTCAAGATTAACAATTGAGACATCCGCAATATGAGGCAGAATGCCGTTGATAAGTATTGATATTATCAGGCTATGGCAAGATTGATTCAGGGCAGTCGAAGTGTCAAAGTGTCAAGACGATAAGGGGGATGACGCAACAGAATAGAGTGAGATTGATTTTAAATTCAGTAATTTACGCGTATCTTAGTGATCGGCTGATATTTGCATTTTAACCGTTGATACAAGAATTTTTGATACGATTTCATGTGCAATTTTTTGCAAGGAGATTGAATCTGTCTAGGTATGACAATGGGCGATGTTGGCGGTGTGATAAGCCGCGTGAGCAATTTCCGCTGGTAACAGTTTGCAACCACTGCGGCGCTAAGGACATTCACTTCGGAGTCCCTATCATCGGAATGGTTCTCGTAATTGTAGTAGTTATGACGGTGCTAAATTAGCGCGTGAATTAATTTTGGTAAATGGCGTAATACCAGCCTGCGCTGAGGCTGACTCATTTTGGGGATTCCCGAGGCGACGAAAGTCTGACTCAATAGCATCCTGCTTCAGGAGGACGCGATAATGGG
>NZMY01000005.1 GCA_002694745.1 Croceicoccus sp. | reverse complement strand
GCTCGGCCGTATCGCCGCCAAACGCAACGCCGCCGCAAAGCGCATCATCCCGAAAAAGGGCTCCTAGCGATCACGCTGCGGCCCTCACCGGATGGGTACTGTCCGCCATGGCTTTTGGCCATAGTTATTTTACTCAGGTAGCGGAAGTGTCCGAGGCATTCGCTGCCTGGCGTGTAACTGTCGCGTTCTTCGACCGGAACCTCAAACTGAAAGGCCAACGCTATCAGGACCGCCGATAATCAAGCATATAGATCCCGCGAAAAACGAGGATAGCCGCGCCCTCTCGAAGAAGTATTATAACAGGTTTCGCAAGGTGCCGCGCCGCGCGGGGAAGGTGCTGGCCGCGGGAAATCAGGCGTTGGCCGTTTGTCTAGAACGTATCTGTTATTACAGCGATTTCCGCATCGATGTGCTGGCCGAGGCTATCGGCCAACGCGAAATTGCGGGCGCGCAGCGCATTCAACTGATCCAAAGTGCGATCGGCGATGAGTTGAAGATTGCCGAAGCCGGTGCTTACCGTTTCGCCGGCAAGCGAAGCGCGATAGGTAGCCAAAGATTGCTCGAGCAGGCTTAGAACCGGATTGTCGATGATTTCCCAATCCAGCTTGATACGCTTGATCTGGGTGACAGGTTCGTCGAACTTCTGCTCGGCAGTAAGTCGGGTCATGTCGTTAAAGTCGCGCTCGCTCGCTCGCATTCCGCACAGGATTCGATTCGCGCGGCCTATGATTGAGAGAAGCGGGAAGAACTCCGCGCGTGTCAGCCCCGCCTTGCGGTATGATGCATTAAGCAGGCGGATCACATGAGCCGGGTGTTCGGGAAGGATATCGACGCCACCGCTCCGACCCAGACGGCACTGGACTATACCCTCGTCCTGAAGAATTCGCATTGCCTGGCGGGTTACTTGACGACTGACCCCAAGATTGGCGGTTATGGAAGCTTCCGACCGGGTGTGGTGTCGTTCCTCACGGTCAAGGCTCGCGATCTCCCCGGCAAGAAGGTGGACTGCATATCCCGCAAGGCTATGACTGCCACCGTATACTGCGGCAGTCTCGGCCAGGCCCTCGGTGCAAGCGTCAACCGTGTCGATCGCGCCGACAAAAATTTGCAGGCAATTTTCCCAAGGGATTTCTGACCTCAGTTTATAGTTCGCATTCTGGTCGGTGAAAGGGTTCCGCATTCCGATGCAGTAGCGAAACTCGCGATCGAGCGAACCGCTCTGATCCACCGGCCAATCGCGGCAATATCGTATCGCAAGATTAAGGATCGTGCGCGCTTCGTGAACCTGCGCCTTGCTCAGGCCTCTCAGCTGGAAATAGCGCGCCAGTTTCGCGGTAGGGGTCGTCTGTACATTTTTGACGACGATGAGGCCGCCTTGCGCGCCTCTGCGCATCCGCGCCACACCCCAGTTTTCAAGCAGTCTTGCCGCCTCCAGAAACGTCTCTCGGCCCAAGCCGAACTGTTTGCAGATATCCGGCGCCTTGCCGACGAGTTGGTGAGCGGAATACCCGCGTCGGCCGATTTCGTCTCGGATCTGTTCCGCGCAAAGCAAGGCGGCAGTCGCACGACTTTTGGGCTCGCAGACCAGTCCTTTATGAATTGCGCCCCAATCGAAGCAAATCTTCATATCCCTCATGGTCTCCCGACATTGGACGCATTAAATGCGCTCTGAGTTCTGGCAGCGTCTTTTTTCTATCTTTTTTGGCATTGCCAGTTTGCCGCATCATATACTCCGTCGGACGTTTGAACACCCTTGAACGTTGCGACTGTCGGGTACGGGCACAAAAGGAAATCACGTGACGATCCGGTGGGAGGCGGAACGATGACGCCCGAAACGGTACCCGATTGATCGGCGAACGCCATTTTTGCACGATCCGTCCCTCGATGCGCAACGACCGGGCCCGGCGCTTTGCCCTTCTCGACCCAATCGATTAGTTCCCGTAATAGTTGATCTGGCGCATCGGCGGGGCCCGTTCCACCGCCGCAATGCGCCATGCCGGGAATGCGGTAATAGGCCGCCATATCCCGGAAACCCGCCATGCCTCCATCCGCCTTGTTGCCGGCTTCGAGGAAATATTGCTCCGTTTCTATGTCGGAGCAGCACGGATCGCTCACGCCGTTCCAGAACAGGACCTTGCCTCCGTCCCGTTGGAACGGGCGAAGGTCGGTATTATAGGGGTAGCCGAAATCGAGCCGCTTCGCGGCAGCAAACCAGGCGTCTATGTCCTTTTGTCGCGACAGGTCGAAGTCTTTCAGGACATCATACTCCTGCCCGAAATAGGCGCGAGCCAGAGTGTCGACTATGACATAACCGGGACTGCCCTTTTGCATATTGTCCGGACTGGGCTCTGGCGACCACGGCGGCGGAGAGGCCCCGAGGAATCCTGACCACACCGAAAGATTGGAGATCGGGAAGCCTTCCGTAAGCTTGCCTTTGGGGCTGCTCGGCCCTTCGAGGACAGCCTCGATGCTACGAATTTCGGGCTGAGTCAGACAGTCCTCACCGTCGCCCGCCTTGCAGGCGATGGTCTGAAAATCGAAGCTGCACATGCGATGATCGTTGATCATCTGGTCCTTGGCTCCATCCAGTGCGTCGCATGCCTTCAATACGTGCCCCTCGGCCATTTGGAGCTTTGCCGGAGAGAGCCAGGCGCCCGGTTCGCGTATCATCTGACGTGTATTGTAAAGGAATTTCAGCTGCGTGGCGCTGCTGCGACCGCCTGGCGCCCCGATCAATACGCCATCGTAATCCTCTGGATGGCGATCGATCGCCATCATGCCCATGCGTCCTCCACCCGAGCAGCCCGAATGGTATCGATACATCGAGTCGACGTCATAATATTGCTTGGTGATCTGCTGCGTAGCGACCGTGACAACGTGTCCGCCACGATGGACGTGATCCATGGCCTTTGCCGGATCTTCGCCCATGAAACGCCAGTCGAGCATCGAGCCCTGCCGACCTGTATCGGTTCCTGCGACCGCGAAGCCCATGTTCAACGGGTTGCCAGCGGGAACCTGCGAGTCGGTTGGCACATATCCGGCCGATCCGCCAAGGCCGATGAAATAGAACCGACCCGCCCA
This sequence comes from Croceicoccus sp., assembly GCA_002694745.1. Taxonomy (GTDB): domain Bacteria; phylum Pseudomonadota; class Alphaproteobacteria; order Sphingomonadales; family Sphingomonadaceae; genus Croceicoccus. The sequence goes on along the minus strand of NZMY01000005.1, from coordinate 20,355 downwards.
ATCCTTGTCGGGAAGTTGGAGGCGGAAATTAACCTCGTTGGGTCCGGGGTCATTCGTGGTTACGTAACCCTCGACCCTGCAATGGGCGACCGGCTCCACGATCGCTTCTGCCGACACAATGGTGGTGTCGGCAGGTGCCATCGCCTGGATTGCCGACACATTACATTCGGCCGCGGGCGCCATTGTTGACTGCGCGCTGGGTACGAGCACGCTTGCGTTCGTTGCCATCGAATCCGCATCGGCCGTGCTGCAGCTGGCCAGAACGAATACCAGGGTCAGTGAGCATGCCGCGCCCAGTCTGCCTGCGGTCAATCTTACCATAATCGGCATCCTCTGTGTCCCAATTTCCTGTTCCCGGCCGCAAAAATCTGATCCGGTCGGTTGTTCGGGGACCAACGTATTTCGGCGATGGAGAAAAAAAGAGTCTGCCAAAACATCCGTGGCTAATTCCGGCTTTCCAGCTTTCCCATCCCAACTCTTGCGTGCAAGCCTTGGGCCGTGCCCTTCTTTAAGCGGAAAGGCGAAGTAAATCAGCGGCCAAGGTTCAATCGCCAAATCGCCGTCTTTTTTAGCCAAGGCCCCACGCTAGCGTTTCCCGCAAGCTCCTCGAAAGGAGTCAATAGCTGGGAGGGATTATGAAAACTCTGGCCTTGGCCTTGGCATGCACGGCATTAAGCAGCACTACTCTATTCGCCCAGACAACAGTCGATGCATCAGGCCAGACGACGGAAAACGGTCCCAAAGAGATCATCGTGACGGCGCGGCGAACTGGGGAGAACATTCTCGACGTTCCAATTTCGATTATCGCCGTCAGCGGAGATGAACTGAACGAAAAGAACGTCAAGACGGCCAATGACCTCTCATTCGTCGCCCCCGGCCTAAGCATCCAGAATACGTCGTCAAACCGGGCCACTACTACCTTCTCGATGCGCGGGCAGGGCCAGACGTTTGGCCAGATCGCGCCCGGCGTAGTCGCCTATATGGCCGAAGTTCCGATCCCCGAAGGGAGCTCGGGACAGTTTTACGATCTTGAAAATATCCAGGTGCTTAAGGGTCCTCAGGGAACGCTTTTCGGTCGCAATGCCTCGGGAGGCGCTATCCTTTTTACTCCAAAAAAGCCCGGCAACGAATTCAACGGCTATGTCATTGGAAGGCTTGGCGATTACGGCCGGCAGGACGTGGAATTCGCCGCTGGCGGTGCAATCGCCGAAGACGTGGTGCAAGTGCGATTGGCAGGCCAGTTCCTCCATCGGAACGGCTTTACGACAAATCTGTTCGATGGTGGCAAACTGGATAACGAGGATCGAAAATCTGTCCGTTTCAGCGTCGTCGTGACGCCGTTCGAAGGATTTGAGAACCACACCATATTCTCATACGCAAAGTTCGACGATGATGGGTCAGGGCAATCGCTTGGCGGGATCGTGGAGGACAATCCCACTTTCCTGCTTCCCGGAACATTTACCGGCGTACCCTTGCTGCCCGCGCTTCAGGATGCGCTGGCAGCGCAGGAACAGCGAGGGCCGCGCGTTGTCGATCTGGACTGGCCGACGCATAACGGGCTCCGCTCGCGCGACCTGATCAATATCACGACATTCGACGTCACCAATTCCATCACGCTGAAAAACATCTTCAGCTATAGCTGGTATAAATATGAGTATTTGCGCGACCTCGACGGATCGCCATTACCTGTTCTTGGCGTTTCCAACCCGTTTCAGTCCAACTGGATCAATCAGAGGACCGAAGAAATCCAACTCCGCGGTGTGTTCGGCATCGTCGAGGGCGTGGTCGGCTACTATGATGAACGCTATGACACCGAGGCGGGAAGCGTAGGCTTTGACACGGAACAATATATCGCCGCTCCGTTAGGGCCTGTTTTCACATATGTAGGGCCGATCGGCGCGATCAATGTGGCCGCCGGCAGCCTGAACACCAGCAAGGCCTTCTACGGGGAGTTCAACCTGCAACCTGTAGACGACCTGACGCTCACGGCAGGAATCCGTCAAACGCGCGACTTCCGTTCCTCTTCTCAGCTGGGGACGACCCTGACCTTTCCAGATGCATTCGGTCCGGGTGCAGATCTTGTCATTCCCGGCACACCGAATGAAAGTTCCGGCAAATTCAAGGCAACGACCTGGAACCTGGCGGGACTGTATGAATTCACACCTGATCTCAGCGCCTATGCCACGGTGCGGCGCGGCTACAAATCGGGGGGTGTCAACGGAACCGCAATCGATCCTGCGGATCAGCTCTTCGCTCCCGAATATGTGACCGATTACGAAATTGGCGTGAAAAGCCGGTTTAACCTGGGGTCGGTCGATGTGTTCGCTAACCTTGACTATTTTTATGATGATTACACCAATATCCAGCGCTTTATAAATCTGAACACGGTGCCTGCATCCACCGTCACGCGAAACGCAGCCAAAGGCAGCATTCAAGGTATTGACCTGGAAATAGGACTGCAGTCACGACTGTTCGATATTACTGCCGGCTATAGCTATCTAGATGCCAAATACGATGAATACATCGATCCGACACGCGGAGAATTGAGCAACAGCGACTTCCCGAACACGCCAGAACATCAGCTTACGGTAGCACCGAAGTTCAAGTTTCCCGTGCCAGACGACATTGGCGAGGTCAGCTTCCTTGCGAACATCTATGCGCGCAGCAAGATCGCATTCGATCCGATCAACAAGCCAAACGGCAATCCAATCACCGATCTAAGCCCTCCGGGTGCAATCGGCGCTGGCTACACCCGGGTGGATTTGCGCCTTGATTGGAACCGGGTCGCCGGCAGCCAGTTCAGCGCGGCGCTGTTCATGCGAAATGCTTTTGACGAGGAATATATCGTCGGCAGCAATAACCAGCTCCCGACGCAGTTCGCTTCCGTTTCCTATCTCTATGGCGAACCTCGAACATTTGGCGGCGAAATCAGGTTCGACTTCTGATCGCACGGACGGCCGGCTCAAGTCCGGCCGTCCGCTACCGACTTGGGTTTGCGAGTCCCCCGTCTCCTGATTGTCGCAGCCAGTTGCAATTGAACGACTATTTTCGTGGGCCAAAGCCTTTAGATTGTGGAGGTGTATTGCAATCAGGCGTGGTGAATAATTGTCATGAACAGGAATTCGATCTTACAGATAGGCCCGGACCTTGTTGAGGTTTCAACTTATATTCCTCAAGATCCGTACTTTGGCCGTCCCTATATAGACCGCGATGAGATACGTGATGCTCCTGGTGTCCACCGCAACATACATGGCGGGTTTGAAAATACCGATACGCGTTTCAACTTCTACTTTCCTGCCATCGAAGTATATGGCGGTAGAATGTTCCAGCCGATGGAAGGTGGCCATGCCGGGCATGAGAATATTTTCGGCGAAGGCCCAGTCGCGGAGATTTCCGGCGGCATGGCGATGGCCTTTCGAATGGGCGGATACATGGTGGAGTCGAATTGTGGCCACATCGGCGACGATATCGACGAAAGGGCTGGGCCCGATCCCACGCTTTATGGCTATCGGGCGGCGATCGAATCCGCGCGCCTGTCGCGCCATCTCGCAAAGCAGATATATGGTGCCGAACCGGCGAATGGGTATGTCTATGGCGGAAGCGGCGGGGGCAGGCGCTCGCCCGCCTGCATCGAATATGGCTCCGGGGTCTACACAGGCGCCCTTCCTTATCACGGTGGGGGCAACATCGCGGACCATGGGACACGGTCGCGTGTGCGTAGTGAACAGCCGGTGCATTTCGGCCTGATGTTCAACGTCCGGCGGCTTCTGGGTAACAGGCTGCCCGGGGTGATCGATGCAATGCAACCCGGCGGCAGCGGCAATCCTTTCGAAGGATTGACCGTGCACCAACGCGAGGAACTGGCTAATCTATACCGGCTGGGTTTTCCGCGCGGCGCCGAATTCATGATGAGCCAGCCTTTTGGCCAGATATGGCTGTGGACGTCTATCGCGGACATGCTGCTGGAGGAGGACGAAGATTATTTCTCCGGTTTCTGGAGCAAGCCGGGTTATATTGGCCACGACGAACCGCAATGGGTTAAACCCGACCTGATCGACACCGAAGTTTCCGTCAAACGTGTGCTGACCGCGCGTGATTTGAAAGAGAACCCGGAATTCGCCGACGCGGCGATACAGGCTGCCGCCTATCCCGCGATATTTATTGCAACGCTGAACCACACGCTCGATCTGCCGATGGCCCTTGAAGTGGACTTACCCGCAGGGGGGTATCGGCAGGGCGCGGGCGTATACATGCAAAGCGGCGCAGCGAGGGGGCGCCGCCTCTACGCCATGGCCGAGGCAAGCGACATGCTGTTTTGCGATGGCCGGGGCGAGGCCAATCTGGAGCGGCTGACAGGAGTCGTGCCTGGCGACCGGGTCCGCATCGATAATCGCGCGTTCCTCGCCTATTGCTATTATTACAAATATCATCTGTCTGAGGAGCCAATCTGCGATTTCCTTCGCGTGGACAGACAGCCGATTTTTCCGCAACATGACGTGCCGCTTGCCTCGCCCTTGATGGGCGTGCCCTATTCGGGCCAGTTCGATGGGAAGGTGATGTGGATCCATGCGACGCATGACACATCACTATGGCCGCCCCAGGGCTTGAGCTATCATCGAGCGGTCGAACACGCGCAGGGTAAAGCAGGATTGCGGGACAATTTCCGCATACGCTGGACCGAAAATGCTGAGCACACCCCGCCCAACATGGTGCCGCCGCAACCCAACCGCTCGGGCGCCAATTGGCTGGTCAATTCTCAAGGGATAATAGAGCAGAGCCTTGCGGACCTGATCGACTGGGTTGAGAATGGGGTGGAACCGGCAGGAACCTCGTTTGCGTTTGTCGATGGCAAAATCGTCCTGCCGCCCGATGCCGCGGAGCGCGGAGGCATCCAACCCGTGGTCCACATCGCATCACCCGCTGGAGGAGAGCTAAAAACGAAGGTGGGCGAAAACGTCGAACTTATGGCCAGCGCGGAAGCGCCGTCGGGGGGCAAGATTATCGCCGTCGAATGGGACTTCGACGGCAAGGGGGTCTATCCTTTGTCCAACGACATCGCCGCCGGGCAGTCACATGTGGAGGCAAGGGGCCAGCATGTTTTCGATGCACCGGGAATTTATTTCCCGTCGGTTAGGGTTACGGCCCATCGCGACGGCGACTTGGGGGCTAAGCAGCGCAGGCTTGAAAATGTGGCATCGGTACGCGTCGTAGTAAGCTGACTTCGGCGCAATAACGAAAAAGAAGGGAGCCGTACAAGGCGTGCGGCTCCCTTCTTCATTTCAAGGGTGCGCGCGGTCAGCGCACGATAATTCTCGCAGATGCTAGATTTTCGATCTGGCGCCGAGCGTTTGGATTGCCTTCCCGGTTAAGCCGCACGCGGGCGGTTACGAAATAGGTACCAGGCTGAGCGAAACGGCAGGAAATGGTTTCGCTCAAGGCGGTCTTGCCAGGTTCGACCTTGCTTTCACGATCGAACGTGCCGCTTGGGTTTGTTGCCCAATGCAATTGCGTAAAGGTTCCGGCCTGTGGCGGTGCCTCCGCGTCTACGACGACGGTGACGTCTTCCCCTGCCGATACTTCGGCCAATGGCGCACCATTGGCCTGCACTCGCACGACGGGCTGCGTTCCTCCGCGCTCCAACGCAGTTTTGGGCAGACTGACCTTGCCGTCTGCAAACGAATAGCTCGTTTCAGGCGGCTCGACGCCCTTTTCGACCCAGGCTGCCAGATCGACCAGGCCCTGCTCGATGGAAGGCATATAGTCGATCAGCCAGGTGGTCGTTGCCCGCCGTGCATGGCTGGGCAGCAGCATGGGGGGAACGTGTTCGGCATTTTCAGTCCACTGAAGGCGGAATTTATCCCGCGCTTTCTCCGGCCCTTGCGCCTGCTCCACCGCCTGTTTGTAGATGACCCCTTGGGGCGGCCAGAGCGACGCGTCATGCGTGTGGTGGATCCAAAGCAACTTGCCTTCGTACTGACCCGAGTAGGGTACACCCATCAAGGGAGAGGCCAGCGGCACGCCATGTTGGGGAAAGACCGGTTGACCGTCCACCCGAAGGAAATCGTTCAGCGCGTCATTCGACAAATGGTAGCGATACATGTAGCAGAACGCGAGAAACGCGTGATTGTCGATGTGCACCAAGTCTCCGGCTTTCGCGCCGCGGAACCGTTCCAGATTGGCTTCGGCCCGTCCGTCGCAAAAGAAGATGTTGCCGACGCTTTGCATGCAATAGAGTTGCCGGCCTGCAATATCTCCGGTTTCGATCCTGACGCCTGCGCCCTGACGGTATCCGCCAGACAGCCCGTCAACCTCGATCCCGATCGGCAAATCCCACTCTCCAGTGGATGAGGCGCGCATGACCGCCATCGGCTTGGCATCGGCGAATTCGGGTCCCGAGAATTCCTCACCCATCATGTCCTGTACGGTGATGATGCGCGTGATCCGGGCCTGCGCGTCGATCAGATCATGCTCTATCCATTGGCGCTCGTCATGCCCGATGTAGCCGGGCTCGCTCCAGAAATTGTGGAAATATTCGGCATCCTCTTCCAGCAGCATCCCGGCGATCGAGGTCCACAGCCAGATTTGCCCCATCGGCTTAGCAATCATGAATTCGTCGCCGCGCGGATATCCGAGACGGTAGAGATTGGCGAGTTCCTCTCGTTCGTGGACCGACAGCCCATCGAACGGATTGCCGCTGCCGCCGGGTTGCATGGCATCGATAACCCGTTCCAGCTTTTCGCCCCGCAGAAGGCGCTGAACATTGAACATCGCTCCGAAGTGAACCGGCTGCTCGCTGCGGACCCTTGAATTCGTGCCGTGTGGCTCGACGTTTCCGCCGCCCATGAAGGGCAGGGCGCCATCATAGACGCCGCCGCAATATTCGAGACACAGAGGCGACCGGCGTCCACCTCCGCTGCCGCCCCAGACATAGCTGTAATCGGGTTCGCGCCCGTAAATCTGTCGGGCAACATACTTGGAGAAGCGGGCGCTTTCCACGCTGGCGCGATAGCCGTAGAGGCCCGGGTCCACTCCTGCGCGCGGATCGATGTCGTCCCCGATGTGGCCGCTATTCGATTCCACCATATACCCGCCAAGGCCGACCATCATTTCAAGTCCGCCAAGCAGTTCGCCCATCGCGCCCGCGAATGCCTCTTCATGCCCGGCATGCGCACCCTCCAGGGGATGATACATGCGTCCGCCCCATTCTTCCTTGGCGGGAAAATAGAAAGTGAACCTTGTATCGGTATTCTCGAAACCGCCGTGTACGTTGCGATGGGGATAGGGCTTCTCGCGATATTCGTCGCGATCGATGTAAGGCTGTCCGAAGTAACTATCGCGCACTTCGTAGGACTGCGTATCGAGTTTCTGGTCCAAGACTTGATCGGTCAAAGCATCCTCCTGATCATGAGCGCGCCTATGGCTGGTCGCGCCAATGCCCCGCCGCACCGGAGCCGGTTTCGGGTCGGGAGTGTGATGACCGTGCGTTGCACGGGAATAAAGTATGCCTAATCGGCGCAGGCGGTGCGTCTCACGTCAACCTGATGTATTGTGCAGGATCAACGGAGGAGCGGCTGCCTACCGGAACGTCCCGCGAAGATGGCTGATCGGTCATTGCCACTTGGGTTAACCGCCTGCCGCGTTAGCACGGCTTTCGGGCCCGTCCATGAAAAGGCTTGAGCGGAAGAACTCGATGATCTCGTCTCGTGCAGTCACAGTAGGCTGATCGGCCTCATCAATCAGGTGCAAGGTTACAACGCTGTGCGGCGTTTTGAGAGGGGCTTCCGGGTTTGCTGCGCTGTCAGGCAATACGGTGCCGACGAAGCGATCGCCCAGCGCCTTCTCATAGGCTGCGAAGCGTTGTGCCGGGCAGAACGTGTCACCCTCGAAACGATAGGCGCGGACCGTAAGGTCTTCGGTCTCCATGCGTTTCTTCACCTTCGCGAGATCCTCGGGAGATATGTGCAGGCCCGAACCATTGTGCATCGGCATCGAAGGCTGCGACAGCACGGGCGCGACCACCGCCTTTTCCAGCATCATGGACAAGGCGAAATTGCCGGTAAAGCACATGCCGATCGCGCCAACGCCTTTTCCGCCGCATTCACGGTGCGCTTCGGCAGCCAGCGCGCGCAGCCATTTCGTCACCGGGCTTGAGGAGTTCGAGGCAAAAGCATGGAACTCGCGGCTGATACAGGCGCGCGCCACGGTCAGCATGGCCTGACCGGCGCCGGGCATCTCACCGTCGCGTCCGAACAAGGAGGGCATGTACACCGTCAGCCCCGCATCGCGGACCCAGCGGGCGAAACGCGCCACATATGGTGTGATCCCGGGAATTTCGGACATCACGATTACGGCGGGACCGCTTCCGGCCACATAGACGGTCTTGGTCTTTCCCAGGAGCGTCACTTTGCGCTTTTCGAAATCGTCTAGCGGGTCCCGTATCTCGGGATCGAATTCTCGCATGTTTCCCTCCCTTTAGTAGAATCTGCTAATCGGCGGCAGCCAGTTCCGTGCCCTGTTGTCCGATCCGGATGGACCGCGTAGCCAGCAGAAGGTGCAATCCCCCCCAGGCCACGAAGATCATCGCAAAGCCGATGCCCCAGGCGACGCCTCTCGTCCCGCCAACTGCTTCACTTACGGCGCCGATCAGATAGGTGCCGGCGCCCACCCCGATAAGGTTGGCCCCCAATTGCACCAGCGATACGGCTAGGCCGCGCAGGCGCGGTCCCGCCTGGTGGACGATTACGGAATAGACCGGCCCGTTATAGGAAGCGCTGAAGAAGCCACACATCAGCATGGCTGCGATAACCTGCCCGAGATTGTCGAAATATACCGTCCCAAGCCCCGTCAATGCAGTGGCAAAGGGGATCATCGCCCCGAACAGTGCGGTCCGAACAGGATTGAAACCGCCCCTGCGCCGGTTCAGCAGATCCACCGCCCATCCAGCGGCAAGGCCGCCCGCCGAGCCAAGTACCCCATATGATATGGCGATGAGAAGTCCCGCATCGGCAATCGGCATGCCATGCACACGAATGAGAAATGTCGTCAGCCATGTACTCATCCCATAGATGCCGGTGGCGATCAGAATGATTGCGAAGATGCAATGGGCAAGTCCGGGCCGCGCCAGCAATTCGGCGATGCGGGAACGCAGACCGGTCTTCGTCGCAAGTTCGTTGCTGGCCGGATATTCGCTGGCGTCCATGCCCCCACGCACCGGTTCGCGCACGCCGAACAGCAGGACCGGCGCTAGCAGGATGCCTGGAATACCCGCCGCAATGAATGCCCAGCGCCACCCGAAATTTTGCACGATCGCGCCGCCCGCGACGAAGGCTATCGCCAAACCTACACCCGAACTGAGATACCAGATGCCGATTGCCGTAGCGCGGCGGTTCTTGTCGAAATAATCGCTGAGAATGGAAATACCGGTCGGCGATCCGGCCGCTTCCGAAATCCCGACCACGGCCCTGCTGGCGAACATCGACCAAAATCCGACCGCAAGACCACAGAACGCGGTCGAGGCGCTCCAGACGGTCAACGCGGCAGCCATGATATTGCGCCGATTGAAGCGATCGACCGCGACGCCGAACGGAATCGCGGCCATCGCAAAGAAAATACCATAAGCAAATCCCGCAAGAACGCCGAGCCGGCCATCGCTCAATCCGAACTCCCGACCCATCGGTTCAAGGATCAGGCCGATGATTGCCCGGTCGATACCGTGGGTGGTCTGAACCGCCGTCAAAATGGCAAGAACGTACCAGCTATATGCGGGGGAAGGGGTCGCCGACCGAGGTGGCTCTCCGGATTTCATCGAAGTTCGCCTGTCGTTCGCTTTTCTTGGGCACTCACCTCGCGGGATCCCTGTGGAAGTATCTTACGCGCAGAATATCCCCGTCGGCATGATAGGTTTCGATGCTGGGCAGAACCGTTTGGCCCGTCTCGCCTGCAATGATGTTATGCACCAAGGCCGCGGCTTCGTTGCCATTGACCAGCAAATGCACGAGTTCGGTTGTGCAGCTTGGGCCGTATGTCTCCCACATCTCCTGGACAGCCGCTTTGCCTTCGATAGGTTCGCTGCCGACATATTCGACCGTGAAGCCGCCAGGACCCAAAGCCTCGAATGCAGCTAATACGCCGCCAAGATTATTGGCATTCCACTCGCTGTAGATCGCGCGTATATGCGGTTCCATCTCTCTATTCATTGGACACTCCACTCCAAACTGCTCAGGCCGGCATTGCGCGCGCAGGTGCATAGCGCGGTCGGATTCTTTATTTTCATTCAGGTTGGATGGCGCCGAGCGGCGATGAACCTTTCTTACGAAAGGCACGTCACTGCATTCGATTCCTCCGAGAACCTGGGCGGGCGTTGCAAAGGCAACCGTACGTCGACACCAAGCGATGCTATTTTCTGAACGTGACCCGCAGTTCGACACCATACGTGCGGGGCGCGCCATAGAACCCGCTGTTAATACCCAGTGCGTTCGATCCGACGTTCGAAGAGGCCAGATATTCCTTGTCGAAGACGTTGCGCATGAAAAATGCCGCATCGATCGAGCTACCGGCAATGCCTTCGACGTCCAGACGGGCGTTTACGAGGTCATAGGCAGGCAGGATCGCGTCAGAGGAGCTTACCTTGCTGGAGTGGTAGTAGTCTGCCCCCAACTTGAACGTCCCGAACGCGTCCGGAACCGGCAGGGTCCAGTCTACACCGGCGGTCACCGTGGTCGTCGGCACAAGGTTGAAGGGCACTTCCGGGGTAGCAAGATAGGCGGCCAGAAATGGCTCGACGGTAAGTGAGCGTGACTTCAGGTCGAGGAATGTGGCTCCGATATCGAAGGAGAGGGACTGGCTGGGCGCGGCCCGAGCCGACAGGTCGATACCTGCCACACGTGTCTTGCCCGCATTGACTAGCAACGTGCCGCCACTGGGGTCGTTAGAAGCATCGCAATCGCCATCGGGCGAAGAGAAGGGGGGATTGCTTCCACCCGGCCCGGTGCCGCATGCGGCGTTGGTATTCAGGCCGGAAATCGGCACCTGTACGTTGTCGTACCAACCGATAAAGGGTGACGCATTCAGTCGGACACGCAGGTCTCCCGCTTCGAAATCGGAACGAACGCCCGCTTCGAGGTCAGTAACTTTTTCCGGCGCAAATGACTGGTAAGGCGTAAGGAGCCCCGCAAGCGTAGGGGTATTGATGCCGCCTGCGCGGTAACCGCGGCGGGTGACTACATAAACAAATAGATCCGGGTCGATCTGCCAATCCAGACCCAGCGTCCACGTCGGTGCCTTGGACGAGGTCTCGTTGATGCTTGAATTGACGATATCGCTCGTTCCTGCACGGCATTCCGCCGGAGAGACTTCCGGTTGGTTCGTGGTGCCGCCGCCGACGCACGCCTCGATGTCGTCCCAAGTGTACCGGAACCCCGCATTGAGACGAAGCCCATCTGTCATGCCATCCAGCGACAGGCCGAGATTGGCGAAGAGCGCCTTGCTCTCTTCTGTATAGAAGCTGTAGTTGAATGGCGCGTCCGTAATTCCTGGCAGGATAAACACGGGAATATAGGTTCCGCTCGGCCCGACCGGCTTGCTTTTTAGATAGAATCCACCAACCAGCCAGTCCAACCGGTCATCGATCAGCTTGCCCTTGAACTGCACCTCGTTGGAGAACTGTTCGACGTCAGACGTTTGTCGGCCCCCGACCACGGTAACGGGAAGTCCGGCCGGAATTGCGCCTGACCCGTCCGAAATAAGGGTCGGCAGTCCATCGACACTGGAGAAATAGTCGACATCGGTACTGCGGTACCCGAAGATGTTCACGAAACTTACGTCAGGTCCAAATTCGACTTCCGTCCGGTTGGTCACGCCGATCCGCTTTACGCGTTCGAAGGCATCGACATCCGAATTGATAACCCGCGGCCCGCGAGCCTCTTGCAGAGCCAGCTGCTCTTGTGCGGCCGCCAGTGTACCAGTGGCGGTCAGCGCGTTGGGTCCATCCAGTACGTTGTAGAGCACCGACGCGCCGCCGGTGGAACGGTTGCGGTAGTAATCGAAAATCATAGTGTTGCTGAATCCGTCAAAAGGTTCGAGCAGGAGGGACGCGCGGAATGCGCGCGAGTTTAAATCGTCGGCATCGTCGCCGATGCCGATGTTCTTCGTCCACCCGTCACGCTTCTGGTACTGCCCCGCCACGCGCAACGCGGCGATGTCGGCGACCACCGGAATGTTCAGAGCGCCTTCCAGGATGCGCGTATCGTAGTTACCGTAAGTCGCGGTCACGTAGCCGCCGATGTCGAAATTCGGAGCTGTCGGGTAATAGAGGATCGCGCCGCCGGTAGTATTACGGCCGAACAAGGTGCCCTGAGGGCCCTTCAGCACCTGCACCGACGAAAGGTCGTAAGTCGGGATGCTGGACCCAAGCGTTGGCGCGGGCACCTCGGCGAAATAGCTGATTACCCCCGGCGCGCTGTTCCCCGCGAGCGCCTTTGATTGGCCGCGGATCGAAAAGTTGGTGTTTTCGCGCCCTCCCGAACCGGCAAGAAATATGCCAGGGGTTTTGACCAGCAGATCCTGTGTGTCGCGGATCGTGGCGCTGCGCAGGGTATCGGCATTAAATGCCGTGACTGACACGGGTACCGACTGGATGTCCTCTTCAGTACGGCGAGCGGTAACGACGATCTCATCCCCGTACCCGAATACTTTGGCAGAACTGTCGTCGTCCCTTGCCTGATCGTCCACCGTCGCGTCTTGCGCGAAAGCCCCTTGGGCGGCGATAGTGGTCGAAAGCAGAACGGAAACGACAGTGCGAGTGGATAGGGTCCTGATGCGCATCCATACCTCCCTTTGGCGGTCGCTATCGCCGCCTTGGGCTTGATGTGCACGGGGCGGCTACCATTCTGACCTATCGAGGGGAGGGGTTGTCCGGCGCGATCAATCGGCGCCATCATCGTCGAAATTGTAGACAGTTACGTCGGGAAGGGCGCGGATCGCCTAGTACGTCAGGCGCTCTGGAGCTACAGCACCTGTAGCGTCTATTGGAATGTTCTAGCGGGCAGCGTCTCGCGCAGCTTGGGCGTATCGGCGATCCGAAAAAGGAGAGCCAGCACATCGACACCGTGGGGCTTCAATTCGGCCCAGGCATGGGGTTATTCCTGTTTATTGGGCGATGGAATTGCTGTGCGAACGGGAGGCTTGGTCCACATGCAGCACCACCTTGCCGTGAGAACTGTCACTCAGCAGCGCCCAGGCTTCGGCAATGCGTTCGAGTGGGAATGACCGAATTGACACCGAAAGCTTTCCTTCTCGATGCCATGCAATCAAACGGTCGAAAGCGGCGCGGCGCTCGGCGACCGGTCTCTGCCCGGTGCCAATGCCGTGAACCGACTTGCCGACCAGTTCGGCCAGCGAGACGGTGAGGTGCATGCCGGCTCCGACGCCGATGCTCATCATGCGCCCTCCCGCCGCCATCGCGCGCACCGCCGCTTGGGCGGGAGCGCCGAATACGCAGTCGAGAACAATTTCAAATGGACCGGCAACGCTCAGTGCGGCGTCGTCATTTCCGGTTCCTATTTGGACGACCGCGTCGGCGATACCGCGGTCGATCAGGATGGACAGCGCATCGGCGCTACGTCCCGCGCCCACAACTCGCCCTGCACCCAGTTGCCTCGCCACTTGCAATGCGATCTGGCCAAGCGGGCCGGTTGCGCCCAGCACCAGTACGGTTTCCCCGGGCTTCACCTTGGCCTCTTGGAGGGGGATCAGCGCGCCGGTTCCCGATATGGCTAGCGAAATAGCCTGCTCTGCTTGGACATCTTCGGGCAAGGGCCAGATTTCCTCGTCAGCTACTGCAGTCCACTCGCAGGCCGAGCCATAGCCCGCGATCGAGTGCCCGAAATAAACGCGCCGACCGTCCTCAAGTAAGCCGACTCCTTCACCTCCGATAACATAGGGGGACTGGGCGGATTATAGACGCCCTTCGACCGCATGATGTCGGTCGGCTGTAACCCGGCCGCAAGAACGCGCACAATCGAGGTGCCCGGCTGCGCGGGGGGAGCCGGAAACTCCCTGATTACCGGATCGCCGCCCAATTCACTGATGATCGCTGCCAGCATCAGCGGGTCTGCGGCAGTCGGACGTTCAGCGCAGCCTCGCCGATGGAAGTCGGCCCGAACAGTCGAAGGCGGCGCCCCTCGATCCGCGCGATCAGTTGGATCAGCGCCATGTCCTGATCAGGTCCGGCTTCCAGAACGCGATGTTCCAGCGCCGCCTCAGCGCTGGGCCAGTCGGCGAAGTGTTCTCCCAACAACTGCGTTACATCGGCAATATCCTGCCTGACGACCTCCGCCCCGTAGGCATCAGCACGCTCCGCCCACTCCACAAGTTCGAGGGCTTGAGCCCTTTGGGACCCCGCGAGCTCATCCGACGGGGTGATCGAGCCGACTGTATCGGCAAGCTTGGCCATCAAGGCAGCATGATCGCCCTTGCGCCGTGGAAGTTCGGGGAGATCCGGCAAGGGAACGTCGGCGAGCTTCGACAGGGCCAACAGGATCGAGCGGCGCAGGGCGAGATCGAACTGTAGGTAGACGGAGTGGGGATCAGCCGGTTCAGGGCTTGCCACCGTGCCGGTGAACTGCATCGTACCTAGCAGCGAGAACTGAAGCACATGGAAAAGGATCGCGTCGTGATCCACCGGCTGTCCGCTCGCTTCCTCGTAATATCGCACGAGTTCGGGCAGCGGTGCGCCTAACGGCTCAATGGTATTGCGCATGCCCATTGTGGCAAGGTCGACCATGGGGTCGCCGATCATGCTGAATTCGAAATCGTAGAGCTTGGTCATCTTGCCGTCCTCGACAAGAAACTGGCCCGAATCGAACTGGATAAAGCTGGCCTTGTCGCGGTGGCGAGGGACGTTGCGGCGGATCCACTGGATGACGAACTCGAGCAGCGGCTCGGGCCGTGCTTTCGTGCGCCTGTACTGCGGCATATATGCCTCAAGCCCAACCAAAGCGATGGCTTGAGCTTCTTCCGGTCGGTCCATACCGATAGCGACAAATGGCTCAAGGGGCAGGGCGTGCATGGCGGCCACGGCCTGCATGTATTCACGTCCGACGTTGCGTTTCTCATCGTCGGTCAGATCTGACAGGTCCCGTGTGCCCTTGATCGATTCCATGACAATGCACGGCGGATCAGCGACATAAGCATAGACCTGCGGCACGGGGATGCCGTGATCGTAGAGCACTTCGATTATGTCGGCCTCCCGCTTCAGGTCCGGAAAGATCGCGACATTGCCGCCCCGGTCTCCGCGGAGGTGGATGGTCTCGGTCGCTCCTTCCTTCTCGACCGCCACAAACCACGCAGGCCGCCAGCGGACCTGCCGCTGGGAGGAAACGATGCGACCGCCGACTGTCTCTTCCACCACCAGGTGAATGCGCGCCAATGCCTCGTCACTGTAGGCCGGATCGCCATTCGTAGAGCTCATGTCGCTGGGTCCTTGGATAAGCTGGGCAATCCGGCACAATTCGCTGCAGCTTAGCGTTCATGCCGGCGCCGTATCATGACGAACCTAGGCAGAAAGTTCGTCGGTTCCGGCAAAGTCCTGGCTCACGCCCATCTTCTTTGTCAGATCGGCCATGTCGAGATACTCGCGCCACTTCGCGATCTTGCCATCTTCGTCGAATTCGTAGATCGCGACCATCTGGTGCGGGCACCAATTTCCCATGATATAGGCGGTATCCGAACGTTCCTGCATCACCATGCGTTCGTTAGACAAGATGTTGACTTCGTTGCATTTATTATGCGTGGCGACTCTACTTTGCTGCTCGATCTCCTTTCGAAGCGCTTCCTGTCCTTTGATGACCGGTCCGCCCGGCACCCATAATTGCCACTCGGCGTCGTCGGACATCATCGACAGGATCTTATCGATGTCGGGCTTGGTTTCCGCCGTGCCATCGCCCCATGCGGCGTGGAATTCGCGGACATAGTCTTCTTGCTTCTTACCCATGAGGCGATCTCCTGGTTTCAGGCCTTTGCCTGCATCTTGCGCGTAACGCTTATGAAAGGAACGGTGCAGCTCTGGCCGCCGTCCACCGAATAAAGCTGTCCATTGACATATCTCGATTCGTCGGAGGCGAGGAAGAGCGCCATGGCGGCAATATCCTCTGGCTCGCCTATGAAAGGTGTATTGAGCACCTCAATGAAAGCCTCGTCCATTTCTGGCGTGGACCACTTTAACTTGGACGGGGTCTGGGTTGGGCCAGGCAAGATTGCGTTGCTGCGGATCCCTTGCTTGCCATAAGTCGCGGCGATTGCCTGAACGAACCAGTTCAGCGCGGCCTTTGACGATCCGTAGCTATACGCCGTAACGTCTCCGCCAAGCGAACTGCCCGACGACGTCGCGATGATGGATCCGCCGCCCTGTTCCAGCATATAGGGAATGGCGAACTTGCTGGCCATCACCGCACCGATCACGTTCACCCTTAGATTGGCGAGAAATATCTCCGGGTCAAAGGCCAGAAAGTCGGCATCGCGCATCGCCATTTCGGAGTTCACGAACAGGGCGTTGTTGAACAAGACGTCGACCCGCCCAAATTGCGAAACGGTTGTATCGATCATAGTCTTGGCAGCTTCGGTATCACCGATGTCCACCGTCATCGCCATCGCCTGACCGCCGTTGGCAACGATCCTATCGGCAACGCGCCTTGCACTTTCCGCGACGATGTCGGCGACAACGACGGTCGCGCCTTCCGAAGCGAACATCGTGGCGCTGGCATCGCCGATTCCGCTGCCACCGCCGGTCACGATCGCGACCTTACCTTTTAGGCGATCCATCATCCTCTCCGTATGCCGCTCCTGCTTATCGCGGAAAGTGCGTGCCCTTAGATGGTATGCAACCTACCCGATGGCCGGTTGCTGTTGGGGCTGAACGACGATGTTGGTGCAACGGCACGATGTGGTTCGGCTGCGCATACCTATCTTAAGAGAGGTTTTTACCTGGGGCGTGAGGGCACATCGTCGGCCGCTATAGGACGCGTCAATCTTCAGTCGCGCAGGCCCGCAAGATGTCGGCAGGGTTATCGATGACCCGAAGCGGCGGCAAAAAAACAAGAATGGTGGAGAAATCGGATGGCTAGCGCTGCAACCCAGGAAATCCCGGCCCATGTACCCGCCAAAAAGGCGATGCGCCTTCCGTTTTTCGCACGTGAGGAAGTCAAGGACTGCCCACAGGAAAAGATGATCCCCGAAATGCACAAGTCTCTGGGGCCAATCACCTATGTCACGAACATTTTCCCCGGCGACAAGCCGGGATGGCTACTTACCGGCTATCAAGACACGATGGCACTGCTGCGCGATCCCGAAAATTTTACCAAGAACGGGATGGGGCAGTGGTCGCAAAGCATCGATGAAAACTGGCTGGTGGTGCCTACGGAAATTGATCCGCCGAGCCACACCTTCTATCGAAAGGCGCTCAACCCCCAATTCTCGCCGCAGAAGATGGCGGCAATGAAGGACGATCTGCGTCGCCGCGCGCATGACCTTATCGATGTATTTAAGGGCCGCGGGTCCTGCGACTTCGTCAACGAGTTTTCGGAACGCTTCCCGATCTTCATCGTGCTCGATCTTCTGGGTTTGCCGCAGGATCGGATGGCCGAATTCCTCGTCTGGGAAAAGGACATGCTCCACACCAATGACTGGAAAGTGCGCGTCGCCGCGGTAACGCATGTGGTCGATTACCTTCGCGGCGAAATCGCCGACCGCCGTGCCAATCCACGAGACGATTACATCACCCGCATCTTCGATTTCGAGGTCGACGACGGCCGCAAATGGAACGACGAGGAGGTGCTTGGCCACTGCTTCAACCTGTTCCTCGGCGGCCTCGACACGGTTACGACGATGCTTGGCAACATCTTTTGTCATCTCGCACGCCACCCCGATCAGCAGAAGGAACTACGCGAAAATCCGGACAAGATTGTCCTAGCGGTCGAGGAGTTCCTGCGGGTTTATGGTCCGGTTACGGCATTCCGCATTGCGACGCGCGAATTGGAAATACATGGTCAGAAAATTATGCCGGGCGAATATGTATCGGTCTGCACCCCTGTCGCCAATCAGGATCCCGAACAGCACGACAACCCTTCCGAAGTGCGCTTCGACCGTAAGGCTCCTCACATTGCACTTGGCGGAGGCATCCACAAATGCCTCGGCATGCATCTTGCCCGGTTCGAGCTTCAGACGGCGCTTGAGGTCTTTCTCGCGGAAATTCCGCAGTTCCGATTCAAGGACGGGTTCGCGCCGTCCTACTTCGTCGGCAATATAACCTTTGTCCCGCGCCTCGAACTGCAGTGGAGTTGACCCATGCACTGGGTGCGCATGATGTGCTGCTGTCGAAAGATGCCGATGCCATGCAAGCGGCATTCGGGCGGTTCGACCTTGTACTCGACACCATCCCCGTAGCTCACGACATGACACCTTACCTCAACCTTGTCGGGCGCGACGGAATTGTGGTGCTGATTGGCGCGATCGACATGGTACCCCGCTTTCATTCGGGCAATCTGCTGATGCGGCGACGCTCCCTTTCCGCATCGATGATCGGCGGCATCGTCGAAACACAGGAACTGCCGGATTTCTGTGCCCACCACGGAATCCTGCCAGAATGCGAATTGATCGCCATGGCAGACATCAACGAAGGCTTTGGACGCATGGAGCGCAACGACGCAAAATATCGGTTTGTGATCGATATGGCTACCTTGGAACGAAAGTAACGCAGCAAAGCTATAGATATGAAGGATTAACTAGGTCAGTTTGGCGCCGTCGAGGTTGCGGACACATCGAATTTTCAACGTGTTATAGGGAAGCGTCTTACCGCGAGCTGGAACACCATCCCGCATGTCACTCACAATGACGATTTTGATGTCACCGCGTTGGAAGCATTTCGGGCAAGTTTTGGCCCGGATCGCAAGATTTCTCCCCTGATCTTCCTAATCAAGGCGCTGGTCGTAGCACTACAGCAGTTCCCGCAGTTCAACAGCTCCCTATCCGAAGACGGGAAGGAATTGATCCGAAAACGGTATTTCAATATCAGCATCGCGGTCGACGGACCTCTTGGACTGCTAGTCCCCGTACTACGCGACGCCGATCGCAAGACTGTCGACGAATTGGCCGCCGAGCTTAGCGCGACCAGCAAGCAAGCGCGTGAAAAGGGCTTGCCTATGGCCGCGATGGAAGGCGGGTCGATGACCATTTCCTCGCTGGGCGGTATCGGAGGTACGTCCTTTACGCCAATCATCAATCCGCCAGAAGTGGCGATCCTTGGCGTCACGCCGATGCGCAATGTGGCGCACTGGACTGGAAAAGAATTTGAACCCCGGCAGATGATGCCACTATCGCTCAGCTATGATCACCGCGTGATCAATGGAGACGACGCGGCGCGCTTCCTACGGTTCATTGCACAGGTAGTTGATAATCCGGCCAACCTCTAATGGAAATTTTAGATATTAGGTTTGTCAGTCGAGTTTTTAACATCATATTAGAAACATATGCGCAGAGTTCGATAGAACAGAGTACATAGACAGTTATGAGAACTACAAAGGGGATTAAAGAGACGGCGGTGCTAGACACTCTGGAAAACTAAGTCGTAATCATTGAGGTTTCGACAGAATGCTAGCGCGTGCAGCGAGTAAGACATTGTGATCCTCACGGAAAGGAGCACCGCGACCACGGCCTGAATATCAAATTCGAGGGCAATAAAGTTGAAGATTTACCAGAAGGGAGAGGTAAGATGATCGTTATCGCGTGGCTCACTCTATTCATTTTGGGATGGTCTTCGGATCGGTGGTCTATTGGTCTGACAATCGCACCGTTATCTGCGTCAATAATTACAGTATCGTGTCTTTTTATGACCAATAATCCAGCTTTGACGTCTATTGAGAGACATATTGAATTTACGGTTGAAAGCATTACGCTTAATTTTTTAGTAAAGATGCTTTATTCTCTAATATTTTTCACGATCGGGTATATCTGTCAGAAGGTTTGGGAACGTCTTATTATGCGCCGCAAGTTATAGGCAGCGAGCAGGTTTTCATATTAATACGGCAGAAGTATATCATCGTAACTGGAAGGGCTGCATTCGAGGTAATGCCTAAGGTGGCTTGGGAGAGATGCAGGCGAGAATGGCTTTTGCACTGATCGCCGGCTTGTGAAGGCGGCGCTCCGGAGACTGTTCTCAATTTGTCTGATCAAGCCATCAAAACACCACGGACCTAAAGAAAAAACTTGGTTTTACATAATGCGTATTATCAGCGCGCCGTGGTCCTTTGAAAATGCGCCTGATTTTAGCCGAATTCCCGCCTAATTGACATAACGTGGACGATG
>NZMY01000001.1 GCA_002694745.1 Croceicoccus sp. | reverse complement strand
GTTCGGATCGCTTGAGCCGAACGCGAGGCTGACGACATGTGGAGCCGGGAACGTCAGCGCCTGAAGGGCGGTGCCGTCGGCCGAATATTGGTTCAGCCGAGGGGCTACCGATAGCGCTATAAAACGGTCGCAGATGCTCGCATGCTCGACAAACCAACGAACCGATCAATTGCTCTAAGCAGGTGGTCAGCCGGACCGTACCGGTCCAGATTGAACTCCTAGAACAGCGCATCCTGCGCCATCCGGCGTTCGCCCATCATTGCTTGAATCCCTTCAGCGCCTCTATGCTGAATCAAAACTTCGCAACGACTTTAAGGGCGATTTTTTCAACGGTATCGGCCGGAAGCGGACCGTCCGCTCTTGGCCTTACCTTCGGCAATATAGACCTTCACGGTCCCATAAGTTGGTGTGAGACGTTACCATTGCATGACCATGCACTATACGCGCACGGGGCGCGGAAAACCCCTTCTCCTTGTCCACGGATTGGGCGCGACCTGCGGCTCGTGGGACACGATCTTGCCTGCGCTTTCTCAAGTCAGAGAGGTAATCGCCGTGGACCTGCCCGGCCATGGGCAGACACCCGAAGAGGCCGACAGCGGCACGTTTGACGGGCTGGCGCGCAGTCTGGACGACTGGCTCGGCGCGCAGAATCTCACAAATATTGATATGGTTGGCAGCTCGCTGGGTGCTCGCCTGGTGCTCGAGATGGCGCGGCGCGGCCAAGCGGGCGCGGTTGTCGCACTGGATCCGGGCGGCTTCTGGCAGGGGTGGGAGCGCACCTTTTTCAAAGCCACCTTAACGCCATCGATTGCTCTGGTTCGCGCGCTGCGACCGGCGCTTTCTGCCATCACCGGAAATGTCGCAGGCCGGACCGCGCTCATGGCCCAGCTCTCTGCGAGGCCGTGGGCGCTCGATCCGGCATTCGTCGCGCGCGAACTGAAGTCATTGGCCAATACGCGCACCGTCAATTCGCTTGTGAAGGATCTCGCCAAGGGCGCAAGGCAGGAAGGGCCTGCAAAAACGGCTGCGCCCGTTGTCATCGGCTGGGGATGCAAGGATCGGCTGTGTCTACCGCAGCAGGCGGATCGCGCGATCAAAGCCTTCCCTGAAGCGACGCTGCACTGGTTCGAGCGTAGCGGACACTTCCCGATGTGGGATCGGCCAGAGGAGACCGTTCACGTGATTCTGGATGCAACGAGCATCTCGGAGTCGAAATAATACTGCAACTGGGCGGTTAGCAAATCGAGCGCCTATGCAGGGGCTTGTCCCATTGTAAGGTCCCTTGTTGGCCGATTGCGGACTGGCAGCTTTCGAAATCGATTTGGCAGATAGCGGACGTTCGATCGTGCGGTTCGTCGCACGGCTGGCGCCGACAAAGGCGATATTCAGGCGGTCGATGGAGTTCCTTGAGACCTGTCATCCGTCCACACATCGCTGTGACGGAAAACAGTCGATGGCATGATCGTTGACGATGCCGACCGCCTGCCCGATCGCAATGAGGCTAACTCCGCCGGGAAAGGATAATCACTCGTACCCATTAACACGCGTTTCAGAAACGCAGTGACATGCTGATCGATTACTTCTCCTCTTGGCTCATCTGCGGTTTGACCGATCAGCTGGTTGGGTCCCCGGTCGCGTGCTCGCAACCAGTAAAAATTCGGCCGCCCGAGCAGGGGGCCATGAATGGACTGATCCGCAAGGGCGCCGACATACAATGGCTTGCTGCCATGTTTTGGACGACGATTTCCAGTTGTCGGGTGGGAAGTCGTCATCGATGGGAATAAGCAAATAGGGGACGGTCGGTGCTTTCCGTGAAGAACCGAACAACCAGCCAACAAGATTCCCCACGGCGCTGATCCGATTGTCCTGCAGGGCAAGCTCGGCGCCTGTTGCGCCCCCAAAGGAATATCCGACATAGCCGATCCTTGCTGGATCTATTCCTGGGACAGCGAGAGCAGAGTTGAGCAAACTATTTAGGATCCCGCGAGCCTTGCGAACGGCCAGTTCCACCCGGGTCTCAGCAAGGGCGGTCGAACGCGCGAATTCGGCGGGTTCCCCATGGCAAATGCCTCTGTTCTGGCAAGCCATGCGTTGGCGGCCACTCCTGCCGCTGGCTTGTCTCGTGCCACATCATCGAACGCGACCACGATATATCCTTGTTCAGCGAGGTGAGCCGGCAGGCGTTCTCGAACATCCACTTTGCCCCCCCAACCCGGAGAATAGAGGATGAGTGGCTTCGGTTTACGGCCTGCATCTGAGCGTCGCCACACCAAGATCCTGTATGGGCCGTCGGCAGTCTTCACACAGTGTCGGATGGGGAGAAGTCGATTTTGCTCCGCGCCATTGCGTAAGCTTCTCGCGCCGATAACGACTGCCGCTGCAGGGCCCAGCAGGGCAAGCGCAGCGATCAGGAACCTCGGTCTCGACATGTCAGTGTTTGTTGTCGGCCATCCTGCGAATTGCCTTCGCAATCACGTCTGCCTCGCGAAACATGGTATCGTGCGTGCCGGGACAGGTAACGACTTCAAATTGGCCTTCGATAAAACCTGTCCAGCCGAAATCATGCGGGAAATAGCGTCCCTCGTGCAAATCCGCGCTGCGAAACAGGATGACCCGTCCTTTGTAAGGTTGCAATTCCAGGCCGGCCTGGCTTGGCATAAGAACGGTTTCCGGGAACCAGCGACCGGAATCGTTCATGGCATCCGGTGCTGGTGAGGTCGCGTTCCCTTCGAGCCGCGCCACCAGCCTGGAGAAACCGAATTTGCGCATCAGCCGGTAGTTGTCGGCGAACTGGGACCAGCACAACTCGCCGGATCGAACACGGCGATAAAGGCTGGCAGTGGTCAGCCAGCGCACCTGCCAAGCGCGCAGATTGCGATCGATGAAGCCCAGCCTTTCCCGGAAGCCGGGGCGGTAGGTGTCAGCTATTGCGACAAATTCGACAGTTTCTCCTTCCTCTTGAAGGATGCGTGCCGCCTCGAGAGCGAGTGCGCCGAGGACGCAATGTCCAAACAGGATATATGGACCGTGCGGCCTCGCCAGACGGATCATCTCGACGGCGTCCCTCGCATGGTCGAGGAAATGCCGCCGAGGCAGCCGGACTGGCCCGTCGCAGGGTCTGATCTGTACGTCGTAAAATGGGTGGTCATCGCCAATGGCCCGCGCGATCGGGTAATAGACCGAGGCATTGTTGAGGGCGATGATTGGTGCCCCATTTCCTTCCGTCTGCAATGGAAGGATGCGCTTGGCGAGTGCCTGCAGCCTGGGGTTGGGCGCAGGGGTAAGAGCCGTCATGCCCCCCGAATGGTGAGCCGGACCAGATTCCGGTTCTGCAGCAGCCAGGTCGGTGCTGCATAACTGGTTGGCGACCGCGTGTTCCATGGCGCCCTTGATCGCCTCTATCAGGCTTTCAATGCTGGAGGCATCATACAGGGCTGGGGCATATTCGCAGGACAGGCGCCAGCCTTTCTCTCGCTCGACGAATAGCAGTCCAATATCCCACTGACCTCCGACAGCCGGCGCCGCTACCGATTCAATCCGGAAAGAGCCATAGGTCCTGTCCTTGACCGACGCGCTGGCAATATAGGTTCGCTGAACCACCAGATTGACATTGTATGGGGCGCCAATGGCAGTTCCACGTCGCTGCTCGATTGCGGCAGCTGCAATCGGCAATGGCAGGTTCTGATGGGCCATTGCCTCGCGGGCGATGTTGCGCACCTCGTCTGCCAGCTTCTGGAATGGCTGGTCCGGCTGGACAGGCACTCGCAGGATGGCCGTGTTCATGACGGGGCCGATAATGGCCTCGCTATCGGGGTCGTTCCGGCACGCAAACTGCGTCCCCATGACGATTTCCGGACTGCCCGTTTCGCTATGCAGGGCCGCTGCCGCGAAGCTGGCTGCCATGGAGAACATGGTATGGTTCGTGCGGCGCGCCAGATCTTCCACGGCATCGGTCAGTCCGCGCGGGAGCATGATGCTGGCCATCGCTGTCTCGGCACCCCAGGAAGAGCCCGGCCGCGCCTTCGGCAGACTGAAATGGGGCAGATCAGCCAGCCTGTTCTCCCAGTATCGCCGTTCGGCTTCCAGAGCGCCGCTTTCCAGCGAATCCACCTGCCAGCGCGCGAAATCCCCGAAATGGAGGGAGACGGGCTCCAACTCCTCAATTCGACCCGCATCGAACCCCGCTGCCAACTCGCCGAATTCGCGCATTACAAGGTCAAATGACCAGCCGTCCATGATCAGATGGTGCAGCGTAAGGTGGAGATAGGCTTCCTGCGCGGCTGTTCGCAGCAAAAGGGCCCGAAATAGCGGTCCGACCGTTCTCCCTTCGATGCAGGCGAAGGGGGTCCGCGCTGCGGAACGAGCGAGCCGCTGCCGCGCAGCTTCGCGCTCGTCGGATGGAAGGTGCCGCAGATCCACCAGATCAAGCTTTATTCCGGAAGGCGGGTAGACCTCCTGAATGACTTCGTTTGCCGCGTTCCGTGAAAAGCGGGTTCGCAAGATCTCGTGACGCTTCTCCAGCTGATCCAGTGCGGCGCCAATTGCCCGGTCGGATATCGATCCCGTCAACCGTCGGCAGAACGCGACATTCAGAACCGGATCGAGCGAGTCCTGTTCCACCCGCTGCCAGTACCAAGCCTGTCCGGGGGTAGCCGGAAATGTCTCAACCGGTGACTGGCTTTCATCGGAAGACGCGATGCCCTGCTTGATGGGCGGGAATTCCCTCATGCTGCGCTTCCCCTCCGATAAGCCGAAAGCGGCTTGAGAGGCGACACCGGTGCTGCAATCCGGCTCGCGCCGCCATCAACCAGTCTGGCAAGCTTTGCCAAGGTTGGATTGGCAAGCAGTTCCCTGTTTTCCAGTTCCATCCCCTGCGCAGCCATTCGCGCTCCTATCCGGAAAATTTGCAGAGAGTCGGCGCCCAGATCGAAGATTGCATCGCCAGGCTTGATGTCCTCGACGTCGAGGACCTCCTTCCAGATATTGGCGATCCTGCATTCGGTTTTTGACATCGCTTGCGAGATGACGACGTCAGGCACCCTTTGGATGCCCGCCGCTTGCCGCGACTTCAGCTCGGCCAGAAGGGCGGACCGATCGACCTTGCCGTTGTCATTGCCAGGCAAGGCTGCCAGCAGGTGGATGGAACGTGGATGCATCACCTTTGGCAAGCGGTCGGCGAGGACATGCCGAACCTGCTCCGCAAGTGCCGGTTCATCCATGTCGGGGGCGATCACGAAAGCATGGATCTGCTTGGCGTTGGCTGCGCCTTCCGAAACCACGACGGCCGCGTCGCGAATTCCCTCGACGGTTCGCAACAGGGTTTCGATCTCGCCCAGTTCGACCCGGAAGCCGTTGATCTTTACCTGCTTGTCGATCCTTCCCAGGAAGTCGATCGTTCCGTCCGGTCGCCAGCGCGCAAGATCTCCGGTACGGTACAATCGCTTTTCCGTAATTTCGGGCAATTCATTGACGAAACCGGATTCGGCATGATCGCTCTGGCCGAGGTAACCGAGGGCGACCCCTTCACCGCCCACGACCAGTTCACCGGTGGCGCCGCGTGGACGCAATCGGCCGCGCGCGTCGACGATGTAGACGCTGGAATGGGCGATGGGGGTGCCGATCGGTATTGCCGCATCGCGTGCCACCGACGCGGGAACCACATAGCAGGTCGAGAAAGTCGTATTTTCCGTGGGGCCGTACCCGTTGACCAGGCGGATGGTGGGATGGGCCGACCGGAATTTCGCCACATGCGAAGGCGACAGTACATCTCCTCCCGCCAGCACCTGTCGCAGTGGCGCAAAGGCGTCGATTCGCTCGTCAATGATCGTGTTGAACAGGCCGGCGGTGAACCAGGCCGTGGTCACGCCGCACTCTCTGATCGTTTTCGCGATGTCGTCCAGAGAGGGGCGGGCACAGGGCATGATTGCCACGGTGCCGCCGTGCAACAATGCACCCCAGATTTCCAGCGTGCTCGCGTCGAAGGCCAGCGGCGCCATCAGCAGGAACACTTCTTCGCTACCGAAGGAAATGAAGTCCTGATCCGAAACGAGGCGTATGATCGCCCGGTGCGGCACAATGACGCCCTTGGGCGCGCCCGTGGACCCTGTCGTACACATGACATATGCCGGGTCATCGGCCTGCACGTTTACCGAAAGCGGGGCATCCGTCATCGAGGACGAGTCTTCGATGGCCTTTGCCAGAGGCAGGCAGGCAATGTCGCACGCCATTACTTCGATAGCCGGAAAGCCGATACCGTCGGCCAGGACGAGCGCCGGGTTGGCGGAATTGAGAAAGGATGCCAGTCGTGCCGCAGGATATGTAGAGTCGAGCGGCATATAGGCTGCACCGGCCTTGAGGACGGCGACGATGGCCGTGAGGGTGTCGATCGATCTCCCCGCTATCAACGCCACGAGGCTTCCCTTGCCGATGCCCTGCTTCTGCAGCCACCGGGCGAGGCGGTTCGATTGGCTGTCCAGGTCACCATAGCTCATGGATCGTTCGCCCTCCAATATGGCTAACGCCTGCTGATGGCTTGCCGCCATTTGCGAGAACATTGCCGGCACGCTGAGCGCAGCCGGCAATCGCGGAAGCCGCAAATTACGCGCTCCCAGCCACTCGCGCTCTTCCACGTCGAGAATGTCGATATCGCCGATGGCGACCGCCGGATCAGCGACGAAGGCGCGCAATATTTGACGAAAATTCCGGATCCACCGCTCGATCGTTGTGCGATCGAAAAGTTCGGTCGAGTAGTCCACTTCGATCCGCAGGCCATTTGCGCCCTCGATCAGGTTGAAGAACAGATCGAAATTGGCAGCGGCCTTGGGATTGACCTGCAGGTTCGCCTGCACAGGGCCGAAATCCAGCGCTTCTCCCAATCGCTCGAGATTGAATTGAATGTTCGTCAATGGCTTGCGACCAGGGTCTCGTGGAAGATCCAGTGCTTTGATGATCGCGCCATAGGTCGATCCGGGCTGGTCGAATGCCGCCATGGCCCTGGTCTTGATCGACTTGATATGCTCTCCGATCGGCGTCTCCATGGTGAAGGGCGCACGGACCGGCAAGAAACTGACACAATGCCCGGCCAGCACCACGTCATCCAGTTCCGCCTGACCCGCAAGCGGACAGCCTAGGACCACGCCGGTCTGGTCGGCCAGCCTGCCAAGAAGGACCTGCAGGGTGCCGAACAGCGTGGCGAAAAGCGAACAGCCAAGCTGTCTTCCGGCAGATTTCACGGCTTGCAGCAGTTCGGCATCCACGCTTTCCTGTACGGTGGCTCCAGCGTAACTCCGGGTCAGCGGGCGAGGACGGTCGGAGGGCAGTTCGAGTGGTGGCGGCAGCTTGGCGTAGGTTTCCTGCCAATAGGCCAAGGCTTCCGAGCTCAGACCCCTAGGGCTCGCCTCGGCGTAATCGGCGAAGCTCGCCGCTGCCGGGAGAGCGACCTGCTGTCCGCCGGCCAGTGCGCGATAAATCTCGGCCACTTCCGACGCGAAGAGATTTGCGGTCCAGCCATCGAAAATCATGTGATGTGCAGTCAGCATTAGCGAATCCTCGCCGCAAATGCCGCGCGCCAGGATCGCCCGGATGAGGGGGGCGCGTTCGAGATCGAATGGTGTTTGCGCCTGCTCTTGCTTGATCGTGTCAAGCACGGCCACCGTGACGGCATCAACGATCTGCAGGGAAATGCGCAGCTCGGGCGCTATGTTCATCCTGAGCGTATTCTTGTCGATCCTTGCCCGCATCGCGTCGTGCCGGGCGACGAAAGCGTTGATTGTTTCGCTGAGCAATTCCGGCTCGACCTGCCCGTCAAATTGCAGCGTGATCGATTCATTGAAGGCGCAGGATGCCTGATCGCTTATCTGTGCGGCCAGAAGAATCTCGATCTGTTGTTCGGTCAGGGGCACATTGCGCGGTCCCGCCAGCGCAGGACTTGGGCTACCTCCGACTTGATCCTCGGATGCGACGAGTATTCCTGCGTCCTGCAAGGCATCAAGCGTTTGGCCGATTGCCGCAACGATCCGGTTGAGATCGGCATCGCTGTGCGCCGTGGTGACGAAACAGGGATAGCCTTCGATGACATGGACGCCCAAGGCCCGCAACTGGTGGAAGAACAGCGCGCCAAGGCGATCCACGCTGGCGAGGTCGAGGAAGAACCAGCTGGAGTAGCTCGGCACCGTAAGCTTGATTCCGCGGCTGGCGAATTCGAGATTGATCCGGTCGACCAGACCGGCAGTTCGCGCGGCGAGGATCGCCTGCAATTCCGGCCCATGTTCCTCCAGATGATCCAGAACGGCGCTGCATGCCGCCACCACCAGCGGATGGCGGACGAATGTTCCTGCGAAAAAGGTGGGCGCCGTCTGGGGAACGGAACCATCGCCATATTCCCACGCGCCGCCATCCAGGGCATCCATATAGCGCGCGGACCCTGCCAGGATTCCCACGGGCATTCCGCCGCCAATCACCTTGCCATAGGTGGCGAGGTCGGCCCTGATGCCCAGTACGGCCTGCATGCCGCCCGGGTGAGTGCGGAAACCGGTGACGACTTCGTCGAATATATAGGCGATGTCGTTTTCAGTGGCGAGTTCGCGCAGCTGCCGAAGGAATTCGACGGGCAGGAAATCAGGACGGCGACTTTGCACCGGCTCCACCAGGACTGCCGCGATGTCACCTGCATTGGCCTTGATCCAGGCAAGCGATTCTTCCCCGCCGTATGGCAGCACGACCATGTTGCTCAGCGATCCGGGCGGGATGCCCGGCGCGATCGGAAGGGCGCGCGAAAAGGCCGATTTCCCGCCTGCCTTGACGAGGACTTCGTCGAACTGGCCGTGATAGTCGTGGTTGAAGACGACGACCTTCTCGCGCCCGGTGACGCAGCGTGCGATCCGCATCGCCGCCATGACCGCTTCGGAGCCCGTGTTGCAGAAAGTCACGCGGTCCAGGCCGACCATGCGCGAGATGCGGCCTGCAACCTCGCCAGCAAGCGGGCTCTGCGGGCCAATCGCAAAGCCGAGCTCCATTTGCGCCGAGACCGCCTCGATCACGAAGTCGGGCGAATGGCCGAAAGCGGTCTGGCCGTAACCGTTGACCAGATCAACAAACTCGTTGCCATCCAGGTCCCACAGCTTTGAGCCTTTCGACCGCTGTGCGACCAGCGGGAAAACCAACTCCTTCCATTCCGGACGGAAACCGGCCGCCGTGCGGGGATCGGCAAAATGTGGTCGATGCTTTGCAGTTTGCCTTTTCGATGTTCCCATCATCTCGACCGACTGCCGAACCAGCGAATCGACATAGGATTTCTGGCGATCGGTCAGCGCGTCTTTTGAGCGGTCGGCATTTGCGTCAAACGGGCGAAAGCGCGATCTCGGAGCCTGTTCCACCGGCTCTTCAGCGGAGGTGAGGGTGGCCGATGCTGCTCCAATCGGGAGTGCGGGCGTGTTGACCTGCAAGACCGGGGGCGGCGGTGCGACTGAACTGAGGTTGCGGCCCATGTCGCCGGAACTGAGCAGTTCAAGCTGCTTGTCGATGACGGACTGCATCGCCTGCAATTGTGCCTGAAACGTCGCGGCGAGGTCCGCCGCGTCGAGTGGCGCTGGACCCGCAGACATGGAAATGACTCCCGGTGCCGGCGGACTTGCAGAGATCGTGGTCGGGGCTGGGGTAATGGGGCTCTCGACCTCGACCTCCGGCGGCAAGACTTCGTCGAGATGACGAGCAAGCGCATCGATCGAAGCGAAGTCTCCCATCAATTGTCGGAACGTTATCTTCGTGCCGAACTCCCGCTGGACCCTGGCCGCGACCTGACCAAGGAACAGGGAATCGAAGCCTAGTTCCAGGAATTCGCGGGCGAAATCGCCATTGTCGATCGTCTCGCCCGATAATTCTTCGATCAGGCAGGCTAGCTTCTTACCAATGCGCGGAAGGCGCGACTGCTTCTCGTTCATGGCAACTGCTTCGCTTTGAAAGGTTGGGATTGAACGGGCGCAGTCCGAAGGAATGGACGTAGAAAACGCCGTCGAAGTCGCGTCGGGTGCATCGATCCAGCAGCGGGTCCTTTTGAAAGGATATGTCGGCAAGGGGATCTTGCGTGCCTCCGGACCGTAACGAACGCTCCAGTCGGGTGAGCCGCCGTAGGCCCAGAGGCGCGCTTCGGCTTCGGCAAAGCGCTCGGCATCCATGGCTGCCTCGGCGAGATCGGGCATGGACGAAACGGTGCCGATATAGCGTTCACGGGCGAGGCCCTGACCGGCAAAGGTCGCCAGCGTCCGGCCGGGCCCAACCTCTATCAGGATGGGCGCAGCGTCTGCCGCAACATGATCGAGGGCCGCCGCAAAGCGGACCGTTTCGCGACAATGCCGGGCCCAGTATTCGCCATTGCCGGACGTTTCCGCACTCGCCCACCGGCCAGTGACGCATGAGACATAGGGTATGGCGGGAGCAGCATAGTCGAACGTGGATGCGAGCTTGCCCAGTTCCTCGACCACCGGGTCCATCATGGCCGAATGGAAAGCGTGCGAAGTGTGAAGCCTGCGCGATTCGACGCCATCCTTTTCGAGCGCGGTTTGCAACTGCGCGATCGCATCAAAAGGGCCGGCCGCCACGCACAGCCTGGTCGCGTTTACGGCGGCAAGATCGACATCGGGACCAAGCCTGTCTGCCAGTTCGCCCTCGGAAAGCCGCACGCCGAGCATGGCCCCCGGCTCTGCCGACTGCATCAGCTCCGCGCGGCGGGCAACGAGAGCGAGGCCGTCGCCGAAGGACAGCACGCCGGAAATGCTCGCAGCGACAAGCTCGCCGACGCTGTGGCCGATCATCGCGTCCGGCTCGATGCCGCGGGAACGCCAGAGTTGGGCGAGGGCATATTGCGTCAGGAAAAGTGCCGGCTGCGCATGGACGGTCGACCGGATGGGGTGCGGTTCGTCTTCGTTCGCCGGAGCATCGCTGAACAGCAACTCCCGGATATCGATGCCAAGGCTTGTCTTGAGCTGTTCCGCACCGCGATCGATCCATTCACGGTACACCGGCTCGCTGCGATACAGGCCCGTACCCATTCCGGGATATTGCGAGCCCTGGCCGGGAAACATGAATACGACGGGCGCGCCTTTGGCCGCCGAGGCCTTTACCGCGGCTTTTGGAAAGGCGGACAGCTTGCGCACTGCCTCCTCGACACTTGCCGCCACAACGGCGCCACGCTCTTCCCGCTCTGCCCGTCCTTCGGACAGCGTGCGGGCGACGTCGGGGAGTTCGATGCCGGGCAGGTCCTGCAGATACGATGCCAGGGCCAAGGCCTGCGCCTGCAGAGCGTCCTTTGTCCTGGCCGAGATCGGCAGAATTTGTAGACCGTCGGCATCGGCGCGCGGCTGCGTTGCAGGCGCTTCTTCCAGGATCACATGGACATTGGTGCCGCCCACTCCGAACGAGCTTACCCCGGCGCGCCGTGGTTCCGATCTGCGAGGCCAAGAGGCCGGTTCGGTTGGAACCGTAAACCCGCTGCCCTTCAGATCGATGTGAGGGTTGGCGCGGGCAAAATTGGCGAGCGGCGGAATCTCTTCGCAATGCAGCGCCATCGTAGCGCGGATCAGGCCTGCCACCCCTGCCGCCGCATCGGTATGGCCGATATTGGCTTTTGCCGAACCAAGCAGGCAGCTTTCCGGCGATTGCCTGCGGCCATATCCCTGAACCAGCCCGGCAAACTCTATAGGGTCCCCCAAGGGCGTGGCGGTTCCGTGCAGTTCTACATAGCCGATCGACGATGGATCCACGCCCGCCTCGGCTATGGCGGCAGCAATGGCTTTCGCCTGGCCTTCGGCACTGGGGGCAGTGAAAGCGGCCTTGCCGCTGCCATCATTGGATATCCCGCAGCCGCGGATGATCGCATAGATCGTGTCCCCATCGGACAGGGCATCTTCCAGGCGCTTGAGCAGGACCACACCGGCACCCGAGCTGAATACGGTACCGCATGCCTCTTCGTCGAATGGCCGGCAGGTGCCATCGCGCGATCCCATGCCCCCTTCGAGATGCAGATATCCCCTTTGCTGGGGGAAGGTTATGGACACGCCGCCGGCCAATGCGGCGTCGCACCGATACATCGACAGGCTTTGGCAGGCCTGGTTGATTGCGGTCAGAGAGGTGGAGCAG
Organism: Croceicoccus sp.; assembly: GCA_002694745.1. GTDB lineage: Bacteria > Pseudomonadota > Alphaproteobacteria > Sphingomonadales > Sphingomonadaceae > Croceicoccus. The sequence goes on along the minus strand of NZMY01000001.1, from coordinate 7,917 downwards.
GCCGTCGACACGGTCATTGCCGGCCCTCGCAAGTCCAGCTTGTAGGCAATTCGCGTTGCCAGCGTGTCGGGCAACGAGCCTACCAGCCTGTCCATCGAGCCCAGCTGATAGTCACTGGTGAATTGCAGTGCCTGTTCCCGTGATCCGAGGACATGGCCGACAAGATATGTCGGCATGCTCGCGCCCGCGAAAACCCCGACTTCACCCGGGAAACGAGCGGGATCGAGGCCGGCCTGTTCAAGCGCCTCGAGACAGATTTCAAGGAACACGCGATGTTGCGGATCGGTCAGCGCAGCCTCGCGGGCATACATCCCGAAAAGCCCGGCATCGAACATGTCGACATCGTCCAGCACGCCGCGGGCGGCGATGAAATTCTCTTCCTGTCGTAGGTCGGTAGCCCACCAATCCTGAAGTTCGGACTTGTCGAAGCGGGTAATCGTAATGCGGCCTTCACGCTGGACCTGCCAGAATTCCTCTAAGTTATTCGCTCCGGGGTAGCGACAGCCGATCCCGACGATCGCGATCGCATCAAGCGGTTCATCCTCTTCGGAGGGGGCCCCGTTACCGGTCATGCCGTGTGCTCCGACCGTGCAAGACGCCGCTTGCTGACGGCGGCGCTGCGCTTTTGTGCTCGCAGACTTGCTTGCAGATGCATGGCGTCCTGTTGGGCGGCCTGCCCGCCACCCTTTGCGTCAATAAAATCCGCCAGCTGTCGGACTGTGGACCGCGAAAACAATTCGCTGATCGGGAAACGGCTCGATGTAAGCTTGCACAGCGCCTCATGCACCTGGGCGATTTGAAGGGACCTACCGCCAAGGTCGAAGAACTTATCGTCGAGTCCAATTGGCGAGATCCCGAGTATCCGGCCCCAAATCTGGAGGATTTGCCGCTGCGTTTCGGTGGTATTGACCAGTAGATCACTGTCCGATCGGCTGCTCTGCGGCATCGGAAGGGCTGCGCGGTCGGTCTTTCCGTTCGTGTTCAACGGCATGGCGTCCAGCACCACGAAAAAGGACGGGACCATATATTCTGGCATCTGCTGCCGGAGCTTGGTTCGCAGCTGTTCTGACAGATCCGGCTCGTCACCGTCGACTGCCACGTAAGCAACGATCGCCGGCCCCATCGGAAGGTCTTCACGTACGATTGCCGCCGCTTCCCGAACGACGGGAATGGCCATTAGCGCGGCCTCGATTTCGCCCAGTTCGATGCGATATCCGCTGATCTTGACCTGATGATCGATCCGCCCGAGGTATTCGATGTCGCCGTCGGCATGGCGGCGGCCCAGATCGCCGGTGCGGTAGAGGCGCGCTGCGGGGTCGTCGGAAAACGGATCGGCAATGAACCGCGCTTCGGTAAGCTCGGGCCGGTTCAGGTAACCGCGGGCAACGCCGGGCCCGCCGATATAGAATTCACCGATCGCGCCATCCGGCACAGGCTGCAAGCACTCATCCAGGATGTGGATCACCGTGTCCGGGAGGGGGACGCCGACAAGGCTGCCGGACGCACCGCTCAGGTCGTCGCTGGTGATCCTGCGATAGGTCGCATGCACGGTGATTTCAGTTATCCCGTACATGTTGATCAGGCTCGGCTGCTGATCGCCATATCGCTCCACCCAGGGACGAAGCGTCGCGAAGTCGAGGGCCTCGCCGCCGAAGATAATCTTTCGCAAAGCATATTCGCGGGGCGCCGAAGCGAGTTCCGCCCTCAGAAACTGGCGGAAGGCTGATGGCGTCTGGCACAGGATTGTCACCTTCTCGCGCAGCAACAATTCTCGCAGATCGACAGGAGAGCGCCGCGTGTCGAGTGGTACGGGCACGAGCCTGCCACCATGAAGAAGGGCGCCCCAGACTTCCCACACGGAGAAATCAAAGCCGAAGGAATGCGACACCGCCCAGACGTCGTTCTGGTCGAATTCAAACCACGCCCGCGTCGTTTCGAAGAGCCGGGTGACATTGCCGTGGCTGACCATCACCCCCTTTGGCTTTCCGGTCGAGCCCGACGTATAGATTACATAGGCCAGTGCTTCGGGGGCATCATTGCCAGGGTCGGGCACGAGTCCGACGGCAGGAGGAATGTCGCTGGTCACGAAGACCGTCATCCCCGGCTCGACGATGTTTGCCCGAAGGCAGTTCTGGGTGATGACCGCGGCAGCACCGGCATCTTCGAGCATGAAGGCAATGCGGTCCACCGGGTTCGCCGGATCAACCGGAAGATAGGCGCACCCTGCCTTCAGGATGCCAAGCATGGCCGCGATGGTCTCGATGCCATCGGCGGCGTGCAGTCCGATGATCTTGCCCGGCCCGATGCCGTTTGCCTGCAGATGACTCGCGATGGCGTCCGACCACGCGTCCAACCGGGCGTAGGTCAGTTCGCGATCGCCCTCTGTAAGCGCGACACGCTCGGGAAACCTGCTGGCGACGAGCCGGAAGCTGGAGTGGATGGATAGTGATCCGTGTCTTGATTGATCAATGCCCCAAGACCTTGGCGGCCGCTCGTTTCGCGAAGAAATGTGCTGCACCAAACCAGTATACGGGTTACCCGCCAGAGGCGAAGAATTCCAACCAGTCACCCTTTGCCCCCAGTGTCAGGTTCACTTGCCGATCGGCAAACGCAGCAGCCAAATATCCAATATCACGGATCGCCCCACCCAGTCGGCCGATGTTAAAATTCGACAGGCCTTTAAGGTCGCAAGTTGAGTCGAACTACAATAGCCAAAATTTATTATAGTCCCTCTACTATGGGAAGCTGACCATTGGTGGTAGGAACAGCTACCGCCGATGCTCGATTGCGTGAATAGGGCCGATCAACAAACTGATGGGGAAATGTTCTCACTCGTTCTCTGCCACCGGCACCTCTGCCTAGAGGGTTGCGATGAACCCCGTTCAAGAAGCTTTTGCATTTGAGTATGTTGTGGCGTGGGCGCTGGATATCGATGGTGACATCGAGGTCGATATCCTCCCACCTTCAATGCTCCGCCGTGGCGTCGTCCCGCGGAGCGGGAACGTCTGGCTGATCTTTTCACAACCGGATGATGAGCTTGGCAATCTGGCCTCGATCGCGTCCTGTCTATCGGATGTCGAGCAACAAAGGGCCGCTACATTTCTTTTCGAAACGGACAGGCTTCGCTATGTCCGTTCGCACGCCTTCGTGCGGGCTTGCCTCGCCTCTCTGCTTGGCTGTCATCCTGCGCAGATAAGATTTGCAGCGACGCTGAACGGCAAGCCGGTTCTCGCTGCATCGTCTTTTCATGGGTCAGACCTGCATTTCAGCCTGAGCCGTTCTGGCGATGTTTGCGTGCTGGCGGTGTCCGCCTCGCCCGTGGGCGTCGATATAGAGCGTATCCGCTCGATTGCGGAGATGCGCGCGATTGCCTTGAACCTCTGGGGCAGTGCCGCGCTTGAGAGGCTCGACCGGATTCCCGATGAGACCGGGCAAGCAGCCGCCTTCATCCGCTGGTGGACTGGTCACGAAGCAACGGTAAAATGCAGCGGAGCAGGTTTGAGCGATGAGCTTGCCGACCTGCCTGATGCAGGTTCAGGGCGCGTGGGCTGGTTGCACGGGTTGCCGCAACTCCAGGCCGGTCCTGTTGCATGACCCGTGGAGCCAACGGCAAGACGGGCAAGCCCCGCGCATCGGTCCGGCAAAAGGTCGCGCATGGGGCCTTCCTGATAACGGCTGCCCGCAGCGTTTCGAGAGCCTTGGATCTCGTCACCTTGATGGTGCTCGCGCGACTGCTCACTCCGGCTGATTTCGGCCTTGTCGCGATCGCAACGTCAGCGGTCCAGCTCACGGAAGCAATGCTGGAGCTGCCGACAGGTAACGCACTGCTGCAGCTGAAATCTGTAGGCCGCAAGCCGCTCGATACGGCCTTTACCTTCGCGCTGCTGCGCGGGCTGTTCGTCGCGGCCCTCTTGGCAGGCCTCTCGTTTCCATTGGCAAATTTCTTCGGCGATGAACGGCTGGTCCCGCTGATCTGCTTTCTGAGCGTGGCGCCTGCCCTGCGCGGGCTCCGAAGCCCCCGGGCGTTCCTGTTGTTCAAACACCTTCGGTTTCGTCCGGACGCAACTGCCGAGATCTTTGGCAAGCTGGCCGCCCTTTGCATCGCTATTACGCTTGCGCTCGAAACGGGGAGCTATTGGGCCATCGCGGCAGGCTCCGTGGCAAACCCCTTGTTCTATGTCATCGCGACTTACGTGCTGGTGCCAGCAAGGCCTCGTTTCACCCTGCATTCCTGGCGCCTGTTTCATCGCTATTTGGGATGGAGCATCGCCGCACAGGGTCTCAGCGCACTGAATTGGCAGACCGACCGGTTCGTGCTTGCCAAGATTGCCTCGCAGACCACTGTCGGACTATTCGCTACTACGCGCGATATTGCGGCCATGCCGTATAAGGTGATTTTCGAATCCATCCAGCGACCCGTGATCTCTGCGTTATCGCGAAGCAATGGCCATCGGGATCGGCAAGGGGACACCTACCGTCTCACACTGTCCGCTGTATTGTCGATCGGGATCCCGATTGCCTTTGCCCAGGCAATACTCGCGCCGCAGTTGGTGGAACTCGTGCTCGGGCCGCAATGGCTGACGGTGGTGCTTGTCTTCCAGGCTGCCTCGCTGACGCTTATTCCAGGTCTCTTCTCAAGCATGACCAGTTCGCTGCTTTACGCATCCGGCAAGCCCAACCTGATTTTCACCCGCAATCTTTACGACTGGGCTGCCCGGATGCCGCTGACTGTCGGTTTGACCCTGTGGGGGGGGTGGAAGGGCGCTGTCATGGCATTCGTCGTTTCCGACTGTCTTCTTGCTTTCCTTTGCATGATGCTGGTGCGCCGCACGGTCGGGATATCGGTCTTTCAACAGCTGGCCGGAGCCTGGCGGGCCGCAATTTCCGGCATCTGCATGGTGGGCATAATGCTGGTGGTCGGACACTCTACGGAGGCCGGATCGGGTCCCTTGGGCATCATCCTGTACTTGTTATGGATGGTACCGCTTGCCGGTTCTGTTTACGCCGTCATGCTTCTGGTAATATGGATATCGATCGGTCGGCCCGACGGAATCGAGCGCCTTGCCTTTCATTTTGCCGAACCGCTGCTGCCCAAGACGGCCAGAAGAATTGTGCTGGGACGTTCGTGATCTGCAGCATCGAAGCAGGCCAGAGCCCAGCTTGACCTTCCTACGATCCAAGCCTGCAGTAATAGCCACGACTTGTGGACTTGCCGAAAGCGGGATGGGTATGGCTGAGGGAGGCGATTTCCCACTGATCGATAATCGTATAGCCTGCATCGGTCAGGCTCCTTTCGAACACTTGGCGGTTACGGATCCGATAGGGTATCTCGGCACCGGGGAATTGCTCCAGAGTGACCACTTCTTCAGCGTCACGCGTCGCCACCTTGTTGATCACGGCATGTACCGGCTGGCTTACGAAGCGTTTCAGATAGGGGCCGGGATCTTCATCCAGATACTGAAAGAGCCCGGAGGCCAGCAACACCGACGCAGGTGGAATTTCTTCCGGACCGGCATGAACCGAGATGCCGGAAAGCCCATCCGCTTCTGCTTGCGCGCGGCCCTGTTTGACGATTTCGGGCAAATCGCAAACCGCCCAATCCAGACTCTCGGGAAAAATAAGCCGCGACGAGAAAGCGCGAAATTTCGTACCCATGTGCCCGCCAGCGTCGATGATGCGGTTCGTGTCCGGCAGCACGCGCTCCAGCCAGAATAGAACGGGATAGTCCCACAATTCCGTACGGCACATCAGTTCGTACGAAACCGGGGCGACTGCGGCATGATTATACCCGGCCAGCCGTTCGCGCCCGACCGCAGCCAATGCGCTATCATAATCGGGATAGCTACCCTTGAAGCGGTCATAGTCACGGCCTCCGAGCGAGCGCCGAAGTCTGGAAGCCGCCCTTTGCGCCAGGCTCTTCATGATGCGGAATGCGGCTCCTGTTCGACCAGCGGTGGACCGAATTCCGGCGCAGCGATGGCAGTTTATCTGGGCCTATATACTTGTGTGATCCGGCCGAAAGAAAGCCCCGCCGCTGAAAGGTCCGCAGCCCAAAAGCTTGCTGTCGATTGCCAGATCGAACAGCGCCCAATTTTGCAGGCGGCGGTGCTGGTTGAGGGAGAAGCGGATGCGCCAAATCCGCTTCGGCTTCATAGCGCGCTTTGCGCCTACGGTCCTTTCGGCATTTCAAATCGGACGCTTGGTAGCGGTGAGTTCCGTTTCAAGCATCTTCATAATCATTTCTCCTATGGCCACATTGGCCATCTTTAGCCTGTCCTATTCATGAGTTCGCCGGATGGCGTTGTGCGGCCTTTGAGCCTGCGGCGGCGATGTGATGCGGACGAGCGCGATGGTCGGCAGTTTCACCGAGACAGGATCAATGGGCTTTTCGAGGTTGGTGTCAGGCGGGTTCAGAGCGTGTGCGGCAGGGCCGCGCCCGCTATGTTGGCGCAGTTCGGAGGCCATTGGCGACGGCCTTGAAGATCCGCGCATCAGGGCAAGCTGACGCGAAGGCCACGCGGATGCGCGAGGCGCTCTCGATGACGCGGGCGGCGACTTTGAGCAACCGTAGGCGCAAGGTGGCGAACTCTGCCCTGGCCAATGACGCGACTTTCGGGACGGCGTATCGGATGCGCCACAGCAGCCAGTAGGCAGCCGTGTGGAGAATGAGGCGCATCTGGTTGGCATTGGCCGAGCGGCACGAGGTGCGGTCGCTGGCGAGTTGGGTCTTGTGCATCTTGATGAGGTTTTCGGCCTGACCGCGCGCGCAGTAGAGCGTGTCGTAGATGTGCTCGGCCGAGCCTTCGGTCAGCGAGGTGACGACATAGCGGATGTCCATGCCCAGCGTGCTGGCCTCGATCCGGGCGACGACGCGGCGCTGGCTGTTCCAACTCTTCGCGCCATAGCGGGTCTCGGCATAGGCTCGAAGGACCGGAACCTGGGCCTCGGCGCGGCGGACCGCACAGGCATCGGCCGCGGCAACGATGTCCGGGTTCGCGCGTAGCGTGGCGTTGGTCGGCAGACCGAACACATAATCGACCCCGGCCGCCTCGCAGAAAGCCATGACCTCGGGGCGGCCATAGTGTCCGTCGCCCCGGATGGTGATGCGGGTGTCGGGCCAGTGCCGTCGGATGTGGCGCACCAGGCGCCGGATGTGACCGACCGCTTCGACGCCCGACGGGGTCTTGCCGGTGCGCAGCAGCATGGCGACCGGGCGGCCGGTCGCGGTGTCATAAACGTGGATCGGCAGGAAGCAGCGCTCACCGTGATGCCCGTTCCAGAAGGAGAGCTGCTGATAGCCGTGCACGACATCGCAGGTGTCATCGATGTCCAGCGTCACCGCCGCCGGCGCGGCAGGATAGCTGGCACAGTAGACGCCGATCATCGCGGCCATCATTTTGGCCAACTCGCGCGTGGTCGGTGCATTCTCCCACCGGCTCATCGTCGGTTGACTGGCCAGCCCCGCGCCCGATTCCGGCAATTTGCCCAGCGCCAGGCGGAACCCCGGATCATCGCGCAAGGCATCGAGGTCATCGGCATCCTCGTAACCGCACGCGATCGCGAATACCCGGGCGCGCAGGATGTCATCGAGACGATGGACCACTCGGGTCGGGTCACGCGGATCGGCAATGCATGCCGCAAGCTGCCGACAAATCCCCATCGCGCGCTCGGCCTGCGCCAGCAACAGCACGCCGCCATCCGAGGTCAGCCGACCACCATCGAACGCGGCTGTGAGCTTCTTGCCTCCGACCGCTGGGAATCCAAAAGAGCTTGCGATATCGTCGTTCATGGCGGGTGTGGCCTGTGGCATTTTCTGCCCTGCAAAAGGGCCGGAGTAGACACCCAGTTTCTAATGCAGATCAGAGGTTTACGCCACTCCCGCCAACCTCTCAGACCCGACCCGGTGAATAAGACGGG
>NZMY01000004.1 GCA_002694745.1 Croceicoccus sp. | reverse complement strand
CCATTATCGCGTCCTCCTGAAGCAGGATGCTATTGAGTCAGACTTTCGTCGCCTCGGGAATCCCCAAAATGAGTCAGCCTCAGCGCAGGCTGGTATAAGGCGTGGGCGAGCTCCCACTCATCGCGCCTTAGGTAGGCCGAGGCCATCGCGACCTTCACTCGCCTGATACTGGTGGTGACGACTGCGCCAATCTTGAGGAGCTTGAGGCGGATCGTACCACAGGTGGCAGGGGCGAACTGGGTGAACCTGAGGCCGATTCGGCGCAGCGCACACAGATGGGTTGCGCGCGATTGCCGTTTTGCCCATCACCCTCTTTTATGCTGGCATTCCCGGCTTTGCCGGGGGCTTTATAGCACATATTTTCTGGTGCGATTAGGCAATCATTGGTGAACTGGCGGCAATCGGTCGAACAAATGGCTATTCTTAAGCCTGTTTTGACCACCAAAAGTGTCCGTCAGAGCACTTTTGTGCCGTTCAGCCGCAGGCTTGCCGACATTGACCTTTCATCGGCAGTATAAAGGATCTGCCCCTTCGGAGCGACCAGCGTGCGAATCACCACTTCGCGCGATGTGCCTTCAAAGGCGATGACGGGCCTTGTAGGATCGCCGTGGCATTCCAACTGGTCGATCACGATCGGCCCCTGACCATTATTGCCCGCCACGATGATGTGCGCAAATCGTGGTGAACGACTGATGATTCGGCCATGACGCGTGCTGCTGTCCCACAGTTTTAAGCTTTCGCGCGCTCCGGCGATATCAACTTGGGTGATCCTGCAATTGGCGCCCTTGCAGTCTATCCCAGCGTCCGAGACATTCCGTATCACGCCATTCTCGATTAGTCCGTCATCGTGTCCGCGTTCGACCGAGATACCGTCCGCGTTGCGATAGCGTCTGCCCTTTTTCATAACGAGGTTGCGCAGGTCAAAGCGAGTAATTTCCCAGTCGCGGCAGACATCCTCCGCCCCCTTGCCCCAAAGGCAGATTGCGGCGAAGGCATCGTTGGCATTGTCGATCTCACGCGCACCAACAAACTTCAGATTGTGGGCGCGCAGCCGACCAATCCGGTCAGTTGCGCGCAGGAAGCCCATGCCATAGCTGGAAGACCGGGCTTCCAAACTTTCAATACGATCGAGCAGGATTTCGGGCGCGCCGCGCATGACGATCATCGGCCCATAGCGTTCCAACCTCACGTCGGTGAAATGCACCGCGCCCATGTCCTTCGTGCCATTGGCTTTGATGCCAATCCACTTGTCGGACCACCAGGCATCGGACACGGTTAACGACTGGCCTGACGACATCTTGCGCGCTCCTTCACCGGACTTGCGCGGTGTGGTAATGCGTGGCGGTTCGGGCGGGAGGATTCGGCCATAGGGTGCGGCTAGAGCGGGAACGCTAAACGTGAGACCTACAGCGCCTGCCACTCCGCAGACACGTCCAAATTGGCGCCTAATGATCAAAAAAATCTCCTGTCTTTATCTGCACCTGTCCCCGTTTTTAGCCCAACAATCATATTGCATGAACCGCGCCTTTCCTCTATCCGCAAGGCCTTGGTTGGCTACCCCCCCCCATCAGCTGTAGACGGTCTCGGGCCAGTCAAGCGCCGCATCGGAATAACCGAGGAGGGGGTTGGAGCACCCCACCTTGTATGGATCGGCGAATGTAAAATAAGAAGACTGACCGGTTCTGTCCGGATCGAGTATATCGCTGGACCGGATGAAATCTGTCACGATCGCCTCAGGTTCGGACGTGACGTCGCGCTCGGTTAGTTTGTCGGTCAGCTGCAAGACCAGCGGGTTTTCCATCGCCAGAATCTGCCCGCGCGAAAACGGCCCGTGACGCCGGACGGCAGCACTCGCGAAATCGGCCAACTCCCTCGGGTCGAAATATTCATTCGGGAAGCTGGAGCGGATCAGGCTTTCCACCGCATCGTTCGCGCTGATGCCCATGGTATAGACAGAGGATGCGGCGACTGTTCCTGCACCGGCCAGAGCGCCGCCCACGAAAGTTCTTCGATTTATCGTCATGGCGCTGCCTCGTTCACATTTGCTTCACAAGCTTCCTGCCCTATCTCCTGCTCGCAATGCATGGGCGCTTAGAGTTAGTGTCGGGTTGGCCGGTGCCCCTGTCGGGAACAGCGAACTGCCCAAGACCCGCAGGTCGCGCCATCGATGATGCAGACCGTCTTGGTCGGTAACGCTATGCGCCGGATCGTGGCCGATCACGGTCGTACCCTGAATATGACTTTCGGTCGGGGCTGGGCCGTCAAGCTCGATCCAATCAACGGGAAGCGAGGCGAAAATCCGCGCGAGGTCCTGATCTGCCCGCTCCATGGCCTTACGCGCATAGTCGCCGATGCCACCGAAATGCACAACGGAACGGGGATCGGCGTCGCTGCCAGGCGTCACTGCATTGGCTTCATCCGGCAGATCCTCAATCACCAGACGGAACGGCAGGACTTGCCGCCAGCTTCCCGCTTCAAGTCGCATCTGTCCGACGCTGCGGGTTTCGATCAATGCAGCAGCGGTGGTGCGTCGGCGCTCCTCGTCGGCATAAAGCGGGTAAGCGATGCCTGTGACGTAGCTAGAGCCCTGGAAGCTATCCATCCCGTCGAGATAAACCATTCCCGCAATGCCGAGCTGTTCGTGGAGGCGGCGACCGCTCAGGAGGCTGGTATCTCCGGATTGCTTGATCAGGGTCGCATTGAAAAATCCATTGGCGCCCAGCACAATTTGATCTGCCCGAATCTCGCCAGTGTTGCCATCAGCCGCGCGCCACGCAATGGCACGGGCCGCACCCCCCTCGGTCAGTACCGCTATCGCTTCGCAATCAAAGACGCAGCTGACACGAGGATCGTCATAGGGTGCGGAAAGATCGCCCATGATCGTGAACTTGGCCTGCACCGGACACAAGTTGCAGACGCCATTGCCGCAACATTGCGGCCGTGTCGGTGTGGCGCGGCTGGCGCGAGCTGTAGGCATGGGCCCAATAAGGCCGGGCCAGGCTTTCGACAGGGCCACTTCGGGCAGGCTGGGCCGGTGAGGCGGGAGGGGGTAGGGCGAGGTGCTTGGTGCAAGGCGGTTCCGAGCGCCCGAGATCTGCATCATTTCCTCGGCTCGGGTGTAATAAGGCTCTAGGGCATCATAGCTAAACGGCCAGTCCATGCCTTGTCCAAAGCGGGTTCGCATTTCGAAATCGGCAGGCAGCATTCGCGGCGTGTTTCCTGTCCAGCAATTGGCCGAACCGCCGAATCCCGTCGAGAAGCGCCATTTCTTGTTCGGATCGCCGATGGTCCTATAATAGCCGTCAGCATCGAATTCCGCGTCCTTGCGGCGCTCGATCCGCTTAGCGTGCGGGACATTGCCGCCGCGTTCCAGCACCACGATCTTCAGGCCCGGCCGTGCGCGTGGCAGGATCGCGCTCAGGAAGAAGGTGGACGCAAAACCCGTGCCTATTAGTACGATATCGGCGGCATCGGGTATTCGCCCGGACGGCAGCGACTGCATCACTTATTCAAGCTTTGGCCGCCGATACCCGCTGGAGTCGATGTCGGGCGCGCGGCGGGATGAGCCAGGCCATCGATCGGCAAATGCAAATGGCGGCAAAGCTGGAGAGCCGCACGCTTGACCCGGCTCTTGGTGGATCGCTTTGGCGTGCTCCAACCCGCACGGTGGACATGACGCCGATTGGCTGCGGGGTCGTCCGGCCATACCATGCGCTGACCACCGATGCTCAACACGGGCCGGCCGCTCAGCCGTGCGATATCCTCGGCCTGTTTATCCTCGCTTTCGATGAAAAGGCTTGTCCCGCTTTCCTGATAGACTCTTGCTTTGAAAGGGGCGTGGGCTTTTAGGCGGCGGCGTTCCTCGGCGCTGGGAAGGTCGATCATCCAGAGCTTCCCGTATTCGATGCCCGTCGTCTTCAGCCACGCCTCGGTCTCGGGACGATAGCGTTCGAGGCGGCTGGTTACCACATGGGCGACCTTCAGCTTGGGGATATAGAGCGGACGGGCGGTCGAGACGAAGCGTTCGTAGCGCAGGCCGTCGTCATTGTCGGCAGGATCGGGATCGTGGCACAGCACGCCGTCGATGTCGAAACAGGTATCGGCGATACGTTTGTGCCGCATCATATTCCATTCGAACATGCGCGGTGTGCTTACTGTCTCGAAGATGAGGTCGAACCCGTGATGAGATTTTTGCGTTCCATAGATTGCGCAGACCAGCACTTTGTCGCCCAAGCCGACTGCATTGATCTCGCGGCGGATTTGAGCCATGGTCTTGCCGGTGGCGACAGTATCGTCGACGACCAGCACCTTGCGTACGTCATTGCTCTTAGCGCTTACCGTGTGCTTGGAAGTTCGCCCGATGCGCCCGGCCCCGCCGTTCAGATAGCAGTCAAGCTCGACGATGGGGATGTTGAGGTGGAGCGCGAGCATGGAACCGGCAAGCAGGCCGCTACGCGGGATACCCACGATCAGGTCGACATCTGCGGGCACCTTCCAGGCACCGGTCGCAACTGACAGACTTAAATCTCCAATAGAGCGGTATTGCATGAGATCCCCCCAAAATCAGGTGCTATTCTTACCGCAGATCGTGCTATACCGCCAATACCGTTAAGTCTAAAATCGGGATTAACCAGGAAGTGGCCGCATAGGGAAAATTCGAGATAGACGCTACCGCTTCCAATCAAAGCCTGAAGTTGAAGGCAGCCGGCGGCGCGATCGTGACGATCGCGACCCAGGCCACTCGCTTCTTGGTCCAGATCGCATCGACGATCCTCTTGGCGCGTCTGCTTGCGCCCGAGGATTTCGGTGTCTATGCGATGACCGCGCCGGTTGTCGCGATTATAAATCTAATTAAGGACTTGGGCCTGACCCAAGCGATTGTGACGTCAAGCACGATCAGCAAGCCGTTGCTCAGCGCCATGTTCTATGTGAACCTAGCTCTGTCGGTTGGGATCGCCGCGGTGATTGCGCTTGCTGCGCCGCTGGTCGCTACATTCTATGACAATGATGCGGTCATCCCCGTGGTCCAGTTTGTCGCACTGGGCGTGGCGATGAACGGTACCTCTTCAGTGCATCGCGCCATCCTGACGCGCGATCTGCGTTATGGCACGCTTGGCCGCATCGAGATCGTGTCGGCAGCGATGGGGGTGTTGGCAGGACTTACCCATGCGTGGATCGCGCCCAGCGCGCTGGCGATTGCGACGGTCAATGTCGTCACCGGCTTCGTACAGCTGGTCCAGTCATGGACAATGACGCGGTGGATGCCTGGGCGGCCTGGCAACCGCACCCGCGTTTTGGAGATGCTAAAGTTCGGGGGAGGGCTGACGGGGTTTAACCTCACTAATTTCTTTGCACGCAATGCCGACAATGTGATTATCGGCAAGTTCATCGGAGCAGGCCCACTGGGCTATTACGACCGGGCTTACAAGTTGATGCTGATGCCGCTGCAGCAGATTAACGGGCCGGCGGGCCGGGTGATGATCCCGATCATGTCACGGCTCATGAACGAGCCGGGGCGCTATCGCTTCGCGTATCTGCGGGCGCTGCGTATCCTGCTCTTGGTAACTATGCCGATCGTCTGCTTCTGCATCGCTAGCGCTTATGAGCTGATCCCGTTCCTGCTGGGACCACAGTGGACGGCGGCGTCCGATGTCTTCGTGTGGCTTTCAATCGCCGCGCTCCATCAACCGTTGACGGCAACGATCGGCTGGCTGTTTATCACGCAGAACCGCACCGGCGAATTCGCTAAATGGGGCGTAGTGAATGCTGTGACGTGCGTGATGGCCTTCATGGCGGGGCTGCCGTGGGGAGTCGTTGGCGTGGCTGCCGCCTATGCGATTTCCGACCTTGTTGTCAGGATGCCTGCGGTCTGGTGGTATGTGGGCCGCAAGGGGCCTGTCGACACTCGCGATCTCTTCCAGCTAGGTCTGGTTTACGGCATGACGGCATTGCTTGTGCTCGGCGGTCTGCTTCTGCTTCGAATGGGGCTATTGGCAATCGGCTGGCCGGTGATCGTGATCCTTGTGGCGATGGCCTGTGCAGCATGCGCTTTGTATTGGTGCATTATCGCCCTGACAGCTTCCGGCCGTGCGACTATAGGGGAAGGGATCGAACTTGTGGTCCAACAGTTCCGCAAAAGGTTCGCGCGACACCGTGCGTGAGCCAGTATGGGATTGCATCAGCCAGGAGGCTAGGTGACTAACGTCGACTTCTCTGTCGTAATACCGGTGCACAACAAGGAGCGACACGTCGTGCGGTCGGTGCTTTCGGCGATTTCGCAAAGCCATCCCGCGAACGAGATCATCGCCATTGATGATGCCTCGACCGACGGCTCGATGGCTGAAATCGCCAACCTTGGGGCACTTATCGTCACATTACGCCGCGACGAGCCGGGACCGGGCGGATATGCGGCCCGCAACCTTGGTATCGAGAGTGCGAAGTCCGAGTGGATCGCTTTCCTAGATGCCGATGACAGCTGGGCACCCGATCACCTGGAAGGCCTGGCCGCTGCTATCCGGCGCGCAGATGGCAAGGCGGTCAGCGCCTTCAGCGGCTATGAAATTTTGACCGAGACGCTGAACTTGAAGGACTGGTTCACGCGCGCAGGCTATCCGGCGGGCTGTTTCGACACGCTCGACATGCTTAACAAGTGGCTGGCAGGCGGTTGCCCGTTCTGGACCGGTGCGGTCGCGATCCGGCGGCAGACGCTGCTGGATATCGGCATGTTCCCGGTGGGTCGGGTGCGGCGCGGCGGCGACCGCGACCTGTGGCTGCGCACAGTGCTGGCCGGGTCGAGCGCCTATAGCGGCAAGCCGACCGCAGTGTACCACAAGGACAGCGATAACATGGTCACCCGTCAGGTGAAATTCGATTTCCGTGTGGGGTTGATGAGCACTATCGACGAGAGGCTCAAGACCGAACCGCCCGAGATCGCGGAGCGCTTGCAGCAGATCGCCAATCGCGAGATCTACCAATATGTGCTCAAGGCTTGGAAGGACGGGGACAGGATCCACGACGACATGGTGCGCGGCCTGACCATCGGCGGCGGCCTTGGCTATTACGCGCGGGTCCAGGCGATGCGGAGGCTTCCCATGCCCTTCAGTCAGGATTTCCGCCGCAGGATCATGCAGCGCCGCGACTTGAAGCGGCAGCAATATGCCGCGGGCGAGGCCGCGCACCGGGCCACTGCCGCGAATGACTGACATGCCCGGCCCAGACTCCATTCTTTTCACCGTCGTCATTCCGCTACACAACAAGGGCCCGCATGTCAGGCGCGCGGTCGACAGCGTGTTGGCGCAGACCCATCCCGCGTTCGAGATTGTCGTGATCGACGACGTGTCAAGCGACGATGGTCCCGATCAGGTTCTCGCCATCAAGGACGAGCGCATTCGCATGATCGCGCGTGATACGCCGGGGCCGGGCGGTTATGCCGCCCGCAACGCCGGCATTGCGGCGGCCAGGGGTAATTGGATTGCCTTTCTCGACGCAGATGACAGGTGGGACGCCGATCATCTTGCGCAGATCGCGCGATTGGCAGGGCCGGAAATCGGCTGCGTCTTCACCGCGCACCGGATCGAGCCTGTCGGCACGAAATTCCCCACCAACGTGCAGACAGCGAGGTTGATCGGGCGCGACCTAGGCGCTGACGACATCATCGCCGCATGGCTGGGCTCGCGCCGGTGTCCCTTGTGGACCGGCGCGGTCGCCGTGCGGCGCGACGTGTTGGAGCGCGTCGGCCCGTTTCGGGAAAAGGGTATTACGCGCGGAGGCGACAAGGACATGTGGCTGCGCATCGTTGCGGCAACCCAAAGCCGGTTTGGTCCAAGACCTACGGCGTGTTTTTATCAGGATACGGTAAACCGCGTCTCCAATTCGGCGGCGCACACAAGGCTGCCCGCGATCACCGGAACAATCGACCGGTTGGTGGCGCTGGGCAGTCTCGATCCCGAACTTCTGCGCGGCCTCAAGAGCCAGGAAGTCGGTCTCTATATTCGCTACAGCCTCGGCAAGCGGCAGCCGGTTCCGCTGGGCTTCTTGCGTTCGCTACGGTGGAGTGCACCTTCAGACTGGCGCCATATCGCGATGGTCGCCGCCAGCCTCCCGTTCCATCTTTGCGCGAAACGCTGACCAGCCCGTCCGCTCGATCATTGCCAAGCTAGCCAGTTTGTTGATGTATCCGTCCGATCCATCGGTTCCGATCACTTTAGCAGGAAGCCCGACGGCAACGCCATTGTCAGGCACATCCTTAGTTACGACAGCATTCACACCAATGGCGGCGCCGCGGCCGACATGAACCTTGCCGATTACTTTTGCGCCCGAACCGAAGAAGACTTCGTCACCAATGATCGGAGAACCTTCGCGTGGCCCCCGGTTCATGTATCCCAGCATTGTCCCGTGGGTGATGTTGACGTTGCAGCCGATCACGACATCGTGATGCACGTAGATCCCGCCGAAGCGGTTAATGAACAGGCCCGGACCGACTACGGTCCGCTCGGCGATGGCAATACCGTATTTGTAGCGGGAATGAAGAAGGCGCCATTTGAGCAGCGGATACAGCATCTTCGCGGCTGCGCCCGATTGCGCCCACACGCAGGCGCGCAGCCACACGGTGTAGTTGAAGCCCGGCGTGAAAAAAAAATGCTTGACGAAAGATTTGGCCGAAACGCGACCTTCGTATCGAAACAAGTCTGCGGCTAGGTAGGCCCTCAATCGAAAAAAGTTGAGCCTTTGCATGTCATTATTCCTGCGTTGGTTTAGCGCGTTTCGTGCGGTCAGATTCCGACGGCGGGGCCGGGCGTTGCTTTGTCCGAGGGCGATTGTTTCCAGCCGGAAGGCGGACTTGGCTGCGGGGGCAGGTTCTCCCTGGCACCCCCCTCTGCCCGCCGCGCTAAATCGAAGGCAAACAGGCTGACGCCGCAAAGCAGGGCATAGAAGACCAGCCCTTCAATCATCCAGAACGGCATGGTCGCCATGTTGAGCAGCGTGAAACCAAGATGTGAGGCGACGAAGATCCAGCTGAGCGGTGGACCACACCGCCATGCGATCGTAATCATCCACGCCCACAGCAATACCATCAGCGACACGCCCGCGATGCCAAATTCGAACACGGTCGATACCAGCGTATTGTGGGCGTAGAGGTTAAAATAATCCTCCCACGCATCTGCTCCGAAGCCGACGAATTTCTGGAGCGTCGGCGCCTCGGCCCAAATTTTCAGATACTCGGCCCAGATGAAAGCGCGTCCAGACATGACCTGCCGCTCCTCATAGGTAAACGCGCCGGGATCCTTGAGAGGCAGACCTGGATTCTGAAGGAGGATGGTCAGCGTTTCGAACCGCTCGGCAAACAGCGACAGGACGATCGGCACGATGCACAAGATGGCAAGGCTGACGACTCCGATCGCATAGATCTGTTGGTTCTTCACCACCTTGCGCATGCCGTTCACCACCAGCAACGCGATGATCATCGGTACCATCGCACCCATGGCAGTCCGGTAGTTGGCGAGGATCACGCCAAGCGCGCAGACCGCGGCGACCAAGAACTGCAGCTTGATCGAAATGCGCTGGTTCATCGAGACCGCGAGCAGAGTGGCCATCAAGAGCAGAGAGAAGCTGGCTTCATGATTGTAGCCCCCGATGTAGGACGCCGATCCGTCTCCCTCGCTCGCCTTCACCACGCCAAGCCCAAGGCTTTCGAGCTGTAGCACGACAGGCAAGAGCAGGACCAATAGCAGCTTGCCCAGAAACGGATCAGGCCCTTCGGATCTGCAGGCATCGTGCACAGTCAGGGCAAGAATGGCGAAATAGCCGTATTTCAGTATGGTCTCTACGCTTTCGGGAATTCGGTCATTCACCAACCCGCTGATCGCAATCACGCAAACCAGCGCCAGTACCGGCGGCAATGCATAGGACAGCATCTTGCTGCGCCGCACGATGAAGCTGCCTGTTCCTATGACGAGACAAGACATCAATGCATTCCAGCTAAGTCCGACGCCTGATGGCGAGAAGGAGATGAACGGCGCTGCCGACATGCCGAGCCGGATCGCTACCGCAATCAGCACGAAGGCGCCGGGCGCCGATCTGCAGCGTAGCGCTAGGAAGATCGCCAGCACGGCATAAACAAAAAGGCTAGGGCCCAGCGCATAGCCGGGCAGACTGGGGGATGTGCCACCGGAATTCATGCCGCCACTCCTGTCAGATCCTGTCGCAAGCTTTTGGCAAGTCAGCAAAGCTCCCTGTAGCAACGGGCCGTGGCGTCGGCGATGGCATCCCAGTCAAACGTACTGGCCCCGTCCCAGTTCGATGTGTCGAGATCGGAAAAGTCGGACGGGTTCAGCTTGCCGGCAAGCGCCTTCGTATCGCCCACCGGAAAGTAATGACGGTCAGGCAGGCCGAGATCGATGTTAGCATCGATGTCGCTGAGAAGCATCGACGCGCCGAACGACAATGCCTCCAGCGCCGAAATGGGCAGCCCTTCGTGATAAGACGGCAGGATGAACAGCGCGGCGTTGCGATACAGGCTAGCCAATTTCTCGCGGGGGACCTGGCCCGTGAAGAGGACGCCGGGTCCGGCTGCCCTCCTCAGCTTTTCCGAATAATCCGAGCCATGCATCGATGCGCCCGCAATGACGAGAGTTTTGTCGCTACCGCTCAGGCGGTGCGCATCGATGAGATAGTCAATCCCCTTTTCCGGCACCAGCCGCGCGGCAACCAGGAAAAAGTCCTTCTTAGTCAGCCCGAGACTTTGGAGGACTGCCTGATCGTCCTGATTTTTTCCTGCAAGTTGTGACACGCCATTCGGAATATAGGCAATCTTGCTGGCAGCTTCCGGGTATCGCATCTGAAGCTTGCGCTGCAGCGAAGGCGATACGGCGACGACTTTATTCGCGAATCGCACGCCCAGCGTTTCGCCAAGGCGGAGCGCCGCCTTGGCGAAAATGTTCCACTTTGCGCGCTGAAAATCCTCGCCGTGATGGGTAACTAGGACTCGCATACCCATAAGGCGGGCCAACGGGGTAAGAATTGCGGGACCTATTGCGTGAATATGCAGTGTATCCGCTCCGTTGCGGCGTGCCTTCAAGACCGAAAAGAAAGTGGCGACAATCGCCTCTGAATGCTTGCCGGCCGGCGCATAAACGGACGTCACGTTTACGCCGTGATAGTCGAAGTCACCCGAGATAAAGGGTCGCCGGCCGATGACCTGTATCGCGATATCGGGATTGTTGACTACGATGCGCGGCATAAGTTCCTCGCAATGCGTTTCCACTCCGCCCAGAACGTTGGGTATTCCACGCAGGCCGACGACCGAAACCCTCACTGAACCCGGCCTCCATTGGCGGCGAGGTTCGAAGTTATAACCTGCCAAAAACCGAGGGTGCTTCTTTCGACCGAGAATTCCATCGCGCGCTCACGGGCGAGCTTACCAAGATTGTTGCGTAGGTCGCTATCGTGCAACGCGGTAATGGCGCGCGCCATCATGTCGACCGCTCCGCATTCGACTAGCATGCCGCCTCTGCCACGCGATGGTTCGCCCGAAACAGCCACGGTTTCGAGTATTTCGGAAGGGCCCGACGGGCAATCGGTTGCAACGACGGGTTTTCCCAATGACATCGCTTCGACCATGGCGTTCGGAAATCCCTCTGCGTCCGATGGAAGAATGTATGCATCGCAGCGGCCGACTACCGCATAAGGATTTTCAAGGTAGCCGCAAATCCGTACGCGATCGACCGCGTCGAGTTCGTGGACCAGGGCTTCAAGCTCGCTCCGCAGCGGACCATCGCCCAAGACGAAAAGCTTGCCTCGCGATGAGGTTGCGACAAAGGCGCGAATCGCTAATTTTGCATTTTTCGTCGGTACTAACCGTCCCATGGTGGCCCAGTCACCCGGCGCGATCTCGAACGGGGCGGGCTGAATCGCCAAGTTTGCTATATTATCGATGTCGAACGGATTGGGTATCACCGTCACTCGATCAGGCGATACGGCGAAATCCTTGACCAGCGTGTCTTTTACCCCCTGCGAAACTGCAATGACGCCATCTGCGCGTGGATAGAGCATGCGTACCAGGAAGCGGCTGACAGCATTTTTCCCGCCGCCGGCAAGATGAGCGGTGGTGTTGACTCGCTCACTGACAATCGTCCTGCATCCATACAGCCGACCTGCGACAATCGCTGCAAAATTGGCCCGGGTGAGGAAGGAAATGCAGACAGCTGGTCGCAGTTCTCTGAATAGCGCGCAAAGCCCCTTCACCCCGGCAATGAGATTAGCTTTGCTATCTATGCGATAGACCTTGATCCAGTCGGGCAGGACATAGGCCTCGAATTGCTCGTTATCGAGCAGCGCAACTGCAAAATCGCATTGGTCGTGAAAGCGGGTAAGATTGGTGATAAGAGTCGTAAAAACTCGCTCTGCTCCCCCGCCAGCGAGCGAGTTGATGACCAAAAGGCATGTTGGTCGTTCAAGTGTCAATGGTACGGTTCCGTTCTTTTGCGCTTTTCAGGCGAAAGCAATGTGTAGGAGAAACGCGGGCGGGTCGGACTATTCATGGGACTGATCCGGGCGATTTTCGAGTAAGCGGACGGCAACCGGGCGGTGATCGGAATGAAAGCCGTGACCCACAGATACTCTAGCGGCATGCCATCGTGGAGATGCATAGATATGATCGATTGCAAAGAGGGGAATCGTCGGCAGGCCCGCGATCTGTGATGGATAGCTGTGATCACCGAAGCTGACCCTCCGGATCGGAAACATAGCTTGATCCATTTTAGCGAAGGCGAAGCTGTACGGTGTCATGTTGAAATCGCCGCCGATAATCAGGTCTTCCTTACCGAGCAGGGCGAAAAGTTCATCAAGACTTTTGACGATCTGCTGTCGG
This sequence comes from Croceicoccus sp., assembly GCA_002694745.1. GTDB lineage: Bacteria > Pseudomonadota > Alphaproteobacteria > Sphingomonadales > Sphingomonadaceae > Croceicoccus. The sequence continues at coordinate 615 of NZMY01000004.1, read as the reverse complement.
TTGCCAATTGGACTGTCGCCGCGATCGACGTGAATCGATGCCACCGTTATCGGACCCAAGTCGGAAGCGCCCACAATTTCTCCAAACACGATCCGAGGGCCGGCTAACATGCCGCGACTGTCGCGGATGCGATAGCGGAATTCCCGAACGGGCAGGCGTGAGAGGATAGCAAGGTCGCAGCCTGTCGGACAGTTAGAGCGGAAGGGATAGGCGCGTTTCAGTATAGTGTCCGCCTGGCTTAACAATGGCCCAGCTTCCTGTAATAGAACGATATCTGCGCCGCTGGCTGCAATCGCACGGGCTGTTTGCTTGGGATGGTCCTGATGCCTCCATGCGTTGAGGGAGAGCACGACGATGCCGGGACTGTCGGGAATTGGCGCCTGCATGGCACTCAAAAATACCGGCGCCACTCTTTCAACACTGCAAAGTGCCGCGAGCCCGGCCATCGCTAATACCAACCGATCATAGCGAATCGAAAAGATGCACAGGATAACGGCCGCTGCAATGATCAGTGGGCTTATACCAGCCTGCGCTGAGGCTGACTCATTTTGGGGATTCCCGAGGCGACGAAAGTCTGACTCAATAGCATCCTGCTTCAGGAGGACGCGATAATGG
>NZMY01000003.1 GCA_002694745.1 Croceicoccus sp. | reverse complement strand
CGAGGCCTGGAACAAGCTCGTCGATCAGCCGTGGCGCATCATGACCATCGGCCGCCGCAAATGGGCCCGTAGGTTCTGATCAGTGCAGGTTGGTATAAGTCGGCGGTCCAGGCCTCCAATGCGATGTCCAGACCATTGAACCATAAGGAAGGTCCTCTCACGAGAGGCGAATAGCCATAGCCGACAGTCCTGACGGCTTTAACCATTTTTCGACGTCCGTGCTTCAGAGATTCCCGATCAATCAGTCGGGAGGATCAAGCATGGGGTCGGCAGCGCTGCAGCGTTTGGGAAGACATACTGCATTGCTCTTTGCGGTGAGTCTTATTTTCGGACTTACCGCCTATGCCGGTATCACATTGACGCGTGACAGCGGGAGGATTGCCGCTGTTTGGGCGCCAAACGCCATCCTCCTTTGCGTCCTATTGAAGGCCAAAAGAGATGCATGGCTGCCCCTCCTAGCCACCTGTTTCGCATCTAATGTCATTGCCAATTTTGCTGTGGGTGATGCCGCAATAATGGCAGTAAGTCTGTCAGCGATAAATGCGCTGGAGATCTGCGCGGCGCTTCTCACGCTAAATCATTTGGGGGTCATGCGGCCTGGCTTTACTGAATACCGACAGATTGGCGTTTTTGCTCTGGTCGCCACTTTAGCCTGCAGTTTCTCGTCCCTTTGTGCGTCATTGTATCTCTATCTGGCGATGCAGGCTGAATTCAGCGCGGTTTTTTGGGAGTGGTTCCGCGCGGATGCGTTAGGGCTTCTCATAGTCACGCCAGCACTCACGATACTGGTTGATGCTTGGTCTCAGCGTCATAAGTTAACAAGGCGGATGATAATCGAGGGGGTGCTGATCATCGGGGTCGGCACGTCGATCAGCGTCTACACCTTTTGGCAAACCCGCTTTCCATTCCTGTTTCTCGATGCGCCAATCGTTCTGCTTTATGCGTTTCGCTTAGGTGCCTTGGGCAATGCCATAGCAATATTGAATCTCGCGATCGTCGCCAGCGTGGCTACAACCTATGGACACGGTCCAATCAATCTGGTTCGCGGTGACCTTTCAGACAAACTTTTCGTACTTCAGGTTTTTTTAGCGAGTAGTTTCGCCATTGGCCTTCCAATCGCAGCCCTACTTCGAGGAAAGAGACTTGCTGAAGATCGGTTCAAGCAAATTGCGGAACTCTCGCCAGTCGGCATTTTCCAAACCTCATCTTCGGGTGAGCTGCTCTATGCCAATGCTGCCCTCTGGGACCAAGTTGGCAGCCGTGAGCAACTGCTTCGATCGACGCTCTGGGAGAGAATCTCCGACGTGCCGTCGGAGAAGGGCGAATCCACGGTCTTTCGAGAATTCAGTGGGCGAACATTACGAGTGCGGTCCCAAAGGATAGAGAATGATGAGGGAGAACATAACGGCGTTCTCGGTGCTGTGATTGATCTAACTTCTGAAACTGCAGCCCAGCAGAGGCTTCTGGAAGCGAAGAGAACGTTCGAAACCCTTACTGATCTTTCTCCTGCGGGTATCTTCCGCACTGCTGCAGATGGCAACTGCACCTATGTCAATCGCGCTTGGGAAATCCTCGCCGGCATGGATGCGTTTTGTGCGACCGGAAAAGGTTGGACGCGTTCGTTGCACCCGGAAGATCGAGATCGCGTTGTTAGGACCTGGGAAACGGCCACAGCCAATGGCGATGGCTATGCTGATGAGTTTCGTTTTGCTCATTCAGACGGTTCAATTCGCTGGGCTGCTGTGCTTGCCCGCCCTGAGAAAAAGTCCGATGGCTCAATCGCGGCCTACGTTGGCGTCGCAATGGACATTACGGATCGCAAATCGGCAGAGATCGAGCTTTTGGAGGCACGTCGCCAAGCTGATGAAGCGGCTGCCTCAAAGGCGCAATTTCTTGCCAATATGAGCCATGAGATCCGCACGCCGATGAATGGCGTTCTTGGATTTGCACAAATTCTGGCGAAGGAAGATTTGCCGCAGGCTCAAAAGCAGATGATTGAGCTGATCGTTCAATCTGGAAAAAACATGCTCAGCCTATTGAATGATATTCTCGATGTTTCGAAAATGGAGGCTGGCAAACTAACGCTAGTCTCAGAACCGATTAATGTCAGGCAGCAAATTCTGATGGCAGTTGAAGCGCTACGCGCTTTAGCGCAAAACAAGGGGCTCGAACTGACCTGCAACATAGCACCTGCGGTTCCAGATGTATTACAAAGCGACCCGCTTAGACTACGGCAGATTTTAAATAACGTGATAGGGAACGCCATCAAATTTACGGATGAAGGGGCCGTTTCAGTCTATGTGAGTGTCGAGGACTTCGAGAGTGGTGATGTGCTCAAAATCAGAGTTACGGATACTGGTGTTGGCATAGCTCCAGAAAAATTGGAGATGATTTTTGGTTACTTCGACCAGGCTGAAGCTGGGGTGAGCAATCGCTTTGGCGGAACCGGACTTGGGCTTGCAATAACCAAAAACTTGGTCACCGCGTTTGGTGGATCTGTTGAGGTGCACTCCGGAATTGGGTCCGGCTCAATATTCAACATTCGCTTACCGATCGTCTGCGGTAGAGGCGAAGACGCGGTCGATATGGCTCTGGTATCTCAGAACGACGCTCGCACCGCTGAATCTCCCCTAGAACCGCTGCGATTGCTCGTCGCTGAAGACAATGAGATCAACGTTCTTGTCCTGCAATCGATGCTGGAAAGGCTTGGTTTGCAAGCCATAATCGCTTCCAACGGTTTAGAAGCTTTGCAAATCATTGAGGATGCTACAAAAACTGGCCAGCGTTTCGATCTGGTTCTGATGGATATACGCATGCCGGAGATGGATGGATTAGAAGCTACGCGGCAACTCAGAGAAAGGGGGTATTCCGCTGCAGATCTTCCGATCGTAGCGTTGACCGCGAATTCATCTGCTGACGATATAGAAAATTGTCGGCGGATCGGTATGCAGGGGCATCTGAGCAAACCCTTGGCGATTGAAGATTTGCGCGCTGCACTGGTCGAATTTGGAGCACGGAGAGACCTAAGCGTCGAAGGGCAAGGTCGGACGATCGATCGATTGGCGATCGCCTACAAAAAGCAGCGAGATCGAATGTTCGCCAACCTAGCCTTGTATATTAGCGCTGCGGAGGGTTTCGATCATGACGCGCTGCTGTCGGATATGCACCAGATTGCTGGAACCGCGGCTTATTTTAATGAGAGAGAATTGGGGGAGGCATGCCGCCAGGGCGAGGCAGCCCTTATGCATCTGACGGGGATGGAACTTCGTGAAAAACTCGAACAATTGTTCGCCTTTCAGAGGGTTTCCAGATAGATGGAGATATGGGCCGTATAATCCTAGCCGAAGATGATCCAATTATGGGCGAGATGGTCAGCGAACGACTTTTTCAAGCGGGCCATGCAGTTGGATGGCTTCGTGACGGAGGCTCAGCGCTAGATGCTATGCGCTTCCGAGCACCGCACCTGGCAATCCTTGATCAGAAAATGCCGGTCTTGCATGGCGGCGCGGTGCTTCAGCAAATGCGGATCGACCCCGACTTGGCAATGGTTCCTGTGATGATGCTGACCTCTGTCGCGGGTGAGCAGGACCAGAAGATTGCATTTTATGAAGGTGCGGATGAATATCTGACCAAACCTGTCGATCTTGATCGAATGGTACTGGTTGCCGAACACCTCATGAACAATCGATTTAGGCGAACAAGTGGTATCCCGACCGTCTAACTCCCTGCATGCAGGCAAGGACGACGTGTGATCTCGGCGGCGCGGAGCGCAGGTTAAGCGCAGGGAACCGCCCCGCGGGGGTCCTGGTCAGCGGGGCGGTTCTTCAGCGCGCAGTGCTATAACATCTCCACTAGCTGAATGGTCGCCCGACGCTATCCGCAGGCTGTATACTGCAGCACGCCCCCTCTTTGCGAACTCAAGCAATGAGATCAGGTAATTGCCGTTAACAGTATGTTTTTATGCTGTTTTAACTATCGGCAGACCAAGAATTGTCGATGCCTGAGCGGCATGCGTTTGATAGCATCGAAATAGCCTGATTGCGTGTGATGAAATAGTATTTGGCTCGCCAAGGGGGTGAAAGGTGCCACACATAGATGAAGATCGTCGGGCATTTGCCCGAAGCAGGAGCGTCTACAGACCAGCAATCATCGAGACCGCGAAGTATTCCGGCTTCTGTATGGTCAAGGATCTTTCTCCTGAAGGAGTGATGGTCGAAACATGTGCCGATCTGGACGAAGGTGATTTGCTGCGATTAGGGTTCACCGAACATGAGATGCTCGCAGGCCAAGTTGTTTGGTCAGCGGGCGGAAGGCTCGGAATCAGGTTCGCTTGCCCGATCGATGTCAGCAAGGTTCTCGGCGGATCGGCATCAGAGGAACCGACCCGCCCGCCCCGACTGCCCATTGTTTGCACTGTCGAAGTGGCCGATAGCGTAACCTCCAGTCGAAACCAGGTTTTAAATATCTCGACAAGAGGTTTCAGAATAAAGTCATCGGCCTTTAAGGTTGGCGAAAAGCTGTTTGTTGAAATCACCGGGATGCCACGAAAGAAGGCCGTTGTACGCTGGACAGGAGAAGGCGAGACCGGATTCGAGTTTTTGATGCCACTTTCATATGGCGAGCTTGAGTCTTGGACCGTTCGGCGCCAAACCGATACGGAAGCTGCCTGAACATGCTTTTCTATGCTGCGCAATGCATCTCTATAACGAGAAGAGTGCGAGGTATGACCCAGCTACCATGAGCAATCAGGAAAGGGTCAGGGTCGTTATTCGGCCCTCGTCTGGCTGAGTGTTTCGCAATAGGACTTGCAGAAAAAGTTGGGCCGGTACCTATAATTCGAATTGCCCACGTTTCGCATATCACGATATATCTTGCGCCCGTTTGAGGGGTCGCAAGTGCTTGATTATATACCAGACGCCACTGCTGCATTAAGAGTGCTACGGCTACGGTCAGAGCAAATCATTGGCCTCGCGGAAAGCTTCAAGACCCGTGGTGACCCTAATATGGCGCGTCAGCTAGAGGATCTGGCTGACAATATCCGGTCCGCAGAAAGGGTATTGTCTGGCGCGATCTCTAATGCATTAAAGACGAGCCGGTAACCCGTATATCGACCCCCAACTGGGCCGTACCGGCGGCTTAGCGACTTGGGTGGCGATAGCCTGAAACTAAGAAGCCTTCGACCACGTCCGGTTCTCCAAAATTGGGTACTCTCCCTTTGGCCAATCAGGCCATCGGAGAAGTGCTATGGGACATTCAGATCTAGACCCCGCCATTCACGATCAGCGGCCCTGGAATGCAGGACAGACCATCGGGCCTAAACGCCCGCTGAAGCCGAGAGATATTTGGGCAATCCGGTTCTTCCTTGATGAACACAAGCGCATACGAGACCGGGCCTTGTTTGACCTAGCCATCGACAGCAAACTACGAGGCTGTGATCTCGTGAAAATCCGGATCGGCGATCTGGTAAGCGGATGTACCGTTCGTAATCGAGCAACTGTCATCCAGCAGAAGACCCGACGCCCCGTCCAGTTCGAGATCATGACGGAGGCACGAAAGAGCCTGACCGTTTGGCTTGAACGACGGGGAGGATCATTCCTCAATTACGTGTTTCCCAGCAGGATCGACTACCAGGGTCACTTGAGTACCCGACAATATGCGCGGCTTGTCGATGAATGGGTTTCGACGGTCGGGCTCGACAAGCGGGAATATGGGACGCATTCGCTTCGGCGCACCAAGGCTTCGATCATTTACAAGGCCACGGGTAACCTGAGGGCAGTGCAGATATTGCTGGGGCATACCAACATCGAGAACACGGTTCGCTATCTGGGCGTCGATATCGACGATGCTCTCACACTCTCGGAGCGAACTGAAGTTTAACAGAATGCTCGCCCCTTGGGCGGCAACCCAAGGGGCCGGTCCAGCCCGTGAACGAAGGACAGCTTCTAGCTTGCTCATTCGGAGCAGCGAATGTCTCCTTTGTCGGCGACTGATGATCACGATGGAGTCCCGAACCGTTGTCCGTTTTCCAGCATCTGCTCCCGAGAGCTGTCGGTCCGCTATCGGCCAGTTTGAGCCGGTCAGCGCGGGCGGTCTGGCGTTGCTGCGCCGACGATCCCCGCACCTCGTCCTCGATGGCGTAGAGCAAAGCAATGCGACGCAGGACTCCGGCGGCCACCGGCGAGCTATCGGCCAGTTCATAGAACTTGCGCCGCACTTGCGCTCAGCGGAACGCCAGCGAGACGCTGCGTGCAAACGGAGCGTGGTAAGCGATAATCGCGCCCGCGGCAGGGATCTGCTCGACAAGAGCTTCGGCAGAGGTACGGCGCGGATCGGCACCATCTGTCGATAGGAACTCGGAGTGAGTCATCGCTCCGTCTTCCTGTTCGAGGTGCAGCGAGAACTGGAAAGGAATCTGCTGATAGGGACGCATGCCGATCCAGCGCGGCACGGCAAAAGCGATGGTCTCGAAATCGAGCCACCCCCGCGGCCAACCCTATTGCATCATCTCGGCCGCGGCACCGCCGCGGTCATGGAAGGGCGTGCCGCTGACCGTTGCCACGTGGACGATGGCGTTCACACCTGACAAACGGTCTGGCGGGACATCGAGCAGATCGTCATAGCCGCGCACTCGCCATGCGGCCCCGGCCCCGCGCGGCAGCACCGTCACCGGCCATTCCGGTGGCAGCGGCTCTCCCCTGCGGCAATGTGCGGCGAATTCGCAATCATGCGGGCTGCTGCAATGATCGCCCGGCGCAGTCTGCGGCTCCTCGCCATTCAGCACCGGCCGTACGGAGCGGACCACCTCATCGCGACCCGCAATGATCCCGTCCAATTTCCCCAGCATGTCGGCATCGTGCAGGAGACCGTCGAGTTCGCCCGGAACCTGCAGTATGAACCGGTTATCCACGTGGCGGATTGCGGCCGACCGCACATCGATGCCGCAGCCCTGTAGTACCCATACCTGCGTCGCAAGATCGCCCACGTGGTAGTCCTTTGGCGCGGTCGAACTTTTCACTTCGGCGACATGCCAGCCACCATCCGGCAGCCGCTCCATCACATCGACCCTGACGAGCACACCCTCGTGCATGAAGGTCGCCTCGAACAGCGGGCCGGGATGGTCCTCTGCTATGAGGCGCGCCGTGGTTTCCAGCGCTGCGCCAGATCAGGTTCGGCCTCGATCATCATGCCACCGGGATGCAGCGCGCAAGCCACCTCGCCCACTTCGTTGCCAATGGCGAACAGCGCTTCGGCACCCTCGCTCTGGTCGGCAAGTTCACGGCGATGGACCTGAAGCCAGAGCCGGCGCGGGCATTGCTCGAAGGCCGCAATCCGGGATTTGGAGAGCCCCGACATCAGGCCGCGGCCGCGTAAGCCATGGAGCTTCTGCGCATTTCACTGCGCCTTGCGGCGAGGAAGTCGAGCCGGCCCTGCGCGATTGCTGCCATGCCGCGCAAGTCCTCGACCAGCTCGACCATCGCCAGTCGCCGAAGTTCGGGTGGAGCTCTTTCGATAACGGCGCAGTGCGCTGCCACCAGTGCTGGAATGTGGCTACGCAATTGCTCGACGATCTGATCCGTCATCGCATCGAGATCGCCAGAGGCGGCGCGGGCAAGCAGCAACGCACAAGGCGAGCGCGCTTCGAGCAAGGGCGTGGCATACTCCGGACAGCAGGCGAGCGCGCTTCCGAAGGCGTCTTCGACCTCGTGACTTCTTCTGGGAATCTGCCGGGCAGACGCGCAGGCATCCTGCATCGGCTTGCGCCTTCCAATTGCCTGCAGCGAACTGATCGCAAGCCTGAGTAAGACAAACATGAGAAACGAGGCGAGCATCACAGAGCATCTCCTAGTGGCCGCGAATCCGACCGTCTGAAGTGATGCTTCGCTTCCTACAGGCCTGCGACAGTTTCGGTCATAGCCAGCGTGTCATGCTGCTTTCGCCATCGTCTCAAGCTTCGTATGGCGTCATCGCATGGTATTCCAGCTGAAGATCGATTTGATGCGATCAAGCAGGTTGGTCTCATCGAGACCCCGCATCCGGCCATACTTGCGGATACGCGCGGTTTCGGAAAGCGGCCGGCTTCCCAAGCCTGGAGTTATGCCACCGCTCTTATGGATCGTGTACCGCGACATTGCCGCCATTTTACGCGATCGGCTTGTCGACGGAAAGGAACAACCGGCCCCTTTCCGCAGATCCATTATTATGCGAGCTTCAGCGATACTCGCCCAGCACGGTCATGGATGAGAGCAGCCAGAGCCGTAACAGCCGATCGATCGGTCAGACCTGGCGTCTCCCAACCCGCCTCAACACCGCTCATGATGCGTTCGCAAAGCAAAGGACCGCGTTCCCGGACAAGCTTGAAGTCCACACCCGCATCGGCAGCAAATCGCTCAAAGCTGCCGGTCGACATGGCTTCGAGCGTTCTGGAACCTCCATATTTCATCGCGAACCTGTTCGACAGCTCAGGCCAGACTACCGTGGAGACCAGATCGTAAAGCGGCGCGAGCACCACCTCCCCGTTCGCCTTACGCAGAAGGCTGAAGTTCTTGGCATGCGCATCGGCATTGCCAATGACGAGATTGAAGAGCGCAGCATCGATCAGCTTGAGAATTTCCGCCTCGGGATCTGTCGCGGTGCGCCTGACGAGATCGACGCAGTCCCGGAACACCGGCCCGCCATCGCTTGCATACTTCTTCGAGGGAAGAACACCCAACGTCTGCGCGAAGTCTTCCTGGTGCAACCGCCGTGTCGTTCCGCTTTCGGTGATCCGGTCATAGCGCGAGACGAGCAGGAAAGCCCTGCCTCGGGCCGAACGCCATTCGGCTTCTGCTGCGCTTAAGCCGATGCTTCTCGCCAATGTCAGACAGAACGCCTCGTTTGCCGCCAGTCTCGGAAACCTCTCAGGCTCGGGCTTGATGATATGGGTGGTCGCCTGCCCCGGTGATGCCAGCGCGATGCGGTTATCGATCAGCACGACCGGAAGCTTGCTCTGCGCGCCGGCCAGGCTGTAGCGGGTCCCCTCCCCTGCCAGCATCGGCCTTTGCGCGATGCGGTCGAACAGGGCGGCGAGTTCGGCATTATCCAGAGGGTCCGGGGTGTTTGCGGTCGAACCGAAGGACAAAGCCTGATCGGCGGGCCGGAACGTCAGGGCGCCCGCCGTATCGCCGCCCAGCGCCTTGAGCAATCGGAACGGATTGCCCGACGAGATGCCCAGCGCGCGGGCTGCGGCCTCGCGTTGCCATTCCTCGGGCAGGAGGTTCTCGAAGAACGGCTTGCAGGCACGATTGTCGAACCGTTCCGCCCGCAAGGGCAGAGAGCAGGATAGCGGCAGCGCTTGCGGATCGCGAAGCCAGCTTTGCGCATAGGCAAATCGCATGGCCCCATTGCGGTCGAGCGCGAGTTCACCGGCGAGGCGTTTGCCCCACATGACCGCGAGGCGGTCCAGGATCTGAATGTTCATGTTGTTTTCTCTGTAATAATCATGAGGCCCCGCGCCTCGGCGCGCTCGCCGCCATGCGGATTGGGGAACCCGCCGCGGAAGGTCGGCTTGAAGCTCCGGGGCCGCATCGATAGCCGGGCCTGCACGAGATCGCGCCACAGCAGGTCGCATCCGGTCTGCGGCTTGTTTCCACGCTGCTGATTGCAGCGCTGGTGCTTGAGCAGGCCGTTCGAGAGCGTGCGCCCTCCCCCATCGCTGCGCGCAATCACGTGATCGAAGGTCGGGGTATCGGGATGATGGCGCGGCAGGCGCTTGCCGCTCGGCAGGAATGCGCCGCATCCCGCGCAGATATTGGCCTGCGCCCAGCGCAGCGCACGGCGCTGCGCCGACCGGCGCTTGGTCGTTGGCATGGATGAATGTCCTGAGATTTTGGAGAGAGGATGCTTGGGATCAAAGCTCCGGCATCAGCCGCTCCTGGAGATAGGGGTTCCAGACGATCCGCTCGGTCCCGGTCAGATCGGCTGTATCCCGCCCTGCTACGAGCGCAGCCTCGACTTTTGCGAAGTCGAAGCCGGCCCTTTCCTCGATCGCCCGGCCGATCAGCAGCCAGTGCGCGGTCTAATCCCTCCCGATCGCTCAGCGGCAGCAGCGATGCTGTCCAGCATGGCGAACGCGAGGTTCAGCGGCGGCATAATGTGAGGATTTCCCGGTGCCCAAGGTTCTCCTTGCGCCAGCGCGCCCACATTCGTGTGTAATCGGTTGGTTTGCGCTCGCAGAACCGGTCGACAAGCGCGCGCGTGCACGCCTTGCCAGTCTGCCCGATCTCACCGCAGGTCGCGAGCCGGCGCACGGCTAGGATCGCGGTCAGCAGCACATCGCCAGCACATTGCTCCTCGACGCGCTTCCAGTCCCCGGCAAGTACGTGCTTCGTCACTTGCCTTGCCGGAATAGCCTTGCCGGGCAGCCCTTGCGCAAACGCATATTCGGACAGGTGCAATCCCTTGATCTCGTCCGTGTAGCAGTCTTGGCAGAGGTCGAGCCGCAATGGACAGTTTTCAGCGGTATTGCGTAGCTGTGGGGGCACGGTCACGCCCCAGCACATCGCCACGCGTCGCAGCACCTCGTTATCCTTGTAGTCACCGCCCCAGGTCACGAACCGCGCCGGATCGCCGTTCCCATCCACGTGCCGCTCGAGCACCTGGCGGAAGAAATGGTCGGCAATGTCGATCTCATCCATGTCGGGCTGGCACAGAGAATGGAATCGTCCGACCTCCGGTTTCTCCACTTCGCCTGCCGGGAAGCGGATCACGACATAGGAGCCGCAGACGATCTCATCGAAGGCCCAACGCGCCGTTGGATGCGCTGAGGTTTCGTCCTGTCCGACATAGTCGCTGTGCTTCTCAAGGTCTCTACGGAACTCGAAATCGGCAACGACGATGGTCTTGTCCACCTCCTGTACGATGGCGGGGCCATCGGGATTGCGGATCGGGTGCTGGCGGTCGAGAATGATCATGTTGGAAATACCTTTTGCAGATACGAAAAGGCCCGCGCGAAGCGGGCCGTTTCGAGAAATTAAAATTGAAATGTCAGTCGAGTTTGGGGCTCAGAGATGGCGCTGCGTCGCGTCGATCGGGATCGCGGCGAAGGACGGCAGGCCAAGCTCGGCAAACCAGTCGCGCTCATCGAGGTAAGCGGGATAGCCGAGCTCGGTCCACCACACCTTTTTCTTCGGATCCCATTTGTAGCCGCGGCTCTTTAGCCGGTCCTTGAAGCCGTAGGGCGCGTTCAGAGCCTCCACACGGTAGGTTTCCGCATCGCTTGCTTCCAGCAGCAGGTCGAGGCAGCAGCGCGCATCGAGCAGCTGGAAGCGCAACGGCGTCGAGGTCAGCAGCTTGAACAGGCTCCAGACGTCGTTCGCGGCATGATGGGCAGGATAGAAGCGTCCGCTCTGCATCAGCAGATAGCCGAGGTTCTTCCCGTCCATTTCGAGGGTCAGCCAGTCGATCTCGCTCATGCTGCAGGCCCACGGCCGGGGCCCGAGCTCGAGATAGCGCTGCTCGATAAAGGCGCGGTCGAAGCGCGCATTATGCGCGATGATGAGATCGGCCTTCGAGAGCACCTCCAGTACGCGGTCGTCGTCGATCCGCTGTCCGGCCACGGCATCGTCGGTGATTCCGGTGAGGAAGGCGATCTTTTCAGGGATTTCACGGCCCGGATCCTGCAGCCATTCCTCGGGCTTCGTCCAGGATATCACCTTGTGAACGAGATTATCGCCTTCGCTCTCGACCACCACCTGCATCAGCGCAAGTTCGATGATCGCGTCATTCTCG
>NZMY01000044.1 GCA_002694745.1 Croceicoccus sp. | reverse complement strand
CGACGAGCCACTGCGCGAAGTCCGGGTGATCGCTCGGCCCCTGTCCGCAGATGCCGACGTACTTGCCCTGTCGCCGACACGCGTCGATGGCCATGCCGAGCAGGTGCAGCACGGCGGGATCGCGCTCGTCGAAGGCTGATGCCATGAGAGACGAGTCGCGGTCCAGCCCCAGGGTCAGCTGCGTCATGTCGTTGGAGCCGATCGAGAACCCGTCGAAGTGCTCGAGGAATTGCTCTGCGAGCACGGCGTTGGCGGGCAGTTCGCACATCATGACGACGCGAAGCCCGTTCTCGCCGCGGCGCAGGTCGTTCTGCGCGAGCAGGTCGACGACGGCCTTCGCCTCGCCCACCGTCCGCACGAACGGCACCATGATCTGCACGTTGGTCAGTCCCATGTCGTCGCGCACCCGGCGCAGGGCCTCGCACTCCATGTCGAAGCACGCACGGAAATCCGGGGAGACATAGCGGGCGGCGCCGCGGTAGCCGAGCATCGGATTCTCCTCGTCGGGCTCGTAGAGCGACCCGCCGATGAGGTTGGCGTACTCGTTCGACTTGAAGTCCGACAGGCGCACGATCACCGGCTCCGGTGCGAAGGCAGCGGCGATCATGGACACCCCCTCGGCCACGCGCTGGATGAAGTACTCCTCGGCCGACGGATACGCGGCCGTGCGCTCGCGGATGTCCTCGGCGAGCGCACCGTCGAGCCGGTCGAGTTCCAGCAGGGCACGGGGGTGGATGCCGATCTGACGGTTGATGATGAACTCCAGCCGCGCCAGACCCACCCCCGCGTGCGGCAGACGCGAGAAGGCGAACGCCTGGTCGGGGGTGCCGACGTTCATCATCACCTTGACGGGGGCCTCCGGCATCCGATCGAGCTCGGTCTGCTCCTCGGCGAACTGCAGGAGCCCGTCGTACACGAGACCGTCGTCACCCTCGGCGCACGAGACGGTCACCTCCTGACCGTCTTTCAAGGCGTGGGTGGCCACGCCGGTGCCGACGACGGCGGGGATGCCGAGCTCGCGGGCGATGATCGCGGCGTGGCAGGTGCGTCCGCCGCGGTCGGTGATGATCGCCGAGGCGCGCTTCATGATCGGCTCCCAGTCGGGATCGGTCATGTCGGCCACCAGCACGTCGCCGTGGGCGAAGTCGTGCATCTGATCGATCGAGGTGAGCACCCGCACGCGNCCGGAGCCGATACGCTGCCCGATCGCGCGCCCCTCGACGAGCACCGCACTNCGCTCGGCGAGCACGAAGCGGCTCAGCACGTTCGCGGACTTCCGCGACACGACGGTCTCGGGGCGCGCCTGCAGCACGTAGATCTGNCCGTCGTTGCCGTCTTTGCCCCACTCGATGTCCATGGGGCGGCCGTAATGGGCCTCGATGACGAGGGCGATNCGGCCGAGCTCCTGCACCTCCNCATCGGTGATCGAGAAACGCGAGCGNTCGGCGGCATCCACCTCGACGAAAGCCGTGCTGCCGTCGACGTGCTGCCCGTNCGCGTAGCGCATGGCGATCGCCTTCTCNCCGACGCTGCGCTTGAGGATCGCGGGNCGNCCNGCNCGCAGNCCNGGCTTGTAGACGTAGAACTCNTCGGGNTTGACGGCGCCCTGCACGACCGCNTCGCCGAGNCCGTAGGAGCTCGTGACGAACACCGCGTCATCGAAGCCCGACTCGGTGTCGAGGGTGAACATCACGCCCGAGGCCCCGATGTCGGAGCGCACCATGCGCTGCACTCCGGCCGAGAGGGCGACGTCGTGGTGGTCGAAGCCGTGGTGCACGCGGTAGGCGATCGCTTGTCCGATGACAACGCATCTGTGGTTTCTGCCATCGATTCTGTGGTCGTGACAACCGACCTGTAGTTTTTGCCAATCCATCTATAGTTTCCGCGGGCTCCTCGTCCGACCGCGGGCGTGTCTCGCCGGCTGGGTATCTGGCCGGTCGTACTCTGGCGGCGTCAGAGGACTCTCCAACTGAACATCTCGTCGAGATCGGAGAGTAGATGTCGTTGAAGCGGTGGGAACCCGCTGCCGCGGTGAATGCCCCGCACGCTCAGATCGAGTACGTCATCCGAGGCGTGGATCATCGCCGTGACTCCGCTGACGTTGTCGATGTGGCTTTCGAGGCCGTCGACAAGGTTCGAACTCCGAAGTCGTGGAAGCACAAGAAGAACTACATGGGCCAGTACTGGGCCGCCACGACCGGCCGGCATGTCTGGTTCGAGTCGTTGTACGAACGGGTCGCCCTCATGCAGATGGACCGTGACCCTGCTGTCGCGGCGATCTCGTCTCAGCCGCTGTGGATTGACTGGGCGGGAACGCCTCGACGCCACGCGCCCGACTTCTTCGTCCGCTTCCGCGATGGATCCGCCGCGGTGATCGATGTGAAGCCTCTGCCGCGCATCGAGGCGGATGACGTCGAAGCGTTCGACTGGACCTCGGCCCTGTGTGGCGAGCTGGGCTGGGACTACTTCGTCGTGCATGACATCAGCGAGAGCGAAGGCCGCAATCTTCGCTTCCTGTCCGGCTACCGGTATGACCGGTGGCGCGATCTGGCGAGTGTGGATGTGCTGCGTGCCCACTCCGGCGTGTCCGGGCGGTTGTCGGAGTGGGCGAGCTTGCTGGAGGGCGTATCGGCTCAGCCGTTGGGTGCTGTCTACTCAGCGCTGTGGTGGCGTGATCTGGTCTTCGATTCGTCGCGGCGTTTGTCGTTGACGACGGTCGCGAAGGCGGCGTGATCGTGCGGGTCGGCATCGGTGTGACGCTGACCTGGGATGAGGAGCGGTTCGTCGTCATCGCGGCTGACTACCGCCATGTCACTCTCCGCTCTCTGGAGGCTGGCTTCACGCGAATGGTCGACGCCGATGAGCTGGTCAGGTTGCCGAACGTGACCTGGCATGCGGATCGCGCCGACTCGGCGACAGGCTCGGCGGCCCGCGTCCTCGACGGACTGGACGAGGACGAGAGACGCATTGTCGATGCGTGGGCCGAGCAATTCGCCGTGGTCAAGGCTGCGGTCGACAGCGGGCAGCCGGCCAAGTTCCTCTTTGAGGGCGTGCGCACGGCAATGTCGAGTCTGACTACCGTGACCTCGTTGGAGACGGTCCGCCGCAAGTTCCACCGTTACTGCGGGGAAGGTGTGCTCGGGCTTGTGGACGCGCGGCACCTCAACCGCGGCAAACGTGACATTGACTCTCGTATCGGCGTGGCGCTGAGCGAGCTCGGCGAGAAGGGGACGACGCGATCTTCGGGCACGACGAGCCGGACACTCGATCGGCTGCGATGGATGCTCGAGGAGGACCACGGCGACGCGATCAAAGATGGCTTCGTGCAGTACTTGGAGGGCTTCACCGGTGGAAGTGTCGAGCGCCGCGGCAGAGACGAACCGACCGATAGGGCACTCGCCCTCAACCAGTTGCAGGAGCTGCTCGAAGACTGGATCGCGATCGAGTGGCAGAACCGACCGCACGCGGGTTTGTCCGATCCGATGCTCCCGGGGCGGGCACTCACACCGAACGAGATGTTCCGCGCCTACCGGCGGATCGCACCCGAGCTGCATGTCCCCTTCGGGCTCGACGAGTTCATCGGGTTTCTTCCCGCCAAGAGCTGCAGGCTGCAGGACTACGGGATCAATCACGCTCGGCGCGTCTATCGCTCGAACCGCCTCACCGAGCTTCGAGCTGTTGGAGCGGGCGGAGAGGGTGCCACCCGACCTTGCGTGATCCGCTTCGACCCGCACAATCCACTGTTCGTGTGGGTGGAGCATGGTGACGAGTTCGTACCCTTCCGGTGTGTTGGCGATCTCCTCGACGAGCCGATGGGCGGCGAGATCTGGCAAGCGGCTCACGCTGTTAACACGGCCGCGGACACGGCGACCCGCGAAGAGGCCGCGTACCCAGCGGACCGGATGAAGCGCGCTCAATGGGTGAGGCCTGGCAAAGAGCGCAATCGCGCCGTCCGCGCGGCCGAGGTCGACCTCGATCCCATGCACATGACAGGTGTGTCGAAGACGATCGCGCGAGAGACGCCAACGACCGAGCCTGACGCAGACGAGGGGGACTGCTGCACGGATAGGTGACGGTTCCTAGTCACGCCGCCAGTGCGACGGTCGTGTTCATGATGGTCTCGAACTCGATGGGCGTCAAACGGCCCAGGCGTGCCTGACGGCGTCGGCGGTGGTAGGTCCGTTCGATCCAGGTGACGATCGCGATGCGCAGCTGCTCGCGAGTGGTCCAGGAGCGCCGGTCGAGGACGTTCTTCTGCAGCAGCGCGAAGAAGCTTTCCATGGCCGCGTTGTCCCCGCTCGACCCGACCCGGCCCATGGATCCGACCAGGTGATGACGGGCCAGCGCACGCAGGAACTTCCGACTGCGAAATTGACCGGGTTCAACCGGTCGTTGCAACACCGGCTTGTTGGAGCAACAGTAGCTGCTCGTTGAAGGCTTCGGCGGGGGTCTTCCATCCGAGTGACTTGCGGGGCCTGGTGTTGAGGGCGTGAGCGACGGCTTCGATGTCTTCCGCGCTCCACCGGGCCAGGTCGGTGCCCTTGGGAAAGTACTGGCGTAGCAGGCCGTTGGTGTTCTCGTTGGTGCCGCGCTGCCAGGGCGACTGCGGATCGGCGAAGAACACCGGGATGCCGGTCTCGACCGTGAACGTTGCGTGAGCGGACATCTCCTTGCCGCGATCCCAGGTCAACGACCGTGCCAGTTGGGTGGGGAGTGTCGACATCGTGTTCGCCAGCGCGTTCTTCATCGTGATCGCGCCATAGCCAGCCAGGGCGGGACCATTCTTGGGTGTCTCCTTGTGCCGGTATCCCTCCTCGCGTGGGAGGTGGACGAGCATCGTGAACCTGGTCATGCGGTCGACGACGGTGCCGATCGCGGAACGCTCCAGCCCGATCAGCAGATCGCCTTCCCAATGGCCGGGAACAGCGCGGTCCTCAGCTTCAGGAGGGCGTTCGCTGATCAGGGTTCCGGGAGTGACGTGCGCCCACGTCTTACGACGTGAGCGTTCCCGCGGTGCGCGAAGCGCCCGGCCCGTGCGCAGACACCAGACGAGCTCGCGTTTGAGCGCGCCACGGCCCTGAATGTAGAGCGACTGGTAGATCGCTTCGTGGCTGATGCGCATGGACTCATCATCGGGGAAGTCGACCTTGAGTCGGTTGCTGATCTGCTCCGGACTCCACGCCGTCGACCACCCGCGATGCTTGCGGTGCGGCTTGTTGATCCCCGTGAACCGCGGCGGCTCGGGACCGACGATGATCTTGCCATCAGGTGTGGTGATCTGCCCGGATAGCCGCTCGTGGACGTAGGCATGCAACCGGGCGTTCGTGACCAGCTTCGCCGCCTTCGGACGCTTCGCGGCCATGTCAGCCTTCCACTGCGCGACCGATGCTCGATACCCGCGACTTCCGTAGCGGACGGCCGCATTCCGGCGCAGCTCACGGGAGATCGTCCCCGGGTCACGGCCTATAGTTCGGGCGATCTCGCGCACCCCGCTTCCCTGAGCACGCAGGAGCGCGATCTCCTCACGCTCAGCGAACGACAGGTAGCGTCCGGTTGGCGTGAACTTCAGGTCGAACGGCGGCATGCCGCCAGCGTTGCGGAACCACCGCTGACCGACCGCTTGCGCCACGCCGACCACGGCAGCAGCCTCGATGGGCAGCAACCCCTTGGCGATCTCGGCCCAGAACGCTGCCTCGACATGCCGCTGGAACTTCGGATGCCCAGGCGACCGAAGCTTCGGCCGCTCCGCCCGATCTGCTGCCTGCTGACGACGAACCATCTGACACCTCCGCGATCACGAGGTGTTGCGACGACCAGTTGAATCCGCCTTGACTGCCCCTGTCGCTGTGGACCACGCAGCCGGCGACGTCGCCGCGCATCGCGACAGCGTTCTCGAGCGCCTGAACTGCCAACCGGGACTTCATCCTCGAGTCGATCGAGTACCCCACGATCTTGCCGGAGCACGCGTCTTTGATTGCGCAGCAGTAGAGCTTGCCTTCAGCGGTTTTGTGCTCCGTGATGTCGACGAGCCAGAGCTGGTTCGGGGCATCGGCGGCGAAGACGTGCCGGGTTCGGCCGTCCTCGTCGACGACCGCGCACAGGTCGTCGTGGACCGGCGGTCCCGGCTTCTTGCCGTTACGGCCCCGCTTCTTCCCGAACGCGGACCACCAGCCGTTGCTCGACGCGATCCGCCACGCGGTGCGGTCCGACATCGCCTCACCCGCGTCGCGGGCCTCGTCCGCCAGCAGCCTGTGCCCGAACTCCGGGTCGTCACGGTGCGCGTCGAACAGCGCGTTCGCGCGATACGCCTCCACCACCTCACTCGGGGTGATGGGGTTCGCCAGCCACCGGTAGTAGGGCTGACGGGAGAGCTTGAGCACCCGGCACGTCACCGTCACAGGGATCCCTGCGGCGGCGAGCTCTGTCACGAGCGGGTAGAACCTTTTCCCGGCAGGTTCGCCTGCGACAGATACGCCGCCGCACGACGGAGGACCTCGTTCTCCTGCTCGAGGAGCCGGTTCCGCTTCTTCAGCTCACGGATCTCCGCGGCCTCGGTCCGCGACTGACCGGGCTTGGCACCTTCGTCGATGTCGGCGCGACGCATCCACTTCTGCAGCGTCATGGGGTGGACCCCGAAGTCTTTCGCGATCTGCTCGATCGTGACTCCGGGCTCGCGGTTCCTCGCGACACGCACGACGTCGTCACGGAACTCGGACGGGTAGGGCTTGGGCACAGCAACATCCTTCCAGGCCCACCCTGCGGGCAAGCCAGATCAGATGTCACCTATCCGTGCAGCAGTCCCGTGCGCGTCCTCACACACCCTGACGCCTTCAATGAGGATGCTCGCTTCGTCGCAGTGATGACCCAGGAACGACTGCAGCGACTGCTGGTCGAGCATCCGGATCTGGTGCTCGATCAGCTGCTGGTGGACGAAGCACACAACCTCCTGCCGGGCGATACCAGGGCGGTAGATCTCTCTCAGGTGATTCTCATCGCGCGCTCTCGGAACCCCGAGTTGGCCATCACCTACTACACGCCGTTTATCGCATCCCCTCAGAATCTTCGACACATTGACGGCGCCGATCAGGCCACGCAGGTCAAGTCGGTGAACGAGCACGTGAAGATCGAACGGTTCTTGATCACTTCGCCAGGCGAACACCACCGCCTCTACGACCAATTCCTAAACGACACGTTCGAACTCGAAGATGAAGCGCCCGCCGACGAGGTGGCGGCTGTGTTGCAGGCGGGTGGTCATCGCAACCTGGTCTACGTGAACCGGCCGAAAGACGCACAGGATCTCGCTGCGCGCCTCACATCCCAGCGTCCACAGGTGGAACTCACGGAGCCCGCGACCCGCGCCATCAGTGCCATCGCAGACCTGATTGACCCCCGCTACGGCCTTATCGACGCCATCAAGCATGGCGTCATGTTCCACCACAGCCAGGTTCCCGACTCGCTCCGCCTCTACATCGAAGAGCTGTTCCGCGAGGACGATTCTGTCGATCCGCGATACCTGGTAACGACGTCGACGCTCCTCGAAGGAGTAAACACCCCTGCGGATCGCCTCATCATGATGACCGGCGCTCGCGGCCGAGCCAACCTCTCTCGGTCGGCATTCCGCAACTTGGCGGGCCGCGTCGGCCGATTCCGAGAACTGTTCTCTCCCGACCGCCAAGACCTCACACTGCTCCAACCACGAATACATCTCATCCCCAGCACCTACTCCCGCAGCAACTGGAACGTCGATTCGTTCCTGCGCAACGTCGCCAACGTTGCATCGATCATCGAGGACGATGTGCGCAATCCGCTGCTGGAGCACGCAGAAGACATCTCGGGTCGACACGCCGCGCTCGAGTACCTGGAGAACATCGAGTCTGGCGTCACGACAGTCGTCGGAGCCCGCGTCGCGACCACCGAAGTCGGACGGCTGTGTTTCCGTCACGGGGTGCATGACTTCGACATCATCGAAACCGAGGAGACGCTTCAAGCGCGGGTCGATCAGCAGCGCGGCCGCGAACTAATCGATGACGTGGCGACACTCCTCGACGTCATCGTCGAGATCTTCCTTGAAGGCATCGAGTTGCCAGACGGTGACGACCTGGCGCGCATTCGCGACACCGAAGGAGCTCGGCGGTTCTATGCGATGGTCTTGGACTGGCGAAGCCGAAACGAGCCCTTCCGGCGGATGATCTCCCACTTCGTGCGCTATTGGTCGAACCTCACCGACGAGTACGTCTACGTGGGACACCGCTGGGGAGAGGTTCGCTACGGCGGGTTCCGAGAACTGTTCGTTCAGATGCGCACCAAGACACGGGCTCAGCTCGTCAATCTCGCCGTGGTCAAGATCAAGGAGGAGCAGGACTTCGTCGACTTCCGGCTGCTCAAGTACATCGAGATCCTGTTCGCCCTCGAACTCATGTCAGAGAGCTTGTATTTCCGCATCAAGTACGGCACCGACGACGAGTACCTGATCGCCCTGTTGCGAAACGGATTCTCGCCCGAGCTAGCACGTCTTGTGAAGGAGGACTACGCCGATCTCGTCGTCGTGAACATCCCTCTTAACCAGGTAGCGGTACTGCCCGGGCTGCCAGACGCTATGCGGCGTGACGAGCGAAATGACATCCTCGCTTACGAAGCGCAGACACTCGTCAGCGTCGGCCTCGACTTCGCCGCGATGCTATGACCCGGCATCCAACGAACATAGGCCGACCCTGGACGCGAATCCACTTCGTCTGGACGCGCTGAGGGTTGACCTCCTCGCTAGGCGGCCCTCCGCGGCGCGCCGAATCAGGTCGCCCCAATCGAAGCGCCGGATACGTTCCGCCGACGTTCCGGCTGGCCGCTCCAGTTCATCCGTCAGCGCCTTGAGACCCGTGGTTCATCGACACCTGTTATCGTCCTCGACCCTGCGCTTCTCTTCGCCAACTCGAGTCAAGGCAGTCGAACGTGTGATGGTTCGTCGGGCGGGGTGTCGCGGTGCGACTCTTCAATCTCGCGGAACACCTTGTCAACGTTCGGAGCAGGTTTCGGCGTCGGCTTCGGTCTGGAGTTGTTTCCGCCAGCCATTACGAGTCCTCCGGCTTCGAGCTGTCGGAATGCGACAAGTGGAGCATCACGCCGTCAACGTTCGGGCGGCCGCTTGACGGACGGGGGGACGGCTTGGGCTTATGTGTCGGCTTCTCAGCCATCTGACTCCTCCTGCGGTGTAAGAGTGGTTGTGTGGGTCGGTCCCTTAGCCTCGATCCACCGATGAGCCGTAGTTGCGCCGGGGCGGCATGATCGGTGCGCGGTGACGTGTCGAGGGCAGGGTTGAGTTCCGGGCGTC
>NZMY01000043.1 GCA_002694745.1 Croceicoccus sp. | reverse complement strand
GAATTCAGGTCGGCGCGGTTGCAGAGCTTTTCGGCTGCCTCGGTAAAGTGTCACCGGTGGCGCAGTATGCATGGCTCGACGTTTGAAGCCCAGCATCCGTGTATCGTCGGCCTGTCAGCCTAGCAGAAACAGCGAGGGCTCAAGGCGCGCGGTAGAGTATTGGGCAGGTCCGGTAATCGACAAGCAAGCGGCAGCGAGGACACTCTAAATTTCGCTCGACCGGGTAGAGCTATGGTCGCATCGCGAGAATTGATCAGCTTCGACGATGAGAAGCCGCTCCCGGCTTCTGGACATGCCGAAGCAAGTCTGGATCTGGCTAATCCTAGCGGAAAAGCTTGCGGCTAAGCATCGCCCGTATATGGCCGAACAGGCCCTGCTCTTCCATGCCGCGGATCCGACCATATTTCCGAATGCGCGCGGTTTCGGAAAGGGGTCTGCTTCCCATCCCCGCGGCAACGCCACGGCTCTTATGGATCGTGTAACGCGACATGACCGAAATTTTATCTGCTCTGCCTGCCGCCGACAAGCAACGCTTTGCCGTTATCGTCGCTTACAGCACGCTCCCTAGGTCACCCGGCGAGCTTCAAGGATATTCTGCCAGCACGGTCGTGGATGAGGGTCGCCAGAGCCGAGACAGCCGAGCGATCGGTCAGACCTGGCGTGTCTAAACCCATCTCTAGACCGTGCATGATACGCTCGCAAAGCAATAATCCGCGCGCCCTGACCATCTCGTAATCGCCCCCCGCATCGGCTGCGAAACGCTCGAAGCTTCCGCCCGACATGTCGTCGAGCGTTCTGGCCCCTCCGTATTTCATCGCGAACCTGTTCGACAGCTCAGGCCAACCAACGGTCGATATGAGATCGTAGAGCGGCGCAAGCGCGACCTCACCGCTGTCGCCGCGTAACAGGCTGAAGTTCTTGGCATGCGCATCGGCATTGCCAATGACGAGATTGAAGAGCGCAGCACCGATCAGCTTGAGAATTTCCGTCTCGGGATCGGTCGCGGCGCGCCTGACAAGATCGAAGCATTCCCGGAACACCGGCCCGCCATCGCTTGCATATTTCCTCGAGGACATAACCCTCAAAGCCTGCGCGAAGTCTTCCTGGTGCAATCGCCGCGTTGTTCCGCTTTCGGTGATTCGGTCATAGCGCGACACGAGCAGAAAGGGCCTTCCACCGCCAAAACGCCATTCGGTATCAGCCGCGGCTAGACCGATGCTTTTCGCCAAGGTCAGACAGAACGCCTCGTTCGCCGCCAGTCCCGGAAACCTTTCAGGCTCGGGCTTGATGATATGCGTCGTCGCCTGCGCATCTGACGCCAGCGCGATGCGGTTATCAACCAGAACGACCGGCAGCTTGCTCTGCGCGCCGGCCAGGCTGTAGCGAGCCTCCCCTGCCAGCATCGGCCTTTGCGCCATGCGGCCGAACAGGGCGGCAAGGTCGGCATCATCCAGGGGAACTGGAGTTCTTGTTGTCGAATCGAAGGACAAAGCCTGATCGTCCTGCCAGAACGTCAGGGCGCCCGCCGTATCGCCGCCCAACGCCTTCAGCAATCGGAACGGATTGCCCGGCGAGATGCCCAGTGCGCGGGCCGCGGCTTCGCGCTGCCATTCCTCGGGCAGCAGGTTTTCGAAGAACGGCTTGCAGGCACGGTCTTCGAACGGCTCTGCTTGCAAGGGCAGCAAGAAGGAGATTGGTAGCGCTTGCGGATCGCGAAGCCAGCTTCTGGCATAGGTAAAGCGCATGGCACCATTACGATCGAGCGCGAGTTCACCGGCAAGGCGTTCGCCCCACAGGACTGCGAGGCGGTCCAAGATCTGAATGTTCATGTTGTTTTCTCTGTAATAATAACGAGACCCCGCGGCCCGGCGCGCTCGCCGCTATGCGGATTGGGCACCCCGCCGCGGAAGGTCGGCTTGAAGCTCCGGGGCCGCATCGATAGCCGGGCCTGCACGAGATCGCGCCACAACAGGTCGCATCCGGTCGGCGGATTGTTTCCACGCTGCTGATTGCAGCGCTGGTGCTTGAGCAGGCCGTTCGAGAGCGTGCGCCCTCCCCCTTCGCTCCGCGCAATCACGTGATCGAAGGTCGGGGTATTGGGATGATGGCGCGGCAGGCGCTTGCCGCTTGGCAGGAATGCGCCGCATCCCGCGCAGATATCGGCCTGCGCCCAGCGCAACGCGCGGCGCTGCGCGGCCCGGCGCCTGGTCGTGGGCATGATGAATGTCCTTGAGGTTGCGGGGACAGGAAGCTTGGAATCAAAACTCCGGCATCAGCCGGAGCCGACTTAGCGGCCGCAGCATGTCAGGGTTCCCCGGTAGCCGAGGTTTTCCTTGCGCCATTTCTGCAGATACCGAGTGTAGGAAGTAGGACTACGATTGCAGAACCGGTCGAGGATCGCCTCAGTACATTTCTTGCCGGTCTGACCGATTTGAGCGGTGGATGCGAGATGACGCACGGCAAGGATCGCGGTCAGCATCACATCTGCTGCACAATGTTCCTCGACGGCCTTCCAGTTACCATCGCTTGCGAAGTCGGTCACTTTCGTTGGTCGGTTGGGTTTTACCGGCAAGTCCTGCGCTTGCAGAAATTCCGAGAGGTGAACGCCTTCCAGCTCCTTGTGATAGTAGAACTGACAAAGATCGAGTCGCTGAGGGCAGTGAGGACTGGTGTTCCGAAGCTGGGGCGGCAGGATCCATTCGCGTCGCTGCGCGACAAGATGCAGAGCCGCAATGTCCTTCAGATCTCCTCCCCAGGTCACGAGACAGGCTGGTTCCGCGTTGTTCGATGAGGCCTGCTCGAGCGTTCGGAAAAAGACCTCCACGATATCGGTCTGATCATTGTNAGGTTGNGAAAGCGAATANAAATGGCTGACTTCTGGCTTGTCTGCCGCTGCCGGAAAATCGATNACCACCCAGGACGCGCAGACGATATAGCCGAAAGGCCAGCGCGGNTTCCAATGCGCNGCGNNGCCATCCTTCGCCCGATAATCNTCGAACTTNCGCCAATCGCTCAGGAACTCGAAATCGGCGACGACAATGGTCTTGTCCGTTGCTTGGGCGAGCCGGGGCCGGTGCTGATTGATGAGTGATCTGGGGCGGTCGAGAATAAGCATGCTGAAGATATCCTGTTTGTGGATACGAAAAGGCCCGCGCGAGGCGGGCCCTTTCGAGAGTATGTTGGCTGTATGTTCCGAGATCAGAGATGGCGCTGCGTCGCGTCGATCAGGGTCGCGGCGAATGACGGCAGGCCAAGCTCGGCAAACCAGTCGCGCTCATCGAGGTAGGCGGGATAGCCAAGCTCGGTCCACCAGACCTTCTTCGCCGGATCCCATCTGTAGCCGCGTGCCTTCAGCCGGTCCTTGAAGCCGTAGGGCGCGTTCAGCGCTTCTACCCGGTACGTCTCCGCATCGCTCGCTTCCAGCAGCAGGTCGAGGCAGCTGCGCTGGTCGAGCAGCTGGAACCGCGCCGGGGTCGAGGTCAACAGCTTGAACAGGCTCCATACGTCGTTCGCGGCATGATGGGCAGAATAGAACCGGCCGCTTTGCATCAGCAGATAGCCCAGGTTCTTCCCGTCCATCTCGAGCGTCAGCCAGTCGATCTCGCTCATGCTGCAGGCCCAAGGTCTGGGCCCGAGCTCGATATAGCGCTGCTCGATGAAGGCGCGGTCGAAGCGCGCATTATGCGCGATGATGAGATCGGCGTTCGAGAGCACCTCCATCACGCGGTCGTCGTCGATCCGCTGGCCAGCCACTGCACTGTCATCGATCCCCGTCAGGAAGCTGATCCGTTCGGGGATCGGCCGTCCGGGATCCTGCAGCCATTCCTCGGGCCTGGTCCACGACACGATCCGGTGGACGAGATTATCGCCTTCGCTCTCGACCACCACCTGCATCAGCGCCAGTTCGATAATCGCGTCATTCTCTGGATCGAGCCCCGTCGTCTCCACATCGACGAGCACGAGGCTTCTTCTTTTGCCTCTTACAGGCTTGTCGCACTCTTTCGCCCACGGCTCTTCAAGCCTGCGCAGCACCTTGAAGCGGTCGTCTCTGTCCAAGATATCCGCGAGATTGGAATTGGCATCGGTATTCATGAAGTTCAAACCTTCCGGTCATTGGTACAAGCGAGACCGGCGGAGCAGAGCGAGGCCGCAACCTCCTTTTCCCTACTCTCACCTTTCTCACCTTCCCTGCTGACCTATGGGTTCAGACGTCTTCCCCTCGTTCTTCACACTGCATTTTCCAAGAGACTCGCTGACCCGGGAACCACATCGATGCGCAATCGAAAGGATGCGCACGAGGGCGACCGGCATGTTGACGAATGTTCCCTTTCCGTTCCAGTTCGGCTCATGGGACGGATCAAGCTCGACACGATCACGGATCTCGCAAGGCGCGGATATGACGCAAAGATCACCTGCTCTGGCTGCGGGCATGTCTCGCATTGGAATGCGATCGAACTTGCAGACGAACTGAGCCGCCGCCGAAAACCGCTAAGGATCGAGGCGGTGGAGCCGATGATGCGTTGCCGTGCCTGCGGCAAGCGGGGTGCGGTCATCCAGCCTGTGGAGCAGTTTTAATCTGCGGCTTCGAGATGTCGTCAACAAAATGGGCATCGATCCGATCGCTGTCTTGACGTTTTGTTCGCCTCCTACCGACCAGTTGAGACCTACCGCCACTGTGAAAAGTGGGTGGTACCCGAACGCGGGATTATCCTGGGGCCGTTCAGTTAGCGGATAACTCCAGAGCAAGAATGGCACAGTTTTCAGGAAATGTGCTTTAGCCGAATAATTTTAGGATCCCGCTGATTACCCGCCAGGAATCGATCTGCAAGAGATTGCAAACTATTGCTGGGCAAGCCTTGCTTGCGACCGGATTGTCGGATTAGAACCGGTTGATGGCTTGCCAGATTTTCCATCCGAAAAGAAAATTCTTCTTGCCCCTCGGGTGATAGAGTTTCGTGACGGGCGGGATCCCCAATCATCTCAATAGGAGATTATGCTGTGGCACCCGTTGCTGCAAAGTTTGTCGAACAGCCGCAGGTCCAAATCGTCGACAGCGGCATTGTCCGCTCAACTGTCTTCCCGAACAAGCTTCGCGACCTTCGTCGCAAAGCCGGATACGAGACATTGGTAGATTTCATTCGCGAAACCGGACTGGAAGAGGTCAACTACATACGGTTGGCCAAGATCGAGCGTGGACAGATTTTCCCCCGACCTGACGAGGTCGTCGCGCTTGCAAAGCTTCTCAATGTCGAGCCGATGAGCCTGTTCATCGACACGGTCGAGAAGGATTTCGATCGTGAAAGCTGGGCACGTGATCATACTGAAGCTTCGCTAACCTACCGAGGTGGTACCCGTGAAGACATGAAAATTGGCGCGGCGCTGCGAATTCGTCGCCGTGAACTTGGCCTGTCGACCACAGACCTTAAAAAGAAGTTTGGCATGCCGGCGGCAACCGCAAGCCGGATTGAAAACGCGGAGCGCCCGTTCCATCGCTGGCCTGACAAAATCCGCAAGTCGGCGGCCAAGTTGATGGGCGGAACCTCGATGCGGGATATCGCGCGTAGTGTTACGGCATACGAGCAGGAAGGTCGTCTCGATGCGATGATGGCAGAGCTTTTCTCGCAGCGCTCGCTCGACCAGCGGCATAACGCGTCGCTCCTTTTCCTGGTCAAGAAGATCCCGGGAAAGAAAGCCGAGAATTTTGCAGCCAAGCTCGAAAACATGATGGCGGAAAAGGGACTGGTCGATTGGTCGTCCAAGCTGAGCCTCGTGGCAGCCGGCGCGCAGCCCGACATTTTCTGCGAGGACCGGACCATGTCGGTCCTCGAGGGGAAGACGCATGAGGGCTGGACCATGCTGTCGGAGACGACGAAGACCTTTACACGGAATTTCGACGGACCGGGCATTGCCTTCAAGTTGGACAAGCCCGTCCTTGGCATCGGGATTCCTTCAAGCGCGCTGCTGGTTTTCGAGCTGATCGATCGGTCCGAAGTGGAAGGCGAGATGGTCCTCGCCTTGATCGATGGCTCCCGAGTGCGCGTTGTATCGGCCCGACCGGCCGGGCGCGGTTTCAAACTGGCGCAGGTCAATCCCGATTGGCAGTCTACACTTTCGAAGGAGAGCGACGTGCGGGTCGCGAAGCTGTCTCAGATCGAAATGGCCTAGAAGCAAAGCCAATTTTGACTGGATGAAAAGGGCGCCATCCGGCGCCCTTTTTGTGCTTGATCTGGAGAGGCCTTCAGCTGTCGCGGCGATGGTCAATTGTTCCATCATTCAGGCGACCCATCCCTTCCCCTGAACGCGCTGATTCCCGCGGCCAGCCGGGCTGGCATTGAAATCGGACCGTTCCCAGTCCGCCCGGAAGCTCGCTGCGTATGCCGGGACGACCGACTGCGCGAATTTGTGAAGCTTCTCAACCTGCCGGATAAGGACTGACAATCTTGCTCGCTTCTTCGAGCCTGCGCAGCACCTTGAAGCGATCAAGACCGTCCAGAATAACGGCGACGTTCAGTAGTCCCGGAGGATCATACGGGTCTCAAGCACGCCATTCGCGAGGATGGATAGTAATCAGCGCTCGGGGCATCGGACACAAAATCCATCATCACGGATGACGAATGGAAATCGCTGGGCCCCGCGAAGAGCTTCGCGGGCGGCTATTCGGCGCTAAGTATTGCTTCCGGGATGGCGCACGACGGCTGCCGGCTCGCCAAAGGCATGAGCTACAAGAACGCGATTGCAGGCCTTCCTCTCGGCGGCGGCAAGGCCGTGATCCGGCAGCCCAAAAGCCAGTTCGACCGGCGCGCGCTATTCGAAGCGTTCGGGCGGGCCGTCGCAAATCTGAATGGGCAGTACGTCACGGCAGAGGACGTCGGTACGACCCCCCAAGAAATGGCGCTGGTGCGAACACATACGGTCCATGTCGCCGGGTTACCGCTGGAAGCTGATGGCGTCGGCGGCGATCCATCGCCATGGACCGCACGGGGGATCTTTCTTTCGATGGAGCTTGCCGCCCACCGAGGGCTGCATCGGCCACTGTCCGACTGCACGATCGCCATTCAAGGCGTCGGTCACGTTGGCGTCGCACTCGCGCAGATGCTGCGCCAGGCAGGGGCGCAATTGCTGGTGTCTGATGTCAACGCCGCCGCGGCAGCGCGCGTGGCCATCGCAACCGGCGCCACCGTTGTTGGTGCCGCCGGCATCCTCTCGGCTGAGGCGGACATATTCGCTCCCTGTGCGCTGGGCGGCGTGATCGACGAAGTGGCGGCGGGCAAATTGCGGGCGAAGGTCGTCTGCGGGGCTGCCAACAATCAGCTGGCCACTACGGCGGACGGCGACCGTCTTGCCGAGCGCGATATTCATTACGCGCCTGACTACGTCGTGAACGCAGGAGGAATCATCAACGTCGCCGCGGAATATCTGGGCTGGCCCCAAGCAGATTCGAACGCACGGGTGGAAGCGACCGCAGATCGTCTGGCAGACGTGTTCACCCACGCAGAAACGCACGGAGTCGCGCCACACACCGCTGCCGATCAATTGGCTCGGCAGCGGATCGCCAACGCCTCGCTGGACGCGCCTGACGAACTCGCTGTCGCTGCGTGACCGTGGACCGATTTCTTATTCGCGGGGTCGGCTCGCTCGACATGCCTTTGCGTGTGCTCGACCTCATGNCGCTACAGGGTGCAACTGTCTATCGTGCCGTCATCGACAAAGAGGGGGACGATTATTGCGTCTTGGTCGAGNCTTGTGCGCAGCGCCCACAGTTGATGGTCGAGAAAATCCGCGGCATGATCCTCGTCAGTTCGGTCGAACACGTCCTTTAGGAAGGCAAGATCATTAGGCGCGACTTCGCGAGCCGAGAGGGCAGAGCCAGGATTCCGACATGTTCCCGTGTTCAAGGATCAAGACGAACTCCGACGTTTCGCATCTTCCGTCCTGACTTCACCGTGCCTGTCCGCCGTGTGCCGAGGGATCATGTATTCGTCTGGTCGGCAGGCACATCACTCGGCAAGTTGGCCGCGCCCGTTTTTTCGGAGCATGCCAAACCTTCAGTGCCAAGACAGTAACAGGTCATGGACACTGAACCCATCGAATAGCCGCGCACCAGCGGATCAAGGGTTTCGTTGCGGGCAACCGCCATTCCGGCAAGATAAAGCAGCGGGACAAAATGGTCGGGCGTGGGAACCGCCGCGGCATAATCGGGATGCTCCACAAGGCGCAGCAGATCGCCCGGGTTTTCTGCCAGTTGGCGAACCGCTGCTTCGTCGAAACGCTCTGCCCAGTCGAACGCAAAATCGGGCTGGTTCCAGCGCACGGCTCGGAGGTTGTGAACGACATTTCCGCTAGCGACCACCAGGACGTCGCGGTCCTGCAAGGCTGCCAGTCTTGCGCCAAGTTCAAGATGATAGCTCAGCGGCTTGAGCGCGTTGATCGAGAGCTGCACCACCGGGATGT
The DNA here is from genome assembly GCA_002694745.1 of Croceicoccus sp. Lineage (GTDB taxonomy): Bacteria > Pseudomonadota > Alphaproteobacteria > Sphingomonadales > Sphingomonadaceae > Croceicoccus. Next base: position 1,374 of record NZMY01000043.1, on the reverse strand, counting down.
CGGCCTCAGGGTAGAGGTGCGCGAGCACCGACCACGTTCCGTGATCGAGACCCCACTGATCCTGGTCGAGACCCACCCACTCGGGCTTCACCAGCTCAACGATCTCTTTCGCGAGGTCCGGATCGCCCTTGGCCGGATATTCAAAGTCGAACAGCTCCTGTGGGAAACCGTAGAAATCGTGGATTGTGCGAGGGCGCGCCATGGCCGTGACCGCCGTGGCACCGAAATACCAATGTGCAGAAACCACGAGGATCGCCTTGGGGCGGGGCAACTCACGCCCGAATGCCCGCCAGGCCGAGGTGTAGCCATTGCTCTCGAGCGTGTTCATCGGGCTTCCGTGGCCGATAAAGAGTGCGGGCATCCGATCCATAAGAAGACTCCTAGTGGTTCACCTTGCTGCGCGAAGGCTTGCGAAGTGATACTTCACGCGCCAGTGGCAGGCTCAACAAGTTTAAATTCTGCTTCTACCGCCGATCCGGTTTGCGCTCTGTTCCTTCGAGCGACAATATCGTCATCTGACGCTAAAGCATCTCGAGTGGACGGCGGTCGCGTGGCCTGGGGAATGCCGCGTCGAGTGTCGCAAGCTGAGCGTCGAAAAGAACGATATCGGCGGCCGCGCGGTTCTCGCGCACATGGGCGACTGAACTCGCTTTCGGGATGGCGATGAGACCATCTTGCCGCAACGTCCACGAAAGTGAGACCTGCACAGGGGTCGCGCCAACCTCGGCTGCAATTTTGTCGAGAGCGGGGTGGGTAGAAAGTCGTCCCTGCTCGACTGGACTATACGCCATAACCGGTATGTTATGCTCGGCGAGCCACGGCAGCAGGTCCAATTCGGGACCTCGCCGGACCAGATTGTAGAGGATCTGGTCGGTCACGCAGTCATCCCCGCCCGCAGCGACGAGCTCTTCCATATCGTCGGTATCGAGATTGCTGACACCCCAGTGCCGGATCTTTCCTGCCGATTTGAGCGCCTCCATTGCCTCCACTGTCTCAGCGAGCGGCACCGACCCCCGCCAATGGAGAAGGTAGAGGTCCAACCGGTCGGTGCCGAGCCGCTTCAGGCTCGCTTCGCACGCACCGGCAAGGCGGGAGCGCGATGCGTTCTGCGGATATGCCTTGCTGACGAGGAACAACTGGTCACGAACGCTGCCCAGCGCCTCGGATATCAGCGTTTCCGCCGCACCATCGCCGTACATTTCGGCGGTATCGATGAGCGTCATGCCCAGTTCGACACCGGCGCGTAGCGCGGCGATCTCATCGGATCGGCGCTCGGCACGTTCGCCCATCTTCCAGGTGCCTTGACCCATTGAAGGAACCACTTCCCCGCCGGGCAATGTCACGTGTTTCATGTGCTTTCGTCCTATGAGATGA
>NZMY01000042.1 GCA_002694745.1 Croceicoccus sp. | reverse complement strand
CGCACCCCACCCCCTTTCCCTTCGCTGGTGGTTTCGGGGCGCAGGAGCAGACGGCAGTAAAAAGGCCCGCCCGCGGGGGTCTCGCGGACGGGCCTCGTGAGTGGCCGGGGCGGGAGGGGTCGCACCGGTCGGGTGATGCTGTCGTCAGGCGTCGGCGGTCTCCTTCGCCTTGGCCTTGCCCTTCGGGGCGGGCGCGGTGCTCTCGCCGAGGCCGTCGCCGCCGGTGATGCCACCGGCCTGCTCGGGCTCGCCGCCGGTCGCGGTCGCGGTCAGCGGCGGCAGCTCGCCGTCGCTCTCGCTGACCATGCCGGGGAGCGTGCGCTTGCGCTGCGGCCGGCGCCAGGCGACGTTGTAGTGTCCTTTGACAGCAAAGATGGACTCAGAACGCCAGAACAAATCGTGATTTGTCAAAAGCGAGTGACAAGTGTTTGGACCGATCACCAGGGTTTTTGACATGGCGCTAGCCCAATCACGAAAAATCAGTCGTTTAGCGAACAAAGAATTGACGAAAGGCGGCCTGCTTTACGCTTATCTGGCAGCCCGCTTGCGCAGAACGAGATGATGTGTGGAATTTCATTGCACAGCGCGCGGCGAAAGCTTGGATGGTTTGTATGTCATATGTGCCGTCGATATCTGCGCGTCAGCGGTCGCCATCTGTTAAAAGGGCTCAGCCACAGCTGCATTTTTCGAATACAGCTGCGATGACAGGATCTGGGCTGTAAGCTGCCTGTCAGCTCTCGGAATTGTGGGTGAGCTTAGCGGACATTGTGGTCATAACATCGGCGCGCAGCACCTAGCGGTCGGCAAGCAATGTTGCTATGTTACTGATGGAGGTCAGAACCATGGCGAAGCAGGGTCAGCACGTAGTTCGGAGTCCATCTGGTGGATGGGCAGTGAAGAAGGCTGGTTCGTCCAGAGCCAGTAGCGTGCACGAGACCCAGGCCGATGCGATCAAGGCGGGGACGAAGATCGCGCAGAACCAAAAGACTGAACTTTACATCCACGGCCGTGATGGCCGGATTAGGGAACGTAATTCCTACGGGAACGACCCGCATCCGCCAAAGGGCTAAGCTTGCCTCCACTGTTTGAAAGGTCGGTCTTCGTCAACTGTCCGTTTGACGACGATTACGCGCCAATCCTGCAGGCAATTGCGTTTTGCATCGTCTATCTCGGATTTCATCCTCGGCTAGCTCCAGAAAACGCTGATAACGCGGCGGCGCGACTTGACCGCATCGCTGATCTGATACGTGGCTCTAAGTATGGCATTCATGACCTGAGCCGCTGCAAGATGAGCACGGCCGACGAATACGCACGCATGAACATGCCATTCGAACTTGGTTTGGATCACGCTTGCCGTCGATTTGGGCCCCTCCCTTTGACGGAAAAGCGGATTCTCGTTCTCGAGCATACACGATACGACTATCAACGGGCGCTCTCCGACATTGCCGGTTGGGATATACAAGCTCATGCCGGAGACTATGAAAAAGCTGTCCGTCATGTGCGAAGCTGGCTCATCGCTCAGGCTGGAGCTGCCGCGATCGGATCAGCGAAAATTCAAGGGAAGTATATCGCATTTCAAGAATGGTACTGGGAACGAGAGTTGGCGGCAGGATCTTCCGAAGAAGACATTCAAGAATATCCAACGGCTGAGCTTATTCGCGCAATGCACGAATGGAAGGACGCTGGAGAACCTGTTTAGGCGGCTCTTGGGCCGCAAGCCGACTGTCCGATGTTAGCGGCGTGAGCGCACAAGGCTGCCATTCAGCTAATGACCCAACCGAAATTCGACGGGCTCGCCGACCACGGCTTAATAAAACCAGGGCGCTATCGCCATGATCACGGCGCCTGAGACGATTGCAGCTGCAACCCAGCGAATGTCGGCACTCGCGCGGCTGCGATCCGAAGGCGATGAAGCCGGCGGCGTTCTGTCTTGCTCCAACCGGCGGATCGCTGCCCGGATCAGGCGCGGCGCATCATCTCCGATCTTGAGCAATTCCCAGGCGACGCCCTGCAGAACGGGAGCCCAGTGCTCGGGCGACAACCGCGCTTGCGCGATTCGAAACGAAGAGCGTCGCATGGCATGCGTCAGGTCGAAATCCGGTTCAATTTTCGATAACACGCCGTCCATCGTGATCAGCGCCTTGAAGATCAGGAGAAGATCGGGTGGTAACGTCATGCGCTCGTCGCGCATCAGCCCTAGGAAATCGGTTACCATGGCGCCCAGAACCAATCGACCGCTGCCATGGCGCGCGATCAGCCGTTCGGATGCGGAGAGCACGCGGTCGGCCGGAACGTCGTCGCCCACTGACCACCGCGTCAGCACGTCGGCGAGCTGCGCGGGGCTGCCAGTGCTGAGCGCTTGCACGAAGCTGACGAATTCCTCTCTCCTGCGCGGAGATACATAACCAACCATGCCCAGGTCCAGCAGAGCTATATGGTTGCCCGGCAGGCAGAGAAGGTTCCCCGGGTGCGGATCGCCGTGGAACCGGCCGTTCACCAATATCATGTCGAGCACCATGTCGGCGCCCAGCGCTGCTATTCTGGTCGGATCGAGCCCTGCAGCGACCAGAGCCTGCGCATTGCTCGGCGGCACACCGTTTATGTAATCCATGACGAGCAACGTCTCGGACGTCCATTCCCAGTGGATTTCGGGCACAACGACACTGGGCTCGTTCGCGAAATCCGTCCGCAGACGATCAGCATTGCGCGCTTCATTCGTGAAGTCGAGTTCCTCGACCATCGCGTCCGCAAGCTGCCGCATCATCCGGCTCGGTCCGAAGCGCTTGGCTTCGGTGCTGGCGCGTTCCGCAAGGGTCGCAATATGCGCAAGGAGCCGGATATCAGCCTCCACCCTCGGACGAATGCCGGGCCGGCGGATTTTGATCACCACCGCGCGCCCGTCGTGCAGCGTCGCACGATGGACCTGCGCCATGGAGGCCGCCGCCAGCGGTTCTGTATCGAATTCCGCAAAGGTGCATTCGGGCGCCTCACCAAGCGCCTCCTCGACAATCGGTCGCAACTCCTCGAAGGGAAGCGTCGGCGCCTTGCTATGCAATTGCTCGAGTTCGGCGATCCATTCCGGAGATAGGAGATCGGCGCGTGTCGCCAGGATCTGGCCGAGCTTCACGAAGGTTGGCCCAAGCTCTTCCATGGCAAGGCGGGTCCGCCGAGGCAGGCTATGTGACGACCCGTCGCCGGCATCGTCGCTGCCCGTCCGGTCCAGCCCTATCCGCGCCAGCAGAAGGCCGAGTCCATAGCGGGAAGTGACGCTGAATAGTTCCTCCAAGCGCTTCCGGTCCCGGCGTGCGATACGAAGGGTCTTCAACATGGCTTAGCATATGGGCACGCTGCAGCTTCTGTTCCACAGCTAACTTGCTTGGGCGATCGCGCCCAATTGTCCAAGCGGAGGAAATCTGGCGTAGCTTATCCCACGTGGGGGTTGCGTTGCGGCCATGTTGTCCGCTGCACTGAAAGGCTATTTAAGGTCCAGCGACGTCGGCGTTCCACGCTAATTTTCGGGCATCATCAATACGATATTGACTTCCCGAGTTCGACCGTCAGCACGCCTGCACTCGATGACAAATCATGGGCCGTTAGCCGACAGGCAGCTTATGGGGGCGCGGCCGCCGATAGCGGACTAGCAGCTAACGACCCCGAAGCGGTCATTTGCAGCCACTGTAACCGCCCCTCAAATCAGTCGTTGAAGTTGACCTTGTGTCAACTGCTACAAATAGAACATGAGCGATTCGCTTCCCATAGACGAAGTTGTCCGCCGCACCGGCCTCACTTCGCGCGCGTTGCGCTTTTATGAGGGCCGTGGGCTCATCACGCCGCTACGCACTGGTTCGGGGCGGCGCTGGTTCGGACCTGAAGAGCTCGAACGAATTCAGAGGATCGTCGCACTTAAAAAAGCCGGGCTCAGCCTCGCCGACATAAAGCGATTGTTTGATCACAGACCGATCAACCTTCTCGCCTTGCTTAGCGCGCAGCGTAGGCGCCTGGCCGAACAGGCCGAGGAGATCGCTGACGCCATAGGCCTCATCGATACCGCATTGTCCCGCATCGACCGAGGCGAGCCGCTCGATGCCGCGACGTTTTGCTCGCTCATTCGTGACGGAGAAAAACTCATGACCGACCAGACCCAAGCCTGGCAGGATGTGGTGGACCAGTATTACACCCCCGAGGAACAGGCTGAATGGCAAGAACACATGGCCGATGCGCCCGAGTTTAGCCAAGAGGCCTATCAGGCGCAGTGGCACGCGCTCAGCGCCCGGATCGAAGCGGCGCTGCCGCTCGAACCGGACAGCGATGCAGCTCTCGCCTTCGTGCGAGAATGGTTCGCGTTGCTCGAACCTTTCAGCCGCAACGCCACGCCCGCGATGTGGAAGGGGACGACCCGGATGTATGACGACATGGCGCGCTGGGAAGGCAAGGTCGATCCCGGTTTCAGCAAGCCGGTGTGGGACTTCATTATGACCGCGACACCCGCGGCGCTGAATCGGGGCGAGGATATCGGCCCAATGCCGGCATGGTTCGCGCGGCCCGCTGGACAGGAGAAGCGGTGATGACGATCAATGCGTGGGTGCTGTTGCTTGGCGCGATCGCGCTTGAGGTGGCCTCGACCAGCCTGCTCAACGCCTCTCAGGGGATGACCCGATGGGGCTATGGTATCGCAGCCATGGCAGGCTACGGCGTATGCTTCTGGCTGCTCGCTTTCGCGATGACGCGCATTCCGATGGGGGTCGCCTATGCCGTCTGGTCGGGGGTGGGGATTGTTGCCATAGCGGCGATTGGCTGGATCGTGTTCCGTCAGAACCTATCCTGGGCGCAGGCGGGCTTTATGGCGCTAATCCTTATCGGCGCCATTGGGCTTAATCTGACGACCATTCGCACGGCGCCCTGACGAATGGTGTTGAAATGAGGAACGAGCGTTATTCTGTTCAACAACGGGGGCAGGCCGAAAAACCTGCCAGTCCGCTTCCCACCCTAATATCGCCAAGGCAGAAAGTGTGGGCTTGACCCTGAAGCGGTCGACCAACGTCACATGACCGACCGCTCCCAGATTCAGATTTCAGTACGCTCGGCGAGGAGCAAAGCGTCCTCCACGTCGACGCCGAGATAGCGAACCGTGTTCTCTATCTTGGTATGGCCGAGCAGGATCTGAATCGCCCGGATGTTACCTGTAGCGCGGTAAATCATGGCCGCCTTTGTCCGACGTAGTGAGTGCGTGCCGTACTCGGCCTTACGCAACCCGATGGCGGTCACCCATTCGTCGACCAGGCGCGCGTATTGACGGGTGCTCATATGGCCTTGGCGATCGACTCGGCTCGGGAAGACATATTCGTTCACAGACCCGCCCCGCCGCTCCAGCCAGGCAATTAGCGTGGCGCGCACGTCTGCGGTAATTTCGAATTGAACCGGTCGGTTGGTCTTTTGCTGGATAACGGTCGCGCGATTTCGGATGTCAGCCCCGGCCACGATGTCGCCGATCTTGATCTTGACCAGATCGCAGCCTCGCAGTTTGCTGTCGACAGCGAGATCGAAGAGGGCCTTGTCCCTCAACCGCCCTTCGCGATCGAGATGGAAGCGGATAGCCCAAATCTGCTTTTGTGTGAGGGGGCGCTTCGTGCCCACATTCTTGCCAGCATTCCAAGCCGCCCGTGCCTGCACAGCGGGGTCGAATCTTGAGTATCCCATCGTTCGCCTCCTTGGCCGCCATTGGCCACACGAAGAACGCTGGAGTTGTGAGAATTTTTGGGCCGGTTGCAGACGGTCCGGATTTAGATTCCGAACCACGTCTTCGGCCAGCCGCGTGTTTGGCACCCGACACAGAGTCAATCGAGCTTGCTAAACATAGAACACAACGATATAGTTGTGTTCATGATACCGGACTTGATCGAGTTGGGCTCCCCTTGCCCTTGGGCCGTGCTCCCACCCGGCATTCACGACACGACCCTAGCTGAGGTCGAGGCGCGCTTCGCGACCACACCGCATCGTAAGTGGCTGTTCGATGGCTTCGTCCGTATGGCGGAGACCCTCGCTCTTGCCGGATGCGGCTATGTCTACCTTGATGGGAGTTTCGTGACTGCGAAGCCGCACCCGGACGACTACGATGGCTGCTGGGAGCATGACGGGGTCGACCCGACCAAGCTCGATCCGGTCCTTCTCAATTTCGACAACAAGCGAGCAGCGCAAAAAGCAAAATACCTCGGTGAGATGTTCATTGCCGGAATGCCCAATGGGCTGGGCGGCCCCTTCCTCGACTTCTTTCAGGTCGAGAAGTCGTCCGGCCTGGCCAAGGGCATTCTCCGCATCCCGCTCGCGCCGTTGAAAGGAGCGACGCCATGATCACCAACGAAAAGCAGTACAGGTCGACCAAGGCATCGGTCGAGAAGCTGGCGGCAGCCGCTGCCGCGCTTGAGGCGCCGACCAGCGACTTTCCTGAAGTATTTGCGAAAGCACAGCGCTCGGCGCTGCGCAGCCAGATCGGCGAACTCGAGGAGGAAGTGCGCTTCTACGAGGACCTCCGCGCTGGCAAAATTTCCGAATTCTCGACGGACAGCCTGCACGATCTGCCCGATATCCTTATTCAGGCCCGTATTGCGCGCGGTATGAGCCAGAAGGATCTCGGTGATTTCCTCGGCGTCGCGGAGCAGCAGATCCAACGCTACGAATCAGACCGCTACCGGATGGCGAGTCTCGACCGCCTCACTGAGGTGGCCGACGCTCTGAACGTGCGTATCGCTGAGCGCGCCCGACTGGTCGGCAGCCCGAACCTCGATAGCGTCGATCCGTCAGTCTGGCAGGCATTCCCGTTCGCCGAAATGTTCAAGCGTGGCTGGTTCGAGGACTTCTCGGGCACGCTCTCGGAGGCGAAGAAGGCCGCTGGTGACCTGATCCCGGCATTTCTGCGCGGTGCTCATGCCCAGTTTGTACCGATGGCCCTCCATCGCAAGTCGGTGCGGTCGAGCGGACAAGTCCATGAGGCTGCTATTGCCGCTTGGGAGGCGCGGGTTCGGGCACTGGCAGATCGCAATCCCCCCGACCGGGCGTTTGATCGGGACCGTCTAAACGCGGACTGGGTGCGCGGCCTCGTCGTGCTTAGCCGGGAAGACAATGGACCGCGCCTTGCTGTCGATTATCTGCGCGACGCAGGCATATCGCTGGTGATCGAACGACACCTACCAGGCACATTGCTTGACGGTGCCGCGTTGGCGTCAGCCCATCATCATGCCATTGTAGCGATGACCCTGCGTCACGACCGGCTCGACAACTTCTGGTTCACGCTGCTCCACGAAATCGGTCATCTGAAGCTGCACATCCGGTTGGGAGAATATGCCGCGATCTTTGACGACAACGATGCGCCGGCAGCCGACAAGATTGAGCAGGACGCCGACTATTTTGCGCAGGAGGCCCTGATCCCGGAGGCGAGCTGGAACCTTGCTGTGTCGCGCTTCACGCAAACGGAGAAAGCAGTCCTCACCGATGCCAAGCGCTTCGGCGTGGCACCAGCGGTGATCGCTGGGCGTGTGAGGCGGGATGCTGGTGACTACACGTTGCTTCGGGCAGTCGTCGGCTCGGGCGAAGTGCGGCGGCAATTCGGATTGTAAGGGGGCAATATGGCTATTCCCAACTACTACGTTCCGCTTCTCCGATGGCGAGCGGGTGAATACAGGGCACTGAAAAGGTTGTCCGATGCCTGCCGTCAACGAACCGTGCCGCTCATCGAAGTGCTCCCGCCAGACTACGATTTTGCTCTGCGCCAGCCCAAGAAGCACATCGATGAGCAATTGAAGCCTTTCGCAAAGCAAGTCGAAGACCATTGGCCCAACCGCCCGGCCTTGATCGACGCCGTCCAGATCGCCCCCTCGACCCGTATGGGTGACGGCCGTCATCCGCTTGCCTTCATCTTCGATGAAGCGCGCGCGAAGGGCCTCGACCTTGTGCCGGTGACTGCCTTGGACCGCGATGTCGCATACCAGCAGAGCGTACAGGGGATCGTCGCCGCAACCGGACGGGGCATTGGGTTGCGGTGCGCTCTCGACGAAGCGCTCGACCCCGATTTCGAAGCGAATGTCCGCGCCCTGCTCGCTCAGCTCGGCTGCCCTGAAAATGGCGTCGACATCCTTCTCGACCTCGGCAATCCAAAATTCGATCCTCAGGACCCGCTTGTCGCAATTATCGCCTCGGTCTTGTCGAGCGGTGGAATCATTGCTTCGGCACGATCGGTTACCATCCTTGCGACGTCGTTTCCCGACAGCCTGATGAGCCTGCAATACGGGTTGGATACTCTGCCGCGACGGGAATGGCTGCTGTACAAGGCACTCATGGTGGCACTACCCGGCTCCGTCCGACACCCGGGCTTTGGAGACTATGCGGTGGCGGCCGTCGAATTCCCGAAAGGCGACATGCGCTTTATGCGGGGCTCACCCAACGTCCGGTACGCTATCGACGATGCCTGGCTGGTCGCCAAAGCCAAGCGCCAGAAGTCGAACAACAATCACGCCTATCCCGGCCTGTGCGGCGCGATCATCGCTTCAGGTAGCTTCGCTGGCGCTGCTTTTTCGGAAGGTTCAAAATACATCGACGGATGCCGACTCGGCACCGAGAAGATGGGCAATCCCACGACCTGGAAATGGGTCGCGACCAATCATCACATCACGAAAGTGGTTGCTGATCTCGCCAAGTTGTCCGGGACTTAAGCGCCGTGCGAACGGCGTTCGACAACCTCCGCAAAGGCATCAACGACGCGAGCCGCTGATAGAGTTCTTCCCGAGGTGCACGCAGATCACGTTCGGGAACGCCAAGGTCTCTCAAAAGGGTCTGGACCTCTGGACGCCACAGCAAGCGCGCTAGGACAAGCGGATCAATGCCCTTGTTGGCTCGTTCCGGTCTAACGCGACGGAATCGCACACCCTGGGTGGCACCGCGCTCGGCGACCATAACCCCCCACCAATCAGGCACGATCGTCATCGCCGTCGCGAGGTGTTTGGGATCGACGATCAACAAGGCCTTGTCGACGACCTCGCCATAGGCGGCCACCTGCCGCGGCAAGCGCTTCAAGGTGTCGGTTCCAGCTTTGATTTCAACGCCGCGAATATGGCCATTTATCACAGCAATATCGATCCGGCAGCTACCATGATCGAGGCCAAGTTCGTTGATGACCAAGGTATCGGGACAGGCGCGGGCGTGCGTGAGCAACCGCCGATAGGCAGCTTTTCTGACATCACTATCCCGAAGTGGTCCCGAAGCCATGCCGACTCGATAGCTACGGTCATGGTAGAGTGGCAATGGCCGATGTTCCGAACGTCTTGCGAGTCCGGCTCTGTCATAATGCATGAGCACCGGCGCAAACGGCAGGTTTCGGGATCAAATTGAAATGTGATGAATGGCCGAGATTGGGGCGCAAAGCCGCCCTCGGCAGATGCTTGGAACAGGGACGACTACCTGATCGGCTCCTGAGCGGCCAATCGAGCGAGAAACATCATTAAATCAGGAGATTGGAGCGCGGCGACGCTGTCGAACCGCGACTGCGTCAAGAGCGAGCGGCCCACATTTTTGTCACAGCGGTCACGCGATCTTGTCAAAGGATATGTAGCTGTCGTCGTTCTGGCGGAAGAGCGCGACGTCGATCGGCTTGTCCAGGCTCGGATCGTCGATCCGGCCCGAGAGGAACACCTCGCCGGTCTCGTTCGACGTGTATTCCCAGAGGGCGCCGACCTTCACCCAGCTGCGGCGATCGGCCGAGAGCGCCATAACGTCGAAGGCGGGGGCCCGCTCGTTGGTCGAGACGAACTCGCGCAGTGCGATGGTCGCGGCGAATGCCATTGTCACGATGCGGCCGATGTGGACGCCGTCGCTGTTGGCCTTGAGGGTACCGATGTTCATGGGAAGTCTCCTGATGCTTGCCCGAACCCCTTGTCCGGACCACTTCCCTTCATCCCTCCCTCCCCCCGGGCGCAGCCCGGCAGCGCGCGCACGCGCGCCAGTCCGCACGAAGCCCCGGCAGGGGCACGTGCGTCAGGTGTTCAGCGGATTTTCCCGGTTATTCGGAGCGCGAGCCCCGTGATTCGAGCCGGGCTAGGAAGGCCTTCGCCTCCTGCTGGTTCGGCCCGTCGATCGTCGCCAGCGTCTTCATCCGGTCGACCTCGAGTGAGACGGCAATCTCGGCGGGGATGTCGCAGTAGGGTTCGAGGAGCCTGATCGCGTCGACCGGCCTTGGGAGTTCTCGCTCGCTCGTGCCGCGCCAGAGGAGTTCGACCTCTTCGTCCGGGTCTGCGGGATCGGTGACGAAGACCTGCGCGAAGAAAGTCAGAAGCGGCCTGTCCCAACCGATCCAGGCGGACGAGGCTTCGACGCCCTCGCGCAGCGGGAGCTGATGCCGGCTCATGCTGCGCCTCGCGTGATGCGATGGTCGGCGTGGCGCAGCGCGCCTTGCGTGCTTGCCAGCGCGGATCGTACCTTCGCGAGCGACCTCGGGCAATCGGCCTCGCGCAATGCGCTGCGGGCGCGCTGAAGATGCGAGATGGCGGTCTCGATATTATCCCGTGTCGAGGGCCCTGCAGGTCTAATATCCATTTTCAGTAATCCCCCGGTCTCATGATCGTGATGACTCGCCGCGTTTCGGCTGCGTTGGCCGGATCTTCCGATCCCCATTCGAAGTCGGTGTCGAAATAGTCGATCTTCATCATCATGCGAATACCGTCCACCTCGAACCAGGCCATGTCGCGCTCCGGAGAGTCCTCTCCGAAATCGCATTCTCGCATGGCTTTCATGATCCGCGCCTGTGCGAGGATGTCCCTGGCCCGCGAGCCGACGCTCAATTCGTCAAGGAGTCCGATCGTGAAGACCGTGCGCGCGGTCCGATCGAGTCCTTGTCTGGCGCGGTCGTTGAGTTCGGCGATCCGGGGGCGTCACATAAAACGGGCACAGATATACGCTAAGGCCTGAGGGCGTCGGGAAACACCTGTTTGTCGTACATGGGCCGGTAGGCGACTGTCCGGATTGGAGCCGGATCGCGAGGACAGCTGACACTCACGTGGAGTCGGCTGCCGACCAAGATGCGTCGTTCGCCGGTCGCGCTTTCAACGACAGCTTCTGCCAAAACCTGCCGCTCGGTCGCCGTGAAACCGTCTGGCAGCAATGCGCCCT
>NZMY01000041.1 GCA_002694745.1 Croceicoccus sp. | reverse complement strand
GGATATCGCCCTTGCTCGCCGCCGGAGAAAACTTCCTCAGCGTTTAATGGCCGAGCGCATGATCGTCTCGGTTCAAACGCTGCAACGCCTCGAAGCGGGAGATCCTACCGTGGGCCTCGCGGTTCTGGCGAGCGCCCTGCATGTCCTGGGGATGACACAGCGCCTTGCCGAGCTGGTAACCCCAGACAGTGACCGGGCTGGCATCAGCGAGGATTTGTCCCGCCTGCCCCAGAAGACCCACGCTGTCAGCGACGATGATCTGGATTTCTAGCAAGCCGTGACGACCATCCGCACCTATGTCTTCGTGCATCTTGAGGAGGGGCCTGTTCCGGCAGGCCTTCTCACGATGACCGACGAACCGCGCAACCAGTTTGCTACCTTCGCTTACGGGCGGCGTTATCTGGAACGCGCTGACCGTATTGCGGTCGATCCTGTAGCTCTGCCGTTGCACGAAGCTGGAACTTCTCGAACATTCAGGACGGAAGAAGGCTTTGCCGTGTTCGGTGGCATTCGGGATGCTGCTCCTGACGGCTGGGGCCAATACCTAATGTACAAGGCGATGGGCGATCGCTTGCCGAGCGAAATCGATCTCATTCTGGCCTCGGGCGAACATCGCGTGGGTGCGCTCGCCTTTGGGCCGACGTCCGCCCAGCCTGAGAGAATTACACCATGGGGGGACGGCCCTGCTCCGGGCGAAGAGTTCACGCTCGCAGAGCTAGCAGAAGCCGCCGAACGAGCGCAGCATGTCGACGAACTCGACGAGAACTTGAGGGCGTTGCTGGCCGCCGGGTCATCTCTGGGCGGCGCCCGGCCGAAGGCAGCTACAAAAATCGGCGAGCAGCCCTGGATCGCGAAATTCCAGAAGCGGGGGGATAGCTTTCCCGAATGCAGGGTCGAACTAGCGACAATGCGGCTTGCCGGCGAATGTGGTCTCGACGTTCCGCCACTCGACTTCCGCTGCGTCCTTGATCGCGACATCTATCTGATCGAACGGTTCGACCGGATTCCTCACGGGAACTGGCTGGAGCGTAGGCCCTTCGCTTCGGGGCTCACAATGCTCGGGGCGCATGAGAGCGAGGTCAGCAGCTTCAGCTATGCCGATCTCGCAGGAGCGATCCGGCAATTCGGAACCGAAGTACGTCAGGATCTGCACGAGCTATTTCGTCGTATGCTGCTCAATATCCTCGTCACGAATGATGATGATCACCTGCGTAATCATGGCTTCCTGTTCGATGGTGAGGGTTGGCGGCTATCGCCGCTTTACGATGTAGTGCCAAAGCCGCAGCTGGGACTGGAGCGACGGCTCGTCCTCGGTGTGGGGCCGGAAGGCCGCAATGCAACGATCGAGAATGCTCTCGCCGGTGCCGCGGTCTTCGACCTCGGCCATGAGGACGCGACAGCAATCGCCGAAGACATGAGTAGGATCGTAGCGACACGGTGGGAACACCTATTCACAGAAGCAGGGATAAGCGCGGCTGATCGCAAGCGTTTCGCCACCTGCTTCCGATTGGCAGCACCTGCGTCATGATCACAAACGCAGAAATCCGTTCATGGGGGCGCGCGCTTACCAAATTCGGCACGGTGATTACCCGGTGATTGCTAGCCGAGAAAATGGGGATCAAAAAATGCTAGTTAGTGATTATATATCAGTGTGTTATGATAGTATAGCCACTAAGGTCTGGTATTTCCGCTATCGCCGCCGCGACTGAGGCGCTGGGCATACGCAAAGTGCATTGCGCGATTCCGGCAAGATAATTTGCCTATCACCCCCGCGCTTAAAACTGTTTCGCGAAAACGGCGGCGTGCGATAAGCCTTGGTCCCGGTTCCACTACCGGGATGACCTTGCATGGCCACCGAATTCCTGGCCGACCTCGTTCCCTTCATCATCGTCGGATTTCTTGCTCAGCTGGTCGATGGCGCGCTGGGCATGGCGTTCGGCGTGATCTGCAACTCGCTGCTGGTTGGCCTGCTGGGCATGCCGCCCGCGCTGGCGTCGGCCAAGGTGCATCTGGTCGAATGCTTTACCACCGGGGCAAGCGGCATCAGCCATCTGGCGCATCGCAATATCGACAAATCGCTGTTTTTCCGCCTTGCGGGCGCTGGCGTGCTGGGCGGGATCGCGGGGGCCTATCTGCTGAGCAATATCGACGCCGCCATCGTGAAGCCCATCGTGCTGGCCTATCTGACGATCATCGGCGTGTGGCTGATCGCGCGCGGCGTGCTGTATCCGCCCGAAGCGAAACCCGCTCGCCACGTGGCGCCACTGGGGGCCATCGGCGGCTTTCTGGATGCGGCGGGCGGCGGCGGATGGGGACCGGTCGTCACCTCGAACCTGCTGGTGCAGGGCGTGGAGCCGCGCCGGGTGATCGGCACGGTCAGTGCGGCGGAGTTTTTCCTGACGATCGCCATCTCGATCACTTTCATTTCGCAGATCGGTTTCGCGGATCTGGCGGGCGCGACACTGGGGCTGATCATCGGCGGCGTGTGTGCGGCGCCCATCGGCGCCTATGCGGCCAAGCGCATTCCGATCAAGCCGCTGCTGATCTTCGTCGGTGTGGTGCTGACGATCACGAGCATCGTGGGGATCGCGACGGCGCTGCGGGGCTGATGGGGCCGGTTTGCCGACGGCTTCGCCATTCTCGCGCAGGCTGGGTGCCAGAGCGGTGTTGCGCTTTTGCTCTATGGATTCCCTCCTTCGCGGGAATGACGAGTGCAAGGATGGCACGTCCGTTATTGGCGGAGTGATCGGTTGGCTTGGAAGGCAGGAAAGGGGCGGGAAGCTGACGTTTGCCCTTACTCTATTCCAATAGTGATTTCGATTCTCGCCACGTTCGGGCCGTCAATAGGAATAACCAACTCAATGCAGACACAATAAAGGTCAAAGGCAAAAATATATATTTTGGTTGCTGAAAATAGACTGCAAAAACAAATGAAGCGCTCATCGCGAGAGATAATGTCATCTCAAGGGGTGTGAACCTCCAGAAACTCTGTCCGATCTGACGGTTCATCAAACTCAGGCAAAGCGTGGCGTTCAACCAGAACAATGCCTTAAGACCTATTGGGCCCAAGGCGGTTAGAACAATGGCAAGCAAGAGATGCATGCGTTCAAACTAAAGTTGTCAACGCGAATCCACAACGTCCGAAATCGGTCGTAACCGGAATGACCGCTTACGATAAAGCATGGCGCTTTGCGGACTCATACCACCTTGCCGCCCTAGGCAATGATATCCGGGATCAGCGCGTCCTCAAGCTGCAGGATCTGGTCCTTGAGCAACAGCTTGCGCTTTTTCAGGCGGGCGACGCGCAATTGGTCCGACGGGTTTTCCGCCAGCGCGGCGATCGCGGCGTCGAGGTCGCGGTGTTCCACGCGCAGAATTTCCAGCCGCTTGCGCATCTCGTCTTCGGTCATGGCCATGCTCATGCCCCGTTCGCCGCGCGCAGGCAACGGCTGTTGCGGCCTGTCGCAAATCGGGCGGCTTTTCGTCGCGGTCACTCCGGATTGCCCTTCGCAAGATGACAGTTTTGTGATTGTCTAGGGACTGTCGGTAACGCGACCGCCACGAGTCGCCCCGGCCGCTTAAGTTGGCTTCGATCATGAGGGATCCTTCTTGACGAGGGAATCGACCGCCAGATCCGAAACACGCGAACGCAGGAGACTGACTTCATGGAATCCACGCACATCAGCGCGCTCAACACCAAGCACGCCGGCCTCGAACGCCAGATCCACGAAGAGATGACGCGCCCCGCGCCCGATGATGCGAAGATACAGGCTCTCAAGCGGCAAAAGCTGAGGATCAAGGAAGAGATCGCGCTGAACTAGCGCGGATTTTCCCGATCCAGCCTGCCCGCAAAGGCAGGTTTCACAGCCCCCGGCGTCCCGCGCAGGATTCCGGGGGCGGATTGCATCCGGACCATGCGGACAACAGCAGGCAAAACGGTGCATTTCCGGTTTGGCGGTTCGGCGGCTTTGCTATAACCGAATGCCATGCCATCACCCGTTTCAGCCGCGCGACAGATCCTTACCAACCTTCACGAGGTGATGGCCTCGCGCAATAATGCGCAATCGAAGCTGAACCAGGTGGTCGATCTGATCGGCGAAAGCCTCGATAGCGAGGTGTGTTCGATCTATCTGCTGCGCGAGGGCATGCTGGAACTGTTCGCGACGCGCGGGCTGAACCAGGACGCGGTGCACGTCACCCGGCTGGCCATCGGCGAAGGCCTTGTCGGATCGCTGGCCGAGCATGTCGAGACGCTGAACCTGGCCGAGGCGGCGGCGCATCCAGACTTTTCCTATCGGCCTGAAACGGGGGAGGACAAGTTCCACTCCTTCGCGGGCGTGCCGATCGTGCGGATGGAGCGCGCGGTGGGCGTGCTGGCGGTCCAGCATGTCGAGCCGCGCCGCTATGAAGAGGTCGAGATTGAAGCGCTGCAGACCGTGGCCATGGTGCTGTCGGAACTGATCGCCAATGCCGGGCTGATCGACGATGCCGATGCGGTGGCGGCCAGCCCGATGCTGACCGATCCGCGCCAGCTGTCGGGCCTCTCGCTGGTCAAGGGTCTGGCGACGGGGCACGCGGTGTTCCACCAGCCGCGCATCACCATCGAACATGTCATGGCCGAGGATACCGAGGCCGAGCGTGCGCGCGTCCTGTCCGCCTTCGACAAGATGCGCGAGCAGATCGAGACCATGTCGAACCAGGCCGAATTCGGCGTGGGGGGCGAGCATGACGAGGTGCTCGAGACCTACAAGATGTTCGCCTATGACGAGGGCTGGACCCGCCGCATCAACGAGGCGATCGATTCCGGCCTGACCGCCGAGGCCGCGATCGAACGCGTGCAGCAGCGCACCCGCATGCGCATGCGGCAGATCGACGATCCGCTGCTGGCCGACCGGATGCACGATCTTGAGGATCTGGCCAACCGCCTGCTGCGCATCGTGTCGGGGCAGGTGTCGACCGCCGCGCGGCTGGGGCTGCGCGACGATACGATCCTGATCGCGCGCAACCTGGGCCCGGCGGAACTGCTGGAGTACGACCGGCGGCGGCTGAAGGGCGTGATCCTGGAAGAGGGCTCGCTCACCAGCCATGTCGTCATCGTGGCGCGCGCGATGGGCGTGCCGGTGCTGGGCCGCATCCGGGGCCTGCGCGGCATGATCCGCGAGGGGGATCTGATCCTAGTCGACGGCGCGCAGGGCATCGCCAATATCCGCCCCACCCAGTCGGTGGTCGAGGCGTTCGAGGCGCGCTCTGCCCGCAGCCGCGAGCGGCAGGCCCGCTATGCCGCGCTGCGCGATGTGGAGCCGTTCACCAAGGACGGCGAGCGCATCACGCTGATGATCAATGCCGGGCTGCGCGACGACGTGCCCATGCTGAACCTGACCGGCGCGGACGGCATTGGCCTGTTCCGGACCGAGTTCCAGTTCCTTGTATCCGCCGCCCTGCCCCAGCGCGACCGGCAGACGCGGCTGTACCGCGACGTGCTGGACACCGCGGGCGACAAGCCGGTGGTGTTCCGCACCGTGGATGTCGGCGGCGACAAGTCGCTGCCCTATCTGCGCGGTGACGAGGAGAACGGCGGCGACGAGAACCCCGCGATGGGTTGGCGCGCGCTGCGCCTTGCGCTTGAGCGCGAGGGGCTGATGAAGGCGCAGGCGCGCGCCCTGCTGGAGGCTTCGGCGGGCCGCACGCTTAACGTGATGTTCCCGATGGTGTCCGAACCGTGGGAGTTCGATGCCGCCAAGGCCGTGTTCGACGCGCAGCTGGCGTTTTTGCGCAGCCGCCGCAAGGTGCTGCCCGAACAGATCCGCTATGGCGTGATGCTGGAAGTGCCCGCGCTGGCCGAAATGCTCGACGTGCTGGCGCCCAAGCTGTCCTTCGTGTCCATCGGCACCAACGACCTGACCCAGTTCCTGTTCGCCGCCGACCGGTCGAACCCCAAGCTGGCCGAACGCTATGACTGGCTGAACCCGTCGATCCTGCGTTTCATCCGCCGCGTCGTGCGCACGCTGGCGGGGCAGCAGATCGACATCACCGTCTGCGGCGAGATGGGCGGACGCCCGCTGGAGGCGCTGGCGCTGACCGGCATCGGCATCCGCCGCCTGTCGATCACCCCCGCTTCGGTCGGCCCGCACAAGGCGATGTTCCGCAAGATCGACACGCGCGAACTGGCCGAGCAGATGGAGCAATGGCTGAACGAACCGGTCAGCGATCTGCGCGGCGCCCTGACCGAATGGGCCGACGAGCGCGAGATCGAATGGGAGTGATCCGCGCCCGCCATCGCGCGACGCACTGAGCAGTCAGCAAATTTTTGCGGCAGAATGCATTTCTGCTGGGAAAGATCGAGGGGGGCGGGGTGCAATCGCCCGTGCAATCGCCTATCGATACTCGTGCAGCCGTTCATGTCCGGCCATTGCAGGCTGCATGTTGGACGCGAATATCATTGGGCTGGCGAGAGGTTAGGGACGCGTGGACGAGAACGAGATCGACGATACGGCTCCCACCGGCACGACGGTGTCCGACACGCTGCGGCAAGAGCGTGAGCGGCAGGGGATGAGCCGTGCCGATCTGTCCGATCGCACCAAGATCTCGGAACGCCATCTGATCGCCATCGACGAAGGCGATTTTTCGGCGATGCCCAGCCGGACCTATATCATCGGCTTCGTGCGCAGCTATGCCAATGCGCTGGGGCTGGACAGCAGTGCCATGGTCCAGCGCCTGCGGGACGAGATGGGGATGGCCGAAAAGGTCCGCCCCGAACGCCATCTCGACCATCTGGAACCGGGCGATCCCGAACGCAATCCGTCGGGCAGGCTGACGTGGGTGGTGCTGGCCGCGGTGGTCGCGCTGGTCGTTGTCGTACTGGTGGTGTGGAAGGGCTTTTTCGTGCCCGCCGCGGAAATGCCGCCGCTGGAAGGCGAGCAGCCGCAGGTCGCCGCAGCGGCCCCCGTGCAGGCCGAAGCGGCGCCCGAGGACGCGGCGACATCGGACGAGGTGGTGTTCACCGCCACGGTCGACGGTATCTGGGTCAAGTTCTACGACCAGAGCGGATCGCAGCTGTTCCAGAAGCAGATGGCGCTGAACGAAAGCTTCACCATACCCGCCGACGCCGAAGGTCCGCAGATCTGGACCGGCCGCCCCGACGCGCTGTCGATCACGGTCGGCGGGCGCGCGGTGCCCCCGCTGGCGGCCGAGCAGACCGTGATTCGCGACGTGCCCGTCGACGCCGCGGCGCTGCGCGGGCGCGCGCCCGGACCGGGCCTGCCGCAGGGCGAGTAGGACCGGCGCGATGACCTGCGGTGCGATTGCCCCATTCATCCACCGTTTTGCCGCCAGCCGACATCATAGTTCTTTCGCATTCAGAATCCCGTGAGGTTGCCTTTCATGACCGCCCCCCTGCGTTCCCTTCGTTTCAAATCCAGCCCCCTGCGCACGCTGCGCCGCCATGCGTTGATGCTGGGCGGCGCGCTGGTCGTCGCCATGCCCGTGACGCTTAGCGTTTCGTCGCCCGCCTTCGCGCAGGACGATGTGCGCATCCGCAAGCTGGAGCAGGAGGTAAAGGCCCTGCAACGCAAGGTCTTCCCCGGCGGCGCGGGCCCCTATTTCGAGCCTGAGATCGTCGCGCCGCAGACGCAGCCGGTCGGCCCCAGCAACACCGCCGGGCCCGTCACCGATCTGCTGGCCCGCATGGATGCGGTGGAATCGGCGCTGCAGAGCCTGACCGCGCAGGTCGAGACCAATTCCAATGCGATGCGCCTGTTGACCGAGCGGGTCGAGACGCTGGAAGCGGGCAGCATGCCGCCCAGCGACGCGCTGGTGCCTTTCGACGGGGACGCGGCGAACGGCAACGCTACGCCTTCCACGCCGGCACCGACGGCCAATTCCAACGCCAGTCCCAATGCCACGGGCAACAACATGGCCGCGATGACTGGCGGCGCCGCGACCGGCGCGACCGCCGTGGCCGCGGTCGAGAAGCCCTCGACCGGCGACGATGCCGACGACACCTATGTCTATGGCTATCGCCTGTGGGAAGCGAAGCAGTNCCCCGCCGCGCGCGAGCAGTTGCAGAAGGTCGTCAACGTCTATCCCAATCATCGCCGTGCAAGCTGGGCGCGCAATCTGATCGGCCGTTCGTGGCTGGACGAGGGGCAGGCCAGCCGGGCGGGCGAGGCGTTCCTGCAGAACTATCTCGCCGACCGCAGCGGCGAGCGGGCGCCCGACAGCCTGCTCTATCTCTCGCGCGCGACGCTGGCGCTGGGCAACAAGTCGAAAAGCTGCGAGGCCCTGGCCGAATTCCGCCGCGTCTATCCGGCCGAGGCGAATGGACGGCTG
Organism: Croceicoccus sp.; assembly: GCA_002694745.1. Classification (GTDB taxonomy): domain Bacteria; phylum Pseudomonadota; class Alphaproteobacteria; order Sphingomonadales; family Sphingomonadaceae; genus Croceicoccus. The sequence continues at coordinate 120,584 of NZMY01000041.1, read as the reverse complement.
TCCTCGCTGAACCTGCAGACCGGGCGCGAGGCGGGCTGCGATTGATACGCCGACCGATCTGAACGAGGCCGCGTCTCGCTTTGCCGCCGATTGCGCGGCGCTGGCGGGCGCGGATGAGCGGATCGGGCTTGCCGTATCGGGCGGGCCGGATTCGCTGGGCATGCTGGTGCTGGCGGCGCGTGCCTTTCCGCAGCGGGTCGAGGCCGCGACCGTCGATCACCGCCTGCGCCCCGAAAGCGCCGACGAGGCCGCGATGGTGGCGCGGGTCTGCCGCGAGCTGGGTGTGCCGCATGCGATCCTGCCCGTCACCCTGCCCAAGGGCGGCAATATGCAGTCCCGGGCGCGGCACGAACGCTATCTGGCGCTGGGCGGCTGGGCGCGGGAGCGGGGCCTGCCGGTCGTCGCCACCGCGCATCACATCGAGGATCAGGCCGAGACGCTGCTGATGCGCCTCAACCGCGGATCGGGGCTGAAAGGGCTTGCCGCGATGCGGACGCGGCGGGCCATGCCGATGGCGGCGGACATCATGCTGATACGCCCGCTGCTGGGCTGGCACCGCGGCGAACTGGCGGCGCTTTGCGCGGCGGCGGGGCTGGAACCTGCGTGCGATCCGTCGAACGAGGATCCGAAATACGACCGCGCACGGTTCCGTGCCGCGATGGCGAAAGCCGAATGGCTCGATGCCGAAGGGCTTGCCCGCAGCGCGCGCCATCTGCGCGATGCGTTCGATGCGCTGGAAGCCATGGTCGATGAGGAACTGCGGGACAGCGTCACCTTTCTGCCCGGCGACGAGGCGGCGATCTATGCCCCCTCCTCCCGAGAGACCGGTGTGCGCGGCCTGCGCTTTCGCGTGATCGAGAGGCTGATCGGAGAGCTTGGCCGGGCGCAGACCGGCCCGCGCGGGGCCGAGATCGAGCGGCTTTTGACCACGCTCGAATCGGGCGGAACGGCGACTCTGGCGGGCCTGCGATGCGCGGCGAAACAGGGGCACGGCGGCCCGGAATGGCTGTTTACCCCCGAACCCCCGCGAAAAACGGGCTGAATCGTGGCTTTCGGCAGGCTTCGTTTGCTTGCCATTCACCATCTGTCGCCTATCTTGGTTGGCTGAAAGGATATCCGGCAAACACGATGAACAAAGACGAACAGCCAGGCGGCAATCCATGGCTCAAGAGCCTGATGATCTGGGGCGGGATCTTTCTCGCACTCCTGCTTGTCGTATCGATGTTCGGAGAACGTGGCGCGACACAGGGTACGCAGATCCGCTACTCCGATTTCCGCGAGCAGGTTGCTGCCGGAAGCGTGCGCGAAGTGCAGATCGCACCCGACCGCATTACCGGCACGCTGAACAACGACCAGCCGTTCTCGACCGTTCCGGTACCGGGCGATGCCAGCCTGCCCGAACTGCTTGAGGCGAACGGCGTCGAGTATACCGGCGCGGAGCCGGAGCAGCAGAGCCTGCTGCTGATCATCCTGTTCAACTCGCTGCCGTTCCTGCTGATCCTCGGCATTGCGTTCTTCGCGCTGCGTCAGGTGCAGAAGGGCGGGGGCGCCGGCGGCGCGATGGGTTTCGGCAAGTCCAAGGCCAAGCTGCTGACCGAACGCCAGGGCCGCGTCACCTTTGACGATGTGGCCGGCATCGACGAGGCGCGTGAGGAGCTGGAGGAAATCGTCGAATTCCTGAAGGACCCGTCGCGCTTTTCCAAGCTGGGCGGCCAGATTCCCAAGGGTGCGCTGCTGGTCGGCTCGCCCGGTACCGGCAAGACGCTGCTCGCCCGCGCCATCGCGGGTGAGGCAGGCGTGCCGTTCTTCACCATTTCTGGTTCCGACTTCGTCGAGATGTTCGTCGGCGTCGGTGCAAGCCGCGTGCGCGACATGTTCGAGCAGGCGAAGAAGAACGCGCCCTGCATCCTGTTCATCGACGAAATCGACGCGGTGGGCCGTTCGCGCGGCCATGGCCTCGGCAATTCGAACGACGAGCGCGAGCAGACGCTGAACCAGCTGCTGGTCGAGATGGACGGTTTCGAGGCCAACGAGGGCATCATCATCATCGCGGCGACCAACCGCCCCGACGTGCTCGACCCCGCGCTGCTGCGTCCGGGCCGTTTCGACCGTCAGGTCGTGGTGCCCGTGCCCGACATCGACGGGCGCGAAAAGATCCTGGCCGTGCACATGAAGAAGGTGCCTCTGGCTCCCGACGTCAATTCGCGCATGATCGCGCGCGGCACGCCCGGTTTTTCGGGTGCCGACCTCGCCAATCTGGTGAACGAGGCTGCCCTGCTGGCCGCCCGCCGCAACAAGCGGCTTGTCGCGATGCAGGAGTTCGAGGACGCCAAGGACAAGGTCATGATGGGCAGCGAGCGCCGCTCGATGGTCATGACCGACGACGAGAAGAAGATGACCGCCTATCACGAGGCGGGCCATGCGCTCGTCTCGCTGAACGAGCCGGCTTCGGACCCGATCCACAAGGCGACGATCATCCCGCGCGGCCGCGCGCTGGGCATGGTGATGCGCCTGCCGGAGCGGGACAGCTACTCCTATCACCGTGACAAGATGCATGCGAACCTTGCGGTCGCGATGGGCGGACGCGTGGCGGAGGAGATCATCTTCGGGCACGACAAGGTGTCGTCGGGTGCGTCTTCCGACATCCAGTACGCGACCGATCTGGCCCGGAACATGGTCACCAAGTGGGGCATGTCGGACAAGCTGGGCCCGCTGCAGTACGAGCAGAGCCAGGAAGGCTATCTTGGCATGGGCCAGACTACGCGCACCTTCGCGGGCGCGGAGACCAACAAGCTGATCGACGCCGAGATCAAGCAGCTGGTCGAGGATGCGCACAGGCGCGCGACCGATGTGCTCAACGATCAGGAAGACAAGCTGCACCTGCTGGCGCAGGCCATGCTGGAATATGAAACGCTGACCGGCGACGAGATCGACCAACTGCTGGAAAATGGCCGGATCGACCGTCCCGATGCGCCGAGCGGTCCTGCGCGGCCGGTTCCGGCAAGCGGCTTTGGCGTTCCCAAGGCCGGCAAGCGCTTCTCGGGCGAAGGACCGCATCCGGCCTGACGGTTAGGGTCAGCGACAAGATCGAGGGCGGGCGGCTTCGGCTTCCCGCCCTTTTTCGTATTTTACGAGTGCAGGTCGAGGTGCAGGAACTGGTTGAAGTCGGTCGCGGTGTAATCGGCGAAAGCCCCGCCGCTTGTAAAACCCCGCTTACGATAGAGCGAAAGCGCCGGTTCGAACGCCTCTCCGCTCCCGGTTTCGAGGCTGAGGCGGCGCAGGCCTTCCTCCCGTGCAAGCGCGATGATGGCTTCTAGCAGCGCCGCAGCCGCGCCTTTTCGCAGGAAATCGGGGTGGGTGCGCATTGACTTGACTTCGGCCTGCCCCCCGCCCGGTCGTTTCTCGCCCAGTCGCTTCATTGCGCCGATCGCTGCCAGCCGCCCGTCCGGCGACCATGCGCCCAGCAAGGTCAGCGCCGGTCCCGATAGTCCGGTGAGGTCGAGCGCATGAACCGATTCGGCGGGCGAATGTTGACGCATCCCTGCCAGATGCAGCGTAAGCAGGTCGAGGAACTGCGGATCGTCCAGCGCCACCGGGCGCACCGCGAAGGGTGCGGCGCTCACCATATGCCCAGCATCAGCAGGATCGCGAGGAACAGCATCAGCACCAGCGAGACGAACACCAGCACGCCCGACGTCCGCACCAGCGCACCCGCGCGGCTGAGGTGATAGCCATAGCGCAACTGCTTGTAGATATGGATCACCGGCACCGCCGTGCAGAGCGTGGTGATCACCCATTCCGGCGCGCCCAGCACCGCGAGCACGCTTGCGGTGAGGAACAGCAGCGACATGAACGCGATCGAATAGGTCACGAACACCGAATGGTCGTACATGCTGAACTGCGGTTTCCAGAAGAACATCAGCCACATGAAGGGCAGCGACAGCGGGATCAGCAGCCACGAGAACTTGTACCCGCTCGACTGCAGCTTGTAGACCATGAGCGAGGGGTTCTCGCGCCACTTCTGCACGCCCTTGTCGAGCTTGGCGACGCCGGTCCGGCCCATTTCGAAAGCAGGGGCTTCTTCGCCGTTCATGTTGCGCAAAACATTGCGGGCGGCCTTCAGATTCTCGACCCTGCGTTCGAGGACGGCATATTCCGCGCTTCCCGGTTCCATTTCGGCAAGGCGGCGCTCTTCGGCGGCAAGCTCGTCCTCGGTCTCGCCGATGACCACGGGGATGTCGCCCTCCACCAGCTCGCCGCGCAGGTCGGTCGGGGCGGAGAGGCCCAGCATCGAGAACACCGCGAACATCGCGAAGACCGAGAACAGGAACAGCGCCATCGGCGACACGTGGCTGCGGCGCTTGCCGTCGATATATTCGCGAGTGAGATGCCCGGGTTTCAGCACCAGCATCGGCAGTGTCCGCCAGATCTTGCCGTCAAGGTGCAGCACCCCGTGCATCAGATCGTGCAGGAACGCGCCGACGGTCCGGTGCAGATGCGCTTCCTGCCCGCAGTGGTGGCAATGCGATCCAACCAGCTGCGCGCCGCAATTGAGGCACTCGCTTTCGTGGAAATGGCCTTTTTCGGTATTCGCGCGGGGCGCACTGCCGCCCCGGCCCGCCGGATTGACCTCGCGCTCTGCCGCGCGGCCATGGGCGCCGCCTTCGACCATCCCGCCGATCCCGTCGGAAATATCGCTCACCAAGACCCCCTCGCTTGCGTCGGTCCAAGTCTATACCCGCTGGCGAGGGTTCGTGAAGGGTTTGCCGCAGTGCAAATGAAAAGGGCCGCCCGATGGCAGCCCTTTCCCTGAATTCGCAAATATACGCGCAGGATCAGCCGTCGTAGTCGGACCCGATCGAGGTGTTGCGCGTGGGCGCGGCGGCGGTGAGGCGCAGCGCCTCTGCCGAGCGCGACAGCGAGCCGACTTCATCGACCTCGTCATCGTCGTCCACGGCGACCTTCTGCATGCCCTGTACCAAAGTTTCCTTGAGGTCCTTGGGCTTCACCGTCTGCTCTGCGATTTCGCGCAGCGCGACGACCGGATTCTTGTCGCGGTCGCGGTCGACGGTCAGCTCGCTGCCGGCCGAGATTTCGCGCGCCCGCTGGGCAGCCAGCAGAACGAGATCGAAACGGTTCGGGATCTTGTCGACGCAATCTTCGACGGTAACGCGCGCCATAGGGCACCTCGGCTAAAAAGTTGGTCCTGTCGGAAAGCGCGGCGAATAGGCAAAAGCCGCCCGCGAGTCAAGAAATGCCGCCTCTTGCACCGCGCTTCGCTTGCCCTGCCCCCTTGCCCTCTCCCTTTCGGCGGGCCATCACCGCGCCATGACCAAGGTAGAGCCGATCAACGCCGGGACGCCGGCCTATCGCGACCCGCCGCCGTTTCACCTGACCGCGCAGGACCACTGTCTGGGCTTCTATCCTGCGGGCAAGGATCGGCTGAAGGCGCTGCTCGCGCTGATCGACGGAGCGCAGGGCACGCTGCGCATGTGTTTTTACATCTTCGCCGAGGACGAGGTGTCGCATCAGGTGCGCGATGCGCTGATCGCGGCGGCGCGGCGCGGGGTGCGGGTGACGCTGATCCTTGACGGGTTCGGCGCCACGGCCAGCGAACAGTTCCTCGAGCCGCTGAATGCCGTCGGCGGGCAGACGGCGCGTTTCAGCGCGCATTGGTCGCAGCGTTACCTGATCCGCAACCACCAGAAGATCGTCGTCGCGGACGAGCGGCTGGCGATGATCGGCGGCTTCAACATCGAGGACGATTATTTCAGCCCGCCCGCGATGAACGGGTGGAACGATCTGGCCGTCACGGTCGAGGGCAAGGCGGTGGCCGATCTGGTGCGCTGGTACGATCGGCTGCTGGACTGGACCAGCCAGCGCAGGCCGCGCTGGTCGGCGATCAGGCGGATCGTGCGGCAGTGGGATGCGGGCAAGGGTCCGGTGCGCCTGCTGGTGGGCGGGCCGACCAAGGGGCTGTCGAGCTGGGCGCGCTGCGTGTCGGAGGATCTGATCGCGGGCGACCGGCTGGACATGATGATGGCCTATTTCTCGCCGCCCAAGCGGCTGCAGCGGCGGATCGCCCGGATCGCGGAAAAGGGCGACACGCGGCTGGTGATGGCGGGCAAGTCCGACAATAATGCCACTATCGGCGCGACGCGGGCGCTGTATCGCTATCTGCTGAAGCGCGATGCGCGGATCTGGGAATTCGGCGCGTGCAAGCTGCACACCAAGCTGATCGTGCTGGACGATGCGGTCTATGTCGGCAGCGCCAATTTCGACATGCGCAGCCTGTATCTGAACCTGGAACTGATGCTGCGGATCGAGGATGCGGCGCTGGCGGACCGCATGCGCGGCTTCGTGAGCCAGCACCTGCCCGCGAGCGAGGCGATCACGCCCGAATTGCACAAAGAGCGATCGACGCTGTGGAACCGGCTGCGTTGGCGGCTGAGCTGGTTTCTGGTCGCGGTGATGGATTATACGGTAACGCGGCGGCTGAACCTGGGGCTGTAACCCGTTCGAAAAGTGACAAAGGTGACACGTCCTACACACCCTGTCCGCCCCTGTTTTTCCCGGAATTCCGCGGCCTGAGGGGCCAAAGGTGACACCGGTGGGTGCGGGGAAAATCTCGACAATCTGAAAGAGCCTTTGCGAAATGCGTCCCTAGCGCCGGATCGCCGTGTAGGACAGCGCGAGCTGACTCGACATCGCAAATAACTCTGCTTGACAGAGCTCTCTGTTCGTATACTCTATGAGGCAGAGTAGATGGAGATGACGCCATGATTTCGCAGCAAGAGGCCAGTTCCGTCCTGCGGGACGTCGAGGCAACCGAGACCCGCACCGTCCGGTCGGGGCTATATGCCGCCGCCAGCCCGCATCTGGTCCTGTGGGGCGCCGTGTGGGCCTGCGGCTATGCGGCGTGCCAGTTCACCGGGCCTGAGCGCTGGGCGCCGATCTGGGGCGCGCTGACGGTGGTCGGCATAGCGCTGGCATTCTGGCTGAGCTGGCGGCAGTCGAGCCGTTCTGCCAGCCGCGATCATTCGGCGGGCACGATCGCGGTGATGACGCTGACGGTCGGCCTGTTCATCATCGCCACGCTGGTGTTGTTCGCGCCGGTCGAACCCATGGCGGCGCTGGCGTTTCCCTCGCTGGTGATGGGGCTGGTCTATGTGATCATGGGCTATAATCTGATGCCGCGGCTGGCGATNGTGGGCGCGGGGATCGCTGCGGTGGTGATGGCGGGATTCCTGCTGGCGCCGGAATGGACCGCGCTGTTCGCGGCACTGGCCGGGGGCGGCGGGCTGATGCTGGGCGGGTTGTGGCTGAGGGACGCGTGATGGAAGGGTTCGACGACATCATCCACCAGCCGCTGCGCCTGCGGATCATGGCGGCGCTGCATGCCGCGCGAAAGTTCGAACCGCTGGAATTCGCGCGGCTGAAGAAGCTGACGGGCGCGACCGACGGCAATCTCGGCAGCCATCTGAACGCGCTGGAAGCGGCAGGCTATGCGGCGATCACCAAGGATTTCGTCGGCAAACGCCCCCGCACCCGCGCCGCCATCACCACGGCAGGCGAGCGCGCCTTTCGCGGCCACACCGATTGCCTGCGCGACCTGATCAACGAGGCGCGGGATTGAGGGCTGGTGTGGGTGATGGGATGATGTCTGCTGTTTGGGCCGTCGCTAGAGGGACCGGGCGGCGGGAATGGGGTGGGAAGCGGACGATAGTCATCCAACTTTCCAACGATAGATAAGGTAGCCGTTCACCATCGCGATAGCACTCACAACTGCGAGAGAAGCAATGACTAAAAATCGCTTTTGCTTTCGCTGAACACTCGTTGTCGATCGGAACTCCATGGCCGCAAAAAGCAGCGAACCGAAAAAAATTAGGGCGCCTACCGCCATATGCCACTTAGCGACCAAAATAACCATCGCGTCGGGCCAGAGCTGAAAAATCCAATCGTAGACTGCGGTCATGGGAGCCTTATTGTTAAGAGGCAGGCAGTCACAAAGACAAAAACGACGAACGTCCGCAATCGGTCGTTAGCGGACATTCTGCTTTTCTTTATAACCCGTACGAATCCGACGACCTTACCTACAGGCTGAACCGGTACCCATAGCCCACGCCCAGCGAAAACTGCACACGCTGGCCTCGTTCTTCGACGAGGGGGGAGTTGGCGGGTTCGCTGCCGAGGTGGTCNACGCTGCCGAAGGCGCTGAGCGCGCTGCGGCGCGAGAGCGGGTGGATCAGGCTGGCGCCGAGGCCATAGGACAATATGCCGCCATCGGCGTCATAGGGCGCTAGGCCGGTGCGCGCCGATTGCCCCTGGTCGATGCCGAAATAGGTGTCCATGAAATCGCCGCTCACGATGTTCAGCCTTGGGCCAAGGCCGATCATGGTGCGGCCCGTGCGCAGCCGGTAGTCGAGCGAGGTATAGGCCACCACGCCGTCGTGCCCGCCAAAGCCCTTGAGCACTTCGGCGCGGGCTTCCCACTGGCCGCGCGCGCCGAACCGCTTTTGCACGAAGCCGCCGATTTCGGCCGAGGGATCGATGTCGCCCATGCCCAGCAGATCATCGCTGCCGCCCGCGATCAGGAAGGGCGATCCGCCATCGCTCTCGTCACGGCCAAAGCGGATCTTGGCGAGCGGGCCGACGGTCCAGCCGTTCGACTTGATCGCATTCCAGCCCAGGCCTTCGGGGATGGAGGCGAAAATCTCGTCCCCGTATTGCACGCGGATATCGGGCAACAATGACAGCGAGATGTCGTCCGAACCCAGCCATGCGGGCGTCACCAGCGCCGCACCGCGCAAGGTGATGGCCCATTCGTCGGGTGCCTCCGCCGGGCGGCCGCGCACTTCGGGGGCGAGCGTTTCCTGTGCGGCGGCGGGGGTGGTCAGCGCCGCAAGCAGCGGCAGGGCAGCGAGCGCCCATCGGGTCAGATCATGCATCGGGCAAGCCTATCAGATTGCTTGCCGTTTCCAAGCCGGTCAGCGAGTCTTGGGTTTCTCCAGCACCTTGTCTTTGTAGCCGCACAGGTCGACCACAGGGCAGCGCCAGCATTCGGGCGTGCGCGCCTTGCAGAGATAGCGGCCGTGCAGGATCAGCCAGTGATGCGCGCCCATGCGGAAGGGTTCGGGGACCTTTTTCTCCAGCTGCGCCTCGACCTTGTCGGGCGTCTTGCCTTTGGCCACGCCGGTGCGGTTGCAGACGCGGAAGACATGGGTGTCGACCGCGAAGGTCGGCTGTCCGAACGCGCAGTTCAGCACGACATTGGCGGTCTTGCGCCCGACGCCGGGCAGCTTGACCAGAGAATCGCGGTCGTCCGGCACGGTGCCGCCGAAGGTGTCGATCAGCATCTGCGACAGGGCGATCACGTTCTTGGCCTTGGAATTGAACAGGCCAATGGTCTTGATGTGCTCCTTCAGCCCGTCCTCGCCCAGCTCGAGCATTTGCTGCGGGGTCTTTACCTCGGCGAACAGTTTCTTCGTCGCCTTGTTGACGCCGACATCGGTGGCCTGCGCCGACAAGGCGACCGCGACGACGAGCTGGTAGTCGTTGCCGAATTCCAGCTCGGTCTGCGGGTCGGGATTATCCTCGGCCAGCAGGCGGAAGAATTCGAAGATCTCCGCCTTGTTCTTCGGCGCGTGGCCTCTTTTTTCCGCCATCAGAGGCCCAGCACGTCGTTCATGGTGTAGCGGCCTGCGGGCTTGCCGATCAGCCATTTGGCACCCTTGACCGCGCCGCGTGCGAAGATCGCGCGATTCTCGGCGCTGTGGGATATGGTGATGCGCTCCTGCTCTCCGGCCAGGATGACGCTGTGTTCGCCCGCGACCGTACCGCCGCGCAGGGCCGCGAAGCCGATGGCGCCGGTGGCCCGCGCGCCGGTGTGGCCGTCGCGGCCGCTTTCGGTGTTGGCGGCAAGATCGATGCCGCGTCCTTTGGCGGCAGCCTCGCCCAGCAGGATCGCGGTGCCCGAGGGGGCGTCGACCTTCATGCGGTGATGCATCTCGACAATCTCGATGTCCCAGTCGTCGCCCAGCCGCGCGGCGGCCTGTTCGACCAATGCGGCCAGCATGGTGACGCCCAGCGATGTATTGCCGGTCTGCAGCACGGGGATGGTCCGCGCCGCCGCGTCGATGGCGGCATGGTTCTCCGCGCTCAGCCCGGTGGTGCCGATCAGCAGCGGGATGCCCGCCTTTACGCAGGCGTCCAGCGTATCCGCCAGCGCGCCCGGCGTGGAGAAATCGACCAGCGCATCGGCCTTGCCCGCCAGCGCGCCGACGTCGTCGCCCCGGTCCGCGCCGCCTGCCTGTGTCTCGCCCGCCTCGTCTATGGCGGCGGCCAAAGCCTGCCCCATGCGCCCTGCCGAGCCGACGATACCGATAGCTGCCATTGCATTCTCCTTGGTCGGCGTGCTTCATGGCGGTCATGGAGCGAGTTCGCAATATCGTGATCCTGACCGGCGCGGGTGTTTCCGCCGAAAGCGGGATCGACACGTTTCGTTCGGAAGGCGGGCTGTGGGAACAGCACCGGGTGGAGGATGTCGCCACGCCCGAGGGCTTTGCCCGCGACCCCGAGCTGGTGCTGCGGTTCTATGACATGCGGCGCGAGGCGATCCAGCAGAAGCAGCCCAACCCGGCGCATGACGCGCTGGCGCGGCTGGACGCGGCTTGGGACGGCGAATTGCTGATCGTGACGCAGAACGTCGACGATCTGCACGAGCGGGCGGGTGCAGCCAATGTGCTGCACATGCATGGCGAGCATCTGAACGCATGGTGCACCGCCTGCGATGTGCGTTCGCCGTGGACCGGTCCGCTGATCACCCGCCCGCCCTGCCCCGAATGCGGCGAGAGCGCGCTGCGCCCCGATGTCGTGTGGTTCGGCGAGATGCCCTATCAGATGGACCGCATCTATCAGGCGCTGGCGGATTGCGACCTGTTCGTGTCGATCGGCACGTCGGGCGCGGTCTATCCCGCCGGGGGCTTCGTGCGCGAGGCAAAGGCGAACGGGGCGCGCACGCTGGAGTTGAACCTCGAACCAAGCAAGGGATCGCGCTTTTTCGACGAGACGCGGCTGGGCCCGGCAAGCGAGCTGGTCCCGGTGTGGGTCGACGAAGTGCTGGGTAACTAGGCGGGTGGAGCCTTCCCGGCATAACGGATCATGCCTGTGCGGCGCGGTTCGCTTTACCGTGAAGGGCGATCTGCCCGCGCCCGACATCTGCCATTGCCGCGCGTGCCGCAAGCAATCGGGCCATAGCTTCGCCTCTGCCGATATTGCCGAGGCGGATCTGTCAATTTCGGGCATGGAATCGCTGGGTTGGTACCAGTCGTCGGCCAAGGTGCGGCGCGGGTTCTGCACGCGCTGCGGATCGACCTTGTTCTGGGATCCGCTGGAACGGGACTGGACCGCCGTCGCCGTGGGCGCCTTCGACGGGCCGACAGGCGCGCGGGCGCACGCCCATATCTTCACCGCCGAAAAGAGCGATTACTACGATATCGCGGACGATCTGCCGCAAAATCTGTGAAGAAGCATCCGTGAAGCGGGAGGGCGCGGCCGGCCTTCCCGCTAATCACGCGCCTCAGCTCAGGACCCCGGCCGCCGCCAGCACCGCCAGCGTCAGCACGTCGGGCGCGATCGCGGTCATCGGGGCGATCTGCACCGGCTTTTCCATGCCGATCATCATCGGGCCGATGGTGGACGCGCCCGCCAGTTCGCGCAGCAGCTTGGCCGACAGGTTCGCCGATTGCAGCCCCGGCATCACCAGCACGTTGGCAGGCGCGGACAGGCGGCTGAACGGATAGAGCTTCATCACCGTCGGATTGAGCGCCGCGTCTGGGGCCATTTCGCCTTCATATTCGAAGTCCACGCCTTCCTCGTCGAGGATGTGGACCGCGTCGCGGATGTTTTCCAGCCATTTGCCCGACGGATTGCCGAAGGTCGAATAGGACAGGAACGCCACGCGCGGATCGTGGCCCAGACGGCGCGCGACCTTGGCGGTCTGACGCGCGATATGCGCCAGCATGGCCGCATCGGGCCGTTCGTTGATCGTGGTGTCGGCAAGGAACACGGTATAGTTCTTGCCGATCATCAGATGGATGCCGAAGGGCACCTCGCCCTCCTTGGGGTCGAGCACGGTAGCCACTTCCTTGGCGGTCTGCGCGAAGGGGCGGGTCAGGCCGGTGATCATCGCATCGCCCGCGTCGATCGCCAGCAGCGCCGAGCCGAAGATGTTGCGATCCTGATTGACCATGCGGCGCACGTCACGCTCGGTATAGCCGCGGCGTTGCAGCCGATTGTAGAGATGCTCGACCATGGCGGGCACGTGGTCGCTGTCGGCGGAATTCTGGATCTCGAAACTGTCGGGATCGTCGACGCCCAGCTGGATCAGCTTGTCGCGCACCGCTTGCGTGCGGCCCACCAGGATCGGGTGGCCATAGCCGAAATCGCGGAACTGGATCGCGGCGCGGATGACAACGTCCTCCTCCGCCTCGGCAAAGACGACGCGCTTGGGGTTCTTCTTCGCATCCTCGTACACCTTGGTCAGGACCGAGGTGGTGGGGTTGAGCCGGGCCTTGAGCGAGAGCTTGTAAGCCTCGAAATCCTCGATGGTGCCCTGCGCCACGCCGGTGTCCATCGCGGCCTTGGCGACCGCGGCGGAGACGCGCTCCATCAGGCGCGGGTCGAACGGGGCGGGGATGATATATTCGCGCCCGAACTGGTGGTCGACGCCGTAGGCCGCCGCGACCTCGTCGGGCACGCGTTCGCGGGCGAGTTCGGCGATGGCCTCGGCGGCGGCGATCTTCATCTCCTCGTTGATGGCGGTGGCGCGCACGTCGAGCGCGCCGCGGAAGATGAAGGGGAAGCCCAGCACGTTGTTGACCTGGTTCGGATAGTCCGAGCGGCCCGTCGCGATGATCGCGCGCGGCTTCACCTTCTTGGCTTCCTCGGGCAGGATTTCCGGGATCGGGTTGGCCATGGCAAAGATGATCGGCTGGTCGTTCATGCCTTCCAGCCATTCGGGCCTCAGCGCGCCCGCCGCCGACAGGCCGAGGAACACGTCCGCACCGACCAGCGCTTCTTCCAGGCTGCGGGCCTTGGTTTCGACCGCATGCGCGCTCTTCCACTGGTCCACGTCGTCGCGGCCCGGATAGATCGGGCCGGAACGGTCGCACATGATGACGTTGTCATGTTTCACGCCCATCGCCTTGATCAGCGCGGTGCAGGCAATGGCCGACGCGCCCGCGCCGTTCACCACCATCTTGATGTCTTCCAGCTTGCGTCCGGTGATGTGGCACGCGTTGATCAGGCCGGCGGCGGCGATGATCGCGGTGCCGTGCTGGTCGTCGTGCATGACCGGGATCTTCATGCGTTCGCGCAGCGCCTGCTCGATGATGAAGCATTCGGGCGCCTTGATGTCCTCGAGGTTGATGCCGCCAAAGGTCGGCTCCATCAGCGCGACCGCGTTGATGAACGCCTCGGGATCCTCGGTCGCCAGCTCGATGTCGATGGAATCGACGTCGGCGAAGCGCTTGAACAGCACCGACTTGCCTTCCATCACCGGCTTGGACGCCAGCGCGCCGAGGTTGCCCATGCCCAGGATCGCGGTGCCGTTGGAAATCACCGCGACAAGGTTGGAACGCGCGGTGTAGCGCGCCGCCATCGACGGATCGTCCGCGATCGCCTGCACCGGGGCGGCAACGCCGGGGGAATAGGCCAGCGAAAGGTCGCGCTGGGTCGCCATCGGCTTGGAGGCGATGATCTCGATCTTACCGGGACGGATCGTCTCGTGATAGAACAGCGCCTCGCGCTCGGTAAAGGAAACGTCGGGCTTGTTGGTACCGTCACTGGTCAAGGTCGGTTGCTCCTCTTGCCCCTCTCCAAGGGCTGCGCGCGATGTGATGCTGGCGCGCCTATAGCCCATTCGCCGCCAAGCGACAGGGGTTTGCATTGCGATTTTCGCCGCTGCCCTTGCGGTAATAGTCGGACAAATCCCGGTCAAGCATGACCCACGCCAAAATGTCGGGGGCCAGAATGTCGGGGGTCAGCATGTCCGGGGATAGCGCCGCGGCGAGGTTTGGCCGAATCGAGCCTGCGTCGCTAACGCTCTCGCCCATGGCAGGCGGAACGGTCACCCCGATGATGGCGCAATATCTGGCGCTGAAGGAGAAGGCGGGCGATTGCCTGCTGTTCTACCGCATGGGCGATTTCTTCGAGCTATTCTTCGAGGATGCGAAGCGGGCCGCGCAGGTGCTGGACATCGCGCTGACATCACGCGGGGAACATGATGGAGCGCCGATCCCGATGTGCGGCGTGCCGGTGCATTCGGCAGAGAGTTACCTTGCGCGCCTGATCCGCGCAGGGCTTCGGGTCGCGATTGCCGAGCAGACCGAGACGCCCGCCGAGGCCAAGGAACGTGCGCGGGCCGAAGGGCGGGCGTCCAAGGCGCTGGTGGCGCGCGACATCGTGCGTTTCGTGACCGCGGGCACGCTGACCGAGGATAATCTGCTGGAAGCGCGGCGGGCCAATGTGCTGGCGGCGATCGCGCCGGTGCGCGGGACGATCGGCATCGCGGCGGTCGATATCTCGACCGGCGAGATGGCGCTGGAAAGCGTGGCGCCCGAGGCTTTAGGCGCGGCGCTGGCGCGCATTGGCGCGGCAGAGATTGTCGCGCCGGAGGATGCCGATCCGCTTCCCGAAGACGCAATCCTGCGCCCTGCCCGCGAATTCGCAAGCGACAAGGGCGAGGCGCGGCTGAAGGAATTGCACGGGGTCGCGACGCTCGACGGGTTCGGCGCGTTCGACCGCGCCGCGCTGGCGGCTGCCGGGGGCCTGATCGCCTATCTCGACCATGTCGGGCGCGGGACATTGCCGCTGCTGCTGCCGCCGCGGGCGCGGTCGGCGGACGGGCATCTGGCGATGGACGAGGCGACGCGGGGATCGCTGGAAATCCTGGTATCCGCAGGCGGGACGCGCAAGGGCAGCCTGATCGATGGCCTCGACCGCTGCCTGACCGGCGCGGGGGCGCGGCTGCTTGCCGAGGATCTGTCGGCGCCGCTCTGCGATGTCNAGGCGATCCGCGCGCGGCTGGCGGCGGTGGGCTGGCTGCACGATGACCCGCTGCTGCGCGAGGCGGTGCGCGATGAACTCCGCGCCCTGCCCGATATCGGGCGCGCACTGGGACGGATCGTGGCGGGGCGTGGCTCTCCGCGCGATCTGGGGCAGCTGCGCGACGGGCTGAACGTGGCGCTTGGCCTGCAGGACCGGCTGGCGCGGCGGGGCGAGATGCCGCCGCTGGTGCAGGCGCTGCTGCCGCGCCTGCAGGGGCACGGCGCGCTGATCGAGCTGTTCAGCCGCGCGCTGGTCGAAACGCCGCCGACCGAGCGGGCGCAGGGCGGCTTCATCGCGGCAGGCTATGACGCCGGGCTGGACGAGCTGCGCGACATTGCGAAGAACGGACGCCGCGCGATCGCGGCGCTGGAGGCGAAATATCGCGAGCAGACCGGCATCGCGACGCTGAAGATCAAGCATAACGGCGTGCTGGGCTATTTCATCGAGGTGCCTGCCCGCCATGCGGATGCGCTGATGGCGGCGGAGAGCGGGTTCACCCACCGCCAGACGATGAAGGACGCGGTGCGCTTCAACGCGCTGGCGCTGCACGAGGAAGCGAGCCGCATCGCCGAGGCGGGCGGTCGCGCTCTGGTGGCCGAGGACGCGCATTTCGAGGAACTGGTGGCGACGGCAGTCGAGGCTCGCGAGGCGATTGCCGCCACCGCTCAGGCATTGGCGCGGATCGACGTGTGTGCCGGCTGGGCCGAGCGCGCGGGCGAACATGCGGGCTGGGTCATGCCCGAGGTGGAGGACAGCCAGACGCTGGACATCCGGGCGGGCCGCCATCCGGTTGTCGAGGACGCGCTGTCCCGCGCGGGCGAGCGGTTCGTCGCCAATGATTGCGAATTGTCGGAAAGGTCGCGGCTGTGGCTGATCGGCGGGCCGAACATGGGCGGCAAGTCGACCTTTCTGCGGCAGAACGCGCTGATCGTGCTGATGGCGCAAGCGGGCGGCTTCGTGCCGGCGGAGGCGGCGCGGATCGGGTTGGTCGACCGGCTGTTCAGCCGCGTGGGCGCGTCGGACAATCTGGCGCGCGGGCGCTCGACCTTCATGGTCGAGATGGTAGAGACCGCCGCAATCCTGTCGCAGGCCACCGACCGCAGTTTCGTGATCCTGGACGAGGTCGGGCGGGGAACGAGCACCTATGACGGGTTGGCGCTGGCATGGGCGGTGGCGGAAAGCGTGCACACGACGCTGAAATCGCGCTGCCTGTTCGCGACGCATTACCACGAGCTCTCGCGCCTTGCCGAGAGCTGCGAGGCCTTGTCGCTGCACCATGTGCGGGCGCGCGAGTGGAAGGGCGATCTGGTGCTGCTGCACGAGCTGGCCGAGGGGCCTGCGGACCGATCCTATGGCCTGTCGGTGGCGCGGCTGGCAGGTCTGCCCGCGCCGGTGATCGCGCGGGCCAAGGCGGTGCTGCAAAAGCTGGAGAAGGGCCGCGCTGAAACCGGCGGGCTGGCGGCGGGGCTGGGCGAATTGCCCTTGTTCGCGGCGGCGGCGGAAGCGGCGGAGGAACAATGCGACACGCTGCGCGAGGCGCTGCGCGATCTGGATGTCGACGCGCTGTCCCCGCGCGAGGCGCTGGACATGCTCTACAGGTTGAAGGCCGAGGCGGGGGACTGACGGGTTCGGAACCCGATCCTTCGTGCGGCGGTTAAGCCTGTATGGCCGAGGACGATCCCTATAACGGCAAGGCCGAAAGCGAAGACAGCGACGATCTTGCCCATGACCGCACCGATATGGCCGAGGACCGCACCGTCATGGCGGTCGAGCGCACGTTCGCGGGCTGGATCCGCACCGCGTTCGGCGCCATCGCGATCGGGCTGGGTTTCAAGGCGCTGTTCGGCGCGGTGGAGCCGTGGTGGGTGGCGCGCGCCATCGCCTCGATCTTCATCGTGCTGGCGGTGGCGCTGGCATTCGTGGCGGCGCATCGCGCGCGCAAAGCGCTGGAGAGGATGAGCGGCCATGCCGTCGATCGCCCCGGCGCGCCGCACCTTCGCTATATCGCGTGGTCGGTCTGCGCCGGGGCGTTGACGTTGATCGGGGCGATCTGGTTCCTGCTGGAAGATTTGCCCGGCGGCTGATCAGCTCTCGGAATTGCCCGGCTCGTCCTTCATGACATTGCGCTTGCCGTATTTCTGTTCGTTGTCGTCCATGTTCGGCTCGCCGCGATAGGCGGACATGTCGATGCCGCCGCGGTCCATCTGCTTGATGTGATCGACAAGGTCTTCCTTGCCGTCGCCGTCGCTGGTGATCGAACCGATGGCCTTTTCGCTATCCTCATCGAGGCCAAAGCTCGACGGGCTGCGGCCCTTTGCCTGTGCGGCGACGGTCTGCGCCTGTGCGTCCTTGTCGACCTGTTCGTCGTTCACCGTTTCGGGCGGAAGGTCGTTGCGGGGATCGGCCATGATAATTGTCCTGTTGCTAGGGGGCTTTGCAGGACAAACGGATGGCGGGGGGCGCTTGTTCCGGGTTCACCGGTTTCCGGCGGGCACCCACATCACGTCGTCGCTGCCGCCGTCATTGGCAAGCCGGGCCAGCACGAACAGCAGGTCGGACAGCCGGTTGATATAGGCGCTGGCGGCGGGATTGACCGGTACTTCTGCGGCCATGGCGACCACGCTGCGTTCGGCGCGGCGCGCGCTGGCGCGGGCGACGTGCAGGCGCGCGGCGGCTTCGCTGCCGCCGGGGAGGATGAAGCTGGTCAGCGGTTCGAGGTTGCCCGTCGCATCGTCGATGGCGCTTTCCAGCCATGCGGTCTGCGATTCCACCATGCGCAGCACCATTTCGGACGGGGCGAAATCCTCGCCCTCTCCCAATGGCGTGGCAAGGTCGGCGCCAAGGTCGAACAGATCGTTCTGAACGCGGCGCAGCGTATCGGCGATGGGATCCCCGGGCAGCGCGACCGCGGCAAGGCCGATGGCGCTATTGGCCTCGTCCACCGCGCCGATGGCTTCCATGCGGGCGTGATGCTTGGGCAGGCGCGATCCGTCGACAAGGCCGGTGGTGCCGTCGTCGCCCGTGCGCGTGTATATCCTGTTCAGCCGGACCATGCGGGATGCGCGCCGCTCAGCGCGCGATCAGCAGCAGCAGCGCGACCACGGCAATGGCGGCGGCCTGGTACTTGATGCGTGCGAACATCGCCTTGTTCTGGCGTTCCTGCATCATTTTCACCCGCTCTTCCCCGCCTTCGAGGTCGAGCCGCGTCGTTTGCAGAAACGCGACGATACCGCGCACCAGCGAGACGACGACCATGACGGCCAGAATGGCAATGACGATGGCGAGGAATGTATTCATGGCTGCCCAGATAGGGACGATGAGGCGATAGTGCCAGTCCCCCCATAGCCCCCTGCCCCTAAGGTCAGGTCGCCCGGAAACACGCCCGCGCGCAACTGCCGCGCCAGCGCCGCGCCGTCCTCACCCGCCAGCCTGCGCTGCGCCAGCGACGGCGATCCGCGCCGCTTCGCCAGCTTGTGCCCATTTGGTTCCAGCAGCAGCCCATGGTGGTGCCACACCGGCACCGGCAGGCCCAGCAGCGCCTGCAGCAGGCGGTGGACATGGGTGGAGGCGAACAGGTCCATGCCCCGCGTGACCACTGTGATGCCGTCCGCCGCATCGTCCAGCGTGACGGCAAGGTGATAGCTGCCCGGCGCATCCTTGCGGCCCAGCACGACATCGCCGAAGATTTCGGGCGCGGCGCGGACCATGCCTGCGATCTCGTCCTGCCATGTCAGCGGTCCGGAACGGCGCAGTGCCTCTGCCATGTCGAGCCGCCATGCGACGGGGCGGTCGGTGGCGATATGCTGTCCGCGGCAGGTGCCGGGATAGACCGGCCCATCCGGACCCATCTGCGTCGCTGCTGCGGCGATTTCGGCGCGGGTGCAGCGGCATGGATAGACGAGGCCCTCGTGCTTCAGCCTTTCCAGCGCCCCGGCATGGGCGGCGATGCGCGAGGACTGGCGGATCGCCTCGCCGTCCCAGTCGAGTCCGAGCCACCGCAGATCCTCCAGCGCGGCCTCTGCGAATTCGCCGCGGCTGCGCGCGCCGTCGATATCCTCGATCCGCAGCAGGAAGCGGCCTTCACTCTCGCGCGCCCGGTCGTGCGCGACGATGGCCGCATAGGCATGGCCAAGGTGCAGCGGGCCGTTGGGGCTGGGCGCGAAGCGGGTGACGATCATCGCGCATGTCTCTGCCGCGCGCGCCTCCTGTGTACAAGCCTGCGGACAGATCGTGGGCAAAATGCGGACAACAGGGGCACAAACACGGCACATCATGTGCACGGACTGTGGAAAGCGGCCCTCGCGCCATCTTGACCCGCAAGGCCGGTCAGGGCAGCAATTGCATTGTCATGCGTCATCATGCGGTCATCCAACCCTGCCAGTCAGCGCCCCGTACCGGCGCTATTGGCAATGTGATGTTCCGGGCAGCCGTGTGGCTGCATACCGCCGTGGCGCACCGTGGGAGGGCTGTCCAAAGGCCTTCCGCTCAAAGGGAGGCGCGGCAAAGGATATGTTTCGGGCTGAGTTGATCGAACAGAAGGCCAGGCTCGCCAGCGCGGACGATGATCCCGTCCGCAAGCTTGCGAGTTGCCCTGCCCTTGTCCTCAACGCCGACTACACGCCGCTTTCCTATTATCCGTTAAGCCTGTGGCCGTGGCAGACCGCGATCAAGGCGGTGTTCCTCGACCGGGTGGCCATCGTCGCCAGCTATGACCGCGAGGTGCATTCCCCCTCACTCGACATGAAGATCCCCAGCGTGATCGCGTTGAAGGAATTCGTGAAGCCGTCGCAGTTCCCGGCCTTCACCCGGTTCAACCTGTTCCTGCGCGACCGGTTCTGCTGCCAATATTGCGGCAGCCCCAAGCAGCTGACCTTCGACCACGTGCTGCCGCGCCGTCTGGGCGGCAAGACCAGCTGGGAGAACATCGTCACCGCCTGCGCGCCGTGCAACATGAAGAAGGGCGGGCGCACGCCGAAGCAGGCGCATATGCACCTGCATGTCGACCCGATCCGCCCGACCAGCTGGCAGCTGCAGGAAAAGGGGCGCGGCTTTCCGCCCAACTATCTGCACGAGACGTGGCGCGACTGGCTGTACTGGGATATCGAGCTGGAGGAATAGCGGCGATCCTGCCGCAAGACGCGAAAACCGCCCCGGACCCCATGATTTCCTTCACCAATCTTCTTGCGCCTACCTATGTGCCTTTGCTGACCAATCTGTCGGCATGGCTCGACAAGGCGAAGGCCGAATTGCCTGCCGATGAAGCGGAGATACTGCTGTCGGCGCGGCTGGCGGACGACATGTTCCCGCTGGCGACGCAGCTGCGCTTTGCCTGCGTGCAGGTGCTCGAGGCGCTGCACAGGCTGCAGGACAAGCCGTTTCCCGAGCGCGTCGCCGCCATCGTCGAACAGGGGCGCGCGGCGGGCGACAATCCCGGCACCATCGCCGATGCGCAGGTGCTGATCGCCGCCACGATTGCCGAGGTGGAGGCGCTGGGGGCGGACACGCTGGACGCCGATCCCGATGGCGCGCTGGCGCATGCATTGCCCAATGGCATGGTGCTGGACCTGACCGCGCAGCAATATGCGCGCGACTGGGCGCTGCCGCAGTTTTATTTCCACCTGATGGCCGCCTATGCGATCCTGCGGCACAAGGGCGTGGCGCTGGGCAAGGCGGATTACTGCGCGAACATGCTGCCCTTCGTGCGGCAGGACGAGCCCGCAGATTGATCGCCCACGCCAAATGAGCGGAGCCGCTAGCCCGGCCTGATCCGGACCGAGTGTGCGTCGTGCGAACCCTCTATCGCGACGAGTGCGCCCGGCGCCGTGTCGATGGGGCTTTCGAACGGATAGAACAAAGGCCGCCAGTGCGACTCGCCGTTTGAAAGCGGATGGTTCTCGTAAGTGTCCGACCCGCCCAGATCGATGCGCAGCCATTGCACCGCGCCATTCGCCGCCCCGCCCGTGCCTTCCAGCAGCACGCGGTTTTCACCCGTTTCAAGCATGTCAGGATCGGCAAAGTCGAAGGTGAACAGCGCCGCCGGATTGCTGCGCAGCGCCAGGTCGCCCTGATCCGCGTTCAGCCTGCGGGTCGCCATCATCAGCGGGTTGATATCGGCCAGATCGAAACCCGACACGCGCTCCAGCGGGGCGAAGCGGGTCCAGTGGCACAGGGCAATCCGCGCTTCGGCGGTTGGCGGCACCATGCGCCCGCCGGGGCGCAGCAGGCGCGAGGCAGCGTCTTTCATCGTCGGCAGCATGCCTTCGTGCAGCACATCATTGCCCAGCACTTCGCCGATGATCACGTCGAAGCTACCGATCGCATCGTCAGCGGGATCGAGATCCTGCGAACTGGCCGCAACGACCCGGATGCGATCCGAAAGCCCGTTGCGCCTGACGATATGGAGCGCCGCATCCGCCAGCAGCGGGTCCTTTTCGCAGGCGACAACTTCGCCCGCACCCGCACGCGCCGCGATCATGGCAAGCAGGCCCGATCCCGTGCCGATGTCGAGCACCCGGTCGCCCGGCCTGACCGCGCGCCGGATCGCGCGTTCGAAGGCCGCATTGCGCGCCTCGTCGCGCAGCATCGACCAGTGCCACGAGGGTATGGCCCCCGCTATCCAGTCACGAATCTCGCGGTGAAGCTTCGATCCCGGCTCGGCGCTGGCCCGCGCACGCAGCAGCAACTGGCGCGACTGTACCCACAGCCCAAGCCGCTCCGCGCTTTTCGCAAGGCCTAGCAGCCGCCGCGGATCGTCGCCTGCGCGCTGCACGAAACCGCCGAAATGCGTCCGTAATCGCTCCAGATTCTGCGTTTTGCCGTCCATCGACACTCTTCGTTGTCTTTCACCCCGCCGCACGATGATGCCACGGCGGACAGGCCATGGGGAAACTATTCCCCATGATCCCGCTTACTCTTTCGGATGCGGTGTCTTCTTTATGCGATCAGGCCGGGGCGATCAGGCCCAGCCCGACAATTCGCGGCGAACCAGAACCTCGAGCATGTCCATGCCCGCTTCCCCATCGTTCAGGCACGCCAGCGCGGCGAATTGCTCGCCGCCTGCCTGGGTGAACTGGTCGCGGCCCTGCAGCGCCAGTTCCTCCAGCGTTTCGAGGCAATCGGCCGAAAAGCCGGGCGCGGCGACGACCAGCCGTTTGGTGCCTGCCTCGCCCTCTGCCTCCAGCACGGTGTCGGTCGCGGGTTCCAGCCATTTGGCGCGGCCAAAGCGGGACTGGAAGCTGACCTCGACCCGCAGGCCGGGATGGGTTTTGGCCATGGCTTCGGCCAGCAGGCGCGCGGTCTTGCGGCAATGGCAGTGATAGGGATCGCCCAGTTGCAACGTGCGTTCGGGCATGCCGTGGAACGACAGCAGTAGCNCCTCCGGCGTCCAGTCCAGCGCCGACACCTGCCGCGCGATATCGGCCTGCAATGCGGCGATATAGGCCGGATCGTCGTGATAGGGCGGCAGGGTGCGGATCGCGGGCTGCCAGCGCATTTTCGCCAGTGCCGCGCCCAGCGCATCGACCGCCGTCGCCGTGGTCGCGCCCGAATATTGCGGATAGAGCGGCGCGAACAATATGCGGTCGAACCCTGCGTCCTTCAGCGCCTGCACCTTGTCGGCAATCGCGGGCCTGCCATAGCGCATCGCCCAATCGACCTTGACCGCCCCCTGTTCGGGATCGCCCAGCCGGTCCTGCAGCGCCTCGGCCTGCTGCCGGGTGATCGCGGCGAGCGGGGAGCCGTCCTTGGTCCACACCTGCGCATAGGCATGGGCGGATTTCGCGGGCCTTGTGTTGAGGATGATGCCGCGCAGGATCGGCTGCCACGCGATGGGCGGGATCTCGACCACGCGGCGGTCGGACAGGAATTCGGCCAGATAGCGCTTTACCGCGCCCTTTTCGGCGGCGTCGGGCGTGCCGAGATTGACCAGCAGCACCGCGCCCCGTCCGGTCGGGGCGGCGGGATGGCCTTCTGGCCGGGGCATGGGCGTGAATCGGTTCATTGGGCGATGGTTCCATCGGGCAGTTCGACCGGCTCGTCATAGTCCGGCGGCGCGGCGTCGGGGGCGACTTCATCGGCCGCCGGTTCCGGGGCGGCCTCGGCAGCATTGACGTCGGCGGTGTCCTGCTGGGGGGTGGCGGGCTGCATCTGGCTGATCCGGATCGGCATGGAGCGATAGCGGCTGCCGGTCGCGGCGCGCAAGGCATTGGCGATCGCGGGGGGCGCGGCGACCACGCCGATCTCGCCCGGATCGAAGGGCGGGGCGTCGTTCTCGGCAAAACCGACGTTGATTTCGGGCATGCGGGCCAGGCCGGGCAGGTTCAGCGCCGCCAGCGTGCGTTCGCGCGGCAGGCCCCGGTCGAATCCCGCCGCCATGCCCAGCGCCAGCGACATGCCATAGATCAGCCCGCCCTCGATCTGCTGAAGCGCGAGGTCGTAATCGACGATCCGCCCGATATCGACATAGGCCGACAGGCTGGACACCTCGACTCCGCCTCCTGTCTCGCTGGACCCCAGCCGCGCATCGGCGATGACCGCGATATAGCCGCCGCCATCCGCGCGGCCCGCCGGGTCCGCCATCTGCCAGCAGGCCAGCCCCTCGCTGCTGCCGTCCACGCCGCCGTCCCAGCCCGCCAGCTGCGCCGCGCCCTGCAGGCAGGCGAACAGGCGCGGGTTGTTGCCCAGCATGGCGATGCGGAACGACAGCGGCTCCTCGCCATTGGCGCGGGCGACCTCGTCCACGAAGCTCTCGGTCGCGAAACACGGATGAATCTCGCCATTGCCGCGCAGCCGTCCCACCGGAATGCCGACATCGGCGGGGACGCAATCGACCAGCATTTCGGGGATCGCATAGGGCGGCGCATGGCCCATCAGCGCGGGCGGATCGACGAGGCCGGATGCCGCTTCCATCGCGGCTTCCGGGCGAAGGCCGTTTTCCAGCCTTTCGTGCATCTGGCGCGCCGCCGCGGGGGTGGCGATGCGGCTGTGCCATGCGCGGATCGTGCCTTGCTGGCCCACCAGCGCGCGGCAGTCGATGCGAGCGGGCGGCAGCGGAAGGGCGCGCAGATGTTCCTGCCAGCGCGAATAGCTCAGCTGCACCGGCCGTCCGATGGCAAAGGCGATGGCGGCGACTTCGCGCGCGA
The DNA here is from genome assembly GCA_002694745.1 of Croceicoccus sp. Taxonomy (GTDB): domain Bacteria; phylum Pseudomonadota; class Alphaproteobacteria; order Sphingomonadales; family Sphingomonadaceae; genus Croceicoccus. Next base: position 96,336 of record NZMY01000041.1, on the reverse strand, counting down.
TGGATATGTCGAGCCGTGAATCGAAACTGCCGCCCGCGCCCGTCGGCAGCAGCACGACATCGCTTTCCTGTATGCCAATCGCCTCGGCCGCCGCGCGCCGCGCCGCACCGGGGGCCTGCGCCGCCATCCACAGCGACAGCCGCCCGTCGGCAAAGCGCGCGGTGGCGCTGACCGTCTCGACCGTGCCGTGAAGCTGCGGGGCGAAGCTGTACGATGCCTCGGTCACGCCCATGCCCTGCAGCGCGGGCAGCGGATCGGCCTGCTGGTGGATCACCACCGGATCGCCTTCCGCCATGGCAAGGTCCAGCGCGCCCTCGATCCGCGAATCGTCGGGCAGCGCGCGGCCGGGGCGAAAGCGCGGCTTCATCAGCCCCAGCGCCTTTTCCGCCGCCCACTGGCTGTTGGCGACGCAGGCGAGCCAGCCCTCGCCCTCGACCCGGCCCAGATAGCCGATCNCCCGCCGCGCGGCGCTGTCATTGGCGTCGGCATCGAAACTGTCGAGCACGCTGTCCGCCAATGGCCCATGCGCGATGGCGGCATAGACAAGGTCGGGGATGCGGATGTCGGCGGCGAAGGGATAGCTGCCGTCGACCTTGGACGGGCCGTCCAGCCTGCCGAGCCAGCCGCTCTCCATCAGCCCGCCGGTTCCGATCAGGTCGGGCGTCGTCGCGCTGGAAGGATCGGGGCGCAGCGGCACCGGGTCGGGCGGGGTCAGCAAGGCCGCCTCGTCCACCAGCTCGCCGAAGCGCAGGCTCTTGCCTTGATGGGTGATGAAGCCCGCCTCGGCGGTGCATTCCTCGAAATTCACGTCCCAGCGGTCGGCGGCGGCCATGGCGAGAACGGTGCGCACGGCAGCGGCGGCCTCGCGCAGCTTCAGCTCGTACGCCGCGAGGCCGGTGCCATCGGCGGTCGCCATCAGCCGCTCGGTCTCGGCATGGCGCTCGACCAGATAATCGTCCGGATCGTCGGCCAGTCCCAGCCAGTTCGACGACCACAGCCCCGACCAGTGCGCCGCCAGCACCGGATCGGCATAGGCGGCGCTGATCGGCGCAGGCTCGACCGCGACCTGCCGCCAGTCCGCGCCCAGTTCCTGCGCGGCGATGCGCGGCAGCAGCGTGGTGACGCCTTGCCCCATTTCCAGCTGCGGCACGGCCACGGTGACGACCCCGTCGCGCCCGACCTTCAGCCAGGCGTTGAACGCCTGCTCGCCCTCGGTCGCGGGAAGAGGAACCGGATAGTCGCGCGGCATCAGCGCCCAANCCGCGACGATCCCGCCGCCCGCCGCGCCCGCGATCAGCAGGTTGCGGCGGGTCATATGCGGCTGAAGCCCGCGCTTCTTGTCTTCAGCCTCCTTCATCGCACGCCCTCAAGCAGCCGGTCTGCCAGCGCCGCGAAGGAATCGGCGATCGCGCCCTCGCCCGCGGCGGGTGGCTCGCCCTCGTCGCTGGCGGTGCGGATGTCGATGGCCAGCGGAATGCGGCCAAGGAACGGATAGCCCAGCCGCTTCGCCTCGGCCTCTGCGCCGCCGGTGCCGAAGGGATCGCTTGCCTCGCCGCAATGGGGGCAGACATAGCCCGCCATGTTCTCGACCACGCCCAGCACCGGCACGTCGGCCTTTTCGAAAAAGGCGATGGCGCGGGTGGCGTCGATCAGCGCAAGGTCCTGAGGGGTGGAGACGATCACCGCGCCCGCGGGCTTGAACTTCTGGATCATGGTCAGCTGCACGTCGCCGGTGCCGGGCGGCAGGTCGATCACCAGATCGTCGATGTCGCCCCAGTCGGCCTCCATCAATTGTGTCAGCGCGCCTGCCGCCATGGGCCCGCGCCATGCGATCGCCTTGCCCGCCTCGACCAGCTGGCCCATCGACAGCATCTTCACGCCGAACGCGGTCTGCACCGGGATCAGCTGCTTCTCACGCGCCGTGGGTGTCATCCCCTCCGCCGCGAGCAGGCGCGGCTGCGAGGGACCGTAGATGTCGGCATCGACCAGCCCGACCCTGCGCCCCTTGCGCGCCAGCGCGACCGCCAGATTGGCCGAGAGGGTGGACTTGCCCACGCCGCCCTTGCCCGAACCGACCGCGATCAGGCGCGGTCCCTTGGGCGCGGGGGGCTGTGCGCTGCGTTCGGCCATGTGCGCGACGCGAAGCTCATCCACGCCCATATCCGCGAGCGCGCTCCGCACCGCCTGCTCCAGCGCGTCGCGCGCCGCCGCGTCCATGCAGCCGGTTTCCAGCACCAGCGTCACCGCGCCGGTCGCGCCCACGCGCCCCCCCGCCAGCCGGTCGCCGGCCACGGGCGCAAGTCGGGACTGGATCGCGGCGGTCTGGTTCTGCGTGTCGTCGGCCATGGCGCATGCACTGGCAGCTTGATGCGCAAAATCCAATGCCACAAAATCGATTTCATCGATCGCTTTCGCCCCGCTCCCCGCCCCGCTCCCTGCCGCACCCGTCCTTTGGGGCGATTTTCGCGCCATGCCCCTGTTTTTATCGGCCCACATACCTATAAGGAGATACATGAAAGACTTGGGCGGGTCCGTGAAGGACGCAATTTTGGGAATGGCCGGTCGCAACCCGTGGGGATCGCCGGGCTCTGGCCACGACGACAGCGGTGACGATGCACCGAATGCGGGCGATGGGGCTTCGGACGATGCGCCGCGCGGCGACAGGCCTGCCGCGGACGACGGAAACCGCCCGCCCAAATCCAAACCGAAAAATCCCTGGCTGCCCGAGGGAGGCGCCGGTGCGTCCGGCGGACCGCGCCGTGCCGCCAATATCGAGGATCTGTTCGGCCGCCGCGGCCAGCGCGGTCCCGGCGGCGGTCCGAGCGGCGGCGGCGGCGGCGGATTCCCGCGCATGCCGCAGGCCCCCGGCGGTAAAAGCTGGGTGCCGCTGCTGGTCATCGCGGTGGTCGCGTTCTGGTTGCTGATCTCCAGCTTTCACATGGTCGATCCCAAGGAACAGGGCATCGTCACCACTTTCGGCAAGTACGAAAGGACGCTGACCCCCGGCGTGTCCTTCACCATGCCCTGGCCGATCCAGCAGGTTGAGATCGAGGACGTGACCTCGATCCGCCGCGACACGATCCCCGAAGGCGAGGGCGAGAAGCTGATGCTGACCGGCGATCAGAACCTGGTCGACCTGTCCTATCTCATTCGCTGGAACATTAAGGACCTCAAGCTCTACAAGTTCCAGCTGGCCGACCCTGACGAGACGGTGAAGGAAGTGGCCGAGGCCGCGATGCGCGCCTCTGTCGCAGAGGTGACGCTGGATCAGGCGCTGTCCGGTTCGGGCCGCGCCGAGATCGAGCGCAGCGTCGCCGCCAACATGCAGGCGCTGCTCGATGCCTATCGCGCGGGCGTCAGCATTCAGGGCGTCGAGATCAAGAAGGCCGACCCGCCCGAGCAGGTGATCGACGCCTTCCGCGAAGTGCTGGCCGCGCAGCAGGATGCGCAATCCGACATCAACCGCGCGCGTGCATGGGCCGAACAGGTCACCGCCCGCGCCGAGGGTGAGGCGCAGGAGTTCAACGAGGTGTACGAGCAATATCGCCTCGCCCCCGAAGTGACCCGCCGCCGCATGTATTACGAGACGATGGAGCGCGTGCTGCGCCAGACCGACAAGACCGTGGTCGAGGCCGATGGCGTCGTCCCCTATCTGCCGCTGCCCGAAGCACGGCGCAGCAGCCCCGCGCCCGCCCCCGCCACCCCGCAGGAGAGCAACTGATGGACGCGATCTGGGAACGCTGGAAACTGGCGATCATCGGCGGGGCCATCGCGCTGGCGGTGATCCTGTCCTCCTTCATCGTGGTGCCCGAGACCATGCAGGCGGTGATCGTCCGCACGGGTGAACCCGTGCGCGTCGCCAACCGTTTCCGCCCCAATGCCGATTTCGGCAGCACCGGCGCGGGCGTCGTGCCGCGCATTCCGATCCTTGAACGCGTCGTGTGGGTGTCGAAGCAGGTGATGGACGTCGACATGCAGCGGCAGGAAGTGCTGAGCCGCGACCAGCGCCGTCTGGAAGTGGACGCCTATGCGCGGTTCCGCATCATCGACCCCGTGCTGATGGTGCAGACCGCGGGCAGCACCGAGCGCGTGGCCGAGGCGTTGCAGCCGATCCTGAACTCCGTGCTTCGCCAGCGGCTGGGCACGCGCAGTTTCCAGGCGCTGCTGACCGCAGAGCGCAGCGCGTCGATGGAGGAAATCCGCGAGGGGCTGGACAAGGAAGCGCGCGAATATGGCGCGCAGGTCATCGACGTGCGCATCAAGCGCGCCGACCTTCCCGCCGGACGCCCGCTTGAAACCGCCTTCACCCGCATGGAAACCGCCAGAAAGCAGGAATCGGACACGATCCGCGCGCAGGGTTCCAAGGAAGCGCAGATCATTCGCGGCGAAGCGCAGGCCGAGGCGTCGCGCACCTATGCGCAGGCGTTCAACCAGGACCCCGACTTCTACGACTTCTACCGCGCGATGCAGAGCTATGACGCGGTGTTTGCCGACGGGAACGTGAACAGCGAAAGCTCGATCATCCTGTCGCCCGAGAACGAATATCTGCGCCAGTTCAGGGGCCGCCGCTGATCCGGCCTGCGGCGGGGTCTGCGGTGGGGCCTGACGGCGCCGCCGCCCCCTTATTCAATCCGGGTTAAGGGCGTTTGTCGTGAAATGTCGCGGTCAATGGAAAATTTCCCCTCCCTCCCCATATTGACCTGAAACCGCCACAAGAATTCATGAAACATTTCAAGAGGACCCAAATCGTGCGCTACGCCTATTCGGTCACCGCCGCGCTGCTTGCTGGCGGCGCAGCCCTCTCCTTCGCAACCGGCTTTCCCGCAGGCGCTCAAGTCGCCCAGAACGACGATGCGTCGATCAATCGCGTCGTGCCCCGTTCGGGCGCGCCCGCCAGCTTTGCCGACCTGACCGCGCAATTGCAGCCGGCGGTCGTCAACATCTCGACCCGCCAGCGCGTGCAGGTGGCCAACAACCCGTTCGCGGGCACCCCGTTCGAAGGGCTGTTCGGTGGACAGGGCCAGAACCAGACGCGCGAGGCGCAGTCGCTGGGCTCGGGCTTCATCATCAGCGCCGATGGCTATGTCGTGACCAACAACCACGTCATTTCCGTGCAGGGCAATGGCGAGCTGGAATCGATCACCGTCACCATGCCTGACGGCACCGAGTACGAGGCCGAGCTGATCGGCAAGGATCCCGAATCCGACCTCGCCGTGCTTAAGATCCAGAGCGACAAGGACTTCCCCTTCGTCGAATTCGGATCGTCGAGCGAGGCGCGCGTGGGCGACTGGATCATCGCGATCGGCAATCCGTTCGGTCTGGGCGGCACGGTCACCAGCGGGATCATTTCCGCCGTGTTCCGCAACACCAATTCGGGCGGCATCTACGACCGCTATCTGCAGACCGATGCCGCGATCAACCGCGGCAATTCGGGCGGGCCGATGTTCGACATGGACGGCAACGTCATCGGCATCAACAATGCCATCTTCTCGCCCACCGGGGGCAGCGTGGGCATTGGTTTTGCCATTCCCGCCGACACCGCCGAACCGATCGTGCGCAAGCTGATCGCGGGCCAGTCGATCGACCGCGGCTATCTTGGCATCCAGATCAACCCGGTGACCGACGATCTTGCCTCCTCGCTCGGCCTGCCGCGCAACCGGGGTGAGTTCGTGCAGTCGGTCGTGCCCGGCGGCGCGGCGGATCAGGCTGGGCTGAAGCCCGGCGATGTGGTCGTCAAGGTCGCGGGCAGGGACATCACCCCCGACCAGACGCTGAGCTATACGGTCGCCAATATCGAACCCGGCACGCGCGTTCCGATCGAGATCATCCGCAACGGCCAGCGCCGCACGCTGACCGCCACGGTCGGCCTGCGCCCCAGCCAGGAAGAGCTGGCCAACAGCTTCGCCAATCCGGATGACGAGGAAGAGGACGGCTTCGCCAATCCCGGCACCGGCGGCGAGCAGGAATATATCGCCGACAAGCTGGGCGTGTCCGCCATCCCGCTGACGCCGGAAATCCGCCGCCAGCTGGGTGTGGGCGCCGACATGCAGGGCATGGTGATCGCGGCCGTCGACGGCAGTTCGGATGCGGGCCAAAAGGGCCTGCGCCGCGGCGATATCATCCTGTCGGCAAACTATCAGGACGTGACCAGCGTCGCCGAACTGGAAAGCGCGGTGCGCGCGGCCGAACGCGACGGGCGCGATGCGGTGCTGCTGCGCGTGCAGCGGCGCGGCCAGCCCGCGATCTACCTGCCGATCCGCCTGTCGCGCGACTGATCCGCGCGACTGATCCGGCAGCTTTAGCCTTATATCACAAAGGGCCGCTTCCCACCCATGGGGAGCGGCCCTTTGCTTTGCCCGGTACCCTCGCCCGCATGCGAAGCTGCGCGGTCAGGGCTGGTACTGGTCCTCGACGCGCTCGAACTCGATCACCTTGGGCGTGACCTGCCGCGCCGGGTCCGCTCGCCGCGCGCCCTGCTGCTGGCCCCCTTGCTGGCCCTGCTGGCCCGATCCGGGCGGGGGATCGCGGCGGAGCGGCTGATCCTGCCGTCCGGTCGCCCCGGTCGCGCGATCGAGGAAGTCCTGGTCGATCCCGCGCGGCGATTCGGGCTGACGCTCCGAAGGCGGCATGGTGCCGTAGCCATCGGGATAGCCGTCGTCGTAATAGCCATCGCGGTAGCCGTCGGCGCCATAAGGCCCGTCCCCGGGACGCCTTCCGTCATCGGGCGGGGCGCGATAGTCGCGGCCATAGGGGTCGATCGGATTGCCCTCTTCGTCGAAGAAGTAATAGTCGCCGCCCTCGCCGCCGAACCATGCCTCTTCGTCGGGTTCCAGCTGCCATTCGGGCAGGGTCAGTTCGGTGGTGAATTCCTCGACCGGGCGCTTTTCGGTGGCGACGCGCATATAGGCCGCCCATGCGCGCGCCGGTGCAGTGCCGCCCTGCAGGCCGGCGACGCGCGCATTGTCGTCGCGGCCCATCCACACGCCGGTGGTGATGCCGCTGGAAAAGCCCATGAACCAGCCGTCCTTGTTCGAACTGGTCGTGCCGGTCTTGCCCGCCGCGGGACGCCCGATCTGCGCCGCGCGGCCCGTGCCGGTGTTGACCGCGGTCTGCAGCAGATCGGTCATCTGCGCCGCGACATAGGGCGCGACCAGCTGGTCCTGCCGCCCGCGCTGGCGTTCGTAGAGCAGTTCGCCGTCCGCCGTGGTGACGCGGGTGATGCCGTAAGGCTCGACCGAGCGTCCCTCTGCCTGCACCGCCGCGAAGGCCGCGGTCAGGTCGATCAGCCGCACTTCCGACGCGCCCAGCACCATCGAGGGATAGGTGCTGATTGGGCTGGTGATGCCGAAGCGGCGCGCCATGCTGGCCACCGTGCCGAAACCGACCGACTGGCCCAGCTGCGCCGCGACCGTGTTCTTGGAATAGGCAAAGGCGGCGCGCACGTCGATCTTGCCCGCATAGGTCCCGCCCGAATTGCGCGGGGTCCAGCCGTCGATGGTGATCTGCCGGTCATAGACGGGCGTGTCGGGGGTATAGCCTGCCTCGAGCGCGGCGAGATAGACGAACAATTTCCACGCCGAGCCCGGCTGGCGCTGCGCCTGCGTGGCGCGGTTGTAATTGGTCTCGACGTAATCGGTACCGCCCACCAGCGCGAGCACTGCGCCGTCGCGGTCGACGCTGACCAGCGCCCCCTGCGCGCCGCCGGGCACGTTGGACTTGATCGCGGTGGTCGCCGCGCGCTGCATGCCGACGTCCAGCGTGGTCCACACCTCGATCGGTTCGAAACTGTCGGGGATCAGGAAGTCGAGCTGCGGCAACACCCAGTCGGTGAAATAGCGCACCGAGTTCTGGCCGTGGTCTTCCTTGAGCTTGACCGTGCTGACGTCGATATTCGCGGCCTCGGACGCGCTGATATAGCCTTCCTGCTCCATCAGGCGCAGCACAATCGCCGCGCGCGACACGGCGGCATCGGCATCGGCGGTGGGCGAATAGCGCGAGGGCGCCTTGACGAGGCCTGCGATGATCGCAGCCTCGGCCGGTTTCAGCTCGGTCGCGGGATGGCTGAAGAACAGGCGGCTGGCGGAATCGACGCCATAGGCGCCGCCGCCGAAATAGACCTTGTTGAGATATAGCTCGAGGATCTGGTCCTTCGAGAATTTCCGTTCGAGCGCCAGCGCGAGGATCGCCTCGCGCACCTTGCGGTCGAAGGTCTTGTTGTTGTTGAGGAAGATGTTGCGCGCCAGCTGCTGCGTGATGGTCGATCCGCCCTGCCGCCAGTATCCCTGCTCCACCCGCACCATGATCGAGCGCAGGACGCCGACCGGATCGACGCCCCAGTGGTCGTAGAAACGGCGATCCTCGACCGCGATCATCGCGTTCTTCATGACATCGGGAATCTCTCGCGCGTCGAGCCATTCGCCATAGCTGGGGCCGATTGACACCAGTTCGCGCCCGTCGCGCGCGCGCACGACGATCATCTGGCCATGCTCGCTGGCCTTCAGCGTGGAATAGCTGGGGAGCGAACGCATGGTGACGAACACCGCCATCACCAGCCCGATCGCGGCCAGCACGCCGATGCCCAGCAGCGTCACCAGTATGCGCAGCCACCAGCGCTTCTTCGGTTGATCTGAATTGCGCGATCGCCTGCCCGAACCCGAGGACCGCCGCTTGCCGTTACTGGCCATTACCCGCCTATCACATCATCGGCACCGCATTGTCCGCGGCCCCGTCCAAACGGACGGCGGCATGCGATATGCGAGCAGAACCCATGCTGAACAGGGTTGCGCATGGCGCAGCCCCGTTCAAGCGGGCGGGCCGATCCATCCTCGGCTTTTTTGGGTTCGGGTAGTAGGGGTTTTCAGGACGTCACGTCGCCGTCGGAACTCTCGGCATCGAAATCCAGCGCCACGCTGTTCATGCAATAGCGCTGTCCGGTCGGCTGCGGACCGTCGGGAAAGACATGGCCCAGGTGCCCGTCGCAGGTGGCGCAGCGGATTTCGGTGCGGATCATGCCATGGCTGGTGTCGCGGATTTCCTTGACCGCATCGGGACTGATCGGCTGGAAAAAGCTGGGCCAGCCCGATCCGCTCTCGTACTTGGTGTCCGAGGTGAACAGCGGCGAATGGCACCCGGCGCAGCGATACAGCCCGTCCTCGTCATTGTGATAGAGCGCGCCGGCAAAGGCCCGCTCGGTCCCGCCTTCGCGCAGGACGTGATATTGTTCGGGGGTCAGCCGGTCGCGCCATTCGCTTTCGGGCAGGTCCAGTTTCTCGGCCATGAGGGGACTTTCCTTTCGCCGCCCGGCCATGCGTCAGGGCAATGCGGGCGGGATGTTCGTGGGTGAACCGGGGATATGGGAAGTGTCCGGCGGGCCGACAAGCAGGACCGCCCCGTCATGCCCCGTCACCACCAGCCGCGTGCCGACCGCCGCATCGTCGCCGCGCGCGATCCATTCGCTGTCGCCGTGGCGCACGCGTCCACTGCCGCCTTCGATCGCGCGGCTGACGACCACGCTTTCGCCCACCAGCCGCCCGCCGCGGTCGTTCATCAGCGGATCGCTGCTCTCGATCGGATAGAGCGACAGCCAGTGCCGCGCGGCCAGCACCGAAAAGCCCGAGAACACCGCGAAGGTCAGGACCTGTATCGCAAAATCGACATCGGCGCCCCCCGCCACCAGCGCGGTCGCAAAGGCGGCGAGCCCCAGCCAGATCAGGAAATAGCCCGGCGCGATCAGCTCCGCCGTCAGCATCACCGCGCCGAGGATCAGCCAGAGCCACACATGGTCGATGCCGTCGAAAAAGCCCATCGCCGTTCAGCCCCTAACCCGAACGCGGCACGCTGCCGACATAGGGCGAGCCTGACGACGTGCCGCGTGGTGGTTGCGGCGGGGGAACGTCGGTCTTGACCGTGCCCGCGGGCGGCGTCACCGCGTCTCGCACAAGTTCGCCGATGCCGCCTAGCGTGCCGATCAGCTGCGTCGCCTCGACCGGGAACAGGATGGTCTTGGCATTGGGGCTGGTCGCAAAATCGCTGACCGCCTCGACATATTTCTGCGCGACGAAATAGTTGAGCGCCTGCGTGCCGGATGAGGCGATCGCCTCGGACACCACGCGGGTTGCCTCTGCCTCCGCCATGGCCTGGCGTTCGCGCGCCTCGGCATCGCGGAAGGCGGATTCCTTGCGGCCCTCGGCTTCCAGGATGCGGGATTGCTTCTGCCCCTCGGCGCGCAGGATGGCGCTGGCGCGGTCGCCCTCCGCCTCGAGGATTTCGGCGCGCTTCAGGCGCTCGGCCTTCATCTGGCGGGCCATCGCCTCGGAAATGTCTATCGGTGGGCGGATGTCCTTAATCTCGACCCGCGTGATCTTGATGCCCCAAGGCGACGTCGCGTGATCGACCACCGATAGCAGCTTGGCATTGATGTCGTCGCGCTGCGACAATGTCTCGTCGAGGTCCATCGAGCCCATCACAGTGCGCAGATTGGTGGTGGTCAGCGCCATGATCGCGTTCTGCAGGCCCGACACCTCGTACGCCGCCTTGCCCGCGTCGAGCACCTGGAAGAACACCACCGCGTCGACGCCGACCATGGCGTTGTCCTTGGTGATGATCTCCTGCCCCGGAATGTCGAGCACCTGTTCCATCATGTTGATCTTGTGACCCACGCGGTCGACCAGCGGGACGATCAGGTGCATGCCGGGATGCGCGGGCTTGGTATAGCGGCCCAGCCGTTCGATCGTATAGACATGACCCTGCCGCACGACCCGCACGCTGGTCATCAGCAGCAGGACGATGAACACGATCAGCGCGATCAGAAAAGCTTCCATCCCCGTTCCCCCTTAGACGCAGAGGCCCGCAGCGGGCGTCCGGGGCGTATCATGATGGGCTTTCGCTGCTTTTTCCAGACAATCCGGCGCCTTGGTTGGAAACACAGGCTAAAGATGTCCAACAGATTAACAAAGACTGTATCCCCGCCCGCCCGATGTCGCTAGAAAGGGGTAGCTATGGCGTATGGCGACACCACCCGAGGCCCGACGGCGACCGAACAGGCGGCGTCCGCGAATGAGCGGCAGCGGATACGCGCACTCGCCGACTACGAAGTGCTTGATACTGATGCAGAAGACGCGTTCGACGAGATCGTGTTCATTGCGAAGACGGTCTGCGAAACGCCCATCGCGCTGATCAGCCTGGTCGACAGCGACCGGCAATGGTTCAAGGCACGAATCGGATTCGACGCCTGTCAGACGCCGATCGACCAGTCGGTCTGTTCGCACGGCCTCTACAGCGACGAGATCCTGGTGATCCCCGACCTTGCCGCCGATCCGCGCACGAAGGACAATCCGCTGGTGACCGTGGCGGGCGGCGTGCGGTTCTATGCGGGGGCGCCGCTGGTGACGCCTTCGGGCGCGATCATCGGCATGCTGTGCGTGCTGGACCAGGCGCGGCGGCCCGGCGGGCTGAACCCCACGCAGCGGCGGATCCTGAAATCGCTGGCGAACCAGGCCATCAGCCAGCTGGAACTGCGCAAGACGGTGCGTGCCGCCCAGCGCGAGGCGGAGCGTCACAAATCGCAGACCGAGGTGCTGAAGAACGCCACCGACCGTCTGCGCCTTGCCGAGGAAGCGGGCAATGTCGGCGCGTTCGAGCTCAATTGCGAAACCCGCATGGTCAAGGTCAGCCCCGAGTTCTGCCGGATCTACGGTTTCGACAATGTCGAGACGATCCATGGCAGCATCATCGGAGAGCGCCGCAGGATCCCGGTCGACGTCAGGGTGGAAGAAAGCAGCAAGACCGACCCCGACCACCAGGTCGTGGAGGAATATGAGATCACGCGCGCCAATGACGGCGAGTTGCGCTGGGTCGAGATGCGCGGCCGCTATGTCGAGGGCGAGGATGGCGCGGCACCCGTGCTGGTCGGCATCATCACCGATGTCACCGACCAGCACACGGTGAACGAGGAAATCGCCCACCGGCTGAAGAACACGCTGGCGCTGGTGCAGGCGGTGGCCGGGCACACGCTGCGCGATATTCCCGATCCCGGCCCGGTGCGCGAATTCAACCGCCGTATCGCCGCGATGGCAACGGCGCACGATCTTCTGCTCAGCCGCAGCCGTGCGTCGGGATGCCTGATGGAACTGGCGACGGGCGTGTTTTCAAAGCTGGGCATCGAACAACGCGTGAAGGTCAGCGGGCAGGACTGCGAACTGGCGTCGCGCCCGGTGCTGAACCTGTCGATGATCCTGCACGAGCTGAGCACCAATGCGATGAAATACGGATCGCTGTCGCATCCCGACGGCGAGGTCGAATTGCACGTCCGCCGTCACCGCTGCGAAGAAGGCAAGGAATGGCTGACGCTGGAATGGACCGAACGCGGCGGCCCGCCCGCGGTCCAGCCAAAGGGCAAGGGCCTTGGCACGCGGCTGATCGACCGCGGCCTCGACCCCGAGGGCGAGGTCGAGATGAATTTTGGCGAGAAGGGCTTTTCGCTGAAAATGTCCGCGCCGCTGGCGAACTTGCAGAAGTAATCTCCGGCCACGGCGGTTGCCCAAACGGAAACGGGCCCCGCCGATGGCAGGGCCCGTTCGTTTATCCGGCGATCCGATCGGTCAGGCGCTGCCCGAGGCCGCATCCGTCATCGTCGCCATCACCTTTTCGAGGTTGAAGCTGCCCGCCTTCTGGCTTGGCGGGAATTCCCTGAGCGTTTCAAGGAACTTGGCGATGATGCCCTGCATCGGCACCAAAATGAACGCGCGGTCGAGATACCAGTCCCAATAGGTGTTCAAGGTGACATCCGCGAACTCATACGGGTCGGTGCGCAGGTTGAAGAGCTTGGGTATGCGCCCGGTGACGAAAGGCTCGCCCCAGACCGCCAGCGTGCCCCTGCACCGCTGCTCCATGAACAGCGCCTTCCAGTTGTCGACACGCAGCGCGGCGACCTCGCCCTCGTCGGTCCAGTAGATGAAGCCTTCGCGCGGGGATTTCTCGCCCTTGGTCAGGTGCCCCACCATGGAATGACCGTCGAGATGGACCTTGTACTTGTGGCCATTCATCTCGTGGCCCTTTTTCAGCTTGCCCGTGATGTCGTCGATCCCGGCCATCTCGGCAAAGGTGGGCAGCCAGTCGAGGTGCGAGACGATGTCGTTCGACACCTGCCCCGGTTCGATATGGCCCGGCCACTTGACCATGGCGGGGACGCGATAGGCGCCTTCCCAGCTGGTGTTCTTTTCGCTGCGGAACGGCGTGGTGCCGGCATCCGGCCAGCTGTTGCGGTGCGGGCCGTTGTCGGTCGAATACATCACGAAGGTGTTGTCGGTGACGCCCAGCTCGTCCAGCAGCTTCAGCATCTGGCCGATGGTCTTGTCGTGATCGATCATCACGTCGTGATATTCGCTCTGCCAGCGTCCGGCCTGCCCGCGGCTTTCGGGCTTGCAGTGGGTGCGGAAGTGCATGTGCGTGGTGTTGAACCAGACGAAGAAGGGCACATCGTCTTTCACCGCCTTGCGGATGAAGGCGCTGGCCTTTTCATAGGCCTCGTCGTCAATGGTCTCCATCCGCTTCTTGGTCAGCGGGCCGGTATCCTCGATGGTCTGGCCGCCCTTGCCGTCGGCCTTGCAATGCAGCACGCCGCGCGGGCCATAGTTCTTGCGGAAATTGGGAAAATCCTCGGGCTTGGGATAGTCGGGATTTTCCGGCTCTTCCTCGGCGTTGAGGTGGTAGAGATTGCCGAAGAACTCGTCGAACCCGTGCATCGTGGGCAGATGCTCGTCGCGGTCGCCCAGATGGTTCTTGCCGAACTGCCCGGTCGCGTAACCGGCCGATTTCAGCACGGTCGCGATGGTCGGGTTTTCCTTTTGCATGCCTTCCTTGGCGCCCGGCATGCCGACCTTGGTCAGGCCCGTGCGCACGCCGTTCTGCCCCATGATGAAACTGGCGCGGCCCGCCGTGCAGCTCTGCTCGGCGTAATAGTCGGTGAACGCCATGCCCTGTTCGGCGATGCTGTCGATATTGGGCGTCTTGTAGCCCATCATGCCCTTGGTGAAGAAACTGATGTTCGACTGACCGATATCGTCTCCCCACAGGATGAGGATATTGGGTTGCTTGGCCATTTCATGCTCCTGCTTTCCGTACGGCGGAATTCTGCGTCCGCCGCGAGGGAGCGGCGACGGCAGGAAAGTGGAGCAATTGGGCGCAGCGAATAATCAGCGTTTACCCTGAGGACGGGCAAGGGCGGCTTGGTAGGCGCGCGAATGCCTGCCCGGTCGCCAGCATGAACGGCAAGCCGTTCGCATTCAGAGCATGGTTAGGCCCGCGGCGCCTGACGGCGATAGCTCAGCGCCTCGGCCACATGGGCGCGGCCCGTCGTCTCTGCACCTGCCAGATCGGCGATGGTGCGCGCAACGCGCAGCAGGCGGGTGAAGCCGCGGGCCGACAGGCGCATCTTGTCCGCCGCATCCATCAGCAGCTTGCGCCCCGCCTCGTCCGGCGCGGCGAAGCGGTCCAGCGCCTCTCCGTCAAGCGCGGCATTGTTGCGCATCGGCGTGCCTTCCAGCCTTGCGGTCTGGATCGCGCGCGCAGCCCGGACGCGCGCGGCGACTTCCGCGCTGCCTTCGCCGGGCGGCGGCAGGGCCAGGTCGCGGGCGGACACCGGCTCCACCTCGACATGCAGGTCGATGCGGTCGAGCAGCGGGCCGGAGACGCGGCTCTGGTAATCGGCGGCGCATTTCGGCGCGCGCGAACAGGCCAGCGCGGGATCACCCAGATGGCCGCAGCGACACGGGTTCATCGCCGCCACCAGCTGGACCCGCGCGGGAAAGGTGACATGCGCATTGGCGCGCGCGACGCTGACCTCGCCCGTTTCCAGCGGCTGGCGCAGCGAATCGAGCGCGTTCCGCTGAAATTCGGGCAATTCGTCGAGGAACAGCACGCCCAGATGCGCCAGGCTGACCTCGCCGGGACGGATCTTGAGCCCGCCGCCCGTCAGCGCCGCGATGCTGGCCGAATGATGCGGGCTGCGGAACGGGCGCGCGCGGCTGATGCGGCCGTCTTGCAGCATTCCCGCCACCGATTGCACCATCGAGATTTCGAGCACTTCCTCGGTCGTGAGGTCGGGCAGAATGCCGGGCAGGCAGCTGGCCATCAGCGACTTGCCCGCGCCGGGCGGGCCGACCATCAGCACCTAGTGTGTCTGTGGACCCGAAATAACCCGCACCATTGGCGAGGGAACGTTTCGCCAGCCACAGGAGATCATGAAAATGCAAGCTGCCATCGCGCAAGTTGTTACGCCTTTAGCGGCTATGGAAGCCGCCCCCCGCGTCTATAGCTACACCCGTTTCTCCACCCCTGAGCAGGCCGAGGGCGATAGCCGCCGCCGCCAGTACGACGGGGTGCTGCGCTGGTTGGAGCGAAAGAATATCGAGCGGACGAGAGACGGCCTTGCACCTCTCGCGCTTGATGAGCGCCTCACCCTTAATGACCTCGGGGTCTCCGCCTATCGCGGCGCGAACACCGGGGAAGACAAGGGGCTGGGCGGGTTCCTCACCGCCTGCCGTACCGGCCTCATCCCATCCGGCTCCTTTCTAATCGTCGAGAGCTTGGACCGCGTCAGCCGCATGACACCTCGCCGGGTCTCACGGCTCCTTGACGACATCGTCGACGCAGGCGTCATTGTAGCGACCCTAAGCGACGGGCAGGAATATGACGCCGACCGGCTGGACAACGACCCCACGGCGCTCCTGATTGCCCTCATGGTCTCTTGGCGTGCACACGAAGAAAGCAAGGTGAAGGGACAGCGCCTTTCGGCTGCTTGGGCCGAAAAGCGGCAGCGGGTGCGCGATGGGCGCGACGACAAACTGACGTCAAAAGGCCCCTCTTGGCTCCAATGGACCTCGGAGGGCTGGCGCGAGTTACAGCCGAACGCTGATGCTGTGCGCCGGATCTTTGGCCTGACGCTCGGCGGCATGGGCGAAAACAAGATAGCGCAAACACTCAACGCCGAAGGTATCCCTGTCATGGGGCGGGGTAAGATGTGGCATCGGTCCACTATCGCAAAGATCCTCCGCAGCCCGGCAGTCATTGGCACCCTTGTTCCGGGCCGCATCGATCACAGCGACGGCAAGCGGCTCCGTCGGCTGGAGCAGCCAATCCCTGAAGCCTTCCCGGCGGTCATCTCCGAAGCGGATTGGATGGCGGTCAGGGCCTTGAAGGACGGCAAGGCTCCAGCAGTTCGTGGCAGGGGCGCTAAAGCGCCTCTGACAAATGTCTTTGCCGGATTGGCCCGCTGCCCCGAGTGTGGCTCGTCAATGACACGGGTCAACAAGGGCAAGGGTCCGAAAGGGGGCAAGCCGAAGCTGGTCTGCACGAAGGCTAAGGTCGGCGCTGCCAGTCACGCTTACCGGTCAGTCAACCTCGACGAGGTGCAGGACAAGCTCCTGTCCAACTGGCGATCGCTAATGGTTGACGTTCCGGCTGGAAGCGCGGGCGCGGGATTGGATTGTGACCATCAGGATCTGACAGGGACAATCGACGCGACCGAGCTAGAACTGGACGAGGTTCGGCGTGCATACGAACGGAGCCCCTCTCACGTTCTGAGAGTTCGTCGCCGCGCTCTTGAGGCTGCGCTCGCCTCCTACCGTGCCGACCTTGACGAGGTGGAGCATCAGCGGGCCATGGCAGATCACGGGCTGGTCATTGCCAGACTTGAGGCCCTAGCCGAAGCCATTGAACCTGAGGCGCATGGGTCCGCGGAACCTGTCAACGTCGGTCAGATAAATGCTGCCCTGCGGACACTGTTCGAAAGGGTCACCGTCGATTACCGGACGGGGTTCCTGCGGTTCCATTGGCGGCAAGGCGGTGAAACTGCGATGATGTTCGCTTGGGTTGATTGATCCGCCGGAGGCCAAGAGGTGCCGGGCTGGTCCATGCCATGCCATAGGAAATGACCGCGTCCTGCCGTCATTTTGGACAGGGCTAGCCCGTCCGGCGCCTCCGGTCCCCTTTCGGCCTCGTCTCCAAATTATGACGTCAGGCCATGGTCATTTTAGCGACTGACTTGGAAGCTCCGGCGGTGATGCAAACTGATCAATCGCACTTAGTAGCACTTCCCGGAGCGGTGCGGATCGTACCGCTAACCTTAATCCCAGCGCCATTGGCAAGCTTACAGGAGGTCGCGTCTGTCCCTTCTAGTGGGTCCCCGGTCGGGAGGTTGGAATATGTGCCGCTAGGTGCCGGTGTACCGCTGGTGGCACGATTAGAAGATTCGACTCTCGCCCGCTCCGCATCCGCAGCGGCCTGAGCAGCCTTGGCTTGCTGCTCTTGAATGTCGTATTTTCGCTTCAATAGTTGTTGCATGCTCTGCGCATGAGCCGATGTCGCTAACACGCCTGCAATGGCCACAGACGCCGCGACCAAGTTCATTTTTGAAAGTCTCATGCTTTCCCCCCGTACTGATCGCGTAAGTGTGTCAGCCGCAGCCGATGATGGCAAGCTGCGCGAGTTCGACCTTGATGCCAAAAGCTCGCAAAACTCCTAGCGTTCTAAATGACCCTCNCCCATGGACAGAGAAGCGTTTCAGCGGTTCGTCTCCCGCCATTCCGCAATTAACCCATACCCTTGGAGGGTGGAGATACAGGTAAGGGACCATGAGGGATTCCTAAAGGATCCTTCGGGGCACCTGCAGAAGCGAAAGGCTTCGGCCGCTACCGGCCATCCCTGTCTCACCCCCATTCCCGAATAACCCATACCCTTGGACAGAGAAACGTTTCCACGTTCGCTTCTGTCCTCCCTCGGTCTCCAGCAGGAGCGCCGAGCCAGCCCCATGCGGCCTCACGCCGCTGCCCCAACACAATCAGACACGAAAGGCCAATCAATGGCTGATAACGAAACTTCCAGCGACACCGGCATGCGCGCCGTGGTCGATAACATCGGCAACCCGCAGCCCCGCGTCCAGAATGCCGACCCCGAACTGACCCCCTACCTCGACCGGATCTACAAGATGGATCCTTTTGACGACGTACCCGGTCCCGTGAAGGTCGCACCGGGCACCCGCTTTTCGCCTCCGACGGTCAAGGTTCTGCACGAAGACGACCGGCACGAGATCTTGGCCGCTCTCCGCGACCTGCCGCCAGAGCAAAGGGACGAGCAGGAATCTAAGCTCGTCCTCGCGAAGATGCGTGAGGTCGCGGCCCGCCAGCGCGCTTGGGTCGGCGTAAGCGATGACGCTCTGCCGTATCATAAGGAGCAGGCTCTGGTTGCCCGTCAGGTTCTCGACATCGAACGTGAGATGGCGACCTATCAGGAGCAGATTGACCGCGTTGTCTTTCGTACCGAGTACAACGAGGAAACGGGCAAGAACGAGCCTGTGGAAGTCCCCTTCCTGCCCCAGACCCGGCGCGATGCTTATGCCGCCCATATCCGTAGCCTCCGTCGTCACCGGCTCCTGCTGGTCAAGGACGACGGCACCTATGGTGTCGAAGGCATGAAGCGGATGCACGAGGCAGCGCAAGAATCCGCCAAGGCCCTGAAGGCCATCGACGATGCCCGCAAGGATGCAGAAGAGGTCGAAACGCTTGCCCGTCAGATGGTGCGGGAAGACCGGATTAAGGAGCGGGCAAGGTCCAGGGCAAACATTCTGAAGAATGAGGTCCGTTGATGCGAGGCCGAAAGCCCCGGCACATCATGCCGAAGCGGATGAAGACGCCGCCTGCTATCACGGACCCCGACCGCCCCGGCTCCGCCTTCTATGCCGAGCGGCACCGGCAGACCGTTTCGGTGACGCCCGGCGGCATGCGCATCATCTGCAAGGGCGAGCCACTGCGCGTCATTGGTCGGGAAAGCGTTCCGCTCGAGCAGGACGAACCCGTGGCCCCCTCGGTCGCCGCCAGCACCCCGGCAGCTAGCCCCGAACCGGCCAAACCGGCTTCCGTGTCCCCGC
This sequence comes from Croceicoccus sp., assembly GCA_002694745.1. Classification (GTDB taxonomy): domain Bacteria; phylum Pseudomonadota; class Alphaproteobacteria; order Sphingomonadales; family Sphingomonadaceae; genus Croceicoccus. The sequence continues at coordinate 77,414 of NZMY01000041.1, read as the reverse complement.
CACCCGAAAGGGACTGGCGGAAGGACTACGGACTGATGAAAGGCGGATAGTGGCCAGCCGCTCGCTCCGTGCCTCCATCGACGCCAAATGCCGTGACTGTATCTACGACGATGCAGAACCCGGCGGCTGGCGTCAGCAGGTGGAAGCATGCACCATCACCGCTTGTCCTCTCTACGAGGTCCGGTGCCGGTCGAAAGCAACTGCAGCTAATCGCTGAACGGCCCCGCTAGGGTCCAAAATGACCCCGAAGGGGCGACATTTCCGAAAGGTCTGTCGCTCCCGAGGGTCATCATACCCGCGCCCTATTCCACCTCCAGAAAAAGCCCTGCCAATGACCGATTTTCAGACATGCAAATCATGCGACGAGACCAAGCCGCTGGATGCTTTCGAACGCCAGCATAGAGGCGGCTATCGCCGCAGCTGCAAGGATTGCCGAGCTGCCCAGCGCGCAGCAAAGCTTGAAGCCCAGCAGGCAGAGCGAGGGGAACGGGAGGCATCGGTGCGGGATGACATCTGGGCAGCGATGAAACGCGGAAGGTCCACAAGAGCCTTGCAGGCTGTGAAGTCATCTCCGCAGGGCAGCCACCGCATCCGCGTAAAAGACACCGCAGGGTTCATTTCTATCGGGGAGCTTGCCTGCCGTCATGCCGAACGCGAGGCATGCAGACGCGCTGCCAAGTCCTGCAAGACATATGAAGCCGCCGCCGGTGCTGTCCGCATCCTTGAGCAGGCCACGCCCACTTTCGAACGCACCCGTCAAATGAAGCAGTCATGGCTTACCTTGCCGCCCCCGCGCCCCATTGAGGCCTTGCAGCACCCCGATAGCGAACCCGAGGACGACAATGACGACGCCTTCGGCGAAGCATTCGGCGACTGGTCACCGGCGTGGATGCTGGCGGCCTTAGCGGCCGGTTAGTTTTGCTGCAAAAATCCGAAGCTGCATATCGTACGTTACAAGCCCGCGTGTCCCCCCATGGGGCGGGGGTCCGCCGGGAGCTACCGGAGCCACCGAGGTTGAGCGCCCCATGATCGCGGGCAGCGTTCCCTCGGTTGCTCCGGTGGCGTTTCATTCGGGGGAGGTAGCTACACCCAGCAAGCGGCCTAGCCGTTCATGCACTGCAGCCGCCTTGCCTTCGATTTCATCCGCGTCACGCCTTGCCTGTCGTTCGTTCGTCACGGTCTTCTCTTCGTTTGTGGAGGGGATTGGCTGGCACGGACCCGCGCAGCGATCTATCGGCCAAACGGTACCAATGGCCTGTTTGACTCCAAACGAGTCGTTTCTGCGGTGAATTGATGAAGGGCAGCTTTATCCATCAGCATCACCCCTCCCTCAAAACTTGATCCTTGTGAGGTACGGCCAAACGGCCCTGCACTTTTCCATCACAAGATACCTTGACGCATTGTGAGGCATGCCTCATATGGCGGCGGTAACTTCTGATGGAGACCGCCATATGACCCGCATCGCCTATTACCGCGTCAGCACCGCCGATCAGTCCATTGCGTCCCAGCGGGGTGCCATGGGTGGCACCTTCGACAGGGAGTTCTCCGACGAGGGCGTGAGCGGCGCAACGCTTGCCGCCAACCGTCCCGGCTTCTCCGACCTCCTTGCCTATGTGCGCGAGGGTGACACCGTCTGCGTCTATGCAGTGGACCGGCTGGGCCGCGATGCTCTCGACGTACAGGCCACCGTCCGCCGCCTGCTGGACGCCGGGGTCACCGTAGACATTCATGGCCTTGGGCCGATTGGCAGGGGCGTGGGTGAACTCGTCCTGGCTGTTCTAGCGCAGGTGGCCGACATGGAGCGCCGCCGGATCGCTGAAAGGACCGCAGCGGGACGGGAAGAGGCCCGAAGGTCTCTCGCGGAAACCGGCAAGACCCACAGGGGCAAGGCGAGCCTAGGCCGTCTTCCTGCAGCCGATCCAGTCGAAGTCACTGTGTGGCGCAAAGCCAATGCTGCTAGCATCGCCCAGACCGCGAAGCAGTTCGGGATCTCGACCGCGACCGTCAGCAGGTACTGTCAGAGGGTCTAAGGGACCGAAGCTTGCACGCCCAGCCCTCAGATAGACTGATCTAATCCCGCCAGCCCAACGCTGATGGCTTGGCTTTAGCGGGCGTTGAAGAGGGGCAGTTGTCTGTTGCCCTGCTTTTTTCACGAAAATCGCTCAAGGCTATCTTGCCGGAAGGCCAATCGTTTGAAAAGGCTATCAGTGTTAGCGGAGGATGGGATGAACGTAGAAGTTCCGAAGATTGTTCGAGTTGAAGATTTGCAACCGGGGACGCTCTTTTACCACTTAAATGCCGGTCAGGGCGTCCTGTGTATCTCCGGCGATTCTACGCAGGAGAGAGGTGCCGATCAGCGACAGGTTATTCCGCTGCAATATGACGCATCGCCGGGAAGCGTGGGAGTCGGCATTTACCAGTCGCATTTCCCGGGGTGGGCCCTAATCCTTGAAGATGCAGTGGCTAGAGTAGATGAAACTTCAGCAGCGACAGACGGCGTGGATGCTCGGATTTTCGTAAGCGATGCGGGGCTCTATTGCCCTGTACTCGGAGGCCGAGGTTTCCGTGCTGGATTTATCGATCTCGCCAGTGGGAAGATCTCACCACACGTGTCTAATCTTATCGGTTTTACCCGTTGGGAGATTGTCCGCGCAGGGGATCCTGATAGCGTGATTTGGAGTTCTGAGGGGCAGGCGAATGACGAAAAAAACCAAGGATGACAGAAGCAGTTCGAAAGTCATCATTCAGCGGCTAAATGATGGGGTCAAACTCGAATACAAGCGTGTCAGGAATCAAGCGACAAAAATAACTTCTGAGATCAAGCCACCAGATCGACCTAAGAAGAAATGACGGAAGAAGAGCGACTTGATGAAAGGTATCGCTTGGCGTTTCGTGCTGAATATTCAGCACGCTATCATCGCCGAAGGGCTGCCTTTCTTATCAATTTAGACAAACTCCTGACGGCGCTGGTTCTGGTTTGCGGCGCAGGCGCGTTCGTCGCCCTATTGGATCAGAGCCCGCAATGGCTCGGTCGTGCTGCGGCGCTTTCGGTCACCTTCATCACCATTCTGCAGGTTATCTTCTCGTTCGGCCTTGCCGGTGCGCGACATGGAGAATGGCTTAGAAGATGGGAGCGGCTTGCGACAGACATTCGCGCCCACCCCCTTCCCGAAGATAATAAGCTCAGGGAGTGGGATGAATTAAGGGCAGGCATTGAATCAGAGTGCATCGGCGAACTGCGTGGGTTGGCTATCGACTGTGAAAATGCCGCCCGCCGGTATTTAGGAGTACCCGAGGGTCAAAGACGGATTGGGCGCACTCAGCGCCTCTTCATCCATTTCGGCACGTTCCAACAGGAGTTCAAAATCGTCGACTAATGGGTCTTGTGGCCTACTAAGTTAGCAGGTTGTGACCGCCCGCCGCCGCTATTTCCAATGCGCGCTTGGCGGTTTCCTGGCCCTTCACCTGTTTGAGGTCGGGGCCATGGGCGCGCTCGGCCAGTTCGCCCTTTTCGGGCAGCGGCAATTGCTGGACGCCTTTGAGATGGTTGAGCAGGCTGACGAGATCGGGCGCGGCGACCACGGCGGTCTCGCTCGCCCAGCGTGCCTCGGCCCCTTGCGCGGCGGGGCAGATCAGCGCCTTGTCCTCGCTCGCCGCGTGGATCGCGGCAGGCAGCACGCCGGACGAGGCCACGATGCGACCGTCCAGTGCCAGTTCGCCCACCGCGACGTAATCGACAAGCTGCTCGCCATCGGTGACGCCCATCGCCGCCAGCAGCGCCAATGCGATGGGAAGGTCGAAATGCGATCCCTCCTTGGGCAGGTCGGCGGGCGACATGTTGACGGTGATGCGCTTGGGCGGCAGGGCAAGGCCCATCGCGGCCAGCGCGGCGCGGACGCGTTCGCGGCTTTCGCCCACGGCCTTGTCGGGCAGGCCTACGATCTGGAAAGCGGGAAGCCCCGATGCCAGCTGGCATTGGACTTCCACGCGGCGAACCTCGAGGCCCAGATAGGCCACCGTCTGCACCAGCGCGACCATGATTGATGTATTTCCTTGCGACCCTTTGGCCCATGGCTATGAATCAGCACCGGCGGCGCTGTCCAGCCCGCTTGCCGCTTGACTCACAGCTGCAACGCCAGTAACCGCGCCCCAGCAGAGGCTGCCTCTTGTACGGGCGGCCCTTTTTGTTGGCACTGTGCGGGATATTCCCCTGGCGGTGTCGGAACACAGTTTTCGGATTTGGGAATTTCACCATGAAGCGCACTTTTCAGCCGAGCAATCTCGTGCGTAAGCGCCGCCACGGTTTCCGCACCCGCAGCGCCACCCCCGGTGGCCGCAACGTGCTGCGTGCGCGCCGTGCCCGCGGCCGCAAGAAGCTGAGCGCCTGAGGCTTTCGAGCCTTAGCTCACGCGATTCGCGAGATCAGCAAAGCGCCGGCCGGGTCCGCCCGAGCCGGCGTTTTGCGTTTGCGCTTCGCGGGTTTAAATTCGTGCCCATGCCCCCTGCGCCTGCTCCCAGCGTCATCCGCAAGCGCCGCGACTTTCTGGCGGCGAACAAGGGTCTGCGCGTCGCGCGGCCGGGTTTCGTGCTGCTGGCGCGGCCCAACGGGCTGGACGATTCGCCCATGCGCTTCGGCATTACGGTGACGAAGAAGATCGGCAATGCGGTCGTGCGCAACCGGATGAAGCGGCGCTTTCGCGAATTGCTGCGCGCCGAACTGCCCGTGCACGGCCTTGCCGGTCACGATCACGTGCTGATCGGCCGCGATGGCGGGGTGGAACGCGATTTCACCCAATTGCGCGAGGAACTGCGCGCCGCCCTCACCCGCGCGCGCGAAGGCAAGGGCGATCCGCCGCGCAAGAGAAATCCGGGACGCAAGGGGCCGAAACGGTGAAATATGTTTTCATTGCCCTCGCCCGCGCGTGGCAGCTTGGTCCCTCGATGATCCTGCCGCCCTCGTGCCGCTTTACGCCGTCGTGTTCGGAATATGCGATCCAGGCGCTGCGCAGGCATGGCACGATTAAGGGTGGATGGCTGGCGACGAAGCGACTATTGCGCTGCCACCCTTGGGGCGGGTGTGGCCACGATCCGGTTCCCTGACCGGATCGGCAGGCCTCGAACAGTTTGGACGTGCGCCCGGTTTCGCGGCGCCTGAATTTTAGATCGACTGGATTGGGATTTTGGAAAACCAGCGCAATATCTTGGTCGCACTGGTCCTCGTGGCCTTGCTGCTGTTCGGCTGGGATTCGGCCATGCAGTATTTCTATCCGCAGCCCGCGGTAGAGGCGCAGAATGCCGCGCAGGCCGCCGCCGACGCGGACGAACCTGCGCCCCGCGGCCGCAATCGCGAGGGCGGGCTGACGTCCGCCGCCGATATTGAGGAAGAAGAGCGCGATCTTGAAACCCAGCTAGCCGATGCGGGCCGCGTCGCCATCGCGGCGCCCGCGGTGGAGGGATCGATCAATCCGGTCGGCGCGCGCATCGACGATCTGACGCTGACCCGCCACCGCCAGACGGTCGACAGGGATTCGCCGCCCGTCCGCCTGTTCTCGCCCAATGGCACGCCGGCGCAATACTTCACCCAGTTCGGCTGGGTCGGAGAAGGCGTGTCGGTCCCCGGTCCCGATACCGTGTGGCAATCCGAAGGCGGTCCGCTCACCCCGGACAGCCCGGTGACGCTCAGCTGGAACAACGGTTCGGGCCAGCGTTTCGCGATCCGTTTCGAGGTCGACGACAATTACCTGATCACCGCCACGCAGACGGTGGCGAACACCGGCGACGGGCCAGTCGCGGTACAGCCCTATGGCTTTATCAACCGCACCAGCCGCACCGCCAGCAGCGACATCTGGAACGTGCAGTCCGGCCCCATCGCCGATGTCGACAATTCGGTCGATTTCGGCACCGACTACGACGATCTGGACGAGACCAAGGTGATCCCTGCCGAGGGAAGCTCGGAATGGCTGGGATTTACCGACATCTACTGGCTGTCGGCGCTGGTGCCCGAAGAGACCGCGTCCGCCGACGGATCGTTCCGCGCGCTGGGCGACAAGCATTACCGCGCCGACCTGATCTACGATCCCGTCACCGTCCAGCCGGGCAAGCAGGTGTCGCGCACCACGCGGCTGTTCGCGGGCGCCAAGGAAAGCGACGTTCTGGAGGCCTATGAGGCGCAGGGCATTGACCGCTTCAGCCTGGCGATCGACTGGGGCTGGTTCCGCTGGTTCGAAAAGCCGATCCTGTGGCTTTTGAAGGCGCTGAACAGCGCGGTCGGCAATTTCGGCGTGGCGATCATCCTGCTGACGCTGATCGTGCGCGGCATCATGTTCCCCATCGCGCAGAAGCAGTTCGCAAGCATGGCCGCGATGCGCGCGCTGCAGCCCAAGATGAAGGGCCTGCAGGAGCGGTACAAGGACGACAAGCAGACGCTTCAGCAGGAGATGATGAAGCTCTACAAGGAAGAGAAGGTGAACCCGCTGGCGGGCTGCCTTCCGATGTTCCTGCAGATCCCGGTCTTCTTTGCGCTCTACAAGGTGCTGCTGATCGCCATCGATATGCGCCACCAGCCCTTCGTGCTGTGGATCAAGGATCTGTCCGCGCCCGATCCGCTGCATATCCTGAACCTGTTCGGCCTGCTCGACTTCCAGCCGCCCGGCTTCCTCGCGATCGGCGTGCTGGCGCTGCTGCTGGGCCTGACCATGTTCCTGCAGTTCAAGCTGAACCCCGCGCAGATGGATCCGGCGCAGCAGCAGATCTTCATGATCATGCCCTGGGTGCTGATGTTCGTGATGGCGCCCTTTGCGGCGGGTCTGCTGATCTACTGGATCACCTCCAACACGCTGACCATCGCGCAGCAGAAATATCTCTATTCGCGCCACCCGCAACTGAAGGAGCTGGCGGCGAAGGACGCGGAAGAGAAGAAGCGCAAGGCCGAAGAAGCGAAGGCCAAGGCGTGAGCGAGGATCTGACGCCCGAAGAACAGGACCTCCGCGCCGAATATGAAGAACGCGCGCGCAAGCTGTTCTCGGGCCCCGTCAGTTTCCTGCTCAGCGCGCCGCAGCTGAAGTTCCTGCCCGAACCGACGGTGCCGGAAATCGCCTTTGCGGGGCGATCGAACGTGGGCAAGTCGTCGCTGCTCAACGCGCTGACGGGGCGCAAGGCGATCGCGCGCACATCGGTCACGCCGGGGCGCACGCAGGAATTGAACTATTTCGACGTCGGCGGGGGCGAGAGCGGACCGGTGCAGTTCCGGCTGGTCGACATGCCCGGATACGGCTTTGCCAAGGCGCCGCTGGCGGTCGTGAAGAAATGGCGTTTCCTGGTGAACGACTATCTGCGCGGGCGGCAGGTGCTGAAACGCACGCTGCTGCTGATCGACGCGCGCCACGGCATCAAGCCGGTGGACCACGAGATCATGGAGATGCTCGACACCGCGGCGGTGTCCTATCGCATCGTCCTGACCAAGGCGGACAAGATCAAGGCGAGCGAGCTGGAAGAGGTCACCGCCCGCACCCTGGCCGAAGCGCGCAAGCATTCGGGCGCCTACCCCGAGCTTTCGGTGACCTCCGCCGAAAAGGGCATGGGCATCGCCGAACTGCGCGGCTTTGTGCTGGAGAGCGCGGAGATCTGATCCGCTGCACGTCTGGCGGGCGACGTAGGCGCGTGGGCAAAATTCATTACCGGTTTGACGGCTGAGATCGGGTGAAAGCTGACGTTTGCAAACATCGCTCGCCGATGGCAGCTAACGACCGTATTTGCGGACTTAATCGTCTTTCTTGTAGGGGTCAGGTCCAAACATTATCTCGTTGAGCCGCTCGTAAAGTGTCAAAGCGCCTTGCCAAACAAACCAAAATGGGATCCCACAACCGAACAGTATCAGGCCGGTTTTTGCGTCATTCCAATCGTACCCCAACCCAAACTCCAAGAAGGAGTCAGCGGCAGCAACGATTGCGCCTAGCCCAGCGACTGCCAGCCAAATCGGTATGAAAATTCGACCATAGCCTCGGAGGAAGCGAGCGTTTTTATGAGCGAACGAACCGGGCTTCATCACTTGATCCTAACATCGCAAGCGGCGGCTACCCACCCGATTTCAGACATTGAACCTGTCGAACAATCATAACCGCAATCAGGCCGTCAGCGGACATTCGAATTTGTCCGCACCGCCTAATGGCCGACGTAGCGGCCGGGACGGTGGTTCACCATCAGGATCGAATTGATCGCGAGCGCCGACAGGATCGACACAAAAAACGCGCGCCAGTCCAGTGTGACGAGCGAGGCCGTGACGATCACCGCGTCGCCGATCATCTGTGTGCGGCCCGCGTTCCAGCCCTTCGTCTTCATCAGCGCCAGCGCCACGATGCCCGAACCGCCCACGCCCGCGCCGTGGCGCGCCAGCGACAAGATCCCCAGCCCCGCCATCCAGCCGCCCAGCAGCGCGGCGAACACCGGGTCCACCCTTTCGGTCACGATGCCCCATGGCAAGACCATGCCCAGCACCATGATCGCCACATTGGCGAGCAGCGTCTTAAGCGCAAAGGCGCGCCCCATGACCCGCGCGGCCAAGAAGAAGAACGGGATGTTGATGACGATGAACAGGGTCGTGGCCGGGACCGGCAGCAGATAGGACGCCAGCAGCGCCACGCCAGCCATGCCGCCCGTCACCAGCCCCGCCTGTTTCAGCAGCACCACGGCAAAGGCGATCATGCTGCTGCCGATCACGATGGCATAGCAGTCCTCTGCCAGCGAATGGCGCGTGCCGTCGCGTGCCGCGGGGTGCGAGGCGGGCTGGGCTACGGGGCCGGAAGGCGGGAAACTGGTGTCGGTCGACTGCTGCATGGCGTCCTTCGCATCACGAAACGGCCAGGCATCCTCTTGTCGTGGCCGCCGTGTCGTCGCACGCGGGCCTGCGCGCGGCTTTTGCGTATCGCGGCGCGCGGCGCAAGCCCCAAGCGGCGGCTACTGCGCTGGAAACAATTTCGCTGCGCCCCTATGGTCGCGCCGTCTCCTCCGGAAAAGGATCATCATGTCGCTTGTATTCGCTGCCCTTGCACTCTCCCTTTCGGTCGGCGGCTCCGCCCAGCCCGATGCCCCGCCCGCGCCTTCGGTCATGGCCGAACCGGCTTCTGCCGCTGCCGCGCGGGAATGGCTGGCCCTGATCGACAACGGGCAGTGGGAGGAAAGCTGGCAGCAGGCGGGCCTGTTGTTCCGGTCCGAAATCACCTCGGGCCGATGGACGCATCAGTTGCGGCCGGTGCGCGAGCAGCTAGGCGGCGTCGTTTCGCGCGCGTTTCTAAATGCCGAGCCCGCCGAGAGCCTGCCCGGCGCGCCCGATGGCGACTATGTCGTGCTGCAATTCGCCACGGCGTTCGAGACGATGCCCGAAGCGGTCGAGGTCGTGACGCTTGCGAAGGAAGAAACGGGCTGGGCGGTCATCGGCTATTTCGTCAGATCCGCCTGAACGCGGGAGAAAGCCGGCGGGATCGGGCCGACGGGCTTCTGACCGCTCGACTTAACGAGCGCGCGGGTTTAATCCGCCGTTCATGAAACTCATCATCGGCAACAAGAACTATTCCAGCTGGTCGCTGCGCGGGTGGCTCGCGGCGAAGCAGTCCGGCCTCTCGTTCGAGGAGATCACCGTCAATATCAGCGGTGAGGAATGGGAAGACGCCAAGAAGGGCTGGGCCGACGTTCAGCCGTCCAGCGGCAAGGTGCCGATCCTGTGGGACGGCGAGGTCGTCATCTGGGACAGCCTGGCGATCATGGAATATCTCGACGACAAGGTGCGCGAGCAATGCCGCACCGCCAACAAGGCCGCCGGGGGCGAGAGCCGGTTCTGGCCCAAGGATCCGGTCGCGCGCGGCCTGTGCCGGTCGATGGTCGCCGAAATGCACAGTTCCTATCTGCCGCTGCGGCGCGAGATGCCGATGAACGTGCGCCGCCGGGTCGAAGGGATAGCCCTGGGCGACGAGGCGAGGGGCAATATCGTGCGGATATTGTCGCTATGGGCCGAGGCGCGCTCGCGCTTCGGATCGGGCGGGCCGTTCCTGTTCGGCGGCTATTCGGCTGCGGACATCTTTTACGCGCCGGTTGTCAGCCGTTTCATCACCTATGGCGTCGGCGTTCCGCAGTTTGCCGAGACATACATGGAAGCCTTGTGGGAACACGACTGGATGCAGGAATGGATCGCCGGGGCCGAGGACGAGGAATGGCGGATAGAGGCATTCGAGATGGCGGCCGGGTAAGGCCCTAATCCCCGCGCTGGCCGATGTAGATCAGGACCATCATCGCGATCCCGCCATAGATCCACGACCCCATCATCGGCCCTTCGCCCAGCGGCATCTGCCACAGTTGATAGCCCGCGATCGCGATCCCCTGAAACAGGCCCCACCAGTTCAGCACCGCGCAGCCGAGGCCGATCTTCGCCCATCTCTTGCCGGCTTCGAAGGCGGCAGCATCGGCGCGGCGCAGCGCGAACAGGTGCCACGCGCCATACAGGCACAGCAGACCGGCGGCGATTTCCAGCGTGAAGACCAGCCCCATGGCGATCACGATCACGAACGGCGGCGGCACCGGCAGCAGCGTGACCGGATAGGCCTCTTGGTCCGCGTGGCTGGTGGTGTAGGTGAAGAAATCATAGGCCGCGCCGACATTCGCCAGATTATGCGCGACATAAAGCAGCGCGATAAGTCCGACGATTGCGCTCATCAGCGCCTTCAGAATCCGGTCCGTCATGCTAACAGTCCCCCCAGATCATCCGCGCCCCTGCCGGCGGGATAGCATGGAACAAGCAAAAGGGCGAAAAAGCGTGACGCTGGACGGAATCACCGAAGCGGAAGCCGCGAACGAGTTGATGCGGCTGGCGCGCCAGATCGGCCGGCACAACCGGCTCTATCATGCTGACGATGCGCCCGAGATTTCGGACGCGGAATATGACGCGCTGGTGCGCCGCAATGCCGAGCTGGAGGCGGCGTTCCCGCATCTGGTGCGCGCCGACAGCCCGTCGCAGGAGGTGGGGCACGAAATCGCCGCCTCGCCGCTGTCGAAGGTTCGCCACGAGGTTCGGATGATGAGCCTCGACAATGCGTTCGACGACGAGGAGGTGGCCGATTTCGTGGCGCGGGTGCGCCGGTTCCTGGCGCTGGATGCCGACGAGCCGGTGGCCGTCACCGCCGAGGACAAGATCGACGGACTGTCCTGTTCGCTGCGCTATGAAGGGGGGAGGCTGGTGCGCGCCGCCACGCGCGGCGACGGGCAGGTGGGCGAGGACGTCACCGCCAATGTCGCGCATATCCCTGACATTCCGCAGCAGCTGAAGGGCGATGTGCCTGAATTGTTCGAGGTGCGCGGCGAAGTCTATATGGAACGCGCCGCCTTCACCGCGCTGAACGAAGCGCTGATGGAAGAGGCGCGCAGCAAGGCCGAGGCGAAGGGCGAGACGTTCGACCCCGAAGCCGTCCGCCAGTTCGCCAATCCGCGCAATGCCGCCGCCGGATCGCTGCGCCAGAAGGACGCGAGCGTCACCGCGAAACGCCCCTTGCGCTTCTGGGCGCATGGCTGGGGCGCGGCCAGCGACGTTCCGGGCGAAACGCAGCACGATGTGGTGAAGGCGCTTCAAGGCTGGGGCCTGCCCGTCTCGCCCGATTTCCGCATCTGCCATTCGCTGGACGAGATGCTCGCCGCCTACAACGCGATTGCCGAGGGGCGGGCGGGCCTGCCCTATGAAATCGACGGCGTCGTCTACAAGATCGACCGGCTGGACTGGCAGCAGCGCCTGGGCTTCGTCGCCAAGGCGCCGCGCTGGGCGCTGGCGCGCAAGTTTCCGGCGGAGCGGGCCGAGACGGTGCTGGAAAGCATCGACATACAGGTCGGGCGCACCGGCAAGCTGACTCCGGTGGGCCGCCTTGCCCCGGTGCTGGTCGGCGGCGTCACCGTCACCAATGTCACGCTGCACAACCGGGACGAGATTGCGCGGCTGGGCGTGCGCCCCGGCGACCGCGTGGTGATCCAGCGCGCGGGCGACGTGATCCCGCAGGTGGTCGAGAACCTGACGCGAGACGAAGACCGCCCGCCCTTCCCCTTCCCCGACCATTGCCCCGAATGCGGCAGCGAGGCGGTGGCCGAGGAGGGCGAGGTCGACGTGCGCTGCACCGGCGGCCTCATCTGCCCCGCCCAGCGGACCGAGCGCCTGAAGCATTTCGTCAGCCGCGGCGCGCTGGATATCGAGGGGCTGGGCGAGAAGACCATCGACGAGTTCTTCGCGCTGGGCTGGCTGGAAAGCCCCGCCGACATCTTCCGATTGAAAGACCGGCGCGCGGCGATCCTGAGCCTTGAGGGGTGGCAGGACAAGTCTGTCGACAACCTGTTGGCGGCGGTGGAAAACAAGCGCACGCCCGATTCGGCGCGCCTGCTGTTCGGGCTGGGCATCCGCCATGTCGGCGCGGTGACGGCGCGCGACATATTGAAGGGCATAGGCGACATCCGCCTGCTGCCCGCCAAGGCGCAGGAACTGTTCGATTACCGTGAAGCCCATCCCCGCGGCCCTGCTGAGGCGATCAGCCCGTTCAAGTCGCGCATGGCCGACAAGGCCAAGAGCGTGCTGGGCGGCGCCGACGGCATCGGCTGGGCCGTGGGCGAGGCGCTGGCGGATTTCTTTCACGAGGATCACAACCGCGACGTCTGGAACGACCTGATCGGCGCAGAGCCGGGCGGCGGCGTGGTCGATCCCCCGCCCTATGTGGTGGAAACGACCGAAAGCCGCGTATCGGGCATGACCGTGGTCTTCACCGGCAAGCTGGAAACCATGAGCCGCGACGAAGCCAAGGCGCAGGCCGAGCGTCTGGGCGCCAAGGCCGCCGGATCGGTCAGCGCCAAGACCGACCTGCTGGTCGCCGGACCCGGCGCGGGGTCCAAGCTGAAAAAGGCCGAGGAACTGGGGATCGAGGTCATCGACGAGGCCGGCTGGGCCGCGATCGTCGCCGAGGCCGGATAAGGACTGTTGCAGGGCGGCTCGCTGCGCTCTAGGCGCGGCGGCGATGGGCGCGATCCGGCATAGACACTGGCTGATCTGGAGCGTGCTGGCATTTGCCTTTGCGGTGCGTGCGCTGGTGCCCGCGGGATGGATGCCCGCCGATCTGGCGGACGGATCGGTCCTGATGCCCTGCCCCACCGATCCGGCAATGGGGCGGATTTTTGGCTCGCCGCCCCGCCCCGACACACAGGGCGCGCATCACGCGCATCACGGCACCGCGGCTGACGAACCCGACGCTTTCGATCCGCACGACGCCCCGCCCTGCGCCTTTACCGCACTGGCTGGCCATGCACCCGAACCGCCCTTCGCGCAGCTGCCGCAGCCGCCGCTGCCCGAAGGCCAGGCCGCCATTCCGGTTCGCGCGCCGCTGATCCTTCAGCGGATCGCCCGCGAACGCCCGCCCAGCCGCGCACCGCCGCTTCCTGCCTGATGCCTTCGGCCGGATCGCTCCGGCCTTTCCAAGCACACAGACAGGATATTCGAAATGAAACGCTTTTCGGCGCGCATGGCCTGCGCGCTCATCACCCTTGCCTGCGCCAATTCCGCGCTGGCGGACGACACCATTGCCCCCGATACCGCCACCATGGAAGGCGAAGCACCGCCCATACTGGTGGAGCCGACGCTGATGCACCCCAGCGCATCGCTCATGAACGACCACATGCATGACGGCGGCGAGTTCATGGTCGGGCTTCGCTGGATGCGCGAGAATTACGGCGGGGCGAACCAGTCGGGAACAGACAGGTTGACCGACGCTGAGGTTCTCNCCGCAGGCTATGCCGTGCGCGCCAGCGACATGACGATGGACATGGTCATGCTGGACCTGATGTATGCGCCAAGCGACGATGTCACGCTGATGGTGATGCCGATGTGGATGCGGCACCGGATGACCATGCTGGGCATCGATCCGATGGAGGGCATGGATCACGGCATGGGCGACATGGACGACATGAACGGCATGGGAGGCCACGGCGGCCATTCCATCGGCTTTGGCGACACCATGACCCATTCGGTCGAGGGCTTTTCCGATACGCTGGTGTCGGCCTCATACCGGCTGGCGCGGACCGGCGGCTTCAACGCCCATGCCACGCTGGGCGTGTGGGTGCCGACCGGTTCGGTCTCGAAACGCAATGGTGACGGCAGCTTCGTCCATTACGGCATGCAGCCCGGCAGCGGGACCTGGGACATAGAGCCTTCGGTGACCGTATCCGCGCAGGACGGCCTGTTCGGCTGGGGCGCGCAGGCCAGCTACAAATGGCGGGCAGAGGACGAGAACAGGTCGGGCTTTGCCTCTGGCGATGTCGCGCTGGCGACCGGCTGGGCCAGCTATGCGCTGACGCCTTCGGTCGGCGCGGTGGCGCGTCTGGGCTGGGAACATGAGGGCGCGATCGAGGGGCATTACAACGCGGCCCACGGCCATAGCTCGCCCGCCGACATACAGGGAAATTACGGCGGCGATACCGTCCGGCTTGGCCTTGGCGTCAACGCGCTGCTGCCGTTCGGTTCCGCCAAGCGCCCGCAATTGAGCGCGGAAGCCGCCTTCCCGCTCTATCAGGACCTGAACGGCATCCAGCTGCCCGAGGACTGGCGTCTGGCGCTCAGCCTCAGCCAAACGTTCTGATAGGCTGATGGGTGCCGCTCCCCCTATTGTTCCGGGGGCGGCACCCATTTCATGACCGAGCTTTCGAAGGGCGTCCATGCGCCGGTCAGGATGCCCGCGCGGCGCAGGCTTTCGCCCACCCATTCGTTGCAGGTGAGGTAGAGCGTGTAGGTGCCGCGCGCGCCGTAGAACACGTCCTGCGCGCCATAGCCGGGATAGGACCGGCGTTGCTCCGGCGGCGGCAGGTCGCGCAGCAGCGCGCGGACGAGGCGGCGATATTGCGCGCGGCTGATGCGCAAGGGGCGGTAATGTTCCGAGGGCTGCGGGTTCACCCAATGCTCGACATGCATCAGCCCCTCGCCGCCCACGACCGCCACGCGCAGTACCAGCAGGGGCGAGAGATCCGCCCATGTCGGCGTGTCGAGAAACACCTCGCGCTGGCCCCAGCTGATGCCGACATGGGTATAGGGCCGATATGGATTGCCGAGGTCGGAGGGAGGGAAGACGCGGTGCCAGTCCAGCCCCTCGGTGCGGGCGGGCATGACGACCGAGTTGTGGACGCCATTGGTCGCGATCAGGATCTCCACCCCGTCATCGGTCTCCCGGAAATCGCGGTTCACCGGAAAGGACGAGCCGATCCAGCCCAGCAGGAAATAGGCGCCAAGCGCCAGCGACGCCCAGCCAAGGGCGGCGCGCAGGAGCCTCAGCGCGCGGATCGCCGCCGCAGCCACAAGATCGACCAGTCGCCGTTCACCGCCCTGCGCGCCAGCCGGAAACCGGCGCGAAACGCGGCGCGGCGCACCGCCTGTTCCTGCGTTTCGAGCAGGCCCGCCAGCACCAGATGCCCGCCCGGCGCGCAGATGCGCGCGAAATCGGGGGCGAGTTCGATCAGCGGCCCCGCAAGGATATTGGCGATCACCAGATCATAGGGCGCGCGCGCCGCGATCAGCGGGGAATCGCAGCCCTCGGCCACGGTCATCACTAGTTCGCCCGCACCGCCGCCCATCGCGAAGCCGTTCGCCTCGGCGTTATATTCCACGACCTGCGTGCAGACCGCGTCGATATCGGACGCCAGCGCCAGTGCGCGCGGCCACAGATCCATCGCCGCAAAGGCCAACAGGCCCGTGCCCGTGCCTATATCGGCGAAATTGCGCACGGTAACGCCCTCGCGCTTCATCAGCGTCAGCATGGCGAGGCAGCCCGCCGTCGTCTCGTGCCGGCCGGTGCCGAAGGCCTGGCTGGCGGGGATCAGCAGGTCGCGCATCCCCGGCTCGTCCACCGGGGGGAAGTCGGGCGTGTGGACATGGAACCGGCCCGCACGGATCGGCTGGGTCAGGCTCTGGCTGGCGACCAGCCAGTCGGTGTCGGGCAGTTTCTCAACCCCCAGCGCGGGCGCGCCATAGGCGAACAGGCCTGCCACGGCGGCCTTGTCCTGTTTGGTGGGTCTGCGCGGCAGCCATGCCTCCAGCTTCCAGTCGTGCGGCTTGTCCTCGGCAATCTCGCTGCCCGCGATGACGATCTCGGGGTCCCAGTCCCACACATCCTCATGCGCGACCAGCGCGGCCTGCACCACGTCGCGCGGGGCATGGGCGGTGATCTTCCAGCTCATTGTGCGGCCTCTGCCGCCAGCCGCTCGTCGATCCGCGCATAGATAGACGCGGCATAGGCCTTGCAGGCGTTCGCATCGGTCAGATCGCCGGCGACCAGCCGCTCGCGCATCTGGCTGGCCGAGGGATGCGGGGTGAGCAGGATGTCGCAATCGCGCGCGGCCAGATCGCCCAGCCCCGCGCGATAGGCGGCCAGATAGGCGGCGTGATCGGAAAAGCGGTAATCGTCCGCGCTGACCGGCGAGAGGCTGTCGGCATAGACGATGCTGCGGCAATCCGCACCGTCGCAGGATTGCCATTGCCAGCTGACCGCCCCCGGCGTGTGTCCGGGCGTGGCGATCATGGTCAGGCGCAGCGGGCCGACCTCGACCGTTTCGCCGGGTGCGAGGATGCGGCTGACGCGGGCGGGCGCCATGGGGTCGTGCATGTCCGCCTGCGGATCGTCCCCGCTCGCCCTTCCGCTGGCCAGAACGGCGGCGGCGGGGGCGCTGGCATATAGTTTAGCGCCGGTCCTCTGCTGGACCAGCGCCGCGCCGCCGACATGGTCGAAATGCTCGTGACTGGACAGCAGCACCGCGATGTCCTGCGGGTCGAAGCCCAGCCGTGCGACATTGGCGAGCACGGTTTCGGCTCCGGCTTCGGTGCCGGTGTCGATCAGCACATGGCCTTGCGGAGCGGTGACGAGGATCGCCGCGATGCCGCAGGTGCCGACGTAGAAACTGTCACCGTGGATGCGGAACGGCGGTCCGCGCTTGTCCCATTCGTCCCAGTCCTCGCAGGCGGCCACCCAGCCGGAGGCTGGCGGCACGGTTTCGGCAGGAGCCTCACCCGCACCGGCGCATCCGCTTGCCAGCAGGGCGGCCAGTGCCGCCACGGCCCTAGCGGACATAGCTGGCGCCATTCGCGTCGAGCACCGCGCCCGTCATGCTGGGCGGCGCGTCGGTGGCGCAGAATGTGGCGATGGCGGCGATCTCCGCCGGTTCGGCCACGCGGCCCAGCGGGATGTCCGCCAGCAATCCCGGCCCGCCGCGCGAGGCAAGATAGTCGCCCGCCATGGACGAATCGGTGAAGCCCGGACAGATCGCGAAGGCCAGAATGCCCTGCCGCGCATAAGCGCGCGCGATGGTCTTGGTCATCGCCACCTCGCCCGCCTTGGCCGCGGCATAATGCCAGTGATCGGGCGAATCGCCGCGATAGGCGGCGCGGCTGGCGATATTGACCAGCCTGCCTGCCACCGGTTCGACCGTATCCTTCAACCACTGCCGCACCGCCAGCCGCGACAATTGCGCCGCGCTGGTCAGGTTGATGCGCAGGCAGCGCTCCCATTCCGCCAGCCAGTATCCGTCGGTGTTGTCGATCGGGCTGGCCTCGAACACGCCGGCATTGTTGACCAGTACGTCGATGCGGCCGCCCGCCTTCTCGCGCGCCTCGTCCCACAGGCGGGCGGTTTCGGCAGAATCGGCGAGGTCGGCGGCGACGCTGGCGGGGCCCTCGGCGCGGGTGCCGTGGCGGATGACGTGGATCCCGCGCGCTTCCATCGCATCGGCGATGGCAAGGCCGATGCCGCGTGTGGAACCGGTGACGAGGGCCGTGGTCGTGCGATGCTTTTTCATGGAAAACCCGGTAGTGCGCGCAGGCGCGGCGGGCAAGCCTTCGAGATAGGCCGTCCCCCTGCGCATCGCAAGAGGCACCATATAACCCCTTGCCTACGCCGCACGGGCCTGCCATTCGCGCCCGCAGCACCTTTCTTTGACGCGGCGTGGATTCCATCCTGGCGGGATCCGCTTGCTGGCCGCATATCGCAGGGGATTGAAATCCATGGCGCATCCCAAAGGCAACGCGGCCCGCCCGCTCTCGCCGCATCTGTCCATCTGGAAATGGAGCCCGGCGATGGCCGTCTCCATCCTGCACCGCGTGTCGGGCAATGGGCTAGCGGTGGCAGGCGTGGCCGTATTGCTCTGGTTCGTGGGCGCGATCGCTTCGGGTCCGGCGGCGTATGAAACCTTTGCCGCCGTGATGGGCAGCCCCATCGGCATCATCGTGCTGATCGGCATCAGCTGGGCGTTCTTCAACCATTTGATGAGCGGGATCCGCCACCTCGTGCTCGACGTGGGCGCGGGGTACGAGGTCGATCGCAACAATCGCTGGTCGACGATCTCGATCCTGCTGGGCATTCTGCTGACCGTCCTGTTCTGGGCGGTGATCTTGTTCGCCAAGTGAGCCACACGGGGATTTGATTCATGGGTAACGGAACTCGCATCGGCCGCGTACGCGGGCTCGGCTCTTCGCATCAGGGCGCGCATCACTGGCTGCTGCAACGATTCACCGCGGTCGGCAATCTGCTGCTGGTGCTGTGGCTGGTGTTCAGCCTGCTCGCCATGCCCGACTATTCCTACGGCACCGTCTATGGCTGGCTGTCCAGCCCGTTCGCGGCCACCGCGATGGTGCTGCTGATCGTCTCGACCTTCTGGCATGCGCGTCTGGGCATGCAGGTGATGATGGAAGACTATCTGCACGGCGCCAACCGCTTCGCGGTGCTGCTGCTCCTCAATCTCGCGTTTGTCGCGCTGGGCGTCTTTGGCGTCGTCAGCGTGATCCGCATCGCGCTGGGAGGCGCGTAAAATGGCCGAAACGACTGCACCCGCCTACAAGATCATCGACCACACCTACGACACCGTCGTCGTGGGCGCGGGCGGTTCGGGCCTGCGCGCCACCATGGGCAGCGCCGAGGCCGGGCTGAAGACCGCCTGCATCACCAAGGTGTTCCCCACCCGCAGCCACACCGTGGCGGCGCAGGGCGGCATCGCGGCATCGCTGGGCAACAACACGCCCGACCACTGGTCGTGGCACATGTACGACACCGTCAAGGGGTCGGACTGGCTGGGCGATCAGGACGCGATCGAATATCTGGTGCGCGAAGCCCCGCAGGCGGTGATCGAGCTTGAGCACGCGGGCGTTCCGTTCAGCCGCAACCCGGAGGGCACGATCTATCAGCGCCCGTTCGGCGGCCATATGCAGAACATGGGCGAAGGGCCTCCCGTTCAGAGGACATGCGCGGCGGCCGACCGTACCGGCCATGCCATGCTGCACGCGCTGTATCAGCAGTCGCTGAAGTATGACGCGGACTTCTACATCGAATATTTCGCCATCGACCTCATCATGGTCAACGGCGAGTGCAAGGGCGTGATCGCCATGTGCATGGACGACGGTTCGATCCACCGCTTCCGCGCGCATGCGGTGGTGCTGGCGACCGGCGGCTATGGCCGGTCCTATTATACCGCGACCAGCGCGCATACCTGCACCGGCGACGGCGGCGGCATGGTGCTGCGCGCGGGCCTGCCGCTGCAGGACATGGAATTCGTGCAGTTCCACCCCACCGGCATTTATGGCGCGGGCGTGCTGATTACCGAGGGCGCGCGCGGCGAAGGCGGCTATCTCACCAATTCCGAGGGTGAGCGTTTCATGGAACGCTATGCCCCCTCGGCCAAGGACCTCGCCTCGCGTGATGTCGTCTCGCGCTCGATGGCGCTGGAGATCCGCGAAGGACGCGGCGTCGGCAATGACAAGGACCACATCTTCCTCCACCTCGATCACATCGATCCCAAGGTGCTGGCAGAGCGGCTTCCCGGCATTACCGAGAGCGGCAAGATCTTCGCGGGCGTCGACCTGACGCGCCAGCCGTTGCCCGTGGTGCCGACCGTGCATTACAACATGGGCGGCATTCCGTGTAACTATCACGGGCAGGTCGTGACCATCGGCGCCGACGGCGATCCCGAAACCGTGGTCCCCGGCCTCTATGCCGTGGGCGAAGCGGCCTGCGTGTCGGTGCATGGCGCGAACCGCCTCGGCTCCAACTCGCTGATCGATCTTGTCGTGTTCGGCCGCGCGACCGGCCACCACCTCAAGTCCTCGATCAAGCCGGGCACGGCGCATGACAACCTGCCCAAGGACAGCGCGGANTTCGCNCTGTCGCGGCTGGATCANTTCCGCTACGCCAAGGGCGGATCGCCCACCGCGGAAATCCGGANCGAGATGCAGCGCACCATGTCGGCCCACGCCGCCGTGTTCCGCACCGACGAACTGATGGCGGAAGGCAAGGAAAAGCTGGCCGCCACCTATGCGCGGATGGAGGACATCTCCGTGGCCGACAAGTCGCTGATCTGGAACAGCGACCTGATCGAGACGCTGGAGCTGGACAATCTGATCAGCCAAGCCACCGTCACCATGCATTCGGCGTTCAACCGCAAGGAAAGCCGCGGCGCCCACGCGCACGAGGATTTTCCCGAGCGCAACGATGCCGAATGGATGAAGCACACCGCCAGCTGGTTCGATGGCTGGGGCGGCAAGGGCGGATCGGTCAAGCTGGACTACCGCCCGGTGCACGAGTTCACGCTGACCGACGATATCGAATACATCAAGCCGAAGAAGCGGGTCTACTGATCCGCCTTACCGGTTTGGACGAAATTGGGTCGGAGGCGTTGGGGCTTCCGGCCCTTTTTGTTTGTGCACGTGAGGCAGGATCTCAGCGCTGCGCCGGGATTGCTCGTGCACCACATGGGCGGAAATCTTCCTGGCGATTTCGTTCAACGTCGCTTCAAGGCGGTTCAGTTCCGACAGCTTAGAGCCCGATGGCTGATAGCGGGAAACCAGATATTCTCTCGATAATGAAATTTGCCTCAGATGCTGCAGTGTCAGCTTTCTCAATCGCAGCTTGCCCTCCTCAACCAGCTCGATCCGTTTCATCAGATCATGCTGAAGACCCCTGATCCGGCGGTTCGGATGTCCTTCGACAGAAAGCCAAGCGTTTAAGTATAGCTCAATCGCATGGATGGCGAGCAGGCGAAAAGGGGCGCGCTCACCTCCGCATTTCATATTACGCAATGCTTCGGCTGCCGCCTTGTATTCATCTGCCAGCCGGAGCATCTGCTCTGGGTTGGCGCCTTCTCCGGGATAAAAACTATGGTCGGCGATCGTCATTCATTTTGGGTATGCGGATAGTTCTGAAAAACCCGCTAACACCTACAAACGCGTCCGCACCAGCATCGCCTTGAGATAGTTCCGTCCCGGCCGCAGCACGATCACCAGCACGCCTGCCGCCGCGACCAGCGCGCCGGCGACCAGAGTAGGCCCCACCTGGTCGCCCGTCAGCGACACGCCCAGCAGCACAGTGAACACCGGCGTCATCAGCGTCAGCGGCGCGATCAGATTGACGTCATGCTCGGCCAGCAGGCGGAAATAGAGCGTGTGCGCGCCGACCGAGACGACCAGCCCGGAAAACAGGATCGCGCCCAGCGCGCCCCATGGCTGCGCTCCGACGGCGGCGACCTGTCCATGCTCCAGCGCCAGCGACAGGGGCAGCAGCACGATGGCCGATACCGCCCCCGCCCACGCCTGCATGCGCAGCGGTTCGAGCAATATGCGTTTCAGGCCCACGCTGCCCAGCGCGCCCACCACCGAGGACGCACCCACGAACAGCAGGCCGATGCTGCTTTGCCAGCCCGATGGCGAGGCGACGGCGATGCCCACGCCCACGAAGGTCAGCGCGATACCGAGCGCGCGCCGCCAGTGCACCTTTTCTCGCAAAAGGATGATCGCGAACAGCACCGTCAGCGGCGCGCCGGTCAGGCTGACGATGCCAGCCGCCGAGGGGCTGGCATCGGTCAGACCGATGAACAGCAGCGCGAACGATCCGCCGCTGACCGAGAGCGCGGTGGCGGCGACGAACAGGAAACGGTCCGGCAGCGGCCTCAACCACGGCAGCAGGGCCAGCGCCACCACCGCCGAGCGCAGCGTCGCGTAGAACAGCGGCGGCAGTCCCAGATCGCTCACCGCGATTTTCGACACGATCGTGTTCAGCGCCCAGACGAGGCAGATCCCGACCAGCCACAGAAAGCTGCGCGCGGTCATCACCCGTGTCTGCCCGTCTGCACGGTCATGTCAGATCGGGCGGGGTGACCTCCGCCTTCAGCATGGCGATCGCCTCGTCCAGCGAGCAGAAATTTTGCTGCTGTTCGCCCAAGGTGCGGATCGCGACGGTGCCTTCCTCGGCCTCGCGCTTGCCGACGACCAGCAGGTGAGGGATCTTGGCGACCGAGTGCTCGCGGACCTTGTAGTTGATCTTCTCGTTGCGAAGATCGCTCTCCACCCGCACGCCGGCGGCCTGCAGTTTCGCGACCACCTCGTTCGCGTAATCGTCCGCATCGGACACGATGGTCGCCACGACCGCCTGCACCGGCGCGAGCCACACGGGCAGCTTGCCCGCGAAATGCTCGATCAAAATGCCGATGAAACGTTCGTAACTACCGAAGATCGCGCGGTGCAGCATGACCGGGCGGTGCTTCTCGCCGTCCTCGCCCACATAGGTCGCGTCCAGCCGTTCGGGCAGCACGCGGTCGGACTGGATCGTGCCCACCTGCCATGTGCGGCCAATGGCATCGGTGAGGTGCCATTCCAGCTTGGGCGCATAGAACGCGCCTTCGCCGGGCAGTTCTTCCCAACCGTATTCTTCCGTCGCGAGGCCCGCCTCGATCACCGCGTTGCGCAGCTCGTCCTCGGCCTTGTCCCAGTCGGCATCGCTGCCGAAACGCTGGTCGGGACGCAGCGCCAGCTTGATCGAATAGGTGAAACCGAAATCGCGATAGACCCGGTCGGCGAGTTCGCAGAAGGCGCGAACCTCGTCGACGATCTGGTCCTCGCGGCAAAAGATATGCGCGTCGTCCTGCGTGAACTGGCGCACCCGCATCAGCCCGTGGAGCGCGCCATGCGGCTCGTTCCGGTGGCAGCAGCCGTTCTCGTACAGGCGGATCGGCAGCTCGCGATAGGACGTGATGCCCTGCTTGAACACCAGCACATGGGCCGGGCAGTTCATCGGCTTCAGCGCCATCCAGTCGGCGTCATGCGACACGACGGGGCCTTCGTCCTCGACGTTGGGCACCTCGTCGGGGACCACGAACATGTTCTCGCGGTACTTGCCCCAGTGGCCCGATTTCTCCCACTGGCGCGCGTCCATCACCTGCGGAGTCTTGATCTCCTGATAGCCCGCGCCGTCGATGGCGCGGCGCATATATGCCTCAAGCTCGCGCCAGACCTTGTAGCCATTGGGATGCCAGAAGACCGACCCGTGCGCCTCTTCCTGCAAGTGGAACAGGTCCATCTCGCGTGCCAGCTTGCGGTGGTCGCGCTTGGCGGCCTCTTCCAGCCGCGTCAGATGCGCGTTCAGCTGCTTTTTATTGAGCCAGCCGGTGCCGTAGATGCGCGTCAGCTGCGCGTTCTTCTGGTCGCCGCGCCAGTATGCACCGGCGACGCGCATCAGCTTGAACGCCTGCGGGTCGAGCTTTCCGGTCGAGGGCAGATGCGGGCCGCGGCACATGTCGAGCCAGTCCTCGCCCGACCAATAGACGGTCAGTTCCTCGCCCTCGGGCAGTTCGGCGGCCCATTCGGCCTTGAAAGTCTCGCCCTCGGCTTTCCAGCGGTCGATCAGCTGCTGGCGAGTCCAGACCTCGCGGCGCAGCGGCTTGTCGGCCTTGATGATCTCGCGCATCTTTTCCTCGATGGCGGGAAGGTCGTCCATGCTGAACGGGTCGCGGGTGGCGGGGGCCATGACGTCGTAATAGAACCCGTCGTCGGTCGCGGGGCCAAAGGTGATCTGCGTGCCGGGCCACAGCGTCTGCACCGCCTCTGCCAGCACATGGGCATAGTCGTGGCGGGCGAGCTCCAGCGCGTCATCCTCGTCCCGCGCGGTCACCAGCGCCAGCTCGGCATCGCCGTCGAACGGGCGGCCAAGGTCGCGCAGTTCGCCATCGACGCGCGCGGCGATCGCGGCCTTGGCAAGGCCGGGGCCGATCGCGGCGGCGACATCGGCGGGGCTTGAGCCTGCGGGCATCTCGCGCACCGAACCGTCGGGCAGGCTGATTTTCAGAAGTTCGCTCATAGTCTCTCAGGCCGATCAAAAGGGCTGGGCGCGCCATGGCACATGCACGGCCCAGCCGGAAGGGGCGGCGTCGGCGAAAAAAGCGGGATATCGGGAAGAGACGCCGTCCGCCCGAACCCCGGGCGACGGCGGCAGCGTCAATGCGCGACCAGCCGTCCCCGGGCGAGCCGGGTGTTAGTCGTCGTCGTGGTCGCGGTCTGGATCTGCTTCATGATGCCATGACAGATAGCGACGATGCAGCGCCCTGTCACCCTTTCGAAGCCGTGAAAAACGCTCCGGGCGCGTTACCGTTTGCTTGACACTCTGCCGCTATGGCGTGACCCTTACGGCAAGGGTCACGAGGGGTCGTTACATGGACGGTATGGCTGGCGGTTTCGGCGGAGACGGCGGCGCGCCTTCGGGCGGCGACCCGGCCAATGCCGACGGCGGCCCCGCATCGGCCTTCGTGTTCGAAGGGACGTGGCGCGAATTCGCGCCCATCGCCTTTACCAACCTGCTGCTGACCATCGTCACGCTGGGCATCTACCGGTTCTGGGCGACCACCCGCGAACGGCAATATCTGTGGAGCCGCAGCCGCTTCATCGACGAGCATCTCGAATGGACCGGTCTTGGCAAGGAGCTGTTCTTCGGCTTCCTGATGGTCGCGGTGCTGTTCGGCATTCCCGTGCTCGTCCTGCAATTCGTGGTCGAGGCGCTGATGATCCAGGGCTATCCGGGCCTCGGCGCGGCGCTGATGGTGGCGATGGTGCTGACGATCTTCTACCTGTCGGGCGTCGCGCGCTATCGGGCCTTGCGCTACCGGCTGGGCCGCACGCATTGGCGCGGAATCCGGGGCGGCAGCTATGACCCCGGCTTTCGCTATGGCCTGTCCTATATGTGGAAATATGCGGTCGGCTATCTGGCGATGGGCCTGATGGTGCCGTGGGCCATGGTCTCGCTGTGGAACGAGCGCTGGGGGCACATGAGCTTCGGGCAACTGCGTTTCAGCGGACAGGCCGATTTCTCGCCGGTGATGAAGCGATATCTGCTGTTCTATCTCGCGCCGCTGATCCTGCTGATCGTCGGTTTCCTTGCCATCGGGGCGGTCGCGCTGGGTATCGGTGCGGCGGGAGAGTTCGACCGCAAGGAACTGGCGTGGGGCGCGCTGGGCGGGCTGATCGCGATCGGCTTCGTCGCCTTCTACCTGCTGTGGGGGCTGGCCTATCTGTTCTTCTATGCCAAATATCTGCGCGTGGTGATCGGCGAGATGCGGCTGGGCGACGATATCAGTTTCGGCTTTTCGGCGACCACCAAGGACTGGTTCCGCCTGATCCTGGGCGATGTGGGTCTGGTGCTGGTGACCTTGGGCGTCGGCTGGATCTTCCTTTCCTATCGCCACTGGAAGTTCTTCATCACCTATGTGGAAGCCTATGGCGTGATCGATCCCGACGCGCTGATGCAATCCGACACGCCGATGGCCAAACATGGCGAAGGTCTGCTGGACGCGTTCGATATGGGTGCGATCTAGCTTCGTGGCGGAGATGGTCGAGGCGGAGTGGTACGACGGGCTGACGGCGCGCAAGCGGACCGGCCATGCCTCTCTGTCGGGCAGCGTCCTGCTATTGCGGGAGGATGACGGGACGCAAACCGCCCTGCCCTTGCAGGATCTGCGCTTTGTCGAGCGCCGCCCCGAAGGTCCGGTTCTGTCGCTCAACGATAATCGCGGTTTTCGCCTGCGCCTGCTGGGCACGATCCCGCCCGATCTGGCCGAACGCCTGCCGGGCGAAAGCCGCTATGGCCACTGGATCGACCGGCTGGGCCTGCCAAAGGCCGCCGCCCTGTTTGCGGGGATCAGCGCGGTGGCGCTGGCGGCGGTGCTGACGCTGCCCAACTGGCTTGGCCCGCTGATCCCGCAATCGTGGGAACGGCGCGCGGGCGATGCGGTGATCGGCGACATGGGCAACACGCTGTGCCATTCCGAATTCGGCGATCCTGCGCTGAAGCAGCTGGCCGCCGCGATCGACCCCGAACGCCCGGTCACCCGCGTCGACATCGCCAATATCGACATGGTGAATGCCGTCGCCCTGCCCGGCGGGCGGGTCGTCGTATTCGACGGGCTGGTGCAGGAAGCGGAAAGCGCGGACGAGCTGGCGGGCGTGATCGCGCATGAAATCGGCCATGTGCGCGAACGCCACGTCATGCAGGCGCTGCTGCGGCAGTTCGGCCTGTCGATCCTGCTGGGCGGGATCAATTCCGACGTCGGCAGCGGCATCTTTGGCATCGCGTCGACCAGCTACACCCGATCGGCCGAACGCGAGGCCGACGAATATGCGCGCGAAAGGCTGGCGGCGGCGGATATCTCTCCGCTGGGCGCGGCGGCCTTTTTCGAAAGGCTGAAGAAGGAGCACGGCGACGGGCCCGACTGGGCCGCATGGGTCGCAAGCCATCCCGTCCCCTCCGAACGGCAGAAACAGTTCGAACGCGCCGCGCAAAAAGGGGCGGATTACCGGCCCGCGCTGTCCGAACAGGATTTCGGCGCGCTGAAAACCATGTGCGACGAAGACGAAGACGTCGAGGAATTCTATTTTTAGCGCTGCCCCCGACCGGAGAGTGAAACGAGCATGAGCGAAACCGCGACCCCGCTTCCCGAGATCACGCGCTGCTCCGGTCCGGACGGCCTTGCGCTCGCCTGCCGCCATGCCGAGGGTGACGGCCCGCTGATCGTGTTCCTGCCCGGATATATGTCCGACATGGCGGGATCGAAGGCGGAGGCCGTGCTGCAATGGGCGGCGGACCATGGGCGCGCGTGCCTGCTGCTCGACTATTCGGGCTGCGGGAAAAGCGCGGGGCGATTTGCAGATGGTACGCTGTCGCGCTGGCGGGACGAGGTGCTGCACCTGATCGAACAGCACGGCGCGGGCACACCGGACAGGCCCGTGCTGCTGATCGGATCGTCGATGGGCGGCTGGCTGATGCTGCTGGTCGCGCGCGAATTGGCGGCGACGCATGGC
The DNA here is from genome assembly GCA_002694745.1 of Croceicoccus sp. Taxonomy (GTDB): domain Bacteria; phylum Pseudomonadota; class Alphaproteobacteria; order Sphingomonadales; family Sphingomonadaceae; genus Croceicoccus. The sequence continues at coordinate 50,266 of NZMY01000041.1, read as the reverse complement.
GATGCGTCGGTGGCGGGCATGATCGGCATTGCCGCCGCGCCCGATTTCACCAGCTGGGGCTTTGACGAACAGCAGCGGCGCGCATTGGCCAGCGGCAAGGTGCTGTACGAGGACAATCCCTATGGCCCCGAACCCACGCCGACGCATCCCGGTTTCTTCACCGATGCCGAGGAGCAGCTGCTGCTGGGAGAGCCTCTGGCGATCACGGCGCCGACCCGCCTGCTGCACGGCCAGCGCGATGATGACGTGCCGTGGGAAACCTCGATCCGGCTGGCGCATACGCTGGCGGGCGATGACATTCGCGTCGTGCTGGTGAAGGACGGCGATCACCGCCTGTCACGCGAACAGGATATAAAGCTGCTGTTGTCCACGCTGGAAGAATTGCTGCATTGAGGCTGGGGGCCTGATCCCCATATCGGTCCCATGACAAAATTCTCCGTTCTCGATTTCGTATCCATTGTCGAAGGCGGCACCGCCTCCGACGCGCTGGCCGCCAGTGCCCGCCTTGCCGCCCATGCCGAGGCCGAGGGCTATCACCGATTCTGGCTGGCCGAACATCACGCCATGCCCGGCATCGCCAGCAGCGCGGTATCGGTGTGCCTTGCGCATATCGGCCATGCGACCAGCACCATCCGGATCGGATCGGGCGGGATCATGCTGCCCAACCATAACCCCTTCGTCATTGCCGAGCAGTTCGGCACGCTGGAGGCACTGTTTCCGGGCCGCATCGACCTGGGGCTGGGCCGCGCACCCGGCGCCGATGGCCGGATCGCACGCATGCTGCGCAAGGACCTGCACGGCGCGGCGGAGAATTTCCCGCAGGACGTCGTCGAACTGCAGGCGATCTTCGCAGGCGACGAAAGGCTGCCGCTGCAAGCCACCCCCGGCGCGGGCGCGAATATCGATATCTGGCTGCTCGGCTCCAGCCTGTTCGGCGCGCAGCTCGCCGCGCGGCTGGGCCTGCCCTATGCGTTCGCGGCCCATTTCGCGCCCACTCAGCTTGACGATGCCTTGCGCGTCTATCGCGAGTTCTTCCAGCCGTCGGAACAATACGAAAAACCGCATGTGATGGTCGGCACCAATGCCTTTGCCGCCGACACGACCGAGGAAGCCTATCTCCTCGCCTCGAGCGGGGACCAGAGCATCGTGGCCCTGCGCACCGGCACGCCCGGCAAGCTGCCGCCGCCCGTTCCCGGATACCGCGACAGCCTTCCCCCGCAGGCCGCCGCCATGCTGCAATCGATGCGCTCGGTCAGCGCTATCGGCACGCGCGAGGAAGTGGGCGAGCAGCTGGCCGCGCTGGTCCGCCGCACGGGTGCGGACGAGCTGATTCTGGCGGGCAATTGCTTCGACCCCGCCGCGCGCGAACGCTCGCTCTCGCTGACCATGGAGGCGATGGAGGCGGCACTTCCCGCCTGATGCAGCGCAAGCGTCTTGCCATCCCGGTCGGCTTTGCCCTAGCCCTGTGCGCGATTGGCCCGGCCCGAATGCCGGGGGGAGAAGGATTGGGATGAATCAAGCAGACGTCATCATCGTGGGCGCAGGGCACGGCGGTGCCGCCGCCGCACTCGCCTTGAGGCAGGCCGGTTTCGAGGGTTCGATCGCCATGATCGGGCGCGAGAAGGAGCCGCCTTACGAACGTCCGCCGCTGTCCAAGGAATATCTGGCGCGCGAGAAGGAGTTCGAGCGGCTGTATATCCGTCCGCCGCAGTTCTGGGGTGAGAAGGACATCGATCTGATTTTGGGCACCAGCGTGACCGAGATCGATCCCCGCGCCAAGACCGTAAAGCTGAGCAATGGCGAGGACATGGGCTATTCCCATTTGATCTGGGCAGCGGGCGGCGACGCGCGGCGGCTGTCCTGTTCGGGCGCGGAGCTGCGCGGCGTGCATGCCGTGCGCACGCGCGCCGATGTCGACCGCATGATGGCCGAGATCGACGCGGGCGCGAAACGCTGCGTCGTCATCGGCGGCGGCTATATCGGGCTGGAAGCGGCGGCGGTGCTGCGCAAGCTGGATATCGAGGTGGTGCTGATCGAAATGCTCGACCGCGTGCTGGCGCGCGTGGCGGGTGAGACATTGTCGCGCTTCTACGAAAAGGAACACCGCGACCACGGCGTCAATATCATGCTGGAAACCGGCGTCGACTGCATCCTGGGCGACGGGGACAAGGTCACCGGCGTGCGCCTGTCGGACGGCAGCGAGATCGAGGCGGAGATGGTGATCGTGGGCATTGGCATCGTGCCCTGCATCGGCCCGCTGATCGTGGCGGGCGCGACCGGGGCGAACGGGGTCGACGTCGACGATTATTGCCGCACCTCGCTTGAGGACGTCTATGCCATCGGCGACTGCGCGGCGCATGCCAACGACTATGCCGACGGCGCGGTGATCCGGCTGGAATCGGTGCAGAACGCCAATGACATGGCCAAGACGGCGGCGCTGGCGATCTGCGGCGAAAAACAGCCCTACAAGGCGACGCCGTGGTTCTGGTCAAACCAGTATGACCTGAAACTGCAGACCGTCGGCCTGTCGATGGGCTTCGACCAGTTCGTCGTGCGCGGCGAGCCCGAGAGCCGCAGCTTTTCCATCGTCTATCTGCGCGACGGCAAGGTCGTGGCGCTCGACTGCGTGAACAAGATCAAGGATTACGTGCAGGGCAAGAAGCTGGTCGAACGCCATGCGGTGATCGACCCGGATCTGCTGTCCGACAATGAGGTGGCGCTGAAGGAAATGGCAGAGGGCTAACCGACTGGCTGTAGCGCGCGCTCCAGCCGGGCCAGCGCCCACCCGGCGGCTTCGGCCACCACCGGATCGGGATCGGTCAGCAGCGCGCCGACCGGCTCGATCAGCGCCGCCTCGCCGCTGTTGCCCGCCGCGATCAGGCAATTGCGCACGAACCGGTCGCGCCCGATCCGCTTGATGGGAGAGCCCGAGAACAGCGCGCGAAAGCCCGCATCGTCCAGCGCCAGCAATTCCGCCAGCCGCGGCGCAACCAGCTCGGCGCGCGGCAGGAAGGCGCGATTGGCCGCCGCGCTTTGGGCAAAGCTGTTCCACGGGCACACCGCAAGGCAGTCGTCGCAGCCATAGATGCGATTGCCCATCGCCTCGCGGAACTCCTCGGGGATCGGCCCCTTGTGCTCGATGGTGAGGTACGAAATGCAGCGCCGCGCATCGAACTGGCGCGGCGCGGGAAACGCGTTCGTCGGGCACGCGTCGAGGCATGCGCTGCAGCTGCCGCAGCGGTCCGGATGCACCTCGTCGGCGCGCAGCGGCAGGGTGGTGTAGATCGCTCCCAGAAACAGCCAGCTGCCATGGGTGCGGCTGACCATGTTGGTGTGCTTGCCCTGCCAGCCGATGCCCGCCGCTTCGCCCAGCGGCTTTTCCATCACCGGCGCGGTATCGACGAAGACCTTGACTCCCGCCTCGATCCCTTCGCGCCGCGCTTCCTCGACCAGCCAGCGGGCCAACCGCTTCAGCGCCTTTTTCACCGTGTCGTGATAATCGCGCCCCTGCGCATAGACCGAGATGCGGGCGCGGTCCCCCTGCCCCTCCAGCGCCAGCGGATCGTGCCCGGGCGCATAGCTCATGCCCAGCGCGATCACGCTCTGCGCCTCGGGCCACAGGGTCTGCGGCGCGCCGCGCTGGTCGGCGCGGTCCTCCATCCAGCCCATCGAGCCGTGGCGTCCTTCGTCCAGCCAGCCCTTCAGCCGTGCGATCCGGCGCGGATCCTCGCCCGCGCCGGCGATCCCGGCAGCAACGAAGCCTTCCTCCTGCGCCCGTGTCAGAAGCGCTTGCCTCAGCCGTTCCAGCCTGTCAGCGCTTGCGTCGTTCAAATGCCTTAACCTTATCTTGCGAGTTTGCGGGCAAAGCCGCATTCTCATCCGGGGAATCTAGTTGCAGCAGGCGATGACACAAGCTTTCGATCCGATGCTCGCCCCGGGCCATGGCCCGATTGCATCGCCTGACGATATCGATTCCGCCACTTCCTATGCAATCGAAGCCAGGGGGCTGGTCAAGCGGTTCGACGGCGTTGTCGCGGTCGACGGTGTCGACATCGCCGTGCCCGAAGGCTCGATCTTCGGCATACTCGGCCCCAATGGCGCGGGCAAGACGACGACCTTGCGCATGTTGCTGGGCATCATCGACCCCGACAAGGGCACCCGCCGCGTGCTGGGGAGCGAAAATCCGCACGCGCTGGCCAATCGCATCGGATATCTGCCGGAAGAGCGCGGGCTGTATCCGGCGATGAAGGCGGTCGATGCCATTGCCTTCGTCGGCGCCTTGCGCGGGCTGCCCACGGCGGAAGGTCGGAGGCGCGGATACCGCCTGCTGGAAGAGCATGGTTTCGCCCATATCGCGGACCGCCAGATCCGCCAGATGTCCAAGGGACAGGCACAGACGGTGCAGCTTTTGGCCACTTTGGTGCACGACCCCGCACTGGTCGTGCTGGACGAGCCTTTCTCGGGCCTCGACGCGATCAGCCAGGGGCGACTGGAGCGCACCATTCGCGAGCTTGCCGCGCGGGGCACGACGGTTATCTTTTCCACCCATGTCCTCGCCCATGCCGAGCGGTTGTGCGAGCGGATCGCGATCATCGCGGGCGGGCGGGTGCCGTTTCATGGCCTCGTCTCCACCGCGCGCGACCGGCTGCCGCCGCAAGTGCATCTGGAAACCCGCTCCATCGACGGGCCATGGCGCGCGGCGCTGCCTGAAAATGCCGTGCCGCAGCTGAAGCAGGGCGGCGGGGCGATCTGGGGATTCTCGCTGCCCGATGACGGGGTGGAGCCGCTGCTGACCGCTCTGGTCGAGGGCAAGGCGGGGATCGAATCGCTGTCGATCGAACGCGCGGGGCTGCACGATGCCTTCGTCGCCATCGCTGGCGAAGCCGCGGCCAAGGCGCTTGAGGAAGAGACGGGAGCCGCCCGGTGAAGCAGTTCCTTGCCAGGATCATGGTGATCGCCCGCCGCGATTTTCGCGCGATCCTGTTCAGCCGGTCGTTCCTGTTCTTCATCCTGGGCCCGCTGTTTCCGGTGATCGTCGCGTGGATGGCGGGCGGCATCGGCGCCAGCGTGCAGGGGGCGACGGGCGAGGCGCGCCTTGGCATCGCGATGGCCCCCGCCGAAAGCGCGCTGGTGACGCAGGCGCGCGGTTCGCTGTCGCGCGCCGCGGGCGGCCTGCCGGGGATCGAGATTTTGCATGGTGACCGCAACAGCCCCGCCGAGATCCGCGCGATCCTGGCCGACGGACCGGGCGAGCGGAACGTGGCGGCGGTGCTGTCGGGCACGCTCGACAATCCGGCCTTGTCGGGTCCGCAGGGCCGCATTTCGGGATGGCAGGGCCATGTCACCCTGCTGGTGGACGAGGCGCGGCGGCTGCGCGATCTGCAGGCCGGCGACGGCGCGCGCCAATGGCCCGCCGTCGCGCTGCAACCCATGGCGCAGCCCAGCCAGATCGACGAGGCGGGCGGCCGCATCCGCACCGCGCAGGCGGGCCAGACGCTGCTGTTCCTGCTGACCATGCTGCTGGCGGGCATGGTGCTGTCCAATCTGGTCGAGGAAAAGGCCAACAAGATCATCGAGGTGCTGGCCGCCGCCGTGCCGATGGACGCGGTGTTCTTTGGCAAGCTGCTGGCCATGCTGGGTGTCAGCCTTGTCGGCATCGCCGTATGGGGAAGCGTCGCGGGGCTGGCCCTGCTGGCGGGCGGCGGCGGTTTGTCGATGCTGTCGACGCCTGCGGTGGGATGGCCGATGTTCATGGCGCTGGGCCTTGCCTATTTCGCCTGCGCCTATCTGCTGCTGGGGTCGCTGTTCCTGTCGATCGGCGGGCTGGCCGCCACGGTGCGCGAGGTGCAGACCTTGTCGATGCCCGTCACCATGGCGCAGTTGCTGGTGTTCTTCCTCGCCTCCTATTCGCTGGGCCATCAGGGTGAGACGATCGAGATGGTCGCGGCCATCGTGCCGTTCAGTTCGCCCTTCGCCATGCTGGCGCGAGCCGCCATGCAGCCCGAGATCTGGCCGCATTTCGTCGCCATCGCGTGGCAGGGGCTGTGGGTCTTCCTGATCGTGCGCGCGGGCGCGGCGCTGTTCCGCAAGACGGTGATGAAATCGGGCCCCTCGCAGGGCAAGCGCGGGCTGGGCGCATTACTGCGGCAGGTCATGACCCGTTCGTTCAGGCAGGCCTAAGGCACCGATTGCTATGCTGCTCCCCATGACCAATGATCGCCGCAGCTTTATCGGCCTGCTGCTTGCAGGCACCCTGACCCCGCTCGCCTCTGCCTGCGGGCGCGAGGCCACGGCGAAGGAGAGCTTCCCCTTCCAGCTGAGCGAGACGCAGTGGCGCAAGCGGCTGACTGCTGCCGAATATCGCATCCTGCGCGAGGAAGGGACCGAACGGGCCTATTCCTCGCCGCTCGACGATGAAAAGCGTTCGGGCATCTATGCCTGCGCGGGCTGCGACCACCGGCTGTTCTCTTCGCGCACCAAATATGACAGCGGGACCGGCTGGCCTAGCTTCTATCGCCCGCTGAAGGGCGGTGTCGGCACCAGCACCGATTACAAGATCGGCTATCCGCGGACCGAGGTGCATTGCGCCAATTGCGGCGGGCATCTGGGCCATGTGTTCGACGACGGACCTGCCCCTACGGGCAAACGATACTGCATGAACGGCGTGGCACTGGATTTCATTCCCGGCCCGTCCTAAGGGTTGCGTTTATCCAAAGGGGGTCCGCGCGCGTGCCATTGGCTGGACGCGCAGCAATCGACTCCCGCGCAATTCACGGCTAGACCATAGAAATGACTGCCGAACAGGCCCAAAACAAACCGCTCACGCCGCTGCTGGACACGGTCGACACACCGGACGACCTGCGCAGACTGGCCCCATCCCAATTACGGCAACTGGCTGACGAGCTTCGGCTGGAGATGATCGACGCGGTCGGCCAGACCGGCGGGCATCTGGGGTCGGGGCTTGGGGTGGTCGAACTGACCACCGCGATCCATTACGTGTTCGACACGCCCAACGACCGGCTGGTCTGGGACGTCGGCCATCAGGCCTATCCGCACAAGATCCTGACCGGGCGGCGCGACCGCATCCGCACGCTGCGGCAGGGCGGCGGGCTGTCGGGTTTCACTAAGCGGAGCGAGAGCGAATACGACCCGTTCGGCGCGGCGCATTCCTCCACCTCGATCAGCGCGGCGCTGGGTTTCGCGGTCGCCAACAAGCTGTCGGGCAAGCCCGGCAAGGGCATTGCGGTGATCGGCGACGGCGCGATGAGCGCGGGCATGGCCTATGAGGCGATGAACAATGCCGAGCAGGCGGGCAACCGGCTGGTCGTGATCCTGAACGACAACGACATGTCGATCGCGCCGCCCGTCGGCGGATTGTCGAGCTATCTTGCGCGGCTGGTATCCTCGGGCCAGTTTCTTGGCCTGCGCGATCTGGCGCGCAAGTTCGCGCGCAAACTGCCCCGCCCGCTGCATGTCGCGGCGCGCAAGACCGACGAATTCGCCCGCGGCATGGCGATGGGCGGCACCCTGTTCGAGGAGCTGGGCTTTTACTATGTCGGACCCATCGACGGGCATGACATGGACGCGCTGGTGTCCGTCCTCGAAAACGTGCGCGACGCGGCCGAGGGGCCGTGCCTCGTCCATGTCGTCACGCAAAAGGGCAAGGGCTATGCGCCTGCCGAGAAATCGGCGGACAAGTATCACGGCGTCCAGAAATTCGACGTCATCACGGGCGAGCAGAAAAAGTCCAAGGGCGGACCGCCCAAGTATCAGGACGTGTTCGGCAAAACGCTGGCCGATCTGGCGGACACCGACGAGCGCATCTGCGCCATCACCGCCGCCATGCCGGGCGGCACGGGCGTCGACATCTTTGCCAAGGCGCATCCGGGGCGCAGTTTCGACGTGGGCATCGCCGAACAGCATGCGGTGACGTTCGCGGCAGGGCTTGCCGCACAGGGCATGCGGCCGTTCTGCGCGATCTACTCCACCTTTCTGCAGCGCGCCTTCGACCAGGTGGTGCACGATGTCGCCATCCAGAACCTGCCGGTGCGTTTCGCGATCGACCGCGCCGGTCTGGTCGGTGCCGACGGCGCGACCCATGCGGGCAGTTTCGACGTCACCTATCTGGCGACCCTGCCCAACATGGTGGTGATGGCCGCCGCGGACGAGGCGGAGCTGGCGCATATGACCTATACCGCCGCCTGCCACGACAGCGGCCCCATCGCATTCCGCTATCCGCGCGGCGAAGGCATTGGCGTGCCCATGCCTGAAAAGCCCGAGCGGCTTGAGATCGGCAAGGGCCGGATCGTGCGGCAGGGCAGCAAGATCGCGGTGCTTTCGCTGGGCACGCGGCTGGCCGAGGGGCTGAAGGCCGCCGACCAGCTGGAAGCCAAGGGCCTGTCCACCACGGTCGCCGATTTGCGCTTCGCCAAGCCGCTGGACGAAGAGATGATCCGCAGTCTGATCGCCAGCCACGACGTCGTCGTCACGGTGGAAGAAGGCTCGATCGGCGGGCTGGGCGCGCATGTGCTGACCATGGCGAGCGACGAGGGGCTGCTCGACAACGGGCTGAAGATCCGCACCATGCGCCTGCCCGATGTGTTCCAGGACCACGATTCTCCCGACAAGCAATATGATACGGCGGGGCTGAACGCGTCGCATATCGTGGACACGGTGCTAAAGGCGCTGCGCCACAATAGCGCGGGGGTCGAGGAAGCGCGCGCTTGACGGCTTTCCGCGCCGTGATGATCCTCATCATCGGCGCGGCCCTGCTTTACGGACTTGTCGTCGCGGCGGCCTATCTGGGGCAGCGGCGGCTGATCTATCCGGCGCCTGCGGGGTCGCAGCCGGTTCCCGGTGGCTATGACCGCGTCATACTGAAAACCTCCGACGGGCTGGAGATCGACGCCGCGTGGCGCGAAGGCCTGCCGGAGAGGCCCGTCATCGTGTTCTTCCACGGCAATGGCGACCGCTGGGCGGGTGCGGCGCAGGCCGTCCTGCCGCTGGCCCGCGCGGGATTCGGCGTGCTGCTTCCCGAATATCGCGGCTATTCCGGCAATCCTGGCGATCCCGGCGAGGAAGGGCTCTACCGCGACGGCGAGGCGGCGCTGGCATGGTTACGCGCCCAAGGGGTGCCGCCGGAACGGATCGTGCCCGTTGGCAATTCGCTTGGCTCAGGCGTCGCGGCCCATGTGGCGGCGGCATACGGGCTGGAACGGCTGGTGCTGGTGTCGCCGTTCACCAGCCTTCCCGATGCGGCGAGCGCCCGTTTTCGGTTTCTGCCGGTGCGGCTGCTGATGAAGGACCGGTTCGACAATCGGGCCAAGCTGTCGGGTTACGGCGGACAGGCCCTGATCCTGCACGGTTCGCGCGATGCGTTGATTTCGGCCAGCCATGCCCGCGAACTGGCGTCATTGTCCGACCGGTTTGCGCTGCGCATCTTCGACAATGCCGGGCACGAGCTGGCCTACCTGCCCGAATCGGGCCGCAGCATTCGCGACTGGCTGGAAACGCGCCAGCCTGCCGAGCGCTAGCCCAGCCAGCGCCAGAACCCCGCCGCGATGCCGCCCAGCGGCATGTGCAACCAGTTGATGAGCAGCCACAATGCGAAAGCGCCCAGCCACATGACCGGGCGTATCGCGGCAAATCCGGCGGGGCGCGGGAAGTAGCTGGTCCGCGATTGCCAGCCGCTCCATGCCGTTCCCAGCTGATGCTGTTTCTTGCGGTCCTGCATCGCCGATCCGACCAGCGCCAGCACGATCAGCGACCCCAGCAGGAACAATGTGCGCGGTTCGGGCACCAGCAGGATGTGCGACAATGCCCAGATCGCGATCCCCCACATCATCGGGTGCCGCGTCACCGCGAACACGCCGGTCGGCTCCTTGGTGGCGACCACTTCCTCGGCATTGGGCGACGGGGCGGCGGGATTGCGGATGAAGCTACCGATCAGCAGCAGCAGGGCGGGATAGGTCAGCACCATGGCGGCGATCCATGCCCAGTCGGAATAGGGCTGCCACGCATAGGGCCCGCGCGGCGCGGTGCCAAAGGCGAAGATCGCCCAGCCCAGGGTAACGAAAGCGATAAGCGAATAGGCGGCCATAAACCCCGCCTTGCCCAGAAGGGCGATGAGCGGTTGCCGCAGTTGGTGGGTCAGGATGATATGCGTGCCCACGAAGACGATCGCCGCCGAGAGCAGGAAGGAGAGCCGTAGATCCATGTGCGCCGCCTGTCCTTGCTGTAAGGCGCGGATCGTGACAGCCCCGAGGGGCCTTGGCTAGCCCCTCGTTTCCGGATGCATGCCCGCGGCCTGCGGTTCGCCCGCTTCGGCCTGCCCCAGCAGGTCGTCGCCGACATTGTCGTCCTGCAGCGTGTCGAGATGCATCAGCCAGCGGATCGCGGGCGACAGCACCAGCACCGCGACGCCGATGCCGATGGCGTACCAGCCGACCGTCGAATAGACCGACAGCACCAGTTCGCGCCCGGCCTCCTCGCCTTCCAGCCCCTCGCCGCCGGCCGCGCTGGAGATCAGGCCCGCCGCGAAATTGCCGGTGGCCGATGCGAAGAACCACGTCCCCATGATCAGCGAGGCCATGTGCGCGGGCGCCAGCCGGTTCATCGACGACAGGCCGACCGGCGACAGGCAAAGCTCACCCGTGGTGTGGAGCAGATAGATCAGGAAGATGAAGATCACCGGCACCGCGCTGACACCCGCGGCATTCGCGCCCCAGACGAGGACGAGGAAGCCGAGGCCGACCTGAATCACGCCAAGGCCGAACTTGAACGGCGCCGAAGGCTCCTTCCCCTTGCGGCCGAGGATCGTCCAGCCCCATGCGAAGAACGGCGCGAGCAGGAAGATATAGGCCGCGTTCAGCGACTGGAACATCGAGGCCGGAACGTCCCAGCCGAACAGCGAGCGGTCGACATGGCGGTCGGTGAACAGGTTCAGCGAATTGCCCGCCTGTTCGAACAGCGCCCAGAACACGATGGACACGAAGATCAGAAACAGCGCGGCAAAAATGCGGTCGCGGTCCTGTGCGGGCAGTTTCACCACCGAATAGCCGATGATGCCCAGCACGAGGATCGCGCCGAACACGCCCAGCAGCGTGCCGACCACGTCCTGGTTCTGCACCATCCACCAGCACACGACGACCGCGCCGAGGCCCACGACATAGAGGCCGTATTCCATCCCCTTGGACAGCGCCTTGGGCGGCTCGCCCCGGCCCATCAGATAGGGTTTGCCGATGATGAACACGATCAGGCCCAGCAGCATGCCGACGCCCGCCGCGCCAAAGCCGTACGACCAGCCATAGACCTCGCCCAGATAGCCGCACAGCAGCGAGCCGAGGAACGCGCCCAGATTGATGCCCATGTAGAAGATCGTATAGGCCGGATCGCGCCGCGCATCGGTGCGCGGGTAAAGCTGCCCGACGATCACCGAGATATTGGCCTTCAGAAAGCCCGATCCCACGATGATGAAGGCCAGCGCAAGCCAGAAGATGTTGAGCGAGGCGGCATCCTGTCCGCCCGTCCCCTCGAATCCCATCAGGAAATGCCCGAAGGTCAGGATCCCCGCGCCATACAGCACGGCCTTCCTCTGCCCCAGCCAGCGGTCGGCCAGATAGCCGCCCAGCACCGGCGTGATATAGACCAGCGCGGTATAGGCACCATAGATGACCCCCGCCTCGCCGTCCGAGAACAGCCAGTGCTTGGTGAGGTAGAAGATGAGCAGGGCGCGCATTCCGTAATAGGAAAAACGCTCCCACATCTCGGCGAAGAACAGGATGAACAGGCCCTTGGGGTGGCCTAGGATCGTCCCGCGGGCATCGCCGCTCTGCTCGTAACTGGTCGCCATCTGCGGGCTTGCTTCCTTGTCTCGCATCCAAACCTTAAGCGGCGCACCCTAAAGCATCGCGGGCGCGGGTAAAGCCCCGATTGTTGCATGTGAAACCGGTATCGTTGCCCTCAAGACACGCTCTGGTCGGGTTCGCCCGCTTGTCTGCGGCAGTGTATTATGCCAGTGTTACGCCATGCCACGCCCCACCGGAACCCAGGCCACGCGCCCCGTCTATCTCAAGCTGCGCGACGAGATCGTGGCGGCGATCCTGACGGGCACGTTCCGCGAGGGCGAACTGCTGCCATCGGTCCGCTCCTTCGCCGCGGAGCATGGCGCCAATCCGCTGACTGTGGCCAAGGCCTATCAGCAATTTCAGGACGACGGGCTGATCGCGGTACGGCGCGGAATCGGCGTCGAACTGCTCCCCGGCGCGCGCCGCCGCCTGCTGGAGCAGGAGCGCGCGCAGTTTCTGGCGGAAGACTGGCCGGCGATTCGCCAGCGCATGGAATTGCTGGAACTGGACGCAGGACGTCTTGCCACAGCCGCGAACTGACCCCGATCGGTATTTTTCCTATCCATTTTCGTAAGATCCTGCCCCTTGGTGCAGGGGTAAGTCCCTTGAATGTTGCGCCTGCGAATGGCATGGTTTGCCAATTCCGTTTCTTGCACTTGTTCTGGACTGGGAGGGGCCCGGCCATACGGGAGTTCGACTGACGGATGCCGAAGGGGTCGCAGCCACGGCAAGCGGGGGTTTTGCGAATGATCAGATCGGAACTCATCCAGACACTGGCACGGGACAATCCCGAGCTTCGCCCTGAAGAGGTCGAGGCTGTTGTCACCACCTTCTTCGATGCGATCGCTGATCGGCTGGCAGACGGCGGCCGCGTGGAATTGCGCGGTTTCGGGGCCTTCTCGACGCGCGAACGTTCCGCGCGGGCGGGCCGCAATCCCCGTACCGGCGAAACGGTCGAGGTGCCCGGCAAGCGCGTCCCCTATTTCAAGGCGGGCAAGGAAATGCGCGAGCGCCTGAACGACTGATCCTGCCGAAACCGGCAAGCAGATGAATTTCGGCAAGCCGGACGCGTCCGGCGTTGCACGGGAACGCGCACGCGCCTAGTCAGGGCGCGCCCGCGGCTGATCGCCTGCCGCGGCGCCGTGCGGACGTGGCGGAATGGTAGACGCCGGGGACTTAAAATCCCCTGATCCTTGATCGTGTGGGTTCGAGTCCCACCGTCCGCACCAGCTGGCGCATCCCCCGGTGTGGGACGCGATGGTTAAGATCATCCTGCCGATTTATCAGGATAATTTCGAAGCCTGGCGAACAATCCCTTAACCATTCCCATCGTAAACCCGATGCGTGGAGGATCGGGCACGGAACGAACGTCCGGTCCTGCCACGGGGCAAGCAGGGGAACTGGCGTGAGCGATCTGGGACAACATTCAATGTTCGGCGAGGCCATCGCCACCCATGCGGAACGGCGCAGCGAGGCGCGTTTCCCGATCATACGAACGGCCAAGCTGGTCTATGGCGATGTCGAGATGCCCTGCGTTCTGCGCGACATATCGAACAGCGCGCTGCGCGTGCGCATCTATGACGCGATTCCCGCCGACACCCAACCGATCGAACTGGAGTTCGGCGATGGCGACCGGCACGCGGTCGAGCTGGTCTGGCAGCGCGACGGTCATGCGGGCCTGCGCTTTCCCCAGTTTGCGGATCTGCGGGCGCTGGTCGGCGAAAAGGGGCCTTTCCGCAAGCGCGCGATCCGCATCGGGGTCGAATTGTCGTCCAGCATCACCGTGCTGGGCAGCAAGCACGAGGTGAAGATCGAGGACATCTCGCATCAGGGCGCGCGGATCGTCAGCGATCATCCGCTTGCGATGGACCAGCAACTGCGAATCGCGCTTCCCTCGCTGGGCGAGGTCTATGCGGTGGTGCGCTGGCGCGAGCATCCGGGGTATGGCCTCGCGTTTCTCGAAACCTTCCGATTTGAGGAAGTGGCCCATATGGCGGGCAATCTGCAGGCGATCTCTCGCATCTGGCGCAGGGAACATCCGCGCCAGGGCATCGTGCGCCCCGCCCCGTCGCAGCCCGAAAGGCGCGCGGTCAACGGCTGAGCGTCCGGAAACGCGGCAAATCGGCGCTCCGCGCGCGCAAAACCCCACGCGTTAACCATCCCTTAGCCAATATCGGTCAGGTTTTGCCTTGGATCCCCGCCGCTCGTTCGGCCTTGCAGGGTCCATCGAAACAGGGGGTAGCGTGAACATCTCACACCAAGCAGCTGGCCAAGCCGATCTGGCCGTCGACGTCGTCATCATCGGCGCCGGCCCGGCCGGGCTGACCGCGGCCTATCTGCTGACCAAAGCCGGCCAGTCGGTCGCGGTGATCGAAAAGGACGAGACCTATGTCGGCGGCATCAGCCGCACGGTCGAGCACGAGGGTTACCGCTTCGACATCGGCGGACACCGCTTCTTCTCGAAATCTAAAGCCGTCGTGGATCTGTGGAACGAGATCCTGCCCGACGAATTCATCAGCCGCCCGCGGATGAGCCGCATCTACTACGAGGGCAAGTTCTACTCCTATCCCCTCCGCGCGTTCGAGGCGCTGCGCAATCTGGGGTTGTGGCGCTCGGCGATGTGCATGGCAAGCTTTGCCAGGGTGCAGGCGTTCCCGCGCAAGCAGGTGAAAAGCTTCGAGGACTGGACCGTCAACCAGTTCGGCGAGAAGCTCTATTCGATCTTCTTCAAGACCTATACCGAGAAGGTGTGGGGCATGCCTTGCGACGAGATGAGCGCCGATTGGGCTGCGCAGCGGATCAAGGGGCTATCGCTGTGGGGCGCAGTGGTCGATGGGGTCAAGCGTTCGCTCGGCCTTAACAAGAGACCCAACAACGGCATGCAAGCCAAGACCTTGCTGGAAGAATTCCGCTATCCGCGGCTTGGCCCCGGCATGATGTGGGATGCGGCGCGCGACAACGTGGTGGCGGGCGGCAACAAGGTGCTGATGGGTCATGCGCTCAAGCAGCTGGCGAGCGACGGCGAAGGCGGCTGGCGGCTGGACGCGGTGACCGCGGATGGCGAAGAGCGGATCATCCGCGCGAAACACGCGATCAGCTCGGCCCCGATGCGCGAACTGGCGGCGCGGCTGTCGCCCGTGCCCGATGCGGTTCTGGATGCCAGCGGTCTTAAATATCGCGATTTCCTGACCGTCGCGCTGAAAATCCGCAGCGAGGATCTGTTCCCCGACAACTGGATCTACATCCACGATTCCAAGGTGCAGGTCGGCCGCATCCAGAACTTCCGCAGCTGGTCGCCCGAAATGGTGCCCGATGCCTCGGTCGCGTGTGTCGGCCTTGAATATTTCTGTTTCGAGGGCGACGGGCTCTGGGCGTCCTCGGACGATGATCTGGTGGCGTTGGCGACGCGCGAGATGGAAATTCTCGGCCTCGCCCGCCCCGAAGACGTCATCGGCGGCACGGTGGTGCGGCAGGAAAAGGCCTATCCGGTTTATGACGCGGATTACGCAAAGCGCGTCGCCGTCATGCGCGAGGAGCTAGAGGACAAGCACCCCACGCTGCATCTCGTCGGCCGAAACGGCATGCACCGCTACAACAACCAGGACCATGCGATGATGACCGCCATGCTGACGGTCGAGAACATCCTCGCGGGCCAGCGGGTCTATGACACCTGGTGCGTGAACGAGGACGCGGAATATCATGAGGCCGGAAGCGAGGGCGAGCAGCCCGCCTTCCCGCAGCATGTCGGCGATGCCGCCGATCGCGCCGCCGCCCTGTCCTCGATGCGCGCGGTGCCGATGCCGGTGGCAAACAAGCCCGATGCGGTTCCCGCACCGATGCAGGGACGCGACGCGGCATGAACCTGCTGCGCGAAGCCCGGCGCTTCGCCGCCTATGGCATCGCCAGCGCGGTGACGCTGGGCTTTGACATGGGTGCCTATCTGCTGCTGCTGGCAGGGGGCATGGCCGCCCCGCTGGCCGCGGTGTGCGGATATTCGCTGGGCATCGCGGCGCATTGGATCGCCTCCAGCCGCGTGGTCTTTTCAGGGCGCGTCGCCGAGGCGGGTGCGGCGCGGCGAGCACAGATGGGGCTGTTCGCCGCCTCTGCGCTTGTCGGGCTGGCGCTGACATGGCTGATCGTCAGCATGGGCGTCGCCGCCGGTCTCGACCCGCGCCTCGCCAAGCTGAGCGCGATTGCCGCCAGCTTCGTCGCGACCTTCGTTCTGCGCGCCCGCTTCGTGTTCGCACCTGGCGAATTGCGCGAACCGATGGGCGAGAGAGCCTGACGCCATGACCCGCCCCGCCACCCGGACAGACCATCATGATCGGTGAGCGCCGCCGCCCCCTGATCGACGCCGACCTCGTCGTTCGCGCGACGCTGGCGTGGCTGCTGATGGCGGTGCTGCTGGCTATCGCGGGGTTTTCGTCCGTGGCGGAGCGGCAGTTCAACGAAGGCGACGACATCATGCGCCTGTTGCAGGTCCGCGACTGGCTGGCCGGACAAAGCTGGTTCGATGTCTCGCAATACCGGATCGACGCGCCTTACGGGGCCAGCATGCACTGGTCGCGGCTGGTCGACATACCCCTCGCCGTCCTGATCGTGCTGCTGTCGCCGATTTTCGGTCAGCCGATGGCCGAGCATATCGCCGCCGTCGTGGTGCCGCTGGGCACGCTGTGGATCGCGGTGCTGCTGATCGGGCGGATCGCGTGGAAGATCTGCGACGAGGAAGCGACCGGCCTTGCCTGTCTTGCCGCCGCGCTGGCCGCGCCGCTGCTGCACCAGATGCGGCCGATGCGGATCGATCATCACGGCTGGCAGATCGTGCTGTTCATGCTGTCGGTCAATGCGCTGATGGCGCGCGATGCGCGGCGCGGCGGCTGGATTCTGGGCGGCGCGCTGGCGCTGTGGCTCAATATCTCGATGGAAGCGCTGCCGATGGTGGCGGTGTTCGGCGGGATCCTGTTCGTGCGCTGGCTGCGCTGCTGGGGCGACCGTGCATGGCTGGCCTCCATGCTTCAATCGCTGGCAGCCGGTTCGGCGGGGCTCTACCTGCTGACGCGCGGGCTGACACCGTCGCTGCCGATGTGCGATGCGATGGCGCCCGCCCATATCGCGGCACTGGCCATCGTGGCCGTCGCTGCAACCGGGCTGGCCCGCGCCGAAACCCCGCGCCCGTGGCTGTTCATGGTGCTGGTGCTGGGGACCGGCGCGCTGACGGGTCTGGTCGTGCTGCTGCAGATGGCGCCGCAATGCGCGGACGGCAGCTTTGCGGGCATGGATCCGCTGGCCCGCGACGTGTGGCTCGCCAATGTGATCGAGAGCAAGCCGCTGTGGCATCACCCTCTCGACCTGATCGCGCAGATCCTGCTGCCTGCCATCGTCGCGATCGTCGTATCGCTGCGGCTGGCGGCGCGCAGTGCGGACTGGCTGCACCGCTGGCACCTGGAATATGCCGCACTGCTGCTGGCGGCACTGGCGCTGGCAATCTTTCTTCCGCGGTCGAGCGGGCTGGTCGCCGGAATGGCCGCGGTGCCGATCGGCATCCAGCTCAAGCAATGGCTGCGGCAGCTGCGCAATCTGGGACGACCGGGCAAGCAGGCCATCGCGGTCGCCGGCATGATCGCCTCGCTGCTGCCCGCCATGCCGCTGACGCTGATGATGCATGCCGCGCCCAGCCATGCCTCATCCGCCAAGGCCGCCCCTGCCATCAGCGGCGACAGCTGCGACGTGCGCGGCGTTCTGCCCGCGCTGGGCAGCGATACCGCCAATGTGATGGCGCCGATCGACCTTGGCCCCGCGATCCTGCTCGACAGTCCGCACCGCGTCGTCGCGACCGCGCATCACCGCGCGCATCGCGGCATCGGCGACACGATCCGCACCTTCACCGGGACGGAGCAGGCCGCCCATGCGATCCTGCGCGAACGGCGCATCGGTTTCGTGATGATGTGCCCGGGCAAGGCCGAGCTTCGGCTGTATCGCAGCATGGGTGAGGATAATTTTGCCGATCGTCTGTCCGCGGGGGCCGCGCCCGATTGGCTGATGCCGATCGCGCATGACGGCGATCAGGGCGTGCTCGTCTGGCGGGTGATCGGCTAGCTCAGTTCGGCTAGCCCAGTTCGGCCAGTTCAGTTCGGCTAATCGCCTTCCGCGTCGCCCAGACCCTTGGCGGCACATTCGGCGCAGGTTCCGCGCAATTCGACCACCGTGCGTAGCGATCCGAAACCTGCGGAAGCCGCCGCTTCGCGCAATCCGTCGGTCAGGCGGTCGTCGTCGATATGGTCGGCGCGCCCGCAATGATCGCAGATCACGAAGATGCAGTCATGGCGGCAGCCGGGATGGCGATTGACGAGATAGGCGTTCGCGCTTTCGATCCGGTTGGCCAGATTGGTCCGCACGAACAGGTCGAGGATGCGATAGACGCTGTTGGGCGCGACACGCTTTTCGCGCTCGCGGGTCAGGTCCTCGGCAATGTCATAGGCGGATACGGGCGCGGCGCTTTTCATCAGCTGGCCGAAAACGGCACTACGCATGTCGGTCCATTGCTCGCCCGCATCGGTCAATGCATCGCGCGCGGCGGACAACAGCGACTGGCCCGAGTGTTCCTCGTGGTCGTGTTTCGAATGGTCTTCGATTGCGGGATCAGCCTGCGTCATGTCGCCGACGGAGATATGGGGCCGGGGGCCGCGTGGCAAGCGCCCCGTCGTATCGACCCATCCTGGGCCTGACTTCAGCCCCGTTTGAAAGAGGCGCGGTAATCGTCCGGGAAGATGGCCTGCAACGCCTTCACCTTGGGCGCGTCCCAGCGCAGGATATAGGGGTGGCGCGGATTCTTCAGCGCAAAGTCCTGATGATATGTCTCGGCAGCATAAAAGCGCTTTTCCGCCTCGATCCTCGTCGCGATCGGCTTGTCCCACAGACCGGCATCGCCAAGCTGCGCGATATAGGCGCGGGCGACCTTTTCCTGGACCGGCGTGGTGGGGACGATGGCGCTGCGATACTGGCGGCCTGTGTCGGGGCCCTGCCGGTTCACCAATGTCGGGTCGGCGACAACGCCAAAGAAGATGCGCAGCAATTCGTCATAGCGAACCTTGGAAGGATCGTAAGTGATCTTCACCGCCTCGGCATGATCGGTCAGACCGGCGCTGACCTTGCGATAGTCCGCATCGGCCTTGGTCCCGCCATGATAGCCGGACACGGCGCTGGTCACGCCGTCGACATGGCTGAACACCGCCTCGACACCCCAGAAGCATCCGCCCGCGAAGATCGCGGTGCGCAGGCCGCCCGTTTCCTTGGCCTGCAGCTTGGCGGCAGGCGTCCGGACGGGTTCCTCAGCAAAGGCGGGATTCTGGCAGCTTGCCAGCAGGGCAGCTGCGAAAACGATGGTAGAGGCGCGAAAGATCATTCGCCCTTCTTACACGAAAACGGCGGCAATGGCGTCCGAAGCGATGGGGAAGCCGGTGGCAGCAAACAGGCCCGCCGTGCCGATGGCAAAGCCGATCGACAGATTGCGGATCAGGGCGCGGTCGCGCAGGACGGATGCCAGAATGCTCATGGTGCTGCTTTCGTTTCGAACTTCAATATGGTTACCGGTTCTACCGGAATGGCGCTGAAAAAAGCGTGAACGACGCCGTCGTGCGCCGTTCATCTTCGGATCGACCAATCGCCCGATCGGATCGATCAATGGCGAAAATGGCGCATCCCGGTGAACACCATCGCCAGTCCGGCCTTGTCCGCGGCAGCAATTACCTCGTCGTCGCGAATCGATCCGCCCGGCTGTATCACCGCCGTGGCGCCTGCCTCGGCCGCGGACAGCAAGCCGTCGGCAAAGGGGAAGAACGCGTCCGACGCGACCGCGCTGCCGACGGTCATCGGCTCGTTCCAGCCATAGATGTCGGCGGCTTCCTTCGCCTTGACCGCGGCGATGCGCGCCGAATCGCGGCGGTTCATCTGGCCTGCGCCGATCCCTGCGGTCTGCCCGTCCTTCACATAGACGATGGCGTTCGACTTGACGTGGCGCGCGACGGTCCAGGCGAACAGGCAGTCCTTGAGTTCCTGATCGGTCGGCTCGCGCCTGGTCACGACCTTCAACTCCTGCGGATCGACATGGGCGAAATCGCGGTCCTGCACCAGCAATCCGCCCGCGATCACCACCTGCGATATGCCGCGGCGGCGCGGGTCGGGCAGCGCAGGCACGATCAGCAGGCGCAGGTTTTTCTTGCGGGCAAAGATCGCGCGTGCCGCTTCGTCCGCGCCGGGGGCGACCACGACCTCGGTAAAGATCTGCGCGATCTTTTCCGCCGTCGCGCCGTCGAGCGGGCGGTTCACCGCGACGATGCCGCCGAATGCCGACACCGAATCGCAGGCCAGCGCCTTGTCCCACGCCTCGGCCAAATTTTCGCCGACCGCGACGCCGCAGGGGTTGGCGTGCTTGACGATCACCACGGTCGGCGGGCCGTCCGCGAATTCGGCGACCAGTTCCAGCGCGGCATTGGCGTCATTGTAATTATTGTAGGACAGTTCCTTGCCCTGCAGCTGCTCGGCCTGCGGCAGGCCGACGGCGTGCGGGCCTTCGGGCACGTAGAGCGCGGCTTCCTGATGCGGATTCTCGCCATAGCGCAGGGTCGTCACCAGCTTTGAGGCCATGGTCCGGCGCGGGGGGAACTTCAGCTGCTGGTCCGAATAGGCGAACCACTGGCTGATCGCCGAATCGTAGGCCGCCGTCGCGGCATAGGCCTTGGCCGCCAGCATCTTGCGAAACGCATAGCCGGTGCTGCCCTCGCCCGCATCCAGCTCGGTAATGAGCGCGGCATAGTCGTCGGGATCGGTGACGATCGACACATAGGCATGGTTCTTCGCCGCGGAACGCACCATCGAGGGGCCGCCGATGTCAATATTCTCGATGATCTCGTCGCGGTCGGACCCCTTGGCCACGGTTTCCACGAAGGGATAGAGATTGACGACGACGAGATCGATCGCGCCGATATCGTGCTCTTCCATCGCCTGCGCATGCGCCGGATCGTCGCGCACCGCCAGCAGCCCGCCGTGGACCTTGGGGTGCAATGTCTTGACGCGGCCATCCATCATTTCGGGAAAGCCGGTGAGGTCCGAGATGTCCTTCACCGTCAGCCCCGCCTCGCGCAGCGCCTTGGCCGTGCCGCCGGTCGAAACCAGCTCGACATCGCGCGCGGCCAGCGCCTTGCCAAGATCGGCGAGGCCGGTCTTGTCCGAAACGGACAGCAGGGCGCGGCGAACGGGGACGGGGTTTTCCATGGATCGGGCTTTCGTGGCAGCGGCGCGCATGCGCCAATTGTGCGCGTGCGCTTAGGCCCGCAAGCGCCATTCATCAACCCGGCGATAACCCCCGGATGCCGCGTTTTGCCCGGCGGCGGCGGTCAGCCCATCTTGCGCAGCGACCAGTGCACCATGTCGCCTTCACGCCCGACATCGCCGGTGACGACCAGCTGCAGCGTCTGGCGCGGCTGTCCGCCGCCGTCGACCCACAGGCTTTCCTCTATCGCAAGGCCGGGCTCGTCCACGCGGAACTGCCAGAAACTGCCGTCGGGCAGCGCCAGCATCGCGCCGCTGCCGCCATCCTCGGTCTTTACCAGATGGTCGGCGGCGACATTGGCGCCAAGGTGAAAGCGGATCGCGAAATTATGGCTGCCGCGCCGTGCCCGCTTGCCGCGCGGCAT
Source organism: Croceicoccus sp. (assembly GCA_002694745.1). Lineage (GTDB taxonomy): Bacteria > Pseudomonadota > Alphaproteobacteria > Sphingomonadales > Sphingomonadaceae > Croceicoccus. Next base: position 28,728 of record NZMY01000041.1, on the reverse strand, counting down.
CAGCGCGTCCTGTCCTTCCAGGATCGCCCCGTCGTCGGCCAGCGCCAGCCGCCGTTCGTGATAGAGCCCGTGCCGCGCGACATAGCCGTCGTGGCTGGCAATCATGATGCTTGCGCCCTTGGCCCGTTCGCGGTCGAAGGTGACGGTCTTGACCCCGCCGCCCAGCCGTCCGTCGGCCTCGACCGCGGTCGAATCGCTATCGCCCAGCGTCAGCGTGCTGTGCGCCGCGGTACTGCGCAGCCCTTCCTCGATCCGGCGCGGCACCGCCCCGCCCGCCATCGATGCGCCGCCGCAATTGACGAAGATACGCTCCGCCCCATGGCTGAATTCGATGGCCAGCGTCGATGCGCAGCCGCCATGCGCCTCGCGACCCGAAGGCGGCGGCGCGGCGTCGAATTGCAGCACCGCCTGTTTCGCGGCCAGCCGCTGAAAGCCCCAGTGCCCCGCCTCACGCAAGGGACGCGCATGCGGATCAGCCGCCTCGCACAGCATCATCAGGCGATGCGCGGAAATCGGCGCACAGCCTTGCCAGCTACCCAGCGATCCGTCGGCATGCGCCAGCGCCAGCAGAGGCGGCGTCATCAGCCGCAGCATCGTTTCGATCTGGATCGGCGGTTCGCGGCGGCACGCGCGATAGCAGGCGACAAGGCGCAGCAGCGCGCCGATCGCGGCGATCTGGTCGTCGGGGCTGCGCGACAGCATGCCGCCATCCTCGCCCACCGCGTCGCCCAAGGTGGCGATCAGCCCGGCCTCGCCATACAGGCGGCGCGGCTTGCCATCGGGCATCAGCAGGCCCGCGGCGGTCACCGCGGTCCATGCCGCGATCGCGTCCTGCGGACTATTCCGGCGGCGCGCCTGCTTGTCGAGCCAGAGCGCGGTTTCGGACATGTGCCGCAGCAGCGCGGCGCGGAACGCCCGGTCGCTGCCCGACAGGATCAGCGGCGCATGCACCAGCCAGATCAGCAGGCGCTGTCCGGCCACGCCCGTCTGCCATGCCGGCCCCTCGCCGATCACCGGATTGGCCAGCATCCAGCGGCGCAATATGTCCTCGGCCACGGGGGCGACCTTGTCGCGTGTCCCGGCCGCTTCCAGATCGGGCAGCCATGTAAAGCCGTGGATCGCCCGCGCGATCGGCGGGGCCAGCTTGGCCGAACTGAAGTCGAGGTTCTCGACGCTGAGCCGTTTGCCCGCGATCAGGAAATGCCCGGCGCGCAGCGCCATGCCGCCCGGACGCTCGCCCGGCAGCGGTTCGGCGACCGTCGCCAGCAGGCGCATCTTCGACGGTTTGTGAAACGGGCGCACCAGATTGCGCGCCGAAATGCCGCGCGCATAGAGAAAGCGCATCGTCCGGTCGATCGGGCCAAGGCTGGGCGGCGACAGTTCGGCCAGCGCCAGCTCGCCATCGCGGTGAGGTGCAGACTGCGGCGGCGGGGCGTGTGGGCCTTCGCCATTCATGGGCCCGGCGCCGTTCATGGCCCCGGCAGAAGCGAAGCCGCCGTCCGCCGCATCCGCGCGCTCGACCCAGCCGCCATCGCCGCCGCCACCCGCCAGCGGAATGCCGCGCACGCCGTCCGCGCCCGAATGCGGTTCGGCGCCGTCACGCAAGGGAGAGGGGTGAAACGTCATGGCCGGATCAATCCTCACCCTTCAGGGCCGCGATATTGGCGGCATATTGCGACGGTCCGCCCTTGAAGGTGGCGCTGCCCGCGACCAGCACGTCGGCGCCCGCATCGACGCACAGCCGCGCGGTCTCGGCGTTCACCCCGCCATCGACCTCAAGCCTTATGTCGCGGCCCGATTTCTCGATCATGCGGCGCACCGCCTCGATCTTCTTCAATTGGGAATGGATGAAGCTCTGCCCGCCGAAGCCGGGATTGACGCTCATCACCAGGACAAGGTCGATCTCGTCGATCAGGTAATCGAGCATCTTGGCGGGCGTCGCGGGATTGAGCGAGATGCCCGCCTGCTTGCCCAGCCCCTTGATCGCCTGCACCGTGCGGTGGACATGCGGCCCCGCCTCTGGATGGACGGTGATGATGTCGGCCCCCGCATCGGCGAAATCCTGCAGATACTGGTCGACCGGGCTGATCATCAGGTGGACATCGAAGACCTTGTCCGAATGCGGGCGCAGCGCCTTTACCACGGCGGGACCGATGGTGATGTTGGGCACGAAATGGCCGTCCATCACGTCGACATGGATCCAGTCGGCCCCCGCCTCGTCAATGGCGCGGACTTCCTCTCCCAGCCGGGCGAAATCGGCGGACAGGATGGACGGGGAGATGAGCGGTTTGGGCATGCAAGCTGATTAGTCCACCGGGCCGAAGCGTCACAAGCAAGATAGCCTGTTTTGTCCACACGGTCGCCCCGGTTCGTCCCTTATGGAGACAGTTCTGGTGGCCGAGCCGGTGGGAAAGCGCGACCACCCGTGCCAAGCATCGCAAATCCGGTTAGGACAGGCGCGATGATCCGCCCGACGATCCCGCCCATGATCCCTTATGCGATCGGCCTTTTGCGTTCGATCCCGCCCGCCCGCATGGCGGGGCTGGTCGCGCTGACGCTGGCCTCGGCGCTGAGCGAGGGTGTCGGGCTGCTGATGCTGGTGCCGATGCTGGCGGTCCTGTCCGGCGGCGCACTGGCGGGCGGCGGTGTCCCGGGCGGGCAGCTGGCGGCTGGAATGCCGGACTGGGTGGCTGGCGCATCGGGCCTTCTCGTCGACCGGCTGGGACTCGGCGGATTGCTGGTGCTGTTCGTGGCGCTGGTGGCGGCGCGGGCGGTGCTGAACTACCGGCTCGCGCTGGCACAGACGCGCAGCCAGTATGCCGTGGTCGACGACTGGCGCAGCCGTATCTATCGCGCGCTGCTGGCGGCGAGCTGGCGTCATTTGTCGGCGATGCGGCAATCGGACAATATCAGCCTGCTGGTGCAGCTGGTCGATACCATCGGCGACGGGATCTTTCGCCTGCTGATGCTGGCGACCAGCCTTGTGACGCTGGCAGTGGTGTGGGCGGCGGCCTTTGCGCTGTCGCCACTGACCGCGCTGGCGGGCGCGGCGGGCGGGCTGGTGGTGATGGCGCTGTTCACGCGCTTTCGCCGCCGCGCGCGGGCGCTAGGCGGCGACGTGGTGCGAGAGATCGGCAGCCTGCAGGGCGAGGCGCAGGAGGCTTTGGGCGCACTGCGGCTGATCAAGTCGCATGGCCGCGAATCGGCGGCGGCCTCGCGCCTCACCCGCAATGTCTTTGCCCTGCGCCGCGCGCAGCTTGCGATGATCGGCACCACCGCGGGCAGCCGCGCGCTGCTGCTGGTCGGCGGGGCGGTGGTGATGGCGCTGGTCGTCTATGTCGCGCAGGCACAGGGCACGCCGCTGGCCGTGCTGCTGCCGCTGGTCGCGCTGTTCGCACGCTCGGTTCCGCTGCTCGACACGCTGCAGACCGGGCTTCAGCATTGGTCCCACGCGCTGCCCGCCATCGAACGCGCCGAACATCTGGTGGCAGAGGCGGATGCGGCGAGGGAGCCCGAATGGCCGGCGGAAGCTGCCCCGCGCCCCGTGCGCGAGATCGCGGTCGAACAGGCGACCGTGCGCCACGCCGGACGCGACCGGCCCGCGCTGGACGACGTTTCGCTGACCCTGCCCGCCGGTTCGATGACCGCGCTGGTCGGCCCCTCGGGCGCGGGCAAGAGCACCTTGGCCGATCTGTTCGGCGCGATGTTCGCGCCCGACACGGGCGGGCTCTCGATTGACGGGCAAAGGCTGGAGGGGCCCGCGCTGGTCGGATGGCGGCGGGTCACCGCCTATCTGCATCAGGAACCCGTGCTGTTCCATGCCTCGATCCGCGAGAACCTGCTGTGGGCCCGCCCCGATGCTGCCGAGGCCGATCTGATCGCCGCGCTGGACAAGGCCTCGGCGCGCTTCGTGCTGGATCTGCCGGAAGGGCTGGACACCATCGTCGGCGATGCGGGCAGGCGGCTGTCGGGCGGAGAGCGGCAGCGCATCGCGCTGGCGAGGGCGCTGCTGAGCGATCCGGCGCTGCTGATCCTGGACGAGGCGACGAGCGCGCTGGACGCCGAGAACGATGCGGCAATCGGGCGCGCCATCGCCGCGCTGAAGGGCCAGTGCACAATCCTGATCATCGGACATCGCGGTGCGCTGACCGGCATGGCGGACCGGATCGTCACCCTGCGAGGCGGGCGTATCGCCGAACAAACGGACCCGCACCCTTCCCGCAGCTAAACGCGCAATTCAGCGGCTATTCACGGCCTGAGCGGCATATAAGGCATCAATATGCGGCGAAATCACACCCCACGGCTTGACCATTCCTGAAGGCAGTCCATCTCGCCGCCTTCCCCCTTTTTCGATTTCAGTGGAGCATGTTTCGCATGACCCAAGCGTATCCGACCCCTCGTCCCCTGCGCCTGCGCGCCGCCAGCGTGATTGGCGCGCTTGGCGTCGGCGCGGCGGCCATGCTGCCCGCCCCCGCCATGGCGGCCCCGGCAGGCTGCGTGGGCGACACCAGCGGCGACAGCTGGGTCTTTCTGGAAGCGCAGGGCATGCGCAACGCCAAGGGCTGGCTGACGGTCAAGATCTACAACGACGCGGACGAGTTCCTTGCCAGCGGCGGTTCGATGGATGTCATCCGCGTGCCCGCCAAGCCCGGCAACCAGCGCATCTGCATGAAGCTGCCCGAGAACGGCACCTATGCCTTCTTCGTCTATCATGACGAGGACATGGACAAGAAACTCAACTTCAACTTCCTGAAGATGAGTCCGACCGAAGGCGGCGGCTTTTCGAACAATCCCAGCATGGAACGCATCCGCCGCCCCAGTTGGAAGGAAACCGCCGTGCGCGTCTCGCGCCCTGGCCTCGCCACGCGGGTGGCGGTGAAATACCCGTAAACCCCGCACATCTTTGCCTGACCAGCGGGGAAGTGTTAGCCCTGCCGGTATGAACCTTCACGCGACTCCGCCCGGCGACATCGGCTCCTCGATTGCAGAGGCGGCCGAGGCGCTGGGCGACGAGATCGCGGCGCTGCGCCGCGCGATCCATGCCGATCCCGAACTGGGGCTGGAAACGCCGCGTACGCTGGCCAAGGTGAAGGACGCGCTGGCGGATTTGCCGCTGGAATGGCGCGAAGGCCCGCAGACCACCGGCGCGGTCGCCGTGCTGAAAGGCCGTGGTCCCGCCACCGGCAAAAGGCGCCGCGTGGTGCTGCGCGGCGATATGGACGCGCTGCCTTTGGCCGAGGAAACCGGCCTTCCCTTTGCGTCGCAGATCACGGGCCGGATGCATGCCTGCGGCCATGACGGGCACACCGCCATGCTGGTCGGCGCGGCAAAGCTGCTCGCCGAACGCAGCGGCGATTTCGATGGCGAGGTCTGGCTGATGTTCCAGCCGGGCGAGGAAGGCTTTGGCGGCGGGCGCATGATGGTCGAGGACGGCCTGCTGACCGACGAACATGGCCCGCCCGACGCCTGTTTCGCCCTCCATGTCATGCCCAATGCCCGGCACGGCCAGATCGCCTGCATCCCCGGCCCGCTGATGGCGGCTTCGGACACTCTGCAGGTGGTGGTCAAGGGTTCGGGCGGCCATGCCTCCATGCCCCACGGCGCGGCCGATCCCATGCCCGTCGCGGCAGAGATCGTGACCGCGCTGCAGGCGATGGTCACGCGCCAGTTCGATGCGGGCGAGCCGGTGGTCGTCACCGTCACGAGGATCGAGGCAGGGCATGCCGACAATGTCATCGCCGATGCCTGCACCATGCGCGGCACGCTGCGAACCCTCTCGGACGAGACCCGCGCCCGCCTGCCGCAAGCGATCGAACGGCTGGCCACCAACATCGCTGCCGCCCATGGGCTGAGCGCGGAGGTCACGGTGAAACCGGGCTTTCCCGTCACCGTGAACGATCCGCGCGCCTTCGCCCTCGCCCGCGAGGTTGCGGTTCGCGAATTTGGCGCGGACAGCTTCGAGACGCTGAAACGCCCGCTGATGACGGCGGAGGATTTCAGCTATGTGTTGAACCATGCGCCCGGCGCGATGCTGTTCCTGGGCGTCGCGCGCGAAGGCGACGACTGGTCGCAGTGCTGCGGCCTGCATTCGCCGCGCATGCATATGGACGAGACTGCCCTGCCGCGAGGGGCCGCCCTGCTGGCGGCGCTGGGGCTGGCGGTCTTGCAGAAAGGTTTGCCCGCATGACCACGCGCGACGGCATGAACCAGCCCCGCATCGACATCGGCCGGGTGGAGGGCGACATCAACGCCATCGCGCGCTTCGGTTTCAACGAGGAGGACCGCGGTGTCTATCGCCAGGGCTTCTCGCCCGAGGACATGGCCGCGCGGCAGTGGCTGCGAGGCCGCATGGGCGAACTGGGGCTCGATCACCGCATGGACGGGGCGGGCAATGTGATCGGGCGTTACGACCCGGATGGCGCGGGCGCCGACAAGCCTGCCATCGTCATCGCCTCGCATCTCGATTCGGTCCCTGCGGGCGGCATATTCGACGGGGTGCTGGGCGTGGTCGCTGGTCTGGAAGTGATCCGCACCATGAAGGACGCGGGCGTCAAGCCGAACTACCCGATCGAGGTTATCGCCACCAGCGAGGAGGAAGGCCGTTTCGGCGGCATGCTCGGCGCGCAGGCGATGACCGGAAACCTGACCCGCGAATGGCTGGAAGGCGCGGCGGACGAGCATGGGCTGGCGCTGAAGGACGCGATGGCGGACGCGGGGCTGGATTATCTGCAGGCGCTCCACGCCTATCGCCGGCCCGAAACGCTGCACGCCTTTCTGGAACTTCATGTCGAGCAGGGTCCGGTGCTCGACACCGAAAACACCACCATCGGCGTGGTCGAGGGGATTTCGGGCGTGTTCAAATGGATGGTCAAGCTGAAGGGCAAGCCCGACCATGCGGGCACCGCGCCGATGCACCTGCGGTCCGACGCGCTGATGGGCATGGTCGATTTCGCGCATGAAATCCCGCGCATCATCGACGAGGAAGGCACCGACAAGAGCCGGATCACCATCGGCCATGTCGCGCTGAAACCCGGATTCCCGCATACCGTGCCCGGCGAGGCGGACTTTACCATCGTGGGCCGCGATCTCGACGAAGAGGTGATGAAGCGGCTGGCCGACAGCTGCCGCAAGGTGCTGGAATCGATCTCGCGCCGCCACGGTCTGAAGTTCGATTACGAACAGATGAGCTGGCTTGCCCCCGCCTATTGCGACGAAGGGATCGTCGCGACGATCGAACGCAACGCGAAAGCGCTGGACTACAGCTACAAGGTGATGCCGTCGGGCGCGGGGCATGACGTGCAGTTCTTCACCGCTCTGACCCGCACCGGCCTGATCTTCGTGCCCAGCGTGGGCGGCATCAGCCATGCCCCCGACGAATGGACTCACTGGACCGATGTCGAACGCGGCGTGCAGCTGTTGTGCAACTGCGTCATGGAACTAGCCTGCGCGCCGGAGCGCGTTAACCCTTTGGAACAATCGGTTTCCCGCTGATCGCGCACGATTTGTCGCAATGGTGGCAGCAAATTAGAGAAATCATATCTCGAAAGGGTTGATGGCCTTGCCACATCTGTCTCGCAGGGGGATGAAAGGTCTCCCGGGGGCAGGTATTTTCAAGGTTTTACTTATCGAACTCGGTTAATTTCGATTTATCCCCTCGCCCCCATGGCCAAGCGAAGGGAAATTCGTATGAGACAATTCGATCGTGCTCGCCGGACCGGCATGCTGACAGGCACCGCGTTTGCAGCATTCGTCGCGATGACCGCGCCGCAATCCGCCATGGCGGAGGAATGCGTGATGGAAGATTCGGGCTCCGCGACGCAAAGCACGCAGGGTGCGACAAGCAATGGCGCCACTGCCACCGCTTGCGGAACCGAAGCTTCTGCCAACAGTCCCAACAGCACCGCCGTAGGCTATCAGGCGAAGGCCAATCTGACGTCAGCCGTCGTGCCGACCGGTTTCACCGACGGTGCCGTGGCGTTCGGTGCCCGCGCTGTTGCCGTGGGCTTCGATACGATCGCCCTTGGCAATGATGCCCGCGTTGGAACCGTCGATGGCACCGCCGGCGGCAATACGACTTACGGTTTCGCCGATTTCAGCACTGCGGTTGGCGCGGATTCGCGCGTCAGCGGCATTATGTAGCAAACGCACCAATGCGTAGATGGTTATCCATCTGCGCGATGCTGCTTGTCATCGTTTGTGGTGCAAAGCCTGTATGGGCGCTAGGTGCTGATAGTGTATTCGCCCATCGGCATGAACTTAGCCCGTTCGGTCGTGAAGTTCTTGTAATCCGTATCGAGCAGCGAAAACCACCGTTCACCTACGGTCACGGCGTAGGCTCGCTTAGTAAAATGCCATTCATCGTCAGTGCTGGTGCGATATTTGGCAGTTGCCACCAAAAGTATCGAGACTTCCTTCTCGGCTTCGATGTGCTGGATAGCGTCCACCAGTCGGTAGTTCTCACCAGCACCACCCGTTATGGCTTCCCCTGGGATTATATTCGTGGGCCTTCGCTCTTTGGCTTCACAGCTGGCGAAAAGCGTCTCGGCTCTCGTATTCGAGGGATGGTAGATTTTAAGCGCGGCCGAAAGTTTAACATCAGCCGCTACTGTTTTCCCGATGTTACGAAAATCGCACTCCCACCTAATATTAAGCCCCTTTTTCTCATAGGCGGCATTAGCAATTTTAGGCTCAACAATGATCCAGGCGCGCTGCGCCGCCTCAGCGATTTCGTTCGCTCGGACCATCGCCTTAGTAGCATCGCCAGTGTCTTTGACGGCTTCGCGAGTCAGAGCGATCTGCCAAAGCAAAAGGCTAGAGCCGATTACGGCGACCCAGAAGCCCCACTTTGTCCAAAATGCACTATCTTCGGCAGCATTGGCCGACTTCCACTGAGCGCAAAGGTCGCTTTCGCTCTCGCTTTTTGGATCTTCGCAGGGGGTGCGATTTGGGAAGGTTTGGGGGCCTGAGTGGCAGAAAGGGCATCCGGCCACTGTGGCTTGCTATCGGCCTGGCTATAGGGCTGATACCGTTTTTGCTCGGTATCGTTTGACGCCATTGTCATGGCACCCAAACCGAAAGCTATTAGAAGTGCCGCTAGTCCTGCAAGTGCAGCGACGAACAGCCGATTGCTGTCAGACATTGAATGAGAAACACCGCCGTGAATTTACCCCGGCTGATCTTGTTCCTGATATTCGGCTCGGAGTCCATCACGCCAATGTCAGCCAACTTGCCGACCAGATCGGCATAGGTGACGTTCCGCCGCTTCAATTCGGCTTTCAGAAGGCCCTTCACGCGGTCCTCCCATTCCTTTTCCTGCACAGGCATTGCTATCTCCGATGATGCTTTATGTCATCATAGGCGATACGTTTATCCTTGACAACAGTGCATAGTGTCATCATATATAGTGCATAAGCACTGGAAACGATGACATGGCACAACACTTTCTCCTCTCCGCAAAAGCCCGCAGCCTCTCTTTGAAGGCGGTTTTTCGCATGGGCGAAGATGCGGCCTATCAGACCTTCTGCCATCTTCGGTGGCCTGAGACGGAAGGCGAAGCCGTTTGCCCACGTTGTGGCTGTGTCGAGACTTACAACATCGCCACCCGTCGCAAGTTCAAGTGCGTTGCCTGCCATCACCAGTTCAGCGTCACCAGCGGCACGATCTTCGCTTCGCGCAAGCTGTCGTTCACCGATCTGCTGGCTGCTATCGTGATCTTCGTGAACGGTGCCAAGGGCATCAGCGCTCTGCAGGCGAGCCGCGATCTGGACGTTCAGTATAAGACCGCCTTCGTGCTGTTTCACAAGCTGCGCGAAGCGATGGCCCGCGAGCTGGCCGACACCAAGCTTGAAGGCACGGTCGAAATGGACGGGGCTTATTTTGGCGGTCACGTTCGCCCTGCCAATCGCAAGGAAGATCGCAAGGATCGCCGCCTTGCCGTAAACCAGACTGGCAAGCGGCAGTGCGTTGTCATCATGCGCGAGCGTGGCGGTCGTGCGCTGCCCTTCGTGGTGCGCCAGGAAGGCGATGCAGTGCCCTATGTGCGCGACCACGTTGACAACCTTGCCGTGATTCACGCTGACGAGGCTTCAAGCTGGGATGCGCTTCACGCTGGCTGGCAGGCATGGCGCATCAATCACTCGCTGGCATATTCGGCTGAGGGTGCCTGCACCAATCAGGCTGAAAGCTACTTCTCGCGCCTTCGCCGGATGGAAGTCGGCACCCATCACCATATCGCTGGGCCGTATCTCTATGCCTATGCAGGTGAAGCTGCATGGCGTGAGAACAACCGCCGCCAGTGCAACGGTTCGCAGGCTATGATGGTGGCTGGTTCGGCTATGGAAGCGCGTCAGAGCCGCCAGTGGTCGGGATACTGGCAGCGCTGAAATTGCGATGATCGCAATTTTGCGTTTGCAATTTCCGAGTGAAAAGAGAACAAGGGTGACGGTCCGCCGCGAGTTTGGTCAACAAACCGCGTTAGCGGCTAGGGTATGACCGGCAGTGGGCACAGACGTGTTCCACTTTGCCAAACCGAATGCGGGTGTAGCTCGTTACTGACACCGCCTTCGGCCAACTGCATGCGATCCGCATAGTCAGTCTCCTGCAGGGGTCCGGGGTTAAAGCCCCGGGCTCCGGGGTCGCCCCATGCGCCCCGGGCGGCATCAGCGCGCCATGGGGTCAAGCAGAAGAAAGACGGCGGACCGTCGCAAACCTTATGAGGTTGACGGGCCGCGAAAGTCGAATCGAATCTCCGAATGAATCGTGAACACTAGTCGAACAAGTTGAAGCCGTGATCTTTATGCAACATATTTGCGTAAAGACATAAAGTGCTGGTTATATAAGGGAATCTTTATGTGACGGCTAAAGGATCTCCGACCATCACCCAAAACCGCCGGTGCCCCTTGTCATCGGTCTGCCGCACCTGCCCCGCCTTCTTGAGCCTGCCTAGAGCCGCATAGGTGCGATCCACCATGTTCTGACGCATACGCTTGTCGCGTGGATCAATCCCGCGAGCCTGCATCACGAACTCGGTTACCTCTATCGTCTTTAGCGGTTTGTCAGCCTGTCTCAGGCAGGTGAAGATGTGGCGGGCCATCTGCCCTTCCGGTGCCGCGTGTAGGGCTGGAACGCGCTTTACGCTGTCTCTGAGCGTAACGTCAGGATCGAACACCCTGATAGCGCCTTCGATGCTGGCAAGGTCTGCCTCAAGCATCGCTATGCTGTCTTTGGCTATGGTGATGTCGCGAAGGATTTCAGCGCGCTTGTTCGCCAAGCCGTTTAAAATGGGGTCTGTCGTCATACGCGATACATAGCGCATAACCGGTGATGGCATCTATCCGCACGTTGGTGCGTTTGCTACATAATGCCGCGCGTCAGCGCCGCATTCGGCACCGCCATCGGCAAGGTCGCAACCGTGTCGGCGCAAGGCGGCAGCGCCATCGGCGCTTACGCGCGCGCATCGGGCGTCAACGGCATCGCCTTTGGCAGCGACGGGAATCTGAACGACGGCTCCCGCCTGGGCGCCGACGCGTCCGGGACCAACTCCATCGCCATCGGCACCAATGCCGGGGCCACCGCCGAATCGGCGACGGCTATGGGGACCGAGGCGAATGCCGGCGGCGGGTTCAGTAATGCCATCGGCTTCCGCGCGCAGTCGGCGGGCTTGCGCTCCACCGCAGTCGGCAATTTCGCCAGCGCCGCGGGCCGCGATGCTGCCGCCTTTGGCCGGGCTGCCAACGCATCGGGCATCCTGTCGGGCGCGTTCGGTTATGAAGCGACCGCCAGCGGCGGCCGCGCTGTCGCCATGGGCACCCAGGCCGTCGCCAGCGGATCGGCTGCTGTCGCCGTGGGCACCTCCGCCGTGGCCGCGTTCAACAACTCGACCGCTGTCGGCTATCAGGCGACGACGACCGATGTGAACCAGGTCACGCTGGGCGGCACCGGGTCGTCGGTGCGGGTCGGCGATATCGATGCCTCGACGGCTGCGCAGGAAGGGCAGCTCTACTCCGTGACCGTCGACAACGAAGGCACGTTGGGCAAGGGCAGCGCGCTGGCGACCGGCCAGCAGGTGGCCTCGCTCGCCACCCAGATGCAGGCGGTGGCGGCGGTGTCCGATGCGCAGTTCGCGGCGCTGCAGGCCGATGTCGACACGCTGGGCTTCCAGCTTGACGACCTCGACGAAAGCACGCGCGGCGGCATTGCCTCGGCGATGGCGCTGGGCGGCCAGATGATCGTGCCTGACAGCACGATCTCGGTCTCGGGCAATGTCTCGACCTATCGCGGCGAGCAGGGCTTTGCCGGCTCGGTCGCCGCACGGGTCGCGCCGCGCATCTATGTCTCGGGGGGCATTGCGGGGTCGACCGCGAAGAACTCGACCGGCGGACGCGTGGGCGTCGCGCTGGGTTTCTGATACTTACCAAGTGCAAAGAAAGGGGCGGGCGCTTTCACGAGCGTTCGCCCCTTTCGCTTTTCAGGCCGCGAACAGGCTCCACAATTGCTGCCCCGCCAGCACGGCGAAAAGCAGCGCCGAACCTGCCAGCGTCAGGTTCGACAGCCAGCCATTGCGCGCCTCGGCCGGAAAGTCACGGCGGTTCAGCAGCCATAGCAGAGTGACCGCCAGAAACGGCATGAACAGCGCGCCGAACGCGCCATAGATCACCGCCAGCAGGAACGGCTGCTGCGCATAGAGCAGCAGCATCGGCGGAAAGGTCAGCCACGCGGCATAGGCGCGAAACGGCGCGCTGCGTTCGGGCGGGCCTTCGGGCAGGGGCCGGTCGAAGAACTGCACGTACCAGTCGGCAAAGAACAGGCTCATCCCGTGCCACACGCCCAGCACCGATGAAAAGGCGGTGGCCGCGAAGCCGACGAGGAAAGCGGCGGCAATGAAGCGTCCAAAGCGCGCCTCGAGCACGTTGGACAGGTCCAGCAGGCCGCGGTCCCCGCTCTGCAGCGCGATGCTGGCGGCAAACAGCAGCTCCGCGCCGACGATCATCATGGCGACGACGAAAATGCCGGTCAGCACATAGGCCAGCGCATTGTCGATCCGCATCAGCGGCAGCCAGCCGGTGCCGTTCCAGCCCTTGGCCTGCGCCCAATATCCATAGGCGGCGGTCGTCACCGTGCCGCCCACCCCGCCGATCAGCCCCAGCGTATAGAACAGCGAATTGTCGGGCAGTGAAAAGGCAAGGCCCGCCAGCACCTGCGGGAAATCGGGCGCGGCCAGTATCGCGAGCCCGACGATGATGACGAACATCAGCCCGACCAGCAGCTTCACCAGCACTTCAAGCCGCTCGTACCGGTTGAAGAAAACGAAGGCGAAACCGGCCAGACCCGTCAGGATCGCCCAGCCGGTCAGCGGAATCGCCGGGAATAGCGCCGCCAACGGCAGCGCGGTCGCGCTCATCGCGGTGGCGCCATAGATGAAGCCCCAGACCACGACGTAAATGCCGAAATACCAGCCGGTCCAACGGCCCAAGGATTGCCAGCCCGCCAGGATCGTCGATCCGGTCGCAAGGTGATAGCGCGCCGACCCTTCGGACAGCGCGTTCTTGACGATGCAGCCCAATATCGCCGCCCACAACAGCGCATAGCCGAAGCGCGAACCCGCGATCAGCGTCGCAACCAGATCGCCCGCACCCACGCCGGTGGCGGCCACGACGATGCCGGGGCCGATGTGGCGCCAGAGGCTTCCCGACGGCTGCTCGCTCATGCGGCGATCAGATCAGTTCCTCGATCGCGTGGAGCGCAATCGCGTGGTTGAGGATGATGTCCTTGCGCGTGTTCGCGGTGTGATCGTCGGACTGCTTGTATTCGGCGATGCTGGCGCGCAGCTTTTCCTCGTCGAAGATGCCGTGCTCGGCGATCTTGTCCGACGACAGCCATTTGTCCAGCAGCAGGTCGATCTCGCGCCCCTTCTCGTCGCTGGTATGCGCGGGCGGGGCCATGAAGGCGAATTTCTCGCGCTTGTAGAGCACTTCGGGCAGCACATGCTTCATCGCCTCGCGCACCACCCATTTCTCGATCCCGTCGCGGATGCGGACCGATGGCGGGATGCGCATGGCCAGTTCGGCGACATGATGGTCGAGGAAGGCGGGGCGCGATTCCAGGCTGTTGGCCATGTCGACGCGGTCGCCGCCCCAGTTGAGGATCTGGCCCTCCAGCATGGTCTTGATCCAGCTGTATTGCACCTTATCCAGCACATGCCGCCCGTCGAGCATCGACTTGTCGAGCGAGTAGGCGATAGCCGCGACCGGGTCATAGCCGTCCAGCTTCGCCACGAATTCGTCCGACAGCAGCGGCTTCACCCGTTCGTAGACCAGCATCCATGGCTGGATCCAGCTGGGGGTGAAACCCATCACCTCCTCGAACGCGGGATGGCTGATCGTCTCCTCGGCCAGCACGCTGCCCGAGAAGATCTTGTTGCGCTCCTTCATCTCGGCCCCGGCGGCGCTTGTCGCATAGGCGGGGTCGTGGAGGAAATAATCGGCCTTGAACTGGGCATAGCCGCCAAACAGCTCGTCGCTGCCCTCGCCCGTGATCACCACCTTGTAGCCGTTTTCGGTCACGTGCTTTGACATCAGCATCTTGGCGACGCCCAGCGTGTTGTAGAAAGTGCGCTCGGAATAATAGACCGCATCCTCGAAATTCTGGCCGTAGAGATCGGCGGCGGACACCCGCAATATGTCTTGGTCCGCGCCGACCATCTCGGCCATTTCGGTGGCGATCGAGGTTTCGTCATAGCGCGCATCGTCGAAGCCAATGGTGAAGGCCTTGACGGGAGATTGCTGGATCGCCGCCGCCATGCCGAGGATCGAGCAGCTGTCGATGCCGCCGGACAGGTAGCAGGCGACCGGAACGTCCGCCTCCAGCCGCAGGGCGATGGATTCGACCAGCGCCTTGCGGACATTCTCGATATGCTCCTCGTCGGGAAGTTCGTCATGCTCACCGTCGAGCGGGAAGTCGGCGTCCCAATAGCGGCGCTCTTCCACCGCGAAGCCGTCGCCGTCGCGGCTGACGATCAGCATGTGGCCGGGCTTCACCGCCTCGATCCCCTTCCACAGCGTCATGCCGGGGACCATCACCTGCATCATCTGGTGCAATTGCGCGCGCGGATCGAGTTCGCGCGGAACATCGGGATGCGCCAGCATCGCCTTGATCTCGCTGCCCCAGAACACGCCCGCCTCACCCACATGGCAAAACAGCGGGCGAATGCCGAACCTGTCGCGCACAAGGATCAGCTGCTGCTTCGCCTCGTCAAAGATGGCGAAGGCGAATTCGCCGCGCAAATGGTGCACGAAATCAAGGCCATGCTTGTGGTAAAGCTTGATCGCCAGCTCGCTGTCCGACTTGGTGTTGAAGTCATAGCCATCGGTGCGCAGCAGGCCACGAATACGCTTGTAGTCGTAGAACTCGCCGTTCGCGGTCAGCACCATACCACCGGTGCCGTCGCTCTCGCGGCCGAAGATCGGCTGGTCGCCTGCGTTCAGCCCGATGATCGACAGCCGCGTATGGATCATCGCCAGCGCATTGCGCGCATCGATATGAAAGCCGCGCCCGTCGGGCCCGCGGTGATACAGCGCGTCGGCCATCTTCTCGGCACGGATAACGGTTTCGGGGTGATGGGAGCGGGCCCATAGCCCGGCAATTCCGCACATCGGGGCGTTCCTTTACTTGATGAGTTCGCGGGGCACGATGTTGCGCACCCGCCCGAAAATGGCGAGCAGCAGCGCCTGCCGCAGCCAGACCGCGCCATCCGCCTGGTTGAAATAGAGATTATGGTCGGTGTCATCGAGGCAGGTGCCCAGCTCTTCCCCGCGCGCCAGCGGGTGCAGGATGACCGTGTCGGTCTTCAGCTGGCTTTGCGAGGACAGCGAAAACTCGTCGCCGAAGAAGCGGTAGCCGTCGCCCAAAAACGCGATGGCGTTCATGTAGATGACGTCGAGATATTCGAGGCTCTGCTTCAGATTGCGGCTGAAATCGAAAGTGATCGGGCTGGCATTGGTCAGCGCGCGCAGTTCCGCACCCAGCGGGTCCGCCATTTCCGAGAAGATCGTGATATGGTTGATGTTCTTGTGGAACAGCAGCGCCAGCGTAAGGAAGCTCTTCACCGTGCGCATATTGCCCGGCGTGCCGATGATGCCGATGGTCAGGCGGAACTGTTCGGGCAAGGTGCCGAACGCCAGCTCGGGCCGCCATTTCATCAGCGCGTACCAGTCGGCCAGCGCCTGCGTCGGATGTTCGTCCGACCCGTTGCCGCCATTGATCAGCGGGATGCGCATATATTCGGTCAGCTGCTGCAAGGCCTGCTGCTGCGTATGCCGCACCACCACGACATCGGCGTAGCTGTTGAACATCTGCCCGATGTCGCGCATCGATTCGCCCTTGGCGACGCCGGTGGTCTTGGCGTCGGCCACGCTCAGCGTCTTGCCGCCGACGTGGAGCATCGCGCTTTCGAACGAGAGCCGCGTGCGGGTGGACGGTTCGAAGAAGGCCGCGGCCATGATCTTGTCGTCCAGCGCATGGCCCGCCGGAAACTTGCGCAGCTGAAGATAGGCGGCCAGCTTGGACAATTCCTGCATCAGCGGCAGATCGAACTGCGCCGCCGACAGGATCGAGCAATTGTGCAGCCGGTCGAGCACGTCGAGGTCGAGCTTTGGCGACATGGCGAGCAGGTCATGGGGATCGGGGCGATTGCCCAGCACCCCCGCCTTGCGCTGCGGATCGGCGCGGTGGTCCAGCTGGCTGGCGGATTGAATGTCGTTCACCAGATCGACCCCGATTTCGCATCGCGCAGCAGCATCGCGCCCAGCGCAAGCGCGGAGATCGCGCACCAGATCAGCGCGGTCCAGACCGCGAATTCGAGGAAACCTGCAGAAAAGCTCATGAGTCCTCCTTCAACCGCGCCCAGTCGAACCGGTTCCGGTTCAGCGCGCAGGCCGCCAGCATCCAGACCATGGACACCGCGGTCGCGATGGTCGTCGCGACGAACCAGCCGATGGTGAAATAGCATATCAGCCCCGCGCCCGCGCCCAGCAGCATCGCGCCCAGCGCGCCCGCCGTACTGGCGCTGCACCAATAGAGGCCGGTGATGATCGGAAAGATCATCGCCCCGACCAGCGGCCCGGCGAAAAACAGCACGCTGGCCAGCGTCCCGATGCGCGGCGCGCATAGCGCCCATGTCAGCAGCCCCAGCGCCAGCGTGATCCACTGCGCCGCCGATTTCAGCGCCGCGGGCGAGGCATCGGGGCGCAGCAGGCGGCGCCAGATATCCTCGGTCACCAGATCGCTGGTGGCGGCGAGCAGGCTGTCGATGCTGGAGGCGAGCGAGCAGAACACGATGATGAAAATGCCGATAGCCCCCGCCGTGCCCAGCACCTGCGCGATCACCAGCGGTCCGACCATGTCCGCGCTGGGCACCGCGACGCCCAGCGCGCCCGAGGCGAGCGCGATGAAGCCAGCCGCAACGGGGATCGGCAACCACACCAGCCCGCCGATGAAGAACGCCTTGCCGCCCACGCCTTCGCGGAACGCAAAGGCGCGGCTCCACCAGACGTTGTTGTGAAACACCTCGCCCAGGCCGAACAGCAGATTGTTGAAGATCGCCATGATCGCGGCGGGGAACAATACGTCGAGCAGCGCGGGCTTGTTCGCGGACAGTTCGGCGTGGATCTCGCCGACGGACACCTGGCTGAGCACCGCGAATCCGGTGATGACGATGCCAATGATGATGATCAGCGTCTGGATGAAATCGGTGCCGATCACCGCCCCCAGCCCGCCGCGCATCGTATAAAGCACGCAGACGCCGAGGATGACCGTCATCCCCCAGACATAATCGATCCCGGCCAGCGCCTCCAGCAAGATGCCGCCCGCCATCGCCATGCTGACCAGCCATGTCAGCGAATAGAACAGGGTGAAGATCAGGAACACCGCCCAGGTCGCGCGGCCATATCGCAGGCGGAAGAAATCGCCGCTGGTATAGCCATGCGGCATCAGCGTGCGGATCCGCACCGCCAGCGGCGCGAACAGCATCAATCCCAGCGAGGCGGTGGAATAGGCGATCATGCCCCACACCCCCAGCTCCAGCGCGAATTGCGGAGCCAGCATCGTTGTGTTCGACGTGATCCACGTCGCCGCCGCCGTCGCCGATCCCAGCGCCAGCCCGACATTGCGGCCTGCCAGCGCATGATCCTCGAAGCTCTTGTTGCGGCGGCCCCAATAGATGCCCAGCCCGACCCACAGCACGCTGAACCCCGCCAGCAGGATCCAGCCCAGCGTGGGGTCGAGGAAGATCGTGCGTTCAGCCACGGCGCGCACCGCGCAGGATGATCGCCAGCACCATCAGGAACACGACCCCGCCCAGCAGGGTCAGCAGCAAGGCGCGGGTCAGCGACTGGTGCCGCACCTCGACCATGATGGTGTCGCCCGTGCCGCTGTCCTCGCCCACCAGTTCGGCGCGGTAATCCCCGTCGGCAAGGCCGGAAACGAACAGCCTGTCACCCTTGCCGCGATAGATCGGGCGGGAACGGCCATTGTCGCCGGTGATCGTAAGGCGTGTCGGTTCGAACGCCTGCCACTCGAAAGTGACTTGCCCGGTATCGCTGGTCAGCGGGCCGGTTTCGCTGAAAGTGGGCGCATCGGGCCACGCTTCGCCGGGGGACTGCTGGGCCGCGGCCGGAAATGGCGCGATAAGGAGCGCGAATGCCATGAGGGCGATGGCGAGCAGCGCCAACCCTCTTCGGGCGGCGCTTGCCGTGTCAGATAGCCCGTTTACCGCGATCCCGCCTGCTCCATAACCTCGTTCAGGTCAGGCCTATCAAAGCATGGCGGCAAGGGCCACCGGCGGCGGGAATTTTATCCCGCCGCCGGTGTGCGCCGCATCAATCGGCCAGCGACTTGTTGATTTCCTCGACCATCTTCTTGGCGTCGGAAAGCAGCATCATCGTCTGGTCCATGTAGAACACGTCGTTGTCGACGCCGGCATAGCCGACGCCGCCCATCGAACGCTTGATGAAGAACACCTGCTTGGCCTTGCCCACGTCGAACACGGGCATGCCGAAGATGGGCGAGGACTTGTCGGTCTTCGCCGCCGGATTGACCACGTCGTTCGCGCCGATGACAAAGGCGACATCGGTCTGCGCGAACTCGCCGTTGATGTCCTCCAGCTCGAACACCTCGTCATAGGGCACGTTGGCTTCGGCCAGCAGGACGTTCATGTGGCCGGGCATGCGGCCCGCGACCGGGTGGATCGCATATTTGACCGTGACGCCCTTCTCTTTCAGCAGGTCGCTCATCTCGCGCAGCACGTGCTGCGCCTGTGCGACCGCCATGCCGTATCCGGGGATGATGATGACCTGTTCGGCCTGGCTCATCATGAAGGCCGCGTCCTCGGCGCTGCCGCGCTTCCACGGACGGTCGACCTTGACCGCGCCGTCTCCGCCGCCGCTGTCGTCCGCGCCGAAACCGCCCGCGATCACGCTGATGAAGCTGCGGTTCATCGCCTTGCACATGATGTAGGACAGGATCGCACCCGACGATCCGACCAGCGCGCCGGTGATTATCATCGCCGTGTTGTGCAGGGTAAAGCCCATCGCCGCCGCGGCCCAGCCCGAATAGCTGTTGAGCATGGAGACGACCACCGGCATGTCCGCCCCGCCGATCGGAATGATCAGCAGGAAGCCGATGACGAAGGCAAGCACGAGGATGACCGGGAATACCCATTCCGGCACCGGGTTGCTGTGCGCGAACATCGCGGTCAGCACCAGGATCGCGACGATGGTGCCCAGGTTGATGACATGCCGCGCGGGCAGCATGATCGGCGAACCGCTCATGTTTCCGTTCAGCTTGAGGAACGCGATGACCGATCCCGAGAAGGTAATCGCGCCAATCGCCGCGCCCAGCGCCATCTCGACCCGGCTGACCGGATCGATGACAAGCGTTTCCAGGCCCGTGGCATCGACGAAGCTGTCGAGAATGCCGAACGCGCCCGGATTGGCATAGGCCGCGCCCGCCACCAGCACCGCGGCAAGCCCGACCAGCGAGTGAAACGCAGCAACCAGCTGCGGCATCGCGGTCATCGCGATCTTGCGCGCGATCACGAAACCGATCGTGCCGCCGATGGCGATGGCGATGCCGATTTCAGGCAGGCTGGCGATGTCGTGCGTGATCAGCGTGGTCACGACGGCGATTGTCATGCCGATCATGCCATAGCGGTTGCCCGCACGGCTGGTGGCCGGGCTCGACAATCCGCGCAGCGCGAGGATGAAGCACACGCCCGCGACCAGATAGGCAAGCGCCACCCAGGGATTCACGCCGGTATCGCCTGCGCCGACGGCCAGAAGGTTAAGCATGCTCATGCCTCACCCCCTTCGGCCTTCTTGAGCGCGCGCGGTTCCTTTTTCTTGTACATCGCCAGCATGCGCTCGGTGACCGCAAAGCCGCCGAAGATGTTGACGCTGGCCAGCACGACGCCCAGCAGCCCCAGCCACTTGGCGGTTTCGCTGCCCGCTTCGGCGGCGGCGATCAGCGCGCCGACGATGATGACCGACGAGATCGCATTGGTCACCGCCATCAGCGGCGTGTGCAGCGCGGGCGTTACCGACCACACCACGTAATAGCCGACGAAACACGCCAGCACGAAGATCGACAGGATCGCAATAAAGTCCATGTCCGGTTCCCCCCCTTAGCCCAGCAGCCGTTCGTGGACGATCTTGCCGCCCTGCGTCAGCCGGATCGCATTGCCGATTTCCTCGTCCAGCACCGGTCCGCCCGCGTCCTTGTCCCAGAAGGCGGACACGAAGTTGAACAGGTTGCGTGCGAACAAGGCCGAAGCGTCCGCCGCCAGATGCGCCGGCGTATTGGAATAGCCGATGATATTGACGCCGTGCTTTTCGACCGTCTGGTCGGGCACCGATCCCTCGACATTGCCGCCCTGTGCGACGGCCAGGTCGAAGATCACGCTGCCCGGCTTCATCGTCGCGATCTGCGCGTCGGTGACAAGGCGCGGCGCGGCGCGGCCCGGGATCAGCGCGGTGGTGATGACGATATCCTGCTTGGCGATATGGCTCGACACCAGCTCCGCCTGCGCGGCCTGGTATTCCTCGCTCATCTCGGTGGCATAGCCGCCGCTGCCTTCGCCTTCGATCCCGGCGACCTTCTCGACGAAGATCGGCTTGGCGCCCAGCGACTTGATCTGTTCCTTGGTGGCGCTGCGCACGTCGGTCGCAGAGACCTGCGCGCCCAGACGCTTGGCTGTGGCGATGGCCTGAAGCCCCGCGACGCCCACGCCCATCACGAAGACGCGCGCGGCCTGCACCGTGCCTGCCGCCGTCATCATCATCGGAAAGGCGCGGCCATATGTATTGGCACTTGCGATCACGGCCTTGTAACCGGATAGGTTGGATTGGCTGGATAGCACGTCCATCGATTGCGCGCGGGTAATGCGCGGCATCAGTTCCATCGCCAGCGCTTCGTAACCCGCCGCCGCATAGGCATCGGTACGCGCGCGGTCGCGGAACGGGTCGAACACGGCGGCGACCTTGGCGCCCTGCTTCGCGCCGGTCATCAGCGTCACTTCGGGCGCCTGCACGCCGAACACCCAGTCGGCGTTCGCGACCGTGGCGGCCAGATCGCCGACCTCGGCCCCCGCCTCGCGATAGGCCTCGTCGGTGATCGCGGCCTTCAGCCCCGCCCCGCTCTCGACCCGCACCGTCGCGCCCAGCGCGGTCAGTTTCTTCGCCGTCTCGGGGCTCAATGCCACCCTCGTCTCGCCATCCGCGCGCTCTTTCAGCGTCGCGATGACGGGTCCAGCCACTGTCTCGGCCTCCGCCATGCTATCCCTTCCCTCCGTTGTCTTGGGTCGGCGGGCCGCTGTCTTGCAGCACCGGACACCGCCTTCCCGCTTATGATCCGGACATCAGTCCACGTAATGCGCCGTCGTCTTTTCCCTTACCTCTTCCGCCGTCACCCCGTCCGCCAGTTCGATCAGCCGGAACGGGCTGTCGTGATCGGGCCGCTGAAACACGGCGAGGTCGGTGATGATCATGTCGACCACGTTCGTCCCCGTCAGCGGCAGCGTGCATTCCGGGATGAACTTGGGCGATCCGTTCTTGCTGGTATGCTCCATCACCACGATGATCTTCTTGACGCCAGCGACCAGATCCATCGCGCCGCCCATGCCCTTGATCATCTTGCCGGGGATCATCCAGTTCGCGATGTCGCCGTTCTCGGCCACTTCCATCGCGCCCAGCACCGTCAGGTCGATATGCCCGCCGCGGATCATGCCGAAACTGGTGGCGCTGTCGAAATAGGCGCTGCGGTCCAGTTCGCTGATGGTCTGCTTGCCGGCATTGATCAGATCGGCGTCTTCCTCGCCCTCATAGGGAAAGGGCCCGATGCCCAGCATGCCGTTTTCCGATTGCAGCGTCACTTCGACGCCGTCGGGGATGTGGTTGGCGACCAGCGTGGGAATGCCGATGCCAAGGTTCACATAGAAACCGTCTTCCAGTTCCTGCGCCGCACGAGCGGCCATCTGGTCTCTCGTCCAGGCCATTACGCCGCCTCCCTCTTGCGGGTGGTCACGAATTCGATCTTCTTGTCATAGGGCGCGCCCACGATCATGCGCTGGACATAGACGCCCGGCAGATGGATGCAGTCGGGGTCGAGACTGCCGGTCGGCACCACTTCCTCGACTTCCACCACGCACATTTTGCCGCAGGTCGCGGCGGGCACGTTGAAATTGCGCGCGGTCTTGCGGAACACGATATTGCCGCTTTCGTCCGCCTTCCACGCCTTGACCAGCGACAGATCGGCGAAGATCCCGCGTTCGAGGATATAGTCTTCTCCGTCGAAGCTCTTCACCTCCTTGCCCTCGGCCACCTGCGTGCCGACGCCGGTCTTGGTGTAGAAACCGGGAATGCCCGCGCCGCCCGCGCGCATGCGTTCGGCCAGCGTGCCCTGCGGGCAGAACTCGACCTCAAGCTCTCCGGCCAGAAACTGGCGTTCGAATTCCTTGTTCTCGCCCACATAGGACGAGATCATCTTGCTCACCTGCTTGGTACGCAGCAGCTTGCCGATGCCTTCATTGTCGATGCCCGCGTTGTTCGATGCGAAGGTCAGGTTCTTGACCCCGCTGTCGCGCACCGCGTCAAGCAGCCTTTCCGGAATGCCGCAAAGGCCGAAACCGCCACTGGCGATCAGCAGCCCGTCTTTCAGCAAGCCGTCCAGCGCGGCGGCCGCGTCAGGATAGAGTTTCTTCATCGCGCGAAATGCCCCGTCTCCGATTATCGAACCCAACCGTACCGCTCGGGCGCTGCATTCCCATACAGGCCGCGTTCGGGCGGGTTCATTGTTACTTGTGCTAGGCACCGCCTTTGGATGCCCGTTGCGAACGGCCGGCAGGAAGGACCCTGCCTGCTGCTATCTTGCGCGGGATGGAGCCGCATCGCAAGCCCGGAACCGAAATGGTCGCGTGCCCGCTGCTTAAATTTCAGGCGCCCCTTAAATTTCAGCCGCCCCTATCAGCGAAGCCGCTCCAGGTCGCCGGGGCGGTTCACATTGGCGATCCCGATCGGATCGGGCACGCGCGCGGCGCCTAGCATGTCCAGCAATCGGGCGGGCTTGAGGCCCCCCTCGGCGACAAATCGCTCCACTTCGCCCGCCAGCCGCGCGGGCCAGAACGCGACAAGGAACTGCTGGTCGAAACAGGCGAGCCGGTCCGTGCCCAGCCGCTCGCACAGATCGTCGGGCAAAGGCAGAACGTCGACCGGCACCGACAGCACGCCGTGAAAGCCTTGTTCCACGGCGCGGTGAAGCGCGGCATTGATCGCGCCCATCGGGCCGATGCCGGGTTCGGGCCGGTCGTCGATCCGCTCCACCCCCGCATGATCGCGCCCGCACAGCACCAGCGCATCGACCTGCGGACGAAGCGCGTCGATCGCGTGATCGATCAGCGTCTTTCCATCGAACAGCGCCAGCGCCTTGTCGCTGCCGAACCTTTGCGCCTTGCCGCCCGCGATGATCGCGCCAAGGATGCCTGCCCCGCGCGTCACTGCGGCACGTCCTCGGGCAGGGGAACGTCCGGGACCGCGCCTGCATCGCCCGGACCGGGGGCATCGTCCGGCAGTTCGCCCGGCGCAAATTCCGGATCGACCGGATCGGCCAGCGCGCCATCGGGCGGCGGCAACAGATCAAGCTCGAGCGGCACCAGCCCTTCGAGGCCGGCCTGGATCACGATGCCTTCCCCGTCGATGGGATCGACCATTGGGACATCCTCTTCCTCAGGGCTGATCGGCGCGGCGGGCGGAGGCGCGCGGCGCAGGCTGGCGGGATCGATGGGCAGCGCGATCTCGCCCAGATCGACGCCGCGCATGAAATCGCGCCAGATCCGCGCGGGCAGCCCGCCACCGCTGTTGCCCGGAACGGGCGCATTGTCGTCGCGCCCGACCCACACGGCGGTCACCAGATCGCCCGCAAAGCCGATGAACAGCGCGTCGCGCCCTTCCTGCGATGTGCCGGTCTTGCCGAAGGTGGGCGTCCCCAGCGCGGCGGCGCGCCCCGTCCCGTTGTTTGCCGCATGCCACAGCAGGTCGAGCATCGGCGCCCATTCGCGCTGCGGGTCGAGCGCGCGGCCCGGACGGCGGCGGCGGCCCTCCACCCCGTGCACCTTCACCGGATAGCGCCCGCTGGCGAATGCGGCATAGGCGGCGGCCATTTCCTTCAATGTGATCGAAGCGCTGCCCAGCGCGATGCTGGCGTCCTCGGGCAATTCGGCGGTGACGCCAAGGTCCCTCGCCGCTTCACGCACATTGGCGAGGCCTGCGCGGTCGGCCACGCGGATCGCCGCAGTGTTGCTGGAAATGGCAAAGGCCTCGCGCAGCGTCATCTCGCCGCGATAGCCGCGATAGCCGTTACGCGGCTGCCAGTTGCCGATCCGTACGGGCGCGTCGGTGATCGTGTCGCCCGGATCCATCCCCTCGCGGATTGCGGCGAAATAGTCGAAAAGCTTGAAGGTCGATCCCGGCTGCCTTTCGGCCATGGTGGCGCGGTTGAAAGCCTCGGGCGTCCATTCCTTGCCGCCGACCATGGCGACGACGCGCCCGTCGGGCCGGATCGCCAGCAGCGCGACCTGCGACCCGCCCAGCCGCGCACGCCGCACCGCGCGTTCGGCGCGCGCCTGTATCTCGGGCACCAGCGTCGTCTGCACTTCGCCCGTGAAATCCTCGGGCAGGTCGGCGGCCAGCCAGTCGACGAACCAGCCTGCCTGTTCGGCCGATTTCTCCTCTTCCCCGATTTCGAGTTCGGGGTCGGCGACCGCATCGGCCTCTTGCTGCGTGATGAACTCCGCCTCCACCATCGCGTCCAGCACCACGCGCATCCGCTCGGTCGAGGCTTCGTAATCCACCGTCGGGGCCAGCCGCGACGGGGCCTTGACCATGCCCGCCAGCATCGCCGCCTCGCCCAGCGACAATTCCTGCGGCGTCTTGCTGAAATAATGGTTCGCGGCGGCGACCAGACCCGTCTGCCCCTCGCCGAAATAGCAGTTTTCCAGATAGCGCGAGAGGATCGTGTCCTTCGCCGCCCATGTCTCGACCCAATCGGCCAGCAGCATTTCCTGCGCTTTTCGGGTCAGGGTGCGGTCCTGCGTAAAGAAGGCGTTCTTCACATATTGCTGGGTGATGGTCGATCCGCCCGCGACCACGCCGCCCGCCCGCAGATTGTCGAAGGTCGCGCGCGCCAGCCCGCGGAAATCGACGCCGCCATGGTCATAAAAGCGCCGGTCCTCGATCGCGAGGAACGCCTGCCGCACATGGGCGGGCAAGGCCGCCGCGTCCACTTCGGCCACGGGCCTGTCGCCGCGATGCGCCAGCAATGTGCCGTCGGCGGCCAGGAAATCGACCCCCGCCGGCCCCGGCGGCGCACCCACGCGCCATGGCGGCGCCATCCATGCCTGCCAGCCGACCAGCAGCAGCAGCGCCGCGCACAGCGCCAGCAGCCAGCGCGGCTGCGCCTTCAGCCAGTCCCATGCCCTTGCACCCCTGCGCGGGGAAGGCGGGCTTGCGGGTATCGCGGTGCTGTTCATCCGGCGCGAAATGATCGGTGCAACGGGGCGGGGCGGTTCATGGCACGGGTTTTGAGCAGAATTCGCGGCGCTTGAACAGTTGCCATCAGCGCCTTCCGGGCATGGCGGCACGACCCTGCGCGAAACGACACTTGACGATCCGCGCCGTTTCGGCAGTTTCGCAAACAAGTATCTCGTGAAATCAATCCTGTTGCCGGAGCCTCCATGATCACACCATCCAGCCGGTCCGTCCGGGTTTCCCTGCTTGGCCTGCCGTCCCTGCTTGCAATCTCGGGTGCCCTTGCCCTCGCGCCCGCGCTGGCATTCGCGCAGGACGCGCCGCTGGTCCGCCCCGGCGCACCCGGACAGGCCTCCACCGCGCTGTCTCCCGAACAGGCGATCGAGGTTGCGCAGGCTGGCTATTCGCCCGCCGACGTGCGGTTTCTGCAGGACATGATCCATCACCATTACCAGGCGATCGAGATGGTGAACCTCGTCGCGGATCGCACTAATGACGAAGAGGTGCTCAGCCTCGCCTCGCGGATCGAGGCGAGCCAGGACGACGAAATCGCCTTCATGCAAGGCTGGCTGAAAGAGCGCGGCGAGATGGCGCCCGATCCCGCCGCGCATGCCGCGATGGGCCACGGCGCGCAGCACGGCATGTCCGCCAGCCACAAGACAATGGCCGGCATGGCGACGCCCGAACAGATGGCCGCCCTGGCCGCCGCCAGCGGCGTCGAATTCGACCGCCAGTTCCTGACGCTGATGGTGGCGCATCACAATGGCGCGATCACCATGGTGGAGGATCTGCTGGACCAGTCGGGCACCGCCTATGATCCGGTGCTGCTGAACTTCACCACCGACGTCACCACCGAGCAGCAGGCCGAAATCGACGCGATGGTCGGCGTGCTGGCCAGCCTGACCGAGGATCCGCGCACCGGCCTGTCGGCGGGCTTTGCCAATGCGGGCATGTCGGCAAGGAACATGGTGCTGGTGAAGGAACTGCGCAAACCGGCGGGTTTCTATGACCCCGGCAACCCGTCGAACCTGCCCCCCGCGATCCCGGCCGAGACCGAGGGCGAGGACCCCAGCTATGGCAAGCGCGGATCGCATCTCAGCTTTGCCAACACCGACATGGCGTTTCGCGGCGACCTGATGGTCGCGGGCAATTACCACGGGTTCAACATCTACCGCCTTGGCGCCGAAGGCATGCCCTCGCTGGTCAGCTCGGTCGTGTGTCCGGGCGGTCAGGGCGATGTGTCCATCGTGGGCGACACGCTGATCATGTCGGTCGAGCAGCACAGCGCCCGCGTCGACTGCGGGCTGCAGGGCATCGATGACGACGTCAGCAAGGATCGCATGCTGGGCCTGCGGATCTTCGACATCTCTGACCCCGCGCTGCCGCGCCAGACCGGCGTGGTGCAGAACTGCCGCGGATCGCATACCCATTCGG
The DNA here is from genome assembly GCA_002694745.1 of Croceicoccus sp. Classification (GTDB taxonomy): domain Bacteria; phylum Pseudomonadota; class Alphaproteobacteria; order Sphingomonadales; family Sphingomonadaceae; genus Croceicoccus. Next base: position 1,225 of record NZMY01000041.1, on the reverse strand, counting down.
TGGTGAGCGGCCCCGGCCAAGATGGCAAGATCATCGTCTATGTCTCCGGCACGGGCCCGGTGCGGGACGAGAAGGAGCTGGCAGGCTGCGTCGCCGGGCTGCCGGGGGACGAGAACAGCGCGCTGTTCAGCATCGACGTGGTCGAGATCCCCGTCGCCGACCCGTCGAAGGCCCGCGTGGTCGACAGCCCGCGCGTCTTCGCCGACGAATCCTCGGGCGGGATCGCAGGGCTGTGGCGCGGCGGCGACCATGGCGACGGCACGCAGGAAACGCGCCGCACCGACCAGTGCCACGACATCACCGTGTTCCCCTCGCTGAACCTTGCCGCGGGGGCCTGTTCGGGCAATGGCATCATCCTCGACATCTCTGATCCGCTGAAGCCAAAGCGGATCGACGCGGTGACCGACAAGGGCTTTGCCTATTGGCATTCGGCCACCTTCAACAATCGCGGCGACAAGGTGGTGTTCACCGACGAATGGGGCGGCGGCATGCGCCCGCGTTGCCGCGTGTTCGACCCCGCCGACTGGGGCGCCGACGCGGTCTATGACATCGAGGACGGCAAGCTCACCTATCGCAGCCACTACAAGCTGCCCGCCGCGCAGGGCGAGAAGGAGAACTGCGTCGCGCATAACGGGTCGATCGTGCCCATCCCGGGCCGCGATATCTTCGCGCAGGCGTGGTACCAAGGCGGTCTGTCGATCATGGATTTCACCGACAGCGCCAATCCGGTCGAGATCGCGCATTTCGACCGCGGCCCGGTCTCGGCGGAGCATCAGATCCTGGGCGGATACTGGTCGACCTATTTCTACAAGGGCCAGATCTATGGGACCGAGATCGCGCGCGGCCTCGACGTGTTCCGCCTGCAGCCCAGCGATTATTTGACGCAGAACGAGATCGACGCCGCCGCGCTGGCGCAGGAAGTGAACGGCACGTTCAATCCGCAGCAGCAGTTCCCGGTCGAATGGCCCGCCGATCCGGTGGTCGCGCTGGCCTATGTCGACCAGCTGCGCCGCGCGGGCGTGGACGGGGCGCTAATCGATCCGCTGGCCGCTTCGCTGCAGGCGATGAAGGCCGGGTCGGGCAGCAAGGCCGCGGTGAAGAGCGCGGCTGCCCCGCTCGCCTCGGCCACGCTGGATGCCTCGCAGGGCTGGCGCAAGGATGCGCTTATGGAGGTTATCGGCGAACTGACCGCCTGAGGATGATCGGCGGGGCGGGCAGGACGCTC
>NZMY01000040.1 GCA_002694745.1 Croceicoccus sp. | reverse complement strand
TTGACCGCCACTCTCTCAAGCCTCGCCAACGGTCACCCAGCCAACCGCGTCGGCGAACTCATGCCCTGGGCCGACGTGGGCTGAAAACAGCGCTTACGCAAAAGAAGCTTCGCTATACCCGATATGCCGACGATATTTGCATATCAGGCAAGATTGATGATCCGAGGGCATTGCTCTGGCAGATTGCCAAGAACCTGGAAGTCAACGGGTTGGTGTTACGGAGGGAAAAGACAGTCATTGCCCGGGGTGACCACCAACGCCAATTGGTGACGGGCATTGTCGTTAACGAGCAACTTAGTCCTGGACGAAACTACCTCCGCGAGATCCGGAAAGAACTCCATTATGCATGTCGGTTCGGGCTGAGCAGCCATGCCGCGCGAACAGGCTATCATTCGAAGTTTGAGTGTCTTCAGATACTTCGTGGGAAGGTTGGGTTCGCACGACAAGTAATGGGAGACACTGACCAGATACTATCATGGCAAAATCAGCTCGCCAGTCTTCAACTCCAATTGGATGGAGGCGACCTTATCTGAGTTACAGGCCGCTTGAGGTCGTCGATATCAGCGTATTGCATTTAAGTAGGATGCCGGCGGCTTTCGAACACAATGTCAGGCAAGACAGTCTCCCATTCATCCCGCTTGATAACCTCTCGAAATTTCTCGGCATTGTCTGCCTTGCGCCATCGCAGAATCGCGCCAATCTTGATGATCTGCACATGGTAGCCGTCAGGCGGCCGATATGATTTCCGCATCCGGCCGATCGTCCGACCCGCCATGTTCTTGATGACCCAGTTCTGCCCCTCGTGAACGAGCTGGATCGGATCGCCAACCTTGGCCCGAGCGATCGCTTGCAGCGCAGGATTCCAGTCCATCAGCCGCCCCGCAAAGGAAAGATCGACAAGCTCCATGTCGGGCAGCTGATAGCGCAAGCTATCTCCCGCCTCTTGTCGCATGGCAGGATCCAAGTCGCGGCTCAACACCGCTTCCAATGAACAGTTAATGTAGGGATGCTGCCCGTTGGCCATCACCGCAAGGCTACGCCGCGCACGCGTCATGGCGACATAGAACAACCGCCTCGGCGCATCGCGATCCTCCCCGCGCGAGGTGCTGGTCCAGTCGCCATCGAGAATAACGACATCATCGAATTCCAGACCTTTGGCGCGATGGGCGGTGAGCAGCAGCAGGCCTCGCTGGTCACCACGCGTATCGCGACACCATTCAGCAATCCATTCGACAAGATCGGGAACGGCCATCTCGCTTTCACCGATCTCGCGCGCCAGCGCGGACAACCCTTCGCCAAGCAGTTCGGTCCAGCGGTTCACGGGCTGACGCTCGAGATGCCGGCGCATGGCCTCAACGCCCAGAACCGGTGTCGGGTCTGCTTTGCAATGCTCGATGAAAAGCTGCGTCTCGCGCAGGCGCCAGATGCTGGGCAGGTGCTCGTTGGCCAGCTCGACCGAGATGCCCTTGGTTTCGGCATAGCTGCGCACCGGTTCGAGCAGTTTCCAGTTGCGCGCGATAATGGCAGTTTTCGACCAGTCCCAGTCGGGGTCGAGGTTGGAGAGGCGGATGAGCTCATCCACCGCGGCACAGGCCCTGTCGGCCCAGGTCCCCGGACAGGACAAAACCTGCACCCGCCCCTGCCCCACGGGATCGAGCCGCGCCATCGCTCCGCCCAAAGCTTCCTTCGCACTGGCACGGTTGATGGTGATGTCGTGCCCCAGTTTCATTCTCTCGGTCGCAGGCGCAATTACGGCATTGGCGGCATCGATGATGTGGCGCGTCGAACGGTAATTCTCGATCAGGAATTCGGGCTTTGCCCGGTAATCTTCCTCGAACCGGCGGATATACTCGACCGACGCGCCATCGAAGGCATAGATATTCTGGTCATCGTCACCGACGGCAAACAGGCTCAGCTTCATGTCGGGGTCATCCAGAGACCGACCCGCAACGGCGGCGATCAGCGAATAGGCCTCTGGCCCGATGTCCTGATATTCATCGACCAGGATCCAGCGATAGCCCTGGATCAGCGCATCACGCTGGGCCTCGGCCTCGCTCTTGCTTAGCCCTTCCCCTTGCAATTGTCGGACAGCTTCATTAATCACTTCATCAAAGGCGTGATTGTCGGCAGGTGCCCCCACAAAACTTGCGCCTACCAGTCGCATCGCCAGCGCATGGCAGGTGGAGACCGTAACGCCCCTGGCATCGTCTCCAATCAACTGCCGCAAACGTGCCCGTATCTCGGTCACGGCATGCCGATTATAGCTCAGCACGAGGATGCCGTTCGGGTTCTCGCGCCTCACGCGGATCAGATAGGCAATGCGATGAACCAGCGTGCGAGTCTTGCCCGAGCCGGGGCCAGCCAGCACCAACACGTTGGTCTGCTCTCGATCATCGCTGACGATCTTCTGCTGAACAGGATTGCCGAGATCTTCGACAATCGCCTGCCAGGATGCAGGGGTCGTCTGGCGGCGGATCGCAATACGCTCTCCCGGGAGCCAGCGATCGAGGAACGTGTCCTGGTCGAGCGTGAAATAGTCTTCGGACAGATGCTGCGCATGCTTGATCGACAGGAGGCCCTTGCGCGCATAGGCGGCTATCACATGGGTCTGGATGGTCTGCTCGCTATAGTGATCTTCAAGCGGCATGAAATTCTGCCGCGTGAACTTGTCATTGCCGGGCCTGAGATGAATGGTCATCGCCTGGCGGAACACTGTCAGCCCCTTGCCCAGTGTCATGATCTCCTGCTCGTGCATCCAGAGCATGGCGCGATTCAACAGCTTGGTGGGATCCTTAACCTCGGTGCGCAGAAATACATCGGAGGTGATTACTGCCGTCAGCGCGCCGATGGTCGTTTCAACCTGCAGGTCCTTGCCGCGCTTGCCCTTGGGAAGCTTGCCCACGAAATGCCTGAGCAGGTTCTCAGCACCGTCGCGGCGGATCGAGGCCGTACGCGCCAGCGTATCCCAGGACCGCTGCAGCTTTACGTAAAGCGTGTCGCGCGATTGCTTGCGGACATAGAGATTGCCCCTGCCTCCATCCTCATCGCGCCCATCCTGGGCCAGGCCGCGCAGCATCTTGTCGATGATATCGGGCCGCGCCTTTTCATGGCCCTCGTCGCGCAGCTTCTGGCAGATCTGCGAAAGCTGCAGCGGAAAAGCCCCCTCCCCTTGGGCATCGGGCTCGGCCTCGCGCATAACATCGATGAGCGCAGCCTCCAGGCTCGCCGCCTGCCGCAAGCGTTCGCTCGATTGCCCTTCGACGCCCGCATGAATGAAGACCGTGATCGCTGTATCGTCTCGCGCGATACCGAGTACTTCCAGGTCATGGAGCGCTTTGGGAAGTGCGCGCGGGCTAAGACCGCTTACCCCTGCCAATATATCGGTCGAAATCCCTTCATCGGGCGACGCACTCATGAGATGGCGGACGATGGATAGAAGCTGCTTGCGCCGCGCGACGGTGATGGCAGCTTTAGCGAGAATCTCCTCGGCGTCTTTCAGGGTCGGGACAGTGAGGGAAGCCGGGAAGATGCGGACACGGTTTTCTTCGCGCGCCAGCAGCTTGCTTTCTTCAAGCCAGGCTACGGCCGTCTTGACCCGCGTGTCGTCGGTTAGCTTGTCGCGCTCGAAATCATGATCCTGCTCGGCGCGGACGATTTCTCCGGACGTCGCGACAACATCGCCATGCTTGGTCGTCTTGTCATCCAGCCTGCGAAGGGCCTTGAGGATCGCGCCAATCTCATGCCGAGCAAGACGGGAGCGGGCCGAGAGGGTAAATTGCCGCTCCACATCTTCGTCAGCGAATAGCAGCACGCAATAGGCATGTTCGCGGTCGCGGCCCGCCCGTCCCGCTTCTTGCAAATAGTTCTCCAGCGATCCCGGGATATCGCCATGCACCACAAGGCGGATATCGGGCTTGTCGATCCCCATGCCGAAGGCGTTGGTCGCGGCAATGATGCGAAGCTCGCCGACGCGAAAGCGCTCCTGCACTTCCTTCTTCTTTTCCGGGGTGAGGCCAGCATGGAAAAAATCGGCCGCCATGCCCTGCTTCTGCAGGAATTCGGCGACCGTTTCAGTTTGGCTGCGCGAAGAGCAATAGATCACCGCGCCGGATGCACCCTCGGCGGGTAGCCTGGCCTCGATGACCCTCAATATATCGCTAAGCTTGGTGCCGCGGCCCGTCTGCCTGACCTCGAATGTCAGATTAGTACGAACGGCACCGCCGTCGAGCAGCAGCAATTCGCTGCCGGCCCGCTCATGGAAATGCACGCAAATATCACGCACCACTTCGGGTTTGGCCGTGGCAGTCAGGCACAGGATAGGAGCTGGATCGCGGTCGCCGGAGAACTCCTTGATGAAACGTCCGACGTAGCGATAGTCCGGGCGGAAATCGTGCCCCCATTTCGAGACGCAATGCGCTTCGTCCAACGCCCACAGACCGACTTCGCGCGTCTTGAGGACATCGCGGACAGATGCGCTGCGCAGCTGTTCGGGCGAGATGAGGAGGATGCTGGCATCGCCCATGCGCACCTTGTCGAGCGCGTCTTGCCGTTCGGGCATCGACAACATGCCATTGATCGTGACGGCGGACGAAATGCCCTTCTCGGTCATGCCGTGAATCTGATCGCCCATCAGCGCGACCAGAGGCGAAATTACGACGGTCAGCGCGCCGATCTTTTCGAAATTTGCGAGGGCCGGGATCTGGTAACAGACTGACTTGCCCGTTCCTGTCGGCAGGATGCCCAGGAGGCTTTGACCGTGCATCGCCTCTTCAACAATGCGCTCCTGGAGCGGGCGACCATCTCGATCAGCGGGTTGCGGACGGAAGCTGTCATAGCCGAACCAGCGCTGCAGCGAGGCCCGCGGATTGTTCATCGTGCGGCACCAGGTGCAGGCCGTTTCTCGGCAATCGCTGTCGCGCAAGTCCCTGACGATATCGGCGGCTTCGGGGAACGCCTTGTGGACCCACGGCGGCATGACTGAATTGCCGCCTGCAACGGTTATCCACGACAGCGCATAGGCCGTGGGCCAAGCTTTGCGCGGACTGGCAATCTCCTCCAGCAATTTGTCGACCTGTCGGCCGCATGCAGTGCCCTCAAGCATGCGGCGGATCGCAAGCTCGGCCTCGACCTGGGTCGGGACATCCGACTGACGGCTCGCGCGAAACACCGCATCGAACCCTGCTGATCGTTCGGGCAAGGCCGCCAGAAAATGATAGGCCGCCATCGCGTCGGGCGCCTCAGCCGCCATCTTACGGAAAGCCTGCAGCTGATCCTCGAGCACCCGAAAGACGAGCTGGGCATCCTTGGCTGGATCATTCACATGTCCTGACTGCAATCTCCCATCGAGATGATGCTTTACCAGGTGGTGATAGGGATTGCGTGGAAATGCCAGGGGATTGAGCCAAAGCGTATCGATAGGGGCGTCAACGAGCCGCCCGAGGTTTGGCCGCACAGCCGCCAGGTGCGGCAGATCGTGGTGCAGGATATTATGGCCGATGCAGTGATCGCATTGCGACAGGCCGGATTCCATCTGGTCCAGTGCGCGCGCCAATCCAGCTTTCCCTGCACGGATGCTTGCGCCATCACCATAGCGGACGGCGGCAAAGGCAAAGACCTCGGCAGACTTGGGATTGACTTCGATGTCGAACGACACGCAGCGGCGAAGCAGCTCGATTGCCGGCCCAGACAAGGTCGCTGCAATGTTCAATTCGAACCCCTTACCGCCAGCGGCCAGCCCCGTGCATTTACTATCGCGAGCCGCTACGCCCCTTGCTCTGCTGGCAAAAATACAGATTTGCCTGAGCCTTTCTTAATCTCAAACAGGAATTTCTTCCGACGAGATTAACTTCGGCAGTCGACCGGGGCCTGATTGAAAAACGGCCTTCCTTGCGATCGGCATCCGGCCTTTCTACGCTACGCTACGCTACAGTGCACGTGATGGAGGTACGCTTGTCCAAGTTCACGCCGCTAGCCAACTACTGCCGCGAGCAGACTCTCAAAGAGTTTGAATTATCGTTCCTGAAGATCGAGGCGATCATTGAAAGCAAGCTGCCCGGCAGCGCTCAGCGCCCGCAATACTGGGCCAATGTCGTCAACGGCACGGGTCCTGTGCGGTCAGCGATGCGAGATACGCCATACGACACTTTCCTGATCGCAGGCTCGAAACGCGTCCGCTTCGAAAGGAAGTACTGAGGCAATCTAACGCCTGCTGCGTCAACCACTAGCCGAAATACCCATCCCGTCGGGACTTGGCGAACAGCGCTGGTCCTGCATAAATCGCCGCGTGGATATGGAAACGCATCAAGCCGCCCTGCCGGCAGCCCTCGCCCGGCGAGAGATCCTCGAATGGCGCGATCGGCACAAGCTGGCCTCGACACTGGGGCTTGCGCGCTGCTGGCAGGATCTGAGACCATCGGTCAACGAACGGATTGAAGATATAGGCTGGTATTACGCGGCCGTGTCGCCGTCTGCTTTCATCGAAAATAATATCGACCCGCTTATCATAGAGGGCATCAGCTCCACCGTCGAACAGCTGATCGGCAATGCGCAGGATGAGCTACGCCAGATCGTCGAACATCAGCTGAGCGCCATTGCTGCCATCGGCAATGTCAAACCGGAGAGCAACTCATTGGAGGATGCGACTGAGGTCTTGTCGAGCATTGCTCCGCTGGCCGGAGGGCTGGCGCTGGGCGCCGCCCTGCCCGGCATGGCGGTTGTATCGGGGACAGCAGCCTTCGGGCTGATCGCCACATCCACGGTCAGCATGCCGATCCTCCTTGGCGGTCTCGCATTGGCTGGCGGCGCAGTCGCTACCGGTGTCGTCAAGACCAGCCAGCTCCGCTCCTACCGGACCAGGTCCATCCGCAAGCGGATAGAGGACCACGTCGAGCAGTCCGTTCTTGCCACCTCGGCTCCGGCTATCCCGAGTGCGGCCCCGTCAGTCCTGTTCCAGATACACCAGGCGCTCGATGAAGCCGCCGACAAAGCCTTGGAGACGGCCAGTTGATCGATCCCTTCATCCTCGCAGGCGCTCCGGCCCATCTGGCCCTCGATCCCAGCATTTACCGTGTCGGCATGCTTCTTTTCCGCAAGGGATCGCCGGGAATCGTTGCGCACCTCGTCGAGACGCCTGCCATGGGTCTCATCGGGCAGCAAATTGGATCGGTAGCTCTGACAAGCGCCAATCCTGTTCTCTCGATGGCAACAAGCGCCGTGGGCCATGCCGCCACCAATTTTCAGCTGGCAAAGATCCGCCAGGTGCTGGGGGTGATCGAGAACCTGCAACTGGCAAACCTGGCCGTCAGCGGGGCTGGTCTCGGCTTTTCCATCATCAGCTACCAACTGCTCGCAGCGCGCATGGACAAGATGGCAGAGCAGATCGATGGCCTCGGGGCCAGAATGGTAAAGATTGCCGAGAGCATCGAGGCACTACGCGCCGACATTCTCCAGCGCGATTTCAACCTTCTGCGCACCGCTTGCGAGGTTGCGGAAAATGGCTGGGAGGCCGGCGATCGGGAGGCCGAATGGCGCAAGGCATCGGACATGCTCCACACAGTGCAGAACGAGTTCGCGTCGAAGGTTCAAAAGGCCACCGCGAAAGGGTTGGAGCTCGATATCTCAGCGCTCGAACCGCTAATCGATGCCCTCACCCTTGCTGGCGCGACCCGCATTTCGTGCCGAATTGCGATTGGCGATCTGGATCTGGCACGTTCCATCTCGGACCAGTTTTCGCATGAGCTGAACGGATTGCTGCAGGGCATTGGCGCCGCGGAGATCTCATTCAAGGAACTGGCGCTTCAGAACATCACGACCAGCTCATCCAGTTTCGCCCGCGAGGCCGAAAAGAAATTGCCCTTTGCTCTCAAGAAAGCCGGCGAACTGCGTGATCGCGAAGCCGTCGCCTCGACACGCTCGGCAACGATATCGCGCATTCAAAACCTTGGCATTCACGGGCGAGAATTTCTCGAACGGGTACGCTCCGAAGCCGAAGAGCCGCTGCTGATGTTGAAGGGCGATGCTGGCCAAGAAATTCAGTTCGAGGAGCATGTCAGCGTGCCCGATCCGCAGGTGCCGCCGCCCGCCATCTGACCTCGTAGACGCGACGGCTGCTATTCTGTGCTGCGCGCAGAGAGATGCGCCCGCAAAGTCGCAAGCCCGTCCCTGCCCGCTTCCTTGCGCCGGGCAAGCCGGGCCTGGGCTATGCGTGCAATCGTCTCGAGATCTTCCACAAGCGCAAGGCGTGCGAGGTTCTGTTCTTCGCCCACGCTGTCCGCGATCGCTTCGCCGTTATGCGCGACGACGTCCGGGACGTGGGTGCGGATCATCTGCGCCCCCTCGATGAGAGCCATGTCCAGCGACGACAGTTCGCTGCGGTTCAAAAGCTGCGCGCAGCTTTCCCGAGCGGCCATCAGGCGCAGCGCGTAACCGGGAGCAAGACTATTCGCCTTTTCCCACGCCGCGATCAGTTCGGTATCACCCGCGGGTTCTGGAGGCAGAACCACCTTTGGCGCGGTATTTGCTGGTGCCCGAGCGGCTTTCAGACTGCTGTCCCGGAACATCCACCCGATCGCAGGAAAGGCTAGCAGGATGCTGGCTCCCATAAACACCAGCGGCCAGGCGTCATCGATCCAGATCGATGAAATTGCCGCGATGATCCCGCCGGCAGCCATGGCGAGGAGCAGCGCGAGTGCAATCCTGACCAATACCAGTGCAACGGCGACAAGGATGAAGATCGCGATCACGGCCACCACCGCGGCAATGATAAATCCAGATACCGCCGCCACGTTCACGCCTCCTCACTAATCGATTTGTATCTGGGATGTTAGCCTCGCGCTGCGGCAGAAGTGGTCGTAGCCCGAATGACCCCGGTTTCTGACGAGGCGATCGGAAGTTTATCCGCATTTCACGTCCGAAGGATGTGCACGGGGTGCACACGCCAGGTTGGCCAGGCCGATGTGCGAACGGCCGCCCGCTATGCCCATCTTGTCGATGGTCACGTCATCGAGGCTGCGCTGCGCATCGGCGACCTGATCGAGCAGAGCATGAACGGCACTCGTTCATTGAACCATAACACTAAGTATGATAGCGAATCGCTACTGCATGACTGAGAGCCCGCGCATCCGCATCTACGCCAACCGCTGGTTCGCCAAGTTCGCGGCAAAGGAGAAGGTCAGCTATGCCGCGCTTGCTGATGCCGTGCACCGGGCTGAAACTGGCCTGATCGATGCCGACCTTGGCAGCGGGCTTATCTAGCAGCGCATCGCGCGCCGGGGCGGAGGTAAATCGGGCGGCTATCGTTCGATCCTGATCTTCCGCTCGGGCGAGCGGGCCATATTCGTGTTTGCCTTTGCCAAGAGCGATCGGGCGAACCTGAGTGCGGCGGAACTGAAGGTCTATCGCAAGGCTGCGAGCATCATGCTGGAGATGGGCGATGGCCAGATCGAAACGGAAGTTGAAGCAGGCCGATTGGTCGAGGTGAAAAACGATGAGCAAGACTAAGGCGAAGACGTACAAAAGCGAGGCGATGGCTGCCGTCCACGAAATGATGGAAGGCCTTCACGACGCAGGCAGCATCGACAAGCGCACCATCCGCGAGTTCGACGAGGCTTGCCTTGCGCCTGCGCCCGTCCTGTCGCCCGACGAGATCAAGGCGATCCGCGAGGCAGAGCATGTCTCGCAGCCGGTGTTTGCGCGCTATCTCAACGTGTCGAAAAACCTTGTGTCAGACTGGGAACGCGGGGCGAAAAGGCCCGGAGGGCCGGCGCTGCGGCTGCTTTCGATCATCCGGCGCAGCGGGCTGGATGTGGTGGCGTAAACCCGCACATTGCCACGCCATATCCCCTGCCAGCCCGCTCATCCTATATAATCAGCGGCATGTGGTGATGGTGCCGACGGTGTTGCAAATGGCCCTGTTTCCGCCCGGAGGTGTGATGGGTTGCACCTGAGGTGCCTGCCACCTTTGCGCTCCGTGTCTTCCTCGGCCGCTTCCGCATCGGTCGCTCCCGGATGGCTGGAGGGTTAGAACTCTTTCCGCAACGGATGCTGACTTGGGTGTAGATCTGGGTGGTGGAGAGTTCGGCGTGGGCGTGGCCGAGCAAGGCCTGGGTGAACCGGTTGTCGGCGCCCCTTAGAGTACCAGCGTCGCCATGCGATGGCGCAGATGCTCGGCAGCGTGAACCCAAATAGGGGCCTCCGGAAGACTGGGACGCTTCAATTGCTGCTACATTGGGCAATTCGGCATGATACGTCTCAAGCTGTCAGCAATTTGTAGGATTCGTCATGCGCAAACCCGGTTCCGTATCCTCGTTGGAAGAGCTTGGCCGGGTGAGACTGTCCGAAAACTTCTTCATGCGGGATATGCTCTACTCGGAGATCGCCAACTTCTACGGCATCCCGAACATCCCCGACGATCCCGACTTGGCCATCGCCGCGGGCACGCGCCTGTGCGAGGACGTGCTCGAACCGATCTGGGCGAAGCTGGGCCGCATCTCGATCCGTTCTGCTTATCGTTCTTGCGCGGTGAATGAGGCGGGCGTCGGCAAGCACAATTGCGCGCGGAATGAGGCGAACTACGCCGCTCACATCTGGGACCGGCGCGATGCCGATGGCTGCATGGGCGCTACGGCGTGCATCGTGGTCCACAGCTACCTGCCTTATTATGAACGAACTGGTGATTGGCGCCCGTTGGCATGGTGGGTGCACGATCACATCCCGAACAATGCTGGCCTGACTTTCTTCGTCAAGCTCGCTGCCTTCAACATCTCATGGCACGAACGGGGCGAGCGCAGCATATACGGCTACAAATCGCCCGAAAAAGGTTGGCTTACCAAGGCTGGAATGGACAATTTCGAGGGTTCGCATGCCGATGAATATCGTGCGTGGACCAATGAGGTAGGCGTTTCAACGTGAGCTCCGCGTTTTAAGCGGCGTGGACAAATTTCCAGTATCTGGCGGTTGCGTTGTCGATCATGGAAAGGAAGCGATCAGTAGGCTGCCCACGGCGGACCAGATTGCCTGCCTCTTCGTCCGAAAAGCGGGGGTTGGAGGCCAAGCCGGACATCGCTGCCGCCCAGCACCTGGAAGGCAATACCTTGGCGATGGGCTGTGATGCGCAAGCTCCGGGCTGAGAGCGCCTCAGCTGACCTCGCAGCCCGCAGGGCGGATAAGGCTGGCAGCACCGCCAGAGGCGGGGGCCATTCGGATCGACCAATCGTTCTGCTCGGCAGCCCTAAAGGCAGCCTCCGCTGTGTCGTAGCGGCGGTAGTTTCGGGCGAAGCGATCCGGGCTGGCAACAAATTTGCCATCCGAGTGGCGATGGGGAACCAGGACAGTTCCTGCGGCCTTTCCGCGTTTAACGGTATAGCTGATGTTCAAAGATCTTTCCTGTTTCTAATGTAAATAGGGGATCGATGCGGCTCGGCAGTCGAAGATTGCGAATCCGCAGTGCCGCCACCGCGACGAACCGTGCCGGCAGGCATGGGAGCTGACTAAAATAGCAGAGCATCCGAAGCAGATGTCGGACACCGTCTTAAACTGTCTGCACTATGTCCCATTCAATTCCAGCAGCATGTAGGCGCGCAAATGGATCGGCATAGTCATCTTCGAATGACCACCCGTCTGGCATACAGGTTTTCAATCCCAGTTCGAAATCGAGTCGCTGGCGTTCGGCTTTAGATATCATCACTATCTTAAGGTGCCTTTCCAGAAGTCTGGCAACCGATGCTACATCTCTTCCAAGTGCAAACATTCTCTCGCATTCATTACGGATCAGAGCCAGCGGAACGACATGCTCTCGGTGCTCGGACCCCATTCTCGAGCGTCCCGCGAGAATTATATGATTTGGCACTAGCGGTTCATCGAGCAAGCGAGAATGACGCCAATTCTCTTCCCAAGACTGGTGCATCACCCAAGCTGCGCGCGAAAATATGCGTTGCGAGATCTCGACGTTGCTTAGTGTTGGTCGCATCGGTCCCTGTTTCATGAATCTGATTGAAAAAACGTAAAAATGCGTTCGCCCCAGCTACAGGCTTGATGAATGCCTGACGCCAGCCACTCCCCAAAGTCCTAGGTGGGCGAGTTCTGATACCCATTCTTTCGCGAAAATCTGACGCAGATCTCAGGCTTGATCACGACCGCCGGTCTCCACAAGCGTCCTTGCGATTAGCACCATCGCCCAAGTGTCCCGCTCGCAATAGGCCAGCAAGGCTTCACGCAGCAGCAGGCGGCGGTCTGGATGGGTGGCGGGATCTATCGCTTCGAGGTAAGCGCCCTGCGCATCGCCGCCGTCCTTAACCTCCAACGCGGCATAGTTGAGGTCAGCCATCGTCGGCAGCACCTTCTTGAGCGACCAACTTCCGCGCTGGTCGCGGTGGTACCAATGCTTGCGGGTGACCGGGAGAAGGTCGACGCAGCGCTCGGCCATGTCCTGCAATGCACCGGAAAGATCCGGGAAACACTCGGCAAGGTAGCGCAGAACGCGGCGTTCAAACGGCGCGTGATAGGCGACGATCGCGGCCCCTGCCGGGATCTGCTCGACAAGCGCCTCCGCACAGGCGCGGCGCGGATCGATCCCATCGGTCGACAGGAATTCGGAATGGGCCATCGTGCCGTTTTCCTGCTCGAGGTGAAGCGAGAATTGGAACGGAATCTGCTGATAGGGACGCGTACCGATCCAGCGCGGAACTCCAAAGGCGATTGTCTCGAAATCCAGCCACGCCCGCGGCCAGCCCCATTGCATCATCTCGAAAGCGGCACCGGCGCGGTCGTGATAGGGCGTGCCGCTGACCGTTGCGGCGTGGACAATGGCGTTCACGCCCGACAAACGGTCTGCCGGAACATCGAGCAGATCGTCATAGCCGCGCGCCAGCCATGCGGCCCCTGCCCCGCGCGGCAGCACCGTCACCGGCCATTCTGGAGGCACCGGCTCTCCCTTGCGGCAATGGGCTGCAAATTCGCAGTCATGCGGCCTGCTGCAATGATCGCCCGGCGCAGTCTGCGGCTCCTCCCCCGCCAGCACCGCCTGAGCCTTACCAACCACCTCATCGCGACCCGCGATGATCCCGCCCCGCGTCCCGAGCATGTCGGCATCGCACAGCAGCCCGTCCAGTTCGCCCGGAACCTGCAATACGAACCGGTTGTTGACGTGGCGGATCGCGGCCGACCGCACATCGATGCCGCAGCCCTGCAGCACCCAGACCTGCGTCGCCAGGTCGCCCGTATGATACTCCTTGGGCGCGGTCGAACTCTTCACTTCGGCGACATGCCAGCCACCGCCTGGCAGCCGCTCCATCACATCGACCCTGACAAGCACGCCGCGATGCATGAACGTCGCCTCGAACAGCGGACCGGGATGATCTTCCGCAATCAGGCGCGCGGTGGTTTCCAGCGCTGCAGCCAAGTCCGGCTCGGCCTCGATCATGATGCCACCGGGATGCAGCACGCAGGCCGCCTCGCCCACCTCGTTGCCGATGGCGAACAGCGCTTCGGCTCCCTCGCCCCATTCGGCAAGATCGCGGCGATGGACCTGAAGCCAGAGCCGACGCGGACATTGCTCGAACGCCGCAATGCGGGATTTGGACAGTCCCACCATCAGGCCGCGGCCGCGCGAGGCAAGGTAGTCCTGCGCATTTCACTGCGCCTTGCCGCGAGGAAGTCGAGCCGTCCCTGCGCCACGGCAGCCATGTTGCGCAAGTCCTCCACCAGATCGGCCATCGCCTGTCGGCGAAGACCAGGCTGGGCTCTCTCGATGACGGCAAGGTGCGCTGCTACCAGCGCTGGAATGTGACTACGCAGATGGTCGACAATCTGGTTCGTCATCGCATCGAGATCGCCAGAGGCGGCGCGCGCTAGCAGCAAGACGCAAGGCGACCGCGCTTCGAGCAAGGCCGTGGCATATTCCGGGCAACAGGCCAGCGTGCATCCGAACGCGTCTTCGACCTCGGCACTTCCTTTTGAGATCCGGCGAGCAGATCCGCAGGAGTCCTGCACCGCGTTACCCACCCCGGCGGTCAGCATGGATATGACAGCTGCCGCAAGCAGGACGAACAAGAGAAGCGAGACGAACAACAAGGGCAGCATCACAGAGGTCTCCTGTCTGGCCGGGATTTCGACCGTCTGAAGTGATGCTGCCTTTTCCAACGGAGATGCGACAGTTCCGGTCGCATTGAGATCCGTGCGATTGGCACCTGTCGGGTTGGATCGCCGCCACCCATGAATGCCTCACAAGAGCAGCGTCGTTGATCTGTATTACTTCTTGGTATATCGGTATAGGCGTACGCAATCGGAAAGAATGGCAATGGCCCGCAATACTTCAGTGACGATCGGGGACCACTTCACCAGCTTCATCAGCGACCAGGTCAAGGCCGGTCGCTACGGCTCGGCCAGCGATGTGGTGCGTGCGGGACTTCGCCTGCTCGAAGAGCATGAAACCAAGGTGCGCGCTTTGCAGGAGGCACTGATTGCAGGGGAACAGTCTGGCGATCCGCGCCCCTTCGATCGCGAAGCATTTCTCGCCCGCATGCACGAAATCCATAGCGGACTGGCATGACGGGCTGAAGCTACCGGCTTACACCGCTTGCTGAAGTCGATCTCGAAAACATCTGGCGCTACACGTTCGAGACCTGGTCGGTTGAACAGGCGGACAGCTACCTGACCGATCTTGTTGCCGCGTTCGAGCAACTCGCCTTGGGCCAGAAACGTGGGCAAATCGTCGATGTTCGTCCAGGCTATTTCAAGCATATGTGCGGATCGCACATCATCTATTTCCGCCAGCATGGCGATTGGTGCGAGATTATTCGCATTCTCCACGCCAGGCCGGATGCGTCACGGAACCTCTAGGACTGCTATCGGACGAAGTCCTCTCTCAGCACGGTTTCGGATGGGGATTGCCCCTGCAAGCAGGGTTGAAAGCCGCGATATAATGGCATTTACACAGGCGCTTAGCCGAACAAAGAGCCAAAGAGATCCCGTAAAATGCCCCCTAAAGAGCCGTTAGAAGCGCCCCGACCTGCAAGGGAGCTGCGGGTTACAGCTCCGGACTGGTCCATGTTCGGCCATGAGTCTAAATCTTCGGCATCGCGGGAAGCGGCCTCGCTGATCGCAGCTGCCTTGAATGAGGACGGGGTCGAATTGAAGGAATGGGCGCAGTCCGAGACCGACGTCGAGCTTCGGCCACTGCTTCCGGCTGACATTGCTAAACAGTTGGAAGAACTCGCGGCCGATCACGGTCTCACCAAATGGGACGTGGGCACCTCGCTCCTACGCCACCGACTTCAGCATAGGGAAGCGGAAATTCGCCAGCTAATTCAGCAGAAAGAGGCCGACGATCGGCAGCAAATGGCCGAGGCCGAGGCGCTCGAGGCCCGGCAGACAAAGGAATTGGAAGAGCGATCCCAGTGGATCGAAAAGCGCGCGCATGAGATTGCCACCAGTCGTGATCGACCTACCGTATCCATTAAGGAAGAAGACGGACGCCTGTTTCTCAAATTTGCATACGACGAATTAGCAAAGGCATGGGTGAAGCAACTTCCCGGCGCAAAATGGGATAGGACCAGACGTGCCTGGCACATCTCGGTGCGCTATCGAAAACGCCTTGATGCCATGCTCGTCGAGATCGAAGCCGCGATCGCGCTCAAATGGGCCGAAGTCGAACGGAATTTCCACGATGACCCGCCCCCCGAATCCCTAGTGTCGATCAAAGCCGCCAAAGGCCATGTCCAGGCCCGCTTTAAATTCGATAGGGATCTTCTCGAACGCTTTCGACAATTGAAGAGGCGAGGCATTGCCTGGCAGGATAAGCCTAACTACGACGTCTGGGTCTGCTCCTTCAGAAACAGACGGCATTTTTACGAGCTGGCCGCCGAATATCCGCCGAAAGTCGCGGAATTGACATCCAATTAGATACGCATTCAGCGCCGGACCCAAGGCTCGTCTGTCCGGTCGAGGTGTAGGGCGCCTGCGTAGGGCTTGCATAAAGCCCGTGCCTCCTCGGGCGCACCGTGCTGCCATTGCCCGCGATCGCTGGGTGCGATGATAACCGGCGACCGATCGTGAATGCCCTGCATACCGATACATTCTTCGGTCATTACCATCGAATAGACCGGTCCCCATTCATCGCTCTCGCGCCAGATGCCGGCGACCGTGAACACAGGCTGGTCAGCAAGGCTGATCCATGTCCGCGTCTTGTGGCCTTTCATCCCCTCGGCCTCGGCAAACGCGGTCAACGGGATCAGGCACCGCCGTTCGGCAAAGCTGTAGCGCCACATGAAGCTGTCCAGCTTGTCCGCACGCGCATTGTTTACAGGCTTCGGTTTGAGCTTCTGTCCCGACTTCCCCGTCAAGGAGAGCGGGAAACCCCATGTCATCGTCCGCAATTGCGCGCCCGCGAGGACAAGGCCGGGGTAGCCTGGATAGATCTCTTCTCCGGCATTTGTGGCGATCGCAGCTGCGCCGAACATCTTGCCGACTTCATCCGGGGCTCTGTTCAAGCGATAGAGATTACAGATGGGGGCGCTCCCGTGGATAGCCAGTCGGCGGCTGATCCGAAAATGGCTCACTACCATTTGCAGGTCCTGTCCGCACACGAATCTGCAGGCATTACCAATAGCGGCGGTTGGAATCTGTGTTCGTAAAAACACCGTCTAAAGGCCGAAAGTCCTCAGCAGATTTGTCCCGTCATGCGCTAGCCAGCTTCTATACGCGCAGGCCAACCCACCCACTCGTCGCCGAAGTATCCTTGCTCGAGCGAAGGGGCGTCGCTTGGGAGACGCAAGACCGATTTACCAGTTACCGCCGATCTTCGCGATCTGTTCGAGAAGTGCAGCTTTGGAATCCGTCCGGCGGGTCCCGGAATTTCGCGGCACGAAGACCTCGCCCATAGCAAAGCGCCGCTGGGCGATATCTTCGCCGAGCGCGACGAGGCTGATCGCCTTACGCTTCGTCTTCAAGGTCTTGAACGCCATATTCCTGTGCCGTTTCCTCACGGATCCTACGATCCATATAATCGCGATCGAGTTCTTTCGAAAGCGTGAACATGGCCTTGGCTTGCCCGAGCATTTCATCGGCCGATCCAGACGAATACTGCCCCATCCGGTCCGCGATCAAATCTTCGATCGAAATGACCGCTACCGCTCCGTTGTCGCTTATTTCGACAATTTGCAGGTGATCGTAATCGGCCAGACCATCAAGCAACCGACTGCCGACAACCTCGAAGCCAAGCTTGAGGTCGGGATGGATCCACCCTCGTAGCGAGATGCCCGCACCCTTAGGCCGAACAAAGCCATGCTGGGCCATGATGGCTTCCAGCACCTCCTGTTGCGTCGCAACCAGATCGAAATCACCGGTGTTCACCATGCCTTGGGTATAAAGTTCAACGGCGCCGCCGCCGACCAGAACCGGAGGTGTATAGCCGCGCTCGTCCATCGCCGCGCTGATTTGCGCGAGCATTTTCAAAGCATCTTCAAATTGGGGACGCCAAAGCGACATTCAGGTCGGCCTCACTTCGAATAAAGCAATCACGGCGTTATCGGTGCAATTCGCGGCGGCGGCGCGCCTGCCAGGCGCGTGGATCTAATTCACAGGAAGCGAAAATGACACTTGAACCCTTGAGAAGCGGGATGTCCGTCAGCGAATCATTCTCCCGCTGAACAGTGATCTGATACGGTCGATCAAGCCCGGCTCTTCCATGCCGCGGATTCGACCATGCTTACGAACACGCGCGGTTTCGGAAAGCGGCCGGCTTCCCAAGCCTGAACTTATGCCACCGCTCTTATGGATCGTGTACCGCGACATGGCCGCCACTTTACGCTATCGTCCGGTCGCCGGAAAGGAACAGCCGGCCTCTTTCCGCAGATCCCTTGCTACGCGAGTTTCAGCGATACTCGCCCGGCACGTTCGTGGATGAAGGCCGCCAGAGCCGAGATAGCAGATCGCTCGCTCAGACCCGGCACTTCCAAACCCGCCTCAATGCTTCGCATGATGCGCTCGCACAGTGAAACACCGCGTGCCCGGATTATCTGGACATCGACGCCCGCATCGGCTGCGAAACGCTCGAAGCTTCCGGTGGACATCTCTTCAAGCGTCCTCGCCCGCCCGTACTTCATGGCGAAACGGGGCGAGAGCTCGGGCCACACCACGGTAGAAATGATATCGTACAGCGGCGCGAGCACGATTTTCCCATCCCCATTGCGCATCAGGCTGAAGTTCTTGGCATGCGCATCGGCATTGCCGATGACGAGATTGAAAAGCGCTGCATCGATCAGCTTGAGATTTTCTGCTTCGGGTTCGGTCGTGACCTGACGGACAAGCTCAAAGCAGTCGCGAAAAACCGGTCCTCCATCGGTCGCATATTTCTTCAAGGGCAGAACACCCAAGCCTTGCGCGAAGTCTTCTTGATGCAACCGCCGTGTCGTTCCGCTTGCGGTGATCCGGTCATAGCGCGACACGAGCAGGAAGGCCCTTCCCCTGGCAGAACGCCATTCGGCGGCAGCCGTGCCGAGGCGGATGCTTTTCGCTAAAGCCAAACAGAACGCCTCGTTTGCAGCCAGCCCCGGAAACCTCTCGAGCTCAGGCTTGATGATATGGGTGGTCGCCTGTCCCGGGGGAGCCACCGCGATGCGGTTATCGACCAGCACCACAGGAAGTTTGCTCTGCGCTCCGGCCAGACTATAACGGGCCCCCTGCCCCGCCAGCATGGGCGCGCGCGCCATGCGGTCTAACAAATCGACGAGTTCGGCGTCGCTCAGCGGGACGGGTGTTTCTGCATATAAGCAGGAAGGAAGCGCCTGATCTATTGGCCAGAACGTTAGCGCTCCCGCCGTATCGCCGCCCAGCGCCTTCAGCAATCGGAACGGATTGCCCGGTGAGATCTCTAGCGCGCGGGCCGCGGCTTCGCGCTGCCATTCTTCGGGCAGAAGGTTCTCGAAGAACGGTTTGCAGGCGCGGTCTGCGAACGTTTCGGATTGCAAGGGGAGCCCACAGGAAAGCGGCAGCGCTTGCGGATCACGGAGCCAACTTTCAGCGTAAGTGAAATTGATGCCGCCATTGCGATCGAGGGCGAGTTCACCAGTATGGCAGTCACCCCACCGGACCGCGAGGCGGTCGATGATTTCAGTTTTCATTTTGGTCTTCTTTGAATTTCGCGGAGGCGCCTTCCGTGCAGTGGCGCTGCGTTTGTACCGCAATCAAGGGCATCTGATCCTCATTGGCCAAGCGCGGCCAGCAAATAGCGCACCTGTTCAAGGCCCGTGATCGAACGCGCCATCATTACCGATAGCGGCGCTTCGCCGCCAAGGTCGCGCCGCGGCGTTCTGATCCAGGCACGCACGCCTGCCGGATTGCTGAAGAGTGTTTTCAACCCGACATGAACGCCGAGCAGCAACGAAAGGCGGAGCGCGCATTCGCGCTCGATTACCCCTGCCCTGCCCTGTTTCCAGCGCTGCCAGCGCTCGCTGCCGAGACCACCCATGAGCGCCTGAGCCTCGGCATCCGTCAATTCCCACAAGGCAAAGAGCCTGACGATCGCCCGGGCGCCTGCGTCGGCTTCGTCCTTGCTGATCGGCGGATAGCGATCGCCTCCGCTGCCACGACCGAAGCCGTTTTGAGGTCTGGTCATGCGTCGGGCTCCCTTAAGCATGTATATGCAGTCCAGTGTTCACTCATAACCCGGCTCGCCGAAGAGGCGATCGTATCGGTATCTGCGGTGCCAGTTCGACAAGGTGCGCACGTAGTCCGTCGGCGGCCGCTTGCAGAATGCCTCGACGATGCCATCGGTGCAGGCTGCGGCTGTCTGCCCGATGATGCCCTCGCTCGCGAAATGCCGCGCCGCGCAGATCGCGGTGA
Organism: Croceicoccus sp.; assembly: GCA_002694745.1. Classification (GTDB taxonomy): domain Bacteria; phylum Pseudomonadota; class Alphaproteobacteria; order Sphingomonadales; family Sphingomonadaceae; genus Croceicoccus. The sequence continues at coordinate 19,551 of NZMY01000040.1, read as the reverse complement.
GCATGGCATTGGCCGCGCAACGTTCTTCGATCTTCGCCCATGCCTCCTCCCTGACCAGATGGGGGAGATAGTGCCCGGGAACCGGGATACCCCTCAGTTCCAGTCCCCGGACATATTCGGCCAGATGCAGATGTTCGCGTCCATCGCATGTTAGCTCGCTCAGCCTGATCCGATGCGCCGCTGCGCTTTCGGCGGATCGCAATTGCGGCGGCAGGATCCGCCCCTGCATATGCGCCACGCGCCGCAGCGAAAGGACATCGTCATGCGGAGCGCCCCATGTGACCAGCTGGGCGGTGTGATCCGGGACGGGGGCTTCGGCCTTCAGGGCCTCGAAGAGTTCGTCGACGATATCGGTCTCGTCGCATTCCGGCTGAATCCGTGTCTCGAACGCCTCGACCACCGGCCTGTCCTGGCATCCGGGAAAGCGGGCCACGACCCATGAGCCTGCCACGATCCGCCAGAAGGGCCAGCGCAGTCGGTATGCCGCCGCTTCGCCGAGGTCGCTACAATAGGCCTCGTAGCGCGCGTCGTCGCGGGCATAGGCAAAAGAGGCGGCGACGATGCTCTTTGCGCTCTGTCTGTGCAGGTCGAAGCGGGAGGTGCCGCCCACCGGGCGGGGACGGTTGAATGTGATCATGGGTTCTTTCTTTCAATGATGAAAATGCCCGCAAGAAGGCGGGCGAGTTGGTTGCGCATTGGAAATTACAGGCAGCGCTAGCGCTGGCGGGCCAGTTCTGGATTGGGCACTCCACCAGAAAACGTCGCCTTGAAACTCCGCGGCCGTGCCGACAGCCGGCTCTGCACGAGATCGAGCCAGAGCAGGTCGCAGCCTGTTGGCGGTTTGTGCCCGCGCTGCTGGTTGCAGCGCTGGTGTTTCAGAAGCCCATTGGCGAGCGTGCGCCCTCCCCCTTCGCTGCGCGCAATCACGTGGTCGTAGGTGGGAGAGTCCGGGTGATGGCGAGGCAGGCGCCTGCCGCCTGGCAGGAATGCGCCGCGGCCTGCTCGGAGAACGTCCGTCCCGAACGCGCCGCCGCGTCCGCGATGCTCAACACAATGGCGGCCCCGAGGCTCAACGACCGCGGCATGTCAGGATTTCCCGATGCCCGAGGTTCTCCTTGCGCCAGCTCGCCCACATCCGCGTGTAGTCGGTGGGCGCCCGCTCGCAGAACCGGTCGATGAGCGCGCGCGTGCACGCCTTGCCGGTCTGGCCAATCTCGCCGCAGGTCGCGAGCCGGCGCACGGCGAGGATAGCTGTTAGCAGCACATCCCCCGCGCATTGCTCCTCGACGCGTTTCCAATCGCCGGCAAGCACGTGCCTGGTCACCTGCCTTGCCGGAATGGCCTTGCCGGGCAGCCCTTGCGCAAACGCATACTCGGACAAGTGCAGACCCTTGATCTCGTCCGTGTAACAGTCCTGGCAGAGGTCGAGCCGCAATGGACAGTTTTCAGTGGTATTGCGTAGCTGCGGGGGCACGGTCACGCCCCAGCACATCGCCACGCGCCGCAGCACCTCGTTGTCTTTATAGTCACCGCCCCAGGTGACAAACCGCGCCGGATCGCCGTTCCCGTCCACATGCCGCTCGAGCACCTGGCGGAAGAAATGGTCGGCAATGTCGATCTCGTCCATGTCGGGCTGGCACAGCGAGTGGAAGCGCCCGACCTCGGGTTTCTCCACCTCACCTGCCGGGAAGCGGATCACGACCCAGGAGCCGCAGACGATCTCGTCGAAGGCCCAACGCGCCGTTGGATACGCCGAGGGTCCGTCCCGTCTGACATAGGCGCTGTGCTTCTCAAGGTCTCGGCGGAACTCGAAGTCTGCAACGACGATGGTCTTGTCCACCTCCTGCACAATGGCGGGGCCATCGGGATTGCGGATCGGGTGCTGGCGGTCGAGAATGATCATGTGGAAATTGTCCTGTAGGTAGATACGAAAAGGCCCGCGCTAGGCGGGCCCTTTCGAGAGAATGCTGGCTTAGGTGTGCGGGGATCAGAGGTGGCGCTGCTTCGCGTCGATCGGTGTCGCCACAAACGACGGCAGGCCGAGCTCGGCAAACCAGTCGCGCTCTCTGAGGTACTCAGGATAGCCAAGCTCGGTCCACCACACCTTCTTCTTCGGATCCCATTTGTAGCCGCGGCTCTTTAGCCGGTCCTTGAAGCCGAACGGCGCGTTCAGCGCCTCGACGCGGTAGCTCTCGGCATCGCTCGCCTCCAGCAGCAGGTCGAGGCAAGTCCGGGCGTCGAGCAGCTGGAAACGCATCGGCGTCGAGGTCAGCAGCTTGAACAGGCTCCAGACATCATTTGCAGCGTTATGCGCCTGAAAGAAGCGGCCAGATTGCATCAGCAGATAGCCGAGGTTCTTCCCGTCCATCTCGAGAGTCAGCCAGTCGATCTCGGACATGCTGCAGGCCCATGGCCTCGGGCCGAGTTCGAGATATCTCTGTTCGATGAAGGCTCGGTCGAAGCGCGCATTATGCGCGATGATGAGATCGGCCTTCGAGAGCACCTCGAGTACGCGGTCGTCGTCGATCCGCTGGCCAGCCACGGCGTCGTCGGTAATCCCCGTCAGGAAGCTGATCCGTTCGGGAATCTCCCTTCCGGGATCCTGCAGCCATGTCTCGGGCTTGGTCCAAGATACGACCTTGTGAACAAGATTATCGCCCTCGGCCTCGACCACCACCTGCATCAGCGCGAGTTCGATGATCGCATCATTCTCGGGATCGAGGCCCGTGGTCTCGACATCGACCAGCACGAGCGTTCTTCTTCTGCCTCTTGCGGGTTCGTCGCTCTCTTTCGCCCAAGGCTCTTCGAGCCTGCGCAGCACCTTGAAGCGATCATCGCCGTCCAGAATGGCGGCGATGTTGGAATTGGCATCGGAATTCATGAAGTTCAAAACCCTTCGGTCGTTGGTACAAGCGAGACCGGCGGAGCGGATGCGAGGCAAACACCTCCTTTTCCTTTCCACTTCTGTCTCACCTTCCCTGCTGACCTTTGGGTTCAGACTTTTTCTTACCCCCTTCGAGTTTCATGCGTTGGTGCTCCATTGCTCACGCCTTGCCCTTGTCCGCAATATCCCTTATATTTTTGACAGACTGACAGGAGGCTTTCATGCCCGAAACAATGACGCTCAATGTCCGCGTTGGCGGCGCGCTCAAGGATTTTGTCGCCAGAAACGTCGGCGACGACGGCGCCTATGACAATGTCAGCGAATATGTGCGCGATCTTATCAGGCGCGACAAGGAACGCCTCGATGCGCAGCAGTTCGAACGGCTGAAGACCGAGCTCACCACCGCCTTCGCTGCGCCCGAAGCTTCATATCAATCCCTGGACGCCGACACGGTCATCGCGCGGAACGCTCGGCGCTAAAATTTGACCTCTTTCCGTGTCCAGGACCGCGCGGGGCATCGTCTCGACGAAATCTATGTCTACACCCGCGAGCGCTGGGGTGACGAACAGGCCGAACAATATATCCGCGGCCTGTTCAGTTGCTTCGAGCAAATAGCCTCAAGGGAGATCCCGTGGCGGGCCATCCCGCCCGAATTCGGTGTGGACGGCTATTTTTGCCGCTATGAGCATCATTATATCTATTGGCGCGTATTGTCAGACGGCATAGTCGGCATCGTTACCGTGCTGCATGAGCGCATGCACCAGCACGAGCGTTTTCGGGACGATATGCCGCAATAGATTGGCGCTGCTGCCTATGTTTGCGCCCCACCTGAAGCGTGGGCGAAATGACGTGTATTCGTCTCACCCTTTGCGGGCGAGGAGAACCGCCCCAGCGCGATTCTGATTGTCCGGGTTCTTCACCACAGCATGGACTTCGGTCGATATCTGTAATTGGGCAGCGCCCGCCGACAGGCGCGACTTCGAGGGTCCGATCCAGGCATGGTCCCGCTATGCCCAACCCTCGCACTCGCCGCGCAAGTCACTGCCGCAACGATTATGGTCTGGGCGATAAGCCGCAAACCGTCGCTCTAGGCCCCTGATGAGTTCGGTGGCGATACCGCAACTGCTACAAGTGGGTGGCGCCCGGACGCGAGATTATCCTGGGGCGGTTCAGTTTGCGGATCCGGCCAGAGCGAGAATGGTACGATTTTAGGAAGTTCGCTTTATCAAGATAATTTTAGGATGAGACTGATTATCCGGCTGCGAATCGATCTGTACGAGATTGCAACCTCTTGCCGAGGAATACTTGCCTGCGCCGGGATTATCGGAATAGAATCAATTGGTGACTTTCCGAATCTGTCCATCCGGAAATGGGAATGCTCTTCGGCAGCTGGGTCATAGAGTCTCGTGATAGGCAGGATCCCTGCCCCTTTCATCGCAATAGGAGATTATGCTGTGGCACCCGTTGCTGCAAAGTTTGTCGAACAGCCGCAGGTCCATATCGTCGAAAGCGGAATCGTCCGCTCGACCGTCTTCCCGAACAAGCTGCGCGATCTTCGTCGCGAGGCCGGATACGAGATGCTGACGGATTTCATCCGCGAAACGGGATTGGAGGAAATCAGCTACATACGGCTAGCGAAGATTGAACGAGGCCAGATCTTCGCGCGTCCCGACGAAATTATCGAGATCGCGAAGCTTCTCAACGTCGATCCCATGAGCCTGTTCATTGATACGGCCGAGAAGGATTTCGATCGTGAAACCTGGGCGCGCGATCATACTGAAGCATCGCTGACGTTCCGCGGCGGAACGCGCGAAGATATGAGGATCGGCGCCGCCTTGCGTATTCGTCGGCGCGAACTCGGCCTGTCAACGACCGACCTGAAGAAAAAGTACGGCATGCCGGCGGCCACTGCCAGCCGTATCGAAAACGCTGAGCGCCCGTTCCATCGCTGGCCGGACAAGACCCGCAAGGCGATTGCCAGGATGATGGGCGGCGCATCGATGCGGGATATTGCGCGTAGCGTTACGGCATACGAGCAGGAAGGTCGTCTCGATGCGATGATGGCCGAACTGTTTTCGCAGCAGTCGCTCGACCAACGACATAACGCTTCGCTTCTCGCCCTGGTGCAGAAATTGCCGGGAAAGCGTGCCGAGAAGTTTGCCGCCAAGCTCGAGAAGATGATGACCGAAAAGGGTCTCGTCGACTGGTCGTCGAACCTGAGCCTCGTGGCCGCCGCCGAGGAGCCGGATATTGTCTCGGAAGACCAGACCATGCCGGTCCTCGAGGGCAAGACTCATGACGGCTGGACGATGCTGTCCGAAACGAAGAAGACCTTCACGCGCAATTTCGAGGGACCGGGCATTGCCCTGAAGCTGGACAAGCCGGTTCTGGGCATGGGCATTCCGACCAGCGCGCTGCTGGTGTTCGAACTGATCGATCGCTTCGAAGTGAAAGGCGAGATGGTTCTCGCACTGATCGATGGACCGCGAGTGCGTGTCGTGTCGGCTCGTCCGGCTGGGCGCGGCTTCAAGCTGGCGCAGGTCAATCCCGAATGGCAGTCTTCGCTTTCGAAGGAGAGCAACGTGCGGGTCGCGAAGCTTTCCCAGATCGAAATGGCCTAGAAGCAGAACCAATTCTGACTGAATGAAAAGGACGCCATTCGGCGCCCTTTTTTGTGCTTGAGCGGGAGAGACCTCAACCTTCGCGGCGATGGTCATTTGCTCGATCATCTGGGCGCTCGCCCCTTCCCACGATCGCGCTGGATACCGCGGCCAGCCGGACTGGCATTGAAATCGGATCGTTCCCAGTCCGCCTTGAAGCTAGCGGCATGGCCAGGTTCGACCGACTGCGCGATTTCGCGAAGCTTCTCATCCTGCCGAATGGGCGCTGACAGTCTTGCTCGCTCTTCTTCGAGCCTGCGCAGCAACTTGAAGCGATCATCGCCGTCCAGAATGGCGGCGACGTTCAGTCCCGGACGAACATACGCGTCTCAAGCACGCTTGCGCGAGGACGGATAAAAATCAGCGCTCATATTTGTCGCCGAATAGCCGTCTGCGAAGCTCGTCGGGGCCCAGCGACTTCCATTCGTCGTCCGTGATATTAGATTTTGTGCCCGATGACCCGGATAAGTCGGTGCTCGCCTTTTTGATGCGCGGGCGAAGTTCGGCCCTTCCAGCCCCCTCCTTCGCGCATTGATCAGTCGTCGTTTTTGGAAACTTCGCATTGTATAGCCAGCGCCTGCTGGCACCGAATCGGATGGCCGTGGCAATCTGCTCGTCTGTCAGGTTCCTGTGCGGNGCCAGNTTGATCGCGATTACGGACAAGCCCGAAGCTTTANATTCNGCCNCGTCNGGCAAGGGNTGNCGGTGTTTCAGCATGAACACGATCGCCACCTCCCGGCGAGATTTNANCTTTGCTCGCCGCAGCGCGCACGCCNGCNAATTCACCGAAGACTTCGCCNNTCNCTGTNTCGAAGCCAATCGAACGGGTTCGGCCATCAACATCCGGAAGCCGCACGTCCGCTTTGNCNGAGAGNGCNCCTACAGCAAAACTGCACATGGCNGCGAGTTGCGCTTGNCGNCAGGCCTGCGCCCCGCCTGANNCATGNGCGAAATGATGCGTATTGGTCTCACCCTTGCGAGCGACCAGATCCGCNCCGCATTCGCATTTCAGATGCTCGGCCCCGCCGCGTTTCGCATCNTCGATNGACACTCTGGTGCCNNCTTCCCGGNGNCCCCACACGATCTTCGCACCGGAATCNCNNCNGCCCTGCCCNGAATCCGAAACGACGAAGCCAAGGCTGTTGCGGTGTACGGTTTTCGTTGCTTCGTTCTGCATCGCGTATCTCGCTACGAACCCGCAAACCATGCGGAACGAAGTGCGTCGATACAAGGACGTCGGTGCCCATAGAGCACTTCGAGCGCCGCGCGCACGTTCCATAAGTCAAATCGGACAGAAAGCCGCTTGCTGACCAGTGAAATGGACCCATCGGGAAAACCAGAATATCTCACCGTGATCATTGCGGGCTGCACCAATAGTATGATACCTGTTTCTGCAGGAGAAGCACATGGCCACCATCCGCAAAACCATCACGCTCAGCGACAGTCAGGATGCCTGGATTAAGGCTCAGATCGCGCGCGGTGCATTCACGAACGACAGCGAATATATTCGTGATCTCGTACGCCGCGATCAGGAGGGGCAGAACAGCTTGGCCGAACTGAGGCAGGCGATCGCGGAAGGGCTGGAAAGCGGCGTGAGCGATCAGTCGCTGGACGAGATATGGACCACAGCAGAGAAGCGTAGCCGCTCCGCAGATGCCTGACCTGCATATCAGCAGGCGGGCAGCATCCGATCTTGCCGAAATCGCCGATTACACGATAGCTGAGTTTGGCATCGAACAGGCCCGCAAGTACCGCGATCTGCTGCAATCCTGTTTTCAATCCCTGCTCGACAACCCGAGCCTCGGCAGAAGCGCCGCAGAGCTTGCACCCNGACTGCGCCGGATCAGGCAGCAGGCCCATGTTATCTTTTATCGGCCGGCCAGCAGCGCGATTCTGATTGAGGGCATCGCGTGGAAGGTACGCCAGACAACGCTAAGCGAGAACATTTCAAGAACCGNATGATGGCCGTTACCGCCGGAGGTCGCTAAGCCCCAGTTCTTCCCACATCCATGTAAAGTCATAGGTGCCCATCGGATCGGCGGTGCCCGATTTTGCCGCGCCATTTTCGATATATTTGAGCCAGTCGGCTACCTTTACCCGCCCCGCCTTTGTACNGGCCAGAACGCGTGGCGTCTTGTGGCTGAGGGCTGGGACCGGCTCATCGAGCGTTTTCGTATATTCACGGGTCAGCATATCGTGAACGATGCGCTCCATTTCATGCGGTGGAATATCCAGCGCCTCGTCCTGTGGCGTGCGGGCGGCATCGTCGGCCATAACCTGATCGAGCGTCCGGATTTTGGCCATAGGCGCGCTCACGCAATCACCAAGCCATTCGCCCATCTGGGTAATTGCTCGCTCCGCGCGGGCGGCACTGTTTACCTCGACGATCAGCTTGCGCCCTGCCAGTTCCACATTGGCAAAAACCGGCGTGCCGTCATCCATGGTCGTGACGAAGGCCCGCTTGCCTTTGGTCGCTTGCNGCTTCTTGTTCTTCGTCGCTGGTGCCAGCCAGTTCCAGAAACTGTCGCTGGCAGGTTCCAGCCATTGTGCCGCGTTCAGCCTTCGGATCAGGCTCTTGCCGACCACGCCTTTCGCCAGCGGAAAAACGATACGGTGGAACACCAGGTCATCGCCGTCGGCGTTGACCATATCCGGCGCGCTGCCGGGCATGGCCTTGCCCAGACAGTCGAGCAGCCACATGTTCGTGAACATCGGTCCCGATGCTCCCAGAAGCGCGTCCCGATCGGACGGGTCCAATTCCGCAGTGTCCTGAGTTTCGTCGGCAAGTCGGGAAAATGCCTCGACCACTCGCACGGCGCCCTCAGCGCTGAACGGCAACAGCGCTCCGGAAATGCCATGGCGCCCGTTCACGTCGACAACCCTTGCGGCGATCTTGTCCCAGTTGACCAGGGTCTGGGTTGCACCGTGTTCGCGCACCGTCACCGGAGCAACGTCGCGCAGCAGATCGCGCAAGGTCATCGACTGACCAGGCACGACTTCGCTGACCTCATAGAGCGACATGACCGTATCGCGTAACGCGCGCATATAGGCCTTGTTCGGCGCCTTTTCGTTCCAGCCCCGGCGCTTGAGATAGTCATCGACCAGATTGCGACCGTCGGGTTCCAGTTCCTGCGTAAGCAGATCTTCAAAGGCGCAGCCCCATAGCGGCCCTTGCCAGTGATCGCCAATTATCTCGAATATGGCGTCAGGCTCGAGTCCGGTCGCTTCGCTCGCCGGATCGAGATGCGCGGACAGCATTTCGGCCAATGCCTCATCCCATGGCGCGCGATCCGCATATTTCATCAGGCCGGAAAGATCGTGAGCCGATTTCGATCTGGACATTCAGATGGGCCTTTCCACGCCGAGGCGGCGCATTTCTCGATAGATGGTCGATCGGCCGATGCCGAGTTGTCGTGCTGCTTCTGTCGGCGAGATGCTCGCTTCGACCAGTTTGATGGCGGCATGTACCTTGGACATGTCGAGCGGCTGACGGCCGGGCAACTTGCCTTTGGCGCGCGCGGCGGCGATCCCATCCCTGGTTCGCTCGGAGATCAGTCTCCGCTCGAAATGGGCGATGGCCCCGAACACATGGAAGATGAGTTCGCCGGCGGCCGACGATGTGTCGATCTTTTCCTCAAGACTCAGGAGCGCGATGCCCTGGCCGCGTAGCGTCTCGACCGTGGTGAGCAATTCGGCGAGCGAGCGCCCAAGCCGATCGAGGCGGACCACCGCCAGCGTGTCGCCCTTGCGGGCATAGGCGATCAGTTCGGCCAGACCGGGCCGCTCCATGCTCTTGCCCGACATGACGTCGGTGAACACCTTGATCGCGCCGGCCTCCTCCAGACGCATGGTCTGTCCAGCCACGTCCTGATCGCCGGTGCTGACGCGGGCATAACCCAGAATATCGCCCATCCCGTGCGTCTCCCAAACGGTCGTTCTGTGGACGATCTGAAGGGCGATCGCTTCGCCCCATCCATATCCGTCCACATACTATGTCTCTTTACTCATGGCTGTCCATAGGCCCAGATGACCTTTTGTGGACGGGAATCGGAATGACGAAGCGTAAGCATCAACTCCTGACCGAGAGCGAACGCGATCAGATCCTCGCCATCCCGAGCGAGCGCGACCATCTAGCCCGGCTCTACACCTTCGAGCCTTCGGACATCGAGATCATCGGCGCACGACGGGAGCGACGGAACCAGTTGGGTGTCGCGCTGCAACTCGCGCTCTTGCGGCACCCGGGCATCACACTGGCGCAGTTGATACAGGACAAGGGAGCGATACCCCATGATCTCGCCGCCTTCGTCGCGGAACAACTTGGTCTACACGTAACCGACCTGGCCAACTATGCAGCGCGGGATCAGACGATGACGGACCATGCCCGCGAGCTGGCGATGCGAGCGGGCCTTCGTGGACCAACCCGCGCCGACATTCCCTTCATGATCGAAGCGGCCGCGAAAACGGCATGGGCGACCGACAAGGGGATGACGATAGCGATCGGCGTTGTCACCGCCCTTCGCGAGGCCCGGATTCTACTGCCGTCCATCTCCACCATCGAACGCGCCAGTAGTGCGGGACGCGCGCGTGCCCGCAAGCAGGCTGCCTACGCCCTGATCGCTGATCTTAGCGCCGAACAGGTCCACGCCCTCGACCAGGTCTTTGACGACGCCGGCGGCATGAGCCAACTCGCTTCGCTCAAGACCATTCCCGTTGCGGCCAGGCCCGATCACATCCGCCAGATTCTCGACCGCCTGCGGCAAGTGCGGAAGATCGGCATCTCCCCGGACGTGGCTGGCCGCATCCATGCCGACCGATTTCGGCAATATGTCAGGGAAGGCCGCGCTTCGCCTGCCTATATGATCGAGCGATATATTCCCTCCCGACGGCGCGCTACGCTGGTTGCGTTCCTGCTCGACCTCGAGGAACGACTGACCGATAACGCCTTGGAGATGGCGGACAAGCTGATCGGCAGCATCTTCACCCGCGCGAAGAACGCCCAGGCGCGCAGCTATGCCACCACGTCAAAGAATGTGGCGCGGCTGATGCTGATCTTTCGCAGGACAATCGACGCATTGACCGATGCGGTCGATACCGGCGAAGATCCAATGGAGGCCCTGGACGCATCGGTCGGGTGGAACACCCTCCTGAAGGCGAGGCCAGAAGTGGCGACAATCGCGGAAACCGCCAACCTTGATCCGCTGACGGTGGCGGCCGACCGCTATGCGACGTTGCGCAAGTTCGCCCCCGACCTGCTTGAGGCGCTCCAGTTCAGGGCCGGAAAGGGCAGTGCAAAAACGATCGCCGCCATCGAGATGCTGCGCGACCTCAACAGGTCGGGCAAACGCGATCTGCCTGCCGACGCTCCGATGCCCTTCCGCAAGGAATGGCGGAAAATCGTCGTGGGCGATGACGGCAAGATCAACCGGCGTCTCTGGGAAATCGCGACGATCGCGCATCTGCGCAACAAGCTGCGTTCCGGGGATGTCTGGGTGGAGCGATCGGCAGGATACCGCCGGTTCGACAGCTACCTGCTCAGCGAACCCCAGGCGAAGCCGATCGTGTCGGCTCTCGGTCTGCCACCCACAGCCGGCGAATGGCTCGAACAGCGGGGCCGCGAACTTGACTGGCGGCTTAAGAAATTTGCCCAGCGCCTGAAGCGCGACGCTCTGGAGGGTGTGCGATATCGCGACGACCGCCTCCAGATATCCCCCGTTCGCACGATCGCGACGCCCGACGCCGAAGCGCTGGCCGACCGGCTCGATGCCATGATGCCACGCATCCGCATCACCGAGCTACTGCATGAGGTGGCGCAGGAAACCGGCTTTCTTGCGGCGTTCACCAACCTGCGTACCGGCGAGCCGTGTCCCAATGAAAACGCGCTGCTCGCCACGATCCTCGCCGATGCGACCAATCTCGGCCTGTCGCGCATGGCGGCGGCGAGTCAGGGCGTCACGCGCGATCAGCTCCTCTGGACCCATGACGCCTATATCCGCGACGACAGCTACCGCGCGGCGCTGGCCCTCCTCATCAACGCGCACCACCGCCTGCCATTCTCACGAGTATGGGGCGACGGCACCACGTCCAGTTCCGATGGCCAGTTCTTCAGGGCCGCGAAGCGCGGCGCGTCGGGCGGCGATATCAACGCCCGCTATGGCGTCGATCATGGCTTCAGCTTCTACACCCATAATTCTGATCAGCGCGCGCCCTACCACGTCAAAGTGATCTCGGCCGCGACGCATGAGGCGCCCTATGTCCTCGACGGCCTCACCAGCCACGGCACCGATCTCAGGATCGTCGAGCATTACACCGACACCGGCGGGGCGACCGATCATGTCTTCGCCCTGTGCGCGATGCTGGGATTTCGCTTCTGCCCGCGCCTGCGCGACTTCCCCGACAGGCGGCTCGCGCCGATCGCGCCGGTCACGGCCTATCCGTCCATCACCCCGCTGTTGGGCAAGCGTATCCGCACCGACATCATCGGTGAGCAATGGGAAGACGTGCTGCGCCTCGTAGGGTCGATCAAGGCCGGCCATGTCGCGCCATCGGTCATGCTGCGAAAGCTCGCTGCCTACGAACGGCAGAACCAGCTCGATGTCGCGCTACAGGAAATCGGCAAGATCGAGCGGACGCTGTTCATGCTGGACTGGCTAGAAAATCCCGATCTGCGCCGGCGATGCCATGCCGGTCTCAACAACAGCGAGCAGCGCCATGCCCTGACGCAGGCGATCTACACATTCCGCCAGGGCCGCATCATCGACCGCAGCCACGAGGCGCAGCAATATCGGGCGTCCGGCCTCAATCTGCTCGTCGCCGCGATCGTCTATTGGAACACGATCTACATGGATGCCGCCGCCCAGCATCTACGATCAACATCGGTCGCGGTGCCTGATGATCTACTCGCCCATACGTCCCCAGTAGGTTGGGAGCATATTGCTTTCTCGGGCGATTTCCTCTGGGATCGAGCAGCCGCTTCCGCTGGCCGCAAGGCCCTCAATCTGCCGCCGGATAGCCGCGCCGCCTAAGCGTTCGCTGATTGTTCGCCCTTAGCGTTGTTTAGCGTACCATCCACGCTATGCCCTCCTCTTGACCCGGTGCGAGCGCGAGCTTCGCGGCGATATGGGCGAGCTTGGCCTCCTGAGCTTCGGCCAGTGTCTCGACGCCTTCGTCCCAATAGGCGCAGCTATACTGAGGTGGACCCGCCTTCTTGGACAGGTTGGCGGCGAAGTTAAGCTAATCCCGGATGTGATTATGCCGCCAGTTTGGTCATCAGATCACGGGGGGCATGCCCCCCGTGATCTGTTTCTCTGATCCGCCCATAGGCCTCCGCCGGGGTTCGCCCGGCCAGACCCGAGTGCGGTCGCTGCGTGTTGTAATAGGTGATCCATCGCCGGAGGCCAGTGCGCAGCTCCGAGCCGGTCTCGAAGGCGTGGAGGTAGACGCATTCGTATTTGAGGGATCTCTACAGCCGCTCGATGAAGACGTTGTCCATCCACCGGCCTCGGCCGTCCATGCTGATCCGCACCTCGGCGTCCCGCAGCACGCTGGTGAACGCAAAGCTGGTGAACTGGCTGCCCTGATCCGTATTGAAGATTTCCGGCTTGCCGAAGCGCGCCAGTGCCTCTTCCAGTGCTGCGACGCAGAAGCCAGCATCCATCGTGTTCGACAGCCGCCAGGCCAGCACCTTGCGCGTCGCCCAGTCCATGATTGCCGCCAGATAGAGGAACCCGCGCCGCATAGGGATGTAGGTCACGTCGGCGCACCACACCTGGTTCGGCCTGTCGATCATCAGCTTGCGCAGCAGATATGGATAAATGCGGTGCTGTGGATGCGGATCACTCGTGCGCGGTCGCTGGTAGATCGGCGACAAGCCCATCTTCGCCATCAGGCGCCGCACCCGACGTCGGCCAACCTGGTGGCCTGCACGTTGCAGATGCCGGACCATTTGGCGGCTGCCATACCACGGACAGTCTAGGAACGCGGCGTCGATCACCCGCATCAGCGCCAGCGTCTCTTCGGCTTCAGGCACCGGCGCATAGTAATAGGATGACCGGCTGATTGACAGCAGCCGACATTGCGCCGTGATCGACAAGCGGTGGTGAGCAGGTTCGACCATCGAACGCCTCCGTGCCACGCTCATCGACCGGAGGCTTTGGCTAAAAAATCGCGTTCCACGACCAACTGGCCGATCTTGGCGTGGAGCTTCTCGACCTCGGCCTCGCTGGCTGCCCTGGCATCATCGCTTGCCCCGCAGAAGGTGTCTGCCATACCTTCGACCGCCTGCCGCTTCCAGGCCGCGATCATCGTATGATGAATGCCATGCTTCGTCGCCAGCTCCGCCAGCGTCAGATCACCCCGGATCGCCTCCAGCGCCACCTTCGCCTTGAAATCCGCGCTATAGCGCTTCCTCGTCTTCTTCATTTCCCGTCCATTCCTCAGGTCGGGATTAGCTTAGCACCCTGTCCAGTTTTCCGGGACCACCTCACCACGATCGACATAGCCCGGCGAAAAGCTGCGCATAATTATGAGATGTCGTCCATCCGTTGGCACCATGGTTTTCTCGACAGCCTCGAGCTTCAGGACAATTGGCGACCAAACAAGATCGTGAGCAGCCTTCTATTCCACCAGGTACCGGCGGGGCAGAAGAAGGTCCTCATCGAGGAGATCTGGAACCTGCTCGAGCCCGGCGGGATGGTCTTGATCGCGGATTACATGAAGCAGGAAAACCCGCTGATGCGGGCGCTGTTTCGCGCGACCGTCCAAAGACTGGACGGATTTGCGGACACCCAGCCCAACGCCGACGGCGTAATGGAAAAGCATATCTCTGCCCGATTTATCGACAGCATGAGGTTAGCCCGATTCAATACGCCGACAGGTGCCATTTCTCTGTGGCGCGGCTATAAGGCAAGGACCAGCAATTGACCAGCACTGCCCCTCCATCGGCCCTGCGCAGACCTCTCGCGAGTGCTTTGTTCGTTATTCTTGCCGCATGTTCAAACGTCGCGTAGGCCGCAAGCTACACGACGGGAGTCGAGGGCTATGTCATCGAGGGACATGTTCCAGATGAAGCCATTGCGAGACTGCTGCGCGAGCGACCCGACGGCGTGGCCGGGCTTGCCGTGCCCGGCATGGAGGCTGGCGGCCGCAGGCAGGCATTTGAGGTGTTTGCGTTTGGCCCGCGCGGACAAAGGGTTTTCGCAAGCTACCCCTAGCACGAAGCGAGTGGCCCGCCTGTCCGAGAACAGGGCAACCGAGATGGACAGCGAACCAAACGGGGCGCTCTGTAGTCGAGCCGAGGGAACTGAATTGACCAATATCACATCTGGTAATCAACCCGAGCGGAATTCCAAAGGGCATGCCGTCCGACCCTATACGCCGGCCAGGCATTTAGGATCAGTCGCCAAAGCCGACTCGATCGCAGATAAACACGGGACGCATGAGGCAGGCCGCTGCCCGTTCGCTCTCATGCCGGCGATCGTGAAGATGCGTCCTGCCCCCTCGGGCGCAGTTTCGCTTCGTTTCGAAGTTGGAGAGTTGTGAGCAAGATGAATCACGAGGGACATGCGGCATCGACCGGGACCCAAAGCAGCAAGAGCGAATCTGCCATAAGTCTCGCCGGGGGCGTGGCTATGGGCACGGGGGTCATGATCGGCGCCGGAATATTTGCCCTAACCGGTCAGATCGCACAGCTGGCCGGGCCGCTGTTCCCGCTTTCGTTCGTCGTGGGAGCTCTCGTGACGGCGCTTGCAGCCTACAGTTACATCAAAATGTCGAACGCCTGGCCTTCATCTGGCGGCATCGCGATGATCTTGCAAAAGGCCTATGGTCCGGGAGTCGTGGCGGCCTCTTCCTCACTGCTCATGGCGCTCTCGATGGTGATCAATGAAAGCCTGGTAGCCCGTACCTTCGCTGCCTACGCCTTGCGTCCGTTCGGCCAAGAGGAGAATGCCCTTTTCCTGTCTATACTCGCGCTAGCTCTGATCGTCTTCGCCTACTTCGTAAATGCGTCTGGCAATCGTTCGGTGAGCGGCTTTTCGCTCATCATGTCCGTGATCAAGGTCGGCGGCATCGTCGTTTTCGCAGTGGCGGCGATCTGGGCGAGCGGTTTCTTTTCTGGCGCTTTTTCCGAAGACATTTCGCAATCCGGTGGCGGCGCATTTCTGGCGTCCGTGGCATTTTCCATCCTCGCCTTCAAAGGCTTCACGACCATTACGAACAGTGGCGGCGATATTGTTGATCCGCATCGCAATGTTGGTCGCACGATCGTCATCTCGATTGTCATCTGCGTGGTGACGTACCTGCTCGTGGCACTGGCTGTCGGAGCAAGCCTGACGATCAGCGAGATTGCGCAAGCGCGCGATTATTCTCTGGCCGCCGCGGCCAGACCGGCGCTGGGTCAACTGGGCTTCTGGTTCACCATCGTCATTGCGCTATCGGCAACTACCTCGGGGGTGATCGCCAGCGTGTTCGCGGTATCGCGCATGCTGGCGATGCTGACTGACATGAAGATGATCCCGCACAGTCATTTCGGCATGAAAGGTGGGATACGAAGCCATATGCTGGTCTACACGGTCGTGGTAGCCGGCTCGCTCGCGGTGCTGTTCGATCTGTCGCGCATCGCCTCGCTTGGGGCGTTCTTCTACTTGGTCATGGACATGCTGGTGCATTGGGGTGTCTACCGGCACCTACGAAAGGAGATCGCGGCAAAAAGCTCCGTTCTGCTCGCCGCGATTGCAGCCGACGGTGTTGTTCTTGCTGCTTTTACTGCCACCAAACTCGACACTGACCCGCTTATTGTTGGCATCGCTGCGGCCCTCATCGCCGCTGTTTTTGCTCTTGAAGCTCTCTTCCTGCGTCGAATAGGCGGAAAGGATGAGAACCCCGGGTCGAAACTAAGTTGAAATCGACTATTGGCCCGGATGGCGGGACGCGGTTGATCCCCGATGACGCACGCATCTTTTCATCAGATGGTGATGGGCTCCAAGTCCGTCCCCGCTGCCCCGGAAGCGGCCGACTTGCTTGATGAGCCGCTCGAGGTGTTATTGGCCATGCGTCATCGGCACGGATGCACTGCTGTCCGGCTCCAAGCTTCAGGATGTCCTGGCCCTCACCTCCCGCGGTTTCATGTATCCGCCCGTCTTGATAGATTGCTTCCTCAATCCAGGAGTTTCGACCTATGACAGATCAAAAGAAGAGCGCCGCCATTTCGCGATGGGAAGACGAGGGCGGCGCCATGCCGTGCGGCCCTCAGGAAGCTTTGGCAGCCGCTTGCGACGAGTGGGATATTCCCGCACTTTCCGATGCCGAGATCATCCAGTTGCGAATCCGAGTAATCGCATTGGAAAATATTGTGCTAAGTCTGGTAGCCAGGGCCACTGACGATCAACTGACGCAAATTGCCGAGATGGCGGAATTCATCACCCCGCGTCCCGATACCACTCAACATCCCCTCACCATTCACGCCGCAACCCAGATGACCCAGCTCGTGGAGCGCGCCAAACATTTTCGATAGTAAAGATAGTCGAGCGCACTTTGCTTCCCGATCACATCAAATCCATGCGGTGCTCCTGCCAGAATCGCGGCCAGTTTGCGCGCGGGCACAGGAAGCCATTCGGCAGTGTATTGCTAAATTAGCGGCAGCGCTCTTTGTATCAAGACATTCGCGGCAACGTGTACGGTGAAAGCCCCGTAAGCAAGGCGCGATCCCTCCGCGGGGAGGCGAACCGCGCAAAATCCCTCCAGGACTTCATTGGGTCCATCCCGCAGGGCCGCGGCTTGCAGTCCAAGCGCGGTATCTTCGACGAAGGCGCGCGCCGTCGATTCCGTAATCGCGTCCTTGACGGACCATCTCTCCCAGCGGACGATATGTTCGTTCAGGCGATTGTTTGCGCCGCGCGCGGCACCGAATTCCGCGATCCCCATCTGCATCAGAGCGTGATAGGCGGGGTGGAACTCAACTTCGTCCAGGCGCTGACCGAAGCGGTCAAAACCTTTAAGGGTTGGCGGGTTCTCATTGGCGAGCCTACCAAGCTCCAGCGTCTCGGCCCGGCCCACCAGTTCGCCGAAGGCGCCCAGACGGTCCTTGTGCAGCCCCGCTCCAGAACCGGATACACCATCCTGAATTGCCCGGTCGGCGTCAAAAGCATTGAAATCGACGAGCGGCGGCGGCTGATTGCTGACCTCGTGGGTTTCGAGTGCTGTAAGGGGACGATAGGGTACCATGACAACAAATGTGCATCTCGCGCGAGCGGTCATCAAGGTCGGATTTCGCATCTGTGCTTGCCGACCAATGTTGTTGAAATATTCCAGGAGCCGCCGCGTCCTTGGAGATAACCCCCAAAATGCCGCCAGGAGACCCGATGCAAGACAAGTCAAAAGCGCTCCAGGCGGCGCTACGTGCCAATTCCGTGTGTTCCTGCATTACGCTCGACCGGGACATGCTCGAGGCCACATTGAACAGCCAGACCGGACGTGAAGGTTTCGGGGAGCAGTTGGCGATCTCGCACCCGCACCTGTTCGCGAACTCGCCGGTGTTTATCGCGCCGGAGACAGTGACGATGATGGTACGCGTCGTCACGGCGGTGGAGACCGCCGCAGCCCTCGCGCAATATGGTGAGGCGGTGCAGAAGTGGGCACCGCCCAGCTCCGCCCCCGATCTGGGACCTGCCGGTGCGCTGATGGGGTATGACTTTCATCTTTCCGAATCCGGACCGGTTCTGATCGAGATCAATACCAATGCCGGGGGCGCGTTCCTCAACGCAGCCCTCGCCAGGGCGCAGCGTGCCTGCTGCTTCGGCTCCGATGGCTCGAATGGATCAGTGGAGGATTTTGGACCGGCGATTGCGAGAATGTTTCGCAGCGAGTGGTTACGCCAGGGCCGCACCGGGACACCCAACATGATTGCGATCGTCGATGACGCGCCCCTTGATCAGCATCTCTATCCGGAGTTTCTGCTCGCCAAGGCAGCGCTCGAGCGTCAGGGAATTTCGGCGGTCATCGCGGATCCAACGGCTTTTGAGGCTTCCGGCGGTGAACTTTTTGCGGATGGCTGCAAGATCGATCTGGTGTACAATCGTCTCGTCGACTTTACCTTGGAAGAGCCGGATCATTCCGTCCTCAAGGACGCTTATCTGAATAATCTGGCAGTGGTCACGCCCAACCCATACGTCCACGCCATGCTGGCCGATAAGCGAAACCTCTCGCTCTTGAGCGACCCCGCGCTCCTGACCCGCTGGGGCCTGGCAAAAGAGCAGACTGAGGTTCTTGCGACGACTATTCCCGCTACCACTCTGGTAACACCTGATAACGCCGCGTCGCTTTGGGCGGAACGTCGGCATCTCTTCTTCAAGCCGGCGCAGGGATATGGCAGCAAAGCCGCCTATCGCGGTGCCAAGCTCACCCGCAGCGTCTGGTCACAGATCCGGGACGGTGACTATATCGCCCAGCAATACGCGCCGCCGAGTCTTCGCAAGGTCAAGTATGATGGAGAGGCTGTGGACCTCAAGGTCGATGTGAGGCTCTATACCTACGCTGGTTCCGTATTGTTGAAGGCGGCGCGGCTATACAGGGGGCAGACGACCAACATGCGCACACCGGGTGGCGGTTTTGCGCCAGTCCTGGAAGTCTGAATTTTCACTGAATCCTCTTCGTGCTCGCAAGTTGTGATGTTCGCTCGGGAAGGCTTCCGGCTGTTCGGATGGGTATGAGCGGCCATACCCGCCCGCTCGCTACGCGTGTTGGCCCCGGCAGCGGCATTTCGACAGCGAGCGATGAGTGGGAGTTCGGCCCTCGGTAAGGGATCCCGTGCCCTTGTCAAAAGCGGCGTCTCGAAGGTCCACAGCGCTGGACAGGGACGGTGTGTAAGATCGGATCGAGTGAAACGTCAAAGACAACAAGGAGTGCTTTTTGATCCGTACCCATCCGGTGAGGGCCGCAGCGTGATCGCTAGGAGCCCTTTTTCGGGATGATGCGCTTTGCGGCGGCGTTGCGTTTGGCGGCGATACGGCCGAG
>NZMY01000039.1 GCA_002694745.1 Croceicoccus sp. | reverse complement strand
TCCTCTTCGTGCTCGCAAGTTGTGATGTTCCCTCGGGAAGGCTTCCGGCTGTTCGGATGGGTAGAGCGGCCATACCCGCCCTCTCGCTACGCGTGTTGGCCCCGGCAGCGGCATTTCGACAGCGAGCGATGAGTGGGAGTTCGGCCCTCGGTAAGGGATCCTGTGCCCTTGTCAAAAGCGGCGTCTCGAAGGTCCACAGCGCTCGACACGGACGGTGTGTAAGATCGGATCGAGTGAAACGTCAAAGACAACAATGAGTGCTTTTTGATCCAGCGCAAGCGCTCGATTGCAACCGGACCAGGATGATCAGTTGAAGTCGGTTTTGCTCCACATAAACCAGGATCCTGGCCAGGCCGCACGGTTAGCTGCTGCCATGGAAGTCGTTCGCGCCCACAACGGGCAGCTGATCTGTTTGCAGGCAACCCCTCTCGATGCGTATTTCTTTGTCGGCGATCCGTTTGGAGGGTCATACGTTCCTTCCGGCATCTTCGAGACTTTTCGCCAAAACGAGAAACTTGAACAGGTGCGGATCGAAGATACGCTCAAACGGGAGGGAATCGATTGGCAATGGCTTCACGCCGAGGGATCAGCGGCTCAGACCATCATCGAACACGCGAAGTTTGCCGACCTCGTCGTTCTAAGCCAACCCGAAGAGAAGGAAACAATTCTCCCGCGCAGGGCGCCACTCGCCGCCGACGTGGCGCTCCATGTTCAATCGCCCGTACTACTCGTGCCGGCTGCCGGGCAACGCTTTACCAACAGCAGTGCTGCCATGATCGCCTGGAATGGCTCCCCAGAAGCTGCCAACGCCATCCGGCAGAGCCGTTCGCTTCTGCGCGCCGCGCCCAAATTGCATATCGTAAGTGTCAGCGAGAAGGGGGAGAAACCTTCTTTGGACGATGTCCGCAATTATCTGGCGCGATATGGTGTCACCGCCGAAAGTCATGATTGGCCGCTCGACGGAGACACCGTGGCCAATGCGCTCATTGCGGCCGCAGCGAGTCTCGAAGCAGAATATATCGTGCTCGGTGCCTATGGCCATTCACGACTCCGCGAAACTTTTCTGGGCGGCGTCACCCAGGATCTTATCACGACGAGCCCCGTTCCGCTGATTCTCGCGCACTGATATGTTCGGCGTACGGGCCCCGCGATATGCACATGGTTTCTCCTTACCAGCCCCTCAAGCAAGGGGTAGTCAAGGGAGGCGTCGGCAATGACCCCTGTCCAGCTCGTTCCCCGCTCGGTGGCCAAGGTCTGGGGTCGCCGTCAGCCTGGCTTCGGATTTGCGCAGGCAGCAAGCGGCGACGATCCGATCGGTGAAATCTGGTTCGAAGAACCCGACCACCGCTCAGGCGCCCTTCTTGTCAAATACCTGTTTACGAGCGAGCGGCTCTCTGTCCAGGTCCATCCAGACGATGCCGAAGCGCGAGCGCTCGGACATCCGAGGGGCAAAGACGAATGCTGGGTGATCCTGAAGGCTGAGCCGGGTGCGCAGATCGGCCTGGGGCTGAAGGCAGTTGTCGCCATCGACACCCTGCGCCTCGCAGCGCTCGATGGAACCATAGAGACGATGCTTGACTGGCGCGAGGTGAGCCCCGGCGACGTCTACTATCTGCCCGCAGGAACCATCCACGCGATCGGTGCGGGAATTACCCTCATCGAGATCCAGCAAAATGTCGATCTTACCTACAGGATGTACGATTATGGCCGTCCGCGCGCCCTCCATTTGGAAGCAGCGCTGCGCGTGGCACGCCCCGAACCCTGGCAGGCTCTCACACAACCATACGTTCTTGCCGATGCTCGCCGGATAGTCGCCGAAGGACATAAATTCGTGGTCGAGCAATGGAGCGGCGCTCGCGCCGGTACACTCGCGCCCGGCACAGCGGCATGGATTGTACCGCTTTCAGGACACGGACGTATAGGTGATGCCCCCGTGGAGCCGGGCCAGGCATGGCTGGCCGATGAGCAGCATTCCCTCGACTACAATGGCGAACTGCTCGTTGCCTATCCGGGCAGCAAGGTGACTGAGGGCCTCTGGGTGTCGTCCCGTTGAATAAGCCGAATTGAGCAGCGCAGTGCCCTATTATCAATCTTGCCAGCCACTTCACTTGGATCGGCATGCGGAACCCTGATCACGAACCGGGTCTCTATCGGGCTCGGCTTTCGTTCCTAGATAGACGCCTATGCCGGCGAGGACCACGCCGATCATCACCATGAGAGTGAGCGGCTCGGCGAAGAAAAGGGCTCCGATCGTAATGCCCAGAAACGGCACGAGAAAACTGAACACGTTCGCTTTTGAAAGAGGCATCGAGCGCAGAGTCGTTTGCCACAGCCAGAAGGCGAGTGCTGTCCCTGGAAGTGCAAGCCCTACGAGCGAAACTATGAAGCCCGGCGACCAGACGACAGCACGTGGATGTTCGGTCAGCACGGCGATTATCATCAGCGGAATGGCGCCGATCAGCAATTGAAGGCCCATCGCCATCGCCGCGTCGACCCGGTTGGCAAGCTTCCTGATTGCGACATTGCCAGCGGCAACACCGAGCGCGGCCAGGAGCACGTACATCAGGCCAAGTCCGGTTGAGCGCTCGTTGCCGGCGAAGACCTGGGGGGCAGCGACGATGATGACGCCAAGAAAGCCGATCAGCAGGCCGGTCCATCCGCGCAACGCAAGGCGTTCCCCGATCAGGCCGTATGCGAGTACCGCGGCGAAGATGGGTTGGGTATTGGCCACGACGGTCGCCAGGCCGGGAGCGACAAATTCGNCNGNATTGGNTTACATCCCGAAGTAACCCAATCNGGTCATGCCAAGTCCTGCAAGCGCGATCCACCCCCACTCCGCCCTGTCTTTCGGGAAGGGTTTGCCCAGGCAAAGCGCGACCAGAAGCAGCGCCGACCCTGCCGTAACGGCGCGAAGACTTGCGAAGGTCAGATGCGGGGCGAAATCGAGCCCGATCGTGATCAGCGGGTAGCATGAGGCCCAAAGGACCATCACGAGAATGGCAGACAGCCTCGGCGGAATCAAAGCGTCATCGACCGGACGGTGTTCAGGGTATTGCATCGCCGCACAGGATACAGAGCTACCCCCACATTGGGGGTCCTCTTTGGGTACGCGCAAACCGCATCCGCGGTGCAGCAGCACGCTGCTGGCCCAAATTCGATCGTCTGGAATCCACCGCTTGTCCTGCGCTCAGCGCCAACCAATACCAAAAAACCTGCCCTCACTCCATAGTGGCAAGTAGCCGGTCGATGGGGACGGTGGCAAATGTCGTGTAACTATCCGCAATTGCGTAGGGAAGAAGAAGCACCCCGTCATGCACNAGGCTGCCGCAGCTATANACNACATTGGGCACATANCCTGAACGTTCNTCCNCTTGNGCACGCAACAGCGGTTCGNGGGTGCGCGCCAGAAGTCTGGAGGGATCNTTCTTGTCGAGCAGGCACGCACCAATNGCGTAGTTTCGTACTGCACCGACGCCATGAGTGATCACGAGCCAGCCCTCGTCCAGTTCGATAGGCGAGCCGCAATTGCCGATCTTGATGAACTCCCAGGGATAGCGCGGCGAGACGACAGTGACGCTTTCGCCCCAATGGTGAAGATTGTCTGAGAGCGCCAGCCAGATGCTTTCGTCGTCGTGGCGGCACAGCAGTGCGTATTTCCCGTCTATCCGTCTCGGGAAAAAGGCGAGGCCCTTGTTGTTAGCCCCCGGTCCTTCCATTCTGTGGAGATTGAAGGTTCTGAAATCGTCGGTTGTGAGAAGTTCCGGCGCGATGGCCCGGCCGTCATAGGCAGTATAGCTGCCCAGATAGCGCGATGAGCCATCATCCTCGACAAAGCGAACCAGGCGCAGATCTTCGATGCCGTTGCGTTGCTGCGCCGTTACCGGGAAGAGGACACGTTCGGAAAGATCATCGCCTTCGTTGCAGACGATCCGGATGCTCCCATCGCTAGCGGATGGATTGGGATCCCGCTCGAGCCGGTGCGCGACGACCTGGCGGCTTGGCGCATCGATGGTGAGTCCGGTTTTGATATTGTAACTGCCGGTCCTGAACGTGACGGACGAAATATGCCCCTCCCCCACGCCGCGCAACGATAGCACAAAGCGCAGGCTGCCTGGTGGCATACCCGACTGATCGGGATGGGGTACGACACTCGGATTAAAAAGCGCCGCCGCCTCGTNGGAGTATTCCTGGTGAAAGAACGCGCCGATGAGCAACGCCTGTTCACGCGTAGCGGAGCATTTCGCGATGATGCGNCCGTTGATCTCCTCGAAGCGCGCCAGCAAGAGTTTCTCGACGNAGTAGCTGCGGTCNNCGAANGGNAGCAATGTCTGCGCAAGGTAGGCCGAGACGGCTGCATTTTCCATCGAGAGCACCCTGTCTGCGATCCGCTGCAGCCGCGAGCGTTCCGGCACGGTCAGGGCAAGGGGATCATCGGCCGGGAAGAACGGCCGAATGACGACCCGCGATGCATCGGGATGCAATTCGACCGGCAGCCGCTTCATGATCCCGGGCTGCCCGCCGCGCGATCCAGTCGCTAATGATGGATTGCGCGTCATACGCATTCGCCCACGCGCAGCGGGACGGTTTCGGATTCGACGCGCTCGTTGAGCGCCTCATCCGCCCAGTGCGGATGCCCCTTCCGCGGATCGGAATAGAGATAGTCGCGCGTCAGGGGAACGGCGTCGCGCTCCTTGGCAAGCTGTACCTGGAATACCATCAGGGTTCCGTTACGGAACATCATCTCACAGGCAGCGAGATAATATTCCCACATCCGGCAGAAGCGTTCGTCGTAAAGTGCGTGCGCCGCGGCGCGCCGCTCCTGGAATCTCTCGTACCAGTGGCGCAGCGTCTCTGCGTAATGGAGGCGCAATATTTCGATATCGGTCACCCAAAGGCCGCTGCGCTCGATCGCCGCGAGTGTTTCCGACAGGGCGGGAACATAGCCGTCCGGAAANATNTACTTGTCGATCCACGGGTCGCGCCCGCCAGGCGGTTCCATGCGGCCGATCGAATGTACGACGGCTATTCCGCGCGGCGCCAGGTTCTGCTTGATCGCCTCGAAAAAGGTACCGAAGCTCGCCGCACCGACATGCTCAAACATTCCCACCGAGACAATGCGATCGAATTGCTCGTCGATTTCGCGGTAGTCGGCCAGTTTGAAGGCTGCGCGATCATCGACGCCCTGCTCGCGGGCGCGGTCCCCAGCGCNNCGATGCTGTTCCTTCGAGAGGGTGATCCCCGTCACCTGCGCATCGCAGTTCTGTGCCAGTTCGATCGCTAGTCCGCCCCACCCGCAGCCAATATCGAGAACCCGGTGCCCTGGCTGAGGCAGGAGTTTCTTTGCAATGTGCGAACGTTTGGCAGCCTGCGCATCCTCGAGCGTGTCACAATCCTCGCCAAAATAGGCGCAGGAATATTGCCAATCCTCGTCGAGGAACATTTCATAGAGCCCGCTCGATAGGTCGTAATGGTGCGCAACATTCGCTTTGGCCTTGGCCTTGCGGATGGGCCGCAGGACATGCGTCAAACGCCCCAGCTTCGTGCGCAGGCGCGCCAAAGGCGCTTCATCCAGCGCGGTCAGGTTCGATGAGACAACAAACAGGAAGTCGCGCAGCGTGCCTTCCTCGATCGTCCATTCTCCATTCATGTAGGCTTCGCCAAGCGTCAGCGAGGGATTGATGAGCAGGCGCAGCGGAAGGTCAAGCCTGTGCAGCCGTACGGTCACTCGCGGACTATCCTGCGGCGTGCCGAAAGTCATCCGGTTGCCNGCGGCGTCGATCAGCANGAGTTCGCCCCGTTTGACNAGNCGTCGAAGCAACGGAGCCAGAANCGCGAGCAAACGCCGGCNAAGTACGGCATGGACTTGTTTGGATNTGCGCATTTCGGCTCCCACCTTGCTGGATGACTTTCGAAAGACGCCGCCAAAGGCGATCTATTACAGGACATCGCTCCAAGGTAGTATGNCTTCAANGCCGNTGCGCCNGGACGGCCAGTCNTNATCCGGGAATGGCAGATTGAATGCGGTCGCCGCGTGNGCGGCGATTTTCAGGCNTTGAGAATTGGTGCGATGTGGGCGCTTTCTTCNCCGAGGCGACCGCGCTGAAAGGGGCGCGCAACCCGCGAGCGTTTGGCGCTGTCGGCAATATTCGACCTCCCAGNACGGGCAAGCCGGGCAAGCATGCCGGATCCAGGATGCGCTCGCAGACTTCGGTAAGCGACAAGCTCTGCGCTCCGCATACTGGCTGCGCGCTCCCTATCGACGAGGCTAATTAGGCCTCACCGCAAGGTTTGTGCGCCAGCCAACGATTTGGCGGACAAAATGAGAACATGGCGATTAGGTACTTGTGCGTAGATATTGGTATAGCGTTTCGCGGCTGATCCCCAGATCCCGAGCGATTGCTGCCTTGGGCTCACCGTCGCCTGCACGGCGAAGCAGTTCAGCAATCATCTCGTCAGACAGGGTGCGTTTGCGACCGCGATAAGCGCCTCGCTTTTGGGCGAGTGCGATACCTTCGCGTTGCCGCTCCTTGATCAGAGCGCGCTCAAACTCGGCGAAGGCACCCATGACCGAAAGCATTAAATTTGCCATCGGCGAATCTTCACCGGAAAAGGCAAGGCTCTCCTTCACGAACTCGATCCGGATACCTCTGCCGGTGAGGGACTGGACCAATTTGCGAAGATCATCGAGATTACGCGCAAGCCGGTCCATGCTGTGCGCCACAACGGTATCGCCATCGCGCGCAAAGGCAAGCAGTGCCTCCAGCTGCGGTCTGTTGACATCCTTGCCCGATGCCTTGTCGGTAAAGGTCCGATCCAGCGCCTGACCATCCAGTTGTCGGTCGGCATTTTGCTCGAACGTACTGACCCGAATGTAACCAATCCGTTGTCCGGTCGCCATACTACTCACCCCAGAAACCGGTCTTGCGGCCATGGCGAGCCCTCAGGCCTGCGACATAGGCGTCATGATCGGGGTGCCTACCGAAATCCTCGATCCGTTTGGCAAGGTAACCGCAGGTTTGGAGGTGCCGGGCGGCATGACCGTAACGTTTGTATTTGGCGCGATCGAGTGCGTGGTCGATCATTGATCGCAACAGCAAGGTTGCGGCCAGCGGTGCGCTCCCTTCAAGGGCTTCCGCTGCGGGTGTGAGCAGCCAGTAATGGTCGCCATCAAGCTCGGCATGGCGTGACAAGACCAGCTCCGCCGCTAGGCCGTGGGCCGGCCAGTCAAGTAGGAAACCCAGCGCCCGGTAGAAGTCGTCAGACTGGCGAACGTAGGCAAGCGCGCGAGTTTCGGCCTCCTCGTCATCAAAATCAGGGAGCCGCTTGAGGTGCGCGCGCAAATATTCGGCGTTCAGGCTTCGCTCGAAAATTGCCCAACGTTCTGATTGGGCCTGGGCAGTCCGTCCGAGGGCGTCGAGTACATCGATGTGCACTCTTTGCCAGTCGGGCCAATGGCCTGCGTTGTGTGAATTGGCCTCGGCGCGATCAAGTGCCGCCAGAGCCTCCGCTGGCCGATGAGCACCCAGCAATCGCTCGGCGATATCGGCCGCGATCGATGGGTTGGTCTGCTCCGAAGCAGAAAATTGCACGATGTAGCCATCGACATCGCCAAGCGCATCGGCGATTTCGGTCAGTGCTGAACGAAGCCGACGGCCCTCGTATCTAGCTTCAAAGTCATCCTCGAAGATCGGACCGCGCGTGCTGATGCCGACGACCCGGCGCTCCAGAGGCTTCTCGCTGGCGCGTGGCGTTGTTGCCCTATCCTCGAATTTTTTTTTGAGTGTTGCCAGCCCTCCAGGGCCGAGCGCCGCAGCCATCAGGCCGATCAGCCCATCGAATTGACCATAATCGTTTGCGCTGACCCCGGCGAAAACCCTTTCTGCCAGAGCCGCCTCATCAAGCTTCGCACGAGTGGCCACCGCCCCGAGATCCTTCAGGGCCTCGGCTATGACGCCGCTGATCGCGCCATTGCTGTCGTCGCAGCGCTCATAGAGCGATGGGGCGAGGTCAAGCAAACGCCAGAGCAAATCGAGGGCATCGCCTGGCTGCGTTGGCGCAACATACGTGACGATCGCGCTGCGCTGCATGTCGAGATCGGCTGCGAGGGCACGGATCTTCTGCCAGTCCACAAAGGAGCGCGATTTGCCGATCGTCGCCAGTCGTTTGCGGATTTCTGGCACCACGCTGGCGCCGCCATCGCGGCTTGCAAGCTCAAGGCGGAGTCGTCGCTTGGCAGCAGCATCGCCGGACGTCAGTTCCAGCAAGAGTTCGGCAAGCCGATCTGCGCCGAGTGCGGCGAGATTCTTCGTGTTGAGAGTTTTGTCGGATGCCATCTACCGTTCGCGATTTGGATCGGCCTCCCGATCTGTCAGATTGAGGTCTGTAACTCAATGTGACGAGTGTCAACAAATGTGCCCAGAAACTTTAACCTGACAGAATAGGAGGCACCGTCCTGACGTCCGGTTAGGCTATACTCCAGATTGACGCTAGCCTGTCGCTCTCGACTCGGGATGGAGGCAGGATGGCGCGGCGGCGATTATTGACCGGAG
>NZMY01000052.1 GCA_002694745.1 Croceicoccus sp. | reverse complement strand
GCCGCTGCGGGCCTGCTTCGTGGGCCGGCTGGTGCCCTGCAAGGGCACCGACATGCTGCTGGAGGCGGCCGCGCCCCTGCTGCGCGAGGGACGGCTGCATCTGGACATGATCGGCGACGGACCGATGCTGCCCGATCTGCGCGGGCTGGCGCAATCGCTGCGGATCGGGGATGCCGTCACCTTCCACGGCTGGGTGCGCCATGACGACGTGCCGGCCATCATGACGGCCTGCGATCTTCTGGCCTTCCCCTCGATCCGCGAATTCGGCGGCGGCGCGGTGCTGGAGGCGATGGCGCTTGGCCTGCCGCCGCTGGTCGTCGATTATGCCGGGCCGGGCGAGCTGGTCGAACCCGGCTGGGGCTTCAAGGTGCCGCTTGCCGATCGCGACACGGTGATCGCGGATCTGCGCGCGGTGCTGGACCGGATCGCGGCCGATCCCTCGGTCCTGGACGGGCTGGGCGCGGCCGCGAGGCAGCGGGTCGAGCGGAAATTCCTCTGGTCGCGCAAGGCGGGGCAGATCCGCGCGGTCTATGACTGGGTGCTGGGGCGGCGGTCCGAAAAACCCGCCCCCTTCGAAACCCGCACCTGACGGCGATATCGCGCCTGGCGGCGCGCTTCAATAAACTGATATCGCTGCGCTTTATATCCTTGATTGCATTGTCTGGCAGAATTGCAAGATTGCCGGGCAGTGGCGGATTTCTATTCTTCACGAATGCGAGAGGATTTTGCCGATTCGCGTCATTCGGAGGTGTTATGAGTATGAGGGCCATTCTTGGCGCGGCCGTTCTGGCCGTCTGCGGATCGTCAGCCGGTGCGGCGGTTTTCAGATATGATCTCGATCTGATTTATCTTGGAACGAGATATACCGAACTTCAATTGATCTTTTCTGGGACGGGCGAGGAAATTCGCAAGGATTCCTATCTTGCCGATGGCAACCCGTTCGGGCTGCCCGTCTATTCCTCGGCCGGCATCGGCGATGCCGTTTCCTTTTCGGGAATCTTCTATGTGCCGGACGATCAGGACCAGGTTCTGGACTATTTCGACAATGGCGGCAGGGCATATGCCTGCGTCCTCGCCGGGAATGATTGCAGCGCCACCGTTTCGGCCGTCAGGACGTCTGCGTCGTCGCTGTCTTTCCAGGCTGGGGAATATGTGTCCTTCGTGTCTAATCTAGGTGCAGGAGGTCGGCTTTCCTATACCTATAATCTGGATTATATGAGCAGTGGCGATTTTGCCGATGGCTTTTACGTTTTCTGGGATAGAACGGCCGAATTTGCCGTAACCTCCGCCAGCATTACCGACTTGTCGCTTGCCCCCGTGCCGCTGCCGGCCTCGGCCGCTCTGCTGCCGGTGGGAATGGGCGCCATCGCCTGTCTGCGACGGCGCCGCAGGCGGCCTAGGCCACGGTCAGCCGCAGGACATTCCCGCCCATGATGCTGACCCCGGCGGGCAGGGTTGCGCCGTTGTCGGTGATGCTGTCCGCCACGATCAGGTCGTAGCTGCCGGGGGCAAGGCCCTGGCTGTCCACCGTGACCGTCGATCCGGCCTCCAGCACGACAGTCGCGGCGACGGTGGGCGCGGGATCATCGCCGCTTTTCCTGAACGGCGCGATCGTTCCGATCTCGGAGGGCCGGACGTCAAGGACATAGGGCGTCCAGACCTTGTCGTCGCCGAACCGGGGCGAGGTCGCGGCGGCCTTCTCTCCGATTTCGGGCCTGCCCTGCATGTCGCGCACCGCCACGTCCCAAAAGACCGCGTTGTTGCGCCGGCCCCAGCGAAGGCTGTCCACCTTGCCGGTAAAGCCGCTGGTCCCGCCGACAAGCGGCCATTCTTTCCGGAAGCGCGCGTTGAAGGCGTATTCGCCGAAACACAGGATCGGCGTGGCCCGGAAATCCAGGGTTCCGGCGACGGTCAGGCTCGCGTTGCCGGTCCCGTCCCAGCCGATGAAGCAGCGGCCGCCGTCGATGCGCAGCGTCTGGTTCGCGCCGACCGCGTAATCCGGCCCCAGCAGCACCTCGGCCATGCCGCTGACCGCCAGATCGCCCGATGCGGCCCCCGCGAAGGTCAGCCGCCCGCCGCGCGCCGCGATAGACCCGTCCGAACCGGCCGGCGCGACATATTGCCCGCATTCGCGAATGCCGAGATTTGCCGCATCCGCATGGGCCAGGGCGGTCAGCTTGCCCGATGTCACCTCCAGCAGCCCGCCGCCAAAGGCGATGCTGTCCACCTCGGTCGTGAAGCGCCCGAATTTCACCCGGTTGCCATAGAGGTTGACACTATCGCCCGGCACCGATCCGGGCCTGTCGCCGGTGGACCAGTTCAGCCGGTTGTCCCAGCGGAAACCCTCGCCGCGATCATCGGGGGTGAACACGCATTCCACGGCGTTGACCCGTTTGACATAGGACTGGTCCAGATTGGCCGCGCAGGGCGCGCGGAAATAATTCAGCGTCGCGTCGATGGCGGCGCGGCGTTGGGACAGCGGAACACCGCGGATATAGGTCATGTAATCGGCGATGGTGGCGGTCGGCTGGCCCAGCAGATCGGCTGCATGGCGCTGGATCGTGGTTCGGTCCAGGACAGCCGGGTCGAGCCCTTCCGTTCGGAAATCCTCCTTCCAGCGGTAGACGATGGCATTGTCGAAATAGCCCTCGTCCTTCCCGGCGTTGTAAGGGCCCAGCGATCTGAACGAAGAACCCGGGTTGACCTTGAGCGCCACCTCGTCCGGATCATCGGGATTGGCGCAATGGATGACGATCACGTCCACCAGCGAGGGCATCTTGCTGAAAATGTCCATGCCCCAGTTGATGGCCCCGATATCGGGCGCAACCCGCCATCCGGCCGAGGTGATCACATTGCCCAGATGCAGCGAGAAATTGCCGCGCGGCCCCTGGATCGTGTAATCGGTGGTATTCCCGCCGCCATCATTGCCGGCAATATTGTTGTCCAGCAGCAGGCTGTCCACGAATTGCGCGCCGGAACGGGTCTGCAAGCCCTGCGACGCGGCCCGCGCGCTGATCACATGATCGTAGATCTGATCGCTGTTATGGGTGCTGCTGTAGACATTGTGGCTGAACTGGCTGGGGGGCTGGGGCGTGTTCGCGCCGCCCGCCCCTGTGGGGTCATAGCCGTCCGCCCAGCCATTGTGATCCCAGATCACCTCTTCCAGCAGAAGACCATGGACATTGTTCCAATAGGATCCCCCCAGGCGCTGCTTGTGGGGATTTTCACCCCAGGTCAGCATCCCGTCCTTCGGGGAGGTCAGGGAAACATCCGTCACATCGACGCGATAGCCGGTAAAGCCCTCGCCCGATTGCTGGCTTTGCGCCCCGAATTCACCCCGCCGTTCGGCGGCATCGCCCTTGATGTTGTCGCAATCGGTGATCAGCCAGTTCCACATGAAAAGCGAACCGATCGCGTCGAAACTGATGTCGCGAATGACCAGATGCGAAGGGCACCAGGCCGAATTGAAAACAGACAGCCCGCGCGGCCGCGGACCCGTTCCCCATGATCCGATCAGCATCGGATGCAGCGGGCTTTCCCCTTGTGCGCGCCGCTGCGGGGTAGCGTCCAGGCCGCCGTAATCGTAGCCCCTTTCATAGAGGATCCAGTTCGAGGTGGTCGTTCCAAGCTGGGCCTGCCGCCATGCGGATACGGCAAGGCTGGCCAGCAAGGGCTGTTCCTCGCTGCCGCCATAGAAGGGATTGGCGATCAGCCAGTTGTCGCTGACCGCGTTGGGCGAAATGGACTCGGCCGCCGCGATGCTGTCTTTTGTCCAGGCATCGGGGGAATTCGAGGCATACCATTTGCGGTGATTGCGGCCCGGCTCGACGATGATCGAAGCATCGCCGGGATCGCGTTCCAGCATGTAGTAATCGCCCGCCCCCCAGCCGTCTTCCTGGGCCGAGGCGCTGACGTTCATGACGTAATTCTGGCCGCCGCTTTCGAAATCGACCGTGGCGGCATCGCGTTGGGCGGTCAGATCCAGGGCATAGGTGCCATCCGCCTGCCTGACGCTGCCCGGAACCGCGACGGCCAGGCGGTTCATCCGCCCGGCATATGCCGTCAGCGCCAGGGTGCTGACCCAGCCCATGCCGGGCTTGTCGATGCCCTTGAACGTCACCCCCCCGACAGAGGTCACGCCCGCGCCGTGTCTGCTCTTGATCATCGTCATGTCAGATTTTCTCCACGCCGTAGGTGTTCACGGTCACACGCAGGGCATTGCTTTTCTGCAAAGCGGGGCCGACCCACAGACGGCGCGTCTGTGTTGCGGTGTAGTCGAGGGTGCCGACGGGGTTGTAGGACGACGCCAGCGGGGTTCCGTTGCCGCTGCTGTCAGGCAGCAGGCGAACCGAGTGGCCGGACGCGCTTTCGTTGATCGACAGATTCCATGTGATCCGGTAGGTCTGGCCCGCCACGACGTCAAAGGGCCATCCACCGCGCCCGACAATGAACGAGCCCGTTGGCTTGAGAACCAGAGGCGACAGGCTCTGGGTTTGCCATGTATCCGGCGAGCTGCCGGCAATCGGCTGCGACAGATCAAGAAGGTTTCCGGCCGAAACAGGCGACCCCACAACAGGGATGGACGCGCTGGCTGCGGTGTTGCCGAACCCGTCATCGGCCACGATGCTCAGCGAACCGCTCATGCCGGAAGGCGCGGTCCAGGGGAACGTAATGTCAGCCTCGACCACGCCGCCANCGTCATNNGCGGAATAACTGATCGTCGGCTCGGTCCCGCCATAGAGATACAGCGCNGGCGTATCGAGCGCGATCGTNTCGCCCGNATCCACCGATCCGGCCGTGCCGCCATCGGCGGCGATCGACACAAGCGGCGCAAGCGCGGCAAAGCCCGCGCCATCGGCCAGCCCGTCCAGATCGGCGGGCGTGAAGGTGATCGCGCGACCGTCCTGTTCGCCACCGGTCGGCGTGAAGCCGATGCTGCCATCGGCCGGGGTATCGGCGGGATAGGACACGATCACCGAATCCGCGCCGTCATAGCTGAAGGCGATGGCCTCGAAGGTGACGGCCAGCGTCCAGGCATCGTTGTCCGCGCCCTCGGCCCGGCCGGTCAGGGTCAGCGCGCCCGGCTGGATCGCGTCGCTGTTGAACGAGAGAACGCCGTCCGCGATGNTGATGGCGTTCGGCCCGCTGACAGCCCATCCGGTCGCCTTCTCCGCCCCCGGAATCTGCGCCGAAATGTCATAGGTCAGCGTCCCGAATCCGGTCGGATAGGCGCGCGATGTCAGGACGGCCGGCGGGGCGNCCGCGGCCTGGGTCGTGGACAGGGGCCAGCGGCGTATCGTGCCGTCGCTGGCGGTGACGCGCAGCGTGACGACATCGCCCGGGCTCAGCGCGAAGGCGTCGTCGCGCGCGGTTCCGTTCACCTCGACCGCGACACTGCCGATCGTGGCGCCGTTGCTGGCGGCATAATTCGCGATGTCGCGGTAGATCGCGATCTCCGCGATGCCGCCGATCCTGTCGCCGCCGGCGGTCCGTGTTTCGGCAGGCGCGGCCAGGGCCGAAATGACGGTTTCGGCTTGCGGCGGCAGCCCGGGCGGGACCGCAAGGCCCGGCGAGACGGCGATGGCCGTCCTGCCCGGCTGATCGGCCGTCTCGCTGTAGCTTATGGTCCGGCCGGCATGATCCGGGCCCGGTTCCAGGCGCGCGCCGCCCTGATTGGCAATCTCCTGGCCGTCCAGCAGCCAGCGGGCGGTGATCGCCGCCTCGCCAAGTGCTGCATTGCAGGCCCAGAGCCCGCCTTCCGCCAGCAGGAGGGTGGCCGATCCGTCAGCATCGCGCAGGATCGGGGGGACCAGGCAAAGCGGGCCGCGGCTCAGCGCCGCCACCGCGACCGGGTAATCGCCGGCAAGGCGCGCCGGCGCCGTGACGCTCAGGATCAGGCTGTCGCCGTTCCTGCCCAGCCCCGAGGCCACCAGCCCCTCCTCGGCGGTCAGCAGGCGGATCTCGCAATCCTGCGGCAGGATTTTCCCGTGCCGGGGCCTTGCGCCGCTGCCCATCGAAAAATGGATCATCAGGCCAGCGCCACGATATCGGTTGCGGTGGTGCCGCTGGCCCAGATCCGGGTCGCGCGGATCGGGAAGGGGGCCCCGGCGATGACGAAGACCCGGCCGATCGTGCCCGACTTCGTCGTGACCTGCACGAAGCCATCCGCCCCGGCCGCGATGGCGCGGCTGGTAAAGTCCAGATCGGCCTCGTCGCTTGGCGTGACCGTCTGAAGATGGCTGGCGGGGCTTTCGAGGCTGGCGGCGTGGTAGTGGAAAAGATCGGTCATGTCGGGCTCCTCGGCCGTGCGCGCCGGTTGCTGGGGCCGGATCGGGACGGCATGTGAAAATCGGAACGACACATTCCGCTAAGGATGGTGGAGAATGCGTTACCGGGGCGTGCGCTGCTTGGCCCGATCAGGCAACGGGGCCCCGGCCGCGGCCCCTTGGGGCCGGTCGGATTTTTCGCGATGGCGCTGAAAAGGAACGGAAACGGCCATCGGCTTTTGAAATGTGCGCATGGCCGCCTTGGCGGCTGCCTGGCCGGACATGCGCGCCGCGCAGGCGCGCGCCGGGACGCGAAGGGCAGAAGGGCCGCTATCGGCCAAAGGCCGATTCTGCCCGATCGCCCCTGCCGCAACCCTGCAATCCCGTCTTGACGGGGGCCGATGTCGCGACCAGACCCGTGCCGAGCCGCCCCGATCGCGCCTTCAGACGGATCCTGTCATGCCCCATCCCGCCCGCATCGCCTATCTGACCGGGGAATATCCGGCCATTTCGCATACCTTCATTTTGCGCGAGGTGCTGGCCCTGCGGGCAAGGGGCCTCGAGGTGCGGACCTGTTCGATCCGCCGCACCGCCGCCGCGCAGCACCGCGGCCCCGACGAGAAACAGGCCGCCGCCAGCACGTTCCATGTTCTCGACGCGGCGAAACGGCCCGGCACGCTGCTGGCCGCCCTGGGCTGGGCGCTGGCGCGGCCGGGACGGTTCGGACGCATGATCCGGCTGGCGCTGAAGACCCGGCCCGCCGGGATCAAGGCCACGATCTGGCAGATCTTCTACCTGATCGAGGCGATGGTGCTGGCCCGGCATCTGGACCGCGCGGGCATCACCCGGCTGCACAACCATTTTGCCATGGCCTCGTCGACCGTGGCCATGCTGGCCTCGGAATTGTCGGGCATTCCCTACAGTTTCACGCTGCACGGGCCGGCCGATTTCTGGGAAACCGGCCGCTGGCATCTGGGCGAAAAGATCGCCCGCGCCCGGTTCGTCGCCTGTATCAGCCATTTCTGCCGCAGCCAGGGGATGCTGTTTTCCGATCCCGCCCACTGGGAGCGGCTGCATATCGTTCATTGCGGCGTCGATCCGGACCGCTACGACCCGGCCCATATCCGGGATCCGGGGCGCGAGGCGGGCAGGAACGTGCTGTTCATCGGCCGCCTGGCCGCCGCCAAGGGCGTGCCGATCCTGCTGGACGCCTTTGCCCGGCTTCATGCCGCCCATCCCGATGCGCGCCTGACCCTGGTCGGCGACGGCCCGGCCCGGCCCGTTCTGGAGGCGCGGGCGCGCGATCTGGGCCTGGGCGGGGCGGTGCGCCTGACCGGCGCGCTGAGCCAGGACGAGGTCACGGCCGAACTGGCCCGCGCCGATCTGTTCGCGCTGCCCTCCTTCGCCGAGGGCGTGCCGATCGTGCTGATGGAGGCGATGGCGGCGGGCCTGCCGGTCCTGGCCACGGCCATCGCCGGCATCCCCGAACTGGTCGAGGACGGCGTTTCCGGCCGCCTGGTGGCGCCGGGCGACACCTCCGGCTTCGCCGCGGCGATGGCGGATTTGCTGGCCGATCCGGCGCGGGCCCGGGCGATGGGCCGGGCCGGCCGGCAGAAGGTGGCGGCGGAATTCTCGATCGCCGGTGAGGCCGCGAAGCTCGACGGGCTGTTCGGGAACTGACCGGCTGCGCCTTGCGCGGGCGGCTAGCGGCCGGAATCCGGCGGCGGGGCCGCCACCGCGATCGCCGGGCGCCCGAA
This sequence comes from Croceicoccus sp., assembly GCA_002694745.1. Lineage (GTDB taxonomy): Bacteria > Pseudomonadota > Alphaproteobacteria > Sphingomonadales > Sphingomonadaceae > Croceicoccus. The sequence continues at coordinate 3,666 of NZMY01000052.1, read as the reverse complement.
CCGCAACAGCCGCAGCAGCAGATAGATCACCGCCGCGCTGCCGAAGATGGTGAGGATCTGCGCGATCTCGGCCGGAAGCCAGCGGATCAGGCTCCACATCAGGGCGATCGACACGATCAGGCCCAGCCCGTAGGCGGTGACGAATTTCGGCAGGTCGTGGCCATGCAGGGCCTCGCTGCGGAAGGTCCAGAGGCGATTGACCAGATAGCTGATGATCACGCCGGTCACATAGCAGATGCCGGTGGCCCACAGGGCCGGCAGGCCCAGATGGTAAAGCAGCAGGAACAGCCCGTAGGTCAGCGCGTTGCTGCTGATGCCGACCAGCCCGTAGCGCCCCAGCTGCCGGATCTCGGGGTGCAGGATCAGCGGCTTCATCATGGCCCCGACGGCTTTCGGCCCGCCGGCGCCGGGGCGGGATGGCGTGGCCCGGCATGGCGGCGCAGCGCCCCGGCGATGGCCAGCCCGGCCAGCAGCGTCATGAAGGGGGTGGCGGGCATGTGATAGCGGTCCTCGGCCACGATGATGGCGTGCACGGCGGTGAAATAGGCCCAGCCGCCGAAGACCGGGTGGAACAGGCCGGCCAGGCCGGCCTGCCTGACCGACAGCGCCACGCCGGCCAGCGCGGCGGCGAGAACCAGATACCAGTAGCCGGTCGCGACCAGCTTGGCGGCCGGCACGGCCTTCGCGCCGAACCGCGTCTCGATCGCCTGCCGGTTCCAGGCGACGCCGATGGTTTCGCGGCTGTGCAGCAACAGGACGCGCCGCCCCACATCGGCGGCAAAGCGCAGCGGATCGGACCGGATGTATTCGCGCGCCTGCGCGCCCAGATAGGCGTCGCGCCGGGCCTCGTCCATGCCGGAGACCTCGGCGGGCAGGGGGGTATAGCCGCCCTGACTGTCGGGATTGTTGCCCATCCACAGATTGGCGTTGAAATTCGACGAGACGAGGAAGGGCTTGCCGATCTCACGGGCGTTGCGCAGCGTCCAGGGCGAGACGCTCAGCACGATCAGCGCGATGACCAGCGCCGCCCTGATTGTGCTGCGCAGGGTCGCGGCCATGCCCCGCGACAGCGCGGCGATGGCGAAGGCGGCCGGCAGCAGCAGGATCACCGGCCGGACATAGCAGGCCAGCCCCCAGATCAGCCCGGCCAGGACCAGGTTCACCCAGGGCCGCCCCGCGGGCCGGGCCCAGAAATACCAGCCCGTCACGACCAGGGCGATGAAATACAATTCGCTGGACAGGATCGAGGTGAAGAAGATCAGGTTCGGCCAGAAGGCCATGACCGCCAGCGCCGCGAAGGCCGCCCGTCCGCCGTAATAGATCTGCCCCAGCCGCCATGTCGCGATCATCGCGACCAGGGCCGCCAGAAGGTTCAGCGCGACGATGCCCGCATAGCTCTGGCCCAGCAGCAGGAAGGTCGCGGCGGCGATGGCCGATGTGCCGACGGCCCAATAGGCCGAGGGCTGGTCCGCGCTCCAGCCATAGACGCCGTCATTGACCAGGGTCCAGGCGAAGGTCTCGTAGGCGGCGCTGTCGGAGACCGGATCGACCGGGATCAGCAGCGCCCAGATCAGCCGCAGCGCCATGCCGGCCGCAAGGACGGCCAGGGCGCCGCGCGGCATGGCGCGCGCGGGATGGGCCGGGGCGGCCTCAGCCACGGGCGGCCGCCAGCAGCAGGATCAGCACCACCAGCCCGGTGATCTGGCTGACCCGGTCGCGCGCGGCGAAGACGATGGGATCATCCTCCATATGGCCGCGATGGGTCAGGATGGCGATGCGGCTGAGCCAGTACAGCAGGATCGGGCAGATCAGCCACAGGATCTGGGGCCGGGCATAAAGCGCGGTCGCCGTCTGGCTGTCCAGATACAGCGCGAAGACCATCACCGCCGCCTGCCCGGAACTGATGGCCATGATCTGCATGACGGTCACGTCGCCGGACAGATAGGCCCGGCCGGGACTGTCGGGCCTGTCCCGCGCGATCTGGTCGATCAGCTCGGCCTGGCGCTTGATCGCGGCCAGCCCGAAGAACAGGAAGACCGAGAAGGCCAGAAGCCAGGGCGAGGGGGAAATCCCCGCCGCCGCCGCCCCGGCGATGATGCGCAGCGTATAGAGGATGGCCAGCGTGACCACATCGACGATCAGCTTGCGCTTGAGCGACAGCGAATAGGCCAGCGTCAGCAGGAAATAGCCCGCCATGACCCCCATGAAGGCGCCGGGCATGGCGATCAGCCCCGGAAGCAGGCTGATCCCCAGCATGATCGCGGCCATGGCCATGCCCGTCGCCGCCGGCACCGCGCCCGAGGCGAAGGGGCGGCGGGATTTGCGCGGATGGATGCGATCGGCGGGCAGGTCCAGCAGATCGTTGATGATATAGACCGACGAGGCGATCAGGCAGAACAGCACGAAGGCCAGCAGCACCAGCGGCAGCGCGGAAAAATCCTGCGCGGCCAGCATCGGCAGGAAGACGAGGATGTTCTTGGACCATTGATGCGGCCGCAGGGCCCGGATCATCGCGCGCCGGCGCAGGGCCGGATCGGCCTGTCCGACCGGTTGCAGGCTGATGCCGCCCGCCTGGCCGGCCCGGATCAGCGCCGCATCGGGACGCACGGCCAGTGCCGTCCTGGCCTTTTGCCAGACCGGCAGATCCGCGCGGCAATCGCCGATATAGTCAAAGCCCCGGTCGCCGAAACGCCGCACCAGAAAATCGGCCTTCGCATGCCCCGACAGGTTCGGCCCGCGGCCGTCGGGATCGGTGCCGTGGACCTCGTCGAACAGGCCCAGATGCGCGGCCACCGCCTCGGCGACGCGCCGGTCCGAGGCCGAGACCAGCGCCGTGCGCCGCCCAGCCGCGCGGGCCCGTTCCAGCGCCTCGATCACCGCCGGATCATAGCCCAGCGTGGCCGGATCGATGACCATGCGGTCGGCGATCGCGTTCTTGAAGCGGACCTTGCCGCCGCGCAGCCCCAGGGCCATTCCCGGCATGGCCCGCGGATCGGCGGCCGCCAGCCTCAGCAGCGTCTCGTGCAGCGTGTCGGTGCGGCACAGCGTTCCATCCAGATCCACGACGAGAACGGCTTCGGCATCATCATCCGCATCCGCGGGTCGGGGGTCTGCAATCATCACGGCGGGATCCATGCTGGGCGTCCTGTCGGTCATAGGTCAAATACTTGCATGAGGAAAGAACGCGGCGATGCGGATATTCCGTCCCGGCCGCCTGGGGGATGGTCAGATCGGGATCGGCCGCCAGCCCGGCGCGGGCATCGGCGATGGCCTGCCGAACCTCGTTTCCTTGAAAATCGGCGAATGCCGCGATGTCTTCGGATTGCCCGGTCGTGTCAGGAGCATTCGGTGACACGGGATCAGCTAGCTCGTGAGAAGACCGCAGCTGTCGGGCATTTCCATCACGCTTGCGATGGAGCTGCGTCACGCCTTTGGCCCTGATCTTGCGTCTGAAAACCGGCGCTTTGAAATCCGCTCACCGATCTCAGGGAAACCCACGACAGCAACGACCGCCTCGTCCGGTCCATAGAAGCCCTGATGACAACCGTGGTGACGATCCAACTTCTGACCGGTCCTTGGGAACCTCCATCCTTTCGACCCGTCCCCCGCCGCTCTCCGGCATGTGTGAGGTGCCGGAGAGCGGCTCCTGTATCGCACAGGAGCCGG
>NZMY01000051.1 GCA_002694745.1 Croceicoccus sp. | reverse complement strand
ACTCGCGACCTTGTTCTACTCTTCGACCGCGCGGCCGCGCTCGGCTTGGGCCATTTTCGGGCCCGGCGCGCTCGCAGCCGTTCCGAAGCGTGGCTTGCTTACGTGATCAAGGATGTGCGTGACCGTCGCCTCGTTCCACCCACTGAATCCGCGCTGGCTGTCATTGCTGGGCACCGGGATGAGGATGGCGCGCTGCTAAGCCCCAGGATCGCTGCCGTCGAACTGCTGAACGTCCTGCGTCCAACCGTCGCGGCGTCCGTTTACATTGCTTTATTGGCGCACGCTCTCCATTCGTTTCCCGAGGTGGCACCGACCACTGCATCCGATCGCTCCGAATTGTATCGTTTCGTACAGGAAGTGCGCCGGTTTTATCCGTTCTTCCCCGTGGTCGCAGCCAGAAACTGGAAGGTCTTTAGCTGGCGAAACATCCGTTTTCCAGCTGGGCGACGTTTCCTTCTCGACTTGCATGCAACCAACACTGATCCGTGTCTCTGGAATGAGCCGGAAACCTTCAATCCGGAGCGCTTTCGCAAGGAAGACTTTTCCGCGTTCGCATTAATCCCTCAGGGCGGCGGCGATGTCTCCAAAAATCATCGCTGTCCCGGCGAGACAGTCGTACTCGAAGTCATGGAGCGCGCGTTGCGTATGTTGCTTTGCGAAATGGAATATCGGCTTCCCGCGCAGAATCTGCGCATCGATCGTTCCCGGATGCCGGCGCTGCCAGTCAGCAAGATCATTCTCGCGGATATCCGGCGCAGTGAGCGGTCTTTGAAAGAGACTTGAGGAGAGTCGGGAACGCGTTGAGATCTCTCAGAAAGGAACGTCCGATTGCACAGCAGCTAAGACGAAATCGCTCTTTGAGAAGCACCGACGCTCCATGGGAGGGCAGCATGATGCTCGGATTTGGATGGGCACTTCTCGACGCCCAAACAGGAGAGAACCGGCCGCACAGTCATCTGGCACACCAGATCAGTCTTTCGCTGGGCGACTCTTGCAGCATTACCGCTGACCGAGATCTTCGCTTGTCGCCCGGTGAAGCCGTTCTCATCCCTGCCACCACGGTTCACCGCTTGACGCCATCCGGTGCCATCCTGCCAAATCTGTATGTCGATCCGTTTTGCATGGGAACCCGTGACCTCAATAAGAGTGTTGGACTGGAACGGCTTTCGACCGCTGAAGCGAATGCATTGGCTCTGGTTCGATCCGGGAACGACGCACGCAAATGGATAGAGGGTTTTTTGAACCGAAAGAGATCGAGGCGAATCGACCCGCGCCTCCGCTCTGCGCTGCAACGGATCGGACCCGGGGCAACCCCTTCGGAATTGGCCAAAGCCGTTGGCGTTTCCACCACGCGGATGCGGGAGATTGCGGTTCGGGATTTTGGAGTGCCGACAACCAAGCTCCTGCAATGGTTACAGGTTCAGCGTGCCATCGAGAGCTTCGACCAATCTCATAGTGTCGCTGCCGCAGCGGCCGCGGGTGGGTTTTCCGATCAAGCGCACTTTACCCGTCGTTTGGTCGAATGGTTCGGCGTGACGCCATCACTGGGTCTTGCAAAAATCGCGATTACCATCGTGCGTTAAAACACCACCGAAACGTTCAAGACCGGTGGGCGACGGGAGCGTAAATGGATCCATCGTTTGATGGAGGCTCCAGTGGTCGTTTTTCGTTATCTCTATGCCCCACTCTATTTTTTTGGTTTTGTCGGGGGCGCTACGGCGATCGTGTCCTCGGATAGTTCGCCGGCCTGGCTGTTATACCAAGGCGCGCTGATCAGAACCCATGAGCCCATTGTCGCATTCCAATGGACATAATGCGCCACGGCTGATCGACGAGCTTGTTCCAGGCGAAGCAGCAGTGATCGACGATGTCGTCGTAGGATTTGAAGATGCGGTTCGACAGCCAGTTGTCGCGCATGAACTGCCAGACGTTTTCGACAGGGTTGAGCTCCGGGCATCGTGGCGGCAGCGGCATCAGCGTAATGTTGTGAGGCACGACCAGTTCGGCCGATCCGTGCCATCCGGCCTGATCGAGCAGGAGGACCGCATGCGCACCTGGCGCGACATGGAAGGCGATCTCCTCGAGATGCATGCTCATCGCCTCGCTGTTGCAACGAGGCATGACGATGCCGGCGGCCTTGCCTTCGGCGGGGCAGATCGCACCGAAGAGCCATGCCGAGGAGCGACGCTGGTCCTTTGGCGCTGATGGCCGCGTTCCGCGCTTCGCCCAGCGCCGGGTGAGCTTGGTCTGCTGGCCGACGCGAGCCTCGTCTTGCCACCACAGCTCTATCGGCGTTCCTTTCGGCAGCCGCCGCCTGATTTGCGCCAGACGGGCGACGAAACTTTTTTAAAATCGGCAATGTCGTCGCTCTTCTGGCCGCGGTGGCGTGGCCGGGCCGAGAGCTTGCGATAACCCATCGCACGCAGCTCGCGCCCGAGGGTGTGGCGCGTGACCGACAGTTCGAACTCGTCCCAGACCCACTGCGCCAGATCACACAGCCGCCAACGCACCACCCCATGCGCTGCGGGGATCGGGCCCGCCTCGACGATCTCGGCAAGCCGGGCGCGCTGATCGTTATTCAAGATCGAAGCCCGCCCCGGAGCCTTGCGAGTGGCCAGACCCTCGGGGCCACCCTCGTTGAAGCGCAGAACCCAGTCGCGCACGATCTGCAGCGTCACGCCGGCAATCTTCGCCGCTTCGCTGCGGCTCCCGCCGTCCAGGATCAGCGCAATGGCCAACAGACGTCGGACTTGATCCGCATCGCCACTTCGTCGCGCAAACTGGCGCAAATCCGCCGATGTGTAGTCAGATCGAACCTCAATCGCTGCCGCCACCGCAAGCCTCCATGTGCTTGCCATGGTGAATCAGATTTTCATCCGCTTGGGAATCCCCGGCGTGAGTCAGCCTCAGCGCGCCTTGGTATTAGTTCTGGTCATCGCTGCGATCGGGACCTCACTTGCCGCCGAGCATATCGCGCCTTTCGAAAATCAGTGGAATTCGAGCCATGGGGATGGCGGGCGGGACGTTTTGCATGCCCTTGTAAACGAAGGGTCTCTTGTGGCTATGGTGCTGCTTCTTCCGCTCATCGCAAGCCTTGTCCCTTGGGAATCAGCCTGGCCAACGACGCTGCCCTTATGGGCTGATGCGGCCATCGCGATCGTGCTTCTCGACCTAGGGATAACCCTTGCCCATTTCGCCAGTCACAGGGTTTCGTTTCTCTGGCGTTTTCATGCCGTGCATCATTCGGTACGCCGCATGTACGGCTTCAACGGGCTATTGAAGCATCCGGTCCACCAGTTCTTCGAGGTTTCCGCCGGTGCCTTGCCATGGCTTCTATTGGGGATTCCTCTAGATGTCGCTGCCGTGGCTTCCTTTGCGGTGTTGATCCAGCTCCAGTTACAGCATTCGAATGTCGAGATGCGGGTCGGGCCGCTGGCATATGTCTGGGCCGTCGCCCCTGTCCATCGGCACCACCACCTTGCGTCCCAAACGGACGGCGACGTCAATTTCGGTCTGTTTCTAACGCTCTGGGATGTTCTGCTTGGTACAGCGCGCTTTGGATCGAGTGAGCATATCAAAGCCGGGGCGATCGGCCTCGCTGGCATCGAAGATTATCCTAATGCGTACCTCGCACAGTTGGCCGAACCATTTAGAACGCAGGCGTAAACTGGCCGGCGCCGACGCCCGAAGCGAAGGATGGGCATGACGGAACAGCAAGTATCCTACGCATCACCAGCCGGTTGTCGTGCCCTCACTCCGCTTTTCGGCATGCCGGAGAAATCCAATATGTCGCCGAATGCCTGAGAGCAACGACGCAACCCAAAGTTACCGCGGCAAGCGAACTGCTCATATAAGGCCTTCTCCCGCTGCGGAAGCATTGAGCGCTTAAGTTCCGCCACCTATTCCAAGTGCCAAAGCCGTCGAGATCTGATCGCTCAGTGTTGCGATTCCGAGCAGCGTAATGCGCGTAGCCGCAAATTGTCGGCGGATCTTCACCTTACCATCAGCAGGCCGATCGCGCCCAGCACCATCGAGGCCGATCCGAAGATCGTCTTTGCGAGGGACATTTTGCGAGCGACGGCACCTCGACAAATCCGCTTTCTGACCTTGTCCAGGCCGGTTCTGAGGCCTGCCGTTCCGTCCCAGACATCGATCATTCCCCAAGTGAGGAGAGCGCCAGCGACGATACAGGCGTAGCTGTCGGCCTCGAGACGACCCATGGCGAACGATATGGTCGCACCTGCCATCACGGGCAGCATAATGATCTTCACGACGTCGATCGCGCTCAGAACCGACCGATAATGCCGCGAGGAGATGAAAGGGAGCAGGAAAAGGGGCCGTGCGCAGAGCGTGCAGGTTTTGCCGGGATAGCGCGACATCCATCCCGGCATAAGACCCCTGCAGAAGGGGCATCGGACCTGCGGCTCGTCGATGATCGCGGCCCTTCCTCCCGAGCTCACGCCTTCTTTTGGCATTTCGTTTTCCGGCAATCATTCCGAACATCGCATTTCGCCTGATCGCCGCAGTCCTGCTTCTCCTGTTTGCAGTCGTGGCATTTGACCATTTCGTCCAGCGACATACGGCGCTGCTTGCGCTCGACACTGTCTTCGAGCGTCGCTTTCGCCTTCGCTTCCCGGGCGACAAGATCGAGCATCTTCCGGGCGACATTGCCGGTGCTCTGATTCACCCCATCGGCGATCGTCTTCGTGGCGGCAGCGTGTTCGTGCATTTCATCCGCCGCTAAGGCATCCTGTGCTGCTGCCGGTACGGCCATGAAAGCTCCTGCCATTGCAGCGGCTGCCATCATCTTCTTCAACATTGTTAGTTCCCTCTTCTTTCCGGTTGCCCGGGTGGTTGATGCGCCGGTGGCGCGTGATGCCCCTTGCGGAGCGGTTTCGCGGAAGGTGAATGCCTCCCGGACCTTTGAGGCGCTTGCGCGCGAGCATGGGCGTCATCGCCAGAAGCCGTCGCGCCTTTCGCCGCTGCGGTTGTCGTAATTTTCCTTGTCGTCGTATCCGCTCTTGCGAATGCCGACCTCGACGCGATCGCCTCCGGCGTTGCGGATGTGGAGGTCGCGCAGGTCCACCCTGTTACGGTGTGCCCAGTCCTCGGCGGCTCGCTTGCTTCCGAATGTGCCTACGTCTTCGTAATCGAACGCCATCGTGGTCCTCCTTCAGGTTTGAGTTGCTTGCCAGGGTGATTGGGTTCGGTGCGCAACGAGCGGTCCGAGCGCGGCTTCGATGTGCCGTTCGACGCTCGTCTTGGTCGGCCGCTCTCCGGCCGGAAGGCGGACGGTCGTATAGCCTGCGTGTCGGGTGAGAGCGTCGCGATCGGTATCGCTGCGGCGGCACCTTGAGACGGGAGAGCTCCCGGCGCGGCAGACCGCTCCAGATCGCGGCTGTCGCGATGATGACGCCGGCGATGACGAGGAACAGGAGGGTCTGGCTTGTCCATGACGTCAGTTCTCCGTCGATGAGCGCGGGTCGGCCCAGAAGATCAAGGGTCAGTCCGGTCGCCACGGCGAGGACGACGCCGGTCGCGGAGAGCTCTTCGGGCGTGGCGGGGAGAAAACCCCACGGGCCCGTCAGGAGGTGTGTCATGTCGTACTGCCATTCCAGAATTCGTTCAGGCGGCGCGGAAAGAGCGCGTAGACGCGGTTCATTCCGAGCGGCGCTGCGAACTTTGTTGCGAGATTGACGAAAGTGACGGCGATCGAACCAACGATCACCGCGATGAGGATGGCGAGACCGATTGCGACGCATTCGGCTACCATCTGCTGGTTCGCGACCATTTCGCGCATGTCGGCGCATCCCTGGACCCCGTGCAGATCCAGATCGCACGCCACGAAATTGTCCCCCTCCACCAATTCGGCGAGTTCCTGCAGTCCCGCCTGCTTCACGAAGTTGGAAAGCGTCGGCTGTTGCTCGAGAACGGAGTTTAGACTGTCCTTCTGCGGGGCGTTGGCGATCAGGTCATGCTGGGTCTTGTCCATTGCCGGTCTCCTATCGGGCACGTTCGATGTTGCGTTCGGGAAGGTCGATCTGCGGCACCGCGCGCAGGCTCTCTTTGTCGACCGAGGGCAGGCGATCCGCGCTTGCTTCTCCGACCTTCAGGTGTTCGGGGATCTTCGGATTGAAGTCGGGGGCTGCGCGATCAATGCGGGCATCCGCGATCCGCTTCTCGCCAAGCGTCTCGAGCGCGCTGGTCTTGTCACCGGGGTTGCGGCCGATCTGGGCGAGCAGCTGGTCCCTGTCGTTGGTGACGATCGTGATGTCGTCGCGCACGCGGGTCATCATCACCAGCGCGAGCCGCTGGTTCGAGAGATGGCGCGCCGACGAATGCATCTCGCCGATCGCCATATCACGGGTGTCGCCCTGCGCCTGGTGCATGTTGATCGCGTAGGCGAGGCCCATGCGCTCGAGCATCTTGTCGTTCTGCTTGAGTTCGACCGTTTCCCCGTGACGGTTCTCGACCGTGACGACGCCGTCCTTGACGCCGAGGATCTTCGCCTCCTCTGACTTCATCAGCTTGCGGGCGTCGTCCTTCTCGGTCCAGCGGACCTTGTCGCCCTCGTGGATGGTTTCCTTGGTCTTCTCGGACAGACGCAGTGCGTCGCGTTTGTCGACCGGGTCGATGCGCGACGGGTCGAAGCGCTTCAGCTTGCCGTTTTCGTCGCGCAGAAACACCCTGCCCTTCGCGTCCAGGCCCTCGACATCGTATCTGCCGCGAGAAAGCCCTCCAGGGGCATTCTGGCGCATCACCTCGAGCAGCTGACCCTTGGCGTAGGTTGCTGCGTAGCGAAGCTCCTCGCGGGTCGCATGGGCCGGCCTGAGCGTATCGAGCGTCAACCCCTCGCCCTTGATCGATCCTTCGGCGCGCAGCCCGTCCTGCACCATCCGGTTGAGCGATGCGCGTGCGTCGCGACCGGAGGAATAGATCGCGGTCCGCTCGCGGTCCTCCGGGGGTAGATCGAGCCAGGTCTTCGCCGCAACCTCCAGATGGTCCTTGCCCGCCTCGACCACCTTGTCGCCGAGCAAGGCGAAGCTCTCCCGGAACCTGCCCGCGCGGGCGAGGCCCGAGGCTTCCTTCATGTGCTCGGTGCGCTGACGTAGGCTCGTGTCGAGCCGGGCCAGCGCGGGATAATCCGCCTGGATCAGCGAGAAGCTCTTGCCCGCCTCGATCGGTTGCAGCTGCGCCTTGTCGCCGATCATCACCAGCTTCTCGACACCCAGGCGATTGGCGATGGTGAGGAGGTCGTTCATCGGCTTGTTCGCGACCAGCGAGGCTTCGTCGAGCACGAGGACCTTGCCCTCGAGCGCAGCGCGCGATGCTTCGAAGGTTGGTCCGCTGCCATGAAGCGCACCGCGCAGGTGCTGGTTCACGAACGAGGAGACGGTCCTAGCTTCGATGCCCTCCTTCACCGCCTCGCCGTTCGCCGTGCGTATCTCGGTCTCGTTGCGCAGGTCATTGACCATCTTGTTCGCGAAGGCGAGGCCGATCACGTCCCTGCCCTCCTCGCGCGCAACGCTAGCGATCGCGGAGATGAGCGTCGTCTTGCCGGCTCCGGCCACGCCCTGAATGACGACGGTGCGGTCGTCGCTCGACAAGGCCAGCGTGCCGGCAGCGATCTGCTCGGCGTTGAGATCGTACTCGCCCGACACCGCGCGCAACCGCTCGGGGGCCCCGCTAGCCTTTATCATGCCTGGACTCGCGTCCTTCCCCGCAGTCACGTTGGCGAGGGTCGCCCGCTCTATCGCCACGTGTTCGGGGGNGGTGTATTTCTCGATCGCCCCATCGAGCCGGGCGCTCTTGCCTGGCAGCATCTGGCCCTTGTCGACCAGCGCTTCCATTCGCGCTTCGACGCCTTCGACTGTCACTCCCCTGGCGCCGAGGTCGAGCGCGGTCTTCACCAGCTCGCCGCGCGTCCACGACGTCTCGCGCTCGCCGATCACGCGAACAGCGGATGCCGTTACGAGTTCGGTGCGCAGCTGCGTCGGGGTCAGACCCATGCGCTGCAGGCCGTTCGTGGTCAGTTCGTCGGCGGGACGCGTGTAGAGCTGCGCGGTCTCCTGGACCGCTGCGATCACTCCGCGGACGCGTTCGGCCGTTCCCAGCGGTCCCTCGCGGCCGTTGTCGATGCGGGCGCGCGTTTGTTCGACCATCGCCTTGGCATCGAACTCTAGTCCTTCGGCGCGCTTCGCCCATTCCTGGCGAAGCGCCTGCTTGTCATCAGGATTGAGTTTCGGATCCCGGGTGTTCTTGGTGACGCCTCGCAGGAATTCGGTCTCGTTCGCGCGTCGGCCGAGCTTTTCGGCTGTCGCGAGTATGTCCAGTCTACGTTGACTGAAGGCTTCGATCACCTCACGCGAGACGCCTTGGATCTCGAACTGTCCGTGTTTTCCGGTAAGCTCGGTCCGATAGCCAAGCTTCTCGAGGTTCGTTCGGAGCGCGGCATTGTAGATCGAGCCCAGGACGGAATTGTTCTTCCAGACCTCGCCGTTCCAGAGTGCCTTCCAGTTGCCCGCCTTGTCCTGGGTCATGGCGGCGATGACGGCATGGGTGTGGTTCTGCGGATCGAGCTTGCGGCTCGTGTCGTGCTGGAAGAGCGCGTACAGCAATTTTCCTGTCTGAACCGCTTCGCCATTCGGATTGCGCGAATAGTCGCGCGCCTCGGCGAAATGCTTCTCGAGATAGGTCATGGTCGCCTTGACCGCCGCCTCCTGCGCGGTGAGGACGCGCTTGTCTCCGCCGAGCTGCGCCATGAGGCTTGCGGACTTCGGCATGGAGAAGGTGAGGTCGATCCCAGCTCTCCGGTTCTCGTTGCCGTTGACGATGGTCCCGTCGGGCAGCTTGCCATCGAGGACCTTCTCGAAATCCTCCTTCGTGACGGGACCGCTCAGGCCCAGCGCCTCGGCACCCTTGCCGCCCCACTCGCTGAGCTCGGCAGGGCCATCGCCGACATAGTAGTCGTCCTTGGCGAAGTAGTTCGCTGCTCCGCCTGCGGAGGAAACCGATGCGACGGACAGCATCAGACGCTCCCGAGCCTGATTACTCTTCGAAGCATTCGGCCGCGGCCGCGGAGGAGCCAGTCGGCGCTTATGCCGAATTGCTCGCCGCCGATCCCGGCTCTCACCTCATTGTCGAGGAACCGCGTCTTCGTAGCTTGATGGGGCAGCGCGGCGATCATGTGGTCGCTCCGGCTTCGGCGCATGGATGGAGAGGGGGTCACCGGCCCATCTCCTGATCCTCTTCGATGGAGACCTCATGGTGCTCTTCCGTCTCACGGCCGAACCCTTGACGGTTCTCCCGTTCGAGGATGCTTTCCTGGCCGTCGTCGCGTCCTCTGACCTGGCGCGTCTGCGCGACGACGTTCCGATTGGACGCGTTTCGCTCTTCGACGTCCCGCTGGGCCAGGCGCTGCCGTTCGCGATCGTCGCGCTTGCCGGTGTGCTTGAACTTCGACAGGTCGTCGTGATCGCGCTGGTCGCTGGTTCCGTCGACCACTTCCTTGGCAGCGGTCCTGTGCTGCAATTCGCCCGCGGTTTGCTCCACCGAACGATCGAGCGAACCCTCCACCTCCTCCCGCAACTTCTCGGCTTCGATCTCCGCCTGGCTGAGGACGACATCCACCCCGTCGCGCGTGTCCTTCGGCACGGGGTCCGGTGAGAGAATGTTCGAAAACGTACGCTAAGGGATCAGAGCGATTGCAGGGTGTGGAGCAGTTGGTATGAGGCCCGTTTGATTGCGCCATCGTAGCGGCCGAACGCGAACGCTGTCGCTTTCGCCTGTCTTTGGATCATGTCGGGATGCCGTTCGAAGGCTCGATCTACTGCAGCAAGCACATCGTCGGCACCTGATGCGACCTCTCCCAGATGCCAACCAGCGTACCTTGGATCGTCCTGCCAGTTAGCGCCATGCGCATTCACGAAAGCGACGGGCCGCGGCTTAGCGAGGAATTCGTAAAGCTGGCTCGACATGTCGCCCAGATAGATGTCGGCGGCCCGCGCATAGCTCATGTCGAACAGCTTGGGAGAATCCAGATCGACCGCGATGTGCTCTGGCACGGCAAGTTCCAGCCACCGCGCTCGCGCGATCGGATCGAGGTTTTCGAACGCGCGGACATGAGGGGCGAAGACCAAGTTGTACCGCTCCTGTTGGCGGAAACGGGCGATGACATCGCGAGCGATCCCGATCGAGGACAGCGCAGGATCAAAATGAGGGTTGTAGAAGACGGTCGGGCGATCGTTGTCGAACAATCGCGGTCCGGTGGGCAAGGCCTGCAAATAGTCGATCTTTATATAGCCCACGGCCGAAAGCCGCTTACGGCTGAGGCCTTGCGCGACGGCACGCTCGATGTCTTTCTGTCCGGGAACGAAGATGGCATCGAAGGCTCTCTGCTTGGCTTCGGTGGATGGTGCACGGTCGCCAGCGCCGTGGCGGAAATGTACCAGCGGACGCTTCCATCCAAGCCATCGCAACGCCGCAGAGGTGCGCTCGGGAACGATGATGGCCTGGGTCTTGCGGGCCTGCCATCGGATCCGCGCCAGCAGGGGCCCCTTCGCCGCCGAGCGGCTGCCCGTTATGCGCGCTGCAATCCTGCCCGCCCAAGGCCAGGCGATCTGCGTCACGGTCATCGTGCTGGCTCTCATCGCCGCAGCCACTGCGCGCAAGGCGGCGGCGGTGCGGTCGTCGGCGCAGATGCAGCGGACCGTGATATCCGGATGGCTCAGGCTAAGTTCTGCGGCGACCGGCGCGAGATGCAGGACCTGATGCTCCCCTCCGATGAATACGAACGTGAGATTGTTCAAATTCGTCATGCCTTGATCGATGGGCGCGCTTTTCGAGCGAGAAGCTTCTGTCCGTCCGTCCTGATCTCTCCGTTCGGCGTAACATGCCGGTAGAGCGTCTGACGCGTGATGCCCAGCTCGGCGCACAGCTCGGCGACCTTGGTTTCGGGTTTGCCCATAGCCGCCTAGGCAAGCCGCAGTTTGGCGGGCGTCATCTTGAACGGGCGACCGCCATGTCGGCCGCGCGCACGTGCCGATTCCAGACCGGCGCGGGTGCGCTCGACGATCAACTCGCGCTCAAACTCGGCGAGGCCGGCAAAAATCGCAAAGATCAACCGACCGTTGGCGGTGGTGGTGTCGATCGACGCGCCTTCGCCGGCCAGCACCTTGAGGCCGATGCCACGCTTGGTCAGGTCGCCGACTGTGTTAACGAGGTGGCGCAGGTCGCGACCGAGGCGGTCGAGCTTCCATATGACCAGCGTGTCATCACGGCGCAGTGCCTTCAGGCAGGCATCCAGCCCCGGCCGCTTGTCGAGCCGGCCCGACGCGGCATCCTCATAGATATGCTCGGGATCGACGCCGGCCGCGACCAGCGCGTCGTGCTGAAGGTCGTGAACCTGGCTGCCATCCGCCTTGGACACTCGCGCGTAACCGAGCTGCGTTGTCACATATACGTCCGTCTGCGTGACGGAGCGGCATTGCCCGTCGATCAATCTGCATAATGTCACATAACCCGTCTCCTCGTCTATGCTCCATGAACAGGGCCACATCCCTGTTGCGTGACAAACAGGAAGCCGATGCCGTCCAGAACAATATTATCGCCTGCGCAGCGCGCTGTGATCTTCGATCCGCCTTCTGACAGCGCGACGATCGAGCGGCTCTTCACTCTCGGCCCCGATGACCTCGCGCAGGTAGCGCGTCGTCGGCGCAGAGCGAACCGGCTCGGCTATGCCGTGCAGCTCTGCTACCTGCGTCATCCGGGGCGTGCGCTGCTGCCGAGTGAAGCAGTGCCCGCCCTCATGCTGTCGCTGCTCGCCGACCAGATCGGTTGCCGGATCGACGACTTCGCCGACTATTCTGCCCGTGCGACGACGCTGCGCGAGCATCGCGCCGAGATCGAAGCGTATCTTGGTCTGCGCGCCTTTGACCGGATCGACGTACGATCGACGCTGGCACTGGGATCAGAGATCGCCACCTCGACCGATCGGGGCGAGGCGATCGTCGCCGGCATGGTCAATCGCCTGCGGCTCGACCGGATTGTTCTGCCTGCGGCATCGACGCTGGAACGGCTCGCCCTCATCGTGCGGGCCCATGCACGCAAGGCCGCCCATGCCGGACTGATCCGCGATTGCTCGGCCGATCAGGAAGCGGCACTCGAACGCCTGATCGCATCCGATGACAATGGTCGCACCCGTCTGGGATGGCTACGCGAATGGCCGGAAGCGCCATCGGCGTCGAACCTGAAGGGGATCGTCGAACGGCTCGACGCGGTGCGCGGCATCGGGATCGCAACCGATCGGGCACGACGTATCCATGCCGCCCGCTATGCCGTCATCGCCCGGACCGCCGGCATCGTCACTGCGCAACACCTCCGGCGTCTCGAACGCCCGCGCCGACTCGCGATGCTGGTCGCCTCCATGATCGAGATGGAGGCGGCGCTGACCGATGCCGCCTTGGTCATGGTCGAGAAGATGGTGGGGGCGCTGTTCCGCCGCGCCGACCGTACCCGGTCCGACCGGCTGCTCGGGCAGGCACGGATGCTGAAAGACACGGCGCGCTTTCATGTCCGGCTCGGCCGCTTGCTGGTCGATGCACGCGCGAGCGGACGCGACGCCTTTCGCACGATCGATGACCGGGTGGGCTGGGATCAGCTCGATCGCAGCATCCGCTTCGCCGAGGATCTGACGCGTGCGGCCGATGACGGTCTGGAGGAAGTGGTCGAACGCTACCCTGCCGTGCGGCGGTTCGCCCCGACCTTCCTCGCCGCCTTCACCTTCCGGACCGCGAGATCGGGCGATCCGCTGCTCGGCGCGATCGAGGCGCTGCGAACGATGTACCGCGACGGCCGATCGGTCCTGCCGAAGCGTGTGCCGACCAGCTTCATCAAGCCACGCTGGCACAAGGTCGTGCAGCCGGCCGAAGGGACAATCGACCGCCGCGCCTATGAGATCGCGGTGATCGTCCACCTGCGCGAACGGCTCGGATCAGGCAGCATCTGGGTAGATGGCAGCCGCGCCTATCGCACGCTGGACGATTACCTGCTGCCGGTGCCCGCCTTTGAGACGATGCGCACCGATAGCGATCTGCGCCTCGCCGTGCCGTCCCGTTTTTCTCAATGGTATGAGGAACGGCGCGCGATGCTGACCCAGCGCATGACCGAGGTGGAGCGCGCAGCCGCGGCCGGCGAACTGGTCGACGTAACGATCGAGCGCGGGCAGTTGTTGATCTCGCCGATCCGGCGATCTCCGTCCGACGATGCCGAGGCGCTGAAGGCCCGGCTCTACGCGATGCTGCCGCGTGTCCGCATTACGGACCTGCTGGTTGAGGTCGCCGCGTGGTCGGGCTTTGCCGACCGTTTCGTTCATGCCCGCAGTGGCGAGCCGGCCTCTGACCAGTCCGCGCTGATGGGGTCGATCCTCGCCGATGCGACCAATCTCGGCCTCGGGCGCATGGCGGAAAGCTCGCGTGGGCTGACATTGTCACGCCTGCGCTGGACTGCGGAATGGCATGTGCGCGATGAAACGTACCTGTCGGCGCTGGCGGCGATCGTAGACTGCCACACCGCGCATCCGCTCGCCCAGGTCTGGGGACCGGGCGACACATCGTCCTCGGACGGGCAGTTCTTCCGCGCCGGCGGTCAGGGCGAGGCGCGCGCCGATCGCAACGCCCGCTACGGCAGCGAACCCGGCGTGCTGTTCTACACCCACGTCACCGACCGCTTCACGCCGTTCCATACCAAGGTCATAGCCGCCAATGCTGGTGAGGCCGCGCATGTCCTCGACGGCCTGCTCGATCATGAGAGTGAACTGGTGATCCGCGAACATGCGACCGATACCGCCGGGGCGGTCGATCATGTCTTCGGCTTGTGCCATCTGCTCGGCTTCCGCTTCGCACCGCGTATTCGCGACCTCAACGAACGCCGCCTGTATAGCCTGTCGTCGCTCGATCCTTGGCCGACGCTGCGCCAACTTGTCGCGGGCCCGGTCAACGTTCGCGCGATCGAAGAGGATTGGGACGAGACGCTGCGGCTCGCCGCCTCGATCCGCGCCGGCACCGTCAGTGCCTCGGTCATGCTGCGCAAGCTGGCGGGTTTCCCGCGTCAAAACCCCGTCGCCCGCGCGCTGCGTGAGATCGGGCGGATTGAGCGCACACTGTTCATGCTCGACTGGTTCGACGATCCCGAACAGCGGCGTCGCACCGGCAGCATCCTCAACAAGGGTGAGGCCCGCAACGCGCTCGCCCGCGCCATCTTCTTCAACCGCCTCGGCGAACTGCGCGACCGCACCTTCGAGAACCAGCGCCATCGTGCCTCTGGCCTGACCCTGCTCACCGCGGCCGTCACGCTCTGGAACACCGTCTATCTCGACCGCGCCGTCCGGCATTTGCGCGCCAGCGGTGTCGAGGTGCTGGACGAACTGCTTGCCCATGTCGCGCCATTGGGCTGGGAGCATATCGGCCTCACTGGCGACTATCTGTGGAGCGAGATGGACAAGCCCCGCGAGCGGTTCAGGCCGCTCCGCCTCCATCGGAACGGTCGGGATGCTTAGCGTACGTTTTCGAACATTCTCTCACCGGCCCCCGTCATGAGCGTTCTGGCTTCTGCTTCTCCCAAGCCTCGTAGTGCGGCCGCAAATCTGCGGGCAATTTCTCGTAAAATGCATCATTAAGCGGGTAATGACGCATGGTCAGCCAAACGGCATCGAGGAGCGCCCTTCCCTGCCTGCGATCCTTGGGCTTCTTTTGGTTGTCGCGCTCTGGCTTCTCCGCCATCCACAGCTTCTGGAGTGCAAACCAGCGTGGATCGGGCACGATCATGCGCGCGGCTTCCCCATCCCGGACACCGACAACACGGTCGACCGGCCTGCCGTTTAGCAGCCATTCCTGTTCGGGTAGCGGAACAGGTCGTGGACGGTCCTTTGGCGCCTGCCCCGCTATGCGACTTGGCGCTGACAGGATTTCAACCTCGTAGGCCTTGGCATTTCGGGCCTGGAATGGCCGTTCGGTATTGACCGAATAGGTGGCATCGGCTTCCTTCAGCACCTTCCACAAGGTCGCGCGATCTTCGTCGAAGTCGATACCGGTCAGTGCCAGATCGAAATCGATAGTGGTGTCGGGCGCGTCCCGGATGAAACCGTTGGCCTCCAGCGCATAGGCAATCAGTGCGTTCGTCCCGACAACCATTACCTGATCGCCCAACATGCGAAGGCGGTCGGCCTCGCGCAAGATTTTCCCGGCCTCGGTGGGAAGCATGGGAAGACGCAAGGCACGATAAAGGTTTGTCTGCTCCTGGAGGGTTTCCTTGCTCCCCGCCAGTCGCTCCTTGAGCTCCGCCTTTTCTGCTTTGTACTGGTCAAACTCGGCCTGCTTGCCTTCATCGAGCGGCCCCATGCTCTTCATGTTCCCGCGGCGATCGGTGATCTCGTACAGGTACTTTCTACCCGACACCTCCTTGATCCGTAGATTGTAAGGCATGTCGTTCAAGGTCCGCAAAGCATCCATCCAGACCTGATAGGCCTGGTCGAGATTGACGATCACCCTCGCCTGCTCGTCTGAAAATGTTTGAATATTCATGTTTTACCCTGCCAGAGCGGAAATATTCATAATGCAGGGTAAAGCGCGCAGCTGCAAGATTTACCCTGCAAACATCCGATCTTGCTCGATGCAGGGTAAAATCAAGCGGCTTTGTAGGTCGTCCGCATCTGAACAGAACTCCCGCCCGTCCGGCGCGCTTCCACAGAGTGCCGCACTTATCGTTGGGTCGGACGATCCGCGGTAGCAGGTCTTGAAAGCACTGGTAGCGATAGCGGATGTTCTGGCTGCCACGCCAATGGGTCAGCTCTGAGCTTTCGTCCCAGTCATTGCGATTGCCTGTTGTTCGCTTGACACCGGAAAAGGAAATTTGATCGGCTCTGTATGACCGGGTTTGGGACGAACCGGAAGGGCAGGTTATGAGATCCGATTGGCTGTAAGCTGCCCTTCCGACAGTTCCGCGCAGGCGTCATCTTCCGACCAGTTTCCGCCATACCCCGTCAGGTTCTAACAAAGGCCGAATGACCACTGCTGGCTGGTCTGCCGTTCGCCAAGTCGCTTGCGTATTTCGATTATCCGCCCGATCGGTCTGAAAGGGATTATCGATCAATCATATGCAGATTGATATCATCAATATCGGCACCCCGGTTATTATCGTCGCGCCTAGGCCGATCCATCCAAGCGCAATGCCAATCCGGTCCAGCAATGTTGAGTGCCGCCTGAGCAGCCAGGCGACTAAGAAGGCATGTGCGACAAGCAGGCTGGCCCAAGTGGCCAGCAGCAATGCCCTGCCCGTTACTAGGCCGAAAGGCCCTTCGCCCGTACTGTCGAAAGAGCAGTTCAGCCCATGGAGCGCATAAAGCGTGCTGAATGCCGCGGCCCACAGGACAATGCCCGAGATCATCCGCAACAGGGCAATCACAGCGTTGCACTCGACCACGCAAGAAGCCATGCAACCGCGATGGCGACACCTGCTCCATAGTCGCTCCACACGGCGGCGATGCGAAATTGATGAGGGCGCTCGGCGGTCACATGTCCGCTGGAGATCCGGCCCCGCGCGAAAACCTGCATCAATATCCCCACTAATGCCGAAAATGCCGCATAGCTGACGAGCATCCATCCAACGGCCGCGAAGGCATGATCTGTCGGACCGGGAAGGTGGCGCACTGCGCCGAACAGAAGTGCACAGATACCCGCCGCAAGCCCTCCCGCTGCCGCCAACGCACTGCCTTCCGCGCGGTGAAAGCCGCGCATCCCCATCCGCGAGGCCATGATGGCGGCCCCGGCGCCCGCGGTGACGATCAGGGGTTCAGCGAGATAGAGCCCGTAACCTCCCGGCGGCGGCCAGTTGGGCGCCACCACCCATAGAAAGAAGAAGCCAAAGACCAGCGAAGCGAAAAGAGTTCCGCTTGCCGCTATGGCCAGAACGCTACCCCAGTAACCGACGCTGCCACGGACTGCGAAACCGGTAGGCAAGGTGAAGCCCCTTCCTGTATCGACCGGGCCGGGATCGTGAATCGTGCCGGTGGTGCTCCCCCACCGCCACACCATGACCGCGGTGCCGATAACGAATACGGGGGCCAGCCAGTACAGGCTGAGCAGCATGGACAGGAAAAAGCCGCCGATCACCATGGCGGTGAAGAAGGGAAGGCGGCTGGGACCGGGTAAGACGACAACATGTTCGGGTGCGCCGGTGACAATATCGACCGCCAGAGTTTCGCGCCGGCCATCGATGGTTCGGCCCAGCAGTCCCTTTCCGGCAGCAAGGCCCGCGCCGATATTTCGCTCGTGCGTCAACGGTTCGCGACTGCTAACTGTGGGAAGACTGGCGAAATTATACTGCGGCGGCGGTGTGGGCATCGCCCATTCCAGCGTTTCCGCATCCCACGGATCGCGGCGCGACCGATTGCCCAGCCGCCGTTGCAGTGCGATGTCGATCGCGAACAGCCCGAAGCCAAAGGCCTGCATGAAGCCGCCGACCGAAGAGATGAGATTGAGCCAGGTCCAGCCCGCCTCTGCCGGATAAGTATAAACGCGGCGTGGCATGCCCAGAAGGCCAGTCAGGTGCATATGCAGGAAGGTAAGGTTGAATCCGATGAAGATCAGCCAGAACGCCGCGATGCCGATCCGCATGACCCGCGTCCGACCGGTCGCATGCGGCATCCAGTAATAGGCTGCCGCCAGCATAGGGAAAACGAACCCGCCGACGAGCACGTAATGCAGATGCGCGGTAACAAACGCAGTATCATGAGCCTGCTGGTCGAAAGGCACGATGGCCAGCATCACCCCGGTCAACCCGCCAAGGACGAACACGACAAAGAAGCCGACCACGTAATACATCGGCAGGGTGAATTTCGGCCGGCCAACCCAGAACGTGCCGATCCACGCAAAGATCTGCACCGCCGTGGGGATCGCCACCAGAACCGAGGCGGCGGAAAAGAAGCCGAGCGCCATATGGGGAATGCCAGTCGTGAACATGTGGTGCACCCACAGCCCGAAGCTGAGGAAGGCAAGCGCCATGACCGCGGTCACGATTGCGCCATATCCAATCAGGGGTGTGCGCGCCATCACGGGAATGATAGTGGAAAGCGCGCCGGCGGCAGGAAGGAAGATGATATACACTTCCGGATGGCCGAACAGCCAGAACAGATGCTGCCACAAAAGCGGCGAACCGCCCAGTTCGGGCTGAAAGAACGGCCATCCGAACGCCCGCTCCACTTCAAGTAGGATCGACCCCAGGATGAGCGGCGGGAAGCCGAAGATCATCATTCCGGCCGTTGCCAGCAGATACCACGCCATGATCGGCATTCTGATCAGCGACATGTTCGCGGCGCGGAACTTGAGGATTGTCACCACGATCTCGATCGCAGCGCACATCGCCGAGATCTCGACGAAGGTGATGCCGAGCAGCCAGACATCGGAATTGACGCCGGCGGTGAATTCTCGCCCTGAAAGCGGAGGATAGAGGAACCAGCCCGCATCGGGCGCAACCCCGCCCAAAAGCGCGAGTATCATGATGCTGCCCCCGAAAACATAGCACCACCAACCCAGCGCAGTAAGGCGCGGATAGGCAAGGTCGCGTGCGCCCAGCATCTTGGGCAACAGATAGATGGCCAGCCCTTCCAGCATCGGGATCGCGAACAGGAACATCATGATGCTACCATGCATCGTGAAGATCTGGCTATACACTTCCGGCCCGGCGAACGCGCTTTGCGGCGTGGCCAGCTGGGCACGGATCAGCATGGCAAGCACGCCCCCGATGCCGAAAAACACGGCAGCGGCAACGATGAAGCGCTTGCCAAGATCGGTATGGCTTACGCTGCTGAACACGCCGCGCCAGCCGGGTTCGCCTTGCCAGATGCGCGTCAGTTCGCGGTGGAGCTCGATTGCCTTCATCGCGCCGCCTCCACCGCGTAGTCAGTCTCACCAGTGTCATAAGCCTCCACCACGAAACGGTGGTATACGTGACCCACGCCGCAATATTCCGCGCAGACCGCTTCGTATTGGCCGGGCCTGTCCGCCTGGATCCTCAGCCGATTGATTTGGCCGGGGATCGCGTCCATCTTCCCCGCCAGTCGCGGAATCCAGAGGCTGTGGATCACGTCGGTCGCAGTGATGTCGAGGTCGACGGATTGCCGCGCAGGGATGCGCAGCACGCCTTCCGAACAGCTGCCATTTTCGTAACAGAACTCCCAGCCGTAATTATAGGCCGTTACCTGAACCACCTGCGCGGCTCGGTCGGTTGGCAGGTTGCGCTCACCCACCCACAGCGCAAAGCCGAGAAGCACCATCAGCACCGCCACCGGCATGACGACGCCCAGCCATCCGATCCATACCCGCTTGCGGGCCGGTGTTTCGCGATCCGCCACGCCGCGCCGGAACAGGGCGACCAGCAAGAGCGTAAACACCAGCGTGCACAACAGGGCAGAGCCACCCAGCATCCACCACCACAGGTTCGCGACGCGCGATGCGGACGGGCCTGCGGGATCTATGGTGGACAAGCCACCCTTGCACGCCGCAAGAGCAGGCAACAGGCAGATCGGGCTGGCCAGCCGGAGCCGATCGCGCGAAGGACGAAATCGATGAGTGACAGCATGCATGACAAGGTTGTCGAAAAGGAGCTGGTTGAGGCGGAGCCGGCAGTGCTGGTCGACCCCGTCGAAAACCAGCCCAATTTTC
The DNA here is from genome assembly GCA_002694745.1 of Croceicoccus sp. Taxonomy (GTDB): domain Bacteria; phylum Pseudomonadota; class Alphaproteobacteria; order Sphingomonadales; family Sphingomonadaceae; genus Croceicoccus. The sequence continues at coordinate 5,793 of NZMY01000051.1, read as the reverse complement.
ACCGGCTGGAATCCCGCATCGCCGTTGCCGGACACCCCATCCACGCCATGCTGGTAGCCTTTCCGATAGCGCTGACAAGCTGTGTGCTGGGCGCGGACCTGTTCTATTGGTGGACTGGCGACATCTTCTGGGCGCGCGCTGGTCTGTGGGCTGCGGGGATGGCTTTTCTGTTCGGCGTTCTTGCGGGGCTGACCGGCACGGTCGAACTGCTGAGCGTGCCCGGAATTCGCCAGCGCGCCGCCAGCTGGACGCATTTCATCATCGCGGTGATGCTCTTGTCCATCCTTGGCATGAACTGGGGTTTTCGATTGCTGGGCTTTGAACAGGCAGTGCTTCCCTACGGCATCATGATCTCTGCCTTCGCCGTCGCCTTTACCGGTTTCACGGGATGGCATGGGGGCAAGCTGGTGTTCGAATATCAAATCGGCGTCTCGTCGACCGGAAGTTCGTGACCGAGCGGTTCGCGGAGAAGATCGGGCGCAAAACTTTCGAGCGCAGGCTTGCCCAATACCAGGAACAGGATCGTCAGCATCGTGATGGAAATCAGCACCAGCGTCGGGATCGACGTGCGCGGCACATAGCTGCCGCGCCGTTCGCTCATCAAAACCACCAGATGTCCGATCCATGCATGGAGCGTGACGAGTACGCCGACCGCCAGCAATTTAACGAACATCCATAGGGTGAAGACCTCGTTCAGGAAGATGAGCGCCGTCCCCGCCGCAATCGCGATAATCGCCGCCGGCGTCACAAGATAGGCGTAACCGCGGTGCGTAAGCAAACGCAATTGGCTGTAGTGGGATTGCTCCTCGCCGATCTCGTGCTTGCTCAGCATGAGGGGCAGGCAGAAAAGGCCGGCACACCACATGATCAGGGCGGCAATATGCAGCGCCTTTACCAGTGACAGGATCATATCAGGGTCGGTCCGCTAACTGTCAGGCAAGATTCTTGCCTGACACCGGGCTGGCGTCAGTCTCAGCCTGACGCTGCCAAGCGTGCATTGCTATCATAGCGCCGCCAAGGGCGAAAGGCACCATGCCGCCGACCCACATGATCAGGCCGGCGATCTGCTGGTCCGCAGTGGGTGAAAGGCCCCACGACGGCGCCGCGATGGCGTGAACGGCATAAAGGGGCCGATTGGCGAAAGTCAGGATCGCACCGAGCAATCCCATCTGCACCATTCCAACGATCAGGCCGCCGACGGCCGTAACGATATTGGCCCGGCGGATCGCCAGCCAGAACGCGAACGAGCTTGCGAAAATGGTGATCTGCATCAGCCAGTAGACCGCCATATTGGCCAGCGCCGCATCGTAAAGCGCAGGTACGTGCCAGCCCCAGAATACCGCTGTCATCGCGATCGTAGCCAAGCCGACCGACCAGGGCAAATCGGTGCGACAGCCCGGCAGGCGATCCCCTTTCACTAACGAGACGGCCAGCGCGGCGGCGATCAGGAGCAGGTGGTGAACCGAGCGTGCGGAAAAAAGCGCCACGCTCGCGGCGCACAAAGGGGAGACAAATGCCACGAACAGCAATGCGACGCCGGCTGCGGCCAGCCGGTTGCCTGTCCGCAAGGCCACCGTGATCGCAGCCGCCAAAACCGCGAGCAAAACCGGATCGAAGTTCCAGCGCGAAGCAATCTCGGCTAAATCTGGCGCGGGTCCGCAATAACTGCCGGCAAACATGCCCAATCAATTCCCCCAAATGAGAATTTCCGCCTCATACATCTCGCAATCACAGGTCGCTCACAAATTTGGAGGAACATAGTGGGCGGAACAACGGTTCGATAACGATCAGACGGAACATTCTATCCCGGTCGTCAGGAAGCGAAGCTGGAGAAGTATGACACGCATTGCAATCCTCGGTGCTGACGGCGCAACCGGTCGCGAAGTTGTCAGGCACGGCGTGCGCGCCGGGTGGGACGTGGTGGCGATCGACAGGGCCTTGCCCGGACAAACCGATCGGGTCGAAGGCGTCGTCTATCGAGAAGCGAACGTGATGAAAGGCGGACTGGACGACCTCATGAAAGGTTGCGACGCCGTCATCTCCACGCTGGGCGTCGCCTTTTCGCCAAGCAATGCGCTGTCTCCCCCGCCGCTCTATACCGAAGGGACTACAAACATAGTCGATGGCATGGAGCGGGCCGGTATCGACCGGATCGCGGTGATTTCGGCGGCCTTCGTGACAGATCAACCCAATCTGCCACTTTGGTTCAAGCTGACGGTCGTACCAGCGTTGCACAATATTCTGGAGCAGATGAGGGATATGGAGGCGCAATTGGAAAAACGGCCCAATCTGAAATGGACCGCAGTTCGACCCGGTTGGCTTATCGACAAACCCGCTTCGGGGGCGCTGCTGGTAGAGGACGAGTTTTTACCTACCGAAGCATTCCGGTGCCGCATCGGCGACCTCGGTGCCTTCCTGATCGAATGCCTGCAGGACGATCGCTATGTGCGCAGAAAGCCTGCAATCGGTGCGCGGGAAGATGAGAAATTCGAAGGTCCCGGCGCCTTGGGTGCGGAATTCGCCGGTCTTTAGGGATCTCGGGCGCGGCATATCAGGCCGGAACCAGGACCTGTCACCCTGTCTATGCTGTATGACCGGCATTCTCGATCAAGCGGAGCCATGTCAGTGAGATTACGAAACAGGTTGGCCTATTGGCGCACCCGGCGGCAATCATTCTGATCGGCGAAAAAATGGCTTCGTGCTCTGAGGACCTTTGCGGTCGCAACGGAATTCCATGGGAGTGCGCAAGCACGTGATTGGAAATCGTTTCAACAGCATTGCCGTGGGCGCACTATTTACAGTCGTCATAGGCTTTGGCAGTTTCCTGCTGTTCATCGTCCAGCCGATGGTCGCGCGCATGGCCCTGCCTCGCCTCGGGGGAGCGCCCGCTGTCTGGAACAGCGCTATGATTGTTTTCCAGTTTCTGCTCTTGGGCGGCTATGCCTATGCCCATGTCATAGGCAGGCTGGCTTTCCGCAGACAGGTGGTGATTCACGCCGTATTGCTGTCGCTGGCGGCCTTGACCTTGCCGATCGCACCGGTGACCAATTGGGCGCCGCCGGGGTGGGAGACATTGTGGGTCCCTTTCCTGTTCATAGCGATGATCGGCCCGGTCTTCCTGCTCTTGTCGTCGCAGGCGTCCCTGTTGCAGTGCTGGTATGCCGCCGTCTCTGGCGCGGGCAATCCATACCGCCTCTATGCCGCATCCAATCTGGGCAGCTTTGCAGGCTTGCTCGTCTATCCGTTCCTGGTCGAACCGAACATGGGGCTTTCCCGGCAAAGCGACGCGTGGAGCGCCGGCTTTCTCATCTTGATCGTGTTGGTTATTCTTGCCGCGGCGACACGCTGGCGCTTTGTCGGCAAGGCTGATGGCTTGCGTAAGGATAGCACCCGGACGGACACCGAAGCGCGCGCGCCGATCGGCCGGGCGCGCATCCTGACGTGGCTGGCGCTCTCGGCAGTTCCGGCCGGACTGATGATGTCGACGACCACGCTCCTGACGACCGACCTCATGGCCATGCCGCTTCTCTGGGTCATCCCGCTGGGGCTATATTTGCTCAGCTTCTCGGTCGCGTTTTCCGACCGCGGCGACTGGGTGCGCATTCTGGAATTTTATGCGCCCATCCTCCTGTTGCTGGTTGGCGGGCTGGCTATGATTTCGGGCGGGCAATCGAACCCGGCAATCGCGCTGGCAATGGTGGCCCTGCTGTTCGTTCTGGCCGTCGTGCTGCATGGGCGTCTTTATGCACTCAGGCCCGATCCCAGGCAGCTTACCTCCTTCTATCTGATCGTATCGCTTGGCGGCGCGCTGGGCGGTGTGTTTACGGCATTGATTGCGCCGCTGCTGTTCGACTGGATCTACGAGCATGCCATGCTGCTCCTGGCCGCCGCGCTGCTGATTCGACGCAAGTCGTACCTGTCCGTACTGGGGGAGCGCTGGAACGTCTTTGCCCGGCCCGGGTGGGTGCTCGTCGCCCTTAGTGGGGCTTTCGTGCTGGCGATCGCCCTAGCCATCGCGGTCGCGCGAGGATACGGCGCCGCGATCATTGTGCTGGCCAGCCTGTTGATCCTGCTGGGAGCGTTGCTTTCGGGGCGCCGCGCCGCCTTCACGCTTGTCTTCCTGCTACTCATGCTGGGGCATGGCGGCTTCGCAACGCTGGAGCTCAGCCTCGAAGGAAGGCGAGAGCGCAGCTATTTCGGCGTTTACAGTGTCAGTGAAGCACGCAGCGGCGAAATGTTGCAACTGACGCATGGCACCACCATGCATGGCAAGCAATGGCAGGCGGCGGGCCGCAGGAAGGAGCCGACGGCCTATTATGGGCGCACTGCCGGCATAGGCATGGCGCTGTCATTGGCGGATTCCGACGCCAGGGTGGGTATCGTCGGTTTGGGTGCAGGTACTCTCGCCTGCTATCGCAAACCGGGTCAGCGGTGGTCCTTCTACGAAATCGATCCCCTCGTCGTGCGCTTTTCGCAGGAGGGCACCTTCACCTTTGTTGAGCAGTGCGCGCCCGATGCGCGGATCGTGATTGGCGATGCAAGGCTGAACCTGACTGACGAACAGCCTGGCAATCTTGATATACTGGCGATCGACGCCTTCACCTCGGATGCGATTCCGCTGCACTTGCTTACGCAGGAAGCCTTCGCAATCTATCGCAAGGCGCTGGCCGATGACGGCCTTCTGCTGATCCATATCTCCAATCGCTTCTTCGACCTGGCACCCATGATAGCGGCCCTCGGCGAAAATGACTGGCATGGGATGATGCGGGAGGACTTCGATGGACTTCCGGAAGGGCTAACTGCCTCGGACTGGATCGTTCTCGCGCCAAGTCGGGATCGGTTGGAGCAATTGCGGCTTTACAGCGCGCATTGGCAGCCATTGCCTCCGCCCTCTCGTGAAAGGTGGAGCGATGACTACGCCTCGCTGTTATCGCTGTTTTAGTGGAACAGCCACAACGCCCCCGGGTTCAAATATAGGGGAACATTGCCGCAATCGCGTTTGAAAGCCCACGTTTCGAATGTTCGACTTCCTCGCCATTATCAGCGAAATGGACAGATTACCGATTTTGCCGAACCTCCCAATCACCGACAGGCCCGTGAACGGCAGGAAGGCCCCCAAGCGCAGAAAATGGCCCCTCACCGAGGCGAGGGGCCGGTAGGTTCAGATCTTGGTGTTCTCACAAGGGGCAAGCGCATCTTCCCCCGTCAATCCCGTGATTGTCCGTCGTCAGAACATTTGGCACAGATGAGGTTGCTCGCTTGATGAGTGTTGGCCTCGTCTGGAGGGTTGATCTTAAGCGGCGATCTTGCGGTGCTGCAAGCGCCGATGGGCGATGGTCTTTCGTTTGATTTTTCGACACCGATCCAGAACGGCAGAAGCCCTGCCGAAGTAGGCATCTGCTGGCGTCACATTGTCCAGGCTCTCGTGGTAGCGCTTGTGGTTGTAGTGCTCGATGAAGGCCTCGATCTGGCATTCGAGGTCACCGGGCAGGAAATAGTTTTCCAGTAGCACGCGGTTCTTCAACGTCTGGTGCCAGCGCTCGATCTTGCCTTGGATCTGGGGATGGAACGGCGCGCCGCGGATATGCCACGCAAAAGCCGTTCCTGTCGGATTTCTTCGACAGCGAGGGCCATTCGAGCCAGATCAGCTTTCGCTGGGCCAATGGCACCCATTCAAGCGGAGGTGTCAATCAAGGGGGCATCGCAGAATCTGGTCGTAAACGTACGCTAAGCGCCTGACCGGCTGTTTTGCGTGCGCAGTGGGCGATATCCATCCTCGGGCAATTCCATGTC